>CAWKBV010000004.1:0-2500 GCA_963847935.1 uncultured Alphaproteobacteria bacterium | reverse complement strand
CCTTCCTTCGGGAGGGTTCCGATCGGAGTGGTGCTTACTGTGAAGCCGGGCTGTAAGGCATCCGGTGGAGTGATCAGAAGCGAGAATGTTGACATGAGTAGCGACAAACAGGGTGAGAGACCCTGTCGCCGAAAGTCCAAGGGTTCCTGCTTAAAGCTAATCTGAGCAGGGTAAGCCGACCCCTAAGGCGAGGCCGAAAGGCGTAGTCGATGGGAACCAGGTTAATATTCCTGGGCCAGGAGGATGTGACGGATCTCGACGGTAGTTTGCCCTTAACGGATTGGGTGGGCTGCTTAGAGGTTCCTGGAAATAGCCCTCCATTAGATCGTACCCTAAACCGACACAGGTGGACTGGTAGAGAATACCAAGGCGCTTGAGAGAACCACATTTAAGGAACTCGGCAAAATGCTCCCGTAAGTTCGCGAGAAGGGAGCCCCGTCTGTAGGCAACTATGGGCGGGGGGCACAAACCAGGGGGTGGCGACTGTTTACTTAAAACACAGGGCTGTGCGAAGCCGTAAGGCGACGTATACAGTCTGACGCCTGCCCGGTGCTGGAAGGTTAAAAGGAGGGGTGCAAGCTCCGAATTGAAGCCCCAGTAAACGGCGGCCGTAACTATAACGGTCCTAAGGTAGCGAAATTCCTTGTCGGGTAAGTTCCGACCTGCACGAATGGCGTAACGATCTCCCCGCTGTCTCAAATGTGGACTCAGCGAAATTGAACTGTGTGTCAAGATGCACACTTCCCGCGGTTAGACGGAAAGACCCCATGCACCTTTACTATAGCTTCGCACTGGCATCAGGACTGTGATGTGCAGGATAGGTGGTAGGCTTTGAAGCGGGAACGCCAGTTCTCGTGGAGCCTCCCTTGAGATACCACCCTTCGCACTCTTGATGTCTAACCGCGGTCCGTTATCCGGATCCGGGACCCTGCGTGGTGGGTAGTTTGACTGGGGCGGTCGCCTCCTAAAGAGTAACGGAGGCGCGCGAAGGTTGGCTCAGAGCGGTCGGAAATCGCTCGTTGAGTGCAATGGCAGAAGCCAGCCTGACTGCGAGACTGACAAGTCGAGCAGAGTCGAAAGACGGCCATAGTGATCCGGTGGTCCCAAGTGGGAGGGCCATCGCTCAACGGATAAAAGGTACGCTGGGGATAACAGGCTGATGGTGCCCAAGAGTCCATATCGACGGCACCGTTTGGCACCTCGATGTCGGCTCATCTCATCCTGGGGCTGGAGCAGGTCCCAAGGGTATGGCTGTTCGCCATTTAAAGAGGTACGTGAGCTGGGTTTAGAACGTCGTGAGACAGTTCGGTCCCTATCTGCCGTGGGTGTAGGATACTTGAGAGGAGTTGCCCCTAGTACGAGAGGACCGGGGTGAACGTTCCACTGGTGGACCAGTTGTCGTGCCAACGGCAGTGCTGGGTAGCTATGAACGGACAGGATAACCGCTGAAGGCATCTAAGCGGGAAGCCCCCCTCAAAACAAGGTATCCCTTGAGAGCCGTGGAAGACCACCACGTCGATAGGCCGGAGATGTAAGCGCAGCAATGCGTTCAGTTGACCGGTACTAATTGCTCGATAGGCTTGATTTGATCCAGCAGAAGCCAGACTTCTTTGGACAAAGCGAACTTGGACGCATGCGAATTCCGAAGAATTCGGCGTTGATTGTAGTGTTTCTTTCTCGGTTTGGTGGTCATAGCACGAGCAAAACACCCGATCCCATCTCGAACTCGGCCGTTAAGTGCCGTCGCGCCAATGGTACTGCATCTCAAGATGTGGGAGAGTAGGTCGCCGCCAAACCTAGTAAGAAACACAATGTATCTCTCGACGATGTGGTCCTATACAATATGCGATTGTTTTGGGCCGGAATTGGCGCGGGGTGGAGCAGCCCGGTAGCTCGTCAGGCTCATAACCTGAAGGTCGTAGGTTCAAATCCTACCCCCGCAACCAAAATTATACAAACATTATCAAACGCTTAATCGCCGCCCTCCGGGGCGGCGTTTGTGCTTCCAACACCCGTGGAAGCACTGTGGAAGCAAGAGGGGCCGAAGTCCTTCATACCGCTTCGTAAATCGGTGCCAGCGATGAGCGTTGCTTCCAGTGCCGATCGATCGGGATCATCACATCGATACCGGCCGAGATCCCGCGGCCGGAGGCAAGTTCTCGAACATCGACCGCGACGACCTCCAGTTTCGGCCGCTCTTCGGTCATGAGCACGAACTCGGCTAGTCGACCCTACCCAGCTTAGGGCGGTGCAACATGTAGTGGCCAACCTCGTGGGCAGCTGTGAAACGTTCGCGGCCGCGATAGCCCCCAAACACTTTCTCGATGGGATCTTCGTTGTTCTTCGAGACTTCCAGCGCGAGCTGCGGCACGTCGATCGGAAAGCGATCCTCGCCGAGCGCCATGCGAAGCATCGTGGACAGGCGGTTGGCTTCCTTATGGGGCGATTTCGTTCCATTCACTGCCATTAATCGTCGACCAATATGTCCAGTATCTTGCGC
>CAWKBV010000003.1:0-710680 GCA_963847935.1 uncultured Alphaproteobacteria bacterium | reverse complement strand
CACTCTGATCACACTACGACGGCGACGATCCCGGCAAGATCGGGGTTGCGTCGCGCCCAGCCAGTTATGCCATCAATGGTTATACTCCAACGGCAGCTTTCTTGGATTGAGCTTCGGGGCTGCTCACACCCCCAGTGGCGGCTTACCGCCGACGTGTCTCTGTACGGCAATCAAGATGAGTCGCAACAGATAAAGACTGAACGACCTTAGGCTGTCAGCTTTCGGGACCGTTCTTCTTGCCTGTGCAGGTCGGGGAGTTCCCGACGATCCCGGTTCAGACCCTGTCCCAAACCCACTTTCCAACAAACGGCAGCAAGGTGATGCCGCCACCCAGAAGCACTATCCACATCCAGTCCGCGCCACTATCCGAAATGCCCGCGCCCATTGCCGCCAGCGCAAAGCAGATCGGCAAGACGCCCAGGAATGTCGCCAGCGCGAACCGGCCGAACGACAGGCAGGTGATTCCGGCCGCGTAGCTGACCGCGTCGAAAGAGATGAAGGGGATCAGGCGAGAACCGAACACGATCAGCATCAGGCTGATCTGCGACCGGGGCGCCGCGATATACTTCAGGACCGGATTCGTGGATCGCCGCACGGCGTCGAATCCCAGATAGCGTGCCGCACCAAAGGCTGCGAAGGCACCGAGAAGAGCGCCGGTCACGACGAAGGCCCCGCCCCAGAGTGTGCCATAAAGCGCGCCCGCTGCCACCGCGATGGGGCCGCTGGGGATCGGGCTCGCGACGATGGCCAGCACCATCAACCCGATCAGCGCGAGTGGGCCCGCCATGCCCAGAGCCGTGACGGTGCCGCGCACCCAGGCCTCGCTCATCACCGGATGCTCGGAGTCCAGCAGGGTTGGCAGCATCAGCCCTGCGGCGAACGCGCCAGCCAAAAGGACGGCAAGGACCGCACGTTTCGACACGACGCCCTTCCGATCCGCGCCAATCGCGACAGCCCTGTCCATCACTTCCGCCCTGCGGTCAGCAGCACGGTGTTCGGCCCGGTCCAGCTGTCTTGCGCCTGATAGGCGTCGAGCTGCGCCGCGATGTCCGCCCAGGCCGCCGTGCGGGTGGCGTCATCCAGAGGAGCCAGGATTTGAAGGACGGGTCCAGCAGAATCGCGGATGAATGCCAGATAGTCCGCCGTCGTGGGCAGCCTGAACGCCACCTCCATCCGCGTCGTGGCGACCGACCGGAAGCCTGCCCGCTGCATGAGGTCATCCATCAGACCTGGTTTGCCAAGGCTGACAAGGCCGCCGGGCTGAAACGGATCGCGCGGCGCAAGCCCTGCGTGCCGCATCGCTGTGGACATCAGGATACGCAGGCAGGGGTTCATGTCCGGCCCGGCAAAGACCATGCCGCAGAACCGCCCGCCCGGTTTCAAAACGCGATGGATTTCGGTCAGACCGGCCAGCGGATCGGGCAGGAACATCAGCCCCAGACGACAGACTGCGGCGTCGAATGTCGCATCATCCAGGCCAAGGTCTTCGGCATCGGCGGGATGGATGTGCACATTGGCGTGGCCGGCCCGGACAGCATTGCGAAAGGCATGGTTCAGAATGCCCTCCGAGATGTCGGTCGCGACGACTTTGCCATCTGCCCCGACCCGGACCGCGATGTCCAGCGTCTGATCACCAGCACCAGCGGCCACGTCGAGCACGGTCTGCCCAAGACTTATCCCCGCCATCTCCAGCATCGCATCGGTGGGAACGCGCAGCCAGTCGCGGATCTTGGGGGTGTGCCGGTCCCATCCCGCAGCCGCCTTGTCCCACTGGACGCGCGTAGCCTGCTTGAACCCCTCCGGGTCCATCTTGCTGTCGGCAATCATCGAACATTTCCCTTCTTGCAAGGAACGCATCCCGAAGCGCCTTCAACGCCGGGGGCCGTTCACGCCTCTACTCCGAGGGGTTGAGGAAAGGTGCGCCTGCGGCGCTCACGTAGAACACCACGACCTTCGTGTCCTCGGTCGCCAAACGGCTTATACCCGTCATGACAGTATTTGGTGGTTCGACGATGGCTTCGCCGGCACCGACCGTGATCGGCGCCTGGCCAACCATCTCGACCGTGAATGCGCCTTCGATCACATAGACCGTCACGGGAAAGTCATGGGTGTGCAGTGGCGTTGTGCTTCCCGCGGGGAACGTCGCCGTCATCACCCGGATTTCACTTTCGTTGTCCTGCGGCAGCCCCTGGACAATTTCCTGCAACACGAGGTTGGGTTTTACCATTTTCGCTTCGTTGGCCAGCACGGGGCAGTTTGGGGCCCCGATGGCCGCAAGCATGGACAAGAGCATCAGCGTTTTCATCGGTCTTTCCCTTCGATCGACGCAGCCGACAGCCTCTGACCTGACGCATCAGCGCCAAGATCTGTTGGTGTTCTGGCTGTCCGAAGTTTGGTGGGTCGGCGATCCCTATTCGCCTTGGTGAAAAGATATGCTTGTTCATGGCATCAATACAGCCGCAGAGTTGCGGAACGGGGCCGCGTATTTGCGGGGGTGAAGACTGACGATGTGCGGAGGGTGCGATGTTCGACTGGAACGGCCTGCGCTTTCTTCTGGCGGTCGCCAAGGAGGGCAGCACCATTGCCGCGGCGAAGGTCCTTGGCGTCAATCAATCCACCGTGCAGCGCAGGCTCGCCGATCTTGAGGCGCAACTGGGCCAGCGGTTGGTGGAGCGGCTACCCTCGGGCTACCGGCTGACCGAACTGGGCATCGCCATCCTGCCTCATGCCGAACGCGTGGCAGCCTCGGCGCAGGACTTCGAACTGACGCTGCGAGATCTGGGCCGTGCCCTTGTCGGCATCATCCGTCTGACATGTCCCGAACCGATCGCCTTCCGCCTGACACAGTCCGGCATTCTGGACCGGTTCCACGCCAGGAATCCCGGCCTCAAGGTCGAGTTCGTGCTCAGCGACCAATATGTCGACCTCGCCAAGGGTGAGGCGGATGTGGCGCTGCGGTCTGGCGATACCGACGACAGCATATTGGTGGGCCGAAAGATCGCAGATTCGCTCTGGGCGATCTACGCCAGCCACCAATATATCGAACGCCACGGTGCGCCGGTCACGGTCGCCGACCTTGCCTGCCATCCGCTGATCGCGTTCGAGGAAAGCATGAGCAAGCATCGCACCGTGTCGTGGTTCAAGGAAGTGGCTCCTGGTGCGACCTATGCCGCGCGCAACACCAGCGTGCTGGGTCTGATCTATGCCGCCAAGGCAGGTGTCGGGGTCGCGCCCCTGCCAATGTCGCTGGGCGATGCCGAGGCCGATCTGGTCCGGGTGATCGGTCCGGTTCCCGAATTGACCCGCGCCTGGCGCATCCTGACCCACCCGGACCAACGCCATACCGCCCGTATCTCGGCCTTCTTTGACTTTGTCCTGAAGGAAAGCGAAGCCCTTCGCCCGATCCTGACCGGGTGACATGTGCGGCGGTTGCCGCTTGCGATCGCTGAACAAGATTTGCGCGCCGTTCACTTCGAAGCCGCCATGCTGCATCTGCAAGGAGGGCACACGGACACCTCGGTCAGCCGGGGCACCGTATGGTATCCGGCAAAAACCGTAGGCAACCTTGCCCTTGGGCCCCGGTTCACCGCGTGGGAAAAAATGGCAGGACCCTCCAACCCCACACCTTATCCCCACCCCGTTCACACATGCGAACCGACCGCGTCCGGAACCTTCCCGACCAGTGACGACGCTTGTGACCACGACAAAATGCCATAAGAACAATTCACGGGCTGACCGGGCAAATCAACATGTAGATGAACCGGCGTCAAAGGGATAAGCCTTTAACGGATGTATGAATGTCGGCTTTCGACTTCGTCGCTCAGTTGTCTCGCACTTGTAGCGAATTCACACTTCCCGCCCATTTGTTCCGTGCTTTCTTGAAGAAACCACTGGACTACCGGTGCAATGGAAGCGGTAGTCGCACCTGAGCGCCGACACATGGGTGGAGCGTGCTCGGCCCGGATCCCGGGCCTTCGGTCAGTACCAGGCGGTGCATCGTGCGCCGCCGTTACTGGAGTGACCGGGAATGACCCAACTGACCAGAACACAAGCGATCCTGATCGCGAACGCAGGATTCCGTGCGGACGGCGCGCTACTGCCCGCTCCGGAGGGGATCGCCGGGAAGACCCTCGATCGCGCTCTGGACGCACTATTCACGAAGGGGCTCGTAAGTCGGACCTTCCCGGATGGGGACGAGACTTCTGACGCTGCGACCTACGTCCTGACCGATGTGGGCCGTGCGGCTGCTGTCTTTGACACGGCAAGCGTTGCAACGGAGGTGTCCGCAGCGCCGGAACGGCCCGGTGGCAAGCTCGGTGCTTTGCTGAAGGCGGTCGAGCGCAAGCGGGGCGCAACGATTTCGGAACTCACCGAGGTCACGGGGTGGCAGCCGCATACGGCGCGAGCAGCATTGACGCGGTTGCGACAGCGCGGCTTTCCGGCGGTTCTGTCGGAGGATGGAGGTCGCAAGGCATACCGGCTGCAGGGCTGAGCCATGGCGCCAAAACCCGCGCAGCGCAGAGCGCCCGACATTGATCTTGCCTTGCTGACCGAGGCGCAGGCCGCTGAGTTGCGTCGGATCTGGGAGGAGCGGCGGGGAGCGCCCCCGCCCCCCACACTCTCGGGACGGCTCATGCGGCTCGTCCTCGCATGGGACATTCAGGCCAGTGAGGAGGGCGGCGAGTCGCCAGCGGTTCGGCAGCAATGGCAGGCTGTGATGACCCGGAGGACCGGGGGCGCACGCGGGGAAGATGCGGTCAACGGTCTCTCTGCATCACCCGTTGCAGCCGGCACCCGGATCTTGAAGTCATGGGGCGGGGAGACCCACGAGGTGCTCGTCACCGCGGGGCACGTGATCTGGAATGGTATGCCCTATTCCTCCCTCTCCGCCACGGCGCGTGCGATGACCGGGACACCGCGCAACGGACCCAGGTTCTTCGGACTTCGGGAGGACGGTTGATGATCCGGCAGCGCTGCGCGATCTATACGCGGAAGTCCACGGAGGAGGGCTTGGAGCAGAGCTTCAACTCGCTTGACGCACAGCGGGAGGCCTGCAGCGCGTACATCTTGAGTCAACGGCACGAGGGTTGGTCGGAACTCTCCGACCGCTACGACGATGGCGGCTTCTCCGGCGGGTCGATGGAGCGCCCGGGTTTGCGGCGGCTGCTTGCAGATGTCCGCGCGGGGCGGCTCGACGTGATCGTTGTCTACAAGGTGGACCGGTTGACCCGGGCTCTGCCGGACTTCGCAAAGATGGTGGAGATCTTCGACGCGGCAAGTGTCTCCTTCGTCTCGGTGACCCAGGCCTTCAACACGACCTCGTCGATGGGGCGGCTCACGCTCAACGTGCTTCTTTCCTTCGCCCAGTTCGAGCGCGAGGTCACCGCGGAGCGCATCCGTGACAAGGTCGCCGCCTCGAAACGAAAGGGTATGTGGATGGGCGGCGCGGTGCCGTTTGGCTATGAGGCACAGGACAAGGCGCTCATCGTGAACGCCGACGAGGCGGACGCCGTTCGGACAATCTTCCGGGAGTATCTGGAGGTCGGCTCCGTCCCGGCCCTCCGGCGGCGGCTCGATCGGCTCGGGGTCGTCAGCAAGGTCCGGACCGACAGGCACGGTCGCGTGACCGGTGGGCAGCCATTCTCGTCAGGCGCGCTCTATCATCTCCTCCGCAATGCAACCTATGTCGGCAAGGTCCGTCACAAGAATGACCTCTACGATGGCCAGCATGCTGCCCTCGTGGATGAAACCACATGGAAGTGTGTGCAGGAGCATCTAAACGGCAACGGCGGCGGTCCGAACTCCGGCCGCCGCGGGCCCGCCCGCCGCTGGCTTGACGGTTGCCTCTGCGACCAGCACGGCCGTCCGATGCGGACAAGCTATGCGATGCGCACAGTTCGATCCGGATCGGTTCGGGTGTCGAAGCGCTACTGGTACTATGCTTCGAAGCCGGAGGGCGTTGACGACAGACGGATAATCGATCGCCTTCCGGCAGGCCCTTTGGAGAGTATCGTACATGAGACCATACGGCGGTACCTGACGGACCATGCATGGCTGGCATCGGCGCTGGTCACCGCCGATGTACGCCCCGAAGCCATTGCAGCTGCAGTGGAGCGAGCGGGGAAAAAGGCATCCGGACCCCGCGATGCCAACATCACCGAAGCCCTTTCGGATGTTTTACATCGCGCAGATCTGCGGGATGGGCTGATCAGCCTTCAAATCAATCTTGCACCGCTTCTCGACAATTCTGAAGGATCCGAGGTGCCAGCCCCTTCGATCGAGGTGCCGATCAAACTGCTACGTAACGGGCGAAACCGTCCGATCGTGCTGCGGGCGGACACTAGTGTGCCGCTGCGCGATCCGGACCTCATTGCGCTGGTCGCGGATGCGCGACGCTGGATGCAGGATCTCATCGAAGGCAGGGTGGGTTCCGTTGCCGAACTCACCAAGCGGGAGCAGCTCCGTCCCGGCGCCGTCAGCCGCATCCTGCCCCTCGCCTGGCTCGCACCGGACATCGCACAGGCGATCCTCGAAGGCCACCAGCCCGTCGAGCTCACGGCAAAGGCCATGCGGGATCTGCCGGAGCTTCCGCTCGACTGGTCCGACCAGCACCGGGTCCTCGGGTTCGCTGCTGCCTGAACCGCAGCACAACTCACCGAGAGATATCACGCGAAATCCGCCCGCAGAGACTTTGCGCGGAGTTTGCCCGTCCGAGCCCCTTACAGAGACCAAATCCCGCCGAACCCTCGGCCTTGTGTACCGCAAGGCGCGGAAACCACGGCACAATACCGCGAGTGGCAATAACTGGCTATGATATGCGGGGTGAATGGTGGGCGACCCTGGAATCGAACCAGGCGTGGGTCTCCCCGGCGGAGTTACAGTCCGCTGCCGCACCTTGCAGCACGTCGCCCGACGCCAGCGCGGAATACCGAAGGGGCACCGACGCGTCAAGGAGGAATTCCTCCGCTTCCGGGCTTGTCTCGCGGCCCGCCACGCCGCATTGTCCGGGGCCACGAAGCAAGGACGCAGACGATGAAGAAACCCACCTGGGTGGTTGACAAGGAACGCGGGAAGCGCGCCGCCGCGGCGGAGACGGTCTGGCTCTTCGGGCTTCACGCCGTGCGCGATGCCCTTGCCAATCCGGCGCGCGAGAAGCTGCGGCTTGTCCTGACCAAGAATGCCGCCGACCGCCTCGGGGCGGAGGTTCTGGCGAAAGGTCCGGCGCCCGAGATCGTCGATCCGCGCAAGTTCGAAACCCATGTGCCGCTGGACCGGGAATCCGTCCATCAAGGCGCGGCGCTCGAGGTGAAGCCACTTCACTGGGGCAGCTTGGCCGACACCTGCATCGCGGGCGAGGGACTGCCGCTCGTCGTGCTGCTCGACCGGGTGACGGACCCGCACAATGTGGGTGCCATCCTGCGCTCGGCCGAAGTTTTCGGCGCGCGCGCCGTGATCGCGCCGCACCGCCATTCCGCCCCGGAAACCGGCGCGCTCGCCAAGACGGCGAGCGGTGCTCTGGAACGGCAGCCCTATCTTCGCGTCGGCAACCTGTCCGACGCGATGCACGAACTGAAGGACATGGGCTACGTTTTGATCGGCCTCGACGGTGAGGCCGGAACGACGCTTGCCGACGCACTCGCCGCGACCGGCACGCGGCCCGTAGGCGTTGTCATGGGAGCCGAGGGTCCGGGTCTGCGCGAAAAGACCCGCGACACCTGCGACACACTTGTCCGCATCCCGTTCACGGGCGCTTTCGGCTCGCTCAATGTTTCAAACGCGGCGGCGGTTGCCCTCTATACGGCCAGCCAGCGCGGGCTTTGACGAAACGAAACCTCACCAATTGCCACAGATGTTCACGCTTGCGGGAGGCGGCTTTGCCAGCCGCCCGAACGGTGGCATCTTGCCCATGTGGAGGGCGCCGGGACCGGCCCGTACGTCGGTTCCTGCGCTGTGAGAGGACAAGATGACACTGACGCGCCGTTCCCTGCTCGTGGTTGCGCTGCTCTTGCCGGTCGCCGGTACAATCCTGCGCCCCGCACTTGCCGAAGAACCGGAAGTCTTCGCCCCCGACGGCCTTGCGATAGATGGCTACGACCCGGTCGCGTACTTCACCGAGAACCGCGCGGTCCAGGGTACCGCCGCCCATGCGCTGCGCTGGCGCGGTGCGATGTGGTATTTCGCCGACTCTCGGAACATGGAAAGCTTCGAGATGAACCCTCTGGCCTATGCCCCGCAATATGGCGGCTATTGTGCCTATGCGCTCGCGGAGGGTTCCGTCGCGTCGTCCGAACCTGAGGTCTTCACCATCCATGATGGACAACTCTTCCTCAACAACAGTGAGACGGTGCGCGCAGTCTGGAGGCAGGATATGAGCAGCAACATCCGGAAGGCGAACGCCAACTGGCCCGGCATCCTTCAGAAGTAAAGACCGATCACATCTGCGAGACAGATCTTTTACTGAACCATTACAGTCCTAGATTATGGAGTGGGAGCGCGGCTCCGGAACCGCCGTGCTTCACTTCACTGTCCCTCGTTCCGCAACTGGCGCCCCGTCCCTTGGACAGGGCGCTTTTTTCTGGCAGTACGGTTCCGCCATGATCACCTATTCCGACACCTTTCTGCGCGAAATCCTGACGACAACCCAGGTCGTCGCGGTTGTGGGCGTGTCTCCGAATCCCGTGCGCCCGTCATATTTCGTCGCGCGCTATCTCAAGCTGAAGGGTTACCGGATGATTCCGGTAAATCCCGGCCATGCCGGGTCCGAGCTTCTGGGCGAAACGGTCTATGCCAACCTCGCCTCGATTCCCAAGGATGCGGCGGTCGACATGGTGGACATCTTCCGCCGACCGGAGGCCGTACCCGCCATCGTCGATGAAGCGATGGAACACCTGCCGGATCTGAAGACCGTCTGGATGCAGATCGGCGTGCAACATCCCGACGCGGCGGCCAAGGCGGAAGCGGCCGGGCTGCGGGTCGTCCAGAATCGCTGTCCGAAGATCGAGTATCAGCGGCTTTTCGGAGAGCTTCGGATGGGCGGCTTCGCAACGGGCGTGATTTCGTCGCGACGTTAGGCCGTGAGCGCAGCCGAGGCCAGATCGTCGAGAATCGGGCAGTCCGGTCGCCCGTCACCTGCACAGCAATCGACGAGATGGGCGAGCGTTCGGCGCATCGCCGACAGCTCTTCTATCTTGCGGGCGATCTCCTTCAGATGCTCCTGCGCGAGCGCCTTCACATCGGCACTGGCGCGGCCCCGGTCCTCGTAAAGCTCTACCAACTTGCGGCATTCGTCGAGACTGAAGCCAAGCGACCGCGCACGGCCGAGGAAGGCGAGCTTGTGCAGGTCGCTTTCCCGAAAGCGCCGGTAGCCATTCGGCGCGCGCAACGGCTTGATGAGGCCCACATCCTCATAATAGCGGATGGTCTTGGGCGGCAGCCCCGCCCGTTCGGCGACTTCCTTGATGTTCACCTTGCCATCCTTTCCTCGCGCCCCGCAAAGCGCAGCCGGAGCGCGTTCGTCAGCACGAAGACACTCGACATCGCCATCGCCCCGGCGGCGAGCATCGGCGACAAGAGGATGCCGAAGGCTGGATAAAGCAGCCCCGCCGCCACCGGGATCAGAGCGACATTGTAGCCGAACGCCCAGAAAAGGTTCTGACGGATATTGCGCATCGTCCGGCGCGAAAGATCCAGAGCCGCGACCACACCCATCGGATCGCCAGACATCAGGACCACATCGGCGGTGTCGATCGCGACGTCGGTGCCGGTGCCGATCGCGATGCCCACATCCGCGTATGCAAGGGCCGGGGCATCGTTGATCCCGTCGCCGACAAAGGCGATGCGGGCCGCCCTGTCGCCGCGCAGATCGCTCAACGCCTTGACCTTGCCGCCCGGCAGGACGCCGGCGATCACCCTGTCGATCCCCGCCTCCGCCGCAATGGCGCGGGCCGTAGCTTCGGTATCGCCGGTGACAAGCGCAGTTTTCAGGCCCAGTCCATGCAAGGCCGCGATGGCGTGGCGGGCGGAAGGCTTGATCGGATCGGAGGCGGCGAAGACAGCGGCGGGCTTGCCGTCAATGGCGACCAGGATGGGGGTACGCCCCTTCGCGGAAAGTTCCTCTGCGACCGCGGCGAGTGGAGCGGGATCGATGCCGATCTTCACAAGCAGCCGCTCCGCCCCGACCGAAATGTCATGACCAGACACACGGGCACGCAGGCCATATCCTGACACGGCCTCCATCTTCTCGGCGCGCGGCACCGAGAGACCGCGCGACGTCGCCGCGGCAAGGACCGCACGCGAAAGCGGATGCTCCGACCCCGCTTCAGCGGCGGCAACGAGGGCCAAAACCTCCGCCGCGTCGAAACCTCGAAGCGGCACCAGATCGGTCAGTTCGGGATGCCCCTCTGTCAGCGTCCCGGTCTTGTCGAAGGCAACGATCGAGACTGATTGCAGTGCCTGAAGCGCATCGCCCTTGCGGAACAAGACCCCCAGTTCCGCCGCGCGACCCGTGCCGACCATGATCGAGGTCGGCGTGGCCAGCCCCATCGCGCACGGGCAGGCGATGATGAGGACCGAGACGCCCGCGACAAGCGCGTGGGTCAACGACGGCGACGGTCCGAAGATCAGCCAGACCGCGACTGTGAGCAAAGCCGCCGCCATCACCGCTGGCACGAACCATAGGGTGATGCGATCGACCAGCCCCTGAATTGGCAGCTTCGCCCCCTGCGCCTGTTCGACCATGCGGATGATCTGGGCAAGCGCCGTCTCTCGCCCGACCTTCTCGGCGCGGAATGTTATCGCGCCCTGCCCGTTTACCGTGCCGCCCGTCACCGGATCGCCCGCGCGCTTGTGAACCGGAAGGGGCTCGCCCGTGATCATGCTCTCGTCAACCCAGCTTTCCCCGCGCGTGACCGCGCCATCCGCCGCGACCCGTTCGCCGGGGCGCACCAGAATCATATCCCCGCGCTTCAGCTCTGCCAGCGGAACATCCGCCGCCTCGCCATCACGCTCCACCCGCGCTGTGCGCGGCTGAAGACCGATCAGCCGCCGGATCGCCGCGCCCGTGCGGCCCTTGGCCCGCGCCTCCATCAGCCGTCCGAAAAGGATCAGCACGACGATGACGGCGGCGGCCTCGAAATAGACCGCACGGGATGCGGCAGGGATGAGACCCGGCAGGAAGGTGACAATGGTTGAAAACACATAGGCCGCCGCGGTGCCCACGGCGACGAGGCTGTTCATGTCGGGCGCCCCGCGCAGAAGCGCCGGAAGGCCCTTCAGGAAGAACCGCCGCCCCGGTCCGGTCAGGACGAGCGTTGTCAGGACGAACTGGATTATCCAGCTCGTCTCGGTGCCGATGCTCTGGGCGATCCAGTGGTGGAACGGCGGGAACAAATGCCCTCCCATTTCCATCACGAAGACCGGCGCCGCCAGAACGGCGGCAATGACGGTCGCGCGCAACAGCCCCCGATATTCAGCATCCTTTCGCTCGGCGGCGGTGTCCTCCCCGGCCCCGCTCTCATCCGCCAGATGTGCGGGATATCCCGCTTCCGCGGAGGCGCGCAGCAAGTCAGACGGCGCGACCGCGCCTTCGGCGTATCGGATACGCGCGGATTCGGAAGCTAGGTTGGCCTCTGCCGACAGGACGCCCGGCACCGCCTTCAATGCGCGTTCCACGCGGCCCACGCAGGAGGCGCAGGTCATCTCGTCGATCCGGATCACCATGTCGCCAATGCGCGCGGGATAGCCGGCTTTTTCCAGGGTTGCGAAGATATCGTCCGTCCCGCTCCGTGCGTCGTGATGCAACCGCGCGGTTTCGGAGGCCAGGTTGACGGACACGTCGCTGACACCGGGCAGCGCCCTCAAGGCACGCTCCACCCGGCCAACACAGGACGCACAACTCATGCCTTCGATGTTGAGTGTCAGGTCGCTGGGCGCAGTCATGGCGTGCCTCGCATGGATCGGTCCACCACGGGAGATAAGGCTTCCAGCAACTGGAAGGTCAAGGTGGACACCAAAATATTTCCCTCACCTCATGCCCCTTGACCTTCCAGCACTGGAAACTCCAAATCTTTCGTGAAACGGAGGTTGCCATGACCACATTCCACGTACCCGACATGAGCTGCGGCCATTGCAGGAAGGCGATCGAAACCGCCATCGGCGCGGTCGATGGAACCGCCAGGATCGACTGCGATCTCGACGCACATCTGGTCAAGATCGACAGCGCGCTTCCCGCAGGGACACTCGCCGCGACACTGCAAAGCGCGGGTTACCCGGCGACCGTCGCCTGACCCTTCGCCGCAGGCAAAACGGTCGGACGGTTCCTGCACGCCGAAGAAGCCATCGAGATTGTCCGCCACACGATGCCCCATCGCATCGCGGGTTTCCTTCATGGGCGAACCGGGAGGCGGCAACAGCACGACATTCTGTCCTTTGGCTGCGCCGCCGGAGCAGTGAAGGGACAGGAAATCGACCGTCGGCCCGATCCGATCGGTGACGGTCGGCAGGATTTTCAGATTGCCCATCACTGCTTGCGTCTGTTTCGACAGAGCTAACGGCAGACCGCGCAGATTGCGAAGGCCGCTTCAGCCCTTGCCCAGCACCTTTTCCTCTCGCGCGATGGACCAGTCGATGATCTGCCGCCAGAGGCCTTCGACAAGTTCGGGGTCGACGCCCCGCCCCATCGCCGTGGCGCGAACCATCGCCACGACCTCTTCGACACGGTCCTCGATTCGCGCGGGCAAACCGAGCGCGGGTTTCAGCGCCGCCGCGCGATCGATATAGGTCACGCGTTCGGCCAGAAGGGCGACAATCGCAGTATCGATGCGGTCGATCTCGGCCCGCACCTCTGTCATGGTGCCGCAATCCGCTGCTTTCATCCCGCACCTCGCGCCTTGTCCGGGTTGCGGTCATACCGCGACACAGGGCTTCCCGCAATGCGGCACGACCGCTTCAGACGCCCACATAGCTGGCGAATTGCGGGGCGTGGTCGGTCAGACCGCCCGTTTCCACCGTCTCGGCCACCTGTCCTCCCGCCATGAACGCGATGCGATCCGCCACCGAAAGCGCGGCATCAACGCGCTGTTCGACCAGGACCGTCGCCACACCGGTTGCCTTCAACGCAAGCATCGTGTCGCGGATGAGAGCGATCATCGAAGGTTGCAACCCTTCTGTCGGCTCGTCGAGCAACAGCACCTTCGGCTCAAGACAGAGGGCGCGGGCGATGGCGAGCATCTGCTGCTCGCCCCCCGACAGCGTCCGCGAAACCTGCGAAAGCCTCTCGCGCAGACGCGGGAAGATGGTCAGCACCTTTTCGCGCACCCGCGCGTCACGGTGGCGCGTCATCAGACCGATCTCGATATTCTCGGCGACGGTCAGGTCGCCGAACAGCCGCCGCCCCTGCGGCACATAGCCGATCCCCTGCTTCGGCACCTCATGCGCGGGCAGTGAGTGGATCGACACCCCGTCCAGCGTCACTGTCCCCGCGGTGACAGCCACCTGCCCCATGATCGCGCGGAGCGCCGTCGTCTTGCCCGCGCCGTTGCGGCCCATCAGGCACAGCACCTCGCCCGGCGCGACCTCGAAGGAAAGCCCGCGCAAGACCTGCACCGCGCCGTAGCCTGCCTCGATTGCGTCAAGCCGCAGCATTCAACCCCCGAGATAGGCCGACTGAACGGCCCTGTTGGCGCGGATTTCGGCGGGCGCGCCGGTCGCCAGAACCTCGCCGAAGTTCAGCACGGTGATGCGATGCGCAAGCTCCATCACGACATCCATGTTGTGTTCGATCAAAAGGACGGTCGCCTCTGGGACGACATCCCGGACGATGCCGTTGAAGACCTCGATCTCGCCCTTCGACAGACCTTGCGTCGGTTCGTCGAGGATCAGCAAGCGCGGCTTCAGCGCAAGTCCCATTGCGACCTCAAGAAGTCGCTGGTGTCCGTAGCTCAGCGTTCCCGCGATCTGATCGGCGCGGTCGGCAAGCCCGACACGGTCGAGCGCCGCCAGCGCAGCTGGCTTCAACGGATGGCTGCCATGGCTCTGCGCCGCCAGCGCCACGTTGTCGAAGACCGTCAGTGCCGCATAGACTTGCGTGATCTGGAACGTATAGGCGACGCCCCGGCGCACGCGCGCATGGGCCGGCAGCCGCGTGATGTCGCGGCCCTCGAAGCTGATCCGGCCCCTGTCGGCATCGATCCTTCCCGACAGTAGGCCCACGAAGGTCGTCTTGCCCGCGCCGTTCGGCCCGATCAGCGCATGTATCTCGCCTTGGTTCAGAGCGAAATCGACATTTTCGACCGCTTTCAACCCGCCGAAATGCTTCGTCAGACCGCGCGCCTGAAGGACCGTCACGGCAGCCATCTCAGCCCCCGTTCCCTGAGCGTGCCAAGGATGCCCTTCGGCGCGAAGAGGATGAGGATGACCAGCGCCGCGCCGACGATGAACTGATAGGACGAGGTGGCGGAACTCGCATAGTCGATCAGGAAGAACATCAGGAGCGCGCCGAGGAAGGGGCCAAGCACCGTCCCCGCGCCGCCGAGCAAGACGTAAAGGAGCGGCAGGATGGAATACTGGACAGACGCAAGGCTCGCCCCGACATAGCCGAAGAGAACGGCATAGGCCGCTCCCGCCGTGCCGGCGTATAGCCCCGACACTGCCAGCGCGGTCAGCTTCACCGTATAGGGGTTGTAGCCCAGCATCCGGCTCCGCGCCTCGTTCTCGCGCATGGCGACCATGACGCGGCCGAAGGGGGAACGGACCAGCGCGTGGTTTGCCAGAAGCGCCAGAGCGAACAGTCCAAATGCCAGAAGATAACGAGGCGTGTCGGCGGAAAGGTCGATCCCGCCGAGGACCCGCGCCACGCGGTCGAGGACGATCCCCTCGTCCCCGCGCGTGTATTTCACGAAGTAGAGTACGGCCAGATACCCGGCCTGCGCGAACATCAGCGTTACGATCATGAAGGCCACGCCCGCCGTCCGCAAAGCCAGAAGCCCGACGCCAACCGCCATCAGGCACCCGGCCACAGGCCCCACGATCAGCGCGCCGCTGGCGGTCAGGCCGAACTGGCTGATCCCCATCCCGGCAGCATAAAGCCCCGCCCCGAAGAAAAGCGCGTGACCGAGGCTTAGTAGGCCCGTGTACCCGAAGGCGATGTTGTAGCCCATCGCATAGATCGCCAGCACCATGATCTTGGCGACGTTTGTCACGTGATACGCGGATAGCAAAGGCAAGGCCGCGAGAAGCGCCGCGAGCACCGCGAGATGCAGAAAAAGCGCCCTGCCGCCCGTCATGCGTGTCGTTTCCCGAACAGGCCCTGCGGCCGGAAGACAAGGACCAGCGCCACCACGAGCGTTGCGATGATCTTGGCGAGCGTGGGGGTGAAGAACTGGCCGTAGTCGGGGAAAACGACCGGCAGGAAGATCGGGATGACCTGATCCACCATGCCGATCAGCAAGGCCGCCACGATCGTGCCACGCAACGACCCAAGCCCGCCGATGATGACGACCGAGAACGACAGCAGCAGTGGATCGCCGCCCATAAGGTAATGCGCCTGCTGGATCGGCACTATCAGGACGGCGGCAATGGCGGCAAGTCCCGCCCCCATCGCGAAAACCCCGGCATAGACGCGGTCCACGTTGATGCCGAAGGCACGGGCGGTGTTGCGGTCGATCTGCGTCGCGCGCATCACAAGCCCAATCCGCGTCCGCGTCAGCATCAGCCACAGCGCGAGCAAAAGTAGAACCGCCGCCACGACCACCGCGATCTTGTAGCCGGAATAGCCGAACCCCGGCAGTTGCAGGCGCAGGTCGAACGGCGCACGCACGGGAAGCGCGTTCGGGCCGAAGACGCTCAGGGCACCCTGCTGCAGGATGTAGAGAAGGCCGATGGTGGCGACGATGGTCGCTTCGGGCTCATAGTTCAGCCGCTTCAGGACCAGCATGTCGGCCAAAGCCGCGATCGCCCCCACGATCAGCGGGCAGACCACCAGCGCCACCGCGAAGGCGAGCGCGGGCGGCCCCGGCATCCAATGCGCCACGACCCACGCCAGCACCGCGCCCAGCATGAAGAACTCGCCGTGTGCGACGTTGACCACCCGCATGATCCCGAAGACCAGCGACAGGCCGCAAGCCGTCAGTGCCAGCACCGAGGCGCTGACCAGCCCTTCCAGAAGGGCGAGAAGAAGGATGGAGCCGATATCCATGCAAGGTCCGGGCGGGGCGCTCGCACCCCGCCCGTTTCCTCATGTCACGTCAGAACGATTGCGTCGTGTAGTCGACTTCGTCGGGGTAGTTCCCGTCCTCGATCGAAGTCTGGTGTACCCGGATCAGCTTGCCACCCTCGACCTTGGAGATGTTCTGGTGGCCGAAGGCCTGATGGGTCTTGCCGTTGAAGCTGAGATCGCCCTGCGGATAGTCGTTGCCCTCGGCGAACTCCGTCATTGCCTCCAGCGACTCGACGAATTTCTGCCGGTCGCCCGGCCCCTGATAGCCCGCCGCCTCCATCGCGGCCTTGATGGTGAAAAGCGTCTCCCAGGTGGAGAACATGTGGGCATAGGTCGAGACCTCGGCCGCGTCGCTGACCGATGCCCCGTTGTCGTCCACGCCAACGGCGGCGCGATAGAAGCTCTCCGCCTCGCTCGCGTCGTCCTGCTTGAAGCGGTTGTGGCCTTCCCAGAAATGCGTCCCTTCGAGGAATTCGAGGCCGGGCGAGGCAATGTCGGTCGCCTCGAGCGAGTCGATGAAGCCGAAGATCTGCGGCCGGTCGCCCGAGCCGTAGAATTCGCCCAGTTCCTTCACGAAGGTCAGGACGGCCGGGCCGACCATGACGTGATAAAGCACCTCGGTCTCGGCCGGGATCTGCGGGAAGTAGCGCGTGAAAGAGGTCTCGGTCGGCGGGATTGCCAGTTGCTTGATGACCTCGCCTCCTTCCGCGCCAACGGCCGCGGTGAAGAAATCGCGGTGATCGTGGCCGAAGGCGTAGTCTGGAAAGACCATCGTGACCTTCTTGCCGAGGTTCGATGTGACCCAGGGTGCCATCGCCTTCACCTGGCTCTTCACATCGGTGATGCCGGGCTGGAGCGTCCAGCGATTCAGCATCCCGCTGGCGACGTGATGCCCCTCCGAGCAGACGAGATAAGGCACCATCAGTTCAGCCGCACGCGGTGCTGTGCCAACTACGACGTGGGAAAAGAGCGCGCCGAAAACCAGATCGCAGTTTGCCTGCGTGACGAGCTTGCCGAAGACCTCGGCACCGCGCGCCGGATCGGTGCCATCATCCTCGAATACGATCTCCACCGGGCGGCCGTTGATGCCGCCTGCATCGTTCAGCACCTTCAGGGCCGCACTCGCCGTCCGCTCATACCAGCGGCCATAGGCGGCGCCGATCCCGGTGCGGTGCAACTGGAAGCCAAGCTTGATCGGTTCGGACGATTGCGCCTGAACGAAGCGCGGGGTCGCGCCCGTCGCGAGTAGTGCGCCCCCCGCCGCCATGCCTTTGAGAACGGAACGGCGAGTCGGGGTGATCAGTTTGTTTGTCATCAAACATCTCCGCTGTTGGAATGGCGCGGTTTTTTGAGGATTCCGCGCGCGTCGCTAGTTTCCTTCCGTCACGGAACAACGATCCGTGCCGCATTGCAAGATTTTCTCATCCCGCCGTGGCCGAAGAAAGCAGCCAAAGGCCAAACACCGTGTAACCCACCATCAGAAGCGTCATCGGCAGATGCGTTTTCACGCTGTGGCCGCCATCGAACCGTTCGGCGATCTTCAGGCCGAGAAGCACCGCCAGAAGATGCGCCGCAAGGATCGTGGCGAATTGCGCGAGCCAGATCGTCAGGGTTCCCCGACGGGTGGAGAGGAAGCCGAATGAAACCCAGTGCTCCGGCAGGCCGAACAAATCCCAGCCGCGCTCGAAGGGATCGTTGAGCGCGGCCATGACATATTGCCCGTTCGTTACCAGCGCGACGAGGTAATGCGCGACGTGATAACCCGCCGCGATAGGGAGGATGGCAAGCACCATCGGTCCCGCCATCCTTCGAAAGCTTGTCCCCGCGGGGAGGCCGAGCCGGATCGCGGTCAGGATCGTCGCGGCGCTCAAGGCCCAGAAGGCGGGAAGCGCCAGCGTGTTGATGCCCCAGACGGCGGAACGGCCCGGATAGTCCAATGGGTTGATCCCGATGCGGGCCATCCACCAGAACGTCTCGTGCAGCCCGTCAAAGCTGACGGAGGCGAGAATCACGGTCACGAAGGAGATGGCGGAGTGCGAGAGCGGCGCCATCCGCAGAACCTGCGCCCCCGGCGGACCGGCCATGACGCGGACGCGGCCAGTTTCGTACTCCGCCCAGAGCGGCGCGATGCGCGCGACGAAAGCGAAATAGGCGGTTAGGAATTCGCCCTTCGTCAGCCAGTTCTCGCCTTCGGCGGTGGCAATGACGAGGATCAGCAGGTAATAGACCGCCGCCGCTCGGGCGAGGACGAAGGGATCGGACGGCGCGAGCGAGACGATCTCGAACCAGGCGAAGGCGAGGTAACCCGCGACCGCCGGAAGGTAGCCGAGGCGGGCGAGACTGATGCTGCCCTGCCAGCCGATCAGCCGTCGGATGGCACGCACCGGGCCGGTCCAGGGCTCGATATCCCGCCAGAGATTGCCGATGAGGACGGATGCCAGCGTCAGCCCCACCCAGAGCGTAATCCAGATCGTCAGCGGCAGGAGGTTCTCCAACGGATCGCGCGTGCCCCAGACGCCGACCGCGATCAGCGCCCAGAACAGCGCCGCGCCGAACCAGCTTGTCGCGCTGCGGGGCAACAGCGCCGGGCGGTCGAACAGCCGATGCGCCCGGAACGCCGGCAGCCGCCCGACGAACAGCCCGACAGCCACCGTCAGGACGACCGCCGCGCCCGCGCCAAGGATGTACCACCCGGTCGGCAGCGTCAGGATAACCATGCGCTCCGAGGCATGGGCGTAGGCGGCGGCGGGCCAGAGGACCAGCGCGGCCGCCAGCCAGCGCATCAGCGCAGCCCGTCCTCGCCCTTGATCTGCCATGCCTCCAGCCCGCCCATGCGGGAATGAACCCGCGGCCCCTTCGCCATGACCAGCGCAAAGACGATCTCATCGGGGCGCGGGCCATCCGGCACCGACACCGTCATCGCGTCGAAATGGCTGCGGACATAGGCGGCGTTGAAATGCGTCAGCGGCAGGTCGATCGACGCCCCCATGCCGCCGACCTTCTTGGTCGAGGGCACGATGGCCTTGGGGTTGCCGAGAATGTCGCGCATCCCATACCCCCCCGGCGCATGCCAGAGCGCGCCATGCTCGAGTTCCCCCGCCGAACCGACGATGGCGCCCTTGCCATAGGCGTCGATGCCGTCCTTGCCACCGAGGGCCGCGATCAGCTTCTCCGCCATCGCCGTGCCGAGCGGCTTGAGATCCTCCATCGCCGGCTGCAAATCCGGCGCGTAGCGCCCCGCGAAGGGGTTGGAGACGACCGCCAGGACAGCACCCCGCAGGCGCGGAACCTCGGCATCGGGACCGCCCTCATGGTGGATTTCGTCGAAGACGACAGTCATCTTGCGCAGCCGGAACTGGGCCATGCGGGGCCTCCCTCACGATTTTCCGGCACCTTGCCCCAGTGCGCGGCCAACGGCAACGGATCACTCGCCGTAGGGCACCCAGATGTTCTTGATTTGCGTGGCGCGGGACAGGAAGCCCCGCCCCTGTCCGTCCGTCCCGAGCCAGTCGCGATTCGGGAGGGTCCAGGTGACCTTGAGATTGCCCGCGCTCTCGGCCTCGACCATCTTCGCGCCGTCATCGCCGCCGCAATACCACATCGCGGCAACGTCATCGTGCTGCGCAAGGGTCTTCGCCAGTTCATCTTTCGCCCCGGTCACGATGTTGACCACGCCCCCCGGCAGGTCGGAGGTGTCGAAGACCTGATAAAGATCGGTCGCGGCCAAGGGCATCGACGCCGACGGGACCGCCACCACCCGGTTGCCCATGGCGATGGCGGGCAGGATCATGCTCAGGAACCCCAGGAGCGGCGCGTCGTCCGGGCAGGCCACGCCCATCACGCCGAACGCCTCCGGCATGGCGAGCGTCACATGCGCCGATTTCGTCGAATGCACCGCGCCGTCGAACTTGTCGGCCTGCGCGGCATAATAGAAGGCGCGGCGGATGGCGGTGGCGACCTCATCCGCTGCCTTCGGGACGCCCGCGGATTTCAGCCTCGCGTTAAACTCCGCCTCGCGCGCCGAAAGGTTCTCAGCAATGTAGTAGAGCACCTGCGCGCGGTTGTGACCGGTCGCCCTGCCCCATCCGCCAGCCTTGTGCGCGGCCTCCACCGCGTTGCGGATGTCCTTGCGGTTGCCGAGACCGGCGAGCCCGATCTCGCGCCCCTTCGCCATGACGGCGTAGGAGTAACCGCCGTCGGGCCGCTTCTGCGCGCCGCCGATATACATCTTCGCCGTCCGGTCGATCGGTGCCGCACCCTTGGACGGCCCCCCCGGCACCGGCGCCGCGTTGAGCGGCCCGGCTTCCGTCTCGGCCTTCGCCTTCACCGGTGGCTCGGAAAGGTATTCCCGCATCCCCTCACGCCCGCCCTCGCGGCCGAACCCGCTTTCTCGGTAGCCGCCGAAGCCCGCGCCCGCGTCGAAGATGTTGGTGGAATTGACCCAGACGACACCCGCCTTGACCTTCGCAGCAGCGTCAAGTGCCAGATTGATGTTTTCGGACCAGATCGAGGCCGCAAGCCCGTAGCGGGTGTTGTTGGCCAGTTCCACCGCCTCGTCCGGCGTGCGAAACGTGGTCAATGTCGCGACCGGGCCGAAAATCTCCACTTCGGAGACGATGTTCGCGGGCGCGACGTTGGTAAAGAAACCCGGCGCGAAGAAACAGCCCTTGGCGGGCAGTTGCGCCTCGGTCTGATGCAGCACCGCGCCCTCGGCCTCGCCTCGCGCCACCAGTTCGCGGATGCGGCTCAGTTGGACCGGATCGACGATGGCGCCTACGTCGGTGGACTTGTCCAGCGGATCGCCGACCCGGAGCTTGGCGAGCCGCGCTTTGAGGCGTTTCGTGAACGTCTCCGCCACTTCCTCGGCGACAAGAATCCGCGACCCCGCGCAACAGACCTGCCCCTGATTGAACCAGATCGCATCGACGACGCCCTCGACCGCGCCGTCGAGATCGGCATCGGCGAAGACCACGAAGGGCGATTTGCCGCCCAGTTCCAGCGTCAGCTTCTTGCCCGTCCCTGCTGTCGCCTTGCGGATCGCGCGGCCGACCTCGGTCGAGCCGGTGAAGGCGATCTTGTCGACCTCCGCCGCGACGAGGGCGGCACCCGTCTCACCATCACCGGTGACGATGTTGACGACGCCGTTCGGCAACCCGATCTCGGCGCAGATTTCCGCGAAAGCAAGCGCGGTCAACGGCGTGTATTCGGCGGGTTTCAGGACGACCGTATTCCCCGCCGCCAAGGCCGGCGCGATCTTCCAAGCGAGCATCAGCAGCGGAAAATTCCACGGGATGATCTGGCCGCAGACGCCGACGGGTTTCGCACCCGGAAACTCCTCCTCCAGCATCTCGGCCCAGCCGGCGTGATGGTAGAAATGCCGCGCGACGAGCGGCACGTCGATGTCGCGGCTCTCGCGGATCGGCTTGCCGTTGTCGAGCGTCTCCAGGACCGAGAGGAAGCGTTCCCGCTTCTGCACATGTCGGGCGATGGCATAAAGCCATTTCGCCCGCTCGTGGCCCGCGAGCTTCGACCAGCCGGGAAGCGCCGCGCGGGCGGCCTTCACCGCCGCCGCAACATCTGCGGCCGAGCCTTGCGCGACCTTGGCAAGCGTCTCGCCCGTCGCCGGGTTGGCGCTGGCGAAGCTTTTGCCCGGCTTCGTGAAAGCCCCGTCGATGAAATGACCGAAGCTGCCGCGCGCCTTGAGCCAGCCCCTGACCTCGCCCGACGCCTCGGGGGCCGGTCCGTAATCCATGGTTTCCAGAATCTCGGTCACTGTCGGCATCGGTCCCTCAGGCAATCGCGTGGCGCGAGGACGCGGCGTAGCGTCCGGTGACGTGGTGGTCGAGCTGACGCTCGATATCGGCGAGCATCGAGGACGCGCCAAGCCGGAAAAGATCGGGCGACAGCCAGTCGTCTCCCAATTCCTCCTTCATCAGGATCTCCCAGGCGATGGCATCCTTCGCGGTCTTCATGCCGCCTGCCGGCTTGAAGCCGATACGGAAGCCGGTGCGCGCGCCGTAGTCACGAAGCGCCCGGACCATCACCAGCGACACCGGCAGCGTGGCATTGACGCCCTCCTTGCCGGTCGAGGTCTTGATGAAATCCGCCCCCGCCTGCATCGCGACCGTGCTGGCCTTGTAGACGTTGCGCAGCGTCTTCAGATCGCCCGTCGCGAGGATCGCCTTCATATGCGCCGCGCCGCAGGCTTCGCGCATCGCCGCGACCTCGTCGTAAAGAGCCGTCCAGTTGCCGTCGAGCACATGGGCGCGCGTGATGACGATGTCGATCTCGTCCGCGCCTTGATCGACGGCATAGCGAATCTCGGCCAGCCGCAAATCGAAAGGCATCAGCCCCGCCGGGAACCCCGTCGCGACCGAGGCCACCGGAATGCCGCTGCCGCGAAGCGCCTTCGCGGCGGCGGACACCATCGTCGGATAGACGCAGACCGCCCCGGTATGCAGCGCCTCAAGCCCGAGGCCCGCCAGTATATGATCGGCCAAGGGCCGCCGCGCCTTGGCGCAAAGCCTGCGCACCCGATCCTCGGTATCGTCCCCCGCAAGCGTCGTCAGGTCGATGCAGCGGATCGCGTTGACGAGCCACGCCGCCTGCCATTCCTTCTTCACCGTCCGTCGGGTCGTCAACGTCGCCGCCCGGCGCTCGGCGGCGGAGGTGTTGACAGCGATCGTGTCGAACCAGTCCGCCTGCAACGGCACGCCCGCATTGCGGAGGCTGTTCGTTCGCTGGACCGTTCCATCGGCTTGCATCGGGACACCTGCGGCTTGGGTCATCGGGATCATAGCGCGGAACGCTAGCCTCTGTCGCGCCTGTCCGCAACGGCTTCCTTGACCATCCGGTCAAACTCGAGGCTTGCCGCCCCATGTCCCGAGCCAGGCTTTGAACCGCCCCCAGACGCCCCGCGCCCGGTCGGCGGCCGCATCTGCGCTGTCCTCCACCCCGTCCCAGGCCTCACCGATATCCTCCAGCACCGGATCGATCGAGCGCTCGCGGAACTGCATCCACATCCGCCGCAGCATGAAGAGGATCACCAGAAGGAACACGAAGAAGAAGATGTTGAACCAGGGGATGATCGTCACGTCCGGCGCAGCGACGGGCCTGATC
This sequence comes from uncultured Alphaproteobacteria bacterium, assembly GCA_963847935.1. Taxonomy (GTDB): domain Bacteria; phylum Pseudomonadota; class Alphaproteobacteria; order Rhodobacterales; family Rhodobacteraceae; genus Albidovulum. The sequence goes on along the minus strand of CAWKBV010000003.1, from coordinate 687,348 downwards.
GATATCGCATTCGGGAAGGAGGAGAAGAAGAGGTTGCGCCAGCCGTAGCGCGTCACGACCGCCCATTTCGGGTTCTCCGCGGTGGATTTCAGGTCCTGCGCCTTGGTCAGCAGGTTGGCGGTATCGAACTTGAAGTAGGGCGGCCAGTTCCAGCCGGTATCCTCGTTGCGATAAACCAGCTCCTTGCCGTTGGCCTTCACCGTTTGAATGAACTGCACATCGCGGTTCACGAGGCCCGTGGACTGATCGTCCGGCGTCGACCAGAAGATGCGCGTCCAGTCGCTCAGATCCTGGCGTTCCTGATAGGTGTCGACGACCCGCACGATGTCATGCTGCGGCAGCGTGTAGTGCAGAAAGCCGCCCACGATCAGCACGATCAGCGTGATGAAGGTCCATTTCACATATCTCATGATCGCCTCAATATTGGTTTATCAGGAACAGCAGCAGCAGAACCGCCACCGTCGGTATGACATAGACCAGCCAGATCAGCTTCGCCCGCAGGCTCCGGCCATAGCGCTCCATTCCGGCCTCGATATAGGCATCGCGCGCCTCGGGATCACCCCCGCCCGGGTGATCGGCATCCCATTCCTTTTCCAGCTCCTCGCGCTGGGTGGAATGGAAATAGATGCGCAGAAGCCAGTAGGCGACGGTCATGCCGATCAGCCCGAAAACCGCCAGTCGCAGGAATGCGATCATCCGCGTTCCCTCCTTACCGCGCCCCAGGGGCCAACAATATCGAGCAGGTCCTGCTCACCCCGCACGGACTTGTCCTCACCACTCATATCCGGCTCCGCCCCGAAAAGCGCCCGCCGCGCCCCGGCCTTGTCGATCTGATATTCGCGTTCGAGGTAATCCGCCACATATTGCTTCTTTTCTTCGGGCCAGCCGGAATAGGCGCGATAGAACAGCTCCTTGTGGCAGATGAAAAGCTGCCGCACATCGAGCGGCGAAAGCTCGGCCAGGAGCATGTTCACAAGATCGCGGTCGGCATGGGGCCGGGCGCGGAGCGTGTAGAAATACGAAGGGTGCGTCGAGGTGATGCGCGGCCAGGCACCGCCCGTCTCGACCCAGCGCAGAAGCGCTGCAAGGCCCTGGAATTCGTCCGGCAATCGTCCGCCAAGGGAGGCAGCCGCGCTGCGCAATTCGCGGCGGCTGCCATGCCCGATATCGAGGCCAAGTGCCGTCGCCGCATCGACAAGGATGAAATCCATCTTCTGCCGGAGGATCGCCGCCGCATCCGCGCCCCGCGCCGAGACGATGGGTTCGGCAAGATCGTTGATCTCGAGAAACCTGGCGATCTGGTTCCGGTCATTCAGGTCGAAGACATACTTGACCGGCATCGCCCCGAGCGACTCCTTCGGCAGCGCCGAAATCGCGGCGGGATGCTCCACATCGCGGAAGATGTAGATGCCGCCGAAATGCGAGGTCCAGAAGTTCCCCTGCTCGAAGGCGGTCGATTTCAGCGCGACCGGGTTGCGCGTCACATCGCCGGTCTTCTGCGCCAGCCCGATCATCTCGCCGATCAGCACATCATCCCACCAGGCGTCCTCCTTGGTGCGGAACGTCTCGATCAGCTTGCCAAGCTTCTCCGCCTCGGCCAGATGGTTGCCGGTCGTGTCGGCCGCGACGGTGACGCGGCGGATATCGAAAAGCTTCGCCGGACTGGTCAGTTCGAAAACCGTATTCTCCAACTCCCCCGCCACCGCATCGCGGGCGGTCAGGCTGAAAAGCTGCGCCTCGTTCTCCGCGATGAACCGCGTGAGGATGCCGCGCGAGGTCGAGAACTTCGCATTCAAGAGCGGCGCGTTCTTCTGGTCGGTGGTCAGCAGGATGAATTGCCGGTTGCAGCCGTTCTTGTTGAGATAGAGGTGATCGCCCAACTCATCGCCAACCTCGGGGCGAATAGCCCGAAATGTCGATGTGGAAATCGGCCAGCTTCGTCGCCTTCCCGGTCAGCGCCTTCAGCGCTCGGTTATACCGTTCGACCAGCGCCGGGCTTTCGACCGGCACGAGATTGCCGAACATCAGGCCCTTTTCGATGAGGCGTTTCATCGGTCACGCACCAGTTCGCGAATTTCAGGCTTCACCAACCAGGCGAGTTCGCCTGCAGTTCGTGGCGCGCTCATGAACTTGCAATGAGAGCGTTTCGAAAATCGCAAAGTGATAGTCAGCACGTCAAATTCCCTCTTGCGTTCGAGTATCCGCTGTACGACGAAAATCCGGACCCTTCGACTGCCTCGCGAGCTTTTGGCATGCGATCCGACCAAGTATTGCCCAAGCAAAGTAACGTAGAGAAGCCAATTGACGCAGCCACTAAGAATCCGTAGTCAGCAGTCTCGAGTCGCTCAACAGTGACTTGCCTGCGGTAAAGTCGTCCAATCGGCAGCATCATCACTGCACAGTGCAATCCAATCAGTTGTCTAAAACTCCGCACACGTCGATCAAGGTACGAAAATTCGAGCTTGCTCGTTGCCAAACGTCTGCAGAATGGAAGCCACGCGCTAAAGTGTTACGTACGATACGTCTACGGGTTGACATGAGCATCGCAATCCGAGCCTCCGTATCTGCTCCAACAGCCATGCATGCGAGATCCGCCAGAGCAGCGGCCCAGAGGAGTCTGTTGGCTCACCCCTTCCCCTCCAGATAGCGCCGCTTCGCCTCCTCCATCCGCCGCATGTCCCTGACTGCCGCCTCGATCGCCACCTCGTCCGACTTGTCGGCATAGCGGAACTCCGCATTCCGCGTAGCGGTTGATCTCCTGCACCACCATCTCGACGGTGATCGGCTGGCGAAGCTCCGAAATCATCGCCTTCTTCTCGTCATAGCCTTTGAACAGGAACAGCTCCGGCTCCTCCATCCATTCGTCGGGCAATTCGAAATCCATCGCCCGCACCTTCACCGCATCGGTGATGTTCTTCACCGCCCGGCCGGTGAAGCGCTCATCCGCGTCCTGAATGGCCTTCAGATAGGCCCCAAGCTTGGCAATCGTATCGAGCGCCCCAATCCGCCCCTCGACCTCCGCCCAAACCGCCTTCAACCCATCCTCATGCGGCTCAGAATGCCCCTCGAAAGACGCCGCCACCGCCCGCTTGATCTCCTGCGCGGCGTAAAGCTCATGGTCCCCCAGCGGGATCGCATGGTTCTTCCCGAGAAGCAGCGCCAGGATGTCGATATAGTCCTCGCGGCTCTGCGGCCCGTCCACCAGAAACCGCGCCCCGGCGCGCTGGCGAAGCGCGTCGTCCACGTTCTCCGGGTAGTTCGAGAACATCCCGAAGGTGCAGTTCCCCCGCACCACCGTATTCGCCCCGGCAAAGGCCTCCATCAGCACGGCGGTAATCTCCTGCTGCCCCGCGCTCGACTGCCGGTCGCCGCGCTTGCCCGCCACCTGGTCGATATCGTCCACGGTGCCAAAGCCGATCACGGCCGGGTCCATGACGTTGTTGATGAACGATTTCGCGTTCTGCCCCGACTTGCCCTGATAGCTGTCCACATTGTCGATACTGAAAGGTTCTGGTATCGGAACGGATAGCCCGCGACCTTGCAATAATCGTTCAGAAGCCCCGCCATCATCTGGATCAGCGTCGTCTTCCCCGTCCCCGGCTTGCCATCGCCCATGAAGGTGAAGATGAAGCCGCCAAGCTCCGCGAAGGGGTTGAGCTTCCGCTCGAAATCGTAGGCCATCAGCATCTTGGCCAGCCGCATCGCCTGGTACTTGGCGATGTGGTTGCCGACGACTTCGTTCGGCTTCTTGAAGGTCATCACCAGCGACGACCCGCGCGCCTTCCGCGCCGCCTCGAAGCCGGAGATCGGAAAATCGTCCGCCTCGACCCGGTAGTTCGCCTGCGTGAAGGCCTCAAGACGCGGCGCCGAGGTGGCGCGCAGCTTCACCTTCTCCATCAACTGCTCTGCAAAGGCGAGGACGGTCGGCACCAATCGCGGCCCCTCGGTCGCAAAGACCGCGATATCCTGATCCAGTTCCCAAAGCGCCCCGTGCAGCGCCAGTTGCGCGTTGTCGGTCAGCACTTCCTCGACTGTACCGATCTCCACCGTCTCCTCGCTCGCATGCGGCGCGAGTAGAAAGGCCGTCGCATTGGCGAAGACCGACAATACCGCCAGCGCCTCGGCGGCGAGCAGTTCCGAAAACTCGGACTTGCGGTCGGCGGGCAGCCGGTTCTCCAGATTGGCCTTCTTGAGCTCCGTCAGTCCGGTCCGCCCCGCAAACGCCTCGGCGACCGCGAGCGCAATTGCCAAGGCCCGGCGCAAGGCCTGCAACACCACCGCCTCGACCGGATCGACAATCGGATCGTTGCCGCCGATGCCCTCGATCCGCTCGATCAGGCGCACCCCCTCGGGCCGCGCCACCGTGCGCGTCACCAGCCCCGGCGTGGTCGAGCGGAACCGCGGCCGCGCCCCGATGCCGGGCGACCGCTCCCCCTGCGGCTCGACGACCTGCGCCCTCGAGAGCCTCGGTGCATGATCCAGACCCGAAAGCATCGAGGCCGCCGCGACATAGTGCGCGCGGATTTCCTCTTCCTTCAGTTCCATTTCATCGCGCTGCGCACTCATCCCTCAACCTTTCTGCTTCTTCGTTGCAAAAATACCCTCGGGGGTCGTCCATTGGTGCGCCATTGGTTCGAGCATCAATGGATGACGGGCGGACGGCCCCGGCGGCCTCAATGATAAACCAGCACCCGCCCCTCTTTCCCGACGACATATTTCCGCAATTTCCGGAACCCCTCGGGGTCCTTCTCCGCCAGAACCTGAAACACACGGCTCGGCACGATCAGCGACCGCTCGATCTGTGTCGCTCCTGTCTCGGCCCCCTGCGCCGCGAACGGGTCGAGTTGGAAGACCTCGCGTTCGGTCTTGGAGAACCAGCCTTCGTCGACCTCGACCCGCTCACTCACCAGTTCCTCGACGGTCCAGGCAAGCGCCCAGTCCTCGCCCTCGCCTGCCCTCGCCTCGTCCAGAACCTCGCGCATCGCGCCGGACTGGAGCGTGAACGCGCTCGAATACATCGGCCCGAGATGCAGCCGCCGCAGCCGCTTCGGATGCAGGTCGGCGAAATCCGTGTCGAACCCCTTGGCGATGGTCAGAAGCTTCAGTCCCCCCACCGACTGCGCCAGAAGATGCGCCTGCGCCGCGGGCCAGCGGCGTTCGTCCAGAGGCAACGCCTTCCGCCCCGAATCCACCACCTCCATCAGATAGACGACCGGCACGTTCAACTGGCTGTCATAGACACCCCAATGCACCAGATAGCCGCGCCGTCCGCCCGACACCTCCGATATGAACTCCGCCGCCGGATGCATCTGCGCAAAGTAAAGCCCGCCATCCCGCAACGCCTCATAATAAAGCCGCTGCGACAGCGCATATTGCAGCTTCGTCGGCACCACCCGCTCACCGACGATCTGGCGCACCATTTCGTCCTTCAGCCGTTCCGGCTCCGGCATCCCCTCCAGATGCTTGCCCGCCTGCGCGGCATCGTTCGCCATCGTCACGATCTCCTGAAAGATCGGGAAGCCACTTTCATGGAGGTCGATGGTCAGATGCTTCTGTCCGATGCCGTCGAGCCGACCCGAGACCAGATATTTCAGACTCAACGCCTTGAAGCTCCGCGCAATCGCCCGGACGTAATCCTCAAGCACATCCCCATCGAGGTCCGAGAACGACCGGTCCTTCTCCATCTCCGCCGCGACCGAGATCAGAAGCCGCGTTATCTCCCCGAACTTCGCGAAATACCGCCGCGCGGCGAGATCGTCGTCCAGCACCTTGTGGTCGGTGGTCAGGTCAAGATCCGGCACCTATCCACCATACAGATTCTTGTCGTGCTTCTCGACGATCGCAGCGAACCGCCGCGCGAACCGCTCATCGGCTTTCGCCTTCTGCTCCAGCACCTTTCGCGCAAAGACCATCTGGTCCTCATGCGCCTCCAGCATCTCGGCCATCCGGCTGTTGGTCGCGGCGCCGATCCCGGCCATCGCCGCCTGCGCCTCCTGATCGGTCTTCACCCCGATCTCGTTGATCCGGTGCGCCACGTCCTGCTGCTGCGCGGTCTTCAGCGACTTGGTCAGCGCGTCGTAGAGCACCACCCGCTGCTTGGTATCCGTCTGGAGCTTGTTGATCAGCACCATCTGCGTCGCCGCCTGGTTCTGCAAGCTGTCCACCCAGGTCTTGCCCTTCTCGATATAGCGCTCCAGCGTCTGCGACTTCGCCAGCTTCACCTGCTCGTCCTGCACCATCGCGTTGTACTGCTTGTTCAGCTCCGCCAACGCGCTTTCCAGCTTGGTCCGCGCCGCCGCGTCCTGCTCCATGGAGATCCTGTTCTCCAGCTCGATGATCTTCGGGTCCATCGCCTGTATCTCGGCGCGCAAGGCTCTCCAACTCGCCCACCGTCGTCTCGCGGTCGGTCAGCGTACCGGTCAGGTTCGCCTCCACCTTCGCCTTGTGATCGTTGAGGACGGCAAGCTGCCCTTCCAGCAGCTTCACGATGGTGTCCGATTTCGCGATCAGGTCCTGCAACTTGTCGTCGATGGAGGCGCCGCGCAGCCGTTCCTGCCGCATCGCCTCGGACTTGCCCTTGGCGAAGATGCCGACGAAGCTTTCCCATCCGGACTTCGACCGCATCTCGTCGAAATCCTTGGAAAACCCGGCGGTCACGTCGTCGAGGCCCATGATAAGCTCGGCGATATTGGCGTTCATCAGCTCGGTATGCTTGTGGACATCGTCCAGCGTCGCATTCTCGATATCGATGGAGATATCCTGCCCGGCATTCAGCTTCGACTTCGCGGAATCGATCTTCGCCGTCAGTTCCGAAATCCGCGACTGCGTCTCGGCCACCTGCTTCTGGCTTTCCAGAATCTGGGAATTGAAGTCGGACATCACGCCTCCCGATGTTAATCTCATTTACACTATGTTGTGACCCGATATGCCTTTGTCGAGGTCCTTCGCCGAAAAACTTAGTGCATCCCGCAGGGTGCGTCATCCGCTTTTCCCGCCATTGCCGAAGCCCCCCACCCGCGCTAGCGTCAGGGCCATGCCCGACACACCCGATGACACCATCATCCGCGAGATCGACCGAAGGCGCGACGCCCTCATCGCGTTGACGCAAGATCTGATCCGCATCCCCACCCTCAACCCTCCGGGCCGCAACTATCTGGAAATCTGCGAATATCTCGCCGACCGCCTCGGCCGGCAAGGCTTCGCCGTCGAACTCATCCGCGCCGAGGGCACGCCCGGCGACAGTGCCGCCCATCCGCGCTGGAACATGGTCGCCCGCCGCGAGGGCCAGGGCCCCGGCGACTGCGTCCATTTCAACGGCCACCATGACGTGGTCGAGGTCGGCCACGGCTGGACCCGCGACCCCTTCGGCGCGGGTATCGAAGGCGACCGCATCTATGGTCGCGGCTCCTGCGACATGAAGGGCGGGCTCGCCGCCGCGATCATCGCGGCCGAGGCGTTCATCGCCGCCTGCCCCGACTACACGGGCGCGATCGAAATCTCCGCCACCGCCGACGAGGAAACCGGCGGCTATGGCGGCGTCGCCTACCTCGCCGAACAGGGCCGCTTCGACCCGACCCGCGTCCAGCATGTCATCATCCCCGAACCCTTGCACAAGGACCGTATCTGCCTCGGCCATCGCGGCGTCTGGTGGGCCGAGATCGAGACGAAGGGCCGCATCGCCCACGGCTCGATGCCCTTCCTCGGCGAATCTGCGATCCGCCACATGGGCGCGGTGCTGGCCGAGATGGAGGCGAGCCTCTTTCCCCTCCTCGCGACAAAGCGCACCGAAATGCCGGTGATCCCCGAGGGCGCCAGGCAATCCACCCTCAACATCAACTCCATCCACGGCGGTGAGCGCGAGCAGGAGGACGGCTATACCGGCCTCCCCGCGCCTTGCGTCCCCGACCGCTGCCGCATCACCATCGACCGCCGCTACCTGATCGAGGAGGATCTCGCCGAGGTGAAACGCGAAGTCAGCGCGATGCTCGACCGCGTGAAAGCCGAACGCCCGGCCTTCCAGTACGAAATCCGCGATCTTTTCGAGGTCGCCCCCACGATGACCGAAAAGGACGCTCCCATCGTCCGCACCACGGCTGAGGCCATCGAAAAGGTCCTGGGTCGCGCCGCTGCCTACGTCGTTTCACCCGGCACCTACGACCAGAAGCACATCGACCGGATCGGCCGGCTGAAAAACTGCATCGCCTACGGGCCGGGCATTCTCGACCTCGCCCACCAGCCCGACGAGTGGGTGGGCATCGGCGACATGGCCGACAGCGCCAAGGTCATGGCCCTCGTCCTCGCAGAACTCCTCGCGCCCTGACTTCTTCTGTTCCCAAATACTCCGGGGGTGCGGGGGTGGAACCCCCGCACGGGTCCGGGCCGCAAGGCCCGGAAACGCAGCCGCACTCACACCGCGATATTGTCGATCAGCCGCACCGCACCAAGCCCCGCCGCCGCCAGCATCCGCGCGGGCCGGTCGAGCGTGGTCACGGGTTCCAGCGTCTCGGCGTCGCGCAGGTCGAGGTACTCGACGCCATGAAACCCCGCCTTGACCACTGCGGCGCGCGCGGCGGCCAGCGCCGCCTCCACCGGGGCGCCGTCCCGGATCGCCGCCGCCGCCACCTGCATCGCCCGGTGCAAGGCGGGGGCCATGTCACGCTCCGCCGCCGTCAGCCGCACGTTGCGCGACGACATGGCAAGCCCGTCCGCCTCGCGGATCGTCGGGCAGGGAATGATGCGGATCGGTATGTTGAGGTCGCGCACCAGCCGCCGGACCACCTGCACCTGCTGCCAGTCCTTCTCGCCGAAGAAGGCGCGCCCGGCTTGCGTCATCCCGAAAAGCTTGGTCACGACCGTCGCCACCCCGTCGAAATGCCCCGGCCGGAACGCGCCCTCCATCGGCTCGGACACGCCCGCGACGGAAACCTTGGAGGAAAACCCCTCGGGATAAACCTCCTCCGGCCCCGGCGCAAAGAGGACATCGACCTTGTCCGCCTCCAGCAGCGCCAGATCATGCGCCTCTTCGCGGGGATATTTCTTCAGGTCCTCGGGGTTGTTGAACTGCATCGGGTTGACGAAGATCGTCACGATCACCCGGTCCGACTGCGCCCGCGCCGCCCGCGCGAGGCTGAGGTGGCCGTCATGGAGCGCGCCCATCGTCGGCACCACGCCGACAAGCATGCCCGACCGCTTCCAGGCCGCCACCCGGTCGCGGAGCGCGCCCGCGCTGCGGATCACCTCGGTCATGTCTGCGGCTCCTCGCCAAAGACATGCTCCGGCGCAGGGAACGTCCGCGCGCGGACCTCGGCGGCGTAGTCCGCGATGGCGCGGTCGGCCGCGACACCAAGCTCGGCATAGCGTTTGACGAATTTCGGCCGGAACCCGGTGAAAAGCCCCAGCATGTCGTCCACGACCAGGACCTGCCCGTCGCACTTGGCCGAAGCGCCGATCCCGATGGTGGGGATATCCACCGCCCAGGTGATCGCGGACGCGAGCGCATCGGGCACCTTCTCCAGCACCACCGCGAACGCCCCGGCCTTCGCCACGGCATCGGCATCGCGGCGGATGCGGTCGGCATCCTCACCGCGCCCCTGCACGCGATAGCCGCCGAGCGTGTTCACCGCCTGCGGCGTCAGCCCGATATGCGCCATCACCGGAATGCCCCGCGCCACCAGAAACCCAATCGTCGGCGCCATATGCACCCCGCCTTCCAGCTTCACCGCCGCCGCGCCGGTCTCGGCCATCAGCCTCGCGGCATTGCGGAAGGCCTGTGCCTCGCTCTCCTCATACGATCCGAAGGGCATGTCCACGACCATCATCGCGCGCGAAAGTCCCCGCGCCACCGCCTGACCGTGCAGGATCATCATCTCCATCGTGACGCCAAGGGTCGAGGGGAGACCATGCAGCACCATGCCGACGCTGTCGCCGACCAGCACCATGTCGCAATGCGGATCGACAAGGCGCGCCACCGGCGTCGTATAGGCGGTCAGCATCACCAGCGGATCACCGCCCTTCCGGGCGCGGATATCGGGCGGCACCGGCCGCTTCACCTGCCCCGTCGCACTCATCCCGCATCCTCCGCCAAGCGCCCTTTCGCGACACCATAGCTGCGCCGCAGCATCGTTTCCAGCCCGGCGTCGCGACGCAACGTCTTGATCCTCGGGGAAAACCGGCCAAAGATGCCGCCAATCGCCCGGCATGCGCCGGCAACCTGGGGAGACATACCATGCTCAGCCGCCTGACCATGACCGCCGCTGCATTGGCGCTGACCGCCGGCGCCGCCCTCGCCGCGCCGGACACGATCACCCTCGGCATGGTGCTGGAACCGCCCAATCTCGACCCGACCGCCGGCGCCGCCGCCGCGATTGATGAGGTCGTCTATGCCAACATCTTCGAGGGGCTGACCCGCTTCGGCCCCGACGGAGGGGTCCGTCCCGCCCTCGCGACAAGCTGGGACGTGGCGGAGGACGGCAAGGTCTATACCTTCCACCTCCACACCGGCGTCACCTTCCATGACGGCAGCAGCTTCGACGCCGAGGACGTCAAGTTCTCGCTCGACCGTGCCCGCGCGGAGGACAGCGCCAATGCCCAGAAGGCGCTCTTCGCCGGGATCGCCTCGGTGGACGTGATCGACCCGGCCACGGTGAAGATCACGCTGAAGGACACCGACGGCAATTTCCCCTTCAACATGGCCTGGGGCGACGCCGTGATCGTGGCGCCCGAATCCGTCGCCGACGAGGCGACCAAGCCGATCGGCACCGGCCCCTTCAAGTTCGACGACTGGGTGCAGGGCGACCACATCGACATCAGCCGCTATGACGGCTACTGGGGCGAGAAGGTGGCGCTGTCGAAGGCCACCTTCCGCTTCATCTCCGACCCGACCGCCGCCTTCGCCGCGATGATGGCGGGTGATCTCGACGCCTTCCCGAACTACCCCGCGCCCGAGACGCTGGCGCAATTCTCCTCCGACCCGCGATTCAAGGTCATCGTCGGCTCGACCGAGGGCGAGACGATCCTCGCGATGAACAACAAGCAACCTCCCCTCGACAACGTGAAGGTGCGCGAGGCCATCGCCCATGCCATCAACCGGCAGGAGATCATCGATGGCGCGATGTTCGGCTACGGCACCCCCATCGGCACCCATTTCGCCCCGCACAATCCCGACTACGTCGATCTGACCGCCCTTTCGGCCTATGATCCCGAGAAATCCAAGGCGCTTCTGGCCGAGGCCGGCGTCAAGGACCTCAAACTCCGCCTCGCATTGCCACCGCCGACCTACGCCCGGCGCGGCGGCGAGATCATCGCCGCGCAACTCGCCGCCGTCGGCATCGAAACCGAAATCACCAATCTCGAATGGGCCCAGTGGCTCGAACAGGTCTTCAAGGGCAAGGATTTCGACCTGACCATCGTCAGCCATACCGAGCCGATGGACATCAACATCTACGCGCGGCCCGACTATTACTTCCAATATGGCAAACCGGAATTCGTGGCGCTGATGGACAAGCTGACCAAGACCACCGACGCCGCAGCCCGCTCCGCGATCCTGAAGGAAGCGCAGGAGATGATCGCCAAGGACTACGTCAACGCCTACCTCTTCCAGCTCGCGAAGACCGGCGTGGCCAACGCCAAGATCGAGGGGCTCTGGGAAAACTCGCCGACGCAGGCGAATGACCTGACGGCGGTGCATTGGGTGGATTGAGCGGGTTCCGACTCAACCCTGACTGGCCGCGACAGCCCTGACCCCCCAGGCCCGTGCGGTCAAAGCGATACCGCCATCCACATCGCGCGGCAAGTCGCTCTCCAGTTTCTGCCGAAGCTGCTCGCGCCGGTCGGGCGCGAGGGTGACGCAGTAGCCCGGTGCCGGACCCGCGCCGAGCGTGAAGGGCTTCCAGTAATCCGCGAAGTTCCGAAACCGCGTCGGAACCTCCAGTGCGGTCGTCTCCACGCCCGCGCCCCAGACCTCAGCGGCCAGCGCGCCCAGCGCCGCCTCGGTGCAGTCCGGGAAGCGGCGACCCTCCGCCAGATCGAGCGCCTCGGGGTCGAGCGCGCCCGCCGCGCGCCAGAAGGCGCGCATGAACTCGATGCCACCGCCCGGATAATCCCAGACGAAAAAGCCCAAGCGACCGCCGGGCCGAACGACACGGGCCATTTCGGACAGCATGGCACGCCGGTCCGGGACGAAGTTCAAGACCAGCCCCGACACCACGGCGTCGCGGCTTTGGTCGGCCAGGTCGAGCGCCTGCGCATCGCCCTGCCGGAACGTCGCGCGCGCGTCCGTGATCACCCCGGCGGCATGGCTTACGAAACCCTCCGAGGCATCGATGCCGATCAGGCTTCGCGGTACGGTGCGCGACAGGATCGCGGCGGACAAGGAGCCGGTCCCGCAACCGAGATCGAGCCAGTCGCCCCCATCGGGCGCGTTCAGCCAATCGAGAAAAAGCGGCGCCACCTCCCGGCTCCAGCGGCCCATATAGGCGTCGTAATTGTTTCCCGCCTGCCAGGAATCGTGTCGGGAGTTTTCGGACATAGCGTCGCTCCGGCGCGAATGGGACTGCGCGAAATGCAATCCACTATACGCCCCTTTCGTTGACGCGGTGCGGAATATATCAGGGGTCAGCCGTTTCCGGCCGTCCGGCCGCCAGCCCTGAAAGGTGCGCCCATGCCCCGCTTCCTCCGCCTCACCCCCGCCGCCGCCGAACCCGAAACCGAACGTCCCGCACCCGAAAAGGTGATCTCCGGCGATCCGGTCCACACGACATGGAACGTCGAGGAGCGGGACGGCCTTTATTGCGGAATATGGCAATCCACGCCCGGCAAGTGGCGGATTGCTTACGACGAATGGGAATACTGCCGCATCCTCGAAGGTCGCTCTGTTGTCACCGACGAAAACGGCACCGAACATAAGCTCGGTCCCGGCGACAGTTTCATCCTGCGGCCCGGCTTCTCCGGCACATGGGAGGTTCTGGAAACCACCCGGAAGGACTACGTGATCCGGCTTTAGCCGTTACGTCCCCGCGTCAGGCGTCACATCCGTGGCGCCATAGATCGATTCCGGCGACACGATGGTCGGCGGCAACTCGCGCCCGCGCGGGCTGAATTCCGGCCCGACGATGCGCAGCGAATCTGCCTGGCTGCGGATTCTCACGGTCGTCGGGATCGACACGCGGTTGTAAAGGTCGATGATATCCTGGTTGAAAAGCCGAATACATCCCGCCGAGCCCGAATTGCCGATCGAGCCAAGATCGTTCGTTCCGTGGATGCGGTAATAGGTATCCCGCCCGCCGCGATAGAGGTAAAGCCCGCGAGCGCCGAGGGGACTCGCCAGCCCGCCTGGAACGCCGCTTGCGAAGGGCCCATATACGTCTGGCTGACTGCGCAACATGTTGCGCGTCGGCTGCCAGCCTGGCCATTCCTTCTTGACCCGAATCTCGGTCGTCGATTTCAGGCTCAGCCCGGCGCGCCCGACGGCGATCGGATAGCGCCATGCGGTGCCGTCATCCAGCACATAGTAGAGGAACTTCGCATAGGGATCGATCTCGATATCCCCCGGTGCGGCCGCGCCCTCGTAGAACACGACCTGCCGACGGTTCGGCCATTCGAGGTATGTCGGCGGGATCGCCGGCAGCGTGTAGCCAGCGTCCTCGATCACCCCGTAACCCTCGACCGGCGTGAAGCTCTGGCTCGTGCCGTCAGGCGAGGTCTGGGTGAAGACGTCATCGGGCGTTCGCGGCGCACAGGCGGTCAGAAGCGCCGATCCCGCGAGGCCAAGAAACGAACGCCGGTTGGAGGGGATATGAAACATAAGGGGAATCCACGCGCAATTTCCTGCCCATATCCGTAGCATCCCTGCGACAGGTTGCAACTGACTCGGTGGCCCCGCAGGACGACCGTTGCAAATCAGCCGACCGGCCCCGGCCGCCCGTCAGTCCAGATGCCGCCGTGTCTCCGCGACCGCGCGCGCCAGTTCCGCCCGCGCCTCCACCAGCGGCCAGGGCAGCGCATCCGCCACCGCCTCGGCCCAGTCGACATAGGCCCGGCAACGCGCCGCATCCCAGCCGGCAGGGCGCGACAGGCCGACCGCACGGACGTTCGACGCCTTGTCGCCGAGCTTCACCAATGCGGCCCGCGCGCTCTTCTTCGGCGCGTTCGCGATCTGCAGCGCCTTGCGTTCCGCCTTCGGCAGCGACTTGTCGTCGGTCAGTTCGGCGACGATGCCGGCGACCTCCGGGCCGAACGCGCCGATCAGATCGTCCGGCTCGACCGACGCGCAATCCTCGACCGTGTCATGCAGCCAGGCGGCGGCGATGGCGGTCTCGTCGCCGCCGTGGCGCGCGACGAATGCCGCCACCTCTTCCAGGTGACCGAAATAGGGTTCCTGCGCGGCACCCTTCCGGGTCTGGCCTTCATGGGCATCGCGCGCGAAGGCTGCGGCACGGCTTAAGATATCGGACATGGGTCCGTCTCCTCTTGGTTGGAATACCCGGCGAGCAGTGCATCGCGGCACCGCATCGGGTTCAGGTTTTCGGGGGAAAGCGGCAGCAACGCCGCCGCCCTCCACTTTAGCCCGCCGACCACAGGATGCAAGCCCGCTCAGCCCACCACGTTGAAATCCGGCCCGTAGGGATACCTGGTGATGTCCTCGTTCCCGTCCCCGGTGATGACGAGGATATCGTGCTCCCGGTAGCCGCCCGACCCCGGCTGGCCCTCCGGTATCGTCAGCATCGGCTCCATCGAGATCACCATCCCCGGCTCCAGCACCGTGTCGATATCCTCGCGCAACTCCAGCCCTGCCTCGCGCCCGTAGTAGTGCGACAGCACCCCGAACGAATGTCCATAACCGAACGTCCGGTATTGCAGCAACTGCCGTTCCTCGAAGAAATCGTTGATCTTCGCCGTGATTTCCGAACATTTCGCGCCGGGCTTCAGCAGGCTCATCCCGTATTCGTGGGCGGCCACGTTCGCCTCCCATATCCGCAGGGACGCCTTGTCCACCTCGCGCACGAACATCGTCCGCTCCAGCGCGGTGTAATACCCCGAGATCATCGGAAAGGTGTTGAGGCTGAGGATATCGCCCACCTGACATTCACGCGCCGTGACCGGGTTGTGCGCGCCATCGGTGTTGATCCCCGACTGGAACCAGACCCAGGTGTCGCGATACTCGGCCTCCGGGAACCGCTTCGCGATCTCCAGCTCCATCGCGTCGCGCCCCGCCATCGCCACGTCGATCTCGCGCGCGCCGGCCTGCACCGCGTCGCGGATCGCATACCCGCCGACATCGGCGACATTGGCACCATGGGTGATGAGCGCGATTTCCGCCGCCGACTTCATCATCCGCTGCTGCATCGTCGCCGGCGCGATGTCCACCAGCTTCGCGGGCGCAAGGAACGACTTCAGCTTCTCCGACTGCACCAGCGTCAGGTGGTCGCCCTCATACCCGACGACCTTGCCCGGCCCGGTGACCGAGAGGATCGCCCGCCAGTAATTGTCGCGCTGCCAGTCGGTATAGGTGATGTTGTCGCCGTGGCTCCGCCGCCACGGCTGGCCCGCGTCGATGCCTGCGCTGATCGTCACGTCCTCCGTCGCCGTCACGACGAGCGCATAGGGCCGCCCGAACGAGCAATAGAGGAACCCCGAATAATAGGCGATGCTGTGCATCGAGGTGAAGACGACCGCATCGACCCCCTGCGCATCCATGATCGCGCGCAACCCGCCGAGCCGCGCATCATATTCCGACGCGGCGAAGGGGAGGACGCGGTCGCCCTGGTGAAACTTGTACTGCTGTGGACGTTCCATATCTCAGACCTCACATCATGGGGTCAGGGACATGCGCCTTGGACCCCCGAAAGGTCCCGGCGTACAGGACTGCGGCGGATCACTCCGCAAGCAACGGGGCCAGGGCCCCTGCGGCGACGCCATCGCCACGGGCTCGAGGGTGGGTTTAGCGGGTGGCGGGAAGCCTGGCTAGTCGGAAAGCGACATGGGAATGTGATTGGGCAAACAATATCTGTAACCCTTGCGAGGTCGCCTGCAGCGGGGTGCAATAAAGCCGACGAATTCGCGTATCTTCTTGATTGTCCGCTTGTTTAAACTTCTAGTGGACCGGCTGAGTTTCTACTATATTTTGTGCCCTCATGGGACGAAGGCGCAGGGATTGATATGTCACGTTGGTCAGAACAGTTTGAAGGCAATGCAATTCACCAGACGCTGAAACAATTGAGCGACTGGCTCAATGCTGAAGTAAAAGATATCGACGCGGACCACGAGGCTGAAAGGCGTCGGCTCAAGAAGTCGGTGAGCGCAATTTCAGAAGTTGTGGGTGGGCTCGATCCTGAGTTGTTCCCTGACCAACAGCTTTCGCAGTTGAACCAGCATCTGCGTCAATCACAAATTTGGAACAATCTACAGGCGTACGCTTCCAGTCCGACCACTCAGCAGTTGCGCGAAGCCAATGACCACCTAACGTCGATTGTCCCGAACATATTTCAGTTAGCCGCGCTCTCGCGGCAACCGGAAGCACATGACGTAATCAAGGAAGTCGAAGAAGCCTATGACGCATTCTGCTCTGCCCTCGAAGAACGCGACCAAGAGTTTAAGGCTCGCTTGGATGAGCACCATGAAAAACTGAGTGCGTTAGATCAACACGCCCGTGCCTTGACTGAAGCCCAAAAAACCCTCGAACAGAGCACTGAAACCGCCCTGACTACCTGGCAGAGCGAACATACTGCTGCGCAAACCGAACGGGCAGAGGCTTACTCGAAAGCTCAAATTGACCGTGGAACAAAGTTTGACGAGGCGCTTCGGGAGTGGAGAGCCAAGTCGGAAGCTGAGATCAAAGATATTAGCGCGAAGCATACTGAAAAACTGCAAACCGCCTTTGATAAATATCAAAGCGATGCTGAAGCGCGCATCGTCGATATGAAGGCGAAACACGAGGCCATCCTTGAAATCCACGGACTTGTTGGAACGGATGGGGTGGCTGGCGGATACCAGAAGGGTGCCACCGACGAACACGCCGCTGCCAACCGCTGGCGCATGATCTCAATGGGCGCACTTGGGCTCGCGGGCGTTTGGATATTGGTCAAATACTGCTTGGGCTTTGATTTGACCCCAGCAGGTGAGGTGAACTGGGCAGAAGTTGTTACCGCCGCCTCGCTAACGTTGGTCCTCTTGGGCGCGGCTGGCTACGCGGCGCGTCAGTCAAAACTGCACCGAGAGACTGAACAGCACATGCGATGGTTCGCGCTGGAGGTTAAGGCAATTGACCCGTTCCTGTCGTCATTGCCGGTCGAGCAACAGAACGAACTGAAAAACCAACTGAGCCAAAAGCTGTTCGGGCAGAACCGCCTATCCGCAGACAAGAGCGAAGGCAGCGTCGACCCGGCAGCGTTCAAGTCAATTACGGATGTGCTGCTGAACTTCCTCAAGGTCACCGGAAAGGGCTAGCGGGGGATTACACATGTTTACCGCAACCCCCTCGTAGCAAGACGTAGGGCGCGCATTCATTGCGCACCAGCGCCGAGCGATCAACCCGTCCGATATCTCACCCGCCCATCCGGACTCGTAGGGCGGGGTTCACCCCGCCATGAGTCGGACGCCGATCCGTGGAACTCTGCTTTCCCCGGAAAAGGAACCCCGATCAACTCCGGGACTTCGGCGCGCAGGCCGCCGGCGTATGCACAGGATGTGTACGCCCGGTGTACGGGTTGTGCATACCCGTTTCAGAACGTCCCAACGCACCGCGTTCCCCTCTGGACCGCCGCCCGCCTTGCCCCTAGCCTCGCCCCAAGGAAGGGGCGACATGACACGTTATCTCCTCAGACGCCTGCTCTCTCTCGCGCTCAGTCTGGTGGTCGCCAGCCTCGTGATCTTTGCCGTGATCGAGGTGGTGCCGGGCGATCCCGCCTCCTACATGCTGGGCCTGAACGCAGAGCCCGAGACCGTCGCCGCGCTCCGCGACCAGCTTGGTCTGAATGCCTCGCTCCCGATGCGGTATCTCGGCTGGATCAGTGGCATGATGCAGGGCGATTTCGGCCTCTCCTACACCTATAAAGTATCGGTTTCCCAACTAGTTAGCCAACGCCTCGCGGTCTCTCTGCCGCTTGCCCTCTATGCTCTTGTCCTTGCCGTTTTCATCGCCTTCCCCGCCGGCCTTCTCGCCGCCGCCAGACGCGGGAAGGTGGCCGACGCGACGGTGATGGGCGCGACCCAGATCGGCATCGCACTGCCGAATTTCTGGTTCGCGATGCTCCTCGTCCTCGCGTTCGCGCTGCATTGGCGGCTCTTCCCGGCGGGCGGGTTTCCCGGATGGGATCAAGGGGTTGTGACCGGCCTCCGCGCCCTCACCCTGCCCGCCGTCGCCCTTGCGCTGCCGCAGGCCGCGATCCTCGCCCGGGTCCTGCGCTCTGCCCTGATCGAGACTCTGGATCAGGACTACATCCGCACCGCCCGCGCCAAGGGCCTGACGAGCGGCCAGACCATCGTGCGCCATGCACTTCGGAACGCCATGATCCCGGTCCTGACGATCCTCGGGATGCAGTTTTCCTTCCTCCTCGCAGGGGCGATCATCATCGAGAATGTCTTTTATCTTCCGGGACTTGGGCGGCTGATCTTTCAGGCGATCACGCAGCGCGACCTGATCGTGGTGGAGTCGGTGGTGATGATCCTCGTCTTCGCCGTGATCCTCGTGACCTTCCTCGTCGATCTGGCCTATGCCGCCATCGACCCGCGCCTGAGGAAGCGGGTATGAGAGCTTCCTTCGCCCTCGGCATCGCCCTTTCCCTCGCCGCCCTTTCCGCCGCCCTTATCTCGCTGTTCTGGACCCCCTACGACGTCACCGCCCTTGCCATCGCGGACAAGCTGAAACCCCCTACCGCCGCCCACTGGCTCGGCACTGACCACTTCGGCCGCGACATCGCCTCGATGCTGATGGCGGGTGCGCAGACCTCGATCGCCGTGGCCCTCGTCGCAGTTGGCATCGGCATGGGGATCGGGGTGCCACTCGGCCTTCTCGCAGCCGCCCGGCGCGGCAGCCTGATCGACGAAATTGTCATGCGTGGCAATGACTTGATCTTCGCCTTCCCGTCGCTCGTCATTGCCATTCTCATCACGGCCGTGTTCGGCCCGTCCGCCGTCAACGCGATCATCGCCATAGGCATTTTCAACATCCCGGTCTTCGCGCGCGTCACCCGGGGCGGGGCGCTCAGCCTCTGGACGCTCGACTTCATCCGTGCCGCAGAGGTTGCCGGAAAAGGCCGGTTCCGCATCTCCGCCGAGCATATCCTTCCCAACATCGCCAACCTTCTGATCGTTCAGGGCACAATCCAGTTCTCGCTCGGCATCCTCGCCGAGGCGGCGCTTTCCTATGTCGGCCTCGGCGCCCAGCCGCCAACGCCAAGCTGGGGAAGGATGCTGGCGGAGGCGCAGACGATGGTGACGCTTGCGCCCCATGTGGCGATCTTCCCCGGCCTCGCCATCGTGCTGACCGTCCTTGGCCTCAACCTCATGGGCGACGGCCTGCGCGACCACCTCGACCCGAGACTGAGGCGCGCGGCATGAGCCTGCTTTCGGTCCGCGATCTTTCGCTTGCGATCCATGAGTTTCCGATCCTGTCGGGGGTGTCCTTCGACATCGCGCCCGGCGAAATCTTCGGCCTCGTCGGCGAAAGCGGCTCGGGCAAGTCGATGACCGCGCTCGCGCTGATGGGGCTTCTGCCGCACGGCTCGAAGACCTCGGGAACCGCCGATTTCCTCGACCAGAACCTCCTGACGCTGCCCGAACGCACGCGCACCGGCCTTCGGGGCAACGAGATCGGGATGATCTTTCAGGAGCCGATGACGGCCCTTAACCCGATGAAAACCATCGGCGATCAGGTGGCCGAGACGCTTCTGATCCACCGTGCCGCGAGCCGGGCCGAGGCGCGCGACGTCGCGCGGGAAAAGCTCGCGCGCGTCGGCCTGCCCGAGGATCGGTTTCCCCTCTCGCGCTATCCGCACGAGCTTTCCGGCGGCCAGCGGCAGCGTGTCGCCATCGCAATGGCCATCGCGCTCAAGCCAAGGCTGCTGATCGCGGACGAGCCGACGACCGCGCTTGACGTCACCACGCAGGCGCAGATCCTTGATCTCCTGAAGGGGCTGACCGAGGACGAGGACATGGCGCTGATGCTCATCACCCATGACCTCGCGGTGGTGGCTGGCATGGCGACCCATGTGGCGGTCATGCAGAAGGGCGGGATCGTCGAGCAGGGCGAGACGGAGGCGCTCTTCCGCGCACGGAAAGCGGACTATACCCGCCGCCTCTTCGCCGCGTCGGCCCATCGCCCGGACCGCCAGTCGCAGAGTCGGCCCGAGACGCTTCTGACGGTCGATAATGCCGTCCGCGAATATGTCCTGCCCCGCCCAACCCTCTTTGCGTCACACCCGACGCTTCGAGCCGTCGATGGCGTCAGCCTGACGATCCGCAAGGGCGAAAGCCTCGGCCTCGTCGGCGAAAGCGGCTGCGGCAAGTCCACGCTGACCCGCGCGATCCTCGGGCTCGATCCGATCCAGTCCGGCGCGATCCGGCTCGACGGGCGCGAGGTCACGGCCGGCCATACCATGCCGCGCGAATTGCGGGCGCGGATGCAGGTTGTCTTTCAGGACCCCTATGGCAGCTTCAACCCGCGCCACAAGGTCGACCGGCTGGTGGCCGAACCGTTCCACCTGACCGCCAGGCCGAAGGACAGCCGTGACCGGGTGGCCAACGCGCTGGATGAGGTCGGCCTCAGCCCGGACGACATGGGGAAGTACATCCATGAGTTCTCGGGCGGCCAGCGCCAGCGGATCGCCATCGCCCGCGCGCTCATCATAAGGCCGGACCTGATCGTGCTGGACGAGGCGGTGTCGGCGCTCGACGTGCGGGTCAGGGCACAGGTTCTGGACCTTCTGGCGCGGTTGCAGGAGAGCCATGGGATCGCCTACCTTTTTATCAGCCATGACCTGTCGGTGGTGCGCTCCATCACCGACCGGGTGCTGGTGATGCAGGCGGGGAGGATCGTCGAGGAAGGGGCCACCGAGGCAGTCTTTGCCCGGCCCGCGCATCGATATACACAGCAACTCATCGCCGCGACGCCGGTCATTCCGGCGGCGTGGCGGGTCAGGGGAGAAAGAGATGAGGCTTGAGGGCAAGGTCGCGATCGTCACCGGCGCGGGATCGGGCTTCGGCGCCGGGATCGCGCGGAAATTCGCGAGCGAGGGCGCGCGGGTGCTGGTCGCGGACATCAACGAAGACGCGGCACGACAGGTGGCAAAGGAGATTGGCGGGGTGGCCGGCCGGGTCGATGTATCCTCGGGTGAGAGTGTGAAGGCGATGGCGGAAGCTGCGGCGGCACTTGGCGCGGTCGACATACTGGTGAACAACGCCGGGATCACGCATCTGCCGACCCCCCTGGACGAGGTCGGCGAGGCCGATTTCGACCGGGTCTTCGCAGTCAACTGCAAGTCGGTCTATCTCACCGCCCGCGCCATCGTGCCGGGCATGAAGGCGCGGGGCAAGGGCGCGATCCTCAATGTCGCCTCGACGGCGGGCCTGTCGCCGCGCCCGAGGCTCAACTGGTACAACGCCTCGAAGGGCTGGATGATCACGGCGACGAAGACCATGGCGGTGGAGCTTGCGGCCGTCGGGGTCCGGGTCAACGCAATCTGCCCGGTGGCGGGAGAAACGCCGCTGCTGAAAAGCTTCCTGGGCGAGGACACGCCGGAGATGAGGGCGAAGTTCTTGTCGACCATCCCGCTCGGTCGGTTTTCGACGCCAGAGGACATGGGGAACGCGGCCTGCTACCTCTGCTCGGACGAGGCGTCGATGGTGACGGGCGTCGCGCTGGAGGTCGATGGCGGGCGCTGTATCTGAGGCGAGGCCGGGGGCAGCCCCGGACCCCGAGGTATTTTTGCAAGATGAAGGGGAATGCGATGCGGGTCGGACCGAGGAACCTGATTACCGACGTGGCAGGCCTGATGGTCGGGAATGCCGAGGATCACGACATCCGGACCGGATCGACGGTGCTTGTCGGCCACCGGCCCTTCACCGCCGCGGTGCATGTGATGGGCGGCGCACCGGGGTCGCGGGAAACCGATCTTCTGGCGCCCGACAAGGTGGTGCTGGAGGTCGACGCGCTCGTCCTGTCGGGCGGCTCCGCCTTCGGGCTGGACGCCGCCTCGGGCGTGGCCGATGGGTTGCGGGAGATGGGGCGTGGTTTTGATCTGGGCGGGCAGAATGTGCCGATCGTGCCGGGGGCGATCCTCTTCGACCTGTTGAACGGCGGCCACAAGGGCTGGGTGGAGAACCCCTACAAGCGCCTCGGCCGCGCGGCGCTCGCGGCCGCCGGGGAGGATTTCGCGCTTGGCACGAGCGGCGCCGGTACCGGGGCGATGGTGCATGATCTGAAGGGTGGGCTCGGCTCCGCCTCCGTCGTTCTGGACAGCGGCATCACCGTCGGCGCGATCGTCGCGGTGAATGCGATTGGCCGGGTGACGGTCGGTGATGGCCCGCATTTCTGGGCCGCGCCTTGGGAGCTGAACGGAGAATTCGGCGGGCGGGGGCAGTCCGAAAGCTTTGATCCCGTCGTGGAGCCGGCGCTGACGAAACGCCAGGGCGAGGCAACCACCATCGCCATCGTCGCGACCGACGCCGCTCTCAGTCAGTCGCAGGCGCAGCGCATGGCGACGGCGGCACATGACGGCATGGCCAGGGCGATCGTGCCGTCACACACGCCGTTCGATGGCGATCTCGTCTTCGCGGCGGCGACCGGGGCGCGGGCCATGGCCGATCCTCTCACCGATCCTTTCCTGATCGGCCATGCCGCTGCCATCTGCCTTGCGCGGGCCATTGCGCGCGGCGTTTTCAACGCTACCGGGCTCAGCGGCGATCTGGCACCCACGTGGGGGGCGCGGTTCGGCGGACGCTAGGTGATCATGCAGTCGAGCAGAGCACTGTCGGCCTGCTCCAGCCCCTCGATTATGTCGAAATGATGCTTGCCGGGATCGACCGTCACCGGACAGGCCCAGGCATTGCCAAGACGGCGGGCCTGATCGAGAAAGACCGGCCGCTCCGCGCCGCCGGCCCAGACGTGAACCGCCACGCCCCGGCGCGGCGCACATAGGACCGGGCTTTCCGACCGCGCGACCTTCTCGTCGATGCCGAGCGCCTCGTTCATCGTGGTTTCGCGCAAGGGCCGCAGGTCCGACAGTGGCGAGATCGGGACGACGCGTCGTATCCGCGACACGACGGCAGGGTCGAGCAGTACGTCGGCGCAGGCCATACGTAGAGAAAGGTGGCCGCCCGCCGAGTGGCCGGTAATGACGATCGGGCGTTCCACAGCCTCGGCCGCCACCTTAACGGCGGCGGCAATCTGGTGCGTCATTGCCGGAATCCTGCCCTCCGGCGCGAGCGTGTATGCGGGCATGGCAACGGCCCATCCGCAACCCACGGAGCCAGCGGCCAGATGCGAGAAGTCGCGCGGTCCGAAATGCAGCCAGTAGCCACCATGAACGAAGAACAGGAGTCCGGTCGGCTCTCCCGATGGCAGAAAAAGGTCGAACCACTCCGCTTCACCAGCCCCATATGGCAGGCCCAACCGCGCGCGGTCGCCCAGCGCGGCGCGAAACCATTCGGCCTTTGCCGCCCAACGCGCCGGATAGCCATCTCCGCCGCGAATATACTTTGCATTCGCGAAGGCCTCATCATATCTCATGACCGACATCCTCTGCCGTCGGACCAACTCTGGACTCTGCCGCCCGACCCGTGCATTTGATCAAATTGTGAAACAGGAGGGCTCCCATGCTTGATTCCGTAACAGACCTGCGGTCGCTTCTGAAAGACCCGTCGCTTCTGGTAACCCAGGCCTATGTGGCGGGGCAATGGATCGACGCGGATGACGCGACGACCTTCGAGGTGACGAATCCCGCCCGCGGCGACGTGATCTGCAAGCTGCCGAACCTCGGCCGCGCCGAGACCGCCCGCGCTATCGAGGCTGCGGACAAGACCCGTCGGGAATGGGCCGCGCGTACGGGCAAGGAACGCGCCGCAGTGCTGCGCAAGTGGTATGACCTCATGGTGGCGAATGCCGACGATCTGGGCGCGATCCTGACCGCCGAGATGGGAAAGCCGCTTGCCGAAGCCAAGGGCGAGATCCTCTATGGCGCGTCCTTCGTCGAGTGGTTTGGCGAAGAGGCCAAAAGGGTCTATGGCGAGACCATCCCCGGCCACCAGCGCGACAAGCGCATCACCGTCATCAAGCAGCCGATCGGAGTTGCCGCCTCGATCACGCCGTGGAACTTCCCAAACGCGATGATCGCTCGGAAGGTGGCTCCTGCGCTCGCCGTCGGCTGCGGTTTCGTCGCCCGGCCCGCCGCCGAGACCCCGCTTTCGGCGCTCGCAATGGCGCTTTTGGCAGAACGCGCGGGCGTGCCGGCCGGGCTGTTCTCGGTCATCACGTCGAAGCGGTCCTCCGATATCGGCAAGGAGTTTTGCGAGAATCCGATCGTTCGGAAGCTGACCTTCACCGGGTCCACCGAAGTGGGCCGCATCCTCTTGCGTCAGGCCGCCGATCAAGTGATGAAATGCTCGATGGAACTTGGCGGCAACGCGCCTTTCATCGTTTTCGACGACGCCGATCTCAATGCCGCGGTCGAAGGCGCGATGATCTCCAAGTTCCGCAACAACGGCCAGACCTGCGTCTGCGCCAACCGCATCTACGTGCAGGCCGGCGTCTATGATGCATTCGCGGCAAAACTGGCCGAAGCGGTGAAAAAGCTGAACGTGGGCGACGGGCTGAAGGAAGGCGTCACGACTGGACCGCTCATCAACGAAGCGGCCGTCGAGAAGGTCGAGGAGCATATCGCCGACGCGCTGTCAGGCGGCGGAACGATCGTAACGGGCGGAAAGCGGCACTCGCTCGGCGGGACGTTCTTCGAGCCGACCGTCGTTACCGGCATCACGCCCGACATGAAGGTCTCGACCGAGGAGACTTTCGGGCCCCTCGCGCCCCTCTTCAAGTTCGAGACGGAAGAAGCGGTGATCGAACTGGCCAACAACACGATCTTTGGCCTCGCGTCCTATTTCTACGCACGTGACATCGGGCGTATCACACGCGTTCAAGAGGCGCTGGAATACGGCATGGTCGGCGTCAACACGGGGCTCATCTCGACCGAGGTCGCGCCCTTCGGTGGCGTGAAGCAATCGGGCCTTGGCCGCGAGGGCAGCCATCACGGCGTCGAGGATTATCTGGAGATGAAATACATCTGTCTTTCGATCTGAATGGCAGACCTTGACGTTGTGAAAGGCCAAGCGCGCCCCAGTCAATCGTGACGAAGGTGCGCGGACGCCAAGTTACAATACCTATCTTCTCCCCGAGACTGGCCCGACGAGGGAACGCAAGATGCCCCGCGCACGGTTGGTGGCTATTGCGGCAATGATAAAAACAACGGGACGGACGCACGCCTTTCCGGCCGCGAAGTGAGGCTTTCTCGGCCCCGACAGTCACGTGTTATCGGATAGCAGCCCGGCGATTTTGCCTAGCATCCGCTTCTCCTCCATATCTGAGGCATCGTTTCACCTTGTTCTGGGGAAATCCAATGCTGCTCAACATCCGCAAAACGACCACCGCCGCGCTCACCGCGCTTTCGCTTGCATTCACGCTGCCCGCTCCTGCCCATGCCTGGGGCGAAAAGGAGCAAAACACCCTCGCGGCCCTTGCCGCGGCCGGGCTCATCGGTGGGCTGATCTATCAGCACCAACGCAACCAGGCGGTGCCCGTGGCGCGCGCGCCGATCCAGGCCTATCCGAACTATCGCGCGCCGCGCCATCAGGACCGGCAATACTACGCCCCGCGCTATCAGTCGCCGCGCTATCAGGCACCGCGCTACCAGTCACCGCGCTACTATTCCCCGACCACCAGCGTCTATCAAACGCCGGCCGCCCGCGCCTTCAGCAGCTATTCGCTCAGCGATCGCCGCGCGATCCAGTGGCGGCTCGCTCGGAGTGGCTACTATCACGGCAGCATCGACGGCATTTTTGGTCCGGCGACCTACGGCGCAGTCAGGGCAATTTCCGGCGACTCGACCCGCAGTAACCAACTGAATTCTCTGAGTGGCGCCTACCAATTTTTCGACGCAATACTGCGCGCTTGACGCCCCGTTGTCGCAAGTGCCCGTGCACCGCGCGGGTACGAAACGGGAAGGGTTTCAGGCGGTCCGAAAGGCGGACCGCCTGCCCGGGCGGAACGCCATCCGTCCCGCTTGCAACTCGTATTGTCCCGCGACAGAAATCGAATAGAGTTGTCGCAACAAACGCCCCAAATCGAGAGTAATGCAGTTGCTCAAGGTCAACAGGGATCTCGACCTTGCCCTGATCCTGGACTCACTTGACGACGAAATCGCGGTCGTCGACGCCGATGGCACAATTGTTGCCGTAAATGCGGTATGGCGCAGCTTTGCCGACAAGAGTGGTCCCACCCGCGAGGATGGTTTTTTGGGCTGGAACTACTTCGATGTCTGTCGCGCCGCCGGCAGCGAGGCGGAACGGGTCGCCACTTCTCTCACATCGGCGCTCGAAAACCAGACCAGCAGCCGTCTTGACTATCCCTGCCATGTCGGTGGCCTGGAACGATGGTTCGAATTGACCATCGACCCGGTGAGCCAGGACGGGCAATTCTATGCCGTGATGCGGCACCGCGATATCACCAGCCGCAAGTTCTCTGCTGTCCGCGCCTCCGAAGCGCATGTCCAGGCGGAGCTTCTCAGCGCAATCGTCACCACGTCGCGCGACGCCATCATGAGCTATGACCTCGAAGGCCGCATCATGAGTTGGAACAAGGCGGCGGAACGTCTCTATGGCCATACCGCAGACGAGATCATCGGTCGGTCGATGGAGGTTCTCTATCCGGAGGGCTTCACCAAGGGTATTGCCGAATACCGAGATGAGATCATCGCCGGGGCGCTGTCGAGCTTTGAAGCGTTGCGCGTCACGAAATCCCGGCGCGAACGCCTGATCTGGATCACCGCCGCCCCAATCCGCGACACCGAGGGCGCGATCATCGCAGTGTCGAACATTCATCGCGACATCTCGGAGATTCGCCGGCACGAGGAATCCCGCCAGATCGTCGCGCAGGAAATCATCCATCGCGCGAAGAACATGCTGACCGTGATCAGCGCAATCCATCGCCGAACCGCCGCAAACGCAAGTTCGATGGAAGAGTTCAACGAGAAGTTCGGGGAACGCATCGCATCTCTCTCCCGCTCCACCGATTTCCTGACGTCCGAGGACTGGGCCACCGTACCGCTCGAAGCGCTGATCCGCTCGCAGCTCGCGCTCTTTGCGCGCGACGACGCGGAATTGGTCGTTTCGGGTCCGGATGTCGAACTTCGACCGCAGGCAGTCAAGACCATCGGCATGGCGCTGCATGAGCTCGGCACCAACGCCACGAAATATGGCGCGCTGAACGATCTTGGCGGTGAGATCGCCATCGAGTGGCATGTGGCGCGGTCCGGAACGGATGAAGGACCCTCGCTCGTTCTGCAATGGCGCGAAACCGGCCAGAGCTTCGAGGGGCCACCACAGCACCGGGGTTTCGGCAATACCGTTCTCACGCGTCTGGCGGTACAGCTTCTCGACGCGCGGGTGGACTACACCTTCGACGCGGGGGGAATCCGCTGGAAGATCGAGATCCCGTCGGCACATTTTGGCGTCCCGGGAGAAAAAAGCCCGACCGCCGCCAAGGATTGACCTATCCGGTGCGTCCAAGCTTTCGTAATGCGCATGGAAACGGCTGACCATATTCTGGCGTTGGAAGCCCAGGCGGGCGACAGGTCGGCATTCGCCGCCCTCGTCACCCGACATTATGACCGCGTTTTCGGGCTGGCATTCCGGTTGACCGGATCGAAATCCGAGGCCGAGGATCTGACGCAGGACATCTGCGTTGCCCTGCCCGCCAAGTTGGCTACTTACCGGCACGAAGCACGCTTTACGACCTGGCTCTATCGGGTGGCGGTGAATGCTGCGCATGACCGTCGCCGCCGCACCGCGACCCATGCCAGGGCCGTCGATGGCTGGGGCGACTGGGAGCAGAACCGCCGTGCCGGGATCGCCGAGGAAACGGCGGCGCAAGATTGGCTTGCCGCGACGCTGGCGCGGCTCTCTCCGGAACTGAGGGACACAATCGCGCTCACGCTGGGCGAGGAGCTTTCGCAGAAAGACGCCGCCGAGGTCCTTGGCCTTTCCGAAGGCACTGTCGCCTGGCGGATGAGCGAAGTTAAGAAACGTCTGCGCGAGATCGCGCGGGCCGAGGACATGCTATGACCGACGAACTTGACAAGCTGCGCAGTTCGATGAAGGCCGCACTGCCCACCGCGGACCCCGAGGCGAAGGCGACGGCGCTGCGACTGGCACTGGAAAATTTCGATCGGCACCAAGAAACCGCGAACGCCGCGCGTCCCATGTCGGACCGCCCGGAAAGGGCGGGGTTTCTGACAGGAGTACGCGAGATGCTTTCCAGACTGACCAGCCGCGGTGCCCTCGCCGCCACCGCCTCCGTCGCCGCGATCGGCGTGGCGATCGCGATCTATCCGCAACTCAGACCCGCCGACATGACGCCAAAGCCGATATCGTTTGCGCAGCCTGGGGAAGCAGTTCCTGCGGTGAAAGAGAATAGGACATTCGATGAACGCGCGGCGCCAGCGCCACAGGCCGACCTCGGGCGCAGCGAGCGGCGTGAGCGGGAGGCCGACGCGCTCGCCGCGGATACAGATGCTTTGAGCGACGCGCCGACGATGGAACGCCCGGCGTCTCCCGCACCGAGTTCGGTCGCAGATCAGTCCGCCGGCAGCGTCGTCGGACTCGTGGCTGAGGGCGTGGCGAAGCGCGAAGCGGTCTTCCCCGACGCGATGTCCGTGCCCAGTCAGAATACCGAAGCCTACGCCAGTGCCGATCCGAACCCGGTGCGGATAGCGGCGGACGAACCTGTCTCGACCTTCTCCATCGACACCGACACCGCCTCATGGCCGGTGATCCGTTCCTCGCTCATGTCCGGCTCCGTGCCCCCGAAAGAGGCTGTTCGGGTGGAGGAGATGGTGAATTATTTCCCCTATGCCTATCCCGCCCCGCGAGCAGGCGAGGCTCCGTTCCGCACCTCGGTCAGCCTGTTCCATACCCCGTGGAACAAGGATACTGAGCTTCTTCGTATCGGACTTCAGGGCGCGATGCCCGCAACCGATGACCGCCCGCCCCTGAACCTCGTCTTCCTGATAGACACATCCGGTTCGATGGACGACGAGACCAAACTGCCGCTGCTGAAGCAGTCTTTCCGCCTGATGCTCGGCCAGCTTCGTCCCGAGGATCGGGTTGCCATCGTCACCTATGCCGGCTCTGCCGGACTGGTGCTGGAACCCACCGCCGCGTCGGACCAATCCGCCATCCTCTCCGCGCTCAACCGGCTTGACGCCGGCGGCGCGACAGCAGGGCAAGACGGGCTGGAGCAGGCCTATGCCGAGGCCGAGAAGATGGGTGGCGACGGCCATGTCAGCCGCATCCTTCTGGCGACCGACGGCGATTTCAACGTCGGACTTTCCGATCCGGATCAACTCAAGGACTACATCGCGAAGAAGCGTGAGAGCGGCATCTATCTCTCGGTCCTCGGCTTCGGTCGCGGCAACCTCGACGACGCGACGATGCAGGCGCTCGCTCAGAACGGCAACGGCACCGCGGCCTATATAGACACGCTCTCCGAGGCGCAGAAGGTGCTGGTGGACCAGCTCTCCGGTGCCCTCTTTCCCATCGCCGACGACGTGAAGATCCAGGTAGAGTTCAACCCCGCGGTTGTCGCCGAATATCGCCTCATCGGCTACGAGACCCGCGCCCTCGCCCGCGAGGATTTCAACAACGACAAGGTGGATGCGGGCGAGATCGGCGCCGGCCACCAGGTGACGGCTCTCTACGAAATCACACCCGTCGGCTCGCCCGCCCAACTCTCCGATCCACTTCGCTACGGCTCGGCAGCGACCAGCGAACCCGATGGCGCAAACGAGCTCGGTTTCCTGAAGCTCCGCTACAAATTGCCGGGCGCATCCGCGTCGCAAGTAATCGAAGCCCCGATCCCGGTCGAACCGGGCCAGCCGGATGCAGACGCTCGTTTCGCCGCGGCCGTCGCGGGAATGGGCCAGCTTCTGTCGGAACCGAAATATCTCGGCCATTGGGGCTGGGACGACGCCATCACGCTCGCAAATGGCGCGAAGGGTGACGATCTGTTTGGCTACCGAGCCGAAGCGATCCAGATGATGCGCCTCGCTCAGAGCCTGTCGCACTAGACTTCGTCATTGCCCAAAACGGCACCGCCGAAAGCCTGTGAGTATGTTGGCAAGGGCCGGAAACGCGAGGGATCATTCGCGCTTGACAGGGCGCCACACATGAAAAGGGCGCGCCTGGAAGCGCGCCCTTCCTGTCATTCGAAAAGAAGATCAGGCGCCGATGGTCTCGACCGCTTTCGCCTCGACGGTATCGCCGTTGGCGATTTCGATCCGGCGCGGCTTCAGCGCCTCGGGCACTTCGCGGACAAGGTCGATATGCAGCATCCCGTCGGCGTGGGTTGCGCCCGACACTTTCACGTGGTCGGCCAGCGCGAAGCGGCGCTCAAACGCCCGTGTGGCGATGCCGCGATGCAGATAGGTCTTCTCCGGCTCGTCCTCGGCCTTGCGGGCCGACACGATCAACGCACCGTCCTTCACCTCGACATTCAGCTCGTCGCCCGAGAATCCGGCAACGGCGATCGAGATGCGGTAAGCGTTCTCGTTGGTCTTCTCGATGTTGTAGGGGGGGTAAGTCGGGGCCGGCACATCGGCCGTAAGCACCCGGTCCATCAAGTCGGCGATGCGGTCAAAGCCGACGGTCGCACGGTAAAGCGGCGAAAAGTCATAGGTACGCATGGATCATCCTCCATTGAGCGATGTTCGGTTTCACCCTCCCTCCAACGGGACGGGCGATCGGTTTTCCGGGGCCCGTAGTGGCCCCCCGGCATTGTTTCAGATGTGTCCGCT
Organism: uncultured Alphaproteobacteria bacterium; assembly: GCA_963847935.1. Classification (GTDB taxonomy): domain Bacteria; phylum Pseudomonadota; class Alphaproteobacteria; order Rhodobacterales; family Rhodobacteraceae; genus Albidovulum. The sequence continues at coordinate 656,293 of CAWKBV010000003.1, read as the reverse complement.
GCGGGCGTTTTTCAAGAGCTTCCGGCGCGCCTCAAGGCTTGAGGAACTTGGCGCCGTCCGCGCTGCGCATGCCAGCGCTCATCTTCAGGCGCCCGACCCGTTGCGTCACAGCCCGATCCTCCGGTGCGTCCTGATCGGCCGAGACGCCTTCGCCCCGCCTTAGCGCAGCCTTCAGTTCGACCACCGCGCGCGGAAGTTCCATACCGAAGGCAAGCCTCTGGCCTTTGTCGGTCACGCCGCCTGCGGAGACGAGCGACACGATGGCCGCGCGATTGTCCATGCGGTGAAAAACCGGTGCGCCGGACGAGCCGAACGTCACGTCGCAATCGAAGGCGATCAATCCCTGTCGACGTCCGATCACGTTGCACCTGTCGTCCCACGACAATGCCTCATCCCGACCCCGCCCGTAGGACACGACGGACAGATCGCGGGCACCATCCGCCAGGTCAGCCGTCGCAAAGGGCGCGGCCGTGGTCAGCGGCACGGGCGTCGACAATTGCATCAACCCTACGTCGTGCAGAACCTCATCCCACCGATCGGGCGAGTGTGGGTCATAGTCCGGGTGAACCACCATCCGCAAGATACCGGACTCGGCGAGCGCCGCGCCATCACTGAGGCCAGCCCGGAACCGAATCTTCGATGGCTGAACGTAGCGGTCCCCATCCGCGAAGAGGCAGTGCGCCGCAGTCAGGACGAGGTCGGGCGCGATCAGCACCCCCGTGCAATAGCCTTCGCGGCCTATCTCCACCCGTCCGACCGCTTCCCAGCCGAGCAGATCTTGCCGGAGCGTGAGCCGCTTGAGCGGCGCCTCGGCATGAAGGGCGGGGGCGGTCAAGAACGCGGCGAAAAAGATTGCGAGCAATCGCATCGGGGGCTCAGGGTTTGAGGAATTTGGCCGAATTTTTCGCGGTCGACCCGAAGACATGGCTTCCGAGACCCGGCGAGACGCGGACAAAGGTGTTATCGCTCTCCACATAGGCCTGGCGCAGTTCCGCGAAGGGGCGCTCCATTTCGCTACCGAGCGCAACCTTTTTGCCACCCATCTCCGCCTTCGCAGAGACGACGGAGACGATCCTCGGCTCTCCGCCGATCATCTGGAAAACCGGCGCGCCTGAAGAGCCGTAATCCACGTCGCAAGACAGGATCGTCATGCCCGGCTCGTTTCCAAGCACATGGCAGAGGTCCTGGATCGATGGCGCATCGGCACGATTGAGTGCGTAAGAGACGATGCCCACGGAGTCACCCGTCACCGGATCGGCGCCGATGTCGAAAGGCCGTATCGACGGTAGCCGGATCGGCTGATCGAGTTCCAGAAAGGCGATGTCGTAGGGCACGCGGTCGATCCGGTCACGCCCCTCGAAGACGTAATCCGGATGCGCCATCGCGCGGCGAACGCCCCGATAGGCGACGGCGCGGCCATTGCGCCAGCCCGCGAGAAACTGGAATTCCGACGCCTCGATCGGTTCCTTGGTCTTCTGGTCGAAGAGACAGTGCGCCGCCGTCAGGACGAGATCCGGCGCAATCAGCGCGCCGGTGCAGAAACCCTTGTCGCCGATGTCGATCCGTCCCACCGCCTCCCATCCGCGCGTCGCGTCCGCGGTCGAAAGCGACCTGAGTGGCGCTTCCTCGCCCGTCAAAACCAACGGCCAGAGCGCCGCCACAAGAAAAGCCAGAACTGCCCGCATCATCCCATCCCGCGTTTGACCCCGGTCTTAGCGCGGGGATGGGGCGAGAATATGACCTGCCCGCCGCATCGCCCAGCATTCATTCACCAAGGGTGGGCGGCCGAGGCCCTCCCGTCGCCCAGTCAAGAAGCTCGACCGTGTGAACCACCGGAATTCCAGTCCCCGAACCGATCTGCATCATGCAGCCGATATTGCCCGCCGCAATCACATCAGGGCGTCTGGCCTCTAGGGTCGCCACCTTGCGCCGCTTCAATTCCCCGGAAATCTCCGGCTGGAGAAGGTTGTACGTGCCCGCCGACCCGCAGCAAAGGTGCGCGTCCGCAGGTTCCACCACCTCAAATCCCGCCGATTTCAAGAGTGCTTTTGGCGCCGCCGTAACCTTCTGCCCATGCTGGAGCGAACAGGCCGCGTGATACGCGACACGAAGTGGTTCCGGCGCCTTCGCCGCTGGGTTCAGACGCGCCAGAAGTTCCGTGACATCGCAGGCGAGGCCGGCAATCTCTGCCGCCTCCTCCGCCATAGACGTGGTGCGGAACATATGGCCGTAATCCTTCACCGTGGTACCGCAACCCGAGGTGTTGATGACGATGGCGTCAAGCCCATTGACCCTCTGCTCAGCCATCCAGGCCTCGATATTTGCCTTTGCGGATGCATGAGCCTCCTTCTCGCGCCCCATATGATGGGTCAGCGCCCCGCAGCAGCCCGCGCCCCTGGCGACGACAACCTCGCAGCCGAGACGGCGAAGAAGCCGGATCGTAGCGTCGTTGATATCGGTGTTCAAAGCCTTCTGCGCACATCCTGTCATCAGCGCGATCCGCAATCGTTTTTCGCCCATCGCAGGGAAGGTCTGCGGATCGTCGTTGCGACTGACCGGCGGCACCTGCTTCGGCGCCATTGCCACCATCGCCCTGAGCCTTGCATCGGGCAGGAACCGCGCGAAGGGCCGCGCCATCTTGGCCCCGAGAAGCGCCAGCCTGAAGCGCATCGGGTAGGGGATCACCCGCGCCAGAACCCAGCGCATCGCCCGGTCGCGCCAGGGTCGCCGGTAGGTCTTCTCGATATGCGCACGGGCATGATCGACGAGATGCATGTAGTGGACGCCCGAGGGACAGGTCGTCATGCAGGCAAGGCAGGAAAGACACCGGTCGATATGCTTGACCGTCTTCTCATCGGCCGGCCGATCATTTTCCAGCATGTCCTTGATGAGGTAGATACGGCCGCGCGGGCTGTCGAGCTCATCGCCCAGCAACTGATAGGTCGGGCAGGTCGCGGTGCAGAACCCGCAATGGACGCAGGCACGCAGAATCTCGTTGGCGCGGGCCGTGCCGGGATCGCGGAGCTGTTCCTCGGTGAAGTTCGTCTGCATCAGCCCATCAGTCCCGGATTGAGAATGCCCCTCGGGTCGAACCGCGCCCGAAGCGCGGCCGAAATTACGGCGAGCGCTGGGGGCTCCGGCTGAAACGGCGCGATCTGCGCGCAAGTCTCTGCCGATGCGCGCATCAGCGTTGAATGGCCGGCAAAGTCCCCGAGCCGTGCCCTGAGATCGGTGCCCTCCTGCACGAGCAGCCAGACGAGTCCACCGCCCCAATCGTAGAGCGCCGCTTCCGCCCCGGAACGCGCGACAAGGCCCGCTGCGTCCGAAGCCTTGACCGCCAGCCGCCACACATCGCCGATGCGTCCGCAGAACGGTGCCACGTCCCGCACGGCCTGCCACATCGTCCGCGCAGCCACCGGATCAGGTTCCGCCCGCGTCGCCCCGAAAGCCGATAGGCGCTCGATCAGCCGCTCAGTCCGGTAGGCGACGGACCCGGCAAAGCCTTCAACACGTATCAATGTCCCCATCTCCCCGTGCGCAGCGCCGGTAACGTCGAAGGGCGACCCGAGGGCCGAGGTCATGGCCTGAACCGCGCGCGCGTCGTCTAGGCCGTCGATGACCACCGTCGCAATCGACTCGGGCGCAGGAAGTGTTTTAAGGCTCACTTCGGTCAGCACTCCGAGTGTGCCCCACGACCCCGCCATCAATTTCACCAGATCATAGCCGGTGACGTTCTTCATCACCCGTCCGCCGTTCTTCACGACGGCGCCAGTGCCATCGACGAAGCGCACCCCCAGAAGGGCGTCGCGACACGCCCCGGCCTGAACCCGGCGCGGCCCCGACACGTTCGCGGCGACCATTCCGCCCAAGGTCGGCTCGCCGCCAGTTCCAAGCAAAGCGCGCCAGTCCGCAGGTTCGAAAGCCAGCCGCTGCCCTTCGGCCGACAGAGCGCTTTCGACCTCCGCCAGGTGAGTCCCCGCCTTGGCCACCAGCGTCAGCGCGCCGGGTTCATAGATAGAAATCCCGGCGATCCCCGACACCTCCAGGGCCTCCCCCCGCACCGGCCGCCCAACGCCCCGGGTGCCTCCGCCAACGACGCGCAACGGACCGGCGGCATCCCGCACCGCCTCGACAAGTTCTTCCTCGGACGAAACTCTCACGATCCTGCTTTCATCTTGGCGAAAATACCTCGGGGGTCCGGGGGCAGCGCCCCCGGCCGCGCTCTCAACCCGCACGACGCTCTGCGCTTGCCTCCAGCGGAAACACTTTCGCGGGATTCAGTAGCCATTTCGGGTCAAAGACGTCCTTCACCCGCATCTGTGCCTCAAGATCCGCCGCATCATATTGCACGCTCATCAGATCGCGCTTCTCGATCCCGACACCATGCTCGCCAGTGAGGCATCCGCCAACCTCGACGCAGAGCTTCAGGATATCCGCGCCGAACGCTTCGCAGCGCTCAAGATCGCCGGGTGTGTTCGCATTGTAGAGAATGAGCGGGTGCATGTTGCCGTCGCCTGCATGGAAGACGTTGCCGACATCAAGACCGTACTCGCGGCTCATCTCGCCAATCCGCTTCAAAACGAAAGGCAGGCTCGAGACCGGGATCGTCCCGTCGAGGCACATGTAGTCGTTGATCTGCCCCATGGCACCGAAGGCGGATTTGCGGCCAAGCCAGATCTTCTTGGCCTCTTCCTCGGACCGGCTTTCGCGGAACTCGACGGGATCGTGCCGCATCGCGATCTGGCGGATGAGGCCCAACTGTTCGTCGATCTCCGCCTCGGCACCCTCCACTTCGATGATGAGAAGCGCCTCGCAATCGGGATAGCCCGCATGGGCGAAATCCTCGGTCGCGCGGATGCAGGGGCGGTCCATGAATTCGATCGCGACCGGCAGCACTCCGGCCTTGATGATGTCGGCGACGCAGGCGCCCGCGACCTCATTGGAACCGAACCCGATCAAGACCGGCCGCGCGCCTTCCGGCTTGGGCAGAATCCGCAGCGTCGCCTCGGTGACGACGCCGAGCTGCCCCTCGGATCCGCAGATCACGCCAAGAAGGTCGAGCCCGCCCGCGTCCATGTGGGCGCCGCCGATCTCGACCACGGCGCCATCCATCATCACCATCGTGACGCCCAGAAGGTTGTTCGTCGTGACCCCGTATTTCAGACAATGCGCGCCGCCGGAATTCATCGCGATATTGCCTGCGATCGCACACGCGAGCTGGCTCGACGGATCGGGGGCGTAGAAGAACCCGTCCGCCTCCACCGCGCCGGTGACCGAAAGGTTCGTCCGTCCTGCCTCGACCGTTATGAAGCGGTTATCATAGTCCGTCTCCAGCACACGGTTCATTCGCGCGATACCAAGGATGACGCTATCCGCAGTGGGCAAGGCACCACCGGCAAGCGAGGTGCCTGCGCCGCGCGGCACGATCGGAACGCCGAGGTTGTGGCAGACCTTCAGCGCCGCTGAAACCTCTGCGGTTGAACGGGGCAGGATCGCGGCCAAGGGCGCACAGCGATAGGCGGAGAGCGCATCGCATTCATAGGCGCGCGTCTCGGCTTCGTCGTCGATTACCGCGTCGGCTGGAAGGACTGCGCGCAGGGCAGCCACGATTTCGGACTTGCGCGCCATGATCCGCGCATCGACCGCCGGCATCTGCATCGTATACCCCGTTTTCGCACTACTGGTAAATTAATATTACCAATTTTATCATCTGGCAAGAATTGATGTGCAGCACTACTGTCGTATTCAATGATCGACCTGCTGCAAATCGGCCATTTCGGCGCCCTCGACCTGCTTGCGCTCGTCGTCCTCGGACTAAGTTGGTTCGCCATCGGCTGGGCAGTCGAACATCCGCCCGAATCGCGGCTTTCGGTCTCCGTCCTGATGACGGGCTACCGCCGCGAATGGATGCGCCAGTTCATCTCGCGCGAGCCGCGCATCTTCGACGCCACGATCATGGACAACCTCAGGCAGGGAACCGCCTTCTTCGCCTCGGCGTGCATGATCGCGATCGGCGGCGCTCTTGCGCTGATCGGGAATACCGAACGGCTTCTTGGAGTTGCCGAGGATCTGACGCTCAGCAGCGCACCCGCGGTGGTGTGGGAGGTCAAGATTCTCCTCGTCATGGGTTTCCTGACATTGGCCTTCCTGAACTTCGTCTGGGCCCACCGGCTCTTCGGATATTGCGCCATCGTCATGGCCGCCGTGCCGAACGATGTGTCGGATCCCCTGACACTTCCACGAGCGGATCAGGCGGCGTCGCTCAACATCCATGCCGCTCGTAGCTTCAACCGAGGCCTTAGGAACGTCTATTTCGCGCTCGGCGCCCTCGCTTGGCTATTAGGCCCTGTCGCGCTGATGGTCGCCACCGTGATGACGGTCGGCATCCTCCTCCGGCGCGAGTTCGCGTCACATTCGCGGCAGGTTCTACTGCGTAACACACCAAAGTGATCCCCGCTTTGGGCCGGCTATGTCAGTCTGTCAGCATGTTACTGCGGGCTTTCTCTCTCGGTCTTGGTGCATTGCTCGCCGCGGGCGCGGCCTTGGCTGATCCGCCTCGGGTCGTAAGCGGCAAGTGCGACGCATGACAGCGACGGGACATGGACGATTTCCGTGACGCTCGAGCATCCCGACACCGGATGGGACCACTATGCCAGCGGCTGGCAGATACTAACACCGGACGGGACTGTGCTCGGCGTCCGTGAACTGACCCATCCCCATGTCGACGAACAGCCCTTCACTCGAACCCAGTCCGGCGTGGGGATTCCGCAAGGTCTGGACAAAGTTCTGATTCAGCCACGTTGCACGATGGATGGCTGGGTTGCGATGCCGACGATTCTCTCGCTGCCAAAAAACTGATCGCGGCGGATTCAGATTGTGCGAAACTTCGCCACATTGACCTGTCCGGCATAAAGTGACACATCACCGACGTCAAAGCATGCTAGCTTGACTACGCCACCACCGCGCGAATCTGGCGCGGCGACTCACCGGGAGGATGCAATGACCAACAGTACCGGACGCGAAGTTGCGTCGGACCAGGCCGTATTTGCCACCAAGGCTGCACTTGCCACTCCGAACGACTCTGCGGACCTCGCGAAGCGTGGACATCTGAAGGCAATTACGCTGCTGCGCAAGCGCGCCGAATGCCGTGTCGAAGAAGACCTCGACGCATTCTGGGAAAATGTCCCGATCTGAGAGCCGGGCGCCGAACCTACCGGCGCCCCTCGCGCATCCATGCTGACAGGCTGAACAGTACTGCAAGCAGCAGGAACGCCCAAGCGGGCATCACCGGCGCAATCCTTACATCCAAAGTCTGATAGGCATTGCGCGGCGTGATGCCGATCCAGCCGCGCCCGAAGGCAGGTCGCCCCGCGCGGACCTGCCGGATGATCGGCACGCCCGCTTCCAGTCGCTGGAACCCGCCTTCCGTTGGCGTCACCGCCGCCGACAGCTTGTCTGCGGTGGCGATGGTTTCCTCAAACTCCTTCGGCGCGGCCGGACCAAGCGCTGTCACCCGCTCCAGATCGCCGTCCTTGAGGCGGTAAAGGCCAATATCCTGGGCCTGGTAGGTCGCCTGATAGCGCCCCGGCGCAACCTCGGTCATCGCCAGAACGGTCTCGGTCCCGTCGGGCGCTGTCACCGTGACCTCATGCGCGCCTTCGCCCAGCGTCCGGCGCGTGATCGTCATGGACTGGCCTTCCGCCATCGCGGTCAGCGCCTCTTCCTCCAGTTCCGGTTCCTTCATCAACCAGTGCGCAAGGCGGCGCAGAAGTTCAAGTTGCGGCCCACCGCCTTCGAACCCGCGCCCCCAGAGCCACGCCTGATCGGAGGCCAGAAGCGCCACGCGCCCTTCGCCTTCATGGTTCAGAACCAGAAGCGGCCGCCCCTGTGGTCCATCCATCACGACTTGACCCTTGGGATCGGCCAGTTCAACGGCGCGCAGCCAGCGGCCCCAGGCCGGCGCGCCTTCCTTGCCCTGCTGACCGCCCTCTGGCGCATAGCCCGCCTCAAGACCTTCCGTCACCGGATGACGCTGCCCAAGATCCGAGACGCGCGGTGTAAAGCCACCCTCAAGCACCCGCGCTGTGGGCCGCGCGGGCAGCACGTCTCCCAGGCCGGAATGATAGAGGCTCTCCGCGGAAGCGAAATCCGGCCCGGCGGCGACCAGCACCGCGCCACCCTGTTCCACATAGTCGCGGATATTGTCGAGATAGGCAGAGGGAAGGATGCCTCTCAGCCGGTATCGGTCGAATATGATGAGGTCGAATTCCTTGATCTTCTCGACGAAAAGCTCTCGCGTCGGGAAAGCGATCAACGACAGTTCGGAGACTGGCACACCGTCCTGCTTTTCGGGCGGGCGCAGGATGGTGAAGTGGACGAGATCGACGGCGCTGTCGGATTTCAAAAGGTTCCGCCATGTGCGTTCGCCGGCATAGGGTTCACCAGAGACCAGCAGCACCCGCAACCTGTCGCGCACACCATTGATCTGGATCACAGCGGCATTGTTGCTGTCCGTCAACTCGCCTTCGGCGGTGTCGAGCGTCAGTTGAACGACGTTCTGGCCGCCGTGATCGAGCGTCAGGGGCAGCTCCAGATCCTGCCCCACGGGGACGGAAACGATCTGCTCGGGCGCTCCGTCGATGGCGATGTGCAAGGCGACCGGTCGCCCGCCAATCGCCTCGGGAACGCGGCCTTGTTCATCGACCCGAAGCGTCAGGCTGAGCGGTTCGCCGATGATGCCGAAGGCCGGCGCGGTCTTCACCAGAAGCCTGCGGTCCCAGTCACTGTCGTGGCCGGTGAGCAGGACGTTCAGCGGCGCGGGCATGTCGGGAGCTAGGTCAAGATCGTGGACCTGGCCGTCCGAGACGAGAATCGCGCCTGCGACCCTTGCGCGCGGTTCCTCGGCCAGGGCCTGCGACAGCGCCGTCATGGCCAGCGTGCCGGTATCGTCGGGGCCGTCGGCGACGGTGATTTCGCGCAGCTCGGTATTCGGCAGCGCCGCCACCTCCGCATCGATCCGGCTTACGGCCTCGGCGGTCTGCGCGGCGCGGTCGGCGATCTTCTGGCTCGCGCTTTCATCGATCACCATAAGCACGATATCCGAAAGCGGCCTGCGTTCCTCGGACTGCAGCGAGGGCTGCGCGACGGCGGCCAGCAGGCAGATCGCGGCGAGCGCACGCAGCCACCATCCTCTCAGACCGCGCCAAGCGGCGAAGATCACCATGAGCAGCGCCAAGCCCGCACCAACCCAGAGCACGGTCCACGGCAGAAGCGGATCGAAAACCACCTGCCCCATCATTGACCGAGTCTTTCGAGAAGCGCGGGCACATGGACCTGGTCAGATTTATAGTTCCCGGTCAGCACATGCATCACAAGGTTCACGCCGAAGCGATAGGCGATTTCCCTCTGCCGTTCGCCGCCGAGGCCGCGACCGACCGGAAACATCTGCCGACCCTGATCGTCGACCGCCCAGGCCGAGGCCCAGTCGTTGCCACCGATCACGACCGGCGTCACGTTGTCGTTGAGGTTACGGAAGGGCATCCCCTCGACCTGCTCCGCATCGGCGGGCGCGGCCTCGACCCAGATCGGCGGGCCGGCGAAACGTCCGGGGAAATCCTGCAACAGGTAGAATGAGCGGGTCAGCACATGATCCTTCGGAATCGGCTCCAAGGGCGGAATATCGAGCGGCGCCGCCAATGCCTGCAAGCGTTTGCCCTCGGGCGAAGCTGCTCCGAAGCCCGCGACATCGGCATCGCGGGTGTCGAACAGGATCATTCCGCCGGAATGGAGATAGCGGTTGAGTTTCGCATAGGCGACTGGCGACGGTGCCCTCTGGTTGGGCGTGACCGGCCAATAGAGGAAGGTAAAGACCGAAAGCTCGTCATTTTCGAGATTGACGCCGACCGGCTCCACCGGCTCGACCGAGCTTCGGGCGAAGAGAACTTCGGAAAGGCCCCAAAGCCCCGCCTCGGCGATGCGGTCGGTTTCGGCTTCCCCGGTGACGACATGGGCGAGGACGACATTCCCCGCCTCGCGCACCAGCGCGGCCTCGTCCTGCTCGGCCCTGGCGCTGGAGGGAGCCAGCACCAGGGCGGCGCCGAGGGCCAAGACCGATGCCAGTCCCGTCCGATTGCCCTTCAGCCGGCCGCCCAGGGCCAGCGCGGCGACGATGTCGAGCAGAAGGAGCGTCAGGGCGGCGGTCAGGAACCAGCCCTTCAGCGGAAATTCGCGTTCCACCGCCAAACCCTCGACCGTCACGGCGGCGGGCCAACTGGCCGCCTCAAGCACCCTGTCCGGCGCGATTGCATTGAGCGCGAACCGCCTGTCACCCGAGGCGTAGAGGCCGGGCGGCAGATCCGGGCCGATCTCCGCCGCCGCCAGCTTCTCACCGTCGACACCCGGCATGTCATCGGCCTTGCCGAGAGTTCCGAAGGCGTCCAGCACCTTTTCTGCCTGCCATGTCGTCCCGGCCAGATCCTCTGCCGAAGGCCGCTGCGCGCGGCTCGACACGGCTAGACGTTCGAGCATCTGAACGAAAAGCCCTGACAAGGGCAGGCTCGACCATTCGGCATTCGCCGAGACGTGAAAGAGCACGATCTGCCCGTCGCCGACCTGCCGCCGCGTCACCAGCGGCGTCCCGTCCACCAGCGTGGCGACCGTCGCAGCGCCAAGGTCCGGACCTGGCTGGGCGAGGATCTGTGCGGCCACGGTCACATCATTCGGCACCGACAGCCCGAAGAAGGGCGAGCCCTCGGCGAAGGGCGCAAGCTCCTTCGGTTCGCCCCAGCTCATCGTGCCGCCGACCGCTCGCCCACCGATCCGCAACCGGACGGGCAAGAGCGGATCAAGGCTGTCGCGGCCGACATCGGACGAGGCGAGATGCGGTCCTGCAAAGCGGACCAGAAGCCCGCCTTCATCAATCCAGTCGAGAAGCGCGTCGGTTTCCGGCACCCGGCCCGCATCGGCCATAATCATGACGTCCGGTGCAGCCATCAGCACATCGGTGACGGTGCCGTCGATCAGATCGGCGGTCGGTTCCAATGCCTGCCGCAGGTAGTGGTCGGGCGACAGAAGCTCCAGCCCCTCCTGCCCGGCGCCCGAGGTCACGATGGCCACCTTCCTGCGCTTCAGCGCATCATCGGTCAGCGAGACGGCACCGGCCGAGGTCTCGCCCGCGACCTCGAGCCGCGTGACCCGGTTCCTCAGTTCCGGCGGCAGATCGAAATCCACCTCGGCGGAGCCGGAACCCGCATCAAAACTTGCTGTCGCGCGCGCCAGTTCGCGCTCGATCCCGGTTGGATCAAGGCCATGCGCGACGACTTCCGCTCGCACCGCGCCCTCGGGCCTCGCCCGAAGCGCCGTGACCTTGATCTTGCCGTCCGCGATCTCAGCACCTTCCAGCGCCCGAACGTCGCGCGGGCTTTCGATGGCCGTCACCTTGCCATGCGACGCCAGTGCATCGGCGAGCGTCTCACGCCCCTCGCGCGCCAGCCCGTCCGACAGCCAGAGCGTATCGAAAGCCCCCTCCGGCAATTCACCCGCCAGGGTCGTCATCGCGGCCGCATCAGGCTCCCATGCCTTCGGCTGCAACGCGGGCAGCCGTTCGGACACTGCATCGGCAGCCGTGAAGACCGGCCCATCGGGCGGCAGTTCGGTTAGCGACACGACCGCAGCCGTCCGCCCGTCACGTCCAGCCTCAGACAAGGCCGCCGCGATCCTGCCGGTCCGCCGCGACCAGTCGCGCGCATCCGCCCAGCTTCCGTCCACCACGATCAGCAGCGGGCCGCGGCCTGCTGCCTTCTGCTCGGGGTTCAGGACGGGTCCGGCAAAGCCAAGGATCAGCGCCGCCACGGCAAGCATCCGGATCAGCAGAAGCCACCAGGGCGTTCGGTCGGCCTGCGTGTCCTCGTCCTGCAATCCCAGAAGAAGTGCAACGCCGGGAAACCGCCGCCGGATCGGCGCCGGCGGCACCGCACGCAGGAGGAGCCACAGCACCGGCAACACTACAAGACCCCAGAGCAGCCAGGGTACAGTGAAACCGATGGGGCCGAGGATCAGCATCAGCGATCCTTCCCGAGCGCGCCGTAGAGCCATAGAAGCGCTGCCTGCGCCGGATCGCCCGTGTGATGCGTCGTGAGGAGCCAGCCCGCCTGGTCGGCGAGGTCGCCAAGCCGCGCCTTCCGTTCGGCCAGCCGTTCGAGGTAGCGGTCGCGCAGGCCTCCCGCCTTGCGGGTTTCATGGCTGACTGAGCCGCCCATGCTTTCGAAAATCGTCCGCCCGTCGAAGGGAAATGCCTCCTCCACCGGGTCGAGCACCTGCATAAGGACACCGCGGACACCGCGATCCGCCGCATAACCGAGGGCGGCTTCTACAGCCGTCGGGTCGCCCATGAAATCCGACATGAACACGGCCCGCGATCCGGGCAGGATGGCACGGGCCTCCGGCGCACCGAAATCGGCCTCGCCCGCTTCACGCGTGAAGGCCTGGGCGAGCCTCAGAAGCTGGACCTCGCCCGAGCGCGGCGGCGCGACCGGATCGGCCAGCCCGACCCTTTCACCCGCCCGGATCAGGAGAACCGCAAGTGCAAGCGCCAGCAACCTCGCACGGTCTGCCTTGGACTGCCGCTTCGCATCGCCGGTGAATTCCATCGACCGCGAGTTATCGACCCAAATATGCACCGACTGCGCCGCCTGCCATTCCTTTTCTCGCACGAATTGCGCATCCGCCCGGCCGGAGCGGCGCCAGTCAATGGCCCGCGCCTCATCGCCCGCATGCGCGGGGCGGTATTGCCAGAACTCATCACCCATGCCCGATCGCCGACGCCCGTGTTCGCCGAGTTGTACCGTCGCCGCCAGATGTCGCGCCTCCGCCATCAGGGGGGGGAGGGCCGAGGCCAAAGCCTCGGCCTGACGGCGAAGGCCCGCCGGTCGGGGAGAAACCGCAAGGTCGGGCAAAGGGTTGGAAGGGCTCATGCCGCCTCGGCCCGCGTTACCTCGCGCGCGACGTCCTCGATGATCGAGGCGAGGCTTTCGCCGCGTGCCCGTGCCGCAAAGGTCAACGCCATGCGGTGCGACAGGACCGGTCGCGCCAGCGCAGTCACATCCTCTGGCGAGGGGGCAAGCCGCCCGTCCAGAAGCGCCCGCGCACGGACGGCCAGCATCAGTGCCTGCGCGGCGCGCGGACCCGGTCCCCAGCTGACGCTCGCGGTGATCGCCGTTCCGGCCTCGGCCTCGCCCGGGCGGCAGGCGCGGACCAGGTCGAGGATCAATTCCACCACCTTCTCGCCCACCGGCATCCGGCGTACGGTCACCTGCGCCGCCAACAGTTCGTCTCCGCTGAATATCGCAGGCGAGGTCGCCTGATCGATCCCGGTCGTCGCCAAAAGCACATCGCGTTCGGTCTTGCGGTCGGGATAATCCACATCGATCTGCACCATGAACCGGTCGAGCTGCGCCTCGGGCAAGGGATAGGTGCCCTCCTGTTCGATCGGGTTCTGTGTAGCGAGGACATGGAACGGCGCAGGCAGCGTGCGGTGCTGTCCCGCAACGGTCACCAGCCGTTCCTGCATCGCCTGCAAGAGCGCCGACTGCGTGCGCGGACTGGCGCGGTTGATTTCGTCCGCCATCAGAAGCTGACAGAAAACCGGCCCCTCGATGAAGCGGAAGGCGCGGGAGCCGTCCTTCGACGTCTCCAGCACTTCGGAGCCGAGGATATCGGCGGGCATAAGGTCCGGCGTGAACTGTACCCGTCCCGTCGACAGCCCCATCACCGTACCGAGCGTGTCGACCAGAAGCGTCTTGCCCATGCCCGGCAAACCGACCAGAAGCCCGTGCCCGCCGCAGAGCAGCGCCGTCAGCGACAGATCCACCACCTTATCCTGCCCGATGAAGCGCCGCCCAACGGCCTGCCTCGCCTCGGCGATTTTCTCTCCCAGCGCCTCGATTTCGACGACAAGCGCGGCGGCCTCGGTCATGACAATCTCTCCTGCATCGGTATAGTGCGACCATAAAGGCAGAAATCGCGCGCGGCACCAATGGCAAAACCCCGAGAGGAACAATTGATCGTGAAGCCCTCGGCGGAAAACCTCGCAGCCGCAGCGAAAGCCGCCGGCAAGAAGGGCCCGGCGCCGGTACAGCTCTGGAATCCGCCCTTCTGCGGGGATCTGGACATGGAGATTCGCCGCGACGGAACGTGGTTCTACCTCGGCACCCCGATCGGACGGCATGCGCTGGTAAAGCTCTTCTCTTCGATCATCCGCAAGGACGGCGAAGATTACTTTCTTGTGACGCCTGTCGAGAAAGTGGGCATCCGCGTGGTCGACGCGCCCTTCGTCGCCGTCGATGCCGACGCAGCGGGCAAGGGCCGCGACCAGACGATCACCTTCACGACAAATGTCGAAGACGTGGTGAGTGCCGGTCCTGAACATCCGATCCGCGTCGCCCGCGATGCCGATACCGGCGAGCCCTCGCCCTACATCCTGGTGCGCCGCAATCTCGAAGCGCTGATCGACCGCAAGACATTCTACCGGCTGGTCGAGCTTGGCGTGCATGAGGAGCAAGAGGGTGAGCGATGGTTCGGTCTCTGGTCGGGTGGGGAATTCTTCCCGCTGATTCCATCGGCGGAGCTCGCCTGAGTGCCGAAATTCTGCGCCATGCCTCGGGTCATGCGGGCCGGACCAGCGCCGAATGCACGCCGCTCCCCGCACCTGGGCTGGCATCCCGCGGGCCGGTGGGCGCGTGCCCACTTTCGCCACGCTTTCCCCTCTGCCAAAATGCGCGCAATCCTCGATCGGGCGCGACATGATTCCCGCACGCTATGCCCCCATCCTGTTCGGTCTGATCCTGTCGGGGCTGATGTCCTGCCTCGTCGCCGGCATCGCTACTGGCGGGCTGTCGGCTTCGTGCCGAACTTACTCGAACTCTGGATATCAGCTTGGACCGAGAGTTGGGCGATCGCCTTTCCGACCGTCCTTGTACTGGCGTCAATCACGCGGCGCCTTGTCTCGCGCTTGACGACCTAGGACGGACGACAGCCGGTTCCCGCGCAGCCCGAAGCCACGGTCTCCGTCTCGAATGTCGCGTGGCGGATGCCGAACTCGGCGGCTATCCGCGCCTTCACCCGGCGCACGGCATCCGCGAAATCCGCGCCCTCCTCGACGACGAGATGCGCCTCGACCGAATTCCGTTCCTCGTCCATCTGCCACAGATGCAGATGGTGCACTCCCTCGATCCCCGGTTCCGCCTCGATCGCGCGCCTGACCGCCCCAGTCTCGACCTCCGGCGGTGCGGCCAACATCAGGACACGGATCACCGGCCCAATCTCCGAGAGCGCGTGCCATAGGATCCAAGCTGAGATCAGCAGCGTGATCGCCGGGTCCGCCCAACGCCAGTCGAAGGCCCAGATCAGAGCACCGCCCACGATCACCGCCACCGACGAACCGGCATCCGCGAGATTGTGTAGAAAGGCCGCGCGCACATTGGTGCTTTCCTCCGCGAGCCGCCAGGTCAGCAGCGCCGTGGCGAGATCGATGATCAGCGCCACGCCGGCGAGCACCATGACGATACCGCCCGCCACCGCCGGCGGATCGACAAGCCGCATTGCCGCCTCCGAACCGAGCCAGAGCGAGATCACCACGAGGACCGTGTAGTTGATGAGTGCGGCGACAAATTCGGCACGTCGATAACCGAAGGACATCTTCTGATCCGCCGGCCGGCGCGAGATTCGCCGCGCGGCGAGGGCGATCACCAGCGCCGCCGCATCCGACAAGTTGTGGACGGCATCCGCGATCAGCGCGACCGAGCCGGAGATGATTCCACCGACAATCTGGGCCACGGTCAAGATGACGTTAACCAGAACCGCGAACCCGAGTTCGCCTTCGCCGGAATGGTGATGGTGGCTGTGATCGTGCGGCATGAGTCGCCTTTTCCCGCGTTGCACCTCAGATAGAAGTTAGCGCGGCGCGACTGTCTTGCAAGTCGCTCCTAGGCGGCGTGCGGCAAAGGACGTGGACTCTCCTTTGGCCCGTCCGCCACTTCATCCATCAAATCCTCGATGAAAAGGCTCAAGAGTTGCGACCGCCCGCTGACGCCCGCCTTACGGTAGATCGCATTGGTCTGTGCCTTGACGGTGCCTTCCGAGGTCTGGCGCAACTGGGCGATCTCGATCGTCCTGAGACCCTTGATGGCGAAAATCGCGACATCCGCCTCGGCAGGAGTCAGGCCCCAGCGGTCGAACCGCTCGGAAAGATGATCCTTGAATTCGCCCCGCGCGCGGCGCAGCCGCTCTTCGGCCCGTCGACGCCCCCGGATGGTTCGAACCAGCACTACGGTTCCGAGGATCATGCCCAGAGACAGCCCCAGAGCAGCGCCCAGCTCGAAATATTCCCGCAGGGCCCAGGGGATTGGACGAACATAGATGCCCAACACCGACAGCAAGATATGGGACACGAAGAACAGCGCGCAAAGCCCCTGCAGCACGACCACCAGCGTGATCGCAAGACTGCTTTGCCAAATGCTGCCAAATCTCATTGGATGTTCCATCTCACAAACCGGCGTTCCCCAAGTCACCGAGGATCCTTGACTTCCTTGGCATCGCCGTCTCCGACATCGCGTTTGGCGCGCTCTTCCCGTTGGGAATCGCCGTTGTCGCGCGATCGGTCCTCCTCACCGCGACGCAGTATGCCACTGCCTTCTCCGTTAAGCACGTCTCTCTCGCGATCCTGCTGGTAATCGCGCAAAAGTTCGCCGGTCCGTGGATCCACGACGATTTCGCGGTGCTCTCCATTCCGTGTAGCAACGATGCGCACACGATTGAGAAGCGTTCTCTCGAACCAGATTTCATGGTACCCGCCGTCCCGCAGCGCGCCCAGAACCGCGGCAACGGTTTCGGTCTCGTCGGCCTCGCCCGCAGAGAGGCTCAGTGTCGCGCAAATCATCACAGCGCCGCCGACAGACCATTTCGCCATATATCGCCCCCAAGGTTACGGCCCCCGCAGACATCTATCCGTCTGCGGGGGCCGCTTCAATCAATCGTCTGCAGCGCCAGATTAGCGTACGCCGCCGGAGCCTTCGCCACCGGAGCCTTCGCCGCCCGAGCCTTCGCCGCCGGAGCCTTCGCCGCCGTCATGCTCGCCGCCGGAGCCTTCGCCACCGTCATGCTCGCCGCCGCCATCTTCGCCAACGACCTCATCGCCGCCGCCACCTTCTCCGACGGTCTCATCACCGCCGCCATCTTCTCCGACGCCTTCCTCGCCGCCGGAACCTTCACCGACGCCTTCCTCGCCGCCGCCGCCTTCGCCGACAACCTCGTCACCACCGGATTGTTCACCCGCGGCTTCGCCGGAGCCTTCGGAACCCGACTGCTCGGGACCCTCGACCGCGTCGCCGCAACCGTTTTCGCCGCCGGACGTGCAGCCCGCGCCTTCCGACACTCCTTCCGGCGCCGCGAAACTGGTCCCTTCGCCGTCGCCGCTCGTGGCCGCCTTTTCTTCTGCCATTGCCATGCCCGATGCCAGGGCCAGCGCTGCTGCGAAGATAACCGAATATTTCATTTCTTTGCCTTTCATTGCATTTCGATATGCGGACTCACCCACCGCTTGCACCCTCGGCACCTGCCGCGCGGACCCGCTGGGCGAGAGGAAAACCATGACCCGCAGCTCCGGCCATATACAGAAAGGTTAGGTGTCGCCGGGCGGCACGACTCCGCCTCCATAAACTTCGGTTTATGGCATTTATATTTTCTTTCAATCACTTACGTGAAGGCGAGATGTCGCCGGTTCTACGCAGGCTTTCGCCGCCGGCAAACCTTGTGCCGCGTAACCGCGGATGCAGTGGCGGCGTCGAGATCCTCCTGACAGGATGCTGTCAGGAGGGGTGTGCGACAAGGAAGCGCACAAGGGCGAAAAAGGAGCATCCCATGCAATCCCAACCCATCGTGGTCTGGAGCGAAATCCCGGTTTCCGATATGGAGAAGGCGGTCGTGTTCTACAATGCGGTCTTCGACTGGCAGATGACTATCGACGAAAGCGGTCCGAATCCCATGGCGATCCTCGGCGGCGACATGGCAAAGACTGCCGGCCACCTCTATCCAGGAAAACCGGCGTCGGGTAACGGTCCGACCATCCACATTGCCGTCGACGACCGGCTTGAAGATGCCGCGATCCGCTGTCGCAAGGCGGGCGGCACGGTTCTTGGCGAGATCATCACGATTCCGCCCGGCCGCTTCGTTTATGCGACCGACCCTGATGGCAATTCCATCGGACTCTTCGAACCGAAAGGCGCTTGATGCGCAGGGCCGACCGCCTCTTCCAGATCGTCCAATACCTCAGGGGCGGTCGGCTTCTGACCGCGCGCAGGCTGGCCGAACGGCTCGAAGTCTCCGACCGCACGATCTACCGCGATATCGCCGACCTCATCGGCTCCGGCGTGCCGATCGACGGGGAGGCAGGCATCGGCTACCTGATGCGCTCGGGCTACGACCTGCCGCCGCTGATGTTCAGCCGTGGCGAGATCGCGGCCCTCGTCGCCGGCGCGCGCATGGTGCGCAGCTTCGGCGGCGCCGACATGGCGCTTGCGGCGGAGGAGGCGCTGACCAAGATCGCCGCCGTATTGCCCGAGGCATTGCGCAACAGCCCGGCCGGCGTTGCGATCCACGCCCATGACGCGGGCGCGCTTTCCGATTCAGATCGAGGCATGATCGACCGCCTCGACCGCGCCACCGAAATGCAAGAGAAACTCCGTCTCACTTACCGCGATGCCGAACGCAATGCGACCGAACGCACCGTCCGACCGCTTGGCCTTTGGTTCTGGGGCAAGGTCTGGACACTTATCGCGTGGTGCGAACTCCGGCAGGATTTCCGCATGTTCCGCATCGACCGGATTGCATCTGCCGAAGAGGCCGGCCCCTTCGGCACGGAACGCGACAAGACCCTTGCCGCTTTCTTCCAAAGCGATGCCTGCCGCCGTCCCACGCCCTGAGCTTCTTCGTTGCGGAAATACCCCCGAGAGACGCCCGTCCGCGCGGGAGATCGATGCCCCCGAGAGCGTCCGCCTCAATGTGCCTCTGCCCAGTTCGCGCCATGCCCCGCATCGACGACCAAAGGCACATCGAGCTTTACCGCCGGAACGGCCGCATTCTCCATGACCCTCCGGGCGACACTGATCAACTCGTCCACCGCGCCTTCCTCGACCTCGAACAGAAGTTCGTCATGTACCTGCAAAAGCATCTTCGCCGGCAGCCGGTCAATCGCTTCCGGCATGCGGATCATCGCGCGCCGGATCACATCTGCCGCCGCACCCTGAATCGGTGCGTTGATCGCGGCGCGCCGCGCGAAGCCAGCATGTGGCCCCTTGGCGTTGATCTCCGGTGTATGTATCTTCCGTCCGAACAGCGTCTGAACGAAGCCTTGGCCCTTCGCGAAGGCGACGGTCGCATCCATATAGCCCTTGATCCCCGGGAAGCGCTCAAAATAGCGGTCTATGAAGCCCTGCGCCTCGGCTCGCGGTATCCGCAGATTGCGGGCGAGTCCGAAGCCAGAAATCCCGTAGATCACGCCGAAGTTGATCGCCTTCGCCTGTCGCCGGATGTCCGAGGTCATCTGGTCAAGGGGCACGTTGAACATCTCGGACGCCGTCAGCGCGTGGATGTCGATCCCGTCCCGAAATGCCTGCTTCAACTGCGGAATATCTGCAACATGGGCGAGGATGCGAAGTTCGATCTGGGAATAGTCGAGCGAAACGAGGCGCATTCCCGGCCCCGCCACGAAAGCCTCGCGGATGCGCCTACCTTCCTCAGTCCGGATAGGAATGTTTTGTAGGTTGGGATCAGTCGAAGCGAGCCGTCCGGTCGATGCCCCCGCGATTGAATAGGACGTGTGGACCCGTCCAGTCTCTTGGTTGACATGGGTCTGGAGCGAATCCGTGTAAGTCGATTTCAGCTTCGAGAGCTGCCGCCAGTCCAACACCCTGGCGGGCAGATCATGACCTTCGGCGGCCAGATCCTCCAGCACATCCGCGCCGGTCGCATAGGCGCCGGTCTTGCCCTTCTGCCCGCCTGGCAGGGACATCTTGTCATAGAGGATCTCGCCCAACTGCTTCGGGCTACCGATATTGAAAGGCTCCCCGGCAAGCTCCTGAATCTCTGCCTCCAGCCCAGCCATCTTCTGCGCGAAGGCGTTCGACATCCGACTCAGCACCTGGCCGTCGACCAGGATGCCTGCCATCTCCATCCGCGCCAGAACCGGCACGAGCGGTCGTTCGAGCATTTCATAGACCGTTGTCACCTGTACCCGATGCAGGTTCAGCTTGAACGCCTGCCAGAGGCGCAGCGTGACATCGGCATCCTCGGCAGCGTATTTCACCGCCTCGTCGATGGGCACACGGTCAAAGGTCGTCCGCGATTTGCCGGAACCCAGCAGCGACTTGATCTCGATTGGCCGGTGATCGAGGTACTTCTCGCTCAGGAAATCCATTCCGTGATTATGCAGTCCGGAATACATGGCGTAGGACATCAGCATCGTGTCGTCGATGGGGGCGACATGAACCCCGTGGCGGGCGAAAATCTTCCAATCGTATTTCATGTTCTTGCCGATCTTGAGGATCGCTTCGTCCTCAAGCACCGGCTTCAGAGCCGCAAGAACTTCGACCAAAGGAATTTGCCCCTCGGCCAGATCGTTCGAGCCGAACAGGTCGCCGCCGCCCTGACGGTGACCGACGGGGATATAGCAAGCCTCGCCGGGGATCACGGCCAGCGAGATGCCGACCAGTTCCGCCTTCATCTCGTCGAGGCTCGTCGTCTTGGTATCGACGGCAACGTAGCCACGCTCGCGGATGAGTTGGACCCAGCGGTCCAGAGCTTTTGCATCCCGCAAGCATTCGTATTTCCCGTGCTCGAAGGGTACGGGCGGGGTTTCTTCCGCTGGATTGTCACCGGCTGGGGCCGCTGCGGGCGTATCGGGGATGACTGGCGCCTCGACCTTCAGCGCGTCGGCCACGCGTTTGGTGAGCGTTCGGAACTCCATCCTGGTCAGGAATTCCAGCAGCGGCTCCGCTTCCGGTTCCCGCACCTCAAGCTCGTGGAGCGTCCATTCGACTGGGGTTTGGTCATCCAGCGTCACCAGCCGCTTGGAAAGCCGGATGAGGTCGGCATTGTCGATCAATGCCTCGCGCCGCTTTGGCTGCTTGATCTCCTCCGCCCGCGCCAGAAGTGTTTCGAGGTCGCCGTATTCGTTGATGAGAAGCGCCGCCGTCTTCACCCCGATCCCCGGCGCGCCGGGCACGTTGTCGACGCTATCGCCGGCCAGCGCCTGAACATCAATCACCCGGTCGGGCTTCACGCCGAATTTCTCCTCGACTTCGGCGACGCCGATCCGCTTCGATTTCATAGCGTCGAACATCTCCACGCCACCGCCTACGAGCTGCATGAGATCCTTGTCCGAGGAGATGATCGTGACCTCGCCGCCCGCCTCGCGCGCTTGACGGGAGAGGGTCGCGATGATGTCATCGGCTTCGTAGTTCTCCATCTCGAGGCAAGCGACGCCGAAGGCCCTCGTTGCCTCGCGGGTCAGGGGAAACTGGGGACGCAGGTCTTCCGGCAGGTCCGGGCGATTGGCCTTGTACTTGTCGTAGATATCGTCGCGGAAGGTCTTCGAGGAAAAATCGAAAACGCAGGCGATATGGGTCGGCGCATCGTCGCCCTTGTTGGTGGCGAGCTGGCTCCACAGCATGTTGCAGAAGCCCGCCACCGCCCCGATCGGCAGCCCGTCCGACTTCCGCGTCAGGGGCGGCAGGGCGTGATAAGCGCGAAAGATATAAGCCGAGCCATCGATCAGATGCAGATGGCTACCCTTGCCGAAGGCCATGACCACTCCCTTTCGCGCCCTGTCGGGATGAGTATTGTCACGTTCCGGCCGAGCCTTCCACCCCGGCCTGAAAACACGGGCAGGGTGTTCCGCCAGCAAGATTCAGGAAAACCCCGCGCTCTCGGGCTTGGGGTCTTTTGCAACGCGACAGAGGTCTGCTTAGGGTCCCGAGCGGACGGCTCTCCCTTATCCCTTTTGCCCGGAACCAGGCACGACGCGCACCCTCACCCGGCCGCGTGGAAGAAGTCATAGACCGTCTGCGCCATCGCCTCGGAAATCCCGTCCACCGCCTTGAGGTCTTCGAGCCCGGCGCGGCTGACAGCCTTGGCGGACCCGAAATGCTGGAGGAGCGCGCGTTTGCGGGCGGCGCCGATGCCGGGGACTTCGTCCAGGGGTGTCGCACCGATGGCTTTCGCGCGCTTGGCGCGGTGGGCACCGATGGCCCAGCGGTGGGCCTCGTCCCGGAGACGTTGGACGAAATAAAGGACGGGCGCGTTGTGTGGCAGAGCGAAGGGGCGTTTGCCGGGGCGGTGAAATTCCTCTTTGCCGGCATCGCGGTCGACGCCCTTGGCGACTCCGATCATCGCGATGTCCTCGACGCCCAGTTCCTCCATGATGCCGTTCACAGCGGAGACCTGGCCCGCACCGCCGTCAATGAGGAGGAGGTCGGGCCAGCTTTCCGTCTCGCGGTCGGGATCTTCCTTCAGGAGGCGCTGGAAGCGGCGGGTCAGCACCTCTTTCATCATGCCGAAATCGTCACCCGGCGTCAGGTCGGTGCCCTTGATGTTGAACTTGCGGTACTGGCTTTTTATGAACCCCTCGGGGCCTGCGACGATCATGCCGCCGACGGCATTGGTGCCCATGATGTGGGAGTTGTCATAGACCTCGATCCGGCGCGGCGGGGCGTCGAGATCAAAGGCCTCGGCCAAGCCTTCCAGAAGCTTCGACTGGGCCGCACTCTCGCTCATCCTTCGGCCGAGGCTTTCGCGGGCGTTGCGGGTGGCGTTTTCGACAAGCTCTGCCTTTTCGCCGCGCTGCGGGACGGCGAGTTCGACCTTCCGGCCAGCGCGGTCGGAAAGAAGCTCGGTCATCAGGTCGGCATCCTCGATGGGATGGCTGAGCAGGATAAGGCGCGGCGGTTCCTTGTCGGCGTAGAACTGGCCGAGGAAGGCTTCGAGCACCTCGGGTTCGTCCGCACCGGCGCCGGTCTTGGGGTAGAAGTCGCGGTTGCCCCAGCTCTGATTGGCGCGGATGAAGAAGACCTGCACGCAGGCTTGGCCGCCCTCCATGTGGAGCGCGACGACATCCGCCTCGGCCACGCCGCGCGGGTTGATGCCCTGCGCCGACTGCACCTGGGTCAGCGCCTTGATGCGGTCGCGCAGGGCCGCGGCGCGTTCGAACTCCATCGCCTCGGAGGCTTCGGCCATGTCCTCGGCCAACTTCGCCTGCACCTGCGTGGATTTGCCTTGCAGGAAGCGCTCGGCATCGGCGAGGAGCGTGCCGTAGTCCGCTTCGGTGACATGGCCGACACAGGGCGCACTGCACCTTTTGATCTGGTAGAGAAGGCAGGGCCGCGTGCGGCTGGCGAACATGGCGTCAGAACAGTTGCGGAGGAGGAAGACCTTCTGAAGCTGATTAAGCGTCCTGTTCACCGCGCCGGCGCTGGCGAAGGGACCGTAATAGTTGCCCTTCTCCTTCTTGGCGCCGCGATGTTTCTTGATCTGGGGGAAGGCGTGGTCCTTGGCGACGAGGATGTTCGGGAAACTCTTGTCATCGCGCAAAAGGACGTTGAAATAGGGCTTGAGCTGCTTGATCAGGTTCTGTTCGAGCAGCAGCGCCTCGGTCTCGGTCCGGGTCGTGAGGAACATCATCGAGGCGGTGGCGTGGATCATCCTGGCGATCCGCGCCGAATGGCCGGAGGGGCGGGCATAGTTCGACACGCGCGCCTTGAGGTTCCGCGCCTTGCCCACATAAAGCACGCGGCCGTCGGCATCGAGCATCCGGTAGACGCCCGGCTGCGCGGTCAGGGTCCGGAGGTGGGATTGAATGATGTCGTAGCCCGAAAGCTTACCCTGCGTCACCGCACCCCATGCCTTCTGAACTTGCGTGTCGATTCAGATCTCATCGCGTCGATTCCCTTCGGCGCTGCAATCTTACGCGTGCCGAAGCAAGAGAAAACCTGTCCACGGTTTCTGTGGGTAAGTCTGGTGAAAAGAAATGGCCACTTGGAAATTTTCCTTGTTTTCGGCTGGCTTCATTGATTTGCCTATTTTTTAAGCACATAAGCAAATTATTGATTTTATTGGAAATTTTTTGTGATCCACGCAAATACCTGAAACCATTGGAAGAATCGTAACAACTTTGTTACGACGCGTGAGAAGGTGGACAAGTCAAGCGCCGGACGACATGTAAAACCAAAAATTCGCTAGTCCACACCCAAGATATCGGGTGTCTTCCAGCCAAGATGTTGGCCCCCATCGACGCATATGAGCTGCCCCGTGACCGCTTTGGCATCGATCAAATAGCCAAGCGCGGCGCAGATGTCGTCCGGATTCGCGCCGCGGGCGAGCACCGAAGCCGCGCGCTGCGCCCTGAATTGTTCATCGGACTGATTTACACCGCGCAGCGTCGTTCCCGGCCCGATCGCATTGACGCGAATATCGGGGCCGAGCGCACGCGCGGCGGTCTGGGTAAAGGCCCAGAGCCCCATCTTGGCGATGGTGTAGGACATGAATTCGGGCGTCAGCTTGCGCACGCGCTGGTCGAGCATGTTCACGACGAGGGCCTGCGAAAGCGCCTCACCATCGTCGCGCGACGCCTTCGGGGCCTGCGCCGCGAAATCCTGGGTTAGCGCGACGGGGGCGCGGAGATTGGATTCCAGGCTCCGGTCCCAGCTTTGGCGGGTGCTAGTGCGGATGTTGTCGTATTCGAAGATCGAGGCGTTGTTGACGAGGAGGTTCAGCGGCCCGCCCAGCGCCTCGGCGGCGGCGGGGACGAGGCCGCGCACCTGATCCTCGGCCAGAAGGTCGGCCTGTAGCGTCGCGGCCTTCCCGCCGAATGTCCGCGCCTCCCTGGCTGCGCCCTCGGCGTCCTCGGCGGAGCTGCCGTAGTGGATCGCCACGTCATAGCCGCGCCCGGCGAGATGAAGCGCCATCGCGCGGCCGAGCCGCCGCGCGGCGCCGGTCACAAGCGCCCTGCCCTGCGTCATGGTTTTGCTCCGCAGTCGCATGGCCCTTTGCCGATGCGGGGCCTGCCGCATTTCGCGCAGCGCCCCACCAACTGCTTGGGCCTTTTCGGCTTGCGTCCTGGCAAACTGATACGCCCGAAGAGCGCCAGCACGATCATAGCTATCAGGAAGAAAGTGATGACCTTGACCATGGCTCAGAGCCCGTACCGCGACCAGAGCGCGCGGTCCTCGATTCCTGTGACAGTATCGTCGATGATCCTGCCGCTGATCTTCTGAAAGATTGAGCGCTTCACCCCATAAGGCGTGAGCCGCACCTTGTCGCCGTAAATTGCCTTGAGCTTCGGCACCAGATGCGCGCAGCCATCGGCAAGGCCGACCTCCACCGCCTGCCGGCCGACCCAGACTGTACCGTCGAAAAGATCGCGATCCGCGGGAAGCCGCGAGCCGCGCCTTTGGCTGACATGTTCCTTGAAGCGCTCGTGCAACGCTTCAAGAATCGCGCGCAGCCGGGTGACATCCTCCTCCTTCTCGGGTTTGAAGGGATCGAGAAAGCTTTTTGACTTGCCGGCGGTGTGGACGCGACGTTCTACCCCGTATCGGCCGATCAGGTCGGCAAAGCCGAACCCCGCGGCGATGACGCCGATGGAGCCCACGAGCGAGGTCTCATCCAGCCAGATGTCATCTGCCGCCGTGGCAAGCCAGTAGCCGCCCGAGGCGGCCACATCCTCCACGAAGGCGTGGACCGGCACCGATTTTTCCTCGGCCAGCCGCCGGATGCGCGCCGCGATCAGCGAGGATTGCGCCGCCGAACCGCCGGGCGAGTTGATGGCAAGCGCGACGGCGGTCGGCTTGCGCTTGAAGGCGCGTTCGATCACCGGACCGAGCGTCGCATCGTTGAGACCGGCGCCGAAGCGGCCACCGGACGTGATAGTCCCTTGCAGCCGGATTACGGAAACCTTGGGCGCCTTGCCGGAGAGGAAGGGAATTCTGATCATGCAAGTGATGTAGTGGGCGGCATTCCGGGCGGCAATAGCATTCACGCCTTCCCGGGGAATCACGCCGCCTGTAGGCTCAGCGCCATGATCGACAAACTCGGGATGTTCATCGCCCTTGCCAACGAGCGGCATTTCGGGCGCGCGGCCGAGGCGGTCGGTGTGACGCAGCCCTCGCTCTCCTCGGCGATCCGGCAGCTGGAGGACCAGCTTGGCGTCCAGCTTGTCTTTCGCGGTTCGCGCTTTCAGGGGCTGACGCCCGAGGGGCAGCGCGTCCTCGACTGGGCGCTTCGCATCGTTGGCGACGCGCGGACGATGCGCGAGGAGATGCGGGCGCTGAAGCGCGGCGTGTCGGGCAAGTTGCGGATCGGGGTCATACCGACGGCGCTGCCGATCACGGCGCGGCTGACGGTTCCCTTCCTCGACCGCAATCCGAATGTCGACCTGACGATCCTGTCGCGGACCTCCATCGAGATCCTCGAAGGCATAGACCGGCTGGAGCTCGATGCCGGGATCACCTATCTCGAGAACGAACCCCTGGGCCGGGTCACGCAGGTGCCGCTCTACCGCGAGGGCTATCAGCTGCTGATCGCCGCGACGCGGCCCGAGGCCAAGCGGCCCTCGATCTCCTGGGCCGAGGCGGCGAAGCTGCCGCTTTGCCTTCTGACCGGCGACATGCAGAACCGCCGGATCATCAACCAGCATCTGACCGAGGCGGGGGCTGTCGCCCATGCCCGGGTCGAGTCGAATTCCTCCATCGCGCTCATCTCGCATGTCGCGACCGGCCACTGGGCGTCCATCGTCGCGCATACGCTGGGCGACATGCATACCGGCGGCACCGGGTTGACCGCGATCCCGATCCGCGACCCGGACGCGCGCCACACGGTCGGCCTGATCGCGGCCTTCCGCGAACCCTACACCCCCGTCCTCACCGCCCTGATCGAACAGGCGCGCAAGGTGGCGTGGGATTAACCCCTCAGACTTGTGGGGTGAGCCCATCCGCCCCGAACTGACGCGGGAAGAACGCCGCCGCACAGGCCCAGACCGTGGCAAGCGCCTCGTCCCGCCCGTAGGGATCCGACATCGTCATCAGGTCGAGCCAGACGCCCTCGGTCGTCACCCTGAGGACGCGCGCGGTGCGGTCCGGCTTGCAGGCATAGCCGTGGTCATCGTTCATCCGCTGACAGAGCGATTCGAGCGTGCTGGTATAGGCGAAGTCATTCGAACTGCAATGATCCTGGTACATCGGCCGGCTCTGCGCCTCGCCCCAGAAGGAACACCAGGCCGAAAGCCGGTCCGGCGTGCAGATCTTCGGATCGAAATCGGCCCTGAGCATCGCCTCGATCTGTTCCGGCGCACCCGGAGGTGCGGCTTCCAGCGCGGTCTGCCAGTTCGCACGGTATTCGTCGGAAAGATATCGCAGCACCGCGGAAAGGAGCTTTTCCTTGGTTTCGAAATGGAAATTGACGAGGCCATGCGACAAGCCCGCCGTGCGCGCCACCTCGCCCATCGTCGTGCGGGCATAGCCGTGGGTGGCGAGCGTGGAAATCGTCGCCTCGATAAGCTGCAACTGCCGCGCCTCGCGGCTGAGCTTGCGGCGGCCTTCGCTGCGCGTGTCCTGTTCGTCCTCGATCATGCCCGTCCTGCCTTTGGCCGACTCATACCCGAACCCCGCTCATAACGTAACGCATTTCATTTTGATTGACAGTTCAATCAGAATTCTGCCAGCATAGGACATCCTGAAGCAATCTTGGTCATTCCATGCCGGTTCAACCGAAGCGCAATCTCTCGAAATCCAACGCCCAGTTCAAACGCGCCCTGAAGCGCCTGCCGCTCGGGGTCGCCTCGACTTTCCGATATTGGGGCGATGACCGGACGATCTATGTCGATCACGGCAAGGGCGGCCGGATGTGGGACATCGACGGCAACGGCTATGTCGATTACCGGCTCGGCTACGGTCCGGCGATTCTCGGCTATGCGGACGAAAGGGTCGATGAGGCCGCGCGCAAGGGGATGGAGGTCGGTGGCGTTTTCGCGCTGTCGACCGAGCGCGAATTGGCCGTCGCGGAGCGCATCGCCAAGATGGTGCCTTCGGTCGATCTCGTACGCTTCTCCAACTCCGGCACCGAGGCGGTGATGGCCGCCTTGCGGCTTGCCCGCGCCCATACCGGGCGCGACAGCTATCTTCTGGTCGAAGGCGGCTACCATGGGCTTTTCGATGCCGCGATGTGGATGGCCAACATGGAGGACTGGAGCCCCAGTTCGAACCGCGATCCGCAGGTCGTGTCCTACGGTCAGGGCATCCCGATGACGCTGAAGGAACTCGCGCACCTTGTCCCTATGAACGATTGCGAACGGCTGGAGGACACCTTCCGCAAGCACGGCGACAGCCTCGCCGCGATGCTGATCGAGCCCATTCAGGGCAATTGCTGCGGCATCAGCGCGAGGGCGGATTACGTGAAGCTGGCCCGCGCGCTTTGCGACAAATACGGCGTCCTTCTCATCATCGACGAGGTCAAGACCGGGTTCCGTGTTGCGAAGGGCGGCATCCAGAGCCTTCTCGGCGTGACGCCCGACATCTCGACCTTCGCGAAGGCGGTCGCCAACGGCTATCCGATCGCCGTCGTCGCGGGGCGCGAAGAGGTGATGCGAACCTTCCGCTATGGCGGCGCCAGCCACGGCGGCACCTATACCGCGCATTCTGTCAGCCTTGCCGCCGCCGAGGAATGCCTGCGCATCCTCGACGAGACTCCTGCTCTGGAGACGATCGCGGGTTACGGCGAACGCCTCAAGTCTGGCATTTCCGAGATCCTGACTGCCCGCGACATCACCCATTCCTTCAGCGGCCACCCCTCGATGTTCGGCGTTTTCTTCGCCGAAACACCGCCCGACAACTATCGCGCCTGGAAGACCTCGGATTACAGCTTCTACGACCAGATGGCCTATTACCTCCATGACCTCGGCGTCATCGTGGAGCCGGATTCGCGCGAGCCGTGGTTCATGTGCGAGGCGCATGGGCGGGATGCGGCCTGCCTGGCCGACACGCTGAAGGCGGTCGAGACCGCAGTCGATCTGACGCTTCAGCATGTCGAGGACGAAGCGAAACGCGCATGACCTACGATGCGGTGATCGTCGGCGCAGGCCACAACGGGCTGGTCACGGCCTCATATCTTGCGCGCGCGGGGCTGAAGGTCTGCGTCGTCGAGAAAAACGACTGGATCGGCGGCGCGGCGGTGAGCCGGGAGCTTCATGCCGGGTTCACCTATTCGAACTGCTCGTATGTCAGCAGCCTCTTCCGCCCCGAGATCATGCGCGACCTGGAACTGCCGAAGCACGGGCTTCAGGTGCTACCCTATGAGGGCGGCGCGGTGATGACGCAGGATGGCGGCTATCTCGGCATGTTCCGCGACCATGACGCGAACCGCCGCGAATTCGCCCGCCATTCAAAGCGCGATGCGGAGGCCTATGACCGCTACGCCCGCGACGTGCTGCGGCATTGCCGGTTCATCCGGCCAATGCTGTTGCGCACGCCGCCCGATCCGTCGTCGTTCCGGCCGCGCGATCTGTCCGAACTGGCGTGGCTCGGCAAGCAGATGTTCGGCCTGAGCGAGGCGCAGATCTACGACATGGTTCGCTTCTGGACGATGTCGATCAGCGACTTCCTAGACGAATACTTCGAAAGCCCGGTCATCAAGGCCTATCAGGCGGTCGCGTCCATCATCGGCACGGCACTTGGGCCGATGTCGCCGGGGACCGCCTATGTGCTTTTGCATCACGCGATGGGCGACGTGGACGGCAATGTCGGCGCCTGGGGTTTCGCGCGGGGTGGGATGGGGTCGATCACCAAGGCCTTGGCAGCGTCCTTGCAGGCGGCTGGCGGGGAAATCCGGGTGGGGAGCGGCGTCGAAAAGATCGTCGTGAAGGGTGGCCGGACCACCGGCGTTGTCCTTTCCAACGGTGACGAAATCGCCGCAAAGCGGGTCGTCTCGAACATGGATGTGAAGCGGACCTTCCTGAAACACGTCGATGAGGCCGAACTGCCCGGCGATTTCCTCAAGCGGGTCCGCGCCTTCAAGACACGCGGTTCCTCGGGCAAGCTCAACATCGCGCTGGATGGGGCACCCCGGTTCACGGCACTGCCCGAGGGCGCGCCCTTCGTGAAGGGCGATCTCCATTTCACCGATTCCATCGAGCGGATGGAACGCGGCTATGACGACTGGAAGGCCGGGCGGTTCAGCCGCGATCCGTTCCAGGACGTGATGATCCCGACGATGATCGACCCGACGATGGCGCCTCCGGGCAAGCACTTCATGTCCTGCTTCGTGCAATACGCGCCGCCGAAGATCGAGGGCCGCGATTGGACCGATGCCGACCGGGACGCCTTCGCGAAGACCTGCATCGACCAGATCGAGGCCTACGCGCCGGGCTTCCGCGACCTTATCCTGCATATGGAGGTCCGCACTCCGCGCGAGCTGGAGGCCGAAGTCGGGCTGACCGAGGGCAACATCTTCCAGGGGGAGCTGACCTTCGACCAGTTGCTCTTCAACCGCCCGGTGCCGGGCTACGCGCAGTACCGCAGCCCGATCCGCGATCTCTGGATCTGCGGGTCGTCCACCCATCCCGGTGGCGGCGTCATGGGCGCGCCGGGGCGCAATGCGGCGGCCGAGATTCTGCGCGACGCCAAGACACCGGCCAAAGACATGAGTGACGCCTATGTCATCGTTTGATTGCATCGTCATCGGAGGCGGAACCAACGGGCTGGCCTGCGGGGCGCGACTGGCGCGCAAGGGGCGGCGCGTCATCGTTCTCGAAGCCGCCGAGCGCGCGGGCGGCGGGGCTTTGGGCGGCGAGTTCGCACCCGGCTTCCGCAGCCCCGGCCTTGCGCATATCGCCAATATGATCGACCCGCGCGTGGCTCGCGAGTTGGCGTTGGAGAACCAAGGGCTTGCGTGGCACACGACCAACCTCGCAAGCACGGCCCTGTCCGCCACGGGCGATCACCTCCGCCTTGACGGCGCCTTCGGCGCGCGCCTTGTCGGCGACATCGACGAAGCGGACCGCGCGGCATGGACGGAGCTTCGCGCCCGCCTGCTGCGCTATGCCGAGGCACTTGCGCCGTTCCGCGACATGACGCCGCCCCGCGTCGCGAAGGGCGCAGGGAACGACTGGCCGCGCCTCGCACGGCTCGGCTTCGGTCTCAGGCGGATGGGAAAGTCGGACCTGCGGGAGTTCCTCCGCCTGTTCCTCATCAACGTCTGGGACGTGCTGAACGACGAGTTGAACGACGACCGGCTGAAAGGGATCGTCGCCTTCGATGCAACGCTTGGAAGCTGGCTCGGCCCGCGCTCGCCGAATTCGCTGCTGGGCCTTCTCAACCGGCTGTCGGGCGGGGCGTCGGGCCAGAGTGCCGCGCTCGCCATTCCGCAAGGCGGGATGGAGGCCGTCGCAGACGCTTTCCTCGCGGCGGCGGAAATGGCGGGCGTCACGGTCCGGACCGGCACGGCAGTCGGGCAGGTCATGGTCGACGGCGACCGCGCCTGCGGCGTGGTGCTGACCACCGGCGAGGAGCTTCGCGCGCGGCTCGTCGTCTCTGCGATCAGCCCCAAGGCGACGCTTCTGTCGCTCGTTGGCCCGCGCCATCTCGACACCGGCGCGACGATGCGGATCACGCATCAGAAATCGCGCGGGGCTGCGGCGAAGCTGCATCTGGCGCTGAAGGCGGCACCGGATTTCCGGGGGGCCGACCTGAAAAGCCGCCTCGTCATCGCGCCGAGCGCGGATCATGTCGAGCGCGCCTTCAACCCGGTGAAATACGGCGAGGTGCCGGAGGCGCCGGTAATGGAGATCGTGCTCCCCACGGCCTTCGATCCCGGCCTCGCGCCCGAAGGCCGGCATGTCCTTTCCGCCATCGTCCAATATGCCCCCCACGCCCCGCGCGACGGTGAGGATGCAGCCCGCGCTGCGATGCTGGAGGCGACGCTGAACCAACTCGAAGCCCACGCACCCGGCATCCGCGAGTTGATTGTCGGGCAGGAACTTCTCATGCCCTACGACATCGACGCACGTTACGGGATGCCGGGCGGGAACTGGCATCACGGGGAACTGTCGGTCGAGCAGATGCTGTTCCTCCGCCCCCTGCCCGGCATGGCGCAATATGCGACGCCTGTCTCCGGCCTCTGGCTCGCTTCGGCGGGCACCCATCCGGGCGGCGGGATTTCCGGCGCTTCGGGCTGGAACGCGGCGGGGCGTATCTTGCAGGAGGTGCGGGGATGAAGATCGATACCCGGCTTCACTATGACGTACCGTTGTTGCGCACACCCTTCCATCCGCGCACCTCGGCCCGCAACGTCCTCAACCGCTGGGGTGCGTGGGGCGGATACACCACCGCCCTCGCCTTCGACGACGAAGCGATGGAATATTCCGCAATCCGCAATGCGGCGACGCTCTATGACCTTTGCCCGATGGTGAAATATCGGGTCAGCGGGCCGGAGGCGGCGGGCTACCTGAACCGGCTGACGCTGCGCAATGCCGCCAAGCTGCCGGTCGGCGCGGTGCATTACACCGTCTGGTGCGACGATGCGGGGAAACTCCTCGACGACGGCACGCTCTTTCGTCTTGGGCCGGAAGACTACCGGATTTGCTGCCAGGAACGCCACCTGCCCTGGCTCGTCGATTCCGCGCGAGGGTTCGATGTCGCGGTTCGGGAGGAGACGGAGGAGGTCGCAGCGCTTTCGCTGCAAGGCCCGTGCAGCGCGGCGGTGCTGGAGGCGGCTGGCTTCGATGTCTCGGCGCTCAAGCCCTTCCGCATGACGGCCCTGCCCTTCGGCACAGGTGAAGTCACGATTTCCCGGACCGGGTTCACCGGCGATCTTGGCTATGAGCTTTGGATGACGCCGGATCAGGCGCTGGCGCTCTGGGATCATCTGATGGTCTCAGGCAAGCTCTGGGGTATCCGGCCCATCGGCTCGGACGCGCTTGAACCTAGCGCGGATCGAGGCGGGGTTCATCATCACCAATCTCGACTTCGTTCCCGCCCATCAGGCGGTGCGCGAGGATCGCGCCCGTTCGCCCTTCGAGATGGCGCTCGACTGGATGATCGACTGGGACAAGGGGCATTTCAACGGTCGCCGGGCGCTTCTGGCGGAAAAGGAAGGCAAGACCTCCCGCTGGGCCTTCGTCGGTCTCGACATTCCGGGCAACACGTCGGCCGAAGGGGCGGTGATCTATGCGGGCAAGACGAAAGAGGCCGGGTTCATCACCGCCGCCGCCTGGTCGCCGACGACGAAGCGGAACATCGCGCTGGCGCATATCGAGCGGAAGTATCTGAACCGCGATCTCTGGGCAGACATCTATGCGCTGCGCGAGTTGCAATATGCCCGCCTGATGCTTCCTGTCACGATCACGGAGCGCCCTTTCTTCAATCCGCCGCGCAAGCGCGCCACCCCACCGGGGAGGTTCTGATGACCCTGCATCCGGATTCGCCGTTGCTCGACCATTGCCCCGAGTCGTTGCCGCGCGAGGCTTATGTGGGCGCCGAGTGGTACGCCCGCGAAATGGCGACGATCTGGTCGCGGCACTGGACCTGCGCGGGGCGGGTCGATGACCTTGCCACGGGAACGATGCGTCCGGTTCAAATCGGACCGGCGAGCGTGCTCCTCTCGCGGCTTACTGATGGCTCCTTGCGCGCCTATCACAACACCTGCCGCCACCGGGGGGCCGAGATCTGCCACGGCGAAAGCGCCGCAGGCAAGCTCATCACCTGCCCCTATCACGCCTGGGCCTATGCCGCCGAGGACGGACGGCTGGTCTCCACCGCGCACGCTCATCCGACCGCGGATTTCCGGCGCGAGGATCACGGGCTGAGGCCCGTCGCCCTGCGGGAATGGGCTGGGTTCGCGTTCCTTTCGCTCGCCGCAGAGCCTCCCGCGCTGCGCGGTGACATCCCGCTTTCGACGCTCGACAACTGGCCGATGGACGGCCTCGTCACCGGGCACCGCTGGGAAACGACGCTCGCCTGCAACTGGAAGGTCTTCTGGGAGAATTACTCCGAATGCCTGCATTGCCCCGGCATCCACCCGGAACTGTGCGACGTCGTGCCGATCTACCGCGAGGGCGTAATGGCGGCGAACGAGCGGCAGGACTGGACCCCTTCCACGCCCGCCGGACCGGGTTTGAAGGCGGGTGCTGAAAGCTGGACGATGAGCGGCGCGCCCTGCGGGCCGGTGTTTCCCGACCTCACCAACAAGGAACGGCGGGCCGGATACACTTTCGTCACGCTCTGGCCGTCGGCCTTCGTGGTGGCGCACGTGGATTATGTCCGCACCGTCCGGCTGGAGCCGCTCGGCCCTGACCGCACGCGGCTGATCGCCGAATGGCACTTCGTGCGCGAAACGCTGGCGCAGCCCGGATTCGATGCCGCGCGCGTGGCGGATTTCGCCAAGATCGTCCTCGGCCAGGACGGCGACGCCTGCGAGATGAACCAACGCGGAATAGCCTCGCCCGCCTATGAGCGCGGGCGGCTGATGCCCGAGGAATACGAGATCCATCGCTTCCACCAATGGGTCTTACGTGAAATGGAGGTAATGCCATGAACGATTTTTCGCGACGGAGCCTGCCCATCCCGAACGAATGGGACCGGCGCGGCCTTCCCGCCTGGACCTATCATTCCCCAGCCCTTTTCGAGCTTGAGCGCGATCATGTGTTCCTGACCCACTGGCAGGTCGTCGGGCACGAGAATGACATCCCCGCGGCGGGCGACTGGCTCGGCTTCGACATGCTGGGCGAACGCGCGGTCGTGATGCGCGGGCAGGACGGTGCGGTGCGGGCGTTCCACAATCTTTGCCGCCATCGCGGCGCGCGGGTCGTGGATGGCGAAGAGGGGCATTGCAAGGGCGCCATCGTCTGCCCCTTCCATGGCTGGGTCTATAACCTTGACGGCTCACTCAGGGGCGCGGCGCAGCCCTCGACCTTCGGAGAACTCGACAAATCGGAATTCGGGCTGAAGCCGATCGAACTCGGCACCTTCCACGGGTTCCTGTTTCTGCGTTTCAAACCTGGCCCTCAGCCCGACATTGCCACATTGCTCGCCCCCTACGCGGACGACTTCGCCGCCTATCGGGCGGAGGAGATCGTGCCGGTGAAGGTGCCTGACTGGTCGGTCGACCTCCCGGTCAACTGGAAGTCAGTGCGCGATGTGGACAACGAAGGATACCACGTCCCGATGGCGCACCCCGCGCTTCAGGACCTTTATGGGCGCGACTACCGCGATCATTACCTGCCGAACGGACTCCACTATTCGGCGGGATATTTCGGCGACAAGCCCGGCCGCCGCTGGTCGGTGCGCAACTACCTGAAACATGCGCCGACACAGGACCAGCTTCCCGAAAGGTTGCGCAACGTCTGGACCTACTACGGGCTTTTCCCGAACCAGGTATTTGCCTTCACGCCGGAATCGATCCAGTTCTATCATGACATCCCGCTCGACCTCGGCAACACGCGCCTGACCGGCAAGCTCTACCGGCGCCCGGATGAGGACCGGGAGCAGTGTCTTGCCCGCTATCTCGCCATGCGGATCGACCGGGATACCTCGGCCGAGGATCAGCAGCTTTCGATCTGGTCGAACGAGTCGATGTTGTCCTCGGCCTTCGACGGGTTCCACCTCTCGGACCAGGAATGGGGGCTGAAGCGCCATCATGACGGGCTCCGCACGCTCATTCCGATCATGAGAACCGACGACGCACCACCGGAAGACGAAATCGTCCGGCGCAATGACGAATTGATTTGCCAGTCAACAAGCGCCGGATAAGCTTAAAAAAACAAACGGGGAGACGACCATGAAACTGACACGACGTACTGCACTGTCGGCGCTGGGCGCCGTTCTTGCCACACCTTACGTTCGGCCCTCTTGGGCTCAGGCAGGCACGGTCAATGTCTATAACTGGTCGGACTATATCGGCGAAACCACCATCGCCGATTTCGAGGCCGAAACCGGGATCGGCGTCGTCTACGACCTCTACGCCAGTTCCGAAGAAATGCAGGCCAAGGTTCTGGCTGGCTCGACAGGCTATGACGTCGTTCTCATGGCGGGCTTGTCGCTGCATCAGTTCGTCAAAGCAGGCGTCTATGAAAAGCTCGACCGCTCCAAGTTGACCGGCTGGGGTAACCTCGACCCCGGCGTCCTGAAGATCGTCGAAGGTTTCGATCCCGGCAATGAATATGGCGTGCCATATATGTGGGGCTCTGTCGGCTTTGCCTACAACGTCGACATGGTTAAGAAACGCCTGCCGGATGCCGATCTTGGCAGTCTCGACACGATCTTCAAGCCGGAAAACGCGGCGAAGCTCGCAGATTGCGGGATCTCGATTCTCGACAGCCCGACCGATATCGGCTTTATGGTGCTGAGCTATCTCGGCCTTGACCCGAATACCGCAGGTCCGGCGGAATACGAGAAGATGGCCGAGGCGTTCAAGCCAATCCGCGAATATATCGCGACCTTTGATAACTCGAACTACCTCACGTCCCTTCCGAACGGCGAGTTGTGCGTTGCCAACAGCTGGTCGGGTGACTACGGCGTCGCCAAATCTCGTGCCGAAGAAGCGGGGATCGACATCAATTTGGAGTACTTCGTGCCGAAGACTGGCGCGCCGGCCTGGTTCGACCTCTGGTGCATGCCCATTGATGCCAAGAACAAGGACAACGGTTACAAGTTCATCGACTACCTGCTGCGACCAGAGGTCATCGCGGCCTGCACCGACTACACCGGCTATGCGAATGCAAACAACGCCGCGACACCGTTGGTCGACGAATCCATCCGCACCGATCCCGCTGTATATCCCGACGCGGAAACGCTGAGCCGGATGTACACACCGAAGCCGCAGAGCGAGGAGCAGGACCGCGACATCACGCGGGCCTTCGCGCAGATCAAGGCAGGCTGACATCGTGCCGGACCCCTTCGTGCGGATCGAAGGCGTCTCGAAGATGTTCGGGACGTTTCAGGCAGTGCATGACGTGAACCTGTCCGTCGCGGAGGGCGAGATCTTCGCCCTTCTGGGTGGCTCCGGTTGCGGCAAGACGACGCTGCTGAGAATGCTCGCCGGATTCGAGGAACCGAGCCAAGGGCGCATCTTCCTCGACGGGCAGGACATGACGGGCGTTCCCCCATGGGAGCGCCCGGTCCACATGATGTTCCAGAGCTATGCGCTGTTTCCGCATATGAGCGTGAAGAAGAACATCGGCTATGGGCTCAAGCATGAAAAGCTGAGCAAAGCGGCGAAGGCCGACCGCGTCCGCGAGGTTCTGGACCTGGTGCAACTGACGGAGTTCGCACACCGCAAGCCACACCAGATTTCGGGGGGCCAGCGGCAGCGCGTGGCCCTCGCTCGTGCGCTTGCGCGGCAACCGAAGCTCCTCCTCCTCGACGAACCGCTTGCCGCTCTCGACAAGAAGTTGCGCGAGCATACCCAGTTCGAGCTGATGAGCATCCAGGAACGCACCGGCGTCACCTTCATCGTCGTGACCCACGATCAGGAAGAGGCGATGACGCTGGCCGACCGGCTCGCCGTCATGGACAAGGGCGAAGTCCGGCAAGTCGGAACACCGACGGAAATCTACGAGTTTCCGAATTCCCGCTTCGTCGCGGGGTTCATCGGGTCCATCACCTCTTTCGACGGGCTGGTGACGGGGATTGAACACGACATTGCCCGGGTCGAGGTCCCAGCCTTTGCGACCGAAATCGCCGCCCGAAGCATTCCATCGGCGTCCGTCGGTCAGCCTGTGACGGTCGCCCTGCGCCCCGAAAAGGTGACGATTTCGCGCGAGCGGCCCGAGGGGGCGAACGCGCTCGCGGGCGAGATCAAGGACATCGCCTATTTCGGCAAGGACAGTCTCTACCGCATCACGCTGCCGGGCGGCCATCTGATCTCGGTCCACGGCGTGAACGCGAAACGCGCCGAAGCCGGACGGCCCGACTGGTACGACAAGGTCTGGCTGTCATTCGACCCCTCCGCCGCCATCCTGCTGACGGAATAGCCGGATGAGCGCCCGGAAACATTCCCGCCTTTCGGACTGGTTCAACCGGCGTGGCTGGTCGGACATCATCATCACCGCGCCCTACATCTGGCTTCTCGTCTTCTTCCTTCTGCCCTTCCTCATCGTCATCGCGATGAGCGTTGCTACGCGCACGCCAACCGCCCCACCTTTTGGCTATGGTGGCGAAAACCCCGCAATCAACATGGCGGGTTATGAACGGCTTTTCACCGACGAGCTCTATATCCGCGCCTTCGTCACCTCACTCTTCAACGCGCTCGGGGCGATGATCCTTTGCTTGCTGATCGGGTATCCGATGGCGCTTGGCCTCACCCGAATGCCGCGCGGTTGGCGGAATATCCTGCTGATGCTCATCATCTTGCCGTTCTGGACTTCGTTCCTCCTGCGCGTCTATGCGTGGATGGGGCTGATGGGAAAGAGCAGCTGGTTCAACAAGTTGCTGACCGCTCTGTGGAACACGATCACGCCGGACAGTTGGGCGGTGAACTCGATCCCCATGATGCATTCCAACTTCGCCGTCGTCCTCGTGATGGTCTACACCTATCTGCCCTTCATGATCCTGCCGCTCTACGCCAATCTCGAACGCCTCGACCCGACACTGGACGAGGCGGCGATGGACCTCGGGACACGGCCTTTCGGAGTTTTCTGGGACGTCACGCTGCCGCAATCCATTCCCGGCATCATCGCGGGTGGGCTTCTGGTGTTCATCCCCGCGGCAGGGGAACTCGTCATCCCGACCCTCGTCGGCGACGCCTCATCGCCGATGATCGGCCGCGTCATATCGGATGAATTCACCTCATCCCGCGATTGGCCGATGGCGTCGTCGATCGCCGTCTCGCTGCTGCTATTGATGGTTGTGCCCACGGTTCTCTACAGCCACTTCCAGGCCAAAGCCGAACATCGGGAGGAGGACACGCCATGAACCGCCGCCCGATCTTCCTGATTTCCGTCCTCTGCTTCGGATTCGCCTTCTTTTACATCCCGATCCTGTCGATGATGGTCTACTCGTTCAACGGCTCGCGGCTGGCGACCATATGGGGTGGCTTTTCGACGAAATGGTATGTCTCGCTCTTCTCCAACCGGCAGGTTGGCGAGGCCCTGTTCCTGTCGCTAAGGATCGCGCTCATCTCGGCCACGATGGCGACGATCCTTGGCACGATGGCGGGGATCACGCTCGCCCGGTTCCGGAAGTTCCGCGGGCGGCTTTTCTTTACGGGCATGGTGACGGCGCCGCTCATCATGCCGGACGTCATCACCGGCATCTCCTCCCTGATGCTTTTCATCCTGATGGCGGAATGGGTTGGCTGGCCCGCGACGCGCGGCTTCACGACGATCACGCTTGCCCATATCACCTTTTCGCTCGTCTATGTCGCCACCATCGTACAGTCGCGGATGTTGCAGGCGGAAAAGGACATCGAGGAGGCCGCGATGGATCTCGGCTCCAAGCCCTGGCAGGTGATGTTCGACATCACTCTGCCGGTGATCTTCCCGGCGATCCTGTCGGGCTGGCTTCTGGCCTTCACAATCTCGCTCGATGATGTCGTCATCACCTCCTTCACCACCGGGCCAGGCAATACCACCCTGCCGCTTCTGATCTGGTCGAAGGTCAAGCTTGGGGTAACACCCGACATCAACGCCCTCGCTACGCTGATCGTTCTGGTCGTCGGAACAGGCGTCGCGATCGCCGGGTGGATGATGAGCCGTGCGGAGAAGCGCCGGGACCGCGACGCCAGACTGGCCTATCGCGCGAATGAATGATCCCCTGATATTGCTGCGCACCCCTTTGGGAGAGCCCGGTTCCGGCCGGGTGCGCTATGGCGCGGCGATGGCGCTCTACAGACGCGGCCTCCTGTCCGAAGAGGCCGTCGAAGTCTATCGAATCTGCTCTCCGCTCGACGCGCAAGATCCGGCACCGCTTCTTCTCGAACGTGGGCTGCGCCCGATCCCCAAGCCCGGCAGAGCGTCGGCGCGGCTGGATACGCTTTTCGCCGAGGCCGACCGTTATCTTTCGCACCTATCCGGCCCCGGCGTGACGGAAGTGCGTCTTGGCCTCGCCCGGGCAGTCGCCGCGCCGGTGAGTTCGTCCTTCGTACCAAACGCGGTGGTCGAGGCCTGCCTCGGTGCAGCACTCGGTAGTCTCGACGGAACGCATCCCGCGCTGGCGACCGCCATCGCGGCCGCCGCATCCCATCTAAACTGGATCACCTATGACGACTATCCGCCGGAAGAGATCGGCGCGGTCTTCGCCAACAGCCATGCATTTGCGTCGCTGGTCGGTGAATGCGCACCCTATCATGCCGGAGATTTCGATTTCGGCCTCTTCCTCATGGCGCCCAATCTACTTTACCGCGATCACGCCCATCCGGCGCCGGAACTTTACATGCCGCTCACCGGCCCGCACGGCTGGCGCTTCGCTCCCGGCGCGCCGCTGACCATTCTGAACGCACATGACCCTATCTGGAACGGTCCCAATCAACCACATCTGACCAAGGTCGGCCCTTTGCCTTTCCTCTGCCTCTATGGCTGGACACAGGATGCCCAAATACCGGCTCGCGTCGTCCACGCGGATGATTGGGCCGAACTGGAGTCGCGCCAACTATGACCGATGTTCTTGTGGAGAATGCCGACATTTGCACGATGGACGCGTCCCGCCGCAGCGCAGGGTCGATCCTGATCCGTGACGGTCGGATCATTGCCCTCAGCGACGACCCGGCTGGGTTGCGGCATGGTACCGACTGTCCCGAGATCATCGATGCAGGCGGCCGGCTTGTCCTGCCTGGCTTTCAGGATGCGCATATCCATCTTCTGAACGGCGGCACCGATCTGGTCGAAACGGCGCAGCTTTACGATTGCACGACGCTCGACGAGATCGCCGCCGCGATGGGCGCCCATGCACGGACGCAAGGCGGGCCGATGATCTGGGGTGCGGGCTGGCAACCGGGTTTCTTCGGTGACCACAACCTGACGCGCGACGTGCTTGATCGCGTCGTGCCGGACCGGCCCTGTCTGATCTACGACAGCAATTTCCACAATGCCTGCATGAACTCCGCCGCCGTCGCAATGATCGGCATCCGCGACGATACCCCCGACCCGCCGAACGGCCATATCGTCCGCGACCACCTCGGCGGCGCGACGGGAATGCTCCACGAAGAGGCGATCCTCTGGGCGACTGACCGGCTGCCGCAGACTGACAACCTCACGCTGAAGGCCGGCTTGGCCGCAGGACAGGCCCACGCCAACCGGCACGGCATCACTGGCATCATCGACCCCTGCATTCTCGATCATCATGTCCGAATCTATGGTGCGGCGTCGCAGGGAGATGAACTGACCCTGCGCGTGGCGGGCGCATCGCAGGTCATGGTCGCCGACACGGTCGACACGATGCTCGACCGACTGATCACGCGGCGGGATGCGCACCGGACGGATATGTTCCACCTGAACGCGGCGAAGTTCTTTCTTGACGGCGGGCTCGAGAACCGAACCGCCGCGCTGGTCGCGCCCTATGCCGATGCCTCCGGCGGCAATGCGCCCCTGATGTTCGAGCCGGATCAGATCGACGCGCTTTTCACGGCGCTCGACGCTCATCGCTTCCAGATTCATGTTCACTGCATCGGCGACGCCGCCGCCCGCGCCGCACTGAATGGTTTCGCCGCTGCGCGACGCGCGAACGGCTACTGGCCGTCGCTCCACCAGATCGCCCATTGCCAGGTCGTACATCCGGACGACCGCCCGCGTTTCGCCGCACTTGGCGTGATGGCCAATCTGCAACCTCTCTGGGCGGCCAGCGACCCGATCATTCCGGATGACACCATGGCGATGATTGGTGGAGCGCGCGCGCCGTGGACCTACGCTTTCCGCTCCCTCATCGAGGCCGGCGCCCCTTACTGCATCAATTCCGACTGGGCGGTAAGCACGCTTAATCCGTTCGAGATCATCGGCACCGCAGTGACGCGCGAGCCACCGCGTCGTCGTGGCCGGTCGGAACCGTTTTTCCCTGACGAGACGGCTCAGCGTCATGGAGGCTGTATGCGGCTACACTACGCATGCCGCAGCCGCCTGTTGGCGTGCGGGCTATACCGGCGCGCTGAAACCGGGATACTCCGGCGATCTTATCGTGCTGGATCGCGACATTTTCGCCTGCGATTCCTACGCCATCGCGGAAGTCGAGGTGATGTTGAGCCTTTTCAGGGGACAGCGCGTGCACCAGGCCGGCGCTTTCGGAGGATAGGGCTATGGGCGAAGACCATTATCCGCAGCAGATGATCGACATGCTCGAGGCGCTCTGGGGCGAAGGCTTCCTCTCCCCCGGCGGTCCCGAGGAAGTCGCGCGCGTTCTGTTAGGCCATGACATTGTCGGGCGCACGGTTCTGGACATCGGCTGCGGCGCGGGCGGCATCGACGTGGCGCTCGTCTCTCGTCATGGCGCCGGCTATGTCACCGGCCTTGACGTTGAGGACCCTGTGCTTTCCCACGCCCGCCGCCTTGTCGACAGGTCGGGCCTCTCGAATCGCATCGGACTTGTCAAGGCAGCGCCGGGTCCATTGCCCTTTCCACCGGACTGCTTCGAGGTGGTTTTTTCGAAGGATTCGATCATCCATATTGCCGACAAGCGCGCCTTGATGGCCGACGTTTTCCGCGTGCTCGTGCCCGGAGGCTGGTTCATCGCCTCGGATTGGCTGATCGGAACCGAAGATATTTCGCCGCGCATGGCAGAGTATATCGCCGCCGAAGGCCTGGATTTCGGGATGGCGACCGCAGCGCGCTACGTCGCGGCGATGGAAAGCGCGGGCTTTGAAAGCATTCGAACCACATCTCGGAACCAATGGTATTGCACCCAGGCGCGGGCTGAACTTGTGCGCTTGAAAGGCGATACCGGGCAGAAAGCCGCACAGATCGTCGGTGAGGCATTCGTGCGGCAGAATATCGATGTCTGGGAACGCATGATTCCGGTTCTGGATTCAGGAGAACACTGTCCGACACACCTTGCCGCGCGAAAGCCCCGAATCTGAAAAAGCGCCCGCCCCCGCGACCATGACTGGAAGCGGAGGCGGGCCGGCAAATATTGCCCCCACTCGTTACCCTACCCCATTCGAATATCGTAGCTCTGGCAAAAGGCGCGTCAGCGCATCAATTCAACTGGGCCACCACCGCATCGGCAAACTTGCCGATCATTGCGGAGTAGTAGTCGCGGTTGTCCGGCGCTATGGCGGCGACATCAGTACCTTCCGGCATAACCAACACCGCGTCCTTAAAGCTCACGGAGACATCGTACGAGCCGACATGGGTGCCGTTGTCCATCAGAAGAACATGGCCCTTGAGTTGCGACTGGTCGACATTGAACGCCGTCTCGAACCAGTCGGCCACTGACAATTCGTCGATATCGACCTGTACCGTCGCGCCCTTGTCGGCGACACGATCCGCCACGCGCGACGCAATGGCGTTTTCCAGATCGTCCGCTGCGTTCGCCCAATAGGCGGCGGCTTTCTCATTCTTGATGGCGCTCATGTCCATCTCGACAGAGACATCCTTCACCATTGTCTCGGCAAAGGTCGGCGCTGCCGCGATGAGCGTCAGAGCCGATACGGCGGTAAGAAGCATGGTGCGAAGCATTTGAAACTCCAATCATTATTTCGTTCACGTTCACATCTCGGCAGGAGATGCGCCCGGACCGCATGCTGTAACAACCTTCGCGAGGGCGTCCGGTTCCCCGGACAGTTGCGCATCGGCGAAATGACGCCACGTAAGGCCGGAAAGTGAGAAAGTCTGCGCGGCGGGCTGCACTTATGGAACTTCGCTGGATGGAAGGCGTTTGGATTACGGCTGGCGCTTGTCCCCTTTCCAAAAGTGGCGTCTGGCCGGGAGATGCGCGCCAATCACGCGCTCTTCCTTGCCGGAGACTGTCCCGCAGTCTCCGGCATTTTTTTACATCAAGGGCCGCTTCGACGGCTCATCGAGGTCAGTTAGCGCCTCGTCGGCCAACCGCGACGGATCGTCGATCGTGAGCACTGAATCATGCCACGTTGCCAGTCCCAGTTCACGAAGCCGCGCCAAAGTCTTGTTGGTATGAACCAGCGAGAGGCCCAACGCATCGGCGAGATCCTGTTGTCGATATGGCAAAGGAACCATGTGCTTCGCACCCAGACCGACAGCGCGGAGCCGCTGAAACAGTTTGAGAAGCGCCCAGGCGACACGCTGGCGCGCATCCCGCTGGCCGATAGTGGCGACGGTTTCTCCGAGATAGTGTTCTTCCATGGCCGCAAGCCATGTGACATCGAAGGCGCGCGACGGATGCCGCTGGAACAGCGACCAGAATTCGCTGCGGTCGAACACACAGAGCCGCACTTCGGTTGTCGCCTCGGCGGAGTGCTTCATCTCGCCCATGATTGCCGCCTGAAGTCCCACGAAGTCCCCCGGCAGCAGGAAGTTGACGACCTGCCGCGCCCCGTTTTCGAGCAGCTTGTAGCGGACGCCCATGCCGCGCAGCACGGTGAAAATCTGCGGACTCGACGATCCTTCCTCAAGGAATGTGCGCCCCGCATCGAGCGTCATTTCGCCGACTTTGAAGCGCTCCATATAGGCAAGTTCCTCCTCGCTGAAGGGGAAGAACACCTCCCGTTCGCGCAGCGGGCAAGCGCGACATTCGACGCGTGACATGGGGTTCAACCTTTCGCGGGGCTATGTCGTGGTTTAATGCGCGGCGACGCGAATTGGTTCCTTATCCATCCTTCTTTGAAAGGGTGTGGGAATGCTCAAGAAAC
Organism: uncultured Alphaproteobacteria bacterium; assembly: GCA_963847935.1. Classification (GTDB taxonomy): domain Bacteria; phylum Pseudomonadota; class Alphaproteobacteria; order Rhodobacterales; family Rhodobacteraceae; genus Albidovulum. The sequence goes on along the minus strand of CAWKBV010000003.1, from coordinate 611,455 downwards.
CTGCTGCCAGAGATGTGGGATCGTACATCCTGTTCCTCTCGGAGACCGTCATCGCGGATGACATTGCCGAGGAGATCGCCTACAACAAACCGAATTCCAACGTGAGGCAGGTCTCCCGCCTCGCCGAATTCATCGACGCGATTTCCGGAAACTGCCCGATCGAAGCGAGCTTCATCGAGCTCGATCTGCTCGGTGGCTCTTGGGATGCGGCTTTGGACCGTCTGCGGAAGATCAACGCCAGGATTGTGCTTTTCGGTGACGCTGCCGAGGATCTTGCTGACCGTCATCGGCACATAGACGGCACCTCATTCCTTCTGCGTCCCTATAACCGACGGGATGTTGCCGCTCTGCTGTGCACAAAGCCGGACTGCTGATCGCCGCCCGGCCGGTCCACGCCACCGGGTGGGAAGTCAAGCCACAGAGTGTCTCTGTCGATGAAAAGAACATCGCCTGGCTGACCGCCGAGCGGACGTGATCCTCGGCATAAGGCTTGGTGATAAGGAAGGCGGGTTCAGATGGCTTGCCGGTCAGCAGCCGTTCCGGGAATGCTGTGATGAAGATGACGGGGATATCATCGAACTGCGTCAGGATGTCGTTCACAGCGTCGATGCCCGAGGAATTGTCGGCCAACTGGATGTCGGCCAGGATCAGATCGGGCCGTTCCTGAGCGGCGAGGTCGACGGCTGTCCGGCGGGTCGGCGCGATGCCGGTTACCCGGTGCCCCATCTCGGTGACGATTGTCTCGATATCCATGGCGATGATCGCCTCGTCTTCGATGATGAGGATGGAACCGGCGATCGAGTTGGCCATTTCGCGCTTGGCAATCGCCACGAGTTCATCCGCCTCATCGGCGTCGATCCCCATGATCTCGGCGATTTCGGGATAGCTGAAACCTTCGATCGCGTGAAGCATCAGCGCTTCGCGCGTATTTGGTGTAAGCGCCGCCATGTGATCCTGGGCGCGGCCGGAAAGTCGGCTGTCGGGCTCGCCAAGCGGCGCGCCGGCGGTACTCCAGACAAGGTGGAACGCGTGGAAAAGCGCGGTCTTTGGCGGCAATTGTTGGCTTATCCTCGTCGGATCTGCCAGCATCGCTTCAAGCGTCGCCGCAGCGTAGTTATCGCCAGTCTGCTGACTTCCGGTGAGTGCGCGGGCGTAGCGCCGCAGTAAGGGAAGGTTGGCCGCGATCGCCGACACGGCATCCGAAGTTCCCATGTTGGTCATGAGTGTCCCCACTTTTCCAATTAATTCGGAACCAAACGCCGTTCGAAACGTTTGGTTCCACAAAATCTTCAGTTTGTTATTCTCTTTGGAACTTATTCATTGCCGGATGCGTTTGCTCCGCGAGGCAAGACGAATTTGAGCCGTATCGAAAAAGAGAAGTGCAAGTGAGAGCAGGATGTTGGGACGCGAAAAAGACGAACGCGCGCAATCGCCGATAGAATCGGCGATCAATGAGAATTTGCGGCGCGTTTATGAGGAAGCGCTGGAAGACCAGATTCCGGATCGCTTTCAGGCATTGCTTGACGAACTTCGTAAGAAGGAGATCGACAGGTGAAGCAGAAGGATGCCAACCCGAGCGATCCACGCGACGAGTTGCCCTCGCATCTCCCTGCATTGCGGGCCTTCGCCATCAGCCTGACCCGCAACTCATCAGCGGCGGACGATCTGGTGCAGGATACGATCGTCAAGGCGTGGAGCAATTTCGACAAGTTCGAACCCGGTTCGAATCTTCGCGCATGGCTGTTCACGATACTTCGCAACACCTTCTTTTCCGGCAAGCGCAAGACCAAGCGCGAGGTTCCGGACACCGATGGCGTTCACACTGCCAGCCTTTATGAAAAACCAGCGCATGACGGACGGCTCGCCTTCGCAGATTTTCGAAACGCGTTCGACAAGCTAACTCCGGAGCAGCGCGAGGTTCTCATCCTCGTGGGCGCCGAGGGCTTTTCCTATGAGGAAGCGGCAGAGATGACCGGCGTGGCCGTCGGTACGGTCAAGAGCCGCGCCAATCGCGCGCGCGCAAAGCTCTGCGATCTCCTCGGCCTCAAGGAGGGCGAAGGCATTTTCTCGGGAGTGGACGGTGCCACCGGTGCGGTGTTGAGCAAATCCGGTATTCAGGCGGCATGAGTTGGTGGTTGGGCAAGAGACGCAGAATCCTTGACCGGTTGGGCGTTCGCCTCGGTTTTGTTCTCTCCATGGCGCTCCTGCCCGTCGGACTGTTGGCGGTGCTTCAGGCACGCAGTCTCATGAACGAAGCGCGGGCGCGCTCCGAGGCGGCACTAATGGGCGAAACCCTGCGGGCCGTATCGCCCGAACTGCGGCTCATCCGGCAGGGGCAAGGCGCTTCGGAAGTTCTTGCGGCGATCATGCGTCGGTTCATTGCGACGAACCGGACGGATTGCGGAGCGGCGATGGGGGAAGCGGTCAATGCGTCCGAGGTTTACACCTATGCCGCGTTCGTCGCTCCGGATGGGAGCATCGTCTGTTCCTCTGACGGGGCCAAGATTGCGCCAATCGATCTGTCCGGCATCTCCAAACTCCCTGCGCCGCCGGACGTCACGCTCCTGTCCACAAGGAAAACGGCAAAGGGTGAGTCCACGGGTCTCGCCGCGCTGCATCCCGTCGAGGGCATGCAGGGCGAGCACGCAGGCTACACGCTGGTCAACATGCCGCATTCGCGGCTTATGAACCCGGAAAACCCGCCCCAGCAGACAAACAATTTCGCGCTGGTTCTCTTCGACAAGGACGGCAGGATTCTCTCCGCGAGCCGGGAATCCGGCGATCCGACGGCGTTGTTGCCGGCCGACCGATCCCTGGTGTCCCTCACCCAACAGAATTTCATGACTTTCACCGGCCCTGACACCTCGGGGGTGGAACGCGCCTTTTCCGTGATGAAGCTGGTCGACGCCGGCCTTTTTGCCTTGGGAAGCTGGCCGGCGAGTCAAAGCTCCTGGGCCATTCTGCGCAACCTGCCCGCCATACTCTTCCCGCTTCTCATGTGGGCAGCCTGCCTCATCGCAGCCTGGCTGGCCGCCGAGAGCATGGTCACGACGTATGTGCGCCGCCTGCGGCGTGCCATCGTGGACTTTTCCGGCGGTCGCCGACGTGTCGTGGACCTCGACATGACGGGCGCTCCGGTGGAGATGCGCGAGGCCGCAGAAGCTTTCGAGCGGATGACGGACGCGATCCTGCACGACGAAGCGGAACTTGAAAATTCGCTTCATCAGAAAGAAGTGCTGCTACGCGAAGTGCATCACCGCGTGAAGAACAACCTCCAACTCATCGCCTCGATCATGAACATGCAGATGCGCAAGACGAAGTCGATCGAAGCGAAATTCCTCATGAAGGGATTGCAGGACCGGGTGATGAGCCTCGCCACCATCCACAAGGGCCTTTACCAAACGTCCGGCCAGGCCGACATCCGCGTTAACGAACTGTTCCCGGAGATCGTCAGCCAGATCATACGCATGACGGTTGTTCCCGAGCGTCGCTTCGACGTCAGTACTAACTTCGACGACTTGAATCTGACGCCGGATCAGGCCGTGCCTCTCGCTCTTCTGCTGACCGAGGCGCTGACGAATGCCGTAAAATACACGCCCCACGCCGATGGCGACGGCCCAAATGCCGCGCTGCGCGTCAGTCTGAAGCGAACGGACGGCGGCTCCGGGGCGCTGGTCATCGAGAATTCATCAAGCCAGCTCGGCGTCCGTGACGAAGAAACGGACGAAGGCGGGGGCCTCGGCACCCAGCTCATCAATGCCTTCGTCCGGCAATTGGGCGGCACCCTTGACCGCGAGATCGACGAAAGGACATACCGGCTTCGCGTGATCTTTCCTCTGCGGGAGCTCTCTGAGGCCGAACAGCGCCGCAGGGCATCTGACGATACCGAGGCCGCGGCGGAATAGCCCCGGATCCTTGTTCCCCGCACTTTCGTCGGGCGTCTCCCTTGGCGCATTGCCGCTTAAAGCCATGAGTTGGCAAAGCTTTCCCGGAACGAAAGCCCGCTCCTTGCGTTGACTTGCTGGAAACGTCCAATGAAAGGAAACCATGATGAACTGGGATCAAATCGCCGGCAGCTGGAAAGAATTCAAAGGTCAGGCCAAGGAGAAGTGGGGCGACTTGACAAATGACGATCTGGACAAGATCGAAGGCAAGCGTGACCAGATGGTGGGCCTGCTCCAGCGGAAATACGGTTATGCAAAGGAAAGGGCGGAACAGGAAGTGGACAACTGGTCCAAGGATATCTGACGCCACCCGACCGACCCTTGATACGTGGCCGCACGCAACCGCGTGCGGCCACGTTCTTTTTAGAGAGCGCCCTCACGCCGCTACGGTCAATCTGACCCATACCAGGTCAGGCCCCGCCACGTTTAGAAGTGGCCGTGGCGCACTGCGACGGGATTTCTGAAATACCCTCGTCTTCACAGCGACGGCGCCGCGCCTGACGCGGTGTCTTAAACCGTCTCGATTCCCGCATCTTGATCGGAGCCGGCTCTGGGGGCGAAGGCCGCCAGGGCTCCGATGGCAAATGCGGCGATCCCTATCGCGACTGGATGCCTGTCCACCACCGCCGCGATCTCGGCGTAGGCGGCGCTGGCCTTCGCGCTCGCCTGACGCTTGGCGACATAAGCGCGCTCGCGTGCCGCGACCACGGCTGATACGGCTTCCTCGGAAAGATCGTCGAGGCCGGCTCCTAGACGCTCCTTGACCTGGGCGGCGACGTCCGCGACGATCTTCGCCTTCTCGGTGGCGAAGTCGCCCGCTTTTTCGGACTTGTCCCGCAAGCCCTCGCGCGCTTCATGGGCCTTGCGCCGGACTTCGGCATCAAGCTCCCGCAGTTTCTTCGCGCCCGCGCGGTAGATCTTGTCGATCTCATTGGCGACGGCTCGAATATCGCCGGGGTCCATCGCAGCGACCGCGCTGGCAATCGTCGCCGCCGCACCCACGCTAGAGGCAACGTTCGCGCCGATACCCGATTGCTTGACGGCAGGCTGCGAAGGACGTTTCTGCCCACTTTTGCCAAGGGCGAGCCACACAAGTCCCGCGCCGGCAAGCAAGGTTGCGACCGGATGCGATCGGACCGTATCGTCGAACGACGCGGCCACGCTCTTCGCGGCGGAGGCCGTAGCGGGACTTAGGATCCCTCTCGCTTCCTGCGCCATACCTTTCAGGCTCATCTTCTCCTGAAGCGCGGTGAGGTTCGCCTGAAGCGCCAAACGCTCACGTTCCAGCTTCGCCTCGATTTCGTCGATGGTGCGGCGTTCTTCAGACATCTGTGGACCCTCCCTTTACGGCGGCGGTGTCACGGCGCAGGCTCGATGCCACCCGGTTCGGCGCCATGCCCGCGGCCTTAAGCTGTGCCCGCGCCGCGAAAAAGAACAATAGAGCCAACAGCATAAGCGCCACGCCCACCATGAGCGTGGCTGTCAGTTGCGATATACCCGCCCCGACGAGGGCGACGATGGCCGCTCCCACCAGCGTATTCAACCCGACCACGGCCAGCACCGCGGCGACGGCGATCATGCCTATTGCACCGCCGATCAGGGCGGCGCTTTGTCGAGCCTCTGCCTTGGCCAGAGCGATCTCACCGCGCAGGATCGCCATCAGATGGGCAAGCGCCTGCGAAATAAGCCGGGCCGCCGATGGCTGACCGTTGGCTTCGGGCATCACGCATCCTCGCCGTTATCGCGGCGCGACTGCGTCATGCGGGCAATTGCGAATCCCGCAAGCGCCGCGCCCGCGATGAACAGCATCGGGTTACGCCGGGCGAAATTCTCGGCATCGCTGATGACCTGGCTAATGCTACCTTCGCGCACACGGGTCGAGAGGCTTTCCATCCCGCCGGCCAGTGATTTAAGGAGCCGACGCTGGACGCCGTCCTCATCCAGACTATCGGCTCTGTCATGAAGGGCGGAGGCGGCGCGGTCTCCCTGATCGGCGGCCCCTTTTCGCGCATTGTCCACGGCTTCGCCAGCTGCGTCCTTGAGGCGCGTGGTTGTCGAGGCGGCCGATGACCGCGCGTCTTTCAACGCCGACTCGCCGGTTTCACGGATCGCCTCCGCCGCTTCACGGGCCTTTTCCTTCGTCGTATCGGACATGGCAGAAACTCCTTTGCAGCATCGGGCGCGACATGCGACCGAATGTTATTGACCTGTTCGACGGCGAGGCGCTGACCGAGCCGCCGTTACCTGTGAACAAAACGCTCTCGGGCAGTGGCGGGTTCCGTACTCAGATGCCGGAAGACGCGCCCTTCGGTCCGGCGACAAGCCAGATGATGAAGCCGAGCAGCGGCAACACCACTATAAGAAGAATCCAAATTGCCTTGCGGCCCGACGAAGCCGATGAGCCGAGGACCGACACGATGGCCCAGATATCGAGTCCCAGGACGAGCAGCCCGCCTATACCGCCATAGCCGGTCATGTTCATTCCACCCATTTTGCCTTCCTTCCGGTACGTGCTGTCTATCATCGAATATATGCGCGATCTGCCCGTTCGCCAGATGGACGACCCTTCAGCGCCAGTCGGGGTGGAACCGTTGCGTGCGGAACCGCGTTACAGGTGCATCGCAAAGAGCCAGATGCTCAAAAGGAGAAATCAAATGCTTGGATGGGCAATTACCTTCCTGGTAATCGCGATTATCGCCGGTGTTCTCGGCTTCGGTGGCATCGCAGGCGCGTCGGTGGGGATCGCCAAGATCCTCTTCCTTATCTTCATAGTCCTCTTCGTGATCGCAATGATCGCCCGCGCGGTCCGCGGCAGACCGCCGATGTGATCGAAAGGAGGATGTTATTCGAAACGGCCGCCAGATTGGCGGCCGTTTTCTTGTTTCCGCCCGAATTTTCATGGTCCGCGAAACCCGACGGCGCAAAAGAAAGGGCCCGCGAAATCGCGGGCCCAATCACTCTGTATGAAGCGGTTAGCTCTTCTCGTAGTCCGGCATCGCTTCAAGCTGATCCTTCGTCTGGTCCACATAGACCCGCAACTCGTCGGAATCCGCACTCTTCATGATCTTGAGCGCCGTCATGTCGAGCGCCACCGGCTTTTCGCCGATGCCGAGGAAACCGCCCACATCGACAACCGCCTGCTGGGCGTTGCCGTCGGGATCAAGGATCAACTCCGAAACTTCACCCACGCGTTGTTCGGTCGCGTCATAGACCGACGCGCCCGTCAAGTTTTCCGAAGTGATCTGCTCGGGCATCGCGGCGACAAAACCGTTGTCTGCCGAGGCATCTGCGCCCGTTGTGGCCGCAGCGCCGGTATCGGCCGTCATGTCGGCTCCCGTCGCCGGTTCGGTCGCAGCGTCGGCATTGGTGTCGGCCATGGTTTCCGTATCGGCTGCCGGAGCGTTTTCGGTCGTAGCCGTGGTATCGGGGTTCGCGGTCGCGTCAGTACCCGCTGCCATTTCGCCGGTTGCCGCCGTGTCCGTCCCGTCAGCCGTCGGCGCGGTCGCCGTGTCGGTGGCCGCGGCATTGTCCATCGTCGAAGCCGCAGTGGCATCCTGATATTCAGGCGCCGCCTCGAGCACGTCTTTCGTTGCCGTCACGACAAGGAAGTAGTCGCTCGGGTCGTCGGCGGTAGCGCTGTCGGACACGAACTTGATCTCGCTCATGTCAACGGCAACCTGATGTTCACCCATTCCAAGGAAACCGCCGATATCGACGAGCACGGCATCCACCGAACCCTCGCGCGACATCAGCACGTCGTTCACTTCGCCTATGTCGTTCCAGTCCGGCTGGGCACCTTCATATTCGGTCATATCCGTCGGCTTTTCAGAAGCGTAGAGCCGCTTGCCGATGAAGTCGCTGGCGCGGACATCACCCTCGGCGGCAGTCGGAAGAAAAACATCTTGCGCAAAGGCGGGCACAACCATAGCGGGTGCCACAAGCGTGCCAATGAGCGCAGTGGAAAGCATGAGCTTTTTCACTTTTGGATCTCCTATGTATCAGTGTCGAAGCGCGTTCATGCGCCTGTCGAACCAACGTTCGAACGCGTCTGGAGTTCCCGATATTCGGTGCGGGCCACTGTTGGAGTGCGCGGGATCCTGCCGATGCTCGGACTGGTGCCGGCTTCCCGATCAAACGCCGGATACTGCGAGAGAATGTTCAGACCGTGTGCAGGTAGAGGTCGAAGTCAACCTCGGAAATCGTCCGCGCCACACGGGCCAGTTCCGCCGCCTTCACTGCGGTGAAAGTGCGGTGCATGTCCTCGCCCAGGGCAGACTTCAGGAAGCTTGATTCCACCGCTGCCCGGATCGCCGCACCCCAGTCGCGCGGCATCTTGGAGGCGGCATCGTCCTCATACCCGTTGCCGGTCGTTTCCGGCCCAGGATCGAAGCGGTTGTCGATCCCGTGAAGGATGCCAGCCAGTACGGTGGTCGCCACGAGATAAGGATTCGCGTCAACGCCCGACGGCCGATGCTCGATCCGCCGGGCGCGCAGGTCACCGGCAGGTACACGCAGGGCTACGGAACGGTTGTTCACGCCCCAGTTCGTCGAAACCGGCGCATAGCTCTGATTGGCGAAGCGGCGCCAAGAATTCAGGTGCGGCGCGAAGACCAGCATTGATTCCGCCATCGTCTCGCGAAGCCCGCCGAGCGCGTGCAGAAGTGTCGTCGTCCAGCCCTCGCCCGGCTTTTCCGCGAAGACGTTCTGATTTTCTTCATTCATCAGCGAAACATGGAAATGCATCCCCGAACCGGCATAGTCCTCGATCGGTTTGGCCATGAAGCAGGCGACAACGCCATGCGCCCTCGCCTGCTGGCGGACGATGCGCTTCAGGCGGATCAGGTCGTCGGCGGCCTGGAGCACATCCTCGCGGTAGTGGAGGGTCAACTCGTACTGTCCCGGCGCGTATTCCGAAATCATCGTCTCCGCCGTGATCCCCGCCTTGGCGGCGCCGGCATAGATATCGGAGAAGAGCGGCAGCATCCCGTGCAGATGATCGACGGAATAGACCTCGGTCTTGTGGCTTTCGCGGCCGTCGAGGACGTCGGCGGCAGGGCGGACCTTGCCGTCCGGGCCGCGATCCTTGGCAAGAAGGAAGAACTCCAGCTCGAACGCACCGGCTGGCTTCAGGCCGCGGCTGGCGTACAGTTCGGCCTGTCGCATCAGCGCATGACGCGGGTCGGACGTCATCGGACGCCCTTCGAGTTCGTAGAGCGACATCAGGACTTCGGCCCGTGGCGGTGTCGTATTGTGGAGGGGCTTTAGCGTCCCCGGAATCGGCCAGGCACGAAGATCGCCATCGCCCTTGTCCCAGATCAGCCCGGTCTCGTGTACGTCCTCGCCACAAATGTCGAGGCCGAGGATCGAGATCGGCATGTGCCGCCCGGATTTGTAGAGCGACGGCAATTCGTGCCGCCGGATGATCTTGCCGCGCCCAATGCCGTTGGAATCGTGCAGGACGATGTCGATCGCCTCGATCTCTGGATGGGTGGCGAGGAATTCCTCGGCTTCAGCAAGGGTTGCGCCGGACGGGCAAGCATTGGTCATGTTGAGTTCTCAGGCGAAGAGGTCGGACAGGATTTCGTCGAAGGCGGCAACCAGTCTTTCTAACTGGCGCTTCTTCGTCGCTGGGCTGACAAGCATCATATTGTGAAAGGGCGCGATCAGGCAGCCGCGATTGAGCAGTGCGGTGTGGATTGTCGCCTCGACTTCGGGCTGGTGGCCAGCAGTTGCCTCAGTGCCGTTTCGCAACGGCCCCTCGGCGCAGATGAACTCTACCCGTGCTCCGACGCGGACGGCGTGCCAGGGTGCCTTGCGCTTGGCGATAACGTCTCCCAAGCCCGCGTGCAGGCGTGCGGCGCCCTTCTCCATATGGGCGTAGTTCTCGGCCGTCATCACCTTGGCCAAAGTGGCGCAAAGGCAGGCGAACTGCATCGGGTTGGCGCTGAGCGTCGTCCCCATTCCGGAATGACCCGATGGCCGACCGGCGTTGTGGGCAAGATAGTCTGCCGCAACCTTCGGGCGCAGCCCCCAGACCGCGGTTGGCATCCCGCCCGCCACGCATTTGCCGACAACGAAGATATCGGGATCAAGGCCGTGTATGCTAGTGTAGCCGCCAAGGCCCGAGGAAATGGTATGGGTCTCGTCGATGATGAGGAGCGCGCCGTATTCTGTGGCCAGCGCGCGCAGGCCGTCATGGAAGCCGGGATCTGGCAGGACCATGCAGGAATTCGTCATCACTGGCTCTGTCAGGATGGCAGCGATGTCGCCTGCGGCAAGAAGCCGTGCCACCCCCGCGAGGTCGTTGAACTCCGCGCAGGCTGCGAGGGTCGAGAGGTCGGTCACCTGCCCGGTCAGACCGGGCCGCGTTACAGTGTGGCCTTCTTCGATCGTCACCATCGCGTCATCGACCGTGCCGTGATAGCAGCCGTTGAAGACCAGAACCCGGGGCTTGCCGGTCACCGCCCGCGCGACGCGCAGCGCGAAGCGGTTGGCATCGGTCGCCGTCGTCGCGATCTGCCACCGGAAATCGCCGAAGCGTTCCGTCAGAAGCGCCCCGGCCTCCAGCGCCGTTTCGGTCGGCAGCATGTAGGTCAGGCCGTTCTTCGCTTGACGGCGGATCGCCTTGACCACCGGCTTCGGCGAGTGGCCGAACATTGAGCCTGTATCGCCGAGGCAGAAATCGTCGATCTCGAAGCCATCCAGATCGGTCAGCCGGGCGCCGTGCGCCTTTTCCACCAGAAGCGGGAAGGGCATCGGCCAGTCCTTCATCCAGTGCATCGGCACCGCGTCGAGGAACGGCGCGGCGCCCTTGTCCAGCGCCGCCTTTGTCTTCTTCCGGCCAGCGGCGAAACGTTTCGCTTCGCGTTCGGCAACGACTCTGAGCCGCTTGCGGTCGATACCGGCGATCACGTCCGAAGGGGGCACCATTGCGAGGACTCCATAGGTTGATGCGCATATTGCTGATTTTTGATCAAATTGGAAGCGGGGTGCCTTCGAAGCTCCCCAACCATGCGGCGAGCGGCCGGCAGGGTTTGATCAAACCATCATGAGAACGAGCGCGGCGACCCCCGCGCATTCCGTCGCGATCTGCATTGCCCCCATGACGTCGCCCGTCTGCCCGCCGATCTGGCGCATGGCAAGGCCCGCGATGACCAGTGCCGTCAACGACATCGCCAATGTAACGCCCAAGGTCACTCCGAACCCGAGCGGGAGCAGGAACAGAATACCAAAGCCAAGCGCCACACGCGCCGGTCCCATTGCCCCGGACGCGGCGTGGCCGAGTCCGTCCCGACGGGCAGCGGGCATCAGGCAGAGTGCCAATGGGAGCCCCGCGCGGGAGGCGGCCCCGAGACTGACCATCGCCCAGAACAGCGCGCCCGTTCCGGCCAGCGCCGCGATCCCGGCCGCGCGAAACCCCGCGACGAGGATCAGCGTGAGGACAGCGTAGGATCCCACCCGGCTGTCGCGCATGATCTCGAGTTTCCGCGCGCGGTCCCGCCCACCACCGAAGCCGTCGGCCACATCGGCTACCCCATCCTCGTGCATCCCGCCCGTCACGATCGCGCTGATCGCCAAAGCGACGAACGCCGCCATCAGTGGCGGCAATCCGCACCAGAGCGCGATCACCGCCGCGAAACCGGCAAGCGCGCCAACTACGCCCCCGACGATGGGCCAAGCCCATCCCGAAGAAGCGATCGACGGCACCTCGCCCGGAATGGCTCCCATTGGTATCCGGCTCAGGAGCGAGAAGGCCAGCCTCAGTTCACTGACCCGGTCGGCACTCATGCCTCGGACACCCCAGCCTCGCCGAAGGTCGCCATGCCGTTGTGGCAGGCGAGCGCGGCCCGCACGATGCCAAGCGCGAGCGCCGCACCCGAGCCTTCGCCTAGCCGCATGTCGAATTCCAGAACCGGACGCTTGTGTACTGCGGCCAGCAGTTTGCGATGCCCCGGTTCGGCCGAAACGTGGCCGACGAGGCAATGATCCAAGAGCCGCGTGTCGACCGCGTAGAGCACGGCCGCCGCGGCCGTGCAGATGAACCCGTCGAGAACCACGGGAATCCGCGCCGACCGCGCCGCCAGAACCGCGCCGCAGATCGCCGACTGTTCGCGCCCTCCCAAGGCCGCGAGGATCGCGGGCGGATTGCCCATCACGTCGGCATGGCGTTTCAGCCCGCGTTCGATGACCTCGACCTTGTGGCGGATACCGGCCGTGTCCGACCCGGTCCCCGGCCCGACCCATTCCGCGACCGGACCACCGAAACAGGCCGCAGCCAAAGCTGCCGCGACCGTCGAATTGCCGATCCCCATCTCGCCGAGGATCAGGATATCCGCGCCGTCATCCACCGCCGACGCGCCCTGCCAGAAGGCGTCGAGGCAGTCGGCCTCGTTCATCGCGACAACTTCTGTGAAATCGCCGGTCGGCCGCGAAAGTTCGAGCGCTATCACCGACAGCTCCGCCCCGTTCACGGCGCAAAGCTGGTTGATCGCCGCGCCGCCAGCTTCGAAATTGGCAACCATCTGGGCCGTCACTTCTTGCGGATAGGGGTTCACGCCCTGCGCGCAGACGCCGTGGTTTCCGGCGAAGACGAGAGCCTGTGCCTTCCAGATCTCCGGCCGCGCGGTGCCCCGCCAAGCGGCCATGAATTCCGCGATCTGCTCCAGCCGACCGAGCGAACCCGGTGGCTTCGTCAGCGAGTTCTGCCGGTCGCGGGCGGCGGCGGCGGCATGAGCGTCGGCCACGGGAAGCTGATCGGCCAACGTCGCGATCGCGGCGAGGGTATCGAAGACAGGCAGGCTCATGTCACTTCACTTTCATGGGAAGGCCGCAGACGGCGAGGTAGACCTCATCCGCCGTTGCAGCGACCTCTTGGTTGATAAATCCCGCCGCGTCACGGAAATCGCGTGTCAGCCTGTTGTCCGGCACGATACCGCTTCCGACCTCGTTCGTCACGAGGACGACCGGCCCCGATTGCAGATAGAGGGCGTCGATCAGCCGATGCGTCTCGGCCCGCCAGTCGCGCCCGGCGAACATGAGGTTTGACAGCCACAGGGTCAGGCAATCCACCAGGCGCGGCTCCGGCCCGTCGGTGGCTTTCAGCACCGAAGGCAGATCAAGCGGCTCGGCATGGGTGATCCACTCCGCACCCCGCCGCGCCCGATGCGCTGCGATCCGTTCCGCCATCTCGCCGTCTTCCGCAGTTGCCGTCGCGATGTAGACGGCGGGCGTGCCCAAGGACAGCGCCATCGTCTCGGCAATGCCGCTTTTGCCCGACCGCGCGCCGCCGGTGATGAGTATGGTCTTGCCCATGCCGCGATCTCAAAGCAGAAACGGGCCGCGCTTGGAAGAAGGAATGCGACCGTGCACATCGGTCACGCGACAGAACTGATCCTGATCCGTCACGCCCCGGCGCTGACGGGCGGCCGGCTTTGCGGACGGACGGACGTTGACGCGGACCTATCCGATACCACGATGATTGCGCCGCTCGCGCGCGCCATCGGCCCGGTCGATCGCCTGATTACAAGCCCCGCGCGCCGTTGCCGCCAGACCGCATCCGCGCTTTGGCCGGGTGTGGACCTCGCGGTGGACGCGACGCTCTGGGAACAGGACTTTGGCGGCTGGGAAGGGCTGCCCCTGTCGGAGATCCCGGATCTCGGCCTGCAGTCGCGCGCGCGGCTCGCGACCCATCGCCCGCCCGGCGGCGAAAGTTTCGCCGATCTTCGCGCGCGTGTCGCGCCCGCCCTCGAGGCGCTCGGGCCCGGGCGCATTGCCATTGTTGCTCATGCCGGAACGATCCGCGCCGCGCTTTCCTGCGCACTCACCGATCCGGCGGATGCGCTCGGTTTCGAGATCGCGCCGCTTTCAGTGACACGCCTCACGCGGCTCGGCCGGGTCTGGTCCATCGGAGCGGTGAACCGGGTGCCGGGATGGGGGTGACGATCGCCCGGGTCACGGGCCATTTCGGGGAATTCCTTCAGGGGCGGCTCGGCTGCGATGGGCCCGTCGCACTCGTGACGCTTCCCTGCCGTGCGCTTGGTGTCACTGCGCGGTTCGCACCCGCTACCGACCTGCGCGTCCACGACGCGGGGCAAAGGTTGCTGACGCCGGAACGGGCGCGAAAGTTCCTGCGCAACCTGGGACTGCCTGCGAAAGGCCGCTTCACGCTCCAGGCGACGATGCCGGTTGGCGGCGGCGCGGGCGCCTCGACCGCGGCGCTGATCGCGCTGGCCCGCGCCGCCGGGTATATCGGCGCCGTCGATCACTTTGCCCGCGCGGCGATAGCCACCGAAGGGGCGAGCGATCCTCTGATGCACCCGGAGCCGGAACGTCTCCTCTGGGCTTCGCGCGAGGGTCGGATCCTCCTCGCGTTACCCTCCGTGCCGCGTTTCGACGTGCTCGGCGGATTTGCCGGCCCGCCGACGCGCACTGATGCGCGCGATTGTCGTTTCCCGGACATCACCGATCTGATCTCCCCCTGGGAAGCAGCCGCCCATACCGGCGATCGAAACGCGCTCGCCCGTCTTGCCAGCCTATCGGCGAACCGCACCTTCGTGTTGCGCGGCGGAGCACATCTACCGCTTGCGGAACTTGCCGACCGGACCGGTGCGCTCGGCTATGCGATTGCCCATACCGGATCTGCACGAGCCCTGCTATTTGCACCGGGCAGGATTCCTCCTCATGCCGCCGCGTTGATGCGCGGCGCGGGATGCAGGCAGGTGATCGCGTTCAGTACGGGGGGAAAGCCATGACCGGTGCCGCGATCATGCTTGTCGGGTTTGCGATCGAAGCGGTTATCGGATGGCCAAAGGCGCTCTATCGCGCCATCGGCCACCCTGTGACGTGGCTCGGCCATCTGATCCGGCAACTCGATGAGTGGATGAACCTCGAAAATGTCGACGATCAGCCGCGCCGGATCGCCGGCGCTATCGCGGCGCTCGCCGTCGTCGCCGCCAGCGCCGAAGCGGCGGCGGTCGTCGCATGGCTTCTGCCTGAAGGCTGGTCGGGCCTTCTGATCGGCGGAGTTCTCGCCTGGCCCTTCATCGCCACGCGGTCGCTCGACGAACACGTCCGGGCCGTGGCGCGACCGCTCGCGGCAGGCGATCTTTCGCGCGCACGTCGCGCTGTCGGGATGATCGTGGGGCGCGACCCGGAAGCGCTGGATGAGGCCGGCATCGCCCGCGCGACGCTTGAAAGCCTTGCGGAGAACGCGTCCGACGGCGTCGTCGCACCGATCTTCTGGGGCGCTATCTTCGGTCTGCCCGGCATCGTCGGTTACAAGGCGATCAACACGCTCGATTCCATGATCGGCCACCGCACGCCGCGACACGAGGCCTTCGGCTGGGCCGCCGCGCGGATCGATGACGTCGCGAACCTGATTCCCGCACGCCTGACCGGGCTTCTTTTCGCGGCTACATCAGGACGCTTCCGCCATGCCACGGGGCTGATGATGCGCGATGCGAAGCTTCACCGCTCCCCTAATGCCGGCTGGCCGGAGGCCGCGATGGCCGCCGCGCTGTCCATCCGCCTCTCCGGCCCGCGCGCCTATGGTGATCGCATCGCCAATGAGCCTTGGGTGAATGAGGCTGCGCCCGACCCGACCGCCGCCGACCTCCTGCGCGGCATCAAGCTTTACCGCAGAGCGATGGCCGTACTTGCCGTACTGCTTGGCCTTCTGGCCGTCTTGGCGTTTGTCTGAGGGGATTGGATGCGCGATCACGGCGGCAATCTCGACTGGGCAATCGAACGCTTTGGCGGCAATCCGGAAGACTGGATCGATCTTTCGACCGGCATCAACCGCCGCGCCTATCCGGTGCCTGACCTCCCCGCATCTGCCTGGACGGCGCTGCCAACACGAAGCGCAATGACCGCGCTGATCGACGCCGCCGCCGCCGCCTACGGCACCTCCGCCGCGATCGCGCCGGTCGCCGGGGCCCAGATGGCGATCCAGATTCTCCCGCACCTGACCGCCCGCGGCCGTGCGAGGATTCTTGCACCGACATACAACGAACACGCCGCCGCGCTACGCAGCGCCGGATGGCAGGTGCTTGAGGTGGCCGAGGTGGCGGAACTCGCCGGCGCGGATCTCGCGGTTGTCGTCAATCCGAACAATCCGGACGGACGCCGCTCCTCCGTCGATGCGCTTCTGGAGTTGCGCCGCGAAGTCGGTCGCCTCGTCGTCGATGAAAGCTTCGCGGACCCCTTGCCCGATCTTTCACTCGCGCGCCATGCGGGGCAGCGCGGTCTTTACCTGCTCCGTTCCTTTGGCAAGTTTTACGGCCTTGCGGGCCTCCGACTTGGTTTCGTGATCGGAAATCAAGAAGAAATCGCCACTTTGCGCGACTGTGCTGGCCCCTGGCCCATATCCGGCGCGGCGATCGAGATCGGCAGGCGTGCGCTGACGGACGGCGAATGGAAGGCGACGACCATCAAACGCCTGAATGCGGAAACTTCGGAACTCGATCAGCTGGCAAAAGCGGCGGGTTGGCTCATGGTCGGCGGCACACCCCTGTTCCGGCTTTATGAAACCGGAGACGGGCGGGCGGCGCAGGCACGACTGGCCGAAGCTCGGATATGGTCGCGGCGCTTCCCGCATTCGGATGGCTGGCTACGGCTCGGCCTGCCCGGCGGCGATGCCGAATGGGACCGCGTGGCAAAGGCGCTTCGCCCATGAAATTCGGCGACGACGAAGCGACCTGCCTCCGCCGCATCCTCGATTGGCGCCGCGACGTGCGCCATTTTCGAACCGATCCCGTTCCGGAACCCGTCATCGACCGACTGCGCGAGACGATGGCCCGCGCGCCATCTGTCGGCAACTCCCGTCCCTGGCGTGTGTTAAGGGTGGAAGATATCGCGCTCCGCACCGCCATCCGTGCGAATTTCAACGAAACCAATGCGATCGCCGCAGACGCCTATGACACGACGGACCGCGACGCCTACTTGCGCCTGAAACTGGCTGGCCTCGACGCCGCCCCGCTGCAACTCGCGGTATTCACCGAGACCAAACCCGCGGCCGGTCGCGGACTCGGTCGCCCGACCATGCCCGAAACGTTGCAACAATCGACCGCGATGGCGATCCATACGCTCTGGCTCGCCTTACGCGCCGAGAACCTCGGGCTCGGCATGGTCTCGATCCTCGAGCCGAGGGCGATGGAGCGACTTTTCGATGCGCCGAAAAGCTGGCGGTTCACCGCCTATCTCTGCATCGGCTGGCCGGAATTCAGCGACGACACCCCACTTCTGCACCGGAATGGCTGGCAGAAGAATCTGCCAACGGACTGGGAAACCCGCTGAGTGTTACCGCGCCAGCGCCAAAAGCCCGTCAATATCCAGATGCGCGCCCATATGATCGGCCAGCGCATCGAGTGTCGCCAGCACCCCCGCTCCGTATCCGCCCTCTGATACAGCGCCGAATTGGCGCAAGAACGCAGCCCGAAAAGGATCGCCGCCGAACATGCCGTGGAGGTAGCTGCCCATGACGCGGCCATCGGCCGACACAGCGCCCTCCGGTACGCCCTCGACATGGGCGAAGGGCCGCGCACGGTCCGGACCCCCGGTATGCCCGATATGGATTTCGTAGCCCTCCATCGGCGCGCCACTCGCTGCATGAACGGCGCTGGTCCGCTTCAGGCGCTTGTCTGACGTCATAACGGTCTCGACCTCCAGCATCCCAAGACCGGACACCTGCCCCGGCGCGCCCTCGATTCCGTCCGGATCGGTAATCGTCCGGCCAAGAATCTGATACCCCCCGCAAATACCGAGCACCCGTCCGCCCCGCCGAAGGTGCGCGGCAAGGTCGATATCCCATCCCTGAGCGCGCAAGAAGGCCAGATCTCCGATCGTGGACTTGGTCCCCGGAATTATGACGAGATCGGCGTCGGTTGAAATGTGCTCCCCGGCCCGCACCAACGTCAGGCTGACGGAAGGTTCGTTCTTCAGGGGATCGAGATCGTCGAAATTGGCGATCCGCGACAGGGCGAGGCAGGCGATCTTCAGCGGTCCTCCCACGGTCCCTCCACCAAGATCGAGCGCATCCTCGGCCGGCAGCCGTCCGGCATCCTTGAAGTAAGGCAATACTCCGAAGCCGCGCCATCCCGTCCGCTCTTCGATCAAGCGATAGCCATCGTCGAACAGCGACGCATCGCCGCGGAACTTGTTGATGAGAAAGCCGCGGATCATCACCGCATCTTGCGGGTCGAGCACGGCGCGCGTCCCGACGATCTGCGCGATGACCCCGCCGCGGTCGATGTCGCCCACCAGCACCACCGGCACATCCGCGGCGCGCGCAAAACCCATGTTCGCGATATCGCCCACGCGCAGGTTGACCTCTGCCGGGCTTCCCGCGCCCTCGACCACGACGAGATCATGTGCTGCAACGAGACGCTTGAAACTCTCCAGCACCGGGTACAATAGCCGGGGTTTCAGCGCAGCATAGTCTCGCGCCCGCACCGTCGCGAACCGCCTGCCCTGCACCACGACCTGAGCCCCGGTATCGGTCTCGGGCTTCAGCAGGACCGGGTTCATGTCGGTATGCGGCTCCAGCCCGCAAGCCAGCGCCTGCAATGCCTGCGCGCGCCCAATCTCACCCCCGTCGACCGTGACAGCGGCGTTGTTCGACATGTTCTGCGGCTTGAACGGCGCCACCGACAGCCCACGCCGCCGTGCTATCCGGCAGAGGCCCGCAACCAGCAAAGACTTCCCGACATTCGAGCCGGCACCCTGGATCATGAGAGCCGTCATGGCATCTCTCGCGCGTTGCACCTGCTGCGCCTCCGGGAGCCTCCGGCGGAGGTACTTTCCGGCAAGATGAAATATACGGCGACAAGGGGGCGTCGGCGCCGCACCTCGGGCCGGATAACCGGGCGAGACGCGGCGCTTTCACCTTGCGCGGTCAACGGGACCTCTCCCTGTATCGCAGCACCAGCCTCGCCGCCCATGGTTAACAAACTGTTGCTGCTTTCATCTTGCTGCGAATACCTCGGGGGTCCGCGGGCGGCGCCCCGGCCGAGCCCTCAAAACTCCACGCCCTTCTGACCCTTGATCCCCGACCGGAAGGGGTGTTTCACCAGTGTCATCTCGGTCACCAGGTCGGCGAGCTCGATCAGTTCTTCCTTGGCGTTCCGCCCGGTCAGCACGACATGGGTCATCGCGGGCTTCTCTGTTTTCAGGAACGCGACCACCTCGTCGATGGGAAGATAGTCGTAGCGCAGCGCGATGTTGATCTCGTCCAGAAGAACCATCCGGTTCCGCTCATCCCGGATCAGCTCCTTGGCCTTCTCCCACCCCCTGCTCGCCGCTGCGATGTCGCGGGTCTTGTCCTGGGTTTCCCAGGTGAAGCCTTCGCCCATCGCATGAAACTGGCATAGCTCGCCGAAATGCGCCTCGATCAGCCGCCGCTCGCCGGTATCCCAGGCGCCCTTGATGAACTGCACGACAGCACAAGGCATCTCATGCGCGATGCAGCGCAGAATCATCCCGAAGCCGGAGGACGATTTGCCCTTCCCCGCCCCGGTATGGACGATGATCAGGCCCTTTTCGCCCTCCTTTGTCGCCATGATCTTGTCCCGTGCGGCCTTCTTCTTGGCCATCTTCTGGGTGTGGCGTGCGGCATCTTCCGCTGGATCGGTCGGTTTCGGTGCGGCCATGGTCCCTTCCGTTGCTTGACAAGAGGTCGCCTGATGCCTCAGGTGAGGCGGCGTTGGTTCCTGTCTTAGGACAGGCGAAGAGGGAATGCGACAGGCTTTGCGACCCATCGGGGTTCGGGGCCGAAGCGCAGCCGCCCCCGCGACCGTGACCGGAGAGGTCCCCCAAAGCCACTGGCAGCCGCCGGGAAGGCGGGAGGGCCGCCAGGGATGCTCAGATTGGGCACCCCGACATCCGCAAGCCGGGAGACCTGCCAGCGCGACGACGTGACCGCGGACGGGGGGTTCCGCAACCGGCTTGGGGCGTACACCGCCCCCCGCAGGCGCCCTCCTTTCCGCACGTGGAAAAGGACCGAGGACACCGTGACCGTGACGCTCCATGTCTGCACCACCTGCAAGATGGGCCAGCCCATCGCGGAGGATGCGCCGCGCCCTGGCGCGCGGCTTTTGGGCGCGCTTCAGGAAGCGGGCGCGCCCGAGGGCGTGCAGATCGTTCCGGTCGAGTGCCTGTCGGCCTGCGATCATGGCTGCAATATCGCGCTGTCAGGTCCCGGTCGCTGGTCCTATGTCTATCGCGGCCTCGACCCCGACGAACATGTCGACGCGATTCTCGCGGGTGCCGCAGCCTATGCCGCGACGTCGGACGGCCTCGTTCCGTGGCGCGAGCGCCCGGTCATCTTCCGCAAGCAGTCGCTTGCCCGCATCCCCCCGATGGAGAGCTGAATGTCTGACCTCAACAAGATCCCCGTCACCGTCATCACCGGCTTTCTGGGCAGCGGCAAGACGACCTTGATCCGGCACCTGATGCAGAACCCGCAAGGCAGGCGTCTCGCCGTGCTGGTCAACGAGTTCGGCAGCGTGGGCGTGGACGGCGACATCCTGAAATCCTGCGCCGATGAGAACTGCCCGGCGGAGAACATCGTCGAGCTGGCCAATGGTTGCATCTGCTGCACCGTGGCCGACGACTTCATCCCGACGATCGAGGCGCTGATGGCCCTGCCGCAGCGCCCCGATCATATCCTGATCGAAACCTCGGGCCTCGCGCTTCCCAAACCGCTTCTCAAGGCCTTCGACTGGCCCGCGATCCGCTCGCGCATCACCGTCGACGGCGTGATCGCACTTGCCGATGCCGAAGCCGTGGCGGCAGGTCGCTTCGCTCCGGATGAGGCCGCCGTGCAGCAGCAGCGCGAGGCGGATGACAGCATCGACCACGAAACCCCGATGTCGGAGGTCTTCGAGGACCAGATTTCCTGCGCCGACATCGTGCTTCTTTCCAAAGCGGACCTCGCCGGAGCGGCCGGAGTTGCCGCGGCGAAGGCCATCGTCGAGGCCGAAGCGCCGCGCAAGCTGCCGATCCTGGCGATGGAAGAGGGCCGGATCGACCCGGCCGTCATTCTGGGGCTTAACGCCGCGGCCGAGGACGACCTCGCAGTCACGTCCCTCGCATCACGACGGTATGGACGATCACGAGCATGACGATTTCGATACGATCGTGATCGACCTGCCGGAAATCGCCGATCCCGACGCGCTTCAGGTGGCGATTGTCCGCCTCGCGCAGGAGCAAAACATATTGCGGGTCAAGGGCTATGTGGCGGTCGCGGGCAAGCCGATGCGGATGCTGATACAGGCGGTTGGGGCGCGCATCCGGGCGCAATACGACCGTCCCTGGGGCGAGTTGCCGCGCACATCAAAGCTCGTCGTGATCGGCGAGCGCCACGATGTCGATCCGGCCGCGATCCGCGCGATCCTGATGCTGGAAGCCGTGGAGGTCTGAGACCGCGATGCATGTCATCTTTCGCGAAAGTCACGGGCTGGAGGAAACCGACACGCCCACCGACCTCGGCCAGGACCCGGCCGAGCTGGTGGTGCTGTCCTTTTCCGACAGCGACCTTGGCGCTTTCGCGGCGGGATGGCACCGAGGCAAGGGAGCATCAGGCAAGATGCCCACCCTGCGGCTCGCCAATCTCGTGGCACTCAGGCACCCGCTTTCGGTCGACACTTATGTCGAACAGACCTTATCGGGCGCCAAGGGCATCCTCATCCGCTTGATCGGCGGCGAAAGCTACTGGCCCTACGGCCTTGCACAGGTGCAGGACCTTGCGCGCCGGAACGGGATCGCACTCGCCGTTCTACCCGCCGACGGGCAGGACGATGCGCGGCTGGACGCGCTTTCGACGTTGCCGATCTCGACGCTGCGGCGTTTGCGGGCGCTCTGCGATGCGGGCGGTGCTGTAGCCGCACAGGCGGCGCTTCAGCAGATGTCGCTGGCGACAGGTCTCTATGCCGGCCCAGTCATGGGCGACAAGACCGTGCCCGCCTTCGGCTGGTATCTGCCCGGCAAGGGCGTCGTTCCGGCACCGGAGGCGCGCGAACGCCCGCTCGCCATCGTCACCTTCTACCGCTCCTATCTTACCTCTGCCGATACCGGTCCCGTGGACGCGCTGATCGAGGCGCTGGAGGCGCGCGGCTTCGACGCCATCGGCGCCTATGCGGCCAGCCTCAAGGACCCTGCCGCCGCCGAATGGCTCCGCACCGAACTCACGCTGCTGAAGCCGGCGACGATCGTCAATGCGACGGCCTTTTCGGCCAAGGGGTCCGACGGCGCGCCCTCGCCGCTCGACGCCCCCGGCTGTCCGGTCTTTCAGATCGCCCTTTCAGCGGCGCGCAAGAAAGACTGGACCGAAGCGGAGCGTGGACTTTCGCCTGCCGATCTCGCCATGCATGTCGTCCTGCCTGAGGTCGATGGCCGCATCTTCGCGGGCGTGGCGAGCTTCAAGAGCCCGTCGCGCCGCGATCCTGACCTGCAATATTCCCGCTTCGCCCACCGCGCCGATGCCGGCCGAATCGCCGCCGTCGCCGATCGCGTCGCGGGCTGGCATCGGCTGGCGACCATCCCTGCGGCAGCACGCAAGACCGCGTTGATCCTTTCGACCTATCCCGGCAAGACTTACCAGCTTGCCCATGCAGTCGGCCTCGATGCGCTTGCCTCAGCCGAGGCGATTCTCGCTGCACTGACGGAAGACGTCCGCGAGGGCGGGCTCGGCACCGCGCTGACAACCGAGACCATCGATTGGCCGCTTGCCGCGTATCGGGACGCGCTCTCTGGTCTGCCGAAGCCGCTGCAAGACGCGCTCCACGCGGCTTGGGGCCGACCCGAAGTCGACCCCGCCGTTTCAGACGGGCACTTCCGCTTTCCCGCCCTCCGGCGAGGCCGTGCTATCGTCGCCCTGCAACCCGAACGCGGCGAGGTGAAGTCGCGCGGCGACGATTACCACGACCTCAGCCGCACGCCGCGTCACGGCTATGTCGCCTTCTACCTCTGGCTCCGGTCGCAGGAGATCCACGCGCTCATCCATATCGGCGCACATGGCACGCTCGAATGGCTGCCGGGCAAATCGGTGGCGCTTTCGGCGGAGTGCTGGCCCGAGGCGCTGACCGGCGATCTGCCCGTCATCTATCCCTTCATCGTCAACGATCCAGGCGAGGCCGCGCAGGCGAAGCGCCGGATCGGCGCGGTGACGATTGGCCATCTGCCGCCGCCCTTGGTGGCGAGTGCCGTGCCGGAGGACCTGAACCGCCTCGAACGCCTGCTCGATGAGTATTCCACAGCGGACGGCCTCGACCCCGCCCGTCGCGACCGCTTGATCAACTCGATCCGGGACGAGGCGAAGGGGCGCGGTGTGGAGGACGATCTAGGCATCCCCGAGGACGCCTCTCCCGCAGAGGCGATCACCCGCATCGACCGCTTCGTCTGCGACATCAAGGAGAGCCAATACGGTGACGGGCTGCACATCTTCGGCAGCGGCCAGTGCGGGGTCGAGGAACTGGCGGGCCTGCAAGCCGCGCTGAACGGACGGCGGGTCGAGGCCGGCCCCTCCGGCTCGCCCTTCCGGGGCCGTTCGGATGTTTTGCCTTCCGGCCGCAACCTCTTCACCACCGATCCCCGCGCGGTGCCGTCACGGGCCGCGCATGCACAGGGCGTGAAATTGGCCGAGGAGCTTCTGCGCCGCCACCTGCAAGACCACGGCGACTGGCCGAAATCGCTGGTCGTGGACCTTTGGGGTTCCGCCACGATGCGCACGGCGGGCGAGGAATTCGCGATGGCGCTCCACCTCGCGGGCCTCGCCCCGAAATGGGATGAGGGGTCCGAGCGGGTCTCGGGCTTCGAGGTGATCCCGCTTGCCCTCCTGCATCGACCACGCATCGACGTGACCCTCCGCGTCTCGGGCCTCTTCCGCGACGTCTTCCCCGGCCTCGCGCAGCTATTCGAAGCCGCTGCCGCCGCCTTGGCGGAGCGCGACGAAGCGTCCGAGGACAATCCCTATCTCAGCGCCACCCCGCGCGTCTTCGGGCCGAAGCCGGGGCTCTACGGCCTCGCGATGGGCGAGGCGATCGAGGATTACGGGCTGGAAGGCCAGCTTGCGGCGGGCGAGGCCTGGCTTGCCGGCTCCGAATGGGCCATCGACGCCACCGGCAAGTCGCACCCCGCTCGCGATGCGCTGGAAACCAAAGTCAGGGATGCCGACGCCTTCGTCCACGTTCAGGATCTGACCGAAACCGACCTGCTGCTCGCCTCCGACTACGCCGCGCACGAGGGCGGATTCGCCGCCGCCGTGGCAAAGCTTGGCGGTCATGCCCCCGCGCTCTATCATCTCGATGCGACCCGGCCCGACGCCCCGCGCGCCCGGACGTTGCCCGAGGAGATCGCGCGCGTCGTCCGCGCCCGCGCATCGAACCCGAACTGGGCCGACGGCATGATGCGCCACGGCTTCCGGGGCGCCGCCGAGATTGCCGCGACGCTCGACCACATGGCCGCATTCGCCCATCTTGCCCGCGCCGTGCCGGCGCATCTTTTCGACCTTTACCATGATGCGACGCTTGGCCGCGGCGACCTCGTCGCCTTCATGGAACGCGAGAACCCGGCAGCCTTGCAGGCGCTTCGGGACCGGTTCGCGGCGCTGCATGCGGCGGGCCTCTGGACCTCGCGCCGCAACTCCACCGCGATGGAGGCAAGGCCATGACCGCGCCGATCATTCAAGGCTGGTGCCCCGGCGCGCTGCGCCCGATGATGTCGGGCGACGGGCTGGTCGTCCGTATCCGGACGCGGGGCGGAAGGCTGACACCCGGTGAGACGCGCCGCATCGCCGATCTCGCCCGCCGTTTCGGCAATGGCCTAATCGACCTCTCCGCCCGCGCCAACGTCCAGCTGCGCGGCATGAGGACCGAAACTCACGCAAAGCTGATCGAGGGGCTTGACGCCCTCGGCCTGACCGATGCTTCCGCCGAGGCGGAAGCGCGGCGGAACATCGTCGTGACGCCATTCTGGACCGATGGCGACGGCACCGCTCATCTTGCCGCGCGGCTTGCCGAAGCTCTGGGGCTGGCGAACGCGCCTCAAACCCCCGGCAAGTTCGGATACGCGATCGACACCGGCCTCGCGCCCGTCCTCTCGGCCATATCCGCCGACATCCGCATCGAGCGCGATGCCATCGGTCAACTTATCGTCCGCGCGGATGGTGCCGGTACCGGCGCGGCGGCGACGAACCAGAACGCCATCTCTCTCGCCCTCGAGCTCGCGCGTTGGTTCCTCGCAACCGGCGGCGCACCGCAGGGCCGAGGCCGCATGGCCGCCCATCTCTCCCGCGGCGCGGTACTTCCCGACGCGTTTCGCACGATCTCCGCGCCACCGCCCACCGACCCGGCCCCCGCACCGGGGCTTCAGCCGCAGGGCTTCCTCGCGGCTTTCGCCTTCGGTCAATGCAGCGCGGAGACCTTCGCGGCCCTCGCCGACCTCGGCCCGATCCGCGTCACGCCGTGGCGCATGGTGCTGATCGAAGGTTTCACGGACCCTCCGCAGATCCCCGGCCTCATCATCGGGCCGGATGATCCTATCCTGAACGTCATCGCCTGTACCGGCGCGCCGGGCTGTCCGCAGGCACTTGGGCCAACGAGGCCCCTCGCCCGCAGCTTCGCGGCCATAGTACCGCAGGGCCGGATACTGCATGTTTCGGGCTGCGCAAAGGGGTGCGCCCATCCCGGACGCGCCGACGTAACGCTCGTTGCGCGAGGCGGAGACGCTTTCGATCTGATCCTGGACGATACGGCCGCAGGGCCGCCGACGCGAACCAGAATTTCTCCCGACGCGCTCGCCGCCTCGGACTTCGTCTCAACCGGATAGTCCATGCCCCATAGCTACCAAACCGACGGCGCTGCCATTTACCGGGAAAGCTTCGCGACGATCCGCGCCGAGGCGGACCTTGCCCGCTTCACGGCGGAGGAAGAAATCGTCGTGGTGCGCATGATCCACGCTGCCGGCATGGTCGGGCTTGAGCAGCATGTCCGCTTCACTCCCGGCATGGCCATCGCCGCGCGCGCCGCGCTGGAAGCGGGCGCCCCGATCCTGTGCGATGCACGAATGGTGAGCGAAGGCATTACGCGGTCCCGCCTTCCAGCCGGGAACGCGGTGATCTGCACCCTCCACGATCCGCGCGTGCCTGACATGGCGCAGCAGATGAGGAACACCCGTTCCGCCGCTGCGCTGGAACTTTGGCGGCCGCATCTGGATGGCGCCGTCATCGCCATCGGCAACGCGCCGACCGCGCTCTTTCACCTGCTCAACATGCTCGAAGACCCCGGCTGCCCGCGTCCCGCCGCGATCATCGGCTGCCCGGTTGGCTTCGTCGGGGCGGCGGAATCGAAAGCGGCCCTGATGCAAGACCTGCCCGCGCCCGCGCTCATCGTGGAAGGCAGACTTGGCGGCTCGGCGATCACCGTGGCCGCCGTCAACGCACTCTCCAGCCGGAAGGAATGACGATGGGAAATGTCATCTGCGTCGGCCTCGGCCCCGGCGACCCGGAGTTGATGAGCGTGAAGGCGGACCGGCTGGTCCGTTCCGCCGCGCATGTCGCTTACTTCCGCAAGGCGGGTCGCGCCGGGCAGGCAAGGCAGATCGTCGACGGGATGCTCGCCGCCGGGGCGACCGAATACCCGATGGAATATCCGGTCACGACCGAGATCCATTTCTCTGATCCTGAGTACAACCGACTGTTGGCGGAGTTTTACGAGAATTGGGCAATGCGACTGGCCGAACTGGCCGCAACCGAAACCGTTCTCGTCCTCTGTGAAGGCGATCCGTTCTTCTACGGTTCCTTCATGCATCTGCACGCCCGCCTCCAGGGCCGCGCCGAGGTCGAGATCGTTCCCGGCATCACCGGCATGTCCGGCTGCTGGACCGCGACCGGAATCCCGATCACCTGGGGCGACGACGTGCTCACCGTCCTCATGGCGACGCTCTCGGAGGAGGAGCTTGAGGCGCGCGCGCGGGACGCCGACGCGCTTGTCGTGATGAAGATCGGGCGTAACCTGCCGAAGCTGCGCCGCGCGCTTGCCAAGGCTGGGCGGCTGGGCGCGGCCTGGCTCATCGAACGCGGGACGATGGCGGGGCAGACGGTGCAGCTTCTGACCGACGCGGATGAGGTGACGCCGTATTTCTCCATCGTCGTCGTGCATGGTCAGGGACGGCGGCCATGAGCGGCTGGGTCGCCGTCGCGGGTCTTGGACCCGGAGATGACCGGCTGGTGACCGACGAGGTCCGCGCGGCGATCGCCGAGGCGACGGATGTCATCGGCTACATCCCCTACGTCGCCCGCATCGTGCCGCGCCCGGGCCTGACCTTGCACGCGACCGACAACGGGGCGGAACTCGACCGCGCCAATCACGCGCTCGACATGGCGGCAGAAGGCCGCCGCGTGGGCGTCGTCTCCTCGGGCGATCCCGGCGTCTTCGCCATGGCAGCGGCGCTCTTCGAGGCGCTGGAGGCGCGGCCCGACCCCGACGCCTTCGACATCCGTATCCTGCCCGGCATCACGGCCATGCTCGCTGCCGCAGCCCGGCTCGGGGCGCCCTTGGGCCACGATTTCTGCGCAATCAACCTTTCGGACAATCTCAAGCCCTGGGACCTGATCGAAAAGCGCCTGCGTCTGGCAGCGGAGGCAGGCTTTTCGATGGCGTTCTACAATCCGCGCTCGAAGGCGCGGCCGCATTCCTTCAAACACGTGCTGGATATCCTGCGCAAGGGCTGCGGTGGCGATACGCTGATTTCCTTCGCCCACGCGGTCACCACCCCGCAAGAACGGCTGACGACCGTGACGCTGGCCGAAGCAACGCCGGAAATGGCGGACATGCGCACGATGGTGATCGTTGGCAACCGCGACACGCGCCGCGTCGGGCGCTGGGTTTACACGCCGAGGCGCGCGGGATGAGAGAGCCAGCGCATCACCGCGTCGACACTTCGCGCCACCGGTCTCTCGGGCGGCTTCGGGCGGTCGATCATCACCACAGGCAGGCCGAGCTTCCGTGCCGCGCGAAGCTTTGCCTCCGCGCCCGACCCGCCCGAATTCTTCGCGACGACCCAGCCGATCCGATATTCCGTCAGAAGCCTCAGATCATCGTCCTCGAAGAACGGGCCACGGGCGATGACGGCTTCGGCATCGGGCAGCGGCAGCGGTCCTTCGGGCGGATCGACGAGGCGAAGAAGGTAGTGATGTTGCGGCTTGTCCCGAAATGGCAGCAGGTTCTGCTTGCCTATGGCCAGAAACACGCGCGCCGCATCGCGCGGCAGCGCACCAACGGCGGCCTCGGTATCCGCGACCATACGCCAGTCGTCACCCTGCACCGGCCGCCATGCCTCGCGTTCGAAGGCGAGAAGCGGCATCCCAACTTCGGCAGCGGCGGCAACGGCATTGCTGCTTATCTGCGCCGCGAAGGGATGTGTTGCGTCGATCAGGTGGGTAATCTCCTCTGCGCGGAGATAGTTCGCCAGGCGCCCGACGCCGCCGAATCCACCGACACGCATGGGAATGGGTTGTGCCAACGGGGCGTCGCTGCGACCCGCATAGGAAAAGACCGCGTCCACGCCTGCCGCAGCCAGAGCGCGGGCAAGTGCGGAAGCTTCGGTCGTGCCACCGAGCAGAAGGACGCGCGTCATGACTGATCCCTGGCTGACGATCATCGGTCTCGGCGAAGATGGCCTGAGTGGACTGTCGGAGGCAAGCCGCCTCGCGCTGAACGGCGCCGAGGTGATATTCGGCGCCCCGCGCCATCTGGAACTGACCCAAGTCGGTGAACGCGGGCGTCCCTGGCCCATACCCTTTTCGACCGCCCCCGTTCTCGCCGAACGCGGGCGCGACGTCGTCGTGCTCGCCTCGGGTGATCCCTTCTGGTTCGGCGCGGGCGGCAGTCTGGCGCCAAACCTCGCCCCCGGCGAATGGATCGCCCACGCCGCCCCCTCGACCTTCAACCTCGCCGCCGCCCGGCTCGGCTGGCGGCTGGAAGAGACGGCTTGCCTCGGCCTTCACGCAGCACCTTTCGACCGGCTGCGGCCGGTTCTGACGGACGGTACGCGGGCGATCTGCCTCGTCCGCGACGGCGCGGCAGTGGGTGCTTTGTGCGGCTGGCTGTCAAGGCAGGGTTTCGGGCAGTCCCATGTTACCATTCTGGAAGCCCTCGGCGGCCCGCGCGAACGTATCCGGCCAACGACTGCGGACTGTTTCGACCTCGCTGACGTGGCCGCGCCCGTCGCCGTCGCAATCGAGGCGAGGGGCGCGCAAGGTCTTCCCGGTATCAGCGGCCTGCCCGACGATATCTTCACCCATGACGGCCAGATCACCAAGCGCCCGATCCGGGCACTGACGCTTTCGGCCCTTGCCCCCCGCGCCGGTGAGGTTCTCTGGGATCTCGGCGCGGGTTCCGGCTCCATTGCCGTCGAATGGTGCCTCGCGGCTCCGAAGGCTTCTGCCCATGCCGTCGAGATCAACCCAGGTCGCGCGGCGAACATACGCGCGAACTCCAAAGCCTTCGGCATCGATCACCGGCTGCACATCCACGAAAACGACTGGCCCGGGCTCATCGCGGATCTGCCGCGTCCCGATGCCGTCTTCGTCGGCGGCGGGCTCGATGCCGAACGCGTGGCGCACCTCTGGGCCACGATCCAGGACGGAACGCGGCTTGTCGTCAACACGGTGACCATCGGAACCGAGGCACTCGTCTCGGATTGGCATGCCCTCCACGGGGGTGCGCTCTTCCGCTTCGACGTGGCGCAGGCCGCGCCGCTTGGTCGCATGCAGGGCTGGCTGCCCTCGCGGCCCGTGGTGCAATGGAGCGTCGCAAAATGAGGGTAGTGGGCCTTGGCTTTCGCAAATCGGCGACGGTGGCCTCGCTGCGGGACGCCTATGAGCGCACCGGCGGCAGGGCCGATACGCTGGCGACCGTGACGGAAAAGGCGGGTGCCGCCGCGCTCCGCGACTTTGCCCGGCAGATCGGCCTTGGCATCCTCGCGGTCGACGCAGATGACCTCGCCGCCGCTCGCGTTATGACGTGCTCCGACCGGGTCCTGGAACGGTTCGGAACGGGATCGGTGGCAGAGGCCGCTGCGTTGGCGGCGGCAGGACCGGGTGCAAGGCTCCTTGGCCCCCGCGCAGTTTCATCGGATGGCATGGCAACGGCGGCCATCGCGGAAAGGATAGACCTATGACCATACATTTCATCGGCGCGGGTCCCGGCGCCCCGGACCTTCTGACACTGCGCGGCCGCGACCTGATCGCCGGCTGCCCGGTCTGCCTCTATGCCGGGTCGCTGGTGCCCGAAGCGGTTCTTGCGCATTGCCCGGCGGGCGCGAAGATCGTGAATACGGCATCTTTGTCGCTCGATCAGATCATTGCGGAAATCCAGACGGCGCATGAGGCTGGCCACGACGTTGCACGCCTTCACTCGGGCGACCTGTCGGTTTGGTCGGCGATGGGGGAACAGCTCCGCCGGTTGCGGGAGTTGAACATCCCCTATGACGTGACGCCCGGCGTCCCGGCCTTTGCCGCCGCCGCTGCGGCGATCGGGTCGGAGCTGACGCTGCCTGGCATCGTGCAATCCGTCGTCCTGACCCGCACCTCGGGCCGCGCGACCTCGATGCCGCCGGGCGAGTCGCTGGAGAACTTCGCACGGACCGGAGCGGTGCTGGCGATCCATCTTTCCGTCCATGTCCTCGACCGCGTGGTCGCTGAACTGACCCCGCATTACGGCTCTGACTGCCCGGTGGCGGTGATCTGGCGCGCAAGCTGGCCCGATCAGCGCATCATTCGGGCAACGCTTTCGACGCTGGAAACCGCCGTCGGGGCGGAGATGGAGCGCACGGCGCTGATCTTTGTCGGCCATTCCATCGGCGCGGAAGACTTCGACGAAAGCCGTCTTTATGCGGGCGACTACGACCGCCGCTACCGGCCGGTCGGAACGCATCCCAGATTTCCCGAAGCGAAATGACGGCGCCCGGCCTCATCATATCCGCGCCCGCCTCTGGCACTGGAAAGACAACGCTGACGCTCGGGCTACTGGCGGCCTTCCGAGCCGAGGGGCTGAGGGTGCAGCCGTTCAAGAACGGACCGGACTATATCGACCCCGCCTTTCACCGCGCCGCCTCTGGCCGGATGTCGGTCAACCTCGAAAGCTGGGCGATGTCCGGACCCCGCATCGCCGGGCTTCTATCCGAGGCGGACGACGCCGACCTGATCCTCGCGGAAGGATCTATGGGACTTCTGGATGGGGTTGCCGCGCCGGGCGAGGCCGGAACCGGGGCAAGCGCCGATATCGCTGCGCTGACCCGATGGCCCGTCGTTCTGATCCTCGACGTATCCGGGCAGGCGCAATCGGCCGCTGCGGTCGCGAAGGGCTTCATGCAGATGCGCGAAGGCGTCGCAATCGCCGGCGTCGTGCTGAACCGGGTGGCGAGCGCCCGGCATGAGGCGCTGGTACGGGACGGCATGGCCCGCGCGGGTATAACCGTCTTCGGTGCTCTCCCGCGCAAGGCAACGATCGAGATGCCGGAACGGCATCTTGGCCTTGTCCAAGCGGATGAGACCCCGGAACTCGACCGCATCATCGCGGATGCCGGCGCATTCATCGCCGAACACATAGACCTTTCCGCGCTCCGCGCCGCCGCGCGGGTTTCGACGCTGAAGGCCGCCGTTCCCCTGCCCGTCACGCCACCCGGCCAGCGCATCGCCCTTGCCCGGGACATCGCATTTTCCTTCGTCTACCCGCATCTCCTCGACGGCTGGCGGCGCGCCGGAGCGGAGATCATGCCCTTCTCGCCGCTCGCGGACGAGACGCCCGACGACAGCGCGAATTGCTGCTGGCTCCCCGGCGGCTACCCGGAACTGCATGGCGCGACCATCACCAATGCGCGGCGCTTCCGAAGCGGCTTGCAGCGCTTCGCGGAAACCCGCCCGGTCCACGGCGAATGCGGAGGCTACATGGCCTTGGGACAGGCGATCATCGACCGGGACGGCAATCAGCATGAGATGACGGGCCTTCTGGGTCTCGTCACCTCGTTCGAGAAGCGGCAGATGCATCTAGGCTACCGACTGGCAGCATTGGAGGCCCCCATTCCTGGCCATGCGGCGGGAACGCGTCTTCGCGGCCACGAATTCCACTATTCGACAATCCTCGAGCAACCTGACAGAACGCTGGCAGGCGTGACCGACGCGAACGGCGATCCGGTGGCGGAAACCGGCTCTCGCCGGGGGCACGCCACGGGGACGTTCTTTCATCTGATCGCGGAGGCGACATGAGCGGTTTCGTCAGCTTCGTCTCTTCGGGTCCGGGCGACCCTGAATTGTTGACGTTGAAGGCGGTGGCGCGGCTTCAGGCCGCCGATGCCATTCTCTTCGACGATCTCTCCTCGGGGCCGATCCTGCAACATGCCCGAACCGGGGCCGATCTTGTCAGTGTCGGCAAACGTGCCGGGCGGCCCTCGGCCAAGCAGGACCACGTCAACCGGCTCTTGATCGACTATGCACAGGCGGGGGCGAAGGTCGTGCGACTGAAATCCGGGGATTCGGGACTTTTCGGGCGTCTCGAGGAAGAGCTCATCGCGCTCCGCGACGCCGGCATCGGCTACGAGATCATTCCCGGCGTGCCTTCGGCCATGGCGGCGGCGGCGGCGGCGGGCATTCCGCTGACCCGGCGCCTGACGGCGCGGCGGGTGCAGTTCGTGACCGGCCACGACGTGACCGGCGCGCTACCGGAAGACCTGAACCTCGCCGCGCTCGCCGACGCCACGGCGACAACCGTAATCTTCATGGGCAAGCGCACCTTCGCGGAACTGGCCCGGCGGCTGACCGGCGCGGGCATGGCGCCCGACACCCCGGCGATCCTGGCCGAGAGCGTCTCCACGCCCGCCCAGAAGATCGTCCGGGGAACGCTTGCGTCGATGGCCGGCCTGATCACCGCCGAGGCAGGCGACGGGCCGGCACTGATCCTCCTCGGTCCGCTCGCGGCCGCGCAATGAGCGGTACGCGCGCGATCGTCTGCCGCACCTGCCCCGCCGGTCAGGCGGGCCTTGCCCGGCACCTGCGGACGGCGCTTTCGGCGATTGGTCTCGATGTGGCGGTCGAGGAGATCGAGTGCATGTCGGGCTGCACCCGACCCTCGACCATCGCGTTCCGGGCAAGCGGCAAGACAGCCTATCTGTTCGGCGATATCACTGATGAGGATCTGCCCGATCTCGTGACGTTCCTAAGGCTTTACGGCGACACACTGGACGGCAATTTCGCCGACGCCCGCCCGCTCGGCACGCTTCGGGAAAAGGCCATCGCGCGCATTCCCGGCTGAGTTGGTCGCATTCTGACTTCCAGCAGACGCGAATCCGACTTGACCGCGGTGCTGCTCTCCTGCCACATGAGTTTGCAAGGTGTCCGACAGGCGCAAAGCGTTCGGACTGAAACGGGAATGGGGAAGGGTGGACCGAAGCCGGCACCCAAAGCCCCAACCGCCCCCGCGACTGTGAGCGGCGAGCGGCCTTCCATCAAGCCACTGGGGTTCAGGCCTCGGGAAGGCGGAGGGCACGCAGCGACCCGCAAGTCAGGAGACCGGCCAGGCACAAAGGCAACGCACATGCCGTCGGGTGTGACGGCACAAAGGAGTGAACCATGAACGCCTTGACCAATTCCGCCGCGAAGTCCGGTACGTCGTCCCTGATGCAAATCGTTTTTGTCGCCCTGATCGGCGCGACCATCGTTTTTGCCGCCGGCCTTGCGCATTCCCAAACGCTGCACGATGCGGCGCATGACATGCGGCACACAACCGGCTTCCCCTGCCACTAAGGCAGGAACCCAGCTTTTCACATGTTCAAGAGATTGCTGACCAGCGCGTTGTTCGCTGGCTTTGCGGTTGGGTTGCTTGTCGCCCTGCTGCAATATTCATTGGTCGAGCGGCTGATCCTCGTAGCGGAGGAATACGAAAGCGGCGCGCTCGTGCATTTCCAAGGCATCGGTGACGGCGCCCCGGAGGCTGACCACGACCATTCGGGCCACAACGCCGCCGCGATGCCGGAACAGTCCGCCGGAACCGAAACCGCCGCGATGGATGCCACCGAGCAGCCCGCAGCGCATGAGCATCACCACGATGCCGACGGCGACGCATCTCCTTTCGTTCGGCACGGCCTGACCGTTCTGTTCGCGATCCTGACCTATACTGGATTCGCAATGGTATTGGCGGCGGGCTATGCCTTGGCCGAGGAGATGGGGATCCGGCTTACCGTTCGGGACGGGTTGCTTTGGGGGCTTGCCGGGTTCGCCGCGGTTCAGCTTGCACCTGCGCTTGGCCTCGAACCGGAGTTGCCCGGCACGCCCGCCGCGGATCTCACCGCACGACAGCTCTGGTGGTTTGGGACGCTCGTGGCGACCGCCGGCGGGCTCGCGCTTCTGGCCTATGGCCGGGGATTGCTGCCGAAAGCTGCGGGTCTGGTGCTTCTGGTCCTGCCGCATGCGATCGGGGCACCTGAACTCGATCACTACGCGGGGATCGTCCCCCCGGAACTGTCATCGAGCTTTGCCGCTCGCAGCCTTGGTGTCGGGCTGATTGCCTGGGTGACACTCGGCGGGTTGCTGGCCTCGCTCTGGTCCCGCTCGGAACATGCCTGAACGACTTCGTGCCGGGCGAATCTGGCGCGCCCGGTACGCCACCCCCGATCTCATTCGAAGGAAACATCATGCATATCGAACCGGGCCTCGTGGACAGTGCGAAGATCGTGCTGAGCTATGCAACCGCAGCCGCCGCAGGCGGCATGACCTTTCGCGAAACCTTCAAGGCTGTGCGCGCGCAGGGTGTGGCACCGATCGTTGGCCGCGCGGCCATCACGACGGGCCTCGTCTTCACGTTCTTCCAGATCCTGCCGCACTTCCCGGTCGGCGTGTCGGAGGTTCACTTCATCCTAGGATCAACGCTGTTCCTACTCTTCGGCGCCGCACCGGCGGCGCTTGGCCTCGCGCTTGGCCTGCTGGTACAGGGTTTCTTCTTCGCGCCGTTCGACCTGCCGCAATACGGCATGAACGTCACCACGCTGCTGGTTCCGCTCTTCGCGCTCCAGATGCTTGCGAAGCGCATCATCGCGCCCTGCAGCGCCTATGTCGATCTGCGCTATTCGCAGGCCTTCGCACTGTCGACCGCCTATCAGGGTGGCGTCGTGTTATGGGTCGGCTTCTGGGCATTCTACGGTCAGGGCTTCGGCGCAACGAATGTCGCGGCCGTGATGAGCTTTGGTGCCGCCTATATGATGGTCGTCCTGATCGAGCCTCTGGCCGATCTCGCCGTTCTCGCAGCGGCGAAGTCGCTGCGGGATTTGACGGGTGGCCCCCTGTTCGAGCGGCGCCTGCATCGCGCCGCGTGATCTCCGACTGCCGGGCAATCGAAGCGGCCCCGTTGCGGGCCGCGTTTTAGTTGATAGAACGCCTGCATGATTGAATTGCTTCTCATCGGCATCGGCACCGGCAATCCGGATCACCTGACGCTTCAGGCGATCAAGGCGCTGAATTCGGTCGACCTGATCCTGATCCCGCGGAAGGGCGAAACAAAGGCCGATCTGGCCGAGCTTCGCCGGTCGATCTGCGCCGATGTGCTGACCAATGCTGTGGCGAAGATCGCGGAATTCGACCTGCCGAAGCGGGATGCGAAGAATCCCGACTACCTCGCCGGCGTCGATGAATGGCACGATGCCACCGCAGCGGTCTGGACGCAGGCGATCATCAATGGGGTCGGGGCCAATGGTCGCGTCGCCCTGCTGGTCTGGGGTGACCCGTCGCTTTACGACAGCACATTGCGCATCGCCGAACGCGTCGGGAAAGAGCTTCCGCTCAAGGTCATAATGATTCCCGGCATCACCTCGCTTCAGGCCCTGACGGCGGCACATGCGATCCCTATCAACACTCTGGGCGCTCCCTTTGTGGTGACGACGGGACGGCGCCTGCGGGACACAGGCTGGCCCCAAGGTGTGGATACCGTCGCCGTCATGCTCGACGGGGAATGCTCCTTCCGCGCGATTCCGCAGAAGGGTGTGACAATCTGGTGGAGCGCCTATGTCGGGATGGCGGAAGAGATCACGATCTCCGGTCCGCTTGAGAGCCTGTCCGACAGGATCGTGGCGACCCGCGCCAGCGCGCGCGCCGATCACGGCTGGATCATGGATATTTATATCCTCAGACGGTCCTGATCGTGTCGCCGGGCTGAAGCGTCGGGGTCAGTTCGATCCTTTCGCCGCCGATCACGCCCGCATGGCTGTGGCCGGCGATAATCTCGGCCGCCCGCCGCCCGATCTCATGCCGGCAGGCGTCCATCGTGGCGAGCCTGCGCGGCAGACCATCCAGAAGATCGACGCCGTTGAAGCCGGCAAGACCCAGCCTGCCCGGCACGTCGATGCCCTTGTCGAGACAATACAGAAGCCCACCGGCCCCGATCATGTCGTTGGAATAATAAAGAAAATCAAGATCTTGGCTGCGCTGCAGGATCGCGTCGGTCATCTCGCGTCCTTTCAGAAGCGCCGAGCCACCGGAATAGAATTCGCGATCCGCCAACGTGATCCTCGCTTCGGCAAGCCCCATCTCGAACCCTTCGAGGCGCTTCCGTGCGCGGTGGTCGTCCGGCATCTTAGTGCCAAGGAATCCGATCTTGCGGTAGCCGGCCTTGACGATGGCGCGGGCCATCTCAAGTCCTGCCCGCCGGTGCGAGATGCCGACGACGGAATCAACCGGATCGCCGTCCACATCCATGATCTCGACAATGGGGATACCAGCATTCTCAAGCATCGCGCGGGCGGCGGGCGTGTGTTCCAGCCCTGCGACGATCACACCCGAGGGCCGCCAGGACAGCATCTCGTAGAGCACCGCCTCTTCCCGCTCGGGCGAATAGTTCGTAACGCCGAAGACGGGTTGCAGGCCGGAATCCTCAAGCTCTTCCGAAATGCCGCCCAGCACTTCGGGAAAGACGAGATTCGACAGGGACGGCACGATCACTGCAACGAGATTGACGCGCTGCGACGCCAGGGCGCCCGCGATCTTGTTCGGAACATAGCCCAGCGTCTTGGCAGCCTTCAGAACCCGTTCCCGCGTCGAATCCGATACGTCGCCCCGATTGCGGAGCACCCGGCTGACCGTCATCTCCGACACGCCAGAGGCTTCGGAGACATCGCGCAGCGTGAGGGCGCGCTTTGGATCGGTTGGGCCTACGCTCGTCACTCTCGCCATCTCCGCCGGTGTATCAGTTTTGTGATTAGCCCCAAAGGCACGGCTTGTCCAAGCAAGAAAGTTGCGCAATTGCCCTGCGCTGGTCAGTCGACCTTCCGGTGCGGCAAGCTCGACGGCGCGCCACCCTCAAATGCGTTGGGCTGGGCGTAGTCGCAAGGTGCCTCCTGCATTTCCAGGTGCAGGCGGTCGCCGGTATAGGGATGTGCGCGGGCGAGGTCTTCGTCGAACTCGATGCCAAGGCCGGGCGCGTCCGGGACGACGACATAGCCGTCCTCCCAGCGGATCGAGTTCCTGATGAGCTTGAGGTGGAAGGCCCCGCCAGTCTCGATCGTCTCGACCATCAGCAAGTTGGGGATCGAGGCGCCGAGGTGGATGTTCGCTGCCCATTCCACCGGCCCGGCGTAAAGATGCGGCGCCATCTGCGCGGTGAAGACCTCGGCGATGGCGGCGATCTTCTTCGCCTCCCAGATGCCGCCGACGCGGCCGAGCGCGGGTTGCAGGATGCGCGCGCCGCCGGTCCGCAGGACGGTCGCGAATTCCGCCTTGGTGGTGAAGCGTTCGCCCGTCGCTACAGGGATGCGCACCGCCTTCTGAACCTCGGCGAAATCCAGCAGGTTGTCGGGCGGGATCGGCTCTTCGTACCACAAGGGGCCATAGGGCTCGATCGCTTGCGCCAGCCTCACCGCGCCTGCGATGTTGAACTGGCCGTGCGTGCCGAAAAGCAGGTCCGCCCTGTCGCCCACCGCCTCGCGGATCGCCTTGCAGAAGGCCGCCGAGCGCGTGATGTCGGAGAACGAAGGATCGTGCCCACCCCGGATCGTATAGGGTCCCGCAGGATCGAACTTCAAAGCGGTAAAGCCCATGTCGACGAAGCGAAGCGCCGCCTCGGCCGTCATCTCGGGACTGGTCCAGAACGCAGCGCTTTCCTTGCCCGGCTCGGGGTAAAGGTAAGTGTAGCTCCGCAGCCTTTCGTTGAGCTTGCCGCCGAGAAGCGCCCAGACCGGCCGGTTCCGCGCCTTGCCGAGAATGTCCCAGCAGGCGATTTCCAGCCCCGAAAAGGCGCCCATGACCGTAGGATCGGGGCGCTGCGTGAAGCCCGAGGAATAGGCGCGGCGGTACATCAGCTCGATTTCCTCGGGCGAGGTGCCTGCCATGTGGCGCGCGAAGACATCCTCGATCACCGCGCCCATCGCTTTCGGTCCGACGGTCGAGGCATAGCATTCGCCGTAGCCGACGATGCCGTCATCGGTCGTCAGCTTGACGATGGTCCAGTAGCGCCCGCCCCAGCCCGGCGCGGGCGGCGCTACCGTGAAAATCTCGAGGTCCTTCAGTTTCATCTTCTTCTCCCTGCGCGCTCAGAACAGGATCACGTTCCGCCGCGCCGCGCCGCTTTTCGTGTCGGCAATCGCCTCGTTGATCTGATCGAGCGGCCAGCGCCCTGAAATCAGTTCGTCGAGTTTCAGCCGTCCCTGCCGATAGAGGTCGGCGATCCATGGTATGTCTCGCGTCAGAACGACATCGCCCATGAACGAACCCGTCATGCTCTGCCCCGTCGCGGCGAGGATCACAGGTTCGTATGACGACGTAGCGCCGGAATGCGGCATCCCGACCGCAATCAACCGCCCGCCTGGGCCAAGGAAGCGCGGTGCGCTGTCGTAGGCCGGAATCGCGCCGACCGTCACCAGCACCACGTCGGCGAGCCGCCCGGCGATCTGCTTCAGTTCCGACCACGGCTTCGCACTATCGGCGAGGAGGCCGTCCGTCGCGCCGAATTCCCTTGCCGCTTGCAGCTTCCCGGCGCTTCTGTCCACCGCCACGACCCGCGCCGCACCGGCGATCCGAGCACCCTGAATGGCATTCAGTCCAACCCCACCCGCGCCGATCACGACCACCACATCGCCCGGTCGGATTCCGGCCGTATTGACCGCAGCGCCCAGCCCTGTGATGACACCGCAGGAAAGCAGCGCCGCCGCCGCCATCGGGATGCCGTCAGGCAGAGGCACGATCTGGCTTTGATCGACGATGACACGCTCGGCGAAGGCCCCGCAATTCAGTCCCTGCGCTACGTCGCTGCCATCCGCGCGACGCAGCAACGGCTCATGCTTGGGCGGTGCCGAGCAGCGGGTCGGGTGGCCGCCGGAGCAGGACGCGCAACGCCCGCAAGAACGGATCAGCGTGACCAGTACCGGATCGCCCGGTTTGGCCGTCGCCACCCCCGGCCCGACCGCCGACACCCGGCCCGCGGCCTCATGCCCATAGACCGCAGGAAGATCGCCGCTCCACGCACCCTCGGCATAGGAAATGTCCGAATGGCAGATCGCGCAGGCCTGGAGCGTCACCTCGACCTCTCCCGGCCCTGCCGCCCGAAGCGTCAGCGTCTCGATGGACAGGGGTTTCCCGAATGCGCTGCAGACGGCGGCTCGGATTTCTGTCACTGGTTCCCCTCGCCTGATGGTTCGCGCGCAGCTTCCGGCCTGACCGAAGGAGCCGCAAGCAGGAATATGCAAATGATCATCAACAGTCCGGACAGAAGAAATGGTGCACCCGGCAGGTAGATCGGCGCGCCATCATGCGTGAACGCCCAGAAGACGAACGTCATGACCATCGGCGTCAGCCCCATCGCCACAGCGCTTACCGCCGCGACGACGCCCTGCAACTCGCCCTGCTGATCATCGGGCGTGGCGTTCGCCATCAGCCCGTTCATTGCGGGCCCCGCGACGCTGGCGAGCCCGGTTATGGGCAGGAACATCAAAGCCAACGCACCCGATCTGACAAACCCGTAGAACCCGAATGACAAGGTATCAAGGCCAAGGCCGTAGATCGCCGTCCGTCTTTCACCCCATAACCGTGTCGCGGGGCCAACCGCCAGAACCTGCGCCAGCGCCATCGACAACCCGAACACGGCGAGCGACACGCCGATCCATCTCGCGTTCCAGCCAAAGCGCTCCGCGCCGAAGAAGGTCCAAACTGCGGGATAGGATTGATGACAGGTGGTGAAGACGAACATGATGAGAAGCAATCGGTTCAATCCCGGCAGGTTCCCGATCGCCCTGAATGATGCCAGTGGGTTGGCACGTGCCAAGGTGAAGTGCCGGCGTTTTCCCAAAGGCAGGCTCTCGGGCAGGACGAACCAGCCGAAGACCGCATTGGCCGCCGCAATCCCCGCCGCAATCCAGAAGGGCGCACGGGTGCCCCAGACGGTCGAAACGCCGCCGATCAGCGGCCCCGCGATGAACCCGATCCCGGCGGCGGCGAGGATCAGGCCGAAATTCCTCGCGCGGGCGTTCGGCGGCGAGATATCGGCGACATAGGCATTCGCAGTCGCATAGGTCGCCGCCGTCGCCCCCGCGACGATGCGTCCGATTACCAGCAGCCAGATCGACTGCGCCAGCGCCATGATGACGTAGTCGAGCGCCATCACCGCCAGTGCCACCAGCATCACCGGGCGTCGCCCATAGCGGTCAGACAGGTTGCCGACCAGCGGCCCGCAAAGGAATTGCATCACCGCGAAGACCGTCGCCAGAAGTCCGCCCCAGAGCGCCGCGGCCGAAATATCCGTGTGCGTCACCTCGCGCATGAGGTCGGGCATGATCGGAAAGATGATGCCGATGCCGATATGGTCGATCAGCACGGTGGCGAGGATGAAGCCGAGGGCAAGACGGTTCTGCATCGGATCATCCCACCCCGCGTGACGCGTAGGGCGGGAGGTTAGCGCGTCAGCCAGCGCTCGGAAAGTCCGACGCAATGTCACCAAGCCGCTTCGCCAGCATCTTTGGCGCGGAGAAGAAGGGGCTGTGCGATGTCGGCAGGCTCGTCAGGCATCCGGGCGGAAATCCTGCCGCCATGGCCGCCTGATATTCCGGCGGGATCGTCTTGTCCTGCGCACACCGGATGTAGTGCTTTTCGACGCCCTGCCAGCGGGCCAGGTCAGGCAACGCAGTCGCTTGCGGCAGGATCGGCTCGGGGCAGAGGCGCGCGGCGGCATAGGCCACCACCTCGTCGCTGCAATCCTGGTAGAAATGCTCGCGGATACGGGCCGGATCGACGGTATAGGTCACGCCGTCCGGAGCCGCCCGCACCGCCTTCCCGAGAAGCTGGCGCGGCCCCGCCCGGCGCATGTCGATCATCGACATTCCCGGCACCGGCACATAGGCGCAAAGATAGACGAGCCGCGTGATCTTTTCCGGTGCGCGTTCGGCGGCGAGCGTGATCGGATAGCCCGCCGCCGAATGGCCGACGAGCGTTACCGGCGCGTCGATCTCTTTCAGGATACGCTCGACGTACAGATCGAGCGTAGCCTCGCTGGCGGGTGTTCTTTCCTCCCCGTGCGCAGGCAAGTCGATGGCCAGTGCCCGGTGTCCCATGGATTCCAGCGCCGGGATCGTGTCGCGCCAGCACCACGCTCCGTGGCACGAACCATGGATCAGAAGAAACTCGGCCAAGCGTCAACCATGTCCGATGGAGGCTAAGAACGACCTGAGCGACTGCGCATATTCCGCGGGCCTCTCGACCGGCGCAAGATGCCCCGCGCCCCGGATCAGGTCGAAACGGGCGCCCTTTATCAGATCCGCCGTCTCGCGTACCAGATCGGGCGGGGTGGAGCCATCCTCGCTGCCCGCGATCGCAAGTGTCGGCAGGGTCAGCCCCGAGGTCGGCGCAATGAAATCCGCGCCGGAGATCGCGTTGGCACAGCCGGCATATCCGTCGACCGGTTGCCGCACCAGCATGTTGCGCCAAGCCATGGCCTCAGGCCCTGCCCGGAAGGGTGCAGAAAACCAGCGCTCCATCGTCGCGTCGGCGATAGCCTCGATCCCATCCGCGCGGATCGTCTCGATCCGCTCGGCCCAGACCTGCGGCGTGCCGATCTTCGCGGCGGTGTTTGACAGCACCAGCGCCCGCACCTGATCGAGCCGCTTCACCGCCAACCCCTGCGCGATCATGCCGCCGAGGGAAAGGCCGACGAAGACGCAGTTCCGCACGCCCAGAGCGTCGAGAAACCGCTCCGCATCCCGGATGAGCGCTCCCATCCCGTAGGGGCCGGGCGGACAGGATGACAGGCCATGCCCGCGGGTGTCGAAGCGGATCAGGCGCAGCCTGTCCGGTAGAAGCGGAACCGCCTTGTCCCACAACCGGAAATCCGTGCCGAGCGCGTTCGCAAAGACCACCGGCGGGCCGGCCGGATCGCCATCCTCGCGCCAGTGCAGGATCACATCGCCAAGATCGAGCATGTGCATGTCGGCCCTCCTTCCGGGGCATACTGTTGCGCGCCGGAAGGAAGGGCAACCCTCAGTCCGCGGGTGTAAGTATCCGCGCCGCGCGTACCCACCAGGCCGGTTCGGCAACCGCAAGCCGCGCCGCCGCGGATTCCGCGCGCGCCCTGTCGGAGAACAGCCCGAAAACGGTGCCCCCCGATCCCGACATCCGCGCGAGACGGCAGCCGGGCGCGGCGCGCAGGGCGGCCAGCGCGCCGGCTATGGCGGGCGCTAGGGCCAGGGCGGGCGCTTCCAGATCGTTCCGTTGGGCAGAAAGCCACGAAGGAAACTCCCGAAATCCGGCGCCTGCAAAGGTGTCAGCCCCGGATTTCGTGTTCCGCCACCCGAGGCGAGCCGTGAAAAGACCTGCGCGGTCGGGACGGAGATGCCGGGATTGACCAGTACCACACAGCACTCGGGCAAAACCGGAAGCGGTGTCAGTTCCTCGCCGATTCCCTGCATCCGCTGAGGCGCGGGCGCTTTCAGGCAGACGGGCACATCCGCACCGAGCTTCAGGACCGATGCCGCATCGGGCAAGACAGCCTCCCAAAGCCGCGCCAGCGATTTGATCGTGGCCGCCGCGTCGGAAGACCCGCCGCCGATCCCGCCTGCATGCGGAAGATGCTTCTCCAACGCGATCCGCGCGCCCTGTCCCGACGGTGCCATCAGCGCCGCCGCCCTGAGGACGAGGTTCGAAGCGTCGGTTGGCACGCCGTCAGCAAACGGCCCGGTGACGGACAGCGACAGTTCCTCTGCCGCATCGATCCTGAGTTGGTCGCCGACATCCGCAAAGACCACGACGCTGTCGAGAAGATGGTATCCGTCGCTCCGCCGTCCAGTGACGTGCAGCGCGAGGTTCACCTTGGCCGGGGCGAAGGCCTCAATTGCCATTCTTCGTTACGGCAAGGGGCTTGGCGCCTTCCTCGGCCAGCACCTTGTCGAGCCCGACCTCCAG
The DNA here is from genome assembly GCA_963847935.1 of uncultured Alphaproteobacteria bacterium. Taxonomy (GTDB): domain Bacteria; phylum Pseudomonadota; class Alphaproteobacteria; order Rhodobacterales; family Rhodobacteraceae; genus Albidovulum. The sequence continues at coordinate 568,099 of CAWKBV010000003.1, read as the reverse complement.
CTTGCGGCGGATGCGGTCGCCCTCGGTCGCGTCGGCTGGCCCGAAGGAGAGCGCGCGGCTCCATTGGAACTCTGCCTCGCGGGTACGGCCCACCGCCCAATAGACATCGCCGAGATGGTCGTTCACCACGGAATCGACCGGCATCAGTTCCACCGCCCGCTCCATCTGCGTCACCGCCTCGTCATAGTGACCAAGGCGGTAGAGCCCCCAACCAAGGCTGTCGACGAACGCCCCATCATCGGGCCGGGCGGCCACGGCGCGCTCGATCATCCCCAAGGCCTCATCGAGCTTTTCGTGCCGTTCGAGGTAGGAATAGCCGAGATAGTTGAGGACCGACGGCTGGTCGGGGCTGAGCGCCAGGGCCTTGTTGAAATCCGATTCGGCGGCGGGCCATTTCTTCAGCCGCTCATTGCAGATGCCGCGCGCGAAATACACGCTCCAAAAACCCGCGTCGTCGCCCGGCAGGTTGTCGATCGCGTTGTCATAGGCGGCCGCCGCATCGGCAAACCGCTCCTCGCGCCGGAAGGTGTCGCCGAGAGTGTTCCAGACATCGATCCGGTCCGGATAGTCCTTGGCCAAGCGCTGCAGCGCCTCGATCGCCGCATCGACGCGGTCGGATTCCACCAGCGCCGCGGCGCGGCCAAGTTCCGCCTGGAGATAGGCGGGATTGTCGCGCGCGATCTTGTCGAATTCCACGCTGGCCAGCCCATGCTGCCCCTGCCCTTCGAGGATGCTGGCGACCAGAAGGACGGTATCGGCATCGTCGGGCGCGAGGTATTCCGCCATCCGCGCGTAGGCGAGCGTGTTGATATCGGTATTCTCGCTGCCAAGCGCGCTCGCCACGGTATAGAAGACCTCGGCCAGCCCGTCCTTCGCGCCGGTCACCAGATCGAAGGGTAAGGTCTTGCCCGCTTCAAGCTCGGTCCGGAGCGCGAGAATCGTCGGATCGCCGGTCGGCCCGAAGGTGTGGTCGATCAGCGCAATCGCCTCGTCGTCCCGCTCGAGCTGGCTCAGGATCTGGACATGGGCCATCACGCCCCGCCGCGTCGCCCTGAGCGGACCGCCATCGTCACCCGAATAGATCGCGTCCGCACCTTCGAAATCTCCGACCGAGGCGAGGGCGAGCGCCTTGTGGTAAAGGCCGAAAGACTTCAGCCCGCTCATCTTCGTCACCGCGTCGAAGGCACCGGTCGCATCGGACATCTGCCCCTGCCCGAGAAGGGCCCAGGCGCGGTAAAGACCATCGACGAGTTGCCCGGCCGAGCGTCCCTTGTCGAGTGCGGCAATGGCGGTCGAATAGTCTTCCTGCTGCGCCAGTTCGGTCAAGATCAGAAGATCGGCGATCTGACTCTTCTCGCCCGTTGTGTCGAACGCCTTCGCGATGGGCAGCGCCTTGTCGACCGCGCCTCGGCCGACCTCGGAAATGGCGGCGTCCTCCATCAGCATCGGGTTCTTCGGATCGGCGGCCAGCGCCCGGGCATAATATTCCGAGGCAATCGCGTAATCGGATTCCGCTCCCGCGAGCCGAGCGGCGAGATAGGGGCCGGCTTCTCCTTCGGCCGCCGCTGCCGGGCAGCCGGTCCAGAAGGAAAGACCGGCGGCGAGAACGAAGGGGACATGTCGCAGTTTCAGCACGTCGGACACCTTTTTCCATTGGCGTCGAAAACCCTAGTCCGGCCCCGGTCCCATGGCAATGCGAAGCGCGGCCGGTCCGGCCGTGCAGACGTGATTCTGCCGAAAATGTTACATGTTCGGATAGTTCGGGCCGTCACCGCCCTGCGGCGTCGTCCAGTTGATGTTCTGCGACGGGTCCTTGATATCGCAGGTCTTGCAGTGGACGCAGTTCTGGAAGTTGATCTGGAACCGCGCCCCGGCACCCTCGCCGACCACCTCATAGACCCCCGCCGGGCAATAGCGCTGCGCCGGCTCGTCGTATTTCGGCAGGTTCACCGCGATCGGCACCAGCGGGTCTTTCAGCTTCAGGTGACAGGGCTGGCTTTCCTCGTGGTTGGTGAACGAGAAGGCCACATTGGTCAGCCGGTCGAAAGACAGCACGCCATCGGGCTTCGGGTAGTCGATCTTCGGGAAATCCTTCGCCTCGCCCGTCGCTGCCGCGTCCGACGTGCCGTGCTTCATGGTGCCGAACAGCGACAGGCCGAAAAGGTTGTTCGTCCACATGTCGAGCCCGCCGAAGGCGAGGCTGGGCCAGAGCCCCCATTTCGACCACATCGGCTTGACGTTGCGGACCTTCTTCAGGTCCTTGGCGATCGGCCCCGACCGCAGATCGGTCTCATAGGCTGCCAATTCGTCGCCGCTCCGGCCCGCGTGGATCGCCGCATGGGCCGCCTCGGCCGCCGCCTTGCCCGACAGCATCGCGTTGTGGTTGCCCTTGATGCGCGGCACGTTCACCAGACCCGCCGAGCAGCCGAGCAATGCCACCCCCGGCGCCACGACTTTCGGGATCGACTGCCAGCCGCCTTCGCTGATCGCCCGCGCGCCGTAGGCCACCCGCTTTCCGCCCTTCAAAAGCTCGGCCACCATCGGGTGATGCTTGAACCGCTGGAACTCCATGTAGGGATAAAGGTACGGGTTCTTGTAGTTCAGGTGAACGACGAATCCGACATAGACCTGGTTGTCCTCAAGATGGTAGATGAACGACCCGCCGCCCGCGTTCTTGCCCAAGGGCCAGCCCATGGTGTGCGTGACCGTCCCCTCACGGTGCTTGGCGGGCTCGACCTCCCAGATTTCCTTCATGCCGAGGCCGAATTTCTGCGGGCAGTGGCCTTTTGAAAGCTCGTATTTCGCGATCACCTCCTTGGCGAGAGATCCGCGCACGCCTTCCGACAGGAAGACATACTTGCCGTGAAGTTCCATGCCCGGCTCGTAATTCGGCCCCGGCGTGCCGTCCGCGTTGAGGCCCATCACCCCCGCGACGACACCCCTGACCTCGCCCTTGTCTCCATATACCAGTTCGGAACAGGCCATACCGGGGAAGATCTCGACCCCCAGCGCTTCGGCCTGTTCCGCCATCCAACGGCAGACATTGCCCATCGAAACGATATAGTTGCCGTGGTTCGACATGAGGGGCGGCATTGGCCAGTTCGGAACGCGCATCTGCCCAGCCTCGCCGAGGACATAGAAATTATCCTCCTTCACCTCCACGGTGATCGGCGCACCCTTCTGCTTCCAGTCCGGGATCAGCGCGTTCAGACCGCTGGGATCGAGCACCGCGCCCGAGAGGATATGCGCGCCAACCTCGGAGCCCTTCTCGAGAACGACCACATTCAGGTCGGCGTCGAGTTGCTTGAGACGGATCGCGGCCGACAGACCTGCAGGACCAGCCCCCACGATCACGACGTCATATTCCATCGATTCCCGTTCGATCTCGGTCATTCCCAATCCTCTCCGCCTTCAGTGCTGGTCCCGTTTGTCGCGCAAGATCGTTAGCTGACGCGCTTGGGCGACGCAACGATAACACTGCGTCGCAGCAGGCTCACGCACTGGAAACGGCAAGGAGTGCCGGGAAATCGACTAGCTCTGATCAGGCGCGACGCTCGCGATCAGTGTATGGCCCAGAAGCTCGCCCCCCTGTTGTCGGATCAGTGACGTAACAGAAGCATTGAGACGAGATACAATAGACAAATCGGAAAAAGAGCTTCACGGCCACCTTCATGCCTTCGATGTTTTTCCGCCGCCCTCGACGCCCTCCGTCATGGCCCACTTGACTTTGCAGCCATGAACCGGGTTTACACCTTGGTGTTGCGCATGATCCGGGCATTTTTGAGGCCGCTGTCGCCGAACGGAAGATGATGGAAAAGATACCGATGACCCGCGCGGGGCATGCCGCGCTCGACCAGGAATTGAAGGCGCTCAAATCGGTTGAGCGGCCCTCCGTGATCAAGGCGATCGCCGAGGCGCGGGAGCATGGCGACCTTTCGGAAAATGCCGAATACCATGCCGCGCGCGAAAAGCAGAGCTTCGTCGAAGGCCGCATCAAGGAGCTCGAGGCGATCCTGTCGCGCGCCGACGTCATCGATTCCTCGAAGCTGAGCGGCGCGATCAAGTTCGGCGCGACCGTCACACTCGTCGATGAGGACAGCGACGAGGAAAAGACCTATCAGATCGTCGGCGAGGCCGAGGCGGATATCGAGCGCGGCCTCCTGAACATCCGCTCGCCCCTCGCCCGCGCGCTGATCGGCAAGGACGCGGGCGACAGCGTCGAGGTTCGCACCCCAGGCGGCGACAAGAGCTACGAAGTCCTCAGCATACGATACGTCTGATCCCGGCCTGAAAGGCGCACGGCAATGCCCGAGGAGACAAACGCTTCCGAAACTTCAGGCCGACCGCAACTCGGCCTTTTCTCGCGTGTGGGTCAGGATGGGGGTATCCGTTCCGGCGACCTCGTCGCGGGCGTGCTGAGCGTCCTGTGGCTGGCGCTGGTCGGTGGCTTCCTCCTGTTTTCCGACACGTCGGGCGGCGGCGGCGCGCTCGGGTCGATCATGGTGCTGGTGGCGATCTTCGCACCGCTCGCGCTGATCTGGATCGCCGCCATCACGCTCAGGATGTCTCAGGAGGTGCGGCTGGAAACACGCCGCCTTCAAGAGACAATCGACGCGATGCGGCATGCCTATATCAACCAGGCGCAATCCGGACTGAGCCGCGGCACGGTCGAGAAGCGGCTGGACGAACTTGCCGCGGCCGCGAAGCAGACGGAATCCGTTCTCGCCACCTTCACGTCGCGCCGCGATGCCATCGCGGTGCAGCCTTCGGCCGACCGCAAGGCGGCGCTGATCGCACCGCGCGCGCCCGATCCGGCGGAGGAGCAGCCCGGCCTCGCCCTCGGCACACCGACCGACGCCTCGGTCGAGCCGATCTCAGTCGGCGATTTCATCAAGGCGATGAATTTTCCCGACAATGTGAATGACAAGACCGGCTTCCTCGCGCTCCGCCGCGCACTGGAGGACCGCACAACGTCGAGGCTTGTCCGCGCCGCACAGGATGCGCTGACGCTTCTCAGCCAGGACGGGATCTACATGGACGATCTTCGTCCCGACCGTGCCAAGCCCGAAATCTGGCGCCGCTTCGCCCAAGGCGAACGCGGGCGGCAGATCGCCGGTCTCGGCGGCGTGCGCGACCGGTCGAGTCTTGCACTCACGTCGGGCCGGATGCGGCAAGACACGATCTTCCGCGACACCGCGCATCATTTCCTGCGCCAGTTCGACAAGACCTTGCAGGAATTCGAAAGGAACGCCAGCGACCAGGAAATCGTGGCGCTATCCGAAACCCGCACCGCGCGGGCGTTCATGCTGCTTGGCCGCGTGACGGGAATTTTCGACTGATCGCGCCACGCTGAGGCAGGCGTTGCCGGCTTACGGGAAATTTTTCATCTGGTAGGCGCTGCGCTCGACCTTGTTCGAAACCGCCGGAACCGTTCGCAGATAGGCCACGACCGCGTCGAGATCCTCGGGCGTCACGTTGGCAAACCAGGGATAAGGCATTGGCGGCGAAACGTGCCCACCGTTCGGCCTTGTCCCAGCGACGATCGCTGTCTTGATCTCGTCGTCGGTCCAGTTGCCGATGCCGGTATCTGGATCGGGTGTGATGTTCGAGGTGAAAATGTTCATTCCCGGCGCGAGCGTGATCTCCATCCCGCCGGCGCCGATCTTCGCCATGTCCGGTCCCGTCGGTCCCATCGGCGTGTGGCACTCGAAGCAATGCCCGAGGGCGTTCACGAGATAGCCGCCATAGGTCACCTTTTCTGACATTGCCGGTGCCGGTGTCCCCTTGGCGGGCGGCATCGCCTGCTGCGGGATGTTCCAGCGCGATTCCGCGACCTCGTGCTTCACCGGGGTAAGCGTGCGCAGATACGCCACGATGGCCTTCACGTCGTCGTCCGACATGTTGTTGTAGGTCGGAGATGGCATCGGCGGAAAGATGATGCTGCCCTCGGGGTCGACGCCTTCGCGGATCGCTTTGATGATCTCGTCGTCGGTCCAGTTGCCGATGCCGGTTTCCGGATCGGGCGTGATGTTGGCCGCATAGACATCGAATGCCGGGTCGACGATATGGAACCCGCCCGCGAACTCCATTCCCTCGGCAATCGAGAAATCCGGATTGCGGGTTGCGTGGCAGTTCGAACAGGCCCCCGGACCGTTCACGAGATATTCACCGCGTTTGATGAGGTCGCTGTCCTGAGCGGCGGCCGGCAGAAAAAAAGCCACCGCAGCAACGGTGGCAACCAAAGCAACTGGGAATTTGAACATGCGTTTATCCCCCCTGGTTTTATCCTTTCGGTGACGAGACCTGAACGATGCAATTATCCTGGGGTGATCGGCACAAGGCGGACCACCGGCCGGATTCAGGTCGCAAAACCTGTGTTAGTAGAGCGGAGCGCCCGGATTCTGGCAATCTGGCTATTTGGTCAGCCTGTACCGGAGAACCGAAGCCGGGTTGCGCGGCCTCAGGGCTCCGCGTCGTCGCCCCTAATCATCTTGATACCGGTCTGAATGTCGGGATCGCCGTCATGGTAGAGATGCGACGTGACGCCCGGAAGTTCGCCGAACGCCTGGCTGATCTTCATCGGGAAGAAGGTGCGCGGCATGGATTGGAAGCCCGGCAGATCCTTCAGGATGTAGCTCACCGAATTGCCGCAGAAGGCCTTGTTCACCGCGCCGTAGGATTCGGCGTCGCGCAGTGCCTGCTCGGCGACCGCGGGGCTGACGTAGATCTTCTGTTCAAGCACGTCATAGGTGTCGCGGGCGTGATAGTCGATGTAGAGCTTCCGCATCTGCTCGGTTATGCCGAAGAGCAGATCGTTCCTTTCCGGTACGCGCGCATAGGAAAAAGTGCCCGCGGGATCGAACAGGATGCGCTGGCTCGCGTCGATCATCAGCGCGGAATGCCCGCCATCGCCGCTGCGCTTGTTCACGACCGTAAAGAGTGTGATCGACGGCGGCTCGCCCGTCACATATCGCGCGCGCGAGACGTCCGCGTCGGGTGCCCATACCTTTTCGGCGCCGCAGGCGGACAGCCCGAGCAGCAGGGCGAGACAGAGTGTGACGCTACGAAGATTCACCGTGAACTGCCCCGCGGTCCGGCTCAGGCGTTGACGAGCGCCATGAAGATCAGGATGAGCAGCACGATGATCGCGGCCCAGGTGACAAAGCGGATGAAGCCGTTAAACGTCTTCTCATGGTCACGGACATCGATGCTGCCATGCTGGTGATCGGCCATGTCTCATGCTCCTTTGGTCCTGCCTCTGGCACCGAATAGCCGATTCACGCGGGCCTGTCACGGGCCGAGGCAGCGCAAAGCGAATATTCATGCCGCGCCGCTACTTGCGGTCCAGATCGGCGGCCAGCCGGAAGCCGATGCGGCGCGGCTCTTCCGCCTCGCTCGGTTTTTCCAGCGCGCGGAGCATGACGTTCAACTGGCTCACATGCTGGATCAGTTGGGTACGCGCGCCATCCTGGTCGCGGCCGTAGAAGGTGACGATGTCCGGATCGAAATAGCCGATCCCCTCGATCTGAAGCACACCGGCATCGCCCCCGGTGAATCCCATCGCGACCTCGTGCTTGTTGTCGAGCTGGCGTTCGAAATTCTCGATGTAGAGGATCAGCCGCTCATAGGCCCATTGCGCCGGGCTCTTGTCCTCGACCCGCTGGGCGGCGACGGCTTTCGGCAGCGGTTCCATCTCTGCCGTAACCGGAGCATTCGGCCCGGCATGGCTGACCCGTGCGCAGGGCATGGCCGAGGCTTCGTGCGCCTCCGCCGTCGTGTCGATCAGATCGGTGATGTCTTCATCCGCCACAGCCAGGCTCCGTCTTCCCGCCGCCGGCGTTCGACCTCGCCAGCCTTCCTAAGATGGTTCAGATGCGCCACGGCTTCAACCAACGCAAACCCGTATTCTGCCTCGCCGACCTTGCGCTTGAAGAGGACATCGAAGCATTCGGTCGCCACATGCGGTTCCGCCAGGCGCTTTCGCAGACGATCGAGCGCGCCGGTATGGTTCTCGACCATCTGTTCAAGCCGCAGCGGCAACCCGGTGAAAGGCAACTTGTGGCCCGGCAGGATCATTTGATCCGTCGTGGCAAATTCCGCGAACCGGCGGCAGCTTTCCATCCATTCTCCCACCGGATCGGCGTCAGGCTCGGACGCATAGACGCCAAGATTGGCCGAGATCGAGGGCAGAAGTTGATCGCCGCCAAGGACGAGATTGCCGCCAATTTCCCAGAATGTCGCATGTTCCGGCGCGTGTCCCTCGCCGGTCCGGACCAGCCAGTCGCGCCCGCCCATGCGAACCCGGTCGCCGTCAGCGATGCGGGTGTAGCCGAGCGGCAAGGGCGCCACCACGTCGCAGAAATTGAAAGGCCGTTCCGCCGACCGTTTGGCGAGAAGGCCCGGCCCCATTCCCGCCGCGCGCCAGAATTCGATGGTCTCGGGCACGGGAAGCGGCTGTTCGTCGAGCACCAGCATCCGCGCCGTGATCCAGCTTGTCCGCGTGGTGACAAGCTCCGCGCCCATGGCTTGCAGCCAACCGGCAAGGCCCACGTGATCGGGATGATAATGCGTGACGACGATCCGGTGCACGGGCTTGCCCGCCAGCGGCTCGGCCAGCAGCACCTCCCAGATCGCGCGGGCGCGCCTGGTGTCCAGGCCCGCGTCGATCACCGTCCAGCCGTCGCCATCGTCGAGCGCATAGAGATTGACATGGTCGAGCGCCATCGGCAGCGGCAACCGCAACCAGAGGATGCCCTCCGCCACCTCCGTCGCGCTTCCTTCGGCGGGCGCGTCCGCCCAGGGGTAGCGGATACCGCCCTGCGAAGGATCGCCCGCGCCGTCCATCACGCCGCCAGATCGTCTGGCGACAGGGCCATGACCGCCGCGCCGCCTTCGCGCGCCTCGGCGAGATGCGCGGCGTACATCGGCAGCAGTCGGCGGATATACACCCGCGCCAAGTCGGTCCGCGCGCCCTTGCCGTCCTCGGCCAACGCGGCGCGGAGATGCGCATGGGCACCCAGCACCCGCGCGAAAGCACGCAGGTAGGGTACAGCGCCCGCGAAGCGCGCAGTCAACTCCTGTCCGACGATCCATTCGGTCGCCTCGCGCAAGGTCTCGGCGGCGGACCAGAGATCGCCCGCGAGGTCGGGCAAAGCGGCGCGCGCCGCCTCGGCATCCGCCTCGACCTCCTCCAGCACGCGGTAGGCCGCCTCGCCGCCGTCCATCATCTTGCGGCCGACAAGGTCCATCGCCTGGATGCCGTTGGTGCCCTCGTAGATCGGCGTCACACGCACGTCACGGTAATACTGTGCGATGCCGGTTTCCTCGATATAGCCCATGCCGCCATGCACCTGCACCGCCATCTCGCTGACCATGCAGCCGACATCGGTGCCGTACGCCTTGGCAATCGGTGTCAGGAACGCCGCCCGCGCGGCCCAGTCACCCTCGCCGGTCGCGGTATTCATGTCGATCGCCACCGCACAGGCCAGCCCGATCGCCCGTGCCGCAAAGACCTCGGCCCGCATCGTGGCCAGCATCCGGCGCACGTCCGGATGGTCCGCGATCACGCCCATCTGGTTGCGCTCCTGCGCGTATTCCACGGCCTTCTGGCAGGCGGCCTCGGCAATGCCGACGCCCTGCATCCCGACGCCAAGGCGGGCATTGTTCATCATGGTGAACATCGCGGCCATGCCCTTGTGCTCGCCACCGACCAGCCAGCCCGTCGCCCCCTCATAGGACATGACACAGGTCGGCGAGCCATGCAGGCCCATCTTGTGCTCAAGGCTCACGACCTTGAGGGCGTTCTGCTTGCCGGGGTTGCCCTCGGCATCCGGGATATATTTCGGCACGACGAAGAGGCTGATCCCCTTCGTCCCCGCCGCCGCTCCCGGCAGCCGTGCCAGCACCAGGTGCGAGATGTTGGACACCACATCGCTGTCGCCCCAGGTGATGAAGATCTTCTGCCCGGTGATCGCATAGGTGCCGTCGCCGTTCGGCTCGGCCTTGGTGCGCAGCGCCCCCACGTCCGACCCGGCCTGCGGCTCGGTCAGGTTCATCGTCCCCGACCATTCGCCCGATACCAGCTTCGGGATGTAAAGCGCCTTGATCTCGTCCGAGGCATGGTGATCCAGCGCCTCGATCTGGCCTTGCGTCAGCAGGGGATTGAGTTGCAGTGCAAGGCAGGCCCCCGAAAGCATGTCGTTGATCGACATGTTGATCGCCTGCGGCAGCCCCATCCCGCCGAAATCCTGCGGGGCCGAGACGCCGACCCAGCCGCCTTCGGCGATGGCGCGGAAGGCATCGGCGAAACCGGGTGGCGTCCGCACAACCCCGTTTTCAAGCCGCGCCGGAACCTTGTCGCCAGTCGCGTTCACCGGGGCCACGACCGTATCGCAAAGCTTCGCCGCCTCGGTCAGGATCGCCTCGACCATATCGGGTGTCGCCTCGGCGAAGCGCTCCGTCGCGGCAAGGTCGCCGAACGGCACGATACGCTGCAGCACGAAGCGGATATCCTCGAGAGGGGAACGGTAGGTCATCTGGATCTCCCGGCCGGCGCCTTGGCAATTCGCCACGCGGCGCGTATGACACAGTCCTTGTTCGCCCTGCAATGATCGTGCGTGGGGCGCAATCCGGCAACCTGAACGCTGCGTCACGAAGATAATCGCCCTGTGACTGACCTCCTCTCACCCGATACCAAGGGCCTCGCCCGCGCCGCGGACCTGCTTTCCGCCGGCGAACTCGTCGCCTTTCCGACCGAGACGGTCTATGGCCTCGGCGGCGATGCGCGCTCCGATCTCGCGGTCGCGGGGATCTTCGAGGCGAAGGGGCGGCCGCGCTTCAATCCCCTGATCGTCCATGTCGCAACGCTGGATGCGGCGCGGCGCATCGCCGTCTTCGATGATCGCGCCGAACGCGTCGCATCGGCCTTCTGGCCCGGCCCGCTGACCCTTGTGCTACCCTTGCACGACGGCGCGGGCCTCTCGCCTCTCGTCACCGCCGACCTGCCCTCGGTCGCGATCCGGATGCCCGCGCATCCTCTCGCGCAGGCGCTTCTTGCAGCCTTCGGCGGCCCCGTCGCCGCACCCTCGGCCAATCCCTCGGGCCGCGTCAGCCCGACCCGCGCGGCGCATGTGATGGAGGGCCTTTCGGGCCGCATCGCCGCCGTTCTCGATGGCGGCGCCTGCGAAGTCGGTGTCGAATTCGACGATCCTCGGCCTCTTGGACGGGCCGAGCCTCCTCCGCCCCGGCGGAATCCCGTCGGAGGCACTGGAAGCCTGCCTCGGGCAAACGCTCGCGACCCAGGCCGACCCGGCCCGTCCGACCGCTCCGGGCCAACTCGCCTCGCATTACGCGCCGGGCGCAGCAAGTGCGGCTGAACGTCACCACACCCGCGCCCGGCAGCATCTGGATCGGCTTCGGCCCCGGCTGCGACGGCGCGGCGCTCAACCTCTCCGAGACTGGCGACCTCGTGGAAGCGGCGGCCAGTCTTTTCCACACCCTTCGCGAAGCCGATGGCATGGCGAAAGATCTGATCGAGATCGCGCCCATCCCCGATCACGGCCTTGGCCGCGCCATCAACGACCGCCTCCGCCGCGCCGCCGCGCCACGCTAGAGGCTGTCCTCGACCCGAAACCCCGCCGGGATCGCGTCGCGCCCCTCAAGCACCATATCGGCCATGACCTCGGCCACCTTCGGCGCCATGCCAAAACCGATCTTGAAGCCGCCATTGGCAACGAAATGCCCCGGCCGCCCCGGCCACTCCCCAAGCATCGGCGCGCGGCTTTTGGCGCGCGGCCTCAGCCCCGCCCAGCGCTCGATCACGGGCGCATCGCGCAGTGCCTGACAGGCCGCCCGCGCCTTGTCGATCACCGCGTCCAGCTTCCCGTCCACCGCATCCGGCGAGTCGAACGCGCGCTCCGAGGTTGACCCGACCGCCACCGTGCCGTCGCCATGCGGCACGATATGAACGCCATCGACGAACAATTGCGGCCGCTCCCGCGCCTCGCAACGCAAGAGCGCCGCCTGCCCCTTCACCGCGCCGCCGACGGTCTTGCCCAATGCCGCACTCAGATCGGAAAGCCCCGCCGCCCCCGTCGCCCAAAGCACCGGACCTGCATTTCTTCTGTTCCCAAATACTCCCGCCGGAGGCTCCGGCCGTCCCACCTCCACCACGCCGCCCTTTGCCCGGATCGCCGCCGCAAGCGCCTGGCCCGCCTGCCGCGGATGCAACCGCGCCGTCAACGTATCGCGAATGAGAAACCCGGTCGCCGCCCCCGGCAGCCACTCATCCGCCACAGCCGGGATCACCTCCCACAGCGCCGCGCCACGCCACAGCGCCGTCGCCCCCGCCACGCGCGATCGCGCCAGCGCCAGCGCCGCCGCATCGCCGACCGGCTGCACCCGGCCGGACCTGAGATAGCCCGGATCGACGCCGCCCGCCGCCGACACCTCCGCCCAGAAACGCTCCGCCATCAGCAGGCTCTCCAACTGGAACTGCTTTTTCGGATTCCACTGTTCCGGCACATGCGGCGCCAGCGCACCGACGATGCCGCCCGACGACCCCGCGCCGATCCGGTCCCTCTCGAACACGGTCACCCGCGCACCACGGCGCGCACATTCCCACGCGATGCAAAGACCGAAGGCCCCCGCGCCCATCACCGTGACATCCGCCGTTGCCATCACCTGCGCCTTCCGCGTAACTCGGGGCCAAGGATTAGGACAGATGATCGCCAGGGACCAGAACGAGCGTGTGACATGGCGGGACGGGACGCTTCCCGTCTCGGCGCTGTTCGACGACCCCTATTTCTCGCTCGCCGACGGCCTCGCCGAAAGCCGCCATGTCTTCCTTGCCGGAAATGATCTGCCGGACCGCTTCCGTGACGGATTCCGCATCGCGGAGCTCGGCTTCGGCACTGGCCTAAACCTTCTCGCCACGCTGATCGCATGGCGGGGCGCGAACGTGCAGGGCCGCCTGACCTATACCAGCTTCGAAGCCTACCCCATGCCCGCCTCGGACATGGAGCGCGCGCTCGATGCCTTCCCGGAGGCCCGCGCCAGCGCCGCTCCTCTCCTCGACGCATGGACCAGAGGCGAACGCCGCTTCGCCCTCGACCCCCTCGACGTCGAGATTGTCGAAGGCGACGCCCGCGACACCCTGCCCAACTGGCAAGGCCGCGCCGACGCCTGGTTCCTCGACGGCTTCTCTCCCGCCAAGAACGCCGAGCTTTGGGGCGACGATCTCATGGCCGAAGTCGCCCGCCACACCGCGCCCGGCGGCACCTTCGCCACCTATACTGCCGCCGGGTTCGTCCGCCGGGGCTTGCAGTCCGCCGGTTTTCGGGTAGAGCGCGTGCCGGGCTACGGCACCAAGCGGCACATGAGCCGTGGGCACCTGGACAGCGGCACATGAGCGAACAGAACAACCGCCTCGGCGCGTGGCTGATGATCGCCACCTGCTTTGTCTTCGCCATGCAGGACGGCATCTCGCGCCATCTGGCGGGGGAATACAACGTCTTCATGGTGGTGATGATCCGCTACTGGTTCTTCGCCGCCTTCGTCATGGCCCTCGCCGCCCGCAAGTCCGGCGGCATCCGCGCGGCGACCCGCTCGCGCTTTCCGCTGATCCAGATCACGCGCGGCATCCTTCTCGCGGCGGAGGTCTGCGTGATGGTCACTGCCTTCACCATTCTCGGCCTCGTCGAAAGCCACGCCGTCTTCACCTGCTATCCGCTGCTGGTCGCCGCCCTGTCCGGGCCGATCCTCGGCGAGAAAGTCGGCTGGCGGCGCTGGGCGGCGATCGGTGTCGGCTTCGTCGGCGTCCTCGTCATCCTCGCGCCCGGCGTAGCCGTCTTTTCGCCCGCCGCCATCATCCCGCTGATCGCCGCCTCGATGTTCGCGCTCTACGGGCTTCTGACGCGCTACGTCGCGCGGGGCGATGCCGCCTCGGTCAGCTTCTTCTGGACCGGGATCAGCGGCGCGGTGGTGATGACCGCCGTCGGACTCTTCCACTGGCAGCCTATGAGCCTGCCCGACTGGGGCTGGATGGCCGTCCTTTGCTGCACGGCCGCCACCGGCCACTGGCTGATGATCCGCTCGCTCGAAGTCGCCGAGGCGAGCGCGGTGCAGCCTTTCGCCTATTTCCAACTCGTCTTCGCCGCCGCTCTCGGCATGATCGTCTTCGGCGAAGTGCTGGAGCCGAACGTCGCCATCGGCGCCGCCATCGTCGTTTCGGCGGGGGTATTCACGCTCTGGCGTCAGCGGATGAAGGCGAAGGCAGCGGCCCGACTGGCAGCGAAAGGCTGAAGGCGCGCGCTACCGCCCCTTCAACTCCTCGGTGAACCTGATCGCCCCGGCCTGCCCGCTCAGCCGCGCGCGGTAGATCGGCAGGCTTTCGGCCACGCGCATCACATACGTCTGCGTCTCGCGGAACGGAATCGCCTCGATCCAGTCCACCGGATCGACGCCCTTGGCGCGCGGATCGCCCAGATCGACGATCCACTGCCGCGACCGCCCCGGCCCGGCATTGTAGCCTGCGGCGACCAGCAAAGGCGAATTGCCGAACTCCGCGACCAGTCCCTGAAGATAGGCCGAACCAAGCTGCGCGTTATACTGCCAGTCGGTCGTCAGCTTGCCCGGCTCGTAGCTGACCCCGATCTTCTGCGCCATCATCTTCGCCGTCCCCGGCATCACCTGCATCAGGCCGCGCGCCCCGGCGGGCGAGATGACGGCGGCATTGAACTCACTCTCCCGCCGCGCGATGGACAGCGCCAGTTCCGGATCGACCGGCAGCTTCATCCCCGACAGCGCAGGCACGGGAAAATAGGCCGAGGGCCAGATCACGCCCTTGTCGGCGGATACCTTGGCCAGCGACAGCGCGACATAGGGCTCCTTCGCTTCCATCGCCATGCCCGCGAGGCGCCCTATTTCCTTGCCCGGCAGGCCTTCGCTCAGATGCAGGAGGAACCGCGCCGCCAAGGTTTCGTCTCCGGCGGCCATGATCTCCCGCGCGGCCTGAAACACGGTTGAGCCGGTGAAGGCGGCGCCACGCCAGTCGGGGAAATTCTCGCCCCCCACCATCGCCGGGGAGAGCGGCAAGCCGACCTTCTCGGCCGACAAAAGGCCGTAGAAGGAGGTCTGGTAACGCGCGCCTTCGGCATAGGCCGCCGTCGCCTCGGGCGTCATGCCCAACGCCTCGTAGGCGCGGCCTTCCCAGTAATTCGCACGGCTGAGGCTGATGGGGCCGCCCACGGCCTTTTCCATACGGCGGAAATGGGTCAGTGCGGTCTTGGCATCTCCAAGCTTGCGCAGCGCGATATAGCCTGAAAGCCATTCCAGGTCGGCATAATCCCCGCCGCTTTTCAGATGATGCTGCGACGCCATCCTGTAGGCCCGGCGCGGATCGCCCTCGCGCATCTCCTTCCGGGCCAGCCTGCGCCGCCAGTCGGCCCATTGCTCCGGGTCGCCCAGCGCCTCGGCGCTCACCGAGCGTTCCAGGAGAAGATCGCCGGCGCTGTCGTAAAGATCCTTCCGGATGCGCCAGCGGAAGCGGTCATAGGCGAGGCCGCCCGAGGAAAGACCCTTCTCCGGGACCGCCGCCACCGCCGCATCAACGCCCTTGTCGTCGGCCTGAAGCGCCACTCGCGCCGCAGCAATTGCGCCGGTATAGGCGCTGTTCAGCGGCAGCATCCGCCGCGCGTCTTCGGTGTAGCCCGCGCGCAGCATGGCAGCGGTGCGGCCATCGTGGTGATCGGCCAGAATCGGCGCGTAAAGCGCGATGAACCCGGCATGTTCCTCCGCGCTCATCGGCAGGTTTCGCCAGGCGCGCACAGTCTCGTCCCGCGCGGCCTTGCCCTTGCCCGAGGCGTCCAGCGCCCGGATCAGCGCGAGGCTTCCGGTCCCGGTCTGCGGCTTCTCGGTTCCGAAATACGCGATCACCTGCGCGGCGGCCGCATCGCCGATCACCGCCTCGCCCTTCTTGCGCAGATACGGAAGCCCCGGCCAGTCGGGATAGCTCGCCAGGAACGCACGGTATTCGCCGAACGACCCCTGCCCGGCGCGCAACCTCTCCCAGTCGACGATCGCCGCCGACAGCGGGCCCGCAGCCCGCGCCCGCGCCACGGCGCCGGACCAGTCGCGCCCGTCCGCGAGCATGAGCGCGGCGCGCAACGCGGACGTGTCCTCGGCACGGACCTGTTCGGTCAGAGGGGCGAAAAGGACAAGCGCCAGCGATACGGCGCGGGTGGTGTTTCGGATCATGGCCTGCGACTGCTTCGATATTTTCCGCGCAGGATACCGTCCCTGCCAGCACCCGCAACAGGGAAACTTGGCAAGCGCCGCGCGGCCCTATAGGTTCCGCGCGATTCCACCGGGCGGAACCGCCCATATCCGCAAAGGAGCGTGTCATGTTCAAAGGGTCCTATGTCGCCCTCGTCACGCCGTTCAAAAACGGCGCGCTGGATCTGGACGCGCTCAAGAAACTCGTGGAGTGGCACATTTCCGAAGGCACTCACGGCCTCGTCCCGGTCGGCACCACCGGCGAAAGCCCAACGCTGAGCCACGAGGAGCATGGGCTGGTGATCGAAGAGGTGGTCAAAGCCGCCGCGGGCCGCGTGAAGGTCATCGCGGGGGCCGGCTCGAACAACACCGCCGAGGGCATCGACCTCATCCAGCACGCCGAAAAGGCGGGCGCCGATGCCGCGCTTGTCGTCACGCCCTATTACAACAAGCCGACCCAGCGCGGCCTATACGCGCATTTCAAGGCGATGCACGACGCGAGCAACCTGCCGATCATCATCTACAACATCCCGCCGCGCTCGGTCATCGACATGACGCCCGAGACGATGGGCGAACTGGCGAAGCTGCCGCGCATCGTCGGTGTCAAGGACGCGACCGGCAAGATCGAACGGGTCAGCCAGCAGCGCGCCGCCTGCGGCAATGATTTCATCCAGTTGTCGGGCGAAGATGCAACCGCGCTCGGCTTCAATGCCCATGGCGGGGTCGGCGCGATTTCGGTCACGGCGAATGTCGCGCCAAAGCTCTGCGCCGAATTCCAGGAGGCGACTCTCGCGGGCGACTACGCCACGGCACTGTCCTATCAGGACCGCCTGATGCCGCTGCATGAGGCGATCTTCATCGAACCGGGCCTCGCCGGCGCAAAATACGGCCTCTCCAGACTCGGGCTTTGCTCGGACGAGGTGCGCTCGCCGCTGACGACGCTCCTGCCCGAGACCAAGGCGAGGATCGACGCGGCGATGCGCCATGTCGGGCTGGTGAACTGAAGGCGCGAAGGATCGCGCAGCCTTCCGCAAGGGCTGAGCGCGCCGCCGCGCGCGACGTGCCGACATTCTTGCGCCCTACCGCCTAAACCCGTCCCCATCGCAAAAAACCGTGTTAGGGTTCACCCAACGATCCCGCAAAAACGCGGGACAGCGGGGAGGCAACCCATGACCATCTACACCAGTCCCTACGGGGACATTCCCTTGCGCGACATCACCGTCACCCAGCGCATCCTCGAAGGTATCGGCGACCGGGACCGCGTGGCGATGATCGACGGGGCGACGGGTCGAGAATGGACCGCAGGCGCGTTGGTCGACGGCATCAAGAGCCTGGCCGGCGGCGTTGCGGCGCGCGGGCTCGGGCCGGGTCATTGCGTGGCGATCATGCTGCCCAACATGCCCGAATTCGTCTTGGCCTTTCACGGCGCAGCCTGGGCGGGGGCGACGATCACCACCGTCAACCCGACCTATACTGCGCATGAACTGCGCCATCAGCTCAACGGTGCCGGGGCCGAGATCCTCATCACCACCGGCCACCTCGCCGAAACCGCGAAAGAGGGGGCGAAAGGAACCAGCCTGAAGGAGATATTCACCATCGGCGACGCCCCCGGCACGACGCCTTTCGCCGATCTCATGGGGCCGCCGCTCGCCGACCAGGTGCCGGTCGATACCGCAAGCGACACGCTCGTCCTGCCCTATTCATCGGGCACCACCGGCCTGCCGAAGGGCGTCATGCTGACCCATCGCAACCTCGTCGCCAATATCGACCAGGTTCAGATGGCCCGCCCCGTCCTGCCCGGTGAATGGACCGTGGGCTTCCTGCCCTTCTTCCACATCTACGGCATGACCATTCTTGCCAACCTCTTTCTCGCGGCGGGTGCGGGCGTCGTCACCCTGCCGCGCTTCGACCTCGAGCTGTTCCTGAAGCTCATGGAAAAGCACCGCGCCCGGCAGGCGTTCTGCGTGCCCCCGGTCATCATCGCGCTCGCCAGGCATCCGCTTGTCGATCAGTTCGACCTCTCGTCTCTGAAATACACCATGTCCGGCGCCGCCCCGCTCGGCGCGCAAATCTCCAACGCGCTCGCCACCCGCCTCGGCATCGAAAGCGAACAGGGCTATGGCATGACCGAGATGAGCCCGGTCAGTCATATCACGTCGCTCGGAAAGGGCCGCCCCGGTTCGGCGGGCCAGACGGCACCCGGCACCGAATGCCGCATCGTCGATATCGACAGCGGACGCGATCTCGGCCCCGGCGAGGAGGGCGAGCTCTGGGTGCGCGGTCCGCAGGTGATGAAGGGCTACCTCGACGATCCCGAGGCCACGGCGGGAAGCCTGACCGAGGATGGCTGGCTCAAGACGGGCGACATCGCCTCGTATGATGCGGATGGCTACATGTTCATCCACGACCGGCTGAAGGAGCTTATCAAGGTGAAGGGCTTCCAGGTCGCCCCCGCCGAGGTCGAGGCAGAACTTCTCGACTGCCCCGGCATCGCCGACGCCGCAGTCCTCGGCCAACCCGATGACGAGGCGGGCGAGGTTCCCGTCGCCTTCATCGTCCGCGCGCCCGGCGCCGAAGTGACCGAGGCCGACATCGCCCGCCATCTCGAAGGGCTGCTCGCGCACTACAAGCAGCCGAAGCGGTTCCATTTCATCGACGCGATCCCGAAATCCGCATCGGGCAAGATCCTTCGCCGCGTTCTCAAGGCGCAGTTGTCCGCGTGATCGTGGCGCGGCGGGATCGTTCACAACCCGGCGCCCGTACGGGCAACCCCATCATTTTGCGGAGGAAACCGCTGCCATGACGCCTGACATGATCCTGACGAACGCGCGCATCCTGACGATGGACCCCGCCCGCCCCCGCGCCGAGGCCATCGCCCTCGCCTCGGGCCGGATCGCGGCCCTCGGCAAGCGCGGTGAAATCGAGGCGCTGGCGGGCGCCGCCACCGAGGTGATCGACTGCGGCGGCGCAACGCTCCTGCCCGGCTTCGTCGAAAGCCACCTGCACCTCATCCTCGGCGGCGCGGAGCTTGCCCATCTGCAACTCCACGGCATCGATGGCGAGGTCGCGCTCACCGCAGCCTTTCGCGACTTCGGCAACGCACATCCCGAGCGCGCCCTTCTCATGGCACAGGGCGGCCACTACGCGATGTACGACCACCCGATGACCCGCCACGACCTCGACCGGATCATCGCCGACCGTCCTGTCGCCATCACCTCGCACGACCACCACACCGTCTGGGCCAACACCGCCGCGCTCAGGGCCGCAGGCATCCTGAACGGCGCGAAGATGCCGCATGGGCATGAGGTGGTGATGGGATCTGACGGCAACGCGACCGGCGAACTGCGGGAATTCGAGGCCTTCGCACCGGTCATCGCCCTTGGCGGCGAAACGCGGCTCAACCTCGGCATCGCCACCGGCGGCGAACCCTCGCCGCGGCCGACCGAGGCCGAACTCGCCATCGACCGCGTCAAGGCCGCGCGCGGCCTCGCCCATGCCGCGAAGCATGGCATCACCTCCATCGTCAACATGGATGGCAACCGCTACACGCTGGACCTGCTGCGCGGCCTCCGGACCGAGGGCACGCTCACCGCCCGGGTAAAGGTGCCGTTCCATTTCAAGCCCCATATGGAATTGTCCGAGCTCGACCGCGCCGACGCCATGACGCGCGATTTCGACGACGACTGGCTAAGCTGCAACTTCGTCAAGATGTTCATGGACGGCGTCATCGACAGCCGCACCGCCTACATGCTCCACGACTATCCCGACCATCCGGGGCAAAGGTCCGAACCGCTCTTCCCCGGCCCGCGGTTCAATGAGATTGCCACCGAGATCGACCGGCGCGGCCACCAGATCGCCGTCCACGCCATCGGCGACGGCGCCGTCAGGACCACCATCGACGGTTACGAGGCGGCGCAAAAAGCCAACGGCAAGCGCGACAGCCGCCACCGGATCGAGCATATCGAACTCATCGACCGCACCGACGTGCCGCGCCTCGGTCAGCTCGGCATCACCGCCTCGGTCCAGCCGCCCCACGCGCCGGGTGCGATGGATTTCGACATGTTCCCGACGCTCGACGTGATCGGCAGGAACCGCTGGAACGACGCCTATCTCTGCCGCGACCTGGCCGAGGCGGGCGCCCCTCTCGCCTTCGCCTCCGACTGGCCGGTAACCGACATCTCCGTCCTGCGCGGCATCCACGCCGCGCGCACCCGCCCCACCTACGAAGGCGGCAGCGACCAGCGCGTCCCCCTCGCGGACATCCTCCGCGCCTACACCGCCGGCGGCGCCTGGGCCGCGCATCGGGAAAACCTCGCCGGCACCCTGAAGCCGGGCATGGCCGCCGATATCGTCGTCCTTTCGGGCGACATCGAGACGGCGAAGCCGGAGGATGTGGAAGGCATGGGAGTGGCCCTGACGGTGTGCGGGGGACAAGTGACGTGGAAGGGGATGTAGGTCGGATGGGCGGAAGAAGCGGACCTTCTCGTGGCGCAGTCTTTTCAAGTTTCGGGTTGCATACACTGTGATACGCTTTCCAAGCGCAGGGTTGGGACTAACTGTCGTCCCTGCCGGACGAAGCTGTTACCTCATCCCGTGTAAGGTAGGCTGCTCACCATGACCCGCGACCAGATGATCGCCCACCTTCGCGCAGCCAACGCCGTTGCCCGCAGTGCGGCCGCACATGGTCATCATCCGTTCGGCGCGGTGCTGGTCGGCCCCGACGACACGATCCTCATGCGCCAAGGCAATATCGACACCGTGCGTCACGCCGAAACGGAGCTCGCTCGTCGCGCCGCAGACACATACCCGCCGGAGTTCCTCTGGTCCTGCTCGCTGGTCTCAACGGGCGAGCCCTGTGCCATGTGCACAGGTACCTTCTATTGGGCGAATATCGGGCGCCTTGTCTATGGTTACACGGAAACGCAACTCCTCGCGCTGACCGGTGACCATGCCGAGAACCCGACCATGAACCTGCCTGCGCGCACTGTGCTCAATTCCGGCCAGAAGAAAATCGAAGTGCATGGCCCCTTCCCCGAAATCGAAGGCGAGCTTCTCGCACCGCACCGTGACTTCTGGCGGCGGTAACCCGTAGCTTGGCCCAGGTCGTTTAGGGCTCAATGTAGCCAACACCGACATGTCCAGAAACCGAGCGCCCAGAAGGCCAGCCCCGAAATCAGGATAGTCACCAGCATCAACGCCGTGCCGATCGCGATCTGGATGAACATAAAGCCTCACATCCTGGTTCTTGCATGGGTAAGATGCCCGCAAATCCGGACAAGGTGAAGCTGCCCCGGCGTCTGTACGGGCGGTGTACGGGCGGTGCACGCAAATCATACGCCCGGATTCGGCCCATCTGGACTTGCGCCGTCGCCTCCCCTATCTCGGACGGATCATGGCCGAGAAAGAGAATCCGAACTACAAGGTGATCGCCGAAAACCGCCGCGCACGGTTCGATTACTTCATCGAGAGCGATCTCGAGGTCGGCATCATCCTGACCGGGTCCGAAGTGAAGTCCCTGCGCACCGGCCAGTCCAACATCGCCGACAGCTACGCCTCGGTCGAAGGCGGGGAACTCTGGCTCATCAACGGCTACATCGCGCCCTACACCCAGGCCGGCATCTTCGGGCACGAGGAACGCCGAAGGCGCAAGCTTCTGGTTTCAAAGCGCGAATTGTCGCGGCTCTGGCAGGCCACGGGGCGCGAGGGGATGACGCTCGTACCCTTGGTTATGTATTTCAACCACCGCGGCATCGTGAAGCTGAAGATTGGTGTGGCCAAGGGCAAGAAGGTCGCCGACAAGCGCGCGACCGAAGCCAAACGCGACTGGGACCGGCAGAAGCAGCGACTTTTGAAGCAGGGCTAGCGGGCGAAAGCATCCTTGCGCTGACCCGCCCGCCGCCTGTAATCCAAGGGCCTGAGCAAAAGGGGACGAAGATGAGCCAGGACGACCCGAAAACGCTCGTTTCCACCGACTGGCTGGAAACGCATCTGAACGACCCCGACCTCAGAATTATTGATGCTTCCTGGTATCTTGAGGCGGGGCGCGACCCGAAGGCCGAGTACCAGGCGGCCCACATCCCCGGTGCCCGCTTCTTCGACATCGACGAGATTGCCGACCAGCGATCGGGTCTGCCGCACATGGCGCCGCCGGTTGAGAAGTTCATCAGCCGGATGCGCGCGATGGGCGTGGGCGATGGCCATCAGGTGGTCGTCTATGACGGCGCGGGCCTGTTTTCCGCCGCGCGCGTCTGGTGGACTTTCCGCCTCATGGGCAAGTCCGATGTCGCTGTACTCGACGGCGGATTTCCGAAATGGCAGGCCGAAGGCCGCCCGGTCGAGGATATGGCCCCGGTCCTGCGCGACCGTCACATCAGCGTCAGCCGCCAGGCACATCTGGTCAAGGACGTAACGCAGGTCGCCGCCGCCGCCAAGCTTGGCGACCACGCAATCATCGATGCGAGGGGGCCGGGCCGTTTCGCCGGAACCGAACCCGAACCCCGCGCCGGCCTGCGCAGCGGTCACATCCCCGGTTCACGAAACGTCCACTACGCAAGTCTTTTGAACGCGGATGGCACGATGAAGGCGCCCGGCGAGCTTCGGCTGATCTTCGAAGAGGCGGGCGTCGACCTCAGGAAACCCGCGATCACCACCTGCGGTTCGGGCGTCACCGCGGCGATCCTGAACCTCGCGCTGGAACGGATCGGCAAGTACGATCACGCACTTTACGACGGCTCCTGGGCCGAATGGGGCATGTATGACGACCTCAAGGTCGCACAAAGCTAGGAGAGGCCCATGTTCGGCGCGCTGAAACCGCAACCGGCGGACAAGATCCTGCAACTCATGGGCCAGTACAAGGCCGATCCGCGCAAGGACAAGATCGACCTCGGCGTCGGCGTCTACAAGGATGCGAGCGGCCACACGCCGATCATGCGCGCGGTCAAGGCTGCCGAAAAGCAGCTCTGGGAGGCGGAGACGACCAAGACCTACACCGGGCTTGCCGGCGACCCGGCATTCAACACAGCAATGACCGAACTGGTCCTCGGCGGCGCCGTCGGGGCGGACCGCATATCTTCGGTCGCGACGCCGGGCGGCACTGGCGCGGTCCGTCAAGCCTTCGAGATGCTCCGAACGGCATCACCCAAGGGGCGTGTCTTCGTCTCCGACCCGACCTGGCCGAACCATCTGTCGATTCTGAAGCATCTTGGCATCGAGACGGTGCCCTACCGCTACTTCGATCCCGACACCCGCGGCGTCGATTTCGATGGCATGATGGCGGACCTCGCCGCGGCGAAAGCGGATGATCTCGTCCTTCTTCACGGCTGCTGCCACAACCCGACCGGCGCCAACCTGACGCTGCCCGAGTGGCAGGCCATCAAGGAGCTTCTGGAAAAGACTGGCGTGGTGCCGATGATCGACATCGCCTACCAGGGTTTCGGCGATGGGCTAGACGCCGATGCGGCGGGGGTGCGTCTCATCGCGCGGCACCTCCCGGAGGTGCTGATCGCCGCCTCCTGCTCCAAGAACTTCGGCATCTACCGCGAACGTACCGGGGCACTGATCGCGCTCTCCGACCCCGCGCAACGCGATGTGACGCAAGGCACGCTCGCCTATCTCAACCGGCAGAACTATTCCTTCCCGCCCGATCATGGCGCGCGGCTGGTCACGATGATCCTGACCGACCCCGCGCTCCGCAAGGAATGGGAAACGGAACTGGAGGACGTCCGCCGCGGCATGCTCAAGCTCCGCGAGGACCTGGCCGGCGAATTGCAGCGTCTCTCCGGTTCCGACCGCTTCGGCTTTCTCGCCCAGCACCGTGGCATGTTCTCCCGCCTCGGGGCATCGCCGGAACAGGTCGAACGGCTGAAGTCCGAACATGGCATCTACATGGTCGGCGACTCGCGCCTCAACATCGCGGGTCTGAACGCGACCACGATCCCGATCCTCGCCCGTGCCGTTATCGACGTCGGAGTCTGACGGCCCCGCACAAACGAAAACGGCGGCGCCGAAGCCCCGCCGCCGTCAGCCATTCCCGCAGTATCAGGAGTGGTAGGCGCTTTCGCCGTGTGCCGTAAGGTCGAGACCCTGACGCTCGTCATCATTGGCAACGCGGATGCCGGTGATCGCCTTCGTGATGTAGATCAGGATGAGCGAACCGATACCGGACCACAGGAGCGTGATGATCACCGCCTTGATCTGTATCATGACCTGGGCACCCATAGCGAAGTCATCGCCGCCGGTGCCGCCAAGTCCCGGCGCCATCAGGATGCCGGTGCCGATGGCACCGATGATGCCACCGATTCCATGCACGCCGAAGACGTCGAGGCTGTCGTCATAGCCGAACTTCGACTTGATCGTAGTCACGAAGAAGTAGCAGATCGGCGATACTGCGAGACCGAGGAAGATGGCGCCGACCGGACCCGTGGTGCCGCAGGCCGGGGTGATCGCAACAAGCCCCGCGACCATCCCGGAAGCCGCACCCAAACCCGACGCCTTGCCGCGTGTGAAGGTTTCGACGAGCGACCAACTGATGATTGCACCCGCCGTCGCCACGAAGGTATTGATCATTGCCAGCGTCGCGCCAGCGGTCGCCTCGAGGTTGGAGCCGGCGTTGAAGCCGAACCAACCGACCCACAGCATCGCCGCGCCAACCATGGTCAGCGTCATCGAATGCGGCGCCATGTTGTCCTTGCCGAAGCCAACGCGCGGCCCGAGAACCAGCGCCCAGACCAGCGCCGCGATGCCTGCATTTATGTGAACGACGGTGCCGCCTGCGAAGTCGATGGCGCCCATGTTGAAGATCAGGCCCGCGCCATCCCAAACCATGTGGGCAATGGGGAAATAGATGAACGTCACCCAGAGGACAGAGAACAATAGCACGCCCGAGAATTTCGCCCGCTCCGCAAATGCGCCGATGATCAGCGCCGGCGTGATCGCTGCGAACGTCATCTGGAAGCATATGAAGACGTATTCCGGAAGTACCACACCGTCGGTGAACGTTGCGGCAGTCGTGTCCATCGACACGCCTTTCAAGAAGATTTTCCCAAGACCGCCCCAATACGGCGACGTGCCGCCACCGAAGGCCATCGAATACCCGTAAAGCACCCATACGATCATCACCACGGCGGCGATCATGGTGCATTGCATCAGGACCGACAGCATGTTTTTCGACCGCACCAGTCCCCCGTAGAACAACGCCAGTCCCGGTATGGTCATGAACAACACCAATAGCGACGAGGTCATCATCCACGAGACGTCGCCCTTGTCGATGATCGGCGCCACTTCGGCCGCCGTATCCTGCGCATAGGCCGGCACGGCTGCCAACAGGGCAACAAGGCCCCCAATTCCCATTGCTTTCTTCATCATGTTCCCCTGTGTGAAAGCCTGCATCAGAGCGCGTCGTCGCCGGTTTCGCCGGTGCGCACGCGGAGCGCCTGTTCGAGATCAAGAACGAAGATCTTGCCGTCACCGATCTTGTCGGTCTTGGCGACCTTGCGAATCGTGTCGATGACTTCGTCCGCCAAGGCGTCCGATACCGCGATCTCGAGCTTGACCTTCGGCACGAAGTTCACCGCATATTCAGCGCCGCGGTAGATTTCCGTATGCCCTGACTGCGTGCCAAAGCCCTTGATCTCACTGACCATCATGCCCCGAACGCCTACGGCCGTAAGCGCTTCGCGCACCTCGTCGAGCTTGTAGGGCTTTACAGCCGCGATGATGTATTTCACGTCCCGCTCCTCGTTTCTGTCCGGCCCGATTGTTGGGCCTGCACAAAAGGGGACGCCGCGCCGCAGCATGGCAAGGAATCGCAGAGATTCGAACTGTCGGAATTGCCGGAATTGCATATTTTTTGTGCGCATTTTCATTGTCGCACAAATATTAGTCATATATGAAAGCGAATCTTCCCCCGCCACCGCTCCACATTCCCGCGTCGAAGCTGTATTGTCCGCCAACACGAGCAGAGAACAGGCCATACACTCATGAGCAGAACGGGTGGGAAAAAGCCACCGATGACCGCCGATCGGCGCTATGGATCGCCGTCGCCAAAGCCGAAACCGAAGCAGGCGCCCGTGAAGAAGCCGACGCGCGCGCGCCGCAGTCGCCCAACGCGTCGCGGGAGTTGGCCGGTGCGGCTGGTCACCGGCGCAGTGGGATATCTATGGCGCGTCTTCTGGGGCATCGGCTGGCGTATCGCCGCAGTCTTGGCCATTGTCCTTGGCCTCGCCACCTTCTACTTCTACGCGCAACTTCCGCCGATGGCGGATCTGATCGATGCGCGGACCAAGGGCTCGGTGACCATGCTCGACCGCAACGGCAAGGTCTTTGCCTGGCGCGGTGAGACCTTCGGCGGCAAGGTTACCGCCGAAACCGTGTCGCCCTACCTCAAGAACGCGATCGTCGCGACCGAGGACCGGCGCTTCTACCAGCATTTTGGCATCAGTCCGCGCGGCATCGCCTCGGCGATTCGCATCAATCTGAGCGAGGGGCGCGGCCCGTTTGACGGCAATGGAGGCTCGACCATCACGCAGCAGGTCGCCAAACTGATCTGCCTTGGCGTGCCCTACGACCCGAAAACGTGGAAATCCGAATCCGACTACGAGACGGATTGCCGCCAATCGAGCCTTCTCCGCAAGGTCAAGGAAGTCCCCTTCTCCTTCGCGATGGAAGCGAAATACGGGAAGGACAATGTCCTGACCCTTTATCTCAACCGCGCCTACCTCGGCGCCGGCACACGCGGCTTCGAAGCCGCGGCCCAGCGCTATTTCGGCATCTCGGCGAACGAAGTGAACCCGTCGCAGGCCGCGATGCTCGCAGGGCTTCTGAAGGCACCAACGCGCTACGCGCCCACCGCCAACCTCCAGCGCTCGCAAGACCGCGCGGCGGTCGTGCTTGGCCTCATGCACGATCAGGGGTACCTGACTGACAAGCAATACAAGGACGCCATAAGCCACCCGGCCCAGCTTTCCGAGGCGGCCGAGGCGCGGGCGGGCGGTTATTTTGCCGACTGGGTCATGGACGCCGGGCCTTCGTTCCTCACCCAGGACACGACCGAGGACGTCATCATCCGCACCACGCTGGACCAGGACATCCAGAAGAAGGCGGAAGAGGCGTTGGCCTATGTCTTCGACACCAAGGTCAAGGGCGGCTCGAAGGCGCAGGCCGCGGTCGTGGTCATGTCGTCCGACGGCGCGGTCCGGGCAATGGTCGGCGGGCGCAAGACTCAAGTGGCAGGTGCCTTCAACCGCGCGACGCAGGCCCTTCGCCAGACTGGATCGACCTTCAAGCCCTTCGTCTACGCGGCAGCACTCGATCTCGGCTACACCATGAACTCCATCGTCGAGGATGCACCGCTCTGCCTGAACGTGCCCGGCTCCGGCCAGTGGTGTCCGAAGAACTACGAGCCGGAATATCGAGGCTACATCACACTGACCGAGGCGCTGACCCATTCGATCAACACCGCGACCGTGCGCGCGGCCCAAGCGGTCGGGCTTGACGCCGTGCGCAAGGTTGCCAGCGATTTCGGACTGCAATCGGACCTCGCGGCGGGGCCCGCGCTTGCGCTCGGCGCTTCCGAAGCGACATTGCTCGACATGACGGGGGCCTATGCGGGCATCTTGAACGGTGGTTCGTCTGTCCATCCCTACGGACTGGTCGAACTGCGTATTCAGGGCGACGACGCCTCTCTCATCGGGCAGGAGGGCGGCATGGGCGAGCGCGTGATCTCCGAAGAAGCCGCCAAGCAGTTGACCTACATGATGAACCAGGTCATCCAGAAGGGAACCGGCCGTCGGGCCCTGCTCGATGGTCACGAAGCTGCGGGCAAGACCGGCACCACCTCGGATTACCGCGATGCGTGGTTCATCGGCTTCACCGCTGACTACGTGGCCGGCATCTGGATGGGCAACGACGACAACAAGCCGCTGACCGGAGTCACCGGCGGCGGCCTGCCTGCCGAGATCTGGCACGAGGTCATGTCCCGGATCGAGGACGGGCAGCCGAACACGCCCCTGCCGGTGATCACACCCGATCAAATGCCCCCGCCGCAATATCCGGGGCAAACCTATTCCACCAACGATCCGCTCTTTGGCGGCGGCGAGCGGGCCCCTGCGTCGCAAGGTCAACAGCGCGACGCGGCGGACGATGTGCTGACCGACGTTCTAAGACGGCTGTTCGGCAGGCGGAACTGAAAAGGACCGCCGAAACCGGCGGTCCTTTCATTCTGCATCACCTTCCAGATCAGCCGGCTTTCGTCAGATCCTGCGCCAGCGCCGCTATGTTGCCCCGGCGCTTGTCGAGCATCGCGCCGATTTCCGTCCGCTCGGCCGACAGCATGTTCACCCCCTCGATGATGAGGTTGAAGAACAGGTTGCGCCCGCTCTTGTCCGAGACGTGCCAACGCACCTCGAACGGAGCCTGGCCGCGCAGATGGGCAGTCGAGACGACCTCGTAGAAACTCTTCAGTGGATGCGCGGTGGTGACTTCGATCCGTCCCCCGATGAACTCGCGGAACCGCTTGCCGTATTTGCGCGAAATATAGCCCCGGAACGCCGCCGCGTAGCTTGCCAGCGCCGCCTTGTCCGCACCGCGCCCTGCCGGCCCAAGCGCGCTGAGCGCAATGAAGTACACGTCGGCGTATTTGTCGAAGATACCTTCGAAATCACGGATCATCGCGGACTCGGACTTGCCTGAGTTGATGACGGCATTGATCTCGCCCACAAGCTTGTCGATCAGCGAACGCGCCTGATCGGTGGTGAGCGCGAAGGCGCCCATCGGCAGTGAGGCGACGGCGATCGCCGCAAATGCCGTGGTGATGAAATAGCGTCGTGTCAGGTTACTGGGCATAGAATTCCTCGTACGGATCTGTCACATCTTCCTCGATCCCCAGCCGATTGTGCCGGTACTGTAGATAGGTCAGACGCATCTGCGCATAGCTGTCCGCGCTCTCATATAGGATCGATTCGATGAGATCGCTATATTCCTGCCGGTCTCCGACCTTGCCAGCGATCCTCACGACCTCGACAGCCGCGAAATCACGACCCTTGAAGACCTGGCCGAGCGGATCGATGAAGATATCCACCACCGCACCAAGGAGGTCCCGCTCGGTCGTCGGACCGCCTATCGGCAGCACGACGAAGGCCCCTTCCGGCGCGCCCCAGACGTGCAGCGTTTCGCCGAAATCGGCATCTTCGGCATAAAGGCCGATCGCGTTCGCCGGATCGAAGAAGCCCCCGAGTCCGAACGTGGTGTTCAGAACGAAACGCAGCGTGTCCTTCGTCGCACCTTCGAGATTGACTTGCAGCAGGTTGTTCAACACCGCCGAGGGCATCGACAGGTTGTAGGCGGCCTTTGAAAACCCCTTCGCGAGAGGTTCAGGCAGATAGCGTTTCTCCGGCACGTCACCGCCGCCAAAGACCGCCTGATCCAGCGTGACGTTGACCCGGTGAACAGCGCGGTTCTGCTTTTCGTAGGGGTCGTTGAACGCGGCGCCCGGCTGCGGCTTGCTGCATGCCGCCATCAAGCTCAACCCCACAAGAATGGAAATGACCGAAAGGGTTCTCATTCTCGAGGGTAATGGATTTATATACATTTCCTGCGTAGTCTCTTGCCAATTTGATTTGGAACGCTGAACCCGACGTCGCAAAGACTTAAAGGGACAGGACAGCGGAAACAAGCCGACGACCGGGGATTTCCCGTTCTCGGGC
Source organism: uncultured Alphaproteobacteria bacterium (assembly GCA_963847935.1). Lineage (GTDB taxonomy): Bacteria > Pseudomonadota > Alphaproteobacteria > Rhodobacterales > Rhodobacteraceae > Albidovulum. The sequence continues at coordinate 538,127 of CAWKBV010000003.1, read as the reverse complement.
AGGTTTACGCGAGCAGGAGGCGGGAAAGGTGGCGCAGATCGATATAGGCCGCGGTCGGGCCGAACTGCGGAGCGCGCGCTCCGCACAGGTTGCGCTTCTCGGTGCAGTCGCGCTTTTTTCGGGCTTCGTCAATCTGTTGATGCTGACGGGTCCACTGTTCATGCTTCAGGTCTATGATCGCGTGCTGGGCAGCCGCTCGGAAGAGACGCTGCTCGCGCTGTTCATCCTGATCGCGTTTCTTTTTGCCATGATGGGCGTGCTCGACGTGGCGCGCGCTCGGGTCATGACGCGGGTTGCCGCCCGTTTTCAGGCGAAGCTCGAGGCACGCGTGTTCAGCGCTTCTCTCGCCAGGAGCGCGCTTTTCCCCGGCGAGGCGCCCGCCGCAATGGGCCTGCGCGACCTTGAGTCGATGCGCCAGCTTCTTGCGGCGCCGGTCTTTCTTGCGATCTTCGACCTGCCCTGGACGCCGCTCTTTCTGCTTGCGGTCTTCCTGTTTCATTCCTGGCTCGGTACGCTTGCCAGCTTCGGTGGCGTCCTCCTCATCCTCGTCACCTTGACCAATCAGGTGACGACGCGGCGCGCGGTGCTTTCAGCGCAGGCCGCGATGCAACGCGCCGACCGGCTCTCGGACCAGTTGCGCGACGAAGCCGATCTGATCCAGAGCCTCGGAATGCGCGGTGCGGGGTTCGTGCGCTGGCTGTCCGCCCGCTCCGACGCGATGCGGGAGTCGATGGCATCCGGCGACGCAACCGGCGCCTTCACGACCTTCACCCGCACCTTCCGGCTTTTCCTGCAATCGGCGATGCTGGCGCTTGGCGCGCTTCTCGTGCTCAAGGGCGAACTGACGCCCGGCGCAATGATCGCGTCCTCGATCCTGATGGGACGGGCACTCTCGCCGGTGGAGCAAGCCATCGGTGGTTGGGCGCTGGTTCAGCGCGCGCAGGAAGCGTGGCGACGGCTGTCGGTCCTTCTGACGGCGCAACCCGAAGAGACGCCGCGCACGGCGCTGCCGCGCCCCCGTGCTGTTCTGGAGGCGAACCAGTTGACAGTCGTGCCGCCGGGCCACAACCAGGCCGCGCTGCGAATGGTGTCCTTTAAGCTCGAACCCGGCCAGGCGCTTGGCGTAATCGGCCCCTCCGGTGCCGGCAAGTCGACGCTTGCCCGCGCGATCACCGGCGCCTGGAAACCCGCGAGCGGCTGGATCAGACTCGATGGCGCGACGCTGGATCAGTACGATCCCGACGTGCTTGGCGACCATATCGGTTACCTGCCGCAGCGCGTGACCTTGTTCGACGGCACGATCGCGGAGAATATCGCCCGACTATCGCCGGAACCCGACGATGCCGCAATCGTCCGCGCAGCGCAGAAGGCCGCCGCCCATCAGATGATCCTCGACCTGCCGCAGGGCTACGACACGCGCGTCACACAGTCCGGCGGGCGGCTGTCTGGTGGCCAGATCCAGCGCATCGGGCTCGCCCGCGCGCTTTACGGCGAACCGGTCCTTCTGGTCCTGGACGAGCCGAATTCCAACCTCGACAATGACGGGTCGATGGCGCTCAACGCGGCGATCCGGGGCATGAAGGAGGAGGGCAAGTCGGTCATCATCATGGCCCATCGCCCTGCCGCGATTCAGGAATGCGACCTGCTCCTCATGCTCGACAACGGCGCGCGGCGCGCCTTCGGGCCGCGAGATGAGGTCCTGAAGGCAATCGTCCGGAACGCCCCCGAAATTGTCCGGGCAACCGGGCCGGGTGGCGTATCATGAGAACGGACCCCCGAAATTCGGCCGCGCCCTCGGCGCGCGGCCCCGTCCTGTTCGGTTTCATTGCCCTCTCCATCCTGGTCGGCGGGTTCGGCCTCTGGTCCACGACCACCAAAATCGCCGGCGCCGTGGTGTCGCAGGGCCGGGTCGAAGTCGAACAGAACCGGCAGGTCGTGCAGCATCCCGATGGCGGTGTGGTCGAAGCCATCTTCGTCAAGAACGGCGACGTGGTGAAGGCGGGCGATCCGCTGATCCAGCTCGATGGATCGCTCCTGAGATCGGAACTCACCATCGTCGAAGGCCAGTTTTTCGAAATCCTCGCGCGGCGCGGGCGGCTGGAGGCGGAGCGTGACGATGCCGACCACCTGACCTTTCCCGAGGATCTGTTCAAGGCCGCGCAGGACCGGCCCAACATCGCGGCCCTGATGCGCGGGCAGGAGAAGCTCTTCGCTGCGCGGCAGGAAACCTCTGCCAACGAGATAGAGCAACTCGAAAAGCGCGGCGCCCAGATCGTGAACCAGATCGACGGCATTGCTGCGCAGCGCGCGTCCGCCGCCGATCAGTTGAAGCTGATCGACAAGGAGCTCGCCGACCTCCAATCCCTTCTGGATCGCGGCCTGACGCAGGCGGGCCGGGTTCTGGCGCTGGAGCGGGAAAAAGCGCGGCTCGCCGGTACGGCGGGCGAGCTCGATGCGTCCCGCGCCGAAGCCGAGGGCAAGGTGACCGAGATCGATATCGAGATTCTGAAGCGCGGCAGCACGCGTCGCGAGGAGGCGAACACCCAGTTGCGCGACCTTGGTTACCGCGAATTGGAGCTTGCCGAGCGTCGCCGCAGCCTGATCGAGCAGATCGACCGGCTCGACATCCGCGCACCCGTGTCGGGCATCGTGCATGCGCTTCAAGTCACGACGCCACGATCGGTCGTCCGTGCCGCCGACGCGGTGCTTTACATCGTCCCGCAGGACCGTCCGCTCGTCATCGCGGCGCAGGTCTCGCCGATCCATGTCGATGAAATTTCCGTCGGTCAGGATGTAGCACTGCGCTTCGCCGCCTTCGACAGTCGCACTACGCCCGAACTCTTCGGGCAGGTGCGCCAGATTTCCGCCGACGCGCTGACGGACGAGGCGAGCCGCGCCTCCTACTACCGGGCAGAGATCGTTCTGGATCAGGGGGAACTCGCCAAGCTGGAGGGTCGCGCGATCATTCCCGGCATGCCGGTCGAGGTCTTCATCCGCACCGGTGAGCGCACGCCGCTCGCCTATCTCCTGAAGCCGCTCGCCGAATATTTCAATCGCGCGTTCCGGGAAAGCTGATGCCTCGCTTTCGGGGGTTTTCACTCTGCGCCGACACGGGTAGCGTCACCTGCGACCAGCGAGGGAGGACGAAATGACCGGACAAATCGACGCACGCCTCAAGGAACTCGGGCTGACTTTGCCCGATGCGCCGGCGCCCGCCGCAAACTATGTTCCTTATGTCCAGACCGGCAGTCTGGTCTTCGTCTCCGGCCAGATCAGCCAAGGGCCGGATGGGCTCATCAAGGGCAAGCTCGGCGATGGCATGGACGTCGCCGCGGGCGCCGAAGCCGCGCGGCGCTGCGGACTGAGCCTGATGGCGCAGGCGAAGGCCGCGCTTGGCGGCGACCTCGACCGCATAGCGCGGGTGGTGAAACTAACCGGCTTCGTCAATTCTACGCCTGATTTCACCGATCAACCCAAGGTCATCAACGGCTGCTCCGACCTCATGGTCGAGGTCTTCGCCGATGCCGGGCGCCATGCGCGCGCGGCGGTTTCCGCGCCCTCTCTTCCGCTCGGCGTGGCGGTCGAGATCGAAGCCATATTCGAAGTGAAGTGATGATGCCGCACCCTGTCCCCCTGTCGGACGTTTTCCTGCGGATTCCCCTTGCGCATCGCGGCTTCCACGATCGCACGGCGGGGCGCATCGAGAACTCGCCATCCGCTTTCGAGGCCGCTATCGCGGCCGGCTACGGTATCGAATGCGATGTCCAGCCCGCCGCGGACGGCACGCCGATGGTCTTTCATGACTACGACCTGCGCCGGCTGACCGGTCAGCCGGGCCGGATCGCGGCCCGGACGCCGGAGGAGCTGTCGCGCATCACCCTGCTCGACGGGATGGATACGATCCCGACGCTCGCCCTGATGCTTGACCTGGTAGGCGGGCGGGCGCCGCTTCTCATCGAGATCAAGGATCAGGACGGCGCGATGGGGCGTCATGTCGGCGCCCTGGAACAGGCGGTGGCCGACGCGCTTGCGGGTTATGACGGACCTGTCGCGCTCATGTCATTCAACCCGCATTCCGTCGCCGCCATCGCTGCCGCGGCACCCGCCCGTCCGCGCGGGCTGACAACCTCGTCCTACAGGGCGGAGGACTGGCCAGTAATCCCCGCCGCCGCGCGCGACCGATTGCGGGAAATTCCGGATTACGACGCCGTGGGCGCCAGCTTCATCTCGCACGAGACCGCCGACCTCGACCGCCCGCGCGTGGCGGAGCTGAAAGCGAAGGGCGCGGCCATCCTGACCTGGACCGTCCGTTCGCCCGAAGCGGATGCAGCCGCCCGTCGGATTGCCGAAAATGTGACCTTCGAGGGCTACCACGCCGTCGCGACGCCTTGACGCCGCCAGGGGGCCATGCCCAGTTCGGTGTCAATCAGGACGCCGACGTGACCGAAACGCAGATTTCCATCACCGCTCTGAACGACCTCGGCGGCATTTCCGCAGAGGATTGGGATGCCTGCGCCTGCCCCGAAGCGGCGCAAGGCAAACTCTTTGATCCCTTCACCACGCACCGTTTCCTTTCGGCCCTCGAACGATCGGGTTCCGTCGGCGCGCGCACGGGCTGGGAGCCACACCATCTCGTCACGCGCGCGAATGGCGAAATCATCGCGGTCATGCCGCTCTATGCGAAATCCCACAGCCAGGGCGAATACATCTTCGACCATGCATGGGCAGATGCACTGGATCGCGCGGGCGGACGTTACTATCCCAAACTGCAATCGGCGGTCCCCTTCACACCGGCGACCGGGCGGCGCTATCTGACCAAGCCGGGGTGGGAATTGGCGGGACGCACGGCGCTGACGCAGGGATTGGTCCAGATCGCCACCGACAATCAGCTGTCCTCCGCCCATATCACCTTCTGCACGGACGACGAAGCCGACGCGGGTGAGGCGATGGGGCTCTTGCGGCGCACGACCCATCAGTACCACTGGGAAAACCACGGCTACGCTGGTTTCGACGCCTTTCTCGCCGATCTCGCCTCACGCAAGCGCAAGACGATCCGCAAGGAACGCGCGACGGCGCAAGGTTTCGGCGGCACGATCCGGCAACTGACCGGTGATGAGATCCGACCCGAACATTGGGATGCGTTCTGGACCTTCTATCAGGATACCGGCAGCCGCAAATGGGGCCGCCCCTATCTGACACGCGAATTCTTTGATGCGTTACATGAGACGATGCGCGACGAAGTGCTGCTGGTGCTGGCGGAACGCAAGGGACGGCCCGTGGCAGCGGCGCTGAACTTCATCGGGCAGGATACACTCTATGGCCGCTACTGGGGCGCGGTCGAGGATCACCCCTGCCTGCATTTCGAATGCTGCTACTATCAGGCCATGGACTACGCCATCCGGCACGGCCTCGCCCGTGTCGAAGCCGGAGCACAGGGCGACCACAAGCTTTCGCGCGGCTACCTGCCCGTGGCAACCCATTCGCTGCACTGGATCGCCGCGCCGCACTTCCGTGACGCCGTGGCGCACTATCTGGCCGAAGAGCGCGCCGCCGTCAGCAATGACATCGAGGCGCTGGTGGATTTCGGACCGTTTCGCAAGAACCTCACCGGCGCGTGATTGCATCGCCGCTCCGCGCGATTGCAACCCGTGCCATTCGCGGCGACACTGAAGAACCGCATTTGGGAGGTAGCCGATGTCCAACAACCTGATCCTCTATTCCAACCCGATGTCGCGTGGCCGCATCGCGCGCTGGATGCTTGAGGAGGTCGGCCAGCCTTACGAGGTCCGCTATCTCGACTACGGCGCGCCGATGAAGACGCCGGAATACCGCAAGATCAATCCGATGGGGAAGGTGCCCGCGCTGGTCCACGGCGACCGGATCGTCACCGAATATGCCGCTATCTGCGCCTATCTCGCCGACGCTTTCCCCGAAGCGGGGCTGGCCCCGGGAGAACGCTCCTCGTACTATCGCTGGCTCTTTTTCGGCTCCGGTCCGTTCGAGGCGGCCGTCATCGCCAAGGCACTCGGCGTCGAGGTGCCTGAGGCGAAGCGCGGCATGGTGGGTTTCGGCAGCCTGTCGACCACGCTCGACGCGCTGGAAACGCAGCTTGAACGGACGCCGTATCTGGCCGGTGATAGCTTTTCGGCCGCCGACGTGGCGACCGGGTCGCAGATCGGATGGGGGTTGCGCTTCGGAACCATCGAACCGCGCCCCGCGCTTCAGGACTATTGGAACCGCATCAGCGCGCGCGCCGCGATGCAGCGCGCCAACGATGCCGACAACGCGGCAATGCCGCCGAAGGAGGACGAGAATGGCTGAACTCCTGTCAGAATCCGAACGGACCGAAAGCCTGCCGAAATTGGGCGAGAGCGGCTGGAACGCAATCGCCGACCGCGACGCGATACGCAAGATATGGAAATTTCGCAGCTTTTCAGAAGCTTGGGGCTTCATGTCCCGCGCGGCATTGCACGCCGAAAAGCTGAACCACCATCCGGAATGGACGAATGTCTACAATGTGGTGGACGTGACGCTGACCACGCATGATTGCGACGGGCTGAGCGCTTTGGACATCGGCTTGGCCAAGAAGCTAGACGCACTCGCGCCCGGCGCGGAAATCCAGCGCGATCACGGCGAACCGGTTGCCTGTCTTTGCAAGATTCACGCGGGACAGAGCGGTTAAGCCGCGATTTTGTCGTGATTTTCCGGAACCTCTCGCCTGTCTGGTGGTTGGTCTGCGGGTAGCCGGGCCGACGACCGGAAGGCGGGATTTTGCCCAGAAGGTGCTGCCCAAGGGACGGAAAGAAAAACGGAGATATTGATATGGATTTGACGAACTGGACCGCATGGCTGACCCAGGATCGCATAGATGCGGCGGTCTTGCTTGCACTGAACGTGATCTATGCTTTCGTGATAGTTGTGGTCGCTCTGATCGTCGCGGGCTGGGTTCGTTCTCGGATCGTCGGTTTTGCGGAGAAACACCCCCGTGTCGACGCCACCCTGTTTGGCTTTCTGGGAAGCCTTGCGAAGTATGCGGTTCTGGGGGTTGCAGGCATCTTTGTCCTCAATCGCTTCGGCATCCAGACGACCTCGCTCGTCGCGTTGATCGGCGCCGCCGGCCTTGCGATCGGCCTCGCTCTTCAGGGGACGCTGTCGAATCTCGCGGCCGGCGTCATGCTGATCCTCTTTCGACCCATTCGGGCAGGTGATTTCGTGGAGGTCGCAGGCTCGATGGGTACTGTCAGGGAAATCTCGCTCTTCTTCACCGAACTCGCGACACCGGACAATGTTCAACTCATCATCCCGAACGGACAGATATGGTCCTCGTCCATAACCAACTATTCGGTCAATCCGACACGCCGCGTCGATCTGACGTTCGGCGTCTCCTATGACTCCGACCTCAAGAAAGTTGACCGCGTCCTGAATGGGCTGATCGCCGCCGACGTCCGCATCCATTCCGATCCGGCGCCCTTTGTGAAAGTCACCAATCTCGGTGACAGCTCAGTCGATTTCACCCTCCGCGTCTGGGTCGCGCGGACGGATTGGTGGGACACCACCTGTGATCTCAAGCGCGCGGCGAAGGATGCGTTCGACACGGAAGACATCGACATCCCCTTCCCGACCCGGACCATCGTGCGGCAGGCCGAGGGCGATGTCGCAGCGGCGGCCTAGTAAGGCCGCCGCCCGGCTTCAAAGCTCGGCAAGAAGCGTCTCGCCCGCCGAAATCTCGCAGGCGCCGCGCACTTCCTCTATCTTCAATATCTTCACCACACCGTCCTCCGCATAAAGCGAATAGCGTCTCGAGCGGTTGACGAACCCCACGGGTGGCGCACTGAAATCCATGCCGATCGCCGAAGTGAAGGCGCTCTCGGCATCCGCGAGCGTCGTGATCCCCGCATCCCCGGCCCCTGTCGCATCCGTCCAGGCCTTGACCACGAAGGGATCATTGACCGTGACACAGATGATCTCGTCCACGCCCTTGGCTTCGAACTTGGGCTTGGTGCGGATAAAGCTCGGCACATGCGCGGTGGTGCAGGTGCTGGTGAAAGCCCCCGGCAGCCCGAAGACCACCACCTTCCGCCCCCTCAGCTTCTCCCCAAGATCTACCGTCTCCGGCCCGTTTTCGCCCATGGCAAGCATGGTGGCACCGGGAAGTGTATCGCCAACCGAAATCGTCATGTCCGTTCCTTCGCGCGTTGCGTTTTTCAGTGTGGAAGATATAGCTTCCCCGGGGTCCGGGACCAGAGGGAGAAGCAACATGACCGCGATTGTGATCATAGGTGCAGGTCAAGCCGGCGCCGCGCTCGCGGCGAAACTGCGCGCCCTTGGGCATGAAGGACCGATCACCATGATCGGCGAAGAACCCGCCCCGCCCTATCAGCGCCCGCCGCTCTCCAAGGGCTATCTCCTTGGCGAGATGGAGCTTGACCGACTTTACCTCCGCGCGCCCTCCTTTTGGCAGGAACAGCACGTCACGCTGAAGCTCGGCCAGCCGGTGACCGCCATCGACCGAACGGCGAAAACCGTCCGCGTCGACGGCGAGACTATCCCCTACGATCAGCTCGTGCTGACGACCGGTTCCCAACCGCGCCATTTGCCCGCACCGATCGGGGGGGAGTTGCCTGGGGTCTACTGCGTGCGCACACTGGCGGACGTCGACGCCATGGCGTCGGAATTTCGGGCCGGGCGCAATCTCCTGGTCATCGGCGGCGGCTATATCGGGCTCGAGGCCGCCGCGGTCGGCGCCAAACTGGGGTTGAACGTAACCGTGGTCGAAATGGCCCCGCGCATTCTTCAGCGCGTTGCGGCGCCCGAAACCTCGGACTATTTCCGCCAGGTTCACAGCGATCACGGCGTGAATATCCTCGAAAACACCGGACTCGACCGCCTGACCGGCGAAGACCACGTCTCGGGCGCCATCCTGTCCGACGGCACCGCAATCCCCATCGACTTCGCCATTGTCGGCGTTGGCATCACGCCCTGCACGCTTCTTGCGGAGGAAGCGGGCCTTGTCATCGACAACGGCATATGCACCGACGCGTTCGGCCGAACGTCCGATCCCGTCATATGGGCCGCCGGGGATTGCGCCTCCTTCCCGCACAAGGACGGCCGTATCCGCCTCGAGAGCGTCGGCAATGCCATCGACCAGGCCGAGATCGTGGCGGAAAATATACTTGGCGCGGATAGACCCTATGAGGCGAAACCCTGGTTCTGGTCCGATCAGTACGACGTCAAGCTCCAGATAGCGGGCCTAAACGCGGGTTACGACCGTATCGTGACGCGCCAAGGCGCGGACGGCGCGGTGAGTTTCTGGTATTTCGCCGGCGACACCCTTCTTGCCGTCGATGCGCTGAACGACGCACGCTCCTACATGATCGGCAAGCGCCTGATCGAGATGGGGCGCAGTCCTGCGTCCGCAGATATCGCGAACCCCGAAACCAATCTGAAGGCGCTGCTGAAGTAATGCGGATCATCGGGGGCGAGCGGCGCGGGCTGAAGCTCGCCGAGGTCGGCGCGGGCGACCCGGCCGCACATCTGCGCCCGACCTCGGACCGCGTGCGCGAGGCGATCTTCAACCTTCTCATCAACGGCCCCTGCGGCAACCCGGTTTCCGGCGCGCGCGTCCTCGATCTGTTCGCCGGCACCGGCGCGCTGGGACTCGAGGCCCTGTCGCGCGGCGCAGCGCGGGTCGCCTTCGTCGACGACGGCGGCGCCTCGCGCGCGGTCCTGCGGCGCAACATTGAACTGATGCGCGCCATGGGCACCACCGATGTCTGGCGGCGCGACGCCACCCGGATGGGATCCAACCGGGGGCCGGCCTACGATCTCGTCTTCCTCGATCCGCCCTACGGCAAGGGCTTGGGCGAAGCAGCACTCGGCGCCCTGATCGAAGGCGGATGGCTTGCCCCCGGAGCAGTCATGGTATGGGAAGAAGGCACCGCACCTACGCCGCCCGCAGGGTACGAAATGCTCGACCAACGGCGCTACGGCGACACCTTCGTGACGATCCTGAAAGCCCCGGCATGAGGCCCGGCGCCGTTCTCTTCGACTGCGACGGCGTCCTTGTGGACAGCGAAGGCCCGGCCTTCGAACTCATCGCTGCGGACATAACCGCGCATGGCCTGCCGGTCACACCTGCCGATGTACGGAACGACTTCATCGGTGGTACTGCAAAAGATTGCTGGCTTCGTGCCCGCGCAATGGGGGTGGCACTGCCCGATGAATGGGTCGAGGATTTCTACCGGCGGCTTTATGCCCGCCTCGCGCTCGGCACCGATCTGATGCCCGGCGTCGTCGACGTACTCGACGCCCTCGATGCCGCCCATATCCCGTTTGCGGTCGGTTCGAACGGACGGCCCGAAAAGATGCAGGTGACGCTCGGCCAGCACCCCGAGGTCCTGACGCGGTTCAAAGGGCGCCTTTTCTCCGGCCAGACCGAAGGAAGCCCCAAACCCGCGCCCGATCTCTATCTCCGCGCCGCACACGCACTCGGCGTCGAGGCCGAAGCATGCGCCGTTATCGAAGACAGCCCTACGGGTGCCCGCGCCGCCCGCGCCGCGCGAATGCGCTGCTACGGGTTCGCCCCGCATGACGACGGCGCCCGCCTTGCCGCGGAAGGCGCGGTCATATTCCGCGACATGCATGATCTGCCCGGCCTGCTGAGCCTCTGATCTTCGGCTCTATCCAAATATCGCGGGTTCATTATCCAAATATCGCGGGTTCAATTGCCGCGCGTCGCAAGCGGGGGCAGAAGGCAGGCTTTAACGGATCGGATCGCGCATACGACGCGATCACCTCGTCGGATGGAACCGTGCCGCGGGCGACGGCGTGAAGATCTCGACCCCATCCGCCGTCACGCCGACCGAATGCTCGAACTGCGCCGATAGCGACTTGTCACGCGTCACGGCGGTCCAGTCATCAGCCAGAACCTTGGTCTCCGGCCTTCCGAGATTCACCATCGGCTCAATGGTGAAGAACATACCTTCCTCGAGTACCGGACCTGACCCCGCCCGCCCGTAATGCAGCACGTTCGGCGGCGCATGGAACACCCGGCCAAGCCCATGGCCGCAGAAATCCCGGACCACGCTCATTCTTTGCGCCTCGACGTAGGACTGGATCGCGTAGCCGATATCGCCGAACGTATTGCCGGGCTTCACCGCCTTGATCCCCAGGATCAGCGCGTCGTGCGTGACCTGGATCAGGCGCTCTGCCTTGCGGTTCAGGTTTCCCGCGACATACATCCGCGACGTGTCGCCATACCAGCCATCGACGATCACCGTCACGTCGATGTTCAGGATGTCGCCATCCTTAAGCAGCTTTGGCCCCGGAATCCCGTGACAGACGACATGGTTCACACTGATGCACGATGCGTGCTGATAGCCGCGATAGCCGATCGTCGCCGATTTTGCGCCGGCGGCATTAACCCGGTCTTCGATGAAGCTATCGAGCGTCCCGGTCGTTACGCCCGGTTCGACGAGTGCTGCAACTTCATCAAGGATTTCAGCCGCAAGCCGTCCGGCCGCGCGCATGCCCTCGAAATCCTCAGCCTCGTAAATTCTGATTCCGTCCTTGGTCAGACGGCCGCGCGGGTCATCCACCGGATGCTCCTTTGACGTTTCTCATGGTCTAGATAGTCAAGCTTTCCGGCTTTGGCCAGACCGGGGCTTTTCGCTGCGCCCTCGCTTGCCTATAGCTTTGATGAACGGAGGGCCTACCCATGTCCAATCCCACGGCTGCGATCCTTGTCATCGGCGACGAAATCCTGTCGGGACGCACCCGCGACGCGAACATGCACTACCTTGCCGGAGAGCTGACGGCCAAAGGCATTGATCTGCGGGAGGCGCGGATCGTCTCGGATGAACACTCCGCCATCGTCGAGGCGGTGAACACGCTGCGTGCGCGCTACGATCACGTCTTCACCTCGGGCGGCATCGGCCCCACCCATGATGACATCACCGCCGATGGTATCGCCGCCGCCTTCGGACTGCCCCTCGGCATCCGCGACGACGCGCACGATATTCTGGCCCGTCACTACGCCCGCACCGGGGCGGAACTGAACGAAGCCCGCCTGCGCATGGCTCGTATCCCCGAAGGCGCGGTGCTGATCGACAACCCGATCTCCGCCGCGCCAGGCTTCTCGCTCGAAAACGTGCATGTGATGGCGGGCGTTCCGAACATCTTTCAGGCGATGGTCGCTTCGCTTCTCCCGCGACTGACCGGGGGCAGACCGCTCCTGTCCCAGACCCTCCGCATCGAGCGCGGCGAGGGGTCCGTCGCAGCACCGCTGTCGGATCTGGCCAACGAATTCAAGGATCTGAGCTTCGGCTCCTATCCGTTCATCCAGAACGGCACCTACGGCACGAACATCGTCGTGCGCGGCATGGATGCGGCGCGGCTTGACGTTGCGATGGCGCGGCTTGCGGCGATTGCGGCGGCGGAATGAGCGCAGTCCTTCCGCTCCTCGACGCAACCTGGCCGGCAGCAGGCTATTCCCGCGCCGGCGCCTTCACGATCCGTGAGGGCAAGGGGGGCGGAAGCCGGGTTTCGGCAGCGACGACCGATGGCGACTTCTCGGACGCGGGTATGGATGCCGCCGAGGTCGCGCAGAGCGCGCTCGGTCAATCCCGCCTCTTCATGATTTTCGACGGACAGGACGCGCTGGACAACGCACTCGCCGCGCGTGGCTACAAGGTGAAGGACCCCGTCGCGATCTACGCCGCGCCAGTCGCGGCGCTCGCCGAACCCGCCCCCGATCCGATGACCGCCTTCAGCACCTGGCCGCCCTTGGAGATCATGCGCGATCTCTGGGCCGAAGGCGATGTCGGCCGCGAACGCCTTGCCATCATGGACCGCGTCAAAGGCCCGAAAACCTCCATCATGGGTCGCGTACAGGACCGCGTTTCCGGCGTTGCCTTCGTCGCGACGGAGGGTCCGCGCGCCATGCTGCACTCGCTCCACGTCACACAGGGGCTGCGTCGGCAAGGATCCGCCGTCAATATCATGCGTAAGGCCGCAGTGTGGGCCCAAGATCGCGGCGCGACCGACCTTTTCCTCGCCGTGACGAAACACAACCAGGCAGCGAACGCTCTCTATGCTTCCCTCGGAATGCGGATTGTGGAAAACTATCACTACCGCTCATTATAACCCCAAGAGGCATGGGGAGCAGTGAAAGACGACGCCAGAAGCCCGACGGCGCTTGACCTGCCGATGGTCAGCCCGCTTCCGGATGCAACCGGGAAGTACTTCGATATCTGTACCGAAAAGCTCGGCCTCGTTCCCAACGTCCTGAAAGCCTACGCCTTCGACATCGACAAGCTCAACGCTTTCGCGTCGCTCTACAACGACCTCATGCTGGCCGAGAGCGGGCTTTCGAAACTCGACCGCGAGATGATCGCGGTTTGCGTCTCCTCCCTCAACCGTTGCTGGTACTGCCAGGTCGCGCATGGCGCGGCGGTAAGGGAGCTTTCGGGCGACCCGATGCTGGGCGAGGCGCTGGTAATGAACTGGCGCGTCGCTCCCCTGGCCCCGAAACAGCGCGCGATGCTGGAGTTTTCGGAAAAGCTCACGGTCGCTTCTTCGAAGATCGAGGAATCCGACCGGCGGGCGCTTCGTGAGGCCGGCTTTTCCGATCGTGACATTTGGGACATCGCCTCTGTCACCGGCTTCTTCAATATGACGAACCGCGTTGCCTCCGCCACCGCCATGGAGCCGAACCCCGAATATCACGGGGCGCACAGATGATCGGCCGCGCGCTCATAACGTTTTGCCTTTTCGCCACACCGGGGATCGCCGCGCCGACGCTATCGCTGCCGCCGCAAGCGGCCCGCACCGCCGAAGAGGTGCGAACCGTCGGCAGCTATGACCTGCCCATCGGCCCGTGGAAGAACGGCAAGATCGAAACCCTGCACATCGAGGGTGAGGTTTCGCGCACCGCTTGGCGCATCACGAACAACCGTGAACCGACGCTTGCGATCATCGACGCGTTGAGCACACAGTTGCGCCATGAGGGATTCGAGCCGGTCTTTGCCTGCGAAACCGAAAGCTGCGGTGGGTTCGACTTCCGCTTCGCCGCGGACGTCTTGCCGGAGCCGCAGATGCATGTCGATCTGGGGAATTTCCGTGTTCTCTCGGCCCGCCGCGGCACCGACGAGACGGCCGACTATCTGAACCTGATCGTCAGCCGCACCAGCGACAGCGCCTATGTCCAGATGACGCGCGTAGGCAAGGCGCTCGGCGCGCCCCTGCCTATCGCCGCCGCGCGGTTCGAACCCAAGGTCACGCAACCGACCGAAGGTTCGCTGGCCGATCAGATGGTCTCGTTCGGGAAAGTGGTTCTGGGCGATCTGACCTTCGCCAGCGGCACGACGAAGCTCGGGCAGGGTCCGTTCGCCTCACTCAACGATCTTGCCGCCTGGCTGAAGGCGAACCCTGACAAGACGGTGGCACTTGTCGGGCACACCGACGCCGAAGGCTCGCTTGAAGCGAACATATCCCTGTCGCGCCAGCGTGCCGACGCCGTGATGGACCGCCTTGCGACCGCGTATGACGTGCCGAAGTCGCAGATGACCGCAGATGGCGTCGGCTTCCTCAGTCCGCTCGCCTCGAACATGACCGAGGATGGCCGCGCCCAAAACAGAAGGGTCGAGGCGATGATCACCTCGACCCAGTAATACGGCGAAGCTTACACCCTCGCCTTGACCCAACTCGTGACTTACCAGTTGTCCGGTCCGCGCTCGGCGAAAGCCTGCGCGAGGAAGTCGATGAACGCACGGACCTTCGGTTGCGTAAACCGGCCCGGCGGATAAACCGCATAGATGCCCAACAATTCGACCGGAAGGTCGGGGATAGCATCTACCACCAGACCCTGCTTCATCGCGTCGGAATAAAGGAAGGACGGCAGGTAGGCAATGCCGAGGCCGGAAATCGCAGCGTTCAGAAGCGATTGACCGTCATTCACCGTCAGCCAGCCGGCAGTGCGGACCTGACGCTTTTCGCCCGAGGGCGCGGTGATCTTCCAGACGTTGCCCGATGCCTGGTTAGAGTAGTGTAAAAGCTTGTGCTCGTTCAGGTCGTCGATCTTCGAGGGCTGGCCATATTTCTGGAAATAGGAGGGCGAGCCGACCATGCGTTTCGCAGTCTCGGTCAGCTTGCGGGCGCGGAGCGTTGAATCTTCCAACTCACCCACCCGGATCGCCATGTCGAAGCCTTCCGAGATCAGCTCGACATATCGGTTGTTGAGTACCATGTTCACGGTGATGTCTGGATATTCCAGAAGGAAGTCCCCGAGGATCGGCGACAAGAGATTCACCCCGAAATCCGTAGCGACGGAGATGCGCAGAAGGCCCGAAGGTGCCGATTGCATCGAGGTCACGAGGGCATCGGCCTCTCCGGCGTCATTGAGCACGCGACGGGCGCGATCATAGTAGGCCAGACCGATCTCGGTGGGCGAAACCCGGCGCGTCGTCCGGTTCAGCAGCCGCGCCCCGAGCCGCGCCTCCAGCGAAGAAACATGCTTCGAAACTGCGGATTTCGAAATCCCCATCTTCTTCGCTGCGTCCGTAAACCCCCCTTGGTCTACGACGGTGGCAAACGCCTCCATTTCCGTCAATCGGTCCATTGTGCACCCTACAAATACATTGCCCGCCGGGGACCGGTATCACGCCCAATTCAGGCAATATTGCGGAGCTTGGCGGACAACACTTGGGTATTGTCGGGAACCAAAGTGGCAAAAAACCGCTGATCGGCGCAAAAGTCACAACAAAATGCTTTTACAGCCGTGCCGCGAGACGGGTTCCCTGATCAATCGCGCGCTTCGCATCGAGTTCGGTAGCCAGATCCGCACCCCCAATGACGTGAACGCTCCGCTCCATCGCCGTCAGAGAATCAAAGAGGCTGCGATCACTTACCTGCCCCGCGCAAAGAACAACGGTGTCGACGGCGATGATCTCGGGTTCGGCCCTGTCCTCGCCGTGCGAGACATGTACACCTGATGAATCGATATGTTCGTAGTTCACCCCGCCGACCATCCGCACGCCCTTGGTGGCAAGCGTCGCGCGATGAATCCAGCCTGTCGTCTTGCCAAGGTTGCGGCCCGGTCTTTCCGGCTTGCGCTGCATCAGCGTGACCTGGCGCGCCGCCGCCTCCGGCTGCGGCTTGCCCAACCCGCCCCGCACTGCTTCGGGATCGGCGACGCCCCATTCCGCCAGCCATTCGGTCAGGTGAAGCGTCGGACTGTCGCCTTGCTGCGCCAGATATTCGGCGACGTCGAAGCCGATGCCGCCCGCGCCGACGATGGCGACGCGCGCGCCAACCGGTGCGCCTGTCAGCACGTCGATATAGGACAGGACGTTGTCGCCATCCTGACCAGGGATACCGGGGTCACGGGGCCGCACGCCGGTTGCGACGATGACCTCATCGTAATCCCCGAGCATTTCCGCGGTGGCCTCCGTCCCAAGATGCAAGGTGATCCTGCTTCTGGCTACCATCGTCTCGAACCAGGCGACGAAGCTGTGGAATTCCTCCTTGCCGGGCACCTGACGGGCAAGGTTGAGCTGACCGCCGATCCGGTGCGCACGGTCGTACAGCGCAACCGAATGCCCGCGCTCATCAAGCGCCAGCGCGGCCGAAAGGCCCGCCGGACCCGCGCCCACGACGGCGATCCGCTTTGGCGAATCCGTCGGGCGGAGGATCAGTTCCGTCTCGTGACAGGCGCGTGGATTGACGAGACAGGTTGAAATCTTGCCTGCAAATGTGTGGTCCAGGCACGCCTGATTGCAGGCGATGCAAGGTGCGATCTCCTTCGCGCGCCCCTCGGCGGCCTTCCGGACGAAATCGGGATCGGAAAGGAAGGGCCGCGCCATCGACACCATGTCGGCGCAACCTTCGGCAAGAACCGCCTCGGCCACGTCCGGCGTGTTGATACGGTTCGAGGTGATGATGGGGATGACAACCTCCCCCATGAGCTTCTTCGTGACCCACGAAAAGGCACGGCGCGGCACGCTCGTGGCGATGGTCGGAATCCGTGCCTCATGCCAGCCGATCCCGGTATTCAGGATCGACGCGCCCGCCTTCTCGATCTCTTTCGCGAGCGTCACGACCTCGTCCCAGGTCTGGCCTTCCGGAACGAGGTCGAGCATCGAGATACGGTAGATCAGGATGAAGTCATGCCCCACTGCCTGCCGAACCCGGCGAACAACCTCGATCGGCAGGCGCATCCGGTTTTCCAAACTCCCGCCCCAATCATCTGTCCGCTTGTTGGTATGGGCAACGAGGAACTGGTTGAGGAAATAGCCCTCCGACCCCATCACTTCGACCCCGTCATACCCCGCCTCGCGCGCCCGCGCGGCAGAGGCGGCAATGTCGGCGATCTGCTTCTCGATCCCCGCCGCGTCCAACTCCTTCGGCGGAAAGGGAGAGATCGGCGATTTGATCGGCGAAGGGGCGACACATTCCGGCCCGTAGGCATAGCGCCCGGCATGCAGGATCTGCATTGCAATACGGCCACCGGCCTCATGCACCCGGTCAGTCACAATGCGCTGGTTGGCGATGTCCTCGACCGTGAAAAGCCCCGATGCGCCCGGAAAGACGCCGCCTTCGCGGTTGGGCGCCATGCCGCCCGTGACCATGAGCCCGACACCCCCCCGCGCCCGCGTCGCATAGAATTCAGCGACTCGGTTCCAGTCCTTGGTCTCTTCCAGGTTGGTGTGCATCGACCCCATGAGCACACGGTTCGGCAGGGTCACATGACCAAGATCAAGTGGCGCAAGAAGATGCGGATAGTCGGACATGCGGCACTCCCTCGTAGCGCATGCAGCTTGCACGGGACCGAGCCAGGGGTCACGCGCTACGCCGCGTCACATCGAAACGGCATTCAATCGCCGCTTTCGACGCAGTGGCGGCGGAACGCCCTTTTCAGCATGTCGAGTTCCGCCCTGAGCAAATCCACCTCTGCACGGATATCGTCGTCGAGTGCCACGCCGGCGAGGATCGAGATATGGCCAAGCATCTCGCCGTTGGTATCATCGCGCACCACCAAGGTTTGTGCACCGTCGGAAATCAGCTCCACCGGGATCGGCGCGGAGAGCACCCAGTCACCGCGCGCCTCGCCCGCAACCGCGTCGACCGAGACGACCTTGCGGTCGCCATGCCAAAGACTGACCACCGGCGGCGTCGCGCCTGGCAGGCGCAGCCGTGCCTCCCACCGGCCGGCGCGAATTCCGCTTTCGGTCAGGTTCACTTTGTTCGACAGTGAATGTCCGTCTTTCATCGCCTCAAAGCTCCGCGCGCGGCCGGCGGCTGAACGTGACGTCGCGCAGGGTGATTTGGTTCATCTCCGGCCCTTCGAAGATGATATCGACCCAGGCGCGTTCAAGCCGCTTATCGTTGATCCGGCCGTAGGCGAGATCAAATTCGGCGAAAATGTCGCTGCGGCCGCGCGGAAGCTCCCTGACCATCTGCTCGGTATTGGGTCCGTTGCGGATGTTCAGACGCGCAAAAATCTCCACCGGCCGTTCAACGTCGATCCGCGCGTCGATCCGAAGGATATGCCGCGCCCGCAACGCGCTTGCATCGGCCGTGGGCAGATCGACCACCAGCGACAGATACGAGCCCGCGAACCGGAACACGTCGAGCCTGAGACCCCAGGGCGCCAGATCGGTCGCATCGGCATTGCGGATCTGCCGCAGCGTGATCTCGCTCTCGCTGCAGTCATGGAATAACTTCAATTCCTGCCCTATGGCCGTGCCGCTCGCGATGGCAGCGAAACCGGAAGGTCGAATGGCGCGGCTCCAGACTTCCGGTCGCCAGGCCCAGTCGGCCATTTCCGGGCGCGGGATCGAAGCGGCATTGTCCGTCGACATACTCAACCGTGCATCGGCGGCACAAAGGAAACGCTCCACCTCGCGCTGCAATTGGCGTGCCTGGGCTCTGAGGCGTCTCAGCGGCGAAAGCGCGGACTTGTCCGCGCGCTTGGCCGCCCCGCTCAAACGGCGGACGCTGCCGCGCAGGAGCAGCCGATCGAAGATGTTGGTGCCGTCGAGGTTCATGCCCCAGCCTTTACCTGAATGGCAGTCGGATCGAAACAGTCTTTGCTTACCGTTTCAGTTCGCTCCGAGGCAAGCGAACCGGTGCGGCGACGCAATATTACGCCTGCGCCGCGGCAGGATTGGCAGCGCGCATCCTGGCGACGAACTGGTCGAGAACCGCGCGCTGCTCCTGAACGCTGAGCGGGGCCCGCGCGGGCGACAGCACCGACAACGTCACGATACGCCCCCGAATGATCGTCACCGCGCGCCAATAGGTGGGTTCGACGGCCCGATCCTTCGGCAGGGCGCTGTCGCTGAGTTGAATGTAGATCGTCGCGCCAGAATCGCTGACGCTCCCGATAGACACGTTGTCGGCATTGCCCGTAAGGCTCAGCGCCGCCCGACCGGCAGATGACTGGAAGAACCGCTCCATGGCAGGCAGCGCAGCAGCCGCATCCGCGCCCCCGGCGCTCAGCCGCCCGACGGAGGCGGTCAGGATCGCCGGCCGGGCTGGTTGCCCGGCCGCCCGCGACCCGGTCAGCGACGCGCAACCGCCGAACAGAACGAAGGAACCTGTGGACGTGTCGCGGACGGCGCCACGGTCGATGCAGTAGCCCTGCGGCCCGGTCACGATGACGGCGCCGCCCGCCACCGCGAGGGCGCGCGTTCCGGCGCCGCCGAATCCCGCGTCAACGCACGCCGAAAGCGCGAGGATCAAGACGGCTGTCAGGCCGCGTCTGCCAAGCGTGCCAAGCATCTTCCCTCAACCGATTTTTCCGCCCCATCCTTTGCGCCAGCTGCCCGCCATCCGCAACAGCGTTCGGCATATTCGTGCCAATGCGCCGCGCCGCCAGCACGCTTCATCGCGCCGCTCGGCGCAAGGTCTGGTTCTGCGTCCTGGCGAGGGCAACAAGCAAGCAATGGATATGCGATTGCGCAAGCCATCGGTCGCGGATAGCGTCCGCCCGACATGGCGCGCAAACCAGCCTACACCCCCCACGAATCCTATGTCGCTCCTGCACGGAGGCGGGCGCAGTTCTGGCGCTTCGTCCCTTCTGCGATGGTCATCACCTTCTTCTACGTCGCGCCGCTCCTCGCAGCGTCGGTTCTGCTTACCATGGGATTCGGCGAGACAATCGCCGGCGGATTGAGCCAGCGGATGGTCGAGGGCGCGACGCCCGGCGCCATGCTCTTAATGCTATACAGCTTTACGGGCCTTGCGCTCGGAACGATGGCGGCGGTGCGTCTGGTGCACGGTCGCGGCGCCGGCACCCTGTTCGGTGCGCCGGCCCAAGCCGTGATCGGCAATTTTCTGCGCGTCGCCGTTCCGCTGGTGCTGCTTCAGCTTCTTGTCGTTGCTTTCGCCCTCCGCGACCCCGACATACGCCCTGGCCTGAGCTTCATCGCGTTCGTCGGATACCTGCCCTTCGCGCTTCCCGGAATTCTGGTGCAGACCACATCGGAAGAGCTTCTTTTCCGCGGTTATCTCCAGCAGCAACTGGCAGCGCGGTTCCGGTCGCCTTTCCTCTGGATGGGCCTTCCCTCGGCGCTCTTCGCCTGGGGCCACTACCTGCCCGAGGAATTCGGTGCGGGCGCCCTGATGATCGTGATCTGGGCATTCGTGTTCGGCTGCCTCGCCGCCGACCTCACCGCGCGCACCGGCAATATCGGCGCGGCATTGGCCTTTCACGCGGCGAACAACATGTCCGCCATGCTTTTCATCGGCCTCGACGGCAATCTCGACGGGCTTGCGCTTTGGTCCATGCACGTCGATTTCAGCCAGGAACTGACACTCCCCGCCGCGATTGCGACCGACTTCCTGACGATGATCTGCGCCTGGCTCCTGGCGCGGCTGGCGCTGCGCCGCTGATTGCAATTCCTGTGGTCCCGCCTTATTTCGGACCCGCGACCTGCGGCCCCAGCGCCGCGCCAGCAAAGGCAGGGAGCCGATGAACTGGATCACCAACTACGTTCGGCCGACGATCAATTCGCTTTTCTCCCGGCGCGAAGTGCCCGAGAACCTCTGGACCAAGTGCCCGGAATGCGGGACCATGTTGTTCCATCGCGAACTTGCCGACAACCTCAACGTCTGCACCAACTGCGACCATCACCTCGGCTTCGCCCCGCGCGAGCGCTTCGCGGCGCTGTTCGACGGCGGCGTCTTTGCCGAGATCAAGGTTCCCGATCCGATCGCCGATCCGCTCCATTTCCGTGATCAGAAAAGATATCCCGAACGCATGAAGGCCGCCCAGAAGGCCACCGGCGAAAAGGAGGCGATGCTGGTCGCTGAAGGAGAGATCGGCCGCACGCCTATCGTCGCGGCGGCACAGGATTTTTCGTTCATGGGCGGCTCCATGTCGATGTATGTCGGCAACGCAGTCATCGCCGGCGCCGAACGCGCGGTGAAGCTCAAGCGGCCCTTCGTGCTTTTCTCGGCCGCGGGCGGCGCGCGTATGCAGGAGGGAATCCTTGGCTTGATGCAGATGCCGCGCACCACGATCGCGGTCGAAATGCTGAAGGAAGCCGGCCTGCCTTATGTCGTTGTCCTGACTCATCCGACGACGGGAGGCGTTACCGCCTCCTACGCCATGCTGGGCGACGTGCAGATCGCCGAACCCAACGCGCTGATCGGCTTTGCGGGCGCCCGCGTCATCGAACAGACGATCCGCGAAAAGTTGCCCGAAGGCTTCCAGCGCTCTGAATACCTGCTCGACCACGGGATGCTTGATCGGGTCACGCACCGCAAGGCAATGAAGGACGAGCTCACCACGATCCTCCGGATGCTGAGTGGCCAGCCGCCCGCCGTGAAGGGCGACTTGCCGAAACCCGCGGCCAAGCCTGCGACGGAACCCGTTGCAGAAGGTGCGGAGCCGCCGAAACTCGACGCGACCTGATCCCACTTTCGTTCCGAATTACTCTCGGAAAGCCCGGGGCAGACAGCCCCCCGGCTCCAGTCCCGATCCAGCGAGGCGAGGCCAAGCGATGCCCCAGGGTTCCGATCTGATCCTTTCGCGGATGATGGCGCTTCATCCAAAGATCATCGACCTGACGCTCGACCGGGTCTGGCGGCTCCTGGCGGAACTCGGCCATCCAGAACGTTCGCTTCCACCGGTGATCCATATCGCAGGCACCAATGGCAAGGGCTCGACCCAGGCGATGATACGCGCCGGAATGGAGGCGACGGGGGACAAGGTCCATGCCTATACTTCGCCACATCTCGCCCGGTTCCACGAACGCATCCGCCTGGCCGGCGAGACCATCTCCGAGGACTACCTCACCGACATCCTCGAGGAATGTGAAACCGCCAATGGCGGTATTCCGATCACTTATTTCGAGATCACGACATGCGCGGCGCTTCTCGCCTTTGCCCGAACCCCGGCCGACTGGACGCTTCTGGAAGTCGGCCTCGGCGGTCGCCTAGACGCGACGAACGTTGTGGACAAGCCCCGGCTGACGATCATCACGCCGGTTTCGGTCGATCACCAGCAGTATCTCGGCGAGACGCTGCGCGAGATTGCCGGCGAAAAAGCTGGCATCCTGAAGCGTGGCGTTGCCTGTATCGTCGGCCCGCAGGCGCCGGACGGCCTGGATGTCATCGAGGCCAAAGCCGAACGCCTTGGCGCACCGCTTCTCGTTCACGGCCAGCATTGGCATGCCTTCGAGGAACGTGGTCGCCTGATTTTCCAGGACGAGAGCGGCCTACTCGACCTGCCGCTGCCGAACCTGCCCGGTCCACACCAGATCGACAATGCTGGGGCTGCTCTGGCCGCACTTCGCCACCTCGGCGCCGGTGAGGCCGCCTGCGAGGCGGCCGTGACAGACGCCTACTGGCCCGCACGGATGCAGCGGCTGACTCGTGGCACGCTGGTCGAAGCGGCAGGCGATTGTGAGCTTTGGCTCGATGGTGGCCACAACCCGGCAGGGGGCGAGGCCGTCGCGGCGACACTCGCGCGGATGCCGAAGAAGGTCACCCACCTGATCCTCGGGATGCTCAACACCAAGGATATCGCGGGTTACCTCAGACCCGTCGCGGCCGAGGCCGAAACCCTCACCGCCGTCTCGATACCAGGGGAGGCAAATACCCTCACCGCCGATGCCACCCAAGCGGCCGCTGCGCGCGCAGGCATCAAGGCGGACACCGCCGAGAGCGTCCTTGTCGCCGTCCGACGGGTCGCCGCGGCCGATCCGGGCGGGCGCATCCTGATTTGCGGCTCGCTCTACCTCGCGGGATACGTCCTGCGCGAAAATGGTTAGGTGACGCCCCACCAGCGCAGCGTCGCCGCGAGATGGACGCGGATCGCTGCCGCTGCCGCCTCGGCATCGCGCGCCTCGATCGCCGCGATTATCGCCAGATGCTCCTCCATCGCCGAGACGATCCGGTCGGCGAGGAAGGGCCGCGTGTTCTGGATGATTGCGATACGGTGCCGATTGTCCGCGTAGAGCGACGCCGCCAACCCCGCGCCCAGACCCGTCGCCATCGCATCATGAAGGGACAGGTCGGTCTGGATGGCACGTTTGGGCAGTTCTGGCGCACCGCCGGCCCGCGCGGCCCTAAGCACCGCTTCATGAGCCTTCCGCAACTCGTCCAATTGACTGTTCCGCCCGCCATCGATCAGCCGTCGCGTCCCTTCGGCATCGAACATCGCGCGCAACTCCAGGCATTCGCGCGTCGATTCCGGCCCCGCATCCATCACGAGGACACCGCGTTTCGGCAGCACCGAGACAAGTCCTCGCGCCTCGGCGCGCTTCACCGCTTCGCGCACCGCCGCGATGGGCAGGCCAAGCTGATCCACAAGGCCGGGCATCGACAGGAAGGCCCCGCTGACAAGCCGACCGGCGCGCAGGGCGTCGATCAACGCACCATACGCGCGTTCGGCCTGCAAGGATTGGTCCGCCTCAGCGACAGTCACGCCTCTCTCCCCCAAGACTTTCAACATTTCAACAAAGGTCTTTCTTCAAATACCGAAGTGTCCAAAGACAAGAATATCATCTAACATTTCAGATACAATACCACAAAGAATGACAGGCCAACGGCCGATACCAACAGCAACGGGAGACAGCACATGGCTCTGACACCTTCGGGCACGCAAGATAGCGACCTGTACAACGAGGACCTCGCCCCTCTCGCGCCGGAAGCGCGCAAATGGGGTGCTTTCGAAATCTTCAATGTCTGGAACAATGACATCCAGAGCCTGTTTGGCTATTCGCTGGCAGCCTCACTCTTTATCACCTATGGCCTGAACGGCTGGGCGGTCTTTGCCGCCATCGTGATCGCGGGCGTCTTCGTGATGCTGCTTGTCAACCTCACTGGGCGGCCATCGGTAAAATACGGCATTCCATACCCCGTAATGGCGCGCGCCTCGATGGGCGTCTACGGCGCACGCTTTCCGGCCCTGATCCGCGGCATTGTGGCGATCTTCTGGTATGGAGTGCAGACCTATTTCGCCTCGACCGCCGTGGCGCTTCTTCTCAACACCATTTTCGGGATCGAGGGTGGCGCGGAGTTCCTCGGCATGACCGCCGTGGGATGGCTCTCCTACTGCATCGTCTGCGTCTTCCAGGTCGCGCTCTTCATGAAGGGCATCGACTGGGTCGGCAAGTTCCTCAACTGGGCCGGTCCCTTCGTCTATCTGGTGATGATCGCGCTTTGCCTCGTCATCTGGTGGAAGGCCGGAAATGGCATCTTCGGCGCACTCGGCACGATCTTCGAAGGCTCCGAGGCGACCGATCCCCGTGGCCCGGTCGCGGCCTTCTTCGCCATCATCGGCACGATGATCGCCTACTTCGCCGCCGTGGTCATCAATTTCGGCGACTTTTCGCGCTTCGTGAAATCGGAACCCGCGATGCGAAAGGGCAACTTCTGGGGGTTGCCGATCTCGATGGCCTTCTTTTCCTTCATCGCACTCTTCGTCACCGCAGGCACGGTGGTCCTTTTTGGTGAGAAACTCACCAACCCGGCGGACATCGTGGACCGGGTCGACAACGTCCTTCTGACGCTGATTGCAGCGATCACCTTCTTCGCCGCGACCGTTGGCATCAACCTTGTCGCGAACTTCATCCCGCCGGCCTATGACATCGCCAATCTCGCGCCGTCGAAGATCTCGGCGAAAACCGGCGGCATCATCACGGCGATCATCGCCTTCTTCATCGGCGCGCTCTGGCTGCCGCTCATCTCGAACATCGGTATCGCAGGCTTCGTCGATACGTTGGGCGCCGTCCTCGCGCCGCTTTACGGCATCCTTGTCGCCGACTACTACATTGTCCGCCGCAGGAACATCTCGCTCGACGATCTCTTCAGCGCCGCGCCGGACGGACCCTATTACTATTCCGGCGGCTGGAACAAGAAGGCGATCCTCGCCTTTGGCGTTGCCGCGATTTTCTCGGTGGCGACGGTCTGGATACCGGCATTCGCGGCGTTGTCAGGCTATGGTTGGGTGATCGGCGCCATACTGGGTGGCGCTCTGCATCTGGCGCTCATGCGCTCCGCATCGACGATCGCCACCCACGCCTGAGTGTCGCGACGGCGCCCGGTAAATCTTCCCAACCGGGCGCAGTTCCTTCGGCGCGGCGCCTGCACGCCAACTGTGCAACGCCGCGTCTTTTCTTTTGGCACCAAGGCCCCCCATATTGGAGCAACAGCAACCGCGCGGGGCGCTCATGGCTCTCGAATTCGCACTTGACACGTTCGGCGACGTCACGCTTGGCGCCGATGGCAAGCACAAACCGCAGGACCAGGTGATCCGCGACGTGGTCGATCAGGCCGTGCTCGCCGACCAGATCGGCCTCGACTATATCGGCCTTGGCGAACACCACCGGGACGATTTCGCCATCTCCGCGCCCGAGCCGATCCTAGGCGCCATCGCCGCTCGGACCGAACGCATACGTTTCGGCACTGCGGTCACGGTCTTATCCTCCGACGATCCGATCCGGCTTTTCCAGCGTTTCGCGACCCTCAACGCGCTGTCCAACGGGCGAGCCGAAATCATCCTCGGACGCGGATCGTTCACCGAAAGCTTCCCGATTTTCGGCTTCGACATCCGGGACTACGAGACCCTCTTCAACGAAAAGCTCGACCTTTTCACGCGAGTCCTGCGCAATCCAACGGTCACATGGTCCGGCAAGCATCGCCCACCTCTGAAGAACCAAGCGATCTACCCGACGCTTTCACAGCCCCTCAAGGTCTGGATCGGCGTCGGCGGCACCCCGGAATTGGTGATGCGCGCGGTGCAGTACGACTTGCCGATGATCCTCGCCATCATCGGCGGTGCGCCGCAGCGCTTCCGGCCCTTCGTCGACCTTTTTCACCGCGCCTACGGCCAGACGGGCAAACGGACCCAGCCCCTGGGTGTCCACTCCCCTGGCCATGTCGCCGCTACGGACCTCGAGGCGCAGGAGGAGATCTGGCCGCACTACAAGGCGCTCCACGACCGGATCGGCCGCGAGCGCGGCTGGCCGCCGACGACCCACGAGCATTTCCTGCACGAGGTTCATCGCGGGTCGCTCTATGTCGGCGCACCGGAGACGGTCGCCCGCAAAATCGCCCAGACTGCTAGGACGCTCGACCTGCAAAGGTTCGAGATGAAGTATTCCTCCGGACCTCTGCCGCATGAAAAACTCATGCGCTCGATCGAGCTTTACGGTGCGAAGGTGGTGCCGCTCGTGCGTGATATGCTCTCCGCCAAGGCCTGATCAGCGGTCGCTGCCCCAATTCGCCGCCTGCATCTCGCGCAAGCGACTCGCCGTGCGCTCGAACTCGAACGAACCTTCGCCCTCGACGTAAAGCCGCTCCGGCTCATCGGCGGCCGAGGCGATGAGCCGCACCCGGCCCTCATAGAGCGCGTCGATCAGTGTGACGAAGCGCTTGGCCTCGTTGTAGTTCTCCGCCGACAGATGGGGGATGTCTTCAAGTATAAGAACGCGCACGGCTTCGGCAACCGCCAGATAGTCCGCCGGTCCCAACGGCCTGCCGCAAAGATCCCAGAACGACACCCGTACCACACCGGCATGATAGTCGGGCAGCACGATCTCGCGCCCCCTGACGGTCAGCTTCAGGGCTTCATCCCCGCCGCCGCCCGTCAGTTCCTTCCATATCCCGGAAATCGCGGCACTGGCGGCTGCGCCGGCGGGCGAGAAATAGACCTGCGCACCTTCAAGCATGTGCTGGCGATAGTCCGTCTCGCTCTCCAGTTCCCGCACCGCCATCCGCTCTTTCAGAAGCGCGATGAAGGGCAGGAAAAGGGTCCGGTTCAGCCCATCCTTGTAAAGGTCGTCCGGCACACGGTTCGACGTCGTGACGACCGTCACGCCCCTCTCGAACAGCATCTGGAACAATCGCCCGACAATCATCGCATCCGCGATGTCGGTGATCTGCATCTCATCGAAAGACAAAAGCCGCAGCTTGCCCGAAATCTCCTCCGCAACCGGCTTGATCGCATCGTCCACGCCGGTCTTGCGGACCTCATGGAGCGCCGACTGCACCTCCTGCATGAAAGCGTGGAAATGGACGCGCCGCTTGGCCTCGATGGCGACATTGCCGTGAAAGAGGTCCATCAGCATCGACTTGCCGCGTCCAACGCCGCCCCAGAGGTAGAGCCCGCGCACCGCATCGCCCTGCTTGGCGAACAGGCCGTTGAGCAGCCCTTTCTTCCTGCCGTTCGCCGTTTCCAGCGCCTCGCGGATGCGCTGCAATTCAGGCAGGATGGAGCGTTGGGCGCCATCCTGGTGAAGCTTGCCCTCATGGCCAAGTCGGTCATAGATCTCGGTCAGCGTCTCGGTCATGGATTCCCGATAGCCCGCCACGCTGCAAAGGGAAAGGGCGGCGACACAACCAGCCCGTAGAACGAAATAGTTACCATCACAATTCTCGATTTGATCCTCCCCGACCGTTCAGCGATTGTGAAATCCGCTGTTTCGGAGAAGCCCATGCGCAGCCGCACCACAATCTTCACCCCGGTCCTGATCGGCGGCTGCATCGTCATCATGCTCGGCTTCGCCATCCGGGCGAGCTTCGGCGTGTTCCAGATTCCGATCGCCCAGGAATTCGGTTGGCCCCGCGCGGAGTTTTCGCTCGCCATCGCCATCCAGAACCTCGCCTGGGGCATAGGCCAGCCGATTTTTGGGGCCGTTGCCGAACGCTGGGGCGACCGCCGGGCGATCATCCTCGGCGCGCTCTGCTATGCGCTTGGCCTTGTCCTTTCGGCCGGCGCGGTGACGCCGGTGCAGCATCAGCTTCTCGAAATCCTCGTCGGCTTCGGCATCGCCGGCACCGGCTTCGGCGTGATACTCGCAGTCGTCGGCCGGGCGGCAAGTGCCGAAAACCGCTCGCTCGCGCTCGGCATCACCACCGCCGCGGGATCGGCTGGACAAGTCATCGGAGCGCCGCTCGCCCAAATCCTGCTGTCGCAGTTCCCATGGCAGACGGTCTTCGTGATCTTCGCCGCCATAATCCTCTGCGCTATTCTTGTCTTACCGCTGATGCGCACGCCGCAACAGGTGACACGGACGGAGCTTGAGGAAAGCATGGGCGAGGTGCTGATGAAAGCGCTCCGCGACCCTTCTTATACGCTCATTTTCCTCGGCTTCTTTTCCTGCGGCTATCAACTCGGCTTCATCACCGCGCATTTCCCCGCCTTCGTGACCGAGATGTGCGGTCCCATCGCGCCGGGCAGCCCGCTGGCGCTCATCGGCATTGCCACGACCTCGGCGCTTGGCGCCATCGCAATCTCGCTCATCGGGCTGGCCAACATCGCAGGGTCGATCACGGCGGGCTGGCTCGGCAACCGCTATTCGAAGAAGTATCTCCTTTCGGGCATCTACACGCTCCGCACCTTCATAGCCGCCGCCTTCATCCTGACACCCATGACACCGGCGACGGTGGTGCTGTTCTCGATCTCGATGGGTGCCTTGTGGCTCGCCACAGTGCCGCTGACGTCGGGACTCGTCGCGCAGATCTACGGGCTGCGCTACATGGGCACGCTCTACGGCATCGTCTTTCTCAGCCACCAGATCGGCAGTTTCATGGGGGTCTGGCTTGGCGGGCGTCTCTACGACGCCTACGGCAGCTATACCGCCGTCTGGTGGATCGGTGTCGGCGTCGGCGCATTCTCCGCCGTCGTCCACCTGCCGATCCGCGAACGCGCGATGGAGCCCCTCGCCGCCTAGCCGCCGCGCGCGACGTCGAGGATGTAGCGCGCCGTCATCAGGTCGAGGTGCGCGCCGCCGCCGTTCTTGCAAAGCGTGATTTCATCATCGCTTTCCCGCGCGAAGCTGCCCGAAGGGAGGTCGTAGAAATCGGCCAGAACATCGCTGTCGGTGATCACACCCGCCGCGATGGGCTGCATAAGCTCGCCGATGTGATGGATCGTCGTGGCGCGGGCGTCGACGAAGACCCGCGCGCGACGCATCGCCTCGTCATCCGCCTCGCGCATGTCGGGTCGGTAGGCCCCGATGAGGTCGAGATGGGTGCCGGGCGCAAGCCATTCGCCCCGAATGATTGGCGCGGTCGCCATCGTCGCAGTGGCGATGATATCCGCCCCGCGCACGGCTGTTTCAAGCTCAGTCGCGGCGGTCGCACCGGTCTCCTCCGCAAACGCTTTCGCCGCATCGGGGTTGCGCGCCCAGACGGTGAAGCGCGCATCGGGAAAACCGGCGCGATAGGCTTCGACCATCGAAAGCGCCACGGCCCCCGCCCCGACGATCAGGATATTCTGCGCATCCCCCCGCGCCAGATGACGGGCGGCCAGCAAACTGTCGCCGGCAGTTTTCCACTTCGTGACGACCGTAAAATCGACCAGCGCCTCAAGGCAGCCGTCGACATCACCAAAGAGGTTCACAGCGCCATTGACGGTGGCAAGGCCCTTCTGGGGATTGCCGGGATAGACCGCCGCCGCCTTGACCGCGAGGCCGAGCCCGTCGATCCAGGCCGACCGCGTCAGAAGCGTGTCGCCGCCCCGGCGCAGGAACGTGTCGGCCACCTCGGCACGCGGCAGCGAATGTCCGGCCTCCAGCGCTTGGGTCAGCGCGAGCCAGTCCAGCCTCGCCTCGATCTCCGGCCCGACGATTTCGATGCTCATGCCGCTTCCTCCTCGCTCAGAAGTCCCTCGGCCACCAGCCGCGACGCCAGCCCCGCCGGATGCTCGAAAAGATGCGTCTTCCAGCCTCGCGCGGCGGCGGCCCCGATGTTGTCGGCCCGGTCGTCTGTAAAGAGAAGCGCCCCCGGTGCGACGCCGCTATCCTCTTCGACCGCCGCGTAGATACGCGGATCGGGCTTGATGAGCCGCAGCGCGCCCGAGACATAGGCCCGGTCGAATTGGCCCAGCACCGGATACCGCGCGGCGGCGATGGCGAACGTATCGACGCCGATATTGCTGAGTGCAAAGACCGAAACGCCCCGCGCCTTCAGCGCCAGCAAAAGCCGCCCCGTATGTGGCAGGTCCGGCCCGATCATCTGGCCCCAGCTGTCGTGCCAATGAACGATCTCATCGGCCCAGACAGGATGCCGCTCGGCATGGGCCATGACGGTTTCGCGGAACGGCTCGCCACGGTCGATCTCGTCGTTCATCGCGGCGACGCCGGTTTCCGCAAAGAACCGCTCGCGCGTCTCACGCCCCACGCGGGCGTCATAGAACGCTTCAGGATTCCAGCCGACAAGCACCCGTCCGATGTCGAAAACTACCGCCTCGATCGCCATGAAAATCCCTCTGATACCGCGCGGAGCCTAGCCTTTCGCCACCGCCGCGCGCAAGGCGCGGTCGAGCGCTGCCGAGAACCTGCCCCGGTCCGATTTTGTGAACGCCCGGCCCCCGCCCTGCCGGAACGGATCGGCTGACCTCAGATCCGCCATCAGGTCGCGCATCGCCAGCACATTGCCGATATTGGCCCCGGTCAGCCCCTCGCCGTCATGTTTCAGGACAAGCGCCCCGGCTGTCACGCATTTCGCAGCCAAGGGAATGTCGCCGGTCACGACCACATCGCCAACGCCCGCGCGATCCGCGATCCACTTGTCGGCCTCATCCGGTCCATCGGGAACGAACACCGTCTCGACCAACGGATGCGGCGACGGGCGCAAACCGCCATTGCAGACGATATAGACCTGCACACCCAGCCGTTCGGCCGCGCGGACGCACTCGTCCTTCACCGGACAGGCATCGGCATCGACATAGAGGCTCATCCGAACAGCTGGAGCGCGTGGAACCGCATGTGATCTGGCATGAAGGTCGAAACGAAGAAATAACTGTGGTCATAGCCCGGCTGCATCCGGAAGGTGCCGCTCTGGCGTCGTTCGGCCATCGCGTGGGACAAGGCTTCGGGCTTCAGCAAGTCAAGGAACTGGTCCTTCGATCCCTGATCGATCAGAACCGGCCCGTCGAAGCCCAATCGCCGCATCAACAGGGTTGCATCGTGCTGCGCCCAGACACTCTCATCCGCACCAAGATAGGCGCTTAGCTGCTTTTTGCCCCAATCCGACTGCGTCGGATGGCCAATCGGCGCGAAGGCCGAAACCGAGCGGAACCGCCCGGGCAACCGCATAGCCATGGTCAAGGCGCCGTGACCGCCCATCGAATGGCCGGTGATCGCCTGCCGCGTCTCATCAACGGCGAAATTCGCGGTCACGATTCCAGGCAACTCTGTGGTCACGTAGTCCCACATCTGGAAATGGGGCGCCCATGGCTTCTCCGTAGCGTTGACGTAGAACCCCGCGCCCTGCCCGAGATCGTAGGCCTCGTCATTTGCCACACCCTCGCCGCGCGGCGAGGTATCGGGGAAGACAAGCGCGATCCCGTATTCCGCCGCCCATTGCTGCGCACCGGCCTTTACCATGGCGTTTTCATGCGTGCAGGTCAGGCCCGAAAGATACCAAAGCACCGGCACCGGCCCGTCAGCCGACTCTTCCGGCAGGAAAAGGCCGAACGTCATGTCGCAGCCGCACGCGTCGGAGGCGTGCGAATACACGCCCTGTACGCCGCCGAAGCACTTGTTTTCCGAAAGGGTTTGCATTGGCTACTCCTTATGCTGCGGTGATCCAGCCGATGACAAGCGTCACCGTCAGGATACTGAAAGCGGTCGAAATGAGAATGGACGCCGACACCCGCTGTGGAGCGACTCCGTAGTGACGGGCGAGCATGTAGACATTGCCAGCCACGGGCAAGGACGCAGCCGCCACCATGACCCCCGCCGCTTGGCGCTCGACGGGGATCAGGACGAACGCCGCGAAAGCGACTGCGGCGGGATGCAGGATGAGCTTTGCGAAAGACAACCATATCGCCACCGAAACCCGCTCTGCCGAGCGCGACGCCAGCGAGGCGCCGATGGCAAAAAGTGCGCTCGGCGTTGCCGCTGCTCCCAGAAGCGTCAGGAAATCGAGCGCGGGTCCGGGCAAGGGCCACCCCGTCGCCGACCACGCAATGCCCGCCGCCATCGAGACGATCATCGGGTTATTGATGAGGCCAAGGCCGAGGCGGCGGATGATCCCCCAGCCGAGCGAGCCTTCCTTGGATGCGGTTATGATGAGGGTGATGAGGCTCGAAAACACGATGAGGTCGATGGTCAGGACCATCAGCATCGGGCCCGCGGCTTGCGGACCCAAGAGTGCAATCAGCAGCGGCACACCGAGAAAGCCGGTATTGCCGATCACCCCGCACTGCGCCTCGATCGCGGCCTCGGCCGTGGTCACGCGGCGCATGAATGCCATGAGAAAGACCAGCGCGTAGACGGCCACGCAGCCGATCAGGTAGGCCAACGCAAAGGCCGGATCGAAGATCTTGGCCATGGACAACTCCGCCGCGAAGCGGAACAGCATCGCCGAAAGCGCGAAGAAGAAGACGAAGCGCGTCAGATACTCGGTTGCAATCTCCGGGAAGAAGCGGATGCGCCCCGCCCACCAGCCCAGGCCGATGAGGGCGAAGAAGGGAAGCGTCTTCAGAAAGATCGGCAGCATCCCTTCGCGCCTATCACAGGGCGATGGGCGACGCCAGCAGGCGCGGGGATCAACCGCGCCGGACGGTCAGGATTTCATCCAACGGTTTCTTGATCTTGGCTGCCTCCGGCACCGTCGCATCGTTCGCCGGATGCCCGACAGCGATTATCATCACCGGCTTCTCGCTTTCCGGCCGGTCACAGAGCGCATTGAGGAATTTCATCGGGTTCGGCGTATGGGTGAGAGCGCACAGTCCCGCATTGTGCAAAGCCGCGATCAGGAAGCCGGTGGCGATGCCCACGCTTTCCGGCACGTAGTAGTTCTTGTGGCGGCGTCCGTCCTTCGTCATGCCGTAGCGCAGCGCGAAGATCACGATCAGCCACGGCGCGATTTCCAGATGCGGCTTCGACGCGCCAGTTCCTATCGGTTCCAGCGCGCGCAGCCATTCATCGCCGCCGCCGCCGGCATAGAACGCATCTTCCTCCGCCTCCGCCGCTTCGCGAATCCGCGCCTTCATCGCGGGGTCGGAGATAGCGACGAAGTGCCAGGGCTGGTGATTGGCGCCAGAAGGTGCCAGGCCCGCGGTGGCGACACAGGCCGCGATCACCGCCTCTGGCACCAGATCGGCGCGGAAATCCCGCACCGTGTGGCGCTTGCGCATATAGTCGCGGAAGCGCTCCGCCGCCTTCAGGGCATCCTCGTCCGAAAGGCTCACCCGATCGGGAAGTGGCAGCGGGCGATAGCTAACCTTGTCGCGCGAATACATCTCTGGCCCTCCTGCACGCGGCCTACCCACCGCCGATCAGAACACCTGCGGCAAACACCAACGCGCCGCCAAGGACCACCTGAAACGCGGCCCTGAGAAACGGCGTTTCCATGAAGCGGTTCTGAATCCAGGCGATGGCCCAGAGCTCGAAGAACACGACGATCATCGCGATTGTCGTTGCCGTCCAGAAATCGGGGATGAGATAGGGCAAAGCGTGGCCCAGACCGCCCAGCGCGGTCATGACGCCCGAGGCTATTCCGCGCTTGATCGGCGAACCGCGCCCCGAGATCACCCCGTCGTCATGCGCGGCTTCGGTGAAGCCCATCGAAATTCCTGCCCCGACCGAGGCGGCGAGCCCGACGAGGAATGTCGTCCAGGGATCGTGCGTCGCGAAGGCCGTGGCGAAGATCGGCGCCAGCGTGGAAACCGATCCGTCCATCAACCCCGCAAGACCGGGTTGGACCCAGGTCAGGATGAACTGCCGATGCGCCGCGCGGTCCTCTTCGGATCTGGTATCGGCGTCGAGATGCTCGCCGGTCAGTTCGGTTGCGCGCGCCTCGTGCTTGGTCTCTGCCGCCGCCAGATCGCCGAGAAGCTTGCGGGTATCGGCATCCTGTGTTCGCTGAGCGGCGCGCTTGTAGAATTCCGCCGCCTCGCGTTCCATCGCCTCGGCCTCGTCCCGAATACGGTCGAGGCCGAGGTTCTCCACGAGCCAGATCGGGCGCCGCGCGTAAAAGCCTGCCACATGCTCGCGCCGGATCAGCGGAATCACTTCGCCGAACCGCGCGCGATGTCGTTCGATCAGCCAGTGGCGGTGGGTATCCTCCTCCTTTGCCATCGCATCGAAGATCCCTGCCGAAGCGGGATAATCCTTCCGAAGTCTTTCCGCATAGCTGCGGTAGATCCGCGCGTCATCTTCCTCGGATGAGATGGCGAGCGCGAGAATCTCCTGCTCATCCAGGTCGGAAAACCGGCGGCGGCTGGCGAAGGCGGGGATCATGCAGGACTCCAGTCTGGAATCATTCCAAACTATGTGCGGAGCGTGATCGCTGCAAGCGCGCAATCCCACCGATTATGAACTTACTAGTTCATAATTATATTGACAATATGAACTAGTAAGTTCACTTTACGAAAGTAAACTATTAAGTTCAGATTGGATCTGCCATGAAACACCTCTGCATCGCCGCGACAGTCAGCGCGGTTCTCCTCGTCGGTGCGCCTGCATTCGCCCTCGGCATCGCAATCGATCTTCCCCGCCTCGACTTCCCGACAACGCAACCCGACTTAAGTCGGGACTGTCAGATCGTCGAGGGATCATCCCACTGCCAAGGGACGCGGAACTGAGCGGAATAGCCCTCCAATTCAAGGGATTTGCCGCCCCGAGACGCGCGAAGGATACGCTGCGTGCTTGCGGGTACGCTTCGCTGGGGTCTATGATCCTTGCGCGGAGGGCATGAATGGCAAGCGTCGCGGAAGTTGTAAGCATAAAACGCGGGCGCAAATTCGACCAGGTACTGGAAGGTGCCAGGACGGTTTTTTTGCGCGATGGATTCGAAGGCGCGAATGTCGATGACATCGCAGCCGCCGCGGGCGTGTCCAAGGCAACGCTCTACAGCTATTTTCCGGACAAGCGCATTCTCTTCGTGGAGGTCGCCAAACGCGAATGCCAGCGGCAGGCGGATGAGGCCGAGGTGCTGATCACCCTCACCGCGCCTCCCGAATGCGTATTGCCTGAGGCGGCGCGCCGCATCATCGATTTCTTCCTTTCCGAATTCGGTCGCGCCGTGTTCCGCATCTGTGTCGCCGAGGCGGACCGCTTTCCCGAACTCGGCCAGCAGTTCTACAATTCCGGTCCCGCCCTCATCCGTCAACGCCTCGCCTCTTACCTCAACGGTGCGGTCGCGCGCGGCGAACTTGTCATCGACGACATCTACCTTGCCGCCGACCAGTTCGCCGAGCTTTGCAAGGCTGACATCTTCCCATCGGTCTGCTTCGGCATTCAGCGCGAATTCTCCGACGCCAACCGCGCGCGGGTCGCCGATGGCGCGGTGTCGATGTTCCTTGCGCGCTACGGGGTCAAAAGCGCCTAAACACCTAATCGATGCGCCGGACGTAAAGCTGGTTGCCGACGCGCTTGGTTTCGAACCGCCTCAGTTCCCCCACCAGATCGCTCAGCTTGCGCTTGCCATAGGTCCGGGTGTCGAAATCGGGATTGTCGGCGGTGATGCGCTGGCCGAGAAGGCCGAGCAGGTACCAGTCGTCCTCCTGGTCGATCTTGTCCATCGCCCGGATGATGAGGTCCGTCGCCTCGTTCGGCGGCCGCTTGGCGTCGGATTTCGCGGCGGCGCCTCTCGCGGGTTCTGCATCCTCGACGATGTTCTCGATGAAGATGAAGCGGTTGCAGACGTTGCGCAGTGCCTCTGGCGTCTTCGCCTCGCCGATACCGATGACGTCCAGACCATCCTCGCGAATGCGGCTCGCCAGACGCGTGAAATCGCTGTCGGACGACACCAGCACGAAGCCGTCGAACTTGCCGGCGTGAAGAATATCCATCGCGTCGATGACAAGGCCGATATCGCTTGCGTTCTTGCCTTTCGTGTTGGCCGATTGCTGATGCGTCACCAGGCCGAGCGTGCGCGCCTTTTCCTTCCAGCCATTCAGCCGGGGATCGGACCAGTCCCCGTAGACCCGGCGCAAGGCGGGTTCGCCATAGGCGGTGATCTCCTTCAAGATCGCCTCGGCATTGCGCGCCAGCACGTTGTCGGCGTCGATCAGCACGGCCAGAAGCGGCAGTTCGGCGCGAGCCATCAGTTGACCTCCGGTCTGTTCTTGTCGAGATTCATCGGACCACCTTTCCTATCACGCGCGTCATCATAGCTATCTCGGCGGGGACCTGCGCAACCTGCTTCACCGAAGCGCCTTCGTCACCAACCACAAGCAGCCGACAAGTACCGGCTGATGAACGAGATAGATCACAAGGCTGTGGCGGCCGGGCCATGCCGCCAATTTCTGGACGTTCCCCTCCGAAGCGCGCGGCACACTGATCCGCGCCCAGAGACCCGCCGCAGCACCGAGCTTCGCCACGCCGATTCCGGCGAGACTGGCGGCAAGCCAGGGAAAGACCGGCACGAAGTCCACCGAGCGGACGTGCCACGTCGCCAGGCCAAGCCACGCGAGCGCGGGCACATCGAAGGCCCCGGTCTGCTGGAGATAGGGCTTCGCCAATACCACGGCCGCCGCGGCGCCAAGGACCAGAAGGGCAGGAAGCCGCAGAAACGCGAGCCCGATCACGCCCGCGACAGCGATGGAATGCAGGATGCCGAAGAAGATGTACCTGTCCGGCATCGCATAGCGGGTTGCGGCGGTGATGAACCCCGCCGCAAGGGCGACTACGAAAAGCCGCCGCAGGAACGGACGCCAGCGGATGCCGCGCCCATGCGCGAGGAAGAGGCTGAGGCCGGTGATAAACAGGAAGCTACCCGCAACGATACGGGCAAAAATCGCGAGACCGCCCGACCCAGAGGCCCCCGGCGGGAGATAGCCGAACATTTCCAGATCGAAGGAGAAATGGTAGATCGCCATGCCAACAAGTGCGACGGACCGCGCGATGTCGAGCGCGACAACGCGCCGTCCGGTCGTTTTGGCGGCCCCTCTAGCCTCTTCTTTCACCTGAAAGTCTCCGCGCGTTGCCGCTAAGGATTAGACCGGGTCATGCCCGCTTCATGCGCCTCAATACACCACGACCGAGCGGATCGATTCGCCGGCATGCATCAGGTCGAAGCCCTTGTTGATCTCGTCGAGCTTCAGGGTGTGGGTGATCATCGGGTCGATCTCGATCTTGCCGTCCATGTACCAGTCGACGATCCGCGGCACGTCGGTCCGCCCCCGCGCTCCGCCGAACGCGGTGCCTTTCCAGACCCGCCCGGTGACCAGCTGGAAGGGTCGCGTCTCGATCACCGCACCGGCAGGCGCCACGCCGATGATGATCGACTGGCCCCAGCCCCGGTGGGTGCATTCGAGCGCATCCCGCATCACCTTCACATTGCCGGTGCAGTCGAAGGAATAATCCGCGCCGCCGATCTGGTCGAACGGCGTCTTCGTCAGGTTGACGATCTCCTGCACCACATTCTCGCAATTCTTCGGGTTGATGAAATGCGTCATCCCGAAATGCTCGGCCATCGGCTTCTTGTCGTCGTTGAGGTCGACCCCGATGATCATGTCCGCGCCTGCGAGGCGAAGGCCCTGCAGCACGTTGAGCCCGATCCCGCCGAACCCGAACACCACCGCCTTCGCCCCGATCTCGACCTTCGCGGTGTTGATGACGGCGCCAATGCCGGTCGTCACACCGCAGCCGATGTAGCAGATCTTGTCGAAGGGCGCGTCCTCGCGCACCTTCGCCACCGCGATCTCGGGCAGGACGGTGTAGTTCGAGAAGGTCGAGCAGCCCATGTAATGCAGGATCGGATCGCCATCGAGCGTGGTGAAGCGCGAGGTCCCGTCCGGCATCACGCCTTGTCCTTGCGTCGCCCGGATCGAGGTGCAGAGGTTGGTCTTGCGGGAAAGGCACGACGGGCAGGTCCGGCATTCCGGCGTGTAGAGCGGAATGACGTGATCGCCCTTCCGGACGCTCGTCACACCTTCGCCGACCTCGACCACCACGCCCGCGCCCTCATGGCCGAGGATCGCCGGGAAAAGCCCTTCCGGGTCCGCGCCGCTGAGCGTGAATTCGTCGGTATGGCAGATGCCGGTGGCCTTGATCTCCACCATCACCTCGCCCGCCTTCGGCCCCGCAAGGTCCACCTCCATGATCTCAAGCGGCTTGCCTGCGGCAACGGCAACTGCGGCACGGGTGCGCATCCGGTCTCCTCCCTGCTATGGTTGGACGGAACCTTCTTCGAAACCGCCGCCGCTGGCAAGGCAGGGAGAACAAGCGATGCGAATTTTGATCTGGCTGCCGTTTCTGATGGCGGCCTGCACGACAGAGGCTGAAACGGGCGACGAGCACGCGATCCGTCCCGGCCTGTCGGGCAGAGGGATAATTCTCTACGAGACCTGCTCCAAATCGGAATTTGGGCCTGAGGCCCTGGTCGGCCGTCGCGCCGAAAGCGTCCCCTTCGACGACTTTCCGTTCCCCGTGCGCGTCGTCGCCCCCGGCATGGCGATGACGATGGACTACAGTCCGGCCCGACTGACCGTCGAAACGGATGCCGAGGGCATCATCACGCGGTTCAGTTGCGGTTGAGGCACGCCAAAAAACAAAACCCCGCCATGGCGGGGCAAGTTGTTGGATGTTCCGGCGGCGCGGACTGGGTGGGGGCTGTGAACCGCGCCGCCGGAACTTAGCGTCTAAATCGCTATGGGTTCGTTTTCCGCTTCAATCACGGCGCGGATTTGATGGGGAATGGCCACGCGAAAGGTCTTTTTGCGGCCAAATCCGGGCGGTGCTTGATTTGGCTCGCTACAGCGCTAACATCGGACCATGACGGTGCAGACGCCGACCCCCTTTCCCAATGCCAGCCCGGCGCCCGAACAGGTGGCGTTCGACCGTCACGAACTCTCCCTCATCCTCGGACTTTACGGGCGCATGGTTGCGGCGGGAGAATGGCGCGACTACGCCATGTCCTTCTTGCGCGAAATGGCCGTCTTTTCGGTCTTCCGGCGCGCGGCCGAACACCCGATCTACCGGATCGAGAAACATCCGCGTCTGCGGAGCCGTCAGGGCATGTATGCAGTCATCGGCATGGACGGACAAATTCTGAAGCGCGGGCACGAGTTGCCGGTCGTGCTGCGGGTATTGGAACGCAAGCTCATCCGCTCGGTCGACTAGGTTCCGTACTCCCAACCGGGATTCCCGAAGCCATGAGGCCCTTGAGTCACTCTCCTGAACAGGAGGTGGATCATGGAGCGTCTTGATTTGAGCGATGCGGAATGGCGGATCATCCCGCCCGCCCACAAGCCACGAGGCATCCCGCGGACGGATGGCCGAGGGGTTCTGAACGGAATATTCCACATCCTGCGCAGCGGATCGCCTTGGCACGATCTGCCCGAGCGCTACGGGCCCTTGCACCACGGTCTGCAACCGCTTCGGCCGCTGGGCCAAGGCCGGCGTATGGCTCAACATAATCAATGCCTTGGCGGAAAAATCGCCGGAATTCACTGGCAACCTCGTGGAGCGCTACTTCAACACGCTCAAGCACCTCCGCCGTATCGCGACGCGGTTCGACAAACGCGCCGTCCCATAGCTCGCCGCCGTCGCGCCCGCCTCGGCAAGGCTTTGGACGAGGGCTATGTGTCCACTGCCTAGCCGACTCGGCGAAAGGCGGTCGGAGAGCCGCCGCCCTGCGCGGCGATACGTTCGATCGCATCATCGATCCCCTCGACGGTCACAGCCATGCGGAAAGCATTGGCGTGGATAAGGACAATGCCGTCCAGCACCATGGCGACATGACCTTTCCAGAAGATCATGTCACCGCGCCGAAGACCGGAACGCCCGGCCAGCTCATGACCGATATTCTGCTGCAAATCGCTGTCCCCCGGACAGAAGATTCCGCAGGCCAGAAGCGCCGCCTGCACCAATCCGGAACAGTCGATTCCCGAGCGCGAATTCCCGCCCCAGAGGTAGGGGGCACCGAGAAACATCTCTGCAACGGCGGCGGGGTCTTGCATCGCTTCATCCACGGGCGCGAGATGCGGGCGCGGCAGGAACATGCCCCGCTCCGTCTCGAAAAACCGCTCATGCTCCGCGACGACGGCAAGCCGCGCTCCGAAGCTGAGGGCCGCGATTTCGCGCCGCTTCATGTCCGGCGCGGGATATAGATGTGTCGCCGGGGCGACCACCCGATGCGTTGCCGCGGTCGGATCGCCTAACGCCGTCTCGGCGATATATCCGCAATAGCCGTCCTTCTTCGATTGCAGGAAGGCGAAGCCAGCCCGTCGCTCGAGGATCAGCACGCCATCGCCCATCAGTAGCTGCCGGTCACGCGTGCCCTCGGGAGTGGCCATCAGATCGGCGATGGGTTCGACGACGCTGCCCGCCTCGCCCTCGACAAATCGCTCGGTCTTCTCGGTCGCGCGCAACGATACATGCGCGACCCGACCGTTGGCGGGCGTGATCCGCCGGTCCCTCATAGCGCGAGCAGTTCCGGCAATGCCGCGAGGATCGCGCGCGCGCCTTGACCCACGCCGCCCTTGGGGCGGGCAGGCTCGGCCTTCGCTTGCCAGCCATAGATGTCGAAATGCACGTAGCGGGGCGTAGCGGTCACGAACCTGCGCAGGAAAAGCGCCGCCGTGATCGAACCGGCCATACCGCCCGAAGGCGCGTTGTCGAGATCGGCGATGCCGGGCTCGATCAGCGCCTCGTAGGGCTGCCAGAACGGCATCCGCCAGACCGGATCGGCCACACGCGCAGCGCCCGCCGAGATGGCCGCAGCCACGGCCTCGTCATCGACGTAGAAGGGCGCGAGGTCCGGCCCGACGGCGACTCGCGCCGCACCTGTCAACGTCGCCATCGAGATCAGCAGATCGGGTCGTTCCTCATCTGCGAGCGACAACGCATCGGCCAGTACGAGCCGCCCCTCGGCGTCTGTGTTATTGATCTCGACGGTTAGACCCTTGCGGCTTGTCAATATATCCTGCGGACGGAAAGCGTTGCCGCAGACGGCGTTTTCGACCGCCGGCACAAGAACGCGAAGCCGCACAGTCAGCCCCAGTTTCATGATCGACCGCGCAAGCCCCATCACCGTCGCGGCGCCGCCCATATCCTTCTTCATCAGCCCCATCGACGACGCTGGCTTGATGTCGAGCCCCCCGGTATCGAAGCATACCCCTTTGCCGACCAAAGTCAGAAGCGGCCCCTTCGTCCCCCAGCGCAGGTCCAGCAGCCGGGGCGAGCGCGGCGAGGCGCGACCAACGGCATGGATCATGGGAAATCCCTCGGACAGAAGTGCCTCGCCTTGCGTGACGCCGAGGCTTGCACCACACTCCGCGGCGAGCGCGGCCATGGCCGTCTCAAGCTCATCCGGCCCCATGTCGGAGGCCGGGGTGTTGATGAGGTCGCGGGTCAGCGCCTCGCCCTCGGCGATCTCCAGAAGGCGGGTGGCATCGACGCCCGCCGGCGCCTTGAGGCGGGCCTTCGGCGCAGCCGCCGATTTGTAGCGGGTGAAGCGGTAGGTCGCCAGCAAGGCCCCTAGCGCTGCCTCCTCTGCCACGGATGCAGGAAGATCCGCGGCGATGTGCCAGTCACCGTCCGGCAGGTGCCCCACCGCGCTTGCAACATGGAAGCGCCCGCGCTGTCGCTCCGCGGCGCTGCCCATGCCGAAGACGGCGGCGACTGGTGTCCCGTCAGGTCCGGGCAGAAGCACAAACTGGCCCAACCCCCCCTTGAAGCCATGCGCCGCAAGCCACGCGCGTTCGGCATCATTCAATCCGGTAGCAAAATTTGCCGCCTCGGTCTCCTCCACAAGATAAAGGGGCCGGCTCGCCGCGTTCACGGGCGCGAAGGAAAAGCGCATGAGGTCTCTCCGTCCTGATCGCCGCAGAGACTAGCCGCGGGCCGCGCGCCTGCAAGGGCGAAGTCACACCGTCATGTCGCGCAGATCACAGATCGCAGAGAGCGAACGGTTCGCCACCCGCAAGAGCCGGGCAAGCGTGGCTGCCTGCGCCGGGCGGTCGTTCGCCTCGGTCGACGCGATAAGGTCGCGCGCAACCGCGATGAAGCTGATCATCCCCATGGGTTCGGCCATTCGCGCCGCAAACCTTGTGCAGCGCACGATCGCGAAACCGTCACCGTTGTCGAAATGCCGCCGAATTTCATCCACGCGCGACGCCATATCTTCAATTCCACGTAGCAGAACCGCTTCCGCTTCGAGCTTTGTCCGCCCGGTATACATCGTCACGAGCCGCTCCGCATCGACGCGGATACCCTCCTCGTGACGCAAAACCGCGAGCATTGTCACCCTTCACCCTCCTATTGCGCCCCACGCGCGGGCCTAACCTGCGGGATGCGACGACAACACTTCCTTGATGCACGCTGAAAAAATCGCTCGAATTTGCCACATCCGCACAATAAGTGCAGTAGGAGACAGGAAGCGAGCGAGGAAATATGGAACGTGTCAAGCCTCTGCCGAACTATCTCATCCAGCGCTACCACGGCTGGAAGGCCACGACATGGCAGGAAAACCGCAGTTGGTATCGTCGACTGGCCGAAGATGGTCAACGTCCGCGCGCCATGGTGATTTCCTGCTGCGACAGCCGGGTTCATGTCACCTCGATCTTCGGGGCCGATCAGGGCGAGTTCTTCATTCACCGCAACATCGCGAACCTGGTCCCGCCCTATGCGCCGGACGGACAACAGCACGGCACTTCAGCCGCGGTCGAATATGCCGTGACCACGCTCAAGATCGCACATCTCATCGTTGTCGGCCATTCCTCTTGCGGAGGTGTGCAGGGCTGTCATGACATGTGTTCGGGCCACGCCCCGGCGCTCGAGGAGAAATCGAGCTTCGTCGGTCGCTGGATGGACCTGCTCCGTCCCGGCTATGACCGCATAAGCCATCTGCCCGAGGCGGAGCGTCTGCGCGCACTGGAAAAGGAAGCCGTGCTGATAAGCCTTGAAAACCTGATGACCTTTCCCTTCGTCACACAAGCCGTCGAAGCCGAAGAGATGACGATTCACGGCCTGTGGAACGATATTGGCGAAGGC
The DNA here is from genome assembly GCA_963847935.1 of uncultured Alphaproteobacteria bacterium. Classification (GTDB taxonomy): domain Bacteria; phylum Pseudomonadota; class Alphaproteobacteria; order Rhodobacterales; family Rhodobacteraceae; genus Albidovulum. The sequence goes on along the minus strand of CAWKBV010000003.1, from coordinate 494,724 downwards.
ACGCTGGAACAGTATGAGCCGGCGACTGGTCGTTTCGCACCGATCTGACTCCTCTGGGAACCAATGTGCCGGCACGCCCTCCTCTGGCACTCTCGGGGAAACCGTCAACGCTTTATTTCAAGCCGTGTGGCTTCGAGATGGGCCACACGATAGACCAAACGTGATGGGCAGGATTTGCGAGGCGTGATAGTCTCCGTCTGATCTAACGCCGAGGTGACCTATGACATTTGTTTCCTTCTGCCGTCCGATAGCTCTGCTTCTTGCGCTCTCCGCGCCGGCAATCGGGGCTGACACCGGCACCAATGCGTCCGGCTTTTCGGGCACCCAGGACAATGCGGGACTCGACAAAGCCAGGGCGGCGATTGGCGCAGGCGACTATTCCAGTGCCCTTAAACTGCTCGTCCCGGTCGTGAAGGCGGACCCGAAGAACGCCGATGCGTGGAACCTCATGGGGTATTCCAGCCGTCATCTCAAACACTACACCGAGGCGGCGCGGTACTATGATCTCGCTTTGCGGGTCAATCCGCGTCATACGGGCGCGCTTGAATATCAAGGCGAGCTTTTCGTCGAGACGGGGCAGTACGACAAGGCCAAGCAGAACCTCAAGATGCTGCAATCAGTCTGCGGAACCTGTGCGGAGGCGATGGACCTACAGGCGGCTTTGCAAGCGAAGGGGCAGAGCTGAGACCCAATTCACCATAACCGGAAGCACGAGAGGCGCCCCTCCGGCGCCTCTTTCATTCAATTCAGTCCCGAAATGCTCAGCCCTTCTTCAGGCAACGGTTCCCGAGCGTTTCGGCGATCTGAACGGCATTCAGCGCAGCGCCCTTGCGGAGGTTGTCTGACACGCACCAGAGGTTCAGGCCATTGTCGATGGTCGAATCCTGCCGAATGCGGCTGACATAGGTCGCGTAGTCGCCGACGCATTCGACCGGCGTGATGTAGCCGCCGTTCTCGCGCTTGTCGATCACCATGACGCCGGGCGCCTCGCGCAGGATGTCGCGGGCCTCGTCCTCATCGAGAAATTCCTCGAACTCGATGTTCAGCGCCTCGGAATGGCCGACAAAGACCGGGACGCGGACGCAGGTCGCGGTGACCTTGATCGACTTGTCGAGGATCTTCTTCGTCTCCGCGACCATCTTCCATTCTTCCTTGGTCTCGCCCGAGTCCAGGAAAACGTCGATATGGGGGATGACGTTGAAGGCGATCTGCTTGGTGAATTTCGACGGCGCAACCTCTTGCCCCGGAACGTACATGCCCTTGGTCTGGTCCCACAGCTCGTCTATGCCGGCCTTGCCTGCGCCCGAGACCGACTGGTAGGTCGCAACGACAACGCGCCTGATCTTCGCGCGATCATGCAGGGGCTTCAGCGCGACAACCATCTGCGCGGTCGAGCAATTCGGGTTCGCGATGATGTTCTTCCGGGTGTAGCCATCGACGGCCTCGGGGTTCACCTCCGGCACGATCAGCGGCACATCCGGGTCGTAGCGGTAGAGCGAGGAATTGTCGATCACGACGCAGCCGGCCTTCGCCGCCTTCGGGGCGTAGATCTTCGTCGCATCGGAGCCGATGGCGAAAAGCGCGATGTCCCAGCCGGTAAAGTCGAAGGTGTCGAGGTCCTTGGTCTTGAGGGTCTTGTCGCCGAACGAAACTTCGGTGCCGAGCGACTTGCGGGAGGCAAGCGCGGCGATCTCGTCGACGGGGAATTCCCGCTCGGCGAGGATGTTCAGCATTTCACGGCCCACATTCCCCGTGGCGCCGGCGACAACGACTCTGTAGCCCATTCCGGGGTCTCCTCAAGTACAGGACGAGGCCACTTAGCCCATCGCTTTCGCCGTGAAAAGCGCCCTTTTGGGGTGGGTTGGCCGTACTGCGCGCGCATGACGCTCCGGTCATCGTGCGGAGCGGGCGTCGCGGCTGAAGAGATAAAGGGCGAGGCCGGCTGCCAGCGGCACGAGGAAGAAGAGAAAGAGCGCAGAAAAACTGGCGGCAGGTGGCCCGCCGCTGCCTTGCATCCAGCGTTCGAACCCGCCCGAGGAGAATTGCAGGATGCCCGCGCCGCCGATCCCGAACATGTTCAGGAAGGTGACGCCGCGCCCTACCAGGTGCGGTGGGAAAAAGCTCCGCCCATGCGCCATGATCGCAGGGAACGAGGCGCCGAAAAAACCGACCGCCGCAAGAAGTATGGTCGCCGTCCATATCCCGGCCCCCGGAAAGGCGGAAAGGAGGCCGAGCATCGCGGCGCAAAGCAGGTTGCCCGTGAAGACGACCCATTTCTGCGTGCGGAATATGCGGTCAAGCGGACCGTAGGCGAAGTTCCCCGCCACCATCGCCAGCGCCATGACGAGGGTCGAGGTGCCGATCCGCGCGGCATCCGCGCCGAAGACTTGCGCGAGATACGCCCCGGCCCACAGGCCCCGGATCGAGGCGGCGGGTGCGTAGGCCACGGCCATCAGCGGCAGGATCGCCCATATCCCGGGAATGCGGAAGAGGTCGAGCAGCGAGCCGCTGCCGGTCGAGGGAAGGCTGGCCTTGGGCGGGTTCTTCACGAAGACGAAGAGCGCCGTCGCCACGGCGACGGTTACGGCGGAAAGCCCAAACAATGTCTCGCGCCAGCCCACCGCCTCCACCAGCCAGGCAAGTGGGGCAGCGCCGAGGATGTTGCCGAGCGATCCGACGCCGATCACTGCGCCCGCGAGCGTTCCGAAGACCGCAGGGGAATAGATCCGAGCGAAGATGTAGTAGGACGACATCAGGACCGGCGAGCAGCCGATCCCGATCAGCGCCATCGCCAGTTGGATCGCCCCTGGACCTTGCGCGAGCGCAAAGACCAGCGCGCCGCCGCCACCGCCCAGCGCAAGCAGAACCGATGTGGTCAGGCGCGGGCCGATGCGGTCGAGCGCGATACCGACCGGAATTTGCATCAGCGCGAAGGTCAGAAACCAGATTCCAGAGGAAAGCGCGAGATCAGACGCCGATGCTCCGATCTCGGCCTTGAGAACAGGTGCCAGCACGGCAAGGAATGCACGATAGAACTGGCTGAGCACATAGCCCGCCACGAGAAACGACAATCCTGTGCGCAATCTCTCCGCCCGTTTGCAACCTGCACGTTTTCGGGGCAGACCCTTAACCGGAAAGCGGCGCTGTGCAAGTCCGCGCGTTCTTGCTCCGGTGGCCGAGGAGTCTGGGGAGATACCATGCGCAGTTTCATCGCGATCCCGATGCCGGACGAAATCTCCAAGGCCCTGGCCCCGGTACAGGATGCCTTGCCGTTTGGCCGTATCGTCTCACCGGAGAACCTGCACCTGACCCTTGCTTTTCTCGGAGAGGTGGTCGAACCGATGTTGGAAGAGGTGCATTTCGCGCTGCAAACGCTGCGCCACCCGGATTTCGAGATCACCCTTTCGGGGCTGGACACCTTCGGCGGCGACCGACCGGCGGTGCTGAACATCACCGCCCGCGCGACAGCGAAGCTCACGGAACTTCACCGCCGCATCCGAAGTCGGCTGCATGGCGTTGGCCTCCAGACCGCGAGACACCGCTTTGTGCCCCACGTCACACTCGCGCGGTTCGGCAGGGGGATGACGCCGGACGAAGCGGGCCGAATTGGCCGCTTCCTCGCGGGCCGCGCCGATCTGCGACTGCCCCCCTTCCGCGCCGGGTCGTACTGTCTTTATGAGTTGATTCTCACCTCCGACGGAGCGCACTACGAAGTTCTGGCGAGCTATCCGCTCAACGCTTCGGATTAACCGCGTCCAGCGACCTTCGCCTGATAGGCCTCGAGATCGGAGATCAGCAGTTGTCCTGTAGGCATGTCCGCGCGAGCGCAGAACTCCGCCCAAACGGCGGCGAAGGGAAGGTCCTTCAACTCCTCCGTGAGCACGAAACGCGCGGTATGGTCAAGCTTCGCCTCGACCTCCTTCAGCTTCGTCTGCGGCAGCAAAAGCGCGCGCAGCATTGCCTTTTGCATGTTGCGCGTCCCGATCACCCAAGCCGCCGTCCGGCTGATCGTGGCGTCGAAGAAATCGAGGCCGATGCGCGTACGGTCGAGAAGATCGGCGAAGACCAGTTCCTGCGCCATGGCGAGGATGTCGTCGCTCAGGAGGATGACGTGGTCGCTGTCCCAGCGCATCGGGCGGGAGACATGAAGCAGGATTCCATCGACCGACAGAGCGACGGAGGACAGTTTGTCAGCAATGTTCTCGGTTGGGTGGAAATGCCCCATGTCGAGGCAGAGGAGCGTGCCCTTGCGGATCGCGTAGCCAAGGTAGAATTCGTGGCTGCCAACGGTGCAGGCCTCCACCCCGATGCCGAAGAGCTTGGATTCCACTGCGTCGAGCATGTGGGCCTCGTCGTGCTTCGCCGCCATCAACGCGTCGAGCGACGTCTCCAGCCGCCGTCGTGCGGCCATGCGATCGACGGGGATATCCTTGTAGCCGTCGGGCACCCATATGTTGTTGACCGACGCGCTGCCCAAAGCGACGCCGATCTTCGCGGCGATGTCGCGCGTGCGGCGCCCATGTTCGATCCAGAAATCGCGGATCCCCTTGTCGGGATGGCTCAGCGTCAGGTTATCGTCGGCCTTGGCATGGGCGAAGAAGGTCGGGTTGAAGTCGATGCCGATGCCCTGACCCTTCGCCCACTCCACCCACGGGGCGAAGTGGCGGTATTCGATCTCGTCCCGGTCGGGCGTTTCCGGTGTATCCAGGTAACAGGCGTGCAGGTTGAGCCTGTGCTTCCCCGGTATCCGCGAGTAGGCGAATTCCAGATCATCGCGGAGTTCGTCCGGCGTTCGCGCGCGGCCGGGATGGTTGCCGGTGGCCTGAATGCCGCCGCCGGACGAACCGGACTTCTTCTCGAAGCCCACGACATCGTCGCCCTGCCAACAATGCACGGAAATGGGAATTGTCTTGAGCCGGTCAATCGCGGCTTCGGCATCGACATCCCATTCTGCAAAGGCATGCTTCGCGGCTTCATAGCTATTCGACATGGACGGTTTCCTCCCCAACCCCGTGCGCCTCAGCGCGTGAAGGCCTGCACGTTACCGGCATCGACATTCAGGATGTTGCCGGTCGATTTGGCCGACTTCTCGGACGCGAAGAAATAGGCGGCCTCGGCGATGTCCTCGGGATAGACGGACCGCTTCAGCATGGAGCGCTGGCGATACATCTCCTCGAGCCCCTCCTTGTCGGTCTTGTAGGTCGAGGCGCGCTGATCGAGCCATTCGCCGGACCATATCTTCGATCCGCGCAGCACCGCATCGGGATTGACGACGTTGACCCGGATGCCCGCCTCCGCCCCTTCCAGCGCGAGGCAGCGGGCGAGGTGAATCTCCGCCGCCTTCGCGGTGCAATAGGCCGAGGCATTGGGCGAGGCGGCGAGGCCGTTCTTCGAGGCGACGAAGACGATCGACCCGCCCATTCCTTGCGCGCGGATCAGACGGAATGCCTCGCGGCTGACGAGGAAGTAGCCGGTGGACAGGATGTCCATGTTCTTGTTCCAGAGCGCGAGCGAGGTATCCTCCACCGGGGCCGAGGATGCGATCCCGGCATTCGATACGAGGATATCGAGCCCGCCGAATTCCACCGCTGTGTTGGAATAGGCGGCGGCGACGGCGTTCTCGTCGGTGACATTCATCGCCACGCTCCTCACCACGTCCTTGCCGTAGCGGGCGGCAAGCGCCTGCGCCGCGTCGGCGAGGGCCCTCTCGTCGATATCCGCAAGCATCACGCAGGCTCCTTCGGCGAGGTAGCGCTCCGCAGTCGCCGAGCCGATGCCACCCGCGCCGCCAGTCACCAGTGCAACGCGACCCGCCAGCGACTTCGGGCTCGGCATCCGTTGCAGCTTGGCCTCTTCCAGAAGCCAGTATTCGATGTCGAAGGCTTCCTGTTCGGGCAGGCCAACATAGGTGCTGACCGAAGACGCGCCGCGCATCACGTTGATGGCGTTGACGTAGAACTCGCCCGAGATGCGCGCCGTGGCCTTGTCCTTGGCGAAGGTGATCATGCCGACGCCGGGGACGAGATAGACAACGGCATTCGCGTCGCGCAAAGCCGGGCTGTTGTCATGCTTGCAGCGGTCGTAATAGGCCACGTAGTCCTCCCGGTAGGTCGCCACGGCATCCCGCAGACCAGCCAGCGTCGCATCGACATCGGGCGTCGCAGGATCGAAAGCGACGACCAGCGGCCGGATCTTCGTGCGCAGGAAGTGATCGGGGCAGGACGTGCCGAGTGCTGCGAGCGGTTCCATTTCCTTCGCGTTCACGAAGTCCAGAACCGCGTCGGTGTCGTCGAAATGTCCGACCATGTGTTGCTGGCCCGAAACCATGCCGCGGATCGCGGGCATTAGGCGCGCGGCAACGGCACGGCGTTGGTCGGCGGGCAGGCTTTTATGCTTCGCGCCGCCAAAGGCGGGTGCGTCCGCCGTCCGTTCGGCAAACCAGTCCATTGCCTTCTGGATCGTGGCGAGCGTCAGATCATAGCAGTCCTTCGCGTCGTCGGCCCAGGTGAAGAGGCCATGGCTTTCCAGCACGACGCCCTTGGCCTCGGGGTTCTCGAGACAGTATTTCTCAAGCCACAACCCCAGCTCGTATCCCGGCCGCTTCCACGGCAGCCAGCCGATCTCGTCCCCGAAAATATCCTGCGTCAGCGCCTTGGAGTTCTTCGCCGCTGCAACGGCGATGATCGCGTCGGGGTGCATGTGATCGACATGCTTTTTCGGCACGCAGGCGTGCAGCGGCGTATCGATCGAAGCCGCGCGGGGATTCAGGTTGAAGGTGCAATGCGGCAGGAGGCCGACCATCTCATCCTCGAACTCCACTCCGCGATAGACCCCATTCAGCGCGCGAAGCTTGTCCATGTAGAGCGTCGCGAAGCCATCCATCCTGATCGAGCCGACATCGCCGCCCGATCCCTTGACCCAGAGCACCTCGACGGTCTCGCCAGTCAAGGGGTCCTTCTCCATCACCTTGGCCGAGGTATTGCCGCCGCCGTAATTGGTGATGCGCTTGTCGCTGCCCAGAAGGTTGGAGCGGTAGAGGAGTTTTTGCGATTCGCTCATCCCCTTTGCCTTGGCGTCGTCCCAGGCGTTCACAAGGCGCTGATTCTCAGCGGTTTTCAGCATCGTCTCCTCCCGACAGGTGCGCGGCACTGGGTGTGTCCGGTTGGGAGAAATCTGCTGCCGGCGCGACAAAATGTCAATCATGTTCAATCATATTCGATCATTCTGCAATGCAGCGTGATTGTTTATGATTGTTTGTGATTGACATACGCCGCGAATCCACCCAACCTCGGGCAATCGGGAGGACAGAATGCACGAAACGGAGCGCCACAGGATCATTCTCTCCGCCGTTCAGGACCGGCCGGTCGTGACGGTGGTCGATCTCTGCGCCCTGACCGGAGCATCCGAGGCGACGATCCGCCGCGACATCGCCACCCTCGATGCGCAGAAAAAGCTGCGTCGGGTGAGGGGTGGTGCGGAATCGATCAATCCGCCGCAGCTCGTGGGCCTCGCCGGGCGCCCCTTCACGATCAACGAACAGTTCAACACCGCGCAGAAGCAGGCCATCGCGCGGGCCGCCGTCACGCTGTGCGAGGATGGCGAGCCGATCATCATCAACGGCGGCACGACGACCTTCCAGATGGTGCATCCTCTGGCCTCGCGCCGCCTTCAAGTGTTTACCAACTCATTTCCCATAGCCGAGCATCTGCTCAAGCATTCGAAAAACACGATCCTGCTACCCGGCGGCGCGATCTACCGCGAACAGAACATCATTCTTTCGCCCTTCGACAATGACGTGTCAAAGAACTTCTACGCACGCCGAATGTTCATGGGCGCGCAGGGTGTCGGGCCGCTTGGGTTGATGGAGGCCGATCCGTTGCTGATCCAGGCGGAGGAGAAGCTCATCGGCCAGGCAGACGAACTTGTCGTCCTTGTGGATTCCTCGAAGTTCAAGAACCGGTCGAGCCTTGTCCTCTGCCCGTTGAAGCGGGTTCACACCCTTATCACCGACGAAGGGATATCGGACCGGGACGCTGCGATGCTGGAAGCCGCGGGTGTGACTCTGATCGTCGCCCCGGCGGGGGCGGCGCAGCAGGAGGGGGCGGCCTCCTGAACGCCGCCCGGATTTTAAAACACGCTTGCTATCATGGGAGGTTCAGCAAGATGAAACGACGTACTTTCACGAAACTTACGACGGGGCTGACGCTCGCTGCATGTCTGATGGGCACCTCAGCCATGGCGCAGGACAAGTTGCGCATCGCGCTCGTCGTCAAGGCGCTTGGGATCGGCTTCTTCGAGGCTGCGCACAAGGGCGCGGAAGAGGCCGCCAAAGAGCTTGGCGATGTCGAGATCATATACACCGGCCCGACGGACACCACGGCGGAAGGCCAGATCGAGGTCATCAACGCGCTCATCGCGCAGCAGGTGAACGCCATCGCGATTTCGGCCAATGACCGCGATGCGCTTGTTCCAGCGCTGAAGAAGGCAATGGATCGCGGGATCACCGTCATTTCCTGGGATTCGGGCGTCGCGCCGGAGGGCCGGCAGATGCACCTCAACCCATCCTCGAACGCGCTCATCGGCAACATGATCATCAAGCTCGCCGCCGACAACCTGCCCGACGGCGGTGACGTGGCGGTACTGTCGGCCTCGGCCACGGCGACCAACCAGAACACCTGGATCGAGGAAATGAACAAGGTTCTGCCGAACTATCCGGGCATCAACGTCGTGGCCACGGTCTACGGCGACGACCTTGCCGACAAGTCCTACCGCGAGGCGCAGGGTCTGATGCAGTCCTATCCGAACCTCAAGGCGATCATCGCCCCAACCTCCGTCGGCATCGTGGCCGCGGCGCAGGCTGTGCAGGATGCGGGCAAGGCCGGCGAAATCAACGTGACCGGCCTTGGTCTGCCCTCCGAGATGGCGGGCGCGGTGGAATCCGGCGCGTCGAAGAGCTTCGCGATCTGGAACCCGATCGACCTCGGCTATTCCGCGACGATGATCGCCTATCACCTCGCCAAGGGCGATGCGAAAGCCGAGCCCGGCGCCTCGATCCAGATGGGACGGATGGGCGACGTCACGCTCGACGACAACAACGAAGGCGCGATGGCAGACCCGTTCGTCTATGACGCATCGAACATAGAAGAGTTCAAATCGATCTTCTGATCGCTGAACCGGTCCCGGCGCGACCGCTTCGCGCGCCGGGCACCTTTCCAACCAAACCACGGACCCACGCAGATGCAGGCGATCCCCACCCCGGCGGCGGTATCGGGCGCACCCGTTCTTGCCCTCGATGGCGTGTCAAAGAACTTTCCGGGCGTCAAGGCGCTGTCGGAGGTGTCGCTGAAGCTTTATCCCGGTAAGGTCACTGCACTTGTCGGCGAAAACGGCGCGGGCAAATCCACGGTCGTGAAAATCCTGACCGGCATCTATCAGCCGGATGCCGGCGCGATCCTGGTCGATGGCGAGGCAGTGAGGTTTCCGACCGCGACGGATGCGGCGGCGGCCGGCATCACCGCGATCCATCAGGAGACAGTTCTTTTTGACGAACTGTCCGTAGCGGAGAATATCTTTCTGGGTCACGCACCTCGCGCCCGCTTCGGCCTGATCGATACCGCGAAGATGGTCGAGGCGGCGCGCGGCATCCTGCACGGCATCGGCGCCGAGATCGACCCCTCTGCGCGGCTCCGCGATCTCGGCATCGCCAACAAGCACCTCGTCGCCATCGCCCGCGCGCTTTCCATCGATGCGCGCGTTGTCATCATGGACGAACCGACTGCCGCCCTCAGCCACAAGGAAATCCAGGAGCTTTACGAGCTGGTCGAAGAGTTGAAACGGCAGGGCAAGGCTATCCTCTTCATTTCCCACAAGTTCGACGAGATCTTCCGTATCGCCGACCACTACACCGTGTTCCGCGATGGCCAGTTCGTGGGCGACGGGTTGATCAGCGAAGCGGGTGAGAGCGCTTTGGTCAAGATGATGGTTGGCCGTCCGGTCGACCAGATCTTTCCCAAGCGCAGCCATCAGGCGGGCGAGGAGGTTTTGCAGGTCGTCGGCTATTCGCACCCGACCGAGTTCGACGATATCGGCTTCAGGTTGAAGAAGGGCGAGATCCTCGGCTTCTACGGCCTTGTCGGCGCGGGGCGGTCGGAGTTCATGCAGGCCCTGTTCGGCATCACGAAGCCGTCGAAGGGCGTCACCAGGATTGACGGCCAAGTCCGCGTGATCCGCTCGCCCGCCGACGCGGTGACGAACGGCATCGTCTATGTGCCCGAAGATCGCGGCAAGCAGGGCGCAATCACCGCCCTGCCGATTTTCCAGAACGTCACCCTGCCCTCGCTCTCCAGGATCTCAAGATCGGGCTTTCTACAGTTGGCCGAGGAATTCAAGCTGGCGCGGGAATATACCAGCCGCCTCGATTTGCGCGCGGCATCGCTCGACACGCCGGTCGGCAACCTCTCCGGCGGCAACCAGCAGAAGGTGGTCATCGCCAAATGGCTCGCCACCAAACCCAGGGTCATCATACTCGATGAGCCAACCAAGGGGATCGACATCGGGTCGAAGGCGGCGGTGCATGAATTCATGGCGGAGCTTGCCGCCCAGGGCCTGGCGGTCATCATGGTCAGCTCGGAAATCCCCGAGGTCCTGGGCATGTCCGACCGGGTGATCGTGATGCGCGAAGGCCGCATCGTGGCGGAGGTGGTGGGCGAGGATCTGACGCCGGAAACGCTTGTCCGCCACGCGGCGGGGATCATGGAGGCACGGGCGTGATGAAACGGCTGTTTTCTTCGCGCGAGGCAATCCTGATGGCGGCGATCGTTGTTCTGATCGCAGTGATCTCGACGCGTTTTCCGGGCTTCGCAGAACCGCACAGCCTCGCTAACGTCTTCAACGACACAGCACCCCTGATCCTTCTCGCCATCGGCCAGATGATCGTGATCCTGACCAAGTGCATCGACCTGTCAGTCGCGGCGAACCTCGCGCTGACCGGCATGGTGGTGGCGATGCTGAACACCGTTGCACCCGGGGTTCCGGTGGGAGTGATCCTTGTCATCGCGCTCGCGCTCGGCGCGGTCATGGGGGCGGTCAACGGGTTCTTCGTCTGGAAGCTCTCGATCCCGCCCATTGTGGTGACACTTGGCACGATGACGATCTTTCGCGGCATCATCTTCCTGATTTCCGACGGCGCCTGGGTCAACGCGCATGAGATGTCGGTGGCGTTCAAGGCCTTTCCGCGCCACCTGATGCTTGGTTTGCCGGTTCTCGGCTGGATCGCGATCCTTGCGGTGATCTTCTTCCACATCGTCACGACGCGGACCCCGCTCGGCCGGGCCTTCTACGCCGTCGGCGGCAACCCGCACGCTTCGGTCTATACCGGCATCGATGTCGGGCGGACGCAATTCTGGGCGTACGTCATCGCGGGCACGCTCGCCGGGCTGACCGGGTATCTCTGGGTTGCGCGCTATGCGGTAGCCTATGTCGATATCGCCGGGGGATTCGAGCTTGATGTGGTCGCCGCCTGCGTCATCGGCGGCGTGTCGATTGCAGGCGGCAGCGGATCGGTCATCGGCGCCCTTCTCGGCGCCTTGTTCCTCGGCGTCATCAAGAATGCCCTGCCGGTCATCAACATTTCGCCCTTCTGGCAACTCGCGATTTCGGGCAGTGCAATCATCATCGCCATCGTCTTCAACGCACGGGCCGCCCGCACGAAAGGGCGCGTCATCCTCAAACGCGCTGAGCATGCGGCATGAGCGCCTCCGACCGCCATATCCCCGACCGGCTGACGTCACCCCTTTCGCATGTCCTGAAAAGTTGGGAGACACTGCTGCTCGCCGTTGCCATCGCGATCTTCGTCGTCAATTCTCTGGCCTCGCCCTACTTCCTGAACGCCTGGAACCTCAGCGACGCGACGTTCAACTTCACCGAAAAGGGAATGATCGCCTTCGCGATGGCGCTGCTCATCATCTCGGGCGAGATCGACCTTTCCGTCGCTTCGATCATCGCGCTGGCCTCGACCGCGATGGGGGCGGCGGCGCAACTCGGCCTCGGCCCCGCGCCATTGGTCCTGATCGGGCTTGGCGTCGGCCTGACCTGCGGGGCTTTCAACGCCGTCCTCGTCACCGTGATGAGCCTGCCTTCCATCGTCGTGACCATCGGCACGATGAGCTTGTTTCGCGGCATCAGCTACATCGTCCTCGGCGACGGCGCATATGGCGGCTATCCGGCGGGGTTCGAATACTTCGGACAGGGCTACGTCGTATGGGTACTCAGCTTCGAATTCGTACTTTTCCTGATCCTCGCCACGATCTACGGCGTTGTGCTGCACAAGACGAATTTCGGCCGCGCGATCTATGCCATCGGGAACAATGCGACCGGCGCGCTATTCTCCGGAATCCGCGTGCAGAGGGTCAAGTTCATCCTGTTCCTTCTGACCGGCCTCATGTCCGGCCTCGCGGCGGTCTGCCTGACCTCGCGCCTCGGCTCCACCCGGCCGTCCATCGGCCTCGGGATGGAGCTTGAGGTGGTGACAATGGTCGTCCTCGGCGGCGTCAATATCCTGGGCGGATCGGGGTCGATCCCTGGCGTGGTGATCGCCGCGTTCGTCATGGGCCTCGTCACCTTCGGGCTTGGCCTCCTGAATGTCCCGGGCATCGTCATGTCGATCTTCATAGGAGCGCTTCTGATCGGGGTTATCGCCTTGCCCCGGCTCTGGTCGATGTTGCGGAGAGGATGATGGAGAAATACGCCTTCAAGATGCAGCTCAATCCGGGGATGCGGGACGAGTACAATAAACGGCATGACGAGATCTGGCCCGAGCTTCTGACGCTTCTGAAAGACGCCGGCATATCCGACTACTCGATCCATCTCGACGAGGAGACGAACACGATTTTCGCTGTTCTCTGGCGGGCCGATGACCACAAGATGGACGACCTGCCGAAAAGCCCCGTGATGCGCCGCTGGTGGGCGCACATGGCCGACATAATGGCGACCGGCCACGACAACGAACCCGTCGTGGTGCCGCTTCTCAACGTCTTTCATATGCCATGACCGCACCTGCCCACGTCGCCGTCATCGACATCGGCAAGACCAACGCGAAGTTGGCCTTGGTCGACACCTCGGATCTGAGCGAAATCGCCGTCGTCACCCGTCGGAATACGGTCCTGCCAAGTCCGCCATGGCCGCATTTTGACCTGGAAGGACACTGGCAATTCCTGCTTTGCGCGCTGGCCGATTTCCATCGAGCGCATGGCATCGACGCGATATCCGTCACCACCCACGGCGCCTCCTGCGTGCTGCTGGATACGGACGGCAAACTCGCCGCACCGATGCTGGACTACGAACATACCGGGCCGGACAGCCTCAGCGCGGAGTACGACGCGATCCGCCCGGCATTCGTGGAAACCGGCTCCCCCCGGCTTGGCATGGGCCTCAATGTGGGCGCGCAACTCTTCTGGCAGTTTGCAACCGATCCGGGCCTAAAGGACCGGACGAAAACGATCCTGACCTACCCGCAATATTGGGGCTTTCGCTTGACCGGCGTCGCGGCGACGGATGCCAGCTCGCTCGGCTGCCATACCGATCTGTGGAACCCCGGCGAAGGGTGCCTTTCCTCGCTCGTTGACCGGCTCGACATCGCTGGGAAGATCGCACCCACTCGGCCCTCCGCCGACATCCTTGGCCCGATTCTGCCCGATATTGCGAAGGCGACCGGACTGTCCGTAACGACGCCGGTCCACTGCGGCATTCACGATTCCAACGCCTCGCTCCTGCCCCATGTTCTTGGTCGCGCCGCACCCTTCTCCGTCGTCTCGACCGGCACATGGGTCATATCCATGGCTATCGGCGGCAAACCGGTGACGCTCGATCCGGCGCGCGACACCCTCGTCAACGTCAACGCGCTCGGCCAGCCGGTGCCGTCGGCACGCTTCATGGGCGGGCGGGAATTCGAGATGGTCATCTCAGAGTGCGGCACCACGCCTTCTGAGGGCGTCATGACGAAGGTACTTGAGAGCGAGCGGATGCTCCTGCCTGCGGTCGTCAGCGACTCCGGTCCGTTCGTCGGCCGCGCGGCCCGCTGGCAGCCCGCCGAACCGCTGATCGGCACAGCCGAGCGCATGGCGGCCACGAGCTACTACCTCGCGCTTGTCACCACCGAGTGCCTGCGCCTGATCGGCCATGACGGAACCGTGGTCGTGGAAGGCCCCTTCGGCCGCAACGAAGCGTTCTGCCAGATGCTGTCGGTCGCGTCGGGAAGTCCTGTGGAAGTGGCCGAAGGACTCACCGGCACAAGCCTGGGCGCTGCCTTTCTTGCGGCACCGGACGCGGTTCGCGCGAACGGCGTCGCAATCGCGATCCCAGCGCACCGACTGCCAGCAATGACGCGGTACGCAGAACGCTGGCGGAACCTTGCCGGTCGGATCCGACGGTAAACATCGACAACCTCGCCGCATCCCACGTACCTAACCTGCTTGCTCCACCTGAAGGATCGCCCGCCGCGGGCGTGCGCCGCAAGTACGCAGGACGCCCGTCGGGTCGTGTATTTTCTGGCGGATTGACCGTCCCGAACCACAGCGCACGCAAGATCGCGCATTCCTCGACCGGTCAGAGCGAGAGTGCATACTCCAGAGCGTTCCTGGCGCCCTGAGCTTCTGCGGCGCGAGGTTCATTCACGCCCCCCGGGATATCCGCACTCCGTGTCACGGCCTTGCGGCTCAATCGGGGTGTTTTGGGCGCTGCCGGGACGGTGCCAGGTAGGGCCGCGTCACGTCCTTCAGCGTCACATCGAGGCATTCGACATCGGCCCGGATCGCGCCGTCACCCGCCAGCACCAGCGTGACCGATCCCGCAGCATCCTCGCCACGCGTCCAATCCATCGAGAGAACCGACAGCACCTCGTCCTTGTCGCCCTTGTCAACCCCCTGAGAGGCGACACGCAGCACGCCGTCGATCACCAGAAGCGACCGCACGCGTTCATAGGGGCGCTTTCCCCTCTCGGCGCGGGACGCATCCTCCCAGCGGAAGCGGTTGACCAGAAGGGCAAGCCGCCGTTCTCTCGGGCGCCAGGTCATGTCGGCGCCGGTCAGGACCGCGTCCTGAACGAGGCTGGAGATGACCTGAAGGTCCCCGGCCTCGAGGGCCTTGAGGGTCAGGCCCCGCTCGGCGCCCTCTTCGAATGTCGCGTCAGCCATATGCCCTCACTCGCCCCGAATGCGTTCTATCCGGGCGCCGCAGGCACCAAGCTTGTCTTCGACCCGCTCATAGCCACGATCAAGGTGATAGACCCGGTTCACCACCGTCTCGCCCTCCGCCGCGAGCCCCGCGAGGATCAGCGAGACCGAAGCGCGAAGGTCCGTCGCCATCACCGGCGCGCCCTTCAGTCGATCGACGCCCTTCACCGTGGCATGGCCGCCGTGGACGTCGATCTCCGCACCCATCCGCACCAATTCGGGCGCGTGCATGAAGCGGTTTTCGAAGATCGTCTCTTCCAGCACGCTGGTGCCGTCGGCGGTGCACATGAGCGCCATCATCTGGGCCTGAAGGTCGGTCGGAAAGCCGGGAAAGACCTCTGTCTTCACATCGACCGCGTGGACGCGGCCATTGGCGCGCGTGACCTTGATGCCGTTGTTGGTCTGGCTGACGCTGACGCCGGCCTCTTCCAGTTTTTCCACGAACGAGGGCAGAAGGCCGATCTGCCCGCCAATAAGTTCCAGTTCGCCCCCTGCGATTGCCGGCGCGATCATATATGTGCCAAGCTCGATCCGATCGGCGACGACCGCATGGGTCGCGCCGTTCAACCGTTCGACGCCCTGTATTTCGATCCGATCGGTGCCCTCACCCGCGATCTGGGCACCCATCGCGCGCAGGCATTTCACCAGATCGACGATCTCCGGCTCCCGCGCGGCATTCTTCAGCACGGTCGTGCCTTTCGCGAGCGTCGCCGCCATTACGACGTTTTCCGTCGCGCCGACCGAGGCGAAACGCTGTTCGATTACGGCACCTCTGAGACCGCCCTTCGC
Source organism: uncultured Alphaproteobacteria bacterium (assembly GCA_963847935.1). Taxonomy (GTDB): domain Bacteria; phylum Pseudomonadota; class Alphaproteobacteria; order Rhodobacterales; family Rhodobacteraceae; genus Albidovulum. The sequence goes on along the minus strand of CAWKBV010000003.1, from coordinate 478,708 downwards.
CTCTGCATGAAGGTAGCCGTCCTTAAGCTCGATCTCCGCGCCCAGCGCCTCCAAACCCGAAATGTGCAGGTCCATCGGCCGCGCCCCGATGGCGCAGCCACCCGGCAGCGACACCACCGCGCGACCCCAGCGCGCCAGCAAGGGGCCAAGGACAAGGTTCGACGCCCGCATCTTCCGCACGATGTCGTAATCGGCCGTATGGCTCGTGAGATCGTGGGAAGACATGGCGAGCACCCGGCCACCCTGCATCGAAGTCACCTCGACGCCGAGCGACTGCAGAAGCAACGTCATCGTGCTGATGTCCGACAGCCGCGGCGCATTGGTCAGGGTCAGCGGATCGTCGCTAAGCAGCGTCGCCGGCATCAGCGCGAGGCAGGCGTTCTTCGCCCCCGCGATGGTGATCTGGCCCGATAGCTGCGTGCCGCCCTTGACGATGATCGAATCCATGCCTGCCTCAGCTTTCCACTTTGCCCGTCTTCCCTACCGCGTTGCGCGCCTTGGCCTGGGCCTTGCGCCGCGCGAGGTTCGCCTTCAACGCCGCCTTGAGCCGCGCACCGCGCTCGTTCTCGGTCTTTTTCGGACGGGGACGGGCTTCGTTTTCATCCATGCCGCCCTCTCTATAGTGGATGGCCGAAAGCGTCCAGATTGCGCTTGCGCGAGGGTGGATTTGCGTCTAACACCCGCCCCGAACCGACGCTGCGGTAGCTCAGTGGTAGAGCACTCCCTTGGTAAGGGAGAGGTCGAGAGTTCAATCCTCTCTCGCAGCACCAGATTTTCCGGTTTAATCCCAGAAACTTAGCTGATAGCAGATGGTTAGAAGCCCCTCGGTGGTACACAGAGGTGCTAACCATGGTGTTGCAAGAGGCTGCGGGTTCCAGCCGACCTGCAGGGCATTGTGGGCAAGGGAGTGGTCAAGAAATCGCTTGGGACCAAAGACCCTGCGGAAGCCACGGTTCGCTTTTCTGAGGCCTACCAGCTCAAGCAGAATGGCGCCGCGCTATCGTCTGCCGGCCGTCGCCCGCCTGGCTTCAGCGGGTGGCGATGCGCATACTTATCCTGCTCAGACGGACATGAGCCGGCGCGCGGCAATCCAACTGAACAGCGCCATCAGCCCTGCGGTGAAAAGGCATAGCGGTAGCCCGCCCACCTGATAGCTGATGCCCGAAAGGAGCGTGCCGATCAGCCGCCCAGACGCATTCGCCATGTAGTAGAAGCCGACGTCGCGGGTGATCCGCTCCGCCGAACCGAACGCGAGGATCAGGTAGGAGTGGACCGAGGAATTGACCGCAAAGACGAAGCCGAAGAGCAGCAGCCCCGTGATCAGGGTGGCCGTCAGCCACGGTGCCGGTTCGCCCGCTGCCCAGGCTGCGAAGGCCAGCACGAAAGGGATCGGCACCAGAAGCCCCGCCCAGAGGATTGCCTTGCGCGCCGTTGCGGCCTCCGCTTGACCTTTGCCGCCCAGTATGCGAGGCGCGAAGGCCTGCACCGCGCCATATGCGATGATCCAGAGCGCCATGAAGCCGCCGACGATGAAGAACGCCGCGCGACGCCCTTCCGCGGTTCCATCCGTCAGCACCGCCTGAAAATAGACCGGGATGCCGACCACGAACCACACGTCGCGCGCGCCGAAGAGAAACATTCGCGCCAGGGACAGCCGGTTCACGCTACTGTCCTTCGACCGCCAGCCACCCCAGCCCTCGTCCGATTTCATCCGCCCCGGCAGGCCGACCGGCAGGAACAGGGCCACCGCCGCCAGGATCACCGCCAGCACCGCCGCCATACCCCAGACCGCTGTCTTGAATCCCGTCAGCGCCAGCAGAGCCGCGCCGAGGAAGAAGCCCGCGCCCTTGACTGCGTTCTTCGATCCGGTCAACAGCGCGACCCAGCGAAAGAGGCCGCCCTCATCTTTCGGTGCCAGAAGCTTGACCGCGGATTTCGACGACATCTTGGCCAAGTCCTTGGCCACACCCGATACGCCCTGCACCGCCATGACGAAGGCGACCGAGGTGGCGATGGACCACGCGGGATCAAGCTGCGCCAGTGCCACGAGGGCAGCGATCTGCAACGCGAGTCCTCCGTACAACGTAGCCGAAAGGCCGAACCGCGCGGCAAGCCATCCGGCGGCGAGGTTGGTCACGATCCCTGCCACCTCATAGAGCAGAAAGAGCCAAGCCAGCTGCACAGGCGAGAAGCCGAGCGTGTTGAAGTGCAGAAGCACCAACATGCGCAGTGCGCCGTCCGAAAGCATGAAGGCCCAGTAAGCTGCGGTGACGGCAGCATAAGCGCGAAGGGGGTTTTGCGTGCTCACATCCGGCCTGCTACCATGCGGGCGATGTCGGCCAGACGGCAGGCATAGCCACATTCGTTGTCATACCAGGCGTAGATCTTCACCTGCGTGCCGTTGATGACCATCGTCGATTGCGCGTCGACGATCGACGACCGGGGATCGTTGATGAAGTCGCAGGACACCAGGGGGCGGGGCTCGTAGCCGAGGATGCCCTTTAGCTGTCCCTCCGAGGCGGCCTTGAACAATGCGTTGACCTCTTCAACCGTGGTTTCCCGCTCCACCTCGAACACGCAATCGGTCAGCGACGCGTTCAGCAGCGGCACACGCACGGCATGGCCGTTCAGGCGGCCCTTGAGTTCGGGGTAGATGAGCGTGATCGCCGTGGCGCTGCCGGTCGTCGTCGGGATCAGGTTCATAAGCGCGGATCGTGCCCGGCGCATGTCCCTGGCCGGGCGGTCCACGATGGTCTGGGTGTTGGTCACGGCATGGATCGTGGTGATCGAGCCGTGCCTGATCCGCAGGTTTTCGTGGATGACCTTGACCACCGGGGCCAGGCAATTGGTGGTGCAGGAGGCGGCGGTGACAAGACTCTGACTGCCGTCGTAAAGGTCATGGTTCACCCCATAGACGAGGTTCAGGGCCCCGCCGTCCTTGACCGGCGCGCTGACGACCACCTTCTTCACACCGGCGGCGTAGTAGGGCGCAACCTTCGCTGCGGTCTTGAACACGCCCGTGCAATCGATCACCAGTTCGACGCCAACTTCCTCCAGCGGCAGTGCCTCGATGGTTTTCTCATGCGCCAGGCGGATCGTCTGGCCGTTCAGCACCAGCGCGCCGGGTGCATGGTCAACCGGCGTGCGCCAGCGGCCGTGGACCGAATCGAACTCCATCAGGAGGGCATGCTGTTCGGCATCGCCGGCCGGGTCGTTCAGAAGCACGATCTCGCCCCCCGCGCCGGCGTCGATCAGGTCGCGCAGGACAAGTTTTCCAATACGGCCAAGGCCGTTGAGAGCGATACGGGGCATCGGGTTCAACCTTTTTCAGCGATCGCGGCGGTGGTGCCGATTGCGTCAACACGCGATTGCAGGGAAATCCGGCTGAGGCTCTCGAACGGCAGTTCGACAAAGGCAATGATCCGACGGCGCAGCGACGCATAGGTCTGCGCGAACACCAGCGCCTTTTCGGCATCGGTGCCAGTCGCCTTCACGGGATCGGGCAGACCCCAATGACCGGTGATCGGCTGGCCGGGCCAAGGCGGGCATTCCTCGGCAGCCGCGGTGTCGCAGACGGTGAAGACAAAATCCATCACGTCGGAGTCGGGCTGCTGGAACTCGGAAATGTGTTTTGCGCGCAGAGCAACAACATCATGCCCGTTGCGCTTCAGCACTTCGAGCGCGAAGGGGTTGAGTTCCGTATTGGGGCGCGTCCCGGCCGAGAAGGCCAGGAATTTACCCTTGCCGAGATCGCGCAGCAGCGTCTCGGCGAAGATCGAGCGGGCCGAATTGCCCGAGCAGATGAAGAGTACGTTGAACTTGGCGGCGCTCATTTCGGCCTTATCCTTTTTGGCGGCGAGAAGGGAGGTGAGCAGATCGGGTCTGGATCGACCGACATCGAGTGCGAGATAGCCGATCAGCCCCTCGATCATGTCGAGCACGACGGAGTAGTGGAGCGACCGACCGCGACGCTCGACCCGCAGCAGGCCGCACGCGACCAGATCGGCAAGATAGTGCGAAAGCGTGTTCTGTCTTAGCCCGAGCGCCTCGCAAATCTCCGTTGGACGCACTCCATGCGGCGCAAACCGCATGAGCAGCCGAAAGACGGCAAGCCGGCCGGGATGACCGAGCACCGCAAAAGCTTGAGCGGCGTAGTTCTTTTCCATATTTCCTGATTAATGGAACTATACGGAATCGTCCAGTGACGGTTTCATGACAGTTTCGCTTCGAAGTCCGCGCCATCCTCCTCCTTGATCCAGATCGTGGAGCCTGGTTTTTGCCGACAGCTCAGCGTCGATCTTGGCTGCGTGATTTTCCAAGTCATCCATCAGGTGGTAGTTCTTGCTCAGGCGGGCCTTCCGGAGGGACGGGCTTTCACCCTGCACCGTGACTTTCCGCACCTGCCTATCCTGCGGGAGGACGTCGGATCAGTCTCCACTAAGGAAACGGAAAAACGGCCATCTGCCGCTTTGAGAAATGAAGGCATTGAGGCGGCAGAGATCGCGTCTCGGCCAATTCCGACATCTTGTCGCCGTGTCACGTTCATTCGTGACCAACCATACCCTCGACGACATTTGCAGAGGGCGCTGCCGATCCGCTACGATGCCGCCATAGAACAAACCGCAGACGAGGGCAGCAGCATGGGAATCTCAAGGCGAAACTTCGGACTGGGAATCGTTGCCTCCGGTCTTGCCGCGTGCAGCGGCACCGCACCGCGGAGCGTTGCGGGTACCCGTGGGGCCGGATTGACGGACGATCTTCTGCCCGTGCCGAATGCCGGCTACGATGCCTGGGTTGCCGATTTCCGTGCGCGTGCGGCGAACTACGGCCTCTCGGACGCGACAGTGGCATCCGGGTTTCGTGGCGCGGGTTATCTGCCCGGCGTCATCTCGCGCGACCGCAACCAGACCGAATTCAAGCGCAGCCTTGAGGATTATCTGTCCATCGCTGTCTCCGACGAACGCGTCAGCAAAGGGCGCGCTTCCTTCCTGCGCCACAGAGGCACGCTGGACGCGGTCGAAAACCGCTATGGCGTTGACGCAGGGATCATTGCGGCGATCTGGGGACTCGAAAGCTTCTACGGCGAGCGTCGAGGTAACGTGCCCGTCATCTCGGCGACCTCGACGCTCGCCTATGACGGGAGGCGCGGCGCCTTCTTTGAGAAGCAACTCGTCGCGGCCCTGAGGATCGTGCAGAGCGGCGATGTGAATGCGGCACGCATGACAGGCAGTTGGGCCGGCGCAATGGGGCATACGCAGTTCATTCCGACCTCCTATCTGTCCTTTGCCGTCGATTTCACCGGTGACGGCAGACGCGACATCTGGTCCGACGACCCCAGCGACGCGCTTGCCTCCACGGCCGCCTATCTTTCGCGCAACGGCTGGACGCGGGGGTTGCGCTGGGGCGGTGAGGTCGGCGCCGGTGCGCCCTCCGGTCAGGTGGTTCAACCGCAATCCGGCGGACCCCGCTTCGCGGTGACTGGCAATTTCGCGGTGATCAAAAGCTACAACAACTCGGATTCCTACGCCATTGGCGTGGGCCTTCTCGCCGACCGCATCGGTGGCGCTGGACCATTGCGGGCGAGTTTCCCCCCCGATGCCAACGGGATGACAAAGGAAGATCGGATCGCGCTGCAAAAACGCCTGACCGCCAGAGGATTCGATACGGGCGGCACCGATGGCGTGATCGGCCCCAACACACGCAAGGCGATCAGCGCCTACCAGTCCAGCCGCGGTCTCTCCGTCACCGGAGAGCCGTCGTTGGCGTTGCTTCGCGGCCTCGGCTGAGCCATCGCGGCGGGGCAGCAGGTTTACAACCGAACCGCAACAAGATCTGTAACCGCAACCATTTCTTGGCCACGGCGATTTCGCAAGCCTTTGATTTTACATTACCCCACCTGAACTCCGGCCAAAGTATTGGCCATTCTACAAGCGTACCTCATTCGTCGTCGCCCCCATCCGCGATCACGCTTTTTTTAAGCAACCGCAGCTCCAGAACCTGCTCGGCAACGACTTCCTTCAGGTCACGGGCGTCCCGGCGCAGATTTTTGACCGCGCTTGTCGACGCGGCCCGCGCCGTGTCGCCTGACAGCCGCTCATATCATGACCGGCCCGAGCGGCCCCCATCACTGATCGAGCGCGCCCGGCCCAAGACTTACCGCCGAGCAACGCGGCAGATAGAACGAGGCTCTCTCTCGTCGCGCAGCCAACTCAGGAAGCTGTTGGTCCTGTGGATGTTGCGAAGCAGAGCCTGAATGTTGGGAACGTGTTGCACTTGGTCACCTCTCTGGTGCGCGCGAACCCGTATTGGTCCGCGTCAAGAACTTCCCGATCCTTCGCCATTCACCGCTTCAAACCCGGCCGCCACCAGTCTTCGTTCCTTTCCGCTCAGCGATGAGATGACGATTGCTGCTATTGAACAGACCCAAACCTGCTCAACATGCGTCTCGTGGTGACTATTTTAGTTTAGTTCCGATGCGCTTCGGCGATCGGCGCGGCTTCAACGAGAAAGCAGCGGCGATCGCAAGGGCGCCCTCGCTTGGAAATAATCTGTAGCTTGCATGGAGGCCGGAACGGCGCGCCATATGGCTGCCGATGCCCATTCGGAAAAAGATGTATTAATTCAGATGATTATACGGGGTTTGGCTCAACTATACCCGTTTCTTGGCCGTAAATCAGGCCGATTTTGGTAAAACTATCCTAGCCATTACAATAACATTCCCGGCTTCTCATGTCAGCTGCACTTCGAGTGGCCACAGGACGGGCAGGTCATGCAGCCTTCGATCATCAGCATGCCGAACTGCCCGCAGGATGGGCAGGCCGGACCGCGCGGGGTTTCGCCGACCGCCATGATCTGCGCCTTGGGGTCGGACTTCAGCCCTAGTCCTTCGCCCTCGATGAAGCCTATGGCGATCATGTGGCGTTCGATCACCCCACCGATGGCCGCGAGGATGGAGGGGATATAGCGGCCCTGCATCCACGCCCCACCACGCGGGTCGAAGACGGCTTTCAACTCCTCGACCACGAATGACACATCGCCGCCACGCCGGAACACGGCCGAGATCATCCGCGTCAGTGCGACGGTCCAGGCGAAGTGTTCCATGTTCTTGGAGTTGATGAAGACCTCGAAGGGCCGCCGGTGGCCGGCCTGAATGATGTCATTGATCGTGATGTAGATCGCGTGTTCGCTGTCCGGCCATTTCAGCTTGTAGGTGGCACCCTCCAGCGATTGCGGCCGGTCCAGGGGCTCGGAGAGGTAGACGACCTCTGCCCCGGTCTCGGTCTCGGGCACCTTTTCCTCTTTCTCGGAAACGGAGAGGACGGAGCCCGTCACCGCGTTCGGCCGGTACGTCGTGCAGCCCTTGCAGCCCTGATCCCAGGCCGCCATGTAGACCTCCTTGAACGCCTCGAAGCTGATTTCCTCGGGGCAGTTGATGGTCTTTGAAATCGACAAATCCACCCATTTCTGCGCTGCCGCCTGCATCCGCACGTGGTCCAGCGGCGGCAACGTCTGGGCGTTCACGAAATGGTCCGGCAAGGGCTTGTCGCCGAAGCGTTCGCGCCAGAGCTGGACCGCGTAATCCACCACCTCTTCCTCGGTGCGCGATCCGTCCTTTTGTAGCACCTTGCGCTTGTAGGCATAGGCGAAGACTGGCTCGATACCGGACGAAACATTGCCGGCGTAGAGACTGATGGTGCCGGTGGGCGCGATGGACGTCAGAAGAGCGTTGCGTATGCCATGCTTCTTGATCGCGTCCCGCACATCGCCGTCCATGTGCTGCATGTTACCCGAGGCGAGAAACTTCTTGGCGTCGTAAAGCGGGAAGGCGCCCTTTTCCTTCGCCAGTTCGACGGAGGCGAGGTAGGCCGCGCGCGCGATGCGGTGCGTCCACGCCTCGGTCTGTTGCGCGGCCTCCTCCGATCCGTAACGCAGCCCCACCATCAGAAGCGCATCGGCCAGCCCGGTGACACCCAGCCCGATCCGGCGCTTGGCCCGCGCCTCGGCGGCCTGCGCGTCGAGCGGGAAACGCGAGGCATCCACTGTGTTGTCCATCATCCTGACCGCTATGCGCGCTAGATCGTCGAGCGCCTCGACATCCAGCGCCGCGCCGTTGCCGAACGGATCCTTCACCAGCCGGGCCAGGTTGATCGAGCCGAGAAGACAGGCGCCATATGGCGGCAGCGGCTGTTCACCACAGGGGTTCGTCGCGGCAATGGTCTCCACGTAGGAGAGGTTGTTCATCTGGTTGATGCGGTCGATGAAAATGACCCCCGGCTCGGCGTAATCGAAGGTCGCCCGCATGATCCGGTTCCAGAGATCGCGCGCCTCGACTGTCTTGTATACCTTTCCATCGAAGACCGAGTTCCCAAGGTTTGTCAGCCTTTACCGCCTCCATGAATGCGTCGGTGACCAGAACGGAAAGATTGAACATCCGAAGCCGCGCCGAATCCTGCTTGGCTTCGATGAAGGCCTCGACGTCGGGGTGATCGCAGCGCATCGTCGCCATCATGGCGCCCCGGCGCGAGCCCGCGGACATGATCGTGCGGCACATCGCGTCCCAGACATCCATGAAGCTGAGCGGTCCGGAGGCGTCGGCCGCGACGCCCTTCACCTCGGCCCCGCGCGGACGGATGGTGGAGAAATCGTAGCCGATGCCGCCGCCCTGCTGCATGGTCAGCGCGGCCTCTTTGAGCCCGTCGAAGATGCCTCCCATGTCGTCGGGGATCGTGCCCATGACGAAGCAGTTGAAGAGCGTGACGGTGCGGCCGGTGCCCGCGCCAGCGGTGATGCGGCCTGCGGGGAGGTATTTGAAATCCTCAAGGGCGGCGTAGAAGCGGTCTTCCCACGCGGCGGGGTCCTTTTCGACCGAGGCCAGCGCGCGGGCTATCCGCCGCCAGCTATCTTCGACCGTGCCGTCGATGGGCGTCCCGTCCGCCTGCTTGAAGCGGTACTTCATGTCCCAGATCTGTTCAGCGATAGGGGCGGCGAAACGGGTCATCGGCAGGGGTCCTCTCGCGGCGGGGAAGGATAAGGACGATACGCCTGCGTACTCCGCGGGTCAACTTGATCTCGGGCATCATGGCGTTAGAATGTCTAGGTCTTGGGGGTGTCATGTCCGGATTCGTTCATATCCTGAAGCTTTGCGTCGGCGCGGACAGCGTCGATGATCTTCTGGACTGGCACCGAACCCATACCTCGCCCTTCGCAACCGGCGAACGCCGCCACGTCACCCGAATGTGGCCGAAGCGCTCGGTCGAGGTGCTGAACGGCGGGTCGCTCTACTGGGTGGTCAAGGGCGTCATCCTCTGCCGCCAGCGAATCGTCCGGCTCGATGAGGTGGACCGCGGCGACGGCATCCGGCGGTGTGGCATCATCATGGACCCCGAGGTGATCCGCACCGCGGCTGCGGCGCGGCGGCCGTTCCAGGGCTGGCGGTATCTGGAACCAAAGGACGCCCCGCGCGACCTGCCGAAGGGACGGGCGCATGACAGCGCCCTGCCGGAAGACATGGCGCTGGCATTGGCCGAGATCGGGCTGCGGTAGCCGAATTTAAATGGGCGGTGCCGCAACGCTGCGGCACCGCCCTATTGGTGAACGGCGATCCAGAGGATCACATGCCGCCCATGAGTTCCTTCGCCAACTTCGCGTCGTTGCCGGCGCAGGCGGTATTCAGGGCCGTGACATCGGAATCCGAACCGGTCATCGCATTGCCCTTCACTTCGGATGTGGTCGTCGCGGTGCCCGTCGCAGCCTCCTGAAGCGCCGCGACCGCCTTGGCCTGGTCATCCGGCTCCATCGCTGTGAACTGTGCGCAGGTCAGGGTTTCGGCATCGATCATTGTGTCCTGAGCAAAGGCGGGCGCCGCAGCACCCAAGGCGAGGCCGGCGGCGGCCATCGTCAATACAAATCCTCTCATCTTTCTCTCCTTTCAGGTTGGCGCCGTGTTTGACGCATACGCAACGGAAACCGGGAGAGACGCCGCGAGTTCCCGACTTTCTTTCAGTTTACCCGAACCTCGAGCAAACGTGAGAGGGGCGTGAACCGTGACCCATGCGGTTGCGCGGGGGCTCCGCAGCGAATGTTCAAAGACCCAGCAGCTTCTCGAATTGCTTCAGCGTCGCCTGTTCCGGGGCTGTGGCGGGGCCTATGCTGCTGCGAAACAGTGTTGCCTGACTTTGATGAACAAGCCCGTCGGCAAGCATCTTGAGATGGTTGGCGCGCAGTGTCTCGCCTGTCGAGGTGATGTCGGCGATGGCCTCGGCGGTATTGTTCTTCACCGTTCCCTCGGTCGCACCCTGACTGTCGACAAGCTGGTAGTCCGCAACGCCGTGTTCGGTCAGGAAGTCGCGCACCAGACGGTGGTATTTGGTGGCTATCCGCAGCCGGAAGCCGTGGGCGCGGCGGAAGGCCGACGCGGCGGCGTCGAGGTCGTCGAGCGTGTCCACGTCCGGCCAGCAGGCGGGCACCGCGATGATGAGATCGGCGTGACCGAAACCGAGCGGCGCGAGTTCCACGACCTGCCGATCCCAGTCGGCGAGCTTGTCGCGGACGAGGTCCGAGCCGGTCACACCCAGATGGATGCGACCCGCCGCCAGCTCGCGGGGGACCTCACCGGCGGAAAGCAGGACGAGTTCCAGCCCGTCCGCACCCTCGACAGCGCCGGCATATTCGCGGTCGGTCCCGGCGCGGCGGAGCGTGACGCCGCGGCTTCCGAACCAGTCGAATGTCTGCTCCATCAGACGGCCCTTGGACGGAATGCCAAGTTTCAGCATCACGGCGCCCCCCTCAGGTCGGCAACGAGGCCGGGACGAATGACCCCCCCCACCGCAGGGATCGAGCGGCCCTGCCCGAGCACGGTGGTCAGCGCATCGTAGCGCCCGCCCGAGGCGACGGGGGGCAGCGCCGGATCGGCGGCGAGGAAGGAAAAGACGAAGCCGTCGTAATATTCGAGCGTGGTGCGGCCGTGGGACGCCTCGAAATCGAGGATATCGACGTTCACGCCCTTTGCGGCGAGTGCGTTCAGACGCGCCTCCAGCCGGTCGGTGGCGGCGGCGATGGCTGGCATGTCGCGGGCGAGGTCGCGGAGGTGCGCGAGGGCCGCCGGGCTTTTGGCGGAGAGGTTCAGGAGGTCTTCGAGCCGCGCGACCTCTTCGGGCGAGATCGGGGCGGCGGCGGCATCCTCCCTCAGCGCGGCGAGGCGGGCGGCGATCTCCGCCTCGGTCCTCAGCCCGATGAGCGGCGCGGGGGTCAGCGGTTCGCCCGCCGCCAGCGATGCCAGGAGGCGCGCGCGCGTCTCCGGGACCGGGTTCAGCCCCCCGAAGCGATCGAGAAGCTCGGTGAAGCGGCGTGGCCGCCAGATATGGCGCAGAAGCGCTGCCTTACGGCCGTCCAGGGTCTTTAGCCCACCGACCGCCGCCGTCAGGATGGCAAGGTCGCCGGTGACGGCGCGAAGACCGAGGGGGGATAGCAGGCTGGCGAAAAGGGCAAAGACCTCGGCATCCGCCGCAACCGGGTCCGCGCGGTCGAAGACCTCGTAACCCACTTGAAAATATTCCGATTTCCGTTCGGTCAGATGTTCCTGCTTGCGAAAGACTTCGCCCATGTAGCAGTAGCGGGCAGGCTCCGCGCCACCCGCCATGTGCATCTGCACCACCGGGACGGTGAAGTCCGGACGCAGCATCATCTCGCCGCGCAAAGGGTCTGCGGTCACATAGGCGCGGGCGCGGATATCCTCGCCGTAGAGGTCGAGAAGCACCTCGGCCGGTTGCAGGATGTCGGCCTCGACCGGCACCGCGCCTGCGGTGCGGAACGCGGCCATGAGACGCTCGGCCTCGGCCTTGGCTTCGGCCCTCTCGGCCATTCAGGCGGACCCCAGCAGGCGCTTGACCTCGGCCACCAGCGCCTCGCGCGGCACCTCGGTCTGGGCGGGCTGGCTTTTCCATTCCTCGTGGCTCGCCTCGGCGGCGAGCTTCGCGCCAAGGAAGAGGTCCTTGAGCTGGACCACACCGCGCGCGGCCTCATCTCCGCCCTGGATCACGGCGACGGGGGAGTTCCTTTTGTCGGCGTATTTCAACTGGTTACCGAAGTTCTTCGGGTTGCCGAGATAGACCTCGGCGCGGATGCCCGCCTGCCTGAGTTCGGTGGCCATCTTCTGGTAGTCGGCCATGCGGTCGCGGTCCATGACGGTCACGACGACGGGGCCGCGCGTATCGGCCTGCATCCGGCCCTTGGCGTGGAGCGCGGCCAGGAGGCGGTCGACGCCGATGGAGATTCCGGTGGCGGGGACGGACTGGCCGGTGAAACGCTTGACGAGGTCGTCGTAGCGGCCCCCACCGGCGACCGAACCGAACTGCCGGGGGCGGCCCTTTTCATCGGTGATCTCAAAGGTCAGCTCGGCCTCGAAAACCGGGCCGGTGTAGTAGCCGAGGCCACGGACGACGGAGGGGTCGATGACGATGCGGTCGGGGCCGTAGCCTTGGGCGGCGAGGAGTTCGGCAATGGTTTCAAGCTCTTGGACGCCTTCGAGGCCAACTGACGAGCCAGCTACAAGTTCTCTAAGTTGGGCAGTCGTATTCGCGTTATCTGACACTACACCATCACCCGACTTGCTAATTGTCGGTGCGTAGCCGGTGAGCGTGTATTGGCCGGCCGGAACGTTGATTTGACAATGCTTTCGACCTTCATTGTCCACAAACGCAAGGATTACATCGGCCTGTTCGGCACTGAGTCCCGCACCCTTGGCGAAATCGCCACTTTCGTCCTTCCGACCCTCGCCCAAAAGCGCTCTCACCCCTTCCGGCCCCAGCCGGTCGATCTTGTCTATAGCGCGAAGCACAATACCCCGCTCATGCTCGAATTTCTCAGGATCGGAGGGGTCGAGGATGCCCGCGACCTCCATCACCCCATTCAGCACCTTCCGGTTATTCACCCGCACCACATAGTCGCCGCGCGGGATGCCGACCTCCTCCAGCGCATCGGCGAGCATGGCGCAGATCTCGGCGTCCGCCGCGACGCTCGCGGACCCCACCGTATCCGCATCACATTGATAAAACTGGCGAAAACGTCCCGGCCCCGGCTTCTCATTCCGCCAGACCGGGCCCATCGCATAGCGCCGATAGGGGCTCGGCAAGTCGTTCCGGTACTGTGCCGCGACACGCGCGAGAGGTGCCGTCAGGTCGTAGCGGAGGGCGAGCCAGTCGGCCTCATCTTCCTGCCAGGCGAAGACGCCCTCGTTCGGGCGGTCGACGTCGGGCAGGAACTTGCCCAGCGCCTCGACCGTCTCGACGGCGGAGGTCTCCAGGGGGTCGAAGCCGTGGCGGTGATAGACCTCGGCGATCTTGTCGAGCATCGCCTTGCGCTCGGTCACCTCGGCGCCGAAATAGTCGCGGAAGCCCTTGGGCGTTTCGGCCTTCGGTTTGCGCGATCCCTTGTCCTTGGCCATGCCCAGACCCTTCACTTGCCATCGGGCGCGGGTGTAGCGGATGGGCAGCGGCGGAACAAGCGGCAGGCGTTGCCGGGCTGACAAAAGCCCGTTTCGCGGCGTACACAGAGCGTACACATCGCGTACACCACCCGTACAGACGCGTGGCGCAAATGCGGAAGGGCGGAAGAGCATGGAAAAGCGGCTGGACAAGACGGAGGAGGAGATCGCGCATCTGCGGAAAGCGGTCGACGACCTCTCGGACGTGGTTGCCCGGCAGACCCGCGAGATCGAGCTTCTGACCCGCCGCGTGGCGATGCTGATGGAACGCGCTGCGGAGGCCGAGGCAGATGGGTCGGGGACGGTCCCGCTCGCCGATCAGAAGCCGCCGCATTGGTGAGGGGCGTGGCGGGGTGAAACCGCCTTGCGGGGCCTTGCCCTTTGCCCGCGCGCCTGACACTTTCGCGTCACGCAGCGGAACGACCCCATGCCCCTTTTCTTCGAGCGCATCTTCGGCAAGCCGCACTGGCCGACCGTTCTGATGACCTATGCAATCGGCGGGGCCGGTGGGCTTCTGGCGAAGGCTTTGCATCTGCCGTTGCCGATGCTGCTCGGCTCGCTGCTGGCGGTCGGGGCGGCCTCCCTCTTTGACCTGAAGCCGATGGGTCATCTGCCGCAGGCGCCGCAGAAGGTGCGGATGATCTTCATCCCGGTGATCGGCGTCGCCATCGGCGGTGCGGCCACGCCGGAGATCCTTGAGCAGGCGTGGGAGTGGATCCCGTCGCTTCTGATCCTCGCGCTTTATATTCCGGTAATGCACTACCTTGGCTTCCGGATGTTGACCGCGACCGGGCGGACGGACCGGCTGACGGCGTTCTACGGCACCGCGCCGGGTGGATTGGTGGAAACCGTGCAGATGGGCGAGGAGGCGGGGGCGGATATCCAGATGCTCGCCATGCTGCAATTCCTGCGGCTGATCCTGACGATCGTCGTGGTGCCGCTGACCTTCACCTTGATGGAGGGCCATGCGGTCGGTTCGGCGGGGGGCGCCAGTGTTCAGGGACATGGGCTCGGGCCGATCGATGTGCTGATCCTGCTGGTCTGCGCCGTCGTGGGGGCGTTGGTCGGGCTGAGGCTGAGGCTGCCGGCGGGGCATGTGCTGGGGCCGATCATCCTGTCGGGCGCGGCGCATATGGCGGGGCTGACGCAATCGGTGCCGCCCTCGTGGCTGGTGTCGGTGACGCAGGTGGTGATCGGCACTTCGCTTGGGGTGCGGTTCGCGGGGATGCCGAAGCGGCGGATTCTGGATGCGTTCGGCCTTGCCCTGATGAACGGGACACTGACCATCGGCGGGGCGGCGGCGCTGTCCTACCTGATCGCCGATCTGGTTGACGAACCGGCGCGGGCGGTCTTCCTGTCCTTCGCGCCGGGCGGACTGGTCGAGATGGGGTTGATCGCGCTCAGCCTCAACATGTCCATCCTCTATGTGACGGCGCATCATCTGCTGCGGATCATCCTCGCGGTGAGTTTCGCACGGGCGTTCGGGCGGCGGATCGGCTAGGCGCCACAATCGCCTCTCACCGGCTGGATTCTGCCGAAATTCGCGAGTCTGCCGCCGTTCGGGTTCAAAGCCGGGGAACAATTCCTACGTCGAACCTGAAAGGAGAAGGCCCATGGAACCCGACGTCCTTGTCATCTTTGCGATCAGCTTCGTGATCATCGGCTATCTCGCATGGCGGTCGTTCCACTGACGCGCGGCATTGTTCCCGGACCTCATGACCACAGAAAAGGAGAGCCCGACATGATGATCGTTCTGAAACTCGTCACGCTCGGACTGACGGCGCTGACGCTGATCCCGAGCGGCGCGCATCTGTTCGAACTTCCCGGCAAGATCGGCCTTGACCGCGACGCCTATTTCACCGTTCAGGGGATATATGCCGGCTGGTCGCTGTTCGCGGTGGCGATCTTCGCCGCCATCGGCGCGAACGTGCTGCTGTATTTTCTTGAGCGCCGAAGCCATCCCGCGACCGCGCATTGGGCCCTGATCGCGGCCTCGCTGATCACCATGAGCCTCGGGGTCTTCTTCGCATGGGTGTTTCCCGGAAATCAGGCCACGGCGAACTGGACCGCCCAGCCTGACAATTGGGAGCATCTCCGCCGCAACTGGGAATATGGCCACGCCGTCAATGCGGTCCTTGTCGGCCTTGCGCTGATCGCAACCACGCTCGCCGTCGTGAAGCGGACGTGAGGGTGCGTTTCCGGGGTTTCAGACCTCCTCGACCAGCACCACGCCGGCCATCGCCTTGATCGCGCCCTTGATCTGGGGATTGACCGGGAAGTCGCGGCCTGTGCTGATCTCGACCTCCTCCCCGGTCTGGCGGTCGGCGATGCAGAAGAGGATCGGGCCGAGGGTGCGAATTTTTCCCTCTTCGGCGATGCGGCTCAGCAGGGCCGCGACGGAGGCCACGGCCTGATCGCTGTCGATATGGATGCGCAGGCCCGCGCCGCCCGCATCGGCGACGACGCCCTCCATCGCCGAGACGGAGCGGGCGACGGGATCGAACTGGCCTTCGTTGAAGCGCGCCTCGAGCGTTATCACGACCTGGTGGGTCTGGTCGAGGACGCGGCGGCAGGCGTCGAAATCCTCGGCGAAAAGCGCCATGCCCGAGACCTGCCCGGTCGGGTCGGAAATGTTCATGCGGAAGAAGCGGTTGCCGCGCGCGGATTTGCGTTCCTGAAGGCCCGAGACGAGAACGCCGACGCGGGCGACCGCAGCACCGTCACGCTCTGCCTTCACCTGCAACTCCGCGAGCGTCATCAGGCCCTTGCGCTTCAGCGCGGGGGCGTAGTCGTCCAAGGGGTGGCCGGAGAGGTAGAAGCCGATCGCCTGATGTTCCTCGGCGAGACGGTCGGCCGGCATCCAGTCGTCGCGGTTCGGCAGGCGCGGTTCGGGCAGGTCGTCGCCCGCCTCGCCGAAGAGCGAGACCTGAGCAGAGGCGCGGCCCTCGTGGATCGCGGCGGAATAGGCGCTGAGCGCATCGAGCGCTGCGAAGACCCGCGCGCGGTTGGGGTCGAGCTGGTCGAAGGCACCGGCGCGGGCGAGCATTTCGAGGGGTCGCTTGCCGATGCGCTTGAGGTCGACGCGGCGGGCGAAATCGAAAAGCGTGGCGAAGGGTTTCCGCGCCCGTGCCTCGACGATCATCTTCATCGCCTCGACGCCGACGTTCTTCAGGGCACCGAGCGCATAGACCACCTGCCCGTCCGTCACCGAGAAGGTCGCCTGGGAGCGGTTCACGCAAGGCGGCACGATGGGAATGGAAAGGCCGCGCCGCACCTCCTCGGCATAGACGCTGAGCTTGTCGGTGAGGTGGATGTCGCAGTTCATCACCCCGGCCATGAACTCGACCGGATGGTTGGCCTTCAACCAGGCGGTCTGGTAGCTGACCACGGCATAGGCGGCGGCGTGAGACTTGTTGAAGCCGTAGTTGGCGAACTTTTCGAGAAGGTCGAAAACCTCGCCTGCCTTCTTCCGGTCCACCCCGTTGCCGGTCGCGCCCTCGATGAATTTCGGGCGTTCCTTCGCCATCTCCTCGGCGATCTTCTTGCCCATCGCGCGGCGCAGGAGGTCGGCGCCGCCGAGCGTGTAGCCCGCCATGACCTGCGCGATCTCCATCACCTGTTCCTGATAGACGATGATGCCCTGCGTCTCGGCCAGGATATGGTCGATGGTCGGGTGGATGGATTCGAGATCCTTGAGCCCGTTCTTGACCTCGCAATAGGTCGGGATGTTCTCCATCGGGCCGGGGCGATAGAGGGCGACGAGGGCGACGATATCCTCGATGCAGGTGGGCTTCATGCGGCGGAGCGCGTCCATCATGCCCGAGCTTTCCACCTGGAAGACGGCGACGGTCTTGGCGGAGGCGTAAAGCTCGTAGGTTTTCGTGTCGTCGAGCGGGATGAGGCCGATATCGACCTCGACGCCACGCAGCTTGAGCAGATCGAGCGCGTTCTGGATGACGGTTAGGGTTTTCAGCCCGAGGAAGTCGAACTTCACGAGACCGGCGGCTTCGACCCATTTCATGTTGAACTGGGTCGCCGGCATGTCGGAGCGCGGGTCTTGATAGATCGGCACCAGCTCGTCCAGGGGCCGGTCGCCGATCACGACACCGGCGGCATGGGTGGAGGCGTTCCTGAGAAGCCCCTCGACCTGCTGGCCGTAGTCGAGGAGGCGCTGCACCACCTCTTCGGCCCTGGCGGCTTCGCGCAGGCGGGGTTCGTCGGCCAGCGCCTTCTCGATGGAGACGGGTTTCACGCCCTCGACCGGGATCAGCTTCGACAGGCGGTCCACCTGCCCGTAGGGCATCTGGAGGACGCGACCGACGTCGCGGACGGCGGCCTTCGACAGCAATGCGCCGAAGGTGATGATCTGGCCGACCTTCTCGCGCCCGTAACGCTCCTGCACATAGCGGATGACCTCTTCACGGCGGTCCATGCAGAAGTCGATGTCGAAGTCCGGCATCGACACACGCTCGGGGTTGAGGAAGCGTTCGAAAAGGAGCGAGTAGCGCAGAGGATCGAGGTCGGTGATCGTGAGCGCATAGGCGACGAGCGAACCGGCGCCTGAGCCACGGCCGGGCCCGACCGGAATGTGGTGATCCTTGGACCACTTGATGAAGTCGGCAACGATCAGGAAGTAGCCCGGAAAGCCCATCTGCTCGATGATGCCCAGTTCGAAGTCGAGCCGCTTTTCGTACTCCTCCACCGGCACCGCATGGGGAATGACGGCAAGGCGGGCCTTCAGCCCCTCGTTCGCCTGACGGCGCAGTTCCTGCACCTCGTCATCGGCAAATCTGGGCAGGATCGGGTTCCGCTTGCAGGCGGCGAAAGCGCAGCGCTTCGCGATCTCCACGGTGTTTTCCAGCGCCTCGGGCAGGTCGGCGAAAAGCGCCGCCATCTCATCGGGCGATTTCAGGTAGTGCTGCGGCGTGAGACGGCGGCGGGGTTCCTGCTGATCGACATAGGCGCCCTCGGCGATGCAGATGAGCGCATCGTGCGCCTCGTACATGTCGGGCTTGGGGAAATAGACGTCGTTGGTGGCGACGAGCGGCAGGTTCATCGCATAGGCCATCTCGATGTGGCCGCGTTCGGTGGCCCGCTCGGCCTCGGTATGGTGTCCGCCCTCGCCGGGATGGCGCTGCAACTCGACATAGAGCCGGTCGGGATAGGTCGTGGCGAGACGCAGCATCAACGCCTCGGCCTTGGCGATCTGGCCGGCCTGCAGGAGCCGCCCGATGGGGCCGTCCGGGCCGCCGGTGAGGCAGATGAGGCCGTCGGAATGCGCCGCAAGCTCCTCCGGCGTGACATGGGGAAGCGATCCGTCGCCCCGGAGATAGAGGCAGGTGTTGAGCTTCATCAGATGCGCATAGCCGCTTTCGTTCTGCGCAAGCAGGACGACCGGCGCGGGCGGGCGGGCGCGTTCGCCGGGCTGGGCGGGATCGTAATCGACAGAGATCTGGCAGCCGACGATGGGCTGCACCCCGGCCGCAATCGCCGAAACCGAAAACTCAAGCGCCGCGAACATGTTGTTGGTGTCGGTGACGGCGATGGCGGGCATCGACATCTTGTCGCAAAGCCCCGGCAGCTTCTTCAGCCGCACCGCGCCTTCAAGAAGCGAGTATTCCGTATGGACGCGAAGGTGGATGAATCGGGGAGCGCTTGCCATGAGACAGGCGTAGCGCAGCGCGGGCGGCTGGGAAAGCCGCCCGACGCGTTTTGTCAGGTCGAGACCGGGCGGAGGCGCACGAGGAAGGCAAGCGCGGCGAACGCCATGACCGCACCGATCGAAGCGAGAACGGCCAGATCGTTCCATTGCGGCTTCATCACCATGAGCGCGGTAATGGCGATCATCGTGGTGCATTCGAACCGCGACATGCGCAGGAGCCGGCGGGCCTCGCTCACCGCCAGCGTTTCACGGCCCGCATCCATCAGATAGACGATACGTTCGCCCGCAGTCCTGATGATGTTGGCACAGACGGCGAAAGCAAGCGAGACAAGTGCAAGCCCAAGCAGCGACCAGGCTGACCAGGGCATCGTGCCGATGCTGCAAAGCGCCACGCCGGAAACCAGCGTAACGAGCGCTGCCGGCATCAGGATCGAAGGGCCGTGGATGCCGAAAAGCCGCATCAACAGAAGCAGTGAGCGCGTATCGCCGCGACGTTCGAAGGTCGTCCCGAAAAGCGAAAAACAAAGTCCACCGCCCACCCAGGTGATGATGGCCATCACATGTACGAATTTGAGAGCGAGGTAGGTATCCATAATCTTGTTCCTAAATCAATCGAGCCTCTGCTCTACGCCCATACGCGGCGAGTTGGGAGGCAGGATTTCCTGACCTTGGGTAAACTTCTTC
This sequence comes from uncultured Alphaproteobacteria bacterium, assembly GCA_963847935.1. Classification (GTDB taxonomy): domain Bacteria; phylum Pseudomonadota; class Alphaproteobacteria; order Rhodobacterales; family Rhodobacteraceae; genus Albidovulum. The sequence goes on along the minus strand of CAWKBV010000003.1, from coordinate 458,882 downwards.
CAATGCAGGTTGGATAAGATCGTTTGCGTACGAATATCAATCGTGATACTTAGTAATATGACTAACTATTACGCCCGACTTGCCCCGCTGTTCCACGCCCTTGCGGACCCCACGCGCGGCGCGGTGGTGGCGAGGCTGGCGGAGGGGCAGGCCTCCGTCGGCGAACTCGCGGCGCCGTTCGACATGGCGCTGCCGACCTTCCTCCAGCACCTGAAGGTTCTGGAGGCGGCCGGCGTCATAAAAAGTGAAAAGACCGGGCGGGTACGGGTTTGCCGGATCGATCCGGAGGCGTTCGGCGTGGCGGAGACCTGGCTGTCCACCCAGCGCCGGAAGTGGGAGGCGCAGACGGACCGGCTGCAAGAGTTTCTTGAAGGGGGGCACGATCTTGACGACGGCCCCCAACCCCAGAGAGGAGACGCGCGATGAACGAACTTGACCTCATCCTGACCCGCCGCATGGCGGTGGCCCCCGACCGCGTGTGGCGCGCCTGGACGGAGCCGGAGCTTCTGAAGCAGTGGTTCACGCCCAAGCCGGTGGTCACCAAGGAGGCGATCCTGGAACTCTACCCCGGCGGGCGGTTCTATTCGCTGATGGTGATGCCGGACGGTACGGAATTCCCGAACGAAGGCTGCGTCCTGCTTGTCGAGACGGGACGCAGGCTGATCTTCACCGAATGCCTGCACAAGGGATTCCGGCCCGCCGCGACGATGATGCTGGCGATGACGGCAGAGGTGCTGATCGAACCGGACGGCGATGGCACGCTCTACACGGCCCGGGCCTTTCACGGCACGCCCGAGACCCGCAAGCAGCATGAGGACATGGGCTTCCACGATGGCTGGGGTACCGCGGCGGATCAGTTGGAGGCGCTGGCCAAGACGCTCTGACAGGGCCGCCCCGGTCAGGGCGCGAGGTGATAGTCGGTGACCTTGCAGCGATAATACGCCTCGTATCCTTCGGCATAGACGTAGCCGACCTCCGCGGTCGCCGGAATGCGGCGCGGGCCGATGCGGCGGTAGTCGCGGAAATAGCCGCGCCAATCGCGCCTCGCTTCGTTGCCCTTGGCGTCGCGCGCGGGCCGGCCCCTGGCCTCCATCTCGACGATATCGCCCGCGGAGTCGAAGCGGAAGCTGACCCGCGCGGCGCCTTCGGGCGTGCTCATCCGTGCCTCGGCGATGTTGCGGGCGGTGAGGCGCCATTCCAGATCGGGATTGCCGAGGATCGCATCCGGCGCCCAGGGCAATTCGCCGAGATAGCGGTAGGCCTCGCCCAGCGTCAGCGATGCGCCGGAGGCGCGCGCAACCGGGATTGAGCCGAGAAGTCGCGCTTCGAGCTGGCCTTCGCGGCGGACATAGGCGTCGAGGATGCGGAGCTTCGGGAACGGCCCGGCATCCTGTCGGGCAAGCCAGACGAAGCCGGGCGCCCCAAGCGCGGTCGCCTGCCAGGCGGCGAGCTTGCCAAACGCGCCGCCCCGCTTGAGCCGGAGCTCCCCCTCCTGGGTCAGCGTCGCGATGCGGAGCTTTGCCCCGGCCTCGGCCCCGCAACGCACGGCATATTCCAGCACCGGCTGCGGCAGGCCACTGAGCCTGCGCGTCTGCGGGCTGTCATTGAGTTTCGCAACCAGACCGACGCCCCGCCTGCGGAATGCAGCCGAAGCGGCGACCTGCACCGCAAGGCAGGCAATCAGGAATAGGAAGGCAATCGCGATAGCGGTCTGCATGATAGGTCTGCCTGTCGGGGTTGTTTCCCCCTTTGGAACAATATTACGCGACCTGCGGCCCAATGCCAGCAATTACGCGCGCGAGGGCGCAATATCAGCTCAGGTTGATCAGGGGCCGGGGCGGATCGGTGATTAACGCCGAAAACAAGAAACACTTTAAGCTGAAAGTGAGAAGGTAATGCTTGATTTGAAGGGCGGTTCCGGCGCTTCATGACAGATGGAAGACGGCGCGTGATCCCGTTTTACGCCGCATCGGGCGGGCACGCAATGCCGGGCGCAAAGAAGGCGGCAGGTTCAGTCGATGAACACCATAGCGTTTCTGTTGAACGGAACGCCGGTCCGCGTGTCGGGGGAAAATCCGACGCGGACTCTTCTGGATTGGCTGCGCGAGGATCGCGGGCTGACCGGCACCAAGGAAGGCTGCAACGAGGGCGATTGCGGGGCCTGCACGGTCATGGTGACCGACGCGGACGGCACGCGCGCGCTCAATGCCTGCATCCTCTTCCTGCCGCAAGTGCATGGCAAGGCGGTGCGCACGGTCGAGGGGCTGACCGGGCCGAAGGGTGAGATGCATCCCGTTCAGACGGCGATGGTCGAAAAGCACGGCAGCCAGTGCGGCTTCTGCACGCCGGGCTTCGTCATGTCGATGGCGGTGGCGCAGAAGAACGGCGCGGTGGATCACGACGACTACCTTGCCGGGAACCTCTGCCGCTGCACCGGCTATGCACCGATCATCCGCGCGGCGGAAGCTGTTGCCGGTGTGCCGTCGCCCGATTGGGTGGCGGAGGATCTTGGCGAGGTGCGTGAGGATCACGCACCCTACGCGCCGTCCTCGTCCGACGAGTTGGCGGAATGGTACGAGGCGCATCCCGAGGCAGTGCTGATCGCCGGGGCGACCGATGTCGGGCTTTGGGTGACGAAGCAATTGCGCGACCTGCCGGAAGTGGCGTTTCTGCACGCCTGCGCGGATCTGCAAAAGATCGACAAGGTGGCGGAGGGCATCCGGGTCGGCGCGGGGGTGACGATCGGGGCGCTGCGCAAGGCGGTGGCGAAGGCGCATCCGTCGTTTGCGGAACTGCTGCGGCGCTTCGCCTCGGACCAGGTGCGGAACGCGGCGACCATCGGCGGCAATATCGCCAACGGCTCGCCCATCGGCGACGCGCCGCCCGCATTGATCGCGATGGGCGCGGTTCTGCATCTCAGGAAGGGCAATGCGCGGCGGGAAATGCCGCTGGAGGCTTTCTTCCTCGATTATGGCAAGCAGGACCGTATGAAGGGCGAGTTCGTCGAGGCGGTGACGATCCCGGCCTCGGCACCCGATCTCGCCTGCTACAAACTGTCGAAAAGGTTCGATCAGGACATTTCCGCCGTCTGCGGATGCTTCAATCTTGGGTTGAATAGTTCGAAAATAGAAAGCGCAAGAGTTGCCTTCGGTGGCATGGCGGGGGTGCCGAAACGTGCGGCGGCGGTCGAAGCGGCATTGGTCGGCAAGGCGTGGAGCCTTGAGACGGTCGAAGCCGCCCTGCCCGCCTTTGCCGAGGATTTCACCCCGATGACGGATATGCGCGCCTCCGCCGCCTACCGGCTGGAGACGGCGGGCAACATGCTCCTGCGCTACTTCCACGAGCGCGAAGGAAGCAGGGTTTCGGTGCTGGAGGTCGAGGCATGAGCGTTTCAAAGCCGATTCCCCATGATTCCGGTGCGCTGCATGTCTCGGGCCGCGCGCGGTATATCGACGATGTGGCGCTGCCTGCGAATACCGCGCACCTGGCGTTCGGCATTTCGGGCATTGCGCATGGCGAGATCGTGTCGATGGACCTTTCCGCCGTGCGCTCCGCGCCGGGCGTCATCGCGGTCTGGACGGCGGAGGACCTGCCCTTCGCCAACGATGTCTCGCCCTCGATCCATGACGAGCCTTTGCTGGCGACCGGCACCGTGCACTATGTCGGCCAGCCGGTCTTCGTGGTGGTGGCCGAAAGTCACCTGCAAGCGCGCAAGGCGGCGCGTAAGGCGAAGATCGAATACCGCGAACTGCCCGCGCTCTTGACTGTCGATCAGGCGCTGGAAGCCGGAAGTCGCTTCGAGGGCGGGCCGGTGATCTGGGCCAAGGGCGACGCGGCGGCGGCGATCGCGAAAGCCCCGCGCCTGGTCGAGGGCCGCTTCGAGATGGGCGGGCAGGAGCATTTCTACCTCGAGGGTCAGGCAGCTTTGGCGCTGCCCGCCGAAGGCGGCGTGGTCGTCCAGTCCTCGACCCAGCATCCGACCGAGATCCAGCACAAGGTGGCCGAGGCGCTTGGCCTGCCGATGAACGCGGTGCGGGTGGAATGCCGCCGGATGGGCGGCGGGTTCGGCGGCAAGGAGAGCCAGGGCAACGCGCTCGCCGTATCCTGCGCGCTGGTGGCGCATCTTCTCGGGCGGCCGGCCAAGATGCGCTATGACCGCGACGATGACATGACGATCACCGGCAAGCGCCACGATTTCCGTATCGAGTATCGCGCCGGGGTGGACGACAAGGGGCGGATTCTCGGCATCGAGTTCCGGCACCTCGCGCGCTGCGGCTGGTCGCAGGACCTGTCGCTGCCGGTCGCCGACCGGGCGATGCTGCATTCGGACAATGCCTATCTGCTGGAGCATGTTCGGATCGAGAGCCACCGGCTCAGGACCAACACCCAGTCCGCCACCGCCTATCGCGGCTTTGGCGGGCCGCAGGGGATGCTCGGGATCGAGCGGGCCATGGATCATATCGCGCATGAATTGGGGCTTGATCCGCTGAGCGTTCGTCGGGCGAACTACTATGCCGAGATGTCGGATGCCTCCGGCGGAGATATTTCAGGCAAGGTGAATGAGGGGAGCGAGACGCCCGTGCCGCAGGGCGCGGATGCGACATCGCGCGGGGTGGCGGCCTTGGTGAGGGGCAAGGCGGCGATGCCGGACGCGCACGGCCACCAGACCACGCCCTATCACATGCCGGTCGAGGATTTCATCCTCAACGGGATTACCGATGCGCTGGAAGCGTCGAGCGATTTCGCGGCGCGGAAGAAGGCGGTGGCCAACTGGAACGCGCGGGAGCCGATCCTGAAGAAGGGGATCGCGCTGACGCCGGTGAAGTTCGGGATTTCCTTCACGTTGACGCATCTCAATCAGGCGGGCGCCTTGGTCCATGTCTATCAGGACGGCTCGATCCATCTGAACCACGGCGGGACGGAAATGGGTCAGGGGCTTTTCCGCAAAGTGGCGCAAGTCGCGGCGGCGTCCTTCGGGGTGGAGGTGGCGGCCGTGGCGATCACGGCGACGGATACCGGCAAGGTGCCGAACACGTCCGCCACGGCGGCCTCATCCGGGTCGGACCTGAACGGCATGGCGGTGAAGGCGGCTTGCGACGAGATCCGGAGGCGGATGGCGGAGTTTCTCGCGCGGGAGCATCAGACGGTGCCCGCCAAGGTGCATTTCGAGGAAGGCCGGGTCTTCGTCGGCGGCGACGAGATGTCTTTCGAGGCGGCGGCGGGGCGCTGCTACCAGGGACGGGTGAGCCTGTCCGCGACCGGCTTTTACGCGACGCCGAAGCTGAGCTGGGACCGCATGGCGGGGCGCGGGCGGCCGTTCTATTATTTCGCCTATGGCGCGGCGGTTTCCGAGGTCGTGATCGACACGCTGACCGGCGAGAACCGCATCCTCAGGGCGGACATCCTGCACGATTGCGGCACCTCGCTGAACCCGGCGATCGATATCGGCCAGATCGAGGGCGGCTTCGTGCAGGGCGCGGGCTGGCTGACGACGGAGGAACTGGTCTGGGATGACAAGGGGCGGCTTCGGACCCATGCGCCTTCGACCTACAAGATCCCGGCCTGTTCGGATCGGCCCCGCGTCTTCAACGTGTCGCTCTGGGAAGGGCGGAACCGGGAGGACACCATCTACCGCTCGAAGGCGGTGGGCGAGCCTCCGTTCATGCTCGGGATTTCGGTCTTTTCGGCATTGGCGGATGCCTGCGCCGCCTCAGGGCCGAACTTCCCCGATCTTCAGGCGCCCGCGACAGCGGAAGCAGTGCTGGCCGCCGTCAAGCGGGCGCGGGGGGCGGCATGAGCTTCGATCGCGAGAGCATGGCGCGCCTGATCGCGGCGCATGGCGCTGTGGCGCGCGTTGTCGTGGCGGAAACCGCCGGATCGGTCCCGCGCGAGGCTGGGGCGGCGATGGTGGTCTGGGCCGGCGGGCAGGACGGCACGATCGGTGGCGGGGCGCTGGAATTTCAGGCGGCAGCACGGGCGCGGGCGATGCTTGCGGGCGGCGCGGGCGACCGGCTGGACCGGATGGCGCTCGGGCCCGCGCTGAACCAGTGCTGCGGCGGTGCGGTCACTGTGCTGTCGGAGGTCTGGGATGCGGCGCGGCTGGCGAGTATCGGCGAAAGAGTGGTCGCGCGGTCGCTGCCCGGTTCCGGCGGTGAGATGCCGCTGGCGGTCAAGCGCATTCTGACGCGGGCACGGGGCGAGGGATTCCAGCCCGCGACGCGCGTCCTGCAAGGCTGGTTCGTGGAGCCGGTCGCGGCGCCGGTGCGGGAGATATGGATCTGGGGCGCGGGGCATGTGGGCAGGGCGTTGGTTTCGGTCCTGTCGCCCCTGCCCGACTTGCGGCTGACATGGATCGACACGGATGCGGGTCGTTTCCCGGAAGTACCGGAGGGCGTGACGCAGAGGATCGCGGCGAGCCCGGCCGATCTGGTGGCGGAGGCGCCACCCAACGCCGAGCATCTGGTTCTGACCTTTTCGCATACGCTCGATCTGGAACTCTGCCACCGGCTTCTGCGGCACGGTTTTGGGCAACTCGGCCTCATCGGGTCGGCGACGAAATGGGCGCGGTTCCGGTCGCGGCTTGCCGCCCTCGGCCACGCGCCCGCACAGATTTCGCGTATCCGCTGCCCGATCGGGCAGCCGGAACTGGGAAAACATCCCCATGCGATTGCGGTCGGTGTCGCGGCCGACCTACTGACGAACAAGCACAACAAGAACGAAACAGGGAGTGGACAGCATGGCGAGGGACGTTCTGCTGGGCCTTGAGGGCATCAGCAAGACCTATCCCGGCGTGAAGGCCAATGACGACGTTTCCTTTTCCATCGGCGCGGGCGAAGTCCATGCGCTGCTGGGAGAGAACGGCGCGGGCAAATCGACGCTGGTGAAGATGATCTACGGCCTCATCAAGCCTGACGAGGGCCGGATGACGTTGCGGGGCGCGGCCTATGCACCAACGGAACCGCGCGAGGCGCGGGCTTCGGGCGTGGCGATGGTGTTCCAGCACTTTTCCCTCTTCGACGCGCTGAACGTGGCGGAGAACGTGGCGCTTGGCATGGACAATCCGCCGCCGATGCGGGAACTCGCCGGCCGTATCCGCGAGGTATCGGAGGGCTATGGATTGCCCTTGGACCCGTCGCGGCTCGTTGGCGATCTGTCGGCTGGCGAACGGCAGCGGGTGGAGATCATCCGCTGCCTGTTGCAGGACCCCAAGCTCCTCATCATGGACGAGCCGACGTCGGTTCTGACCCCGCAGGAGGTGAACATCCTTTTCGGCACGCTCAGGCAGTTGGCGGAGGAGGGGACGTCGATCCTCTACATCAGCCACAAGCTGGAAGAGATCAAGGCGCTTTGCGACGAGGCGACGATCCTCAGGCGCGGCAAGGTCGTCGGCACCTGCACGCCGCGCGAGAAAACGGCGCGCGAGATGGCCGAGATGATGGTGGGCGCGACGCTGAACGCGCCGGAGCGGACCGGCAATGCGCCGGGGCCGCTGGCGTTGAAGGTGCGCGGGCTTTCCGTTGCCTCGCCTTCGGCTTTCGGCACCAGCCTGAAGAACGTGAATTTCGAGGTGCGGCAGGGCGAGGTTCTGGGCATCGGCGGCGTCGCCGGGAACGGCCAGGACGAGTTGTTGCTGACGCTGTCGGGGGAGTTGAAAACGCCACGCGATACGGTGCAGATCCACGGGCGCGGCATCGGCGACATGGGGCCGAACGAGCGGCGGCGCGACGGCGTCTGCACCGCGCCGGAGGAACGGCTCGGCCATGCGGCCGCGCCGGACATGAGCCTGACGGAGAATGCGCTGCTGTCGGCTTCCGTGCGGCAACGTCTCACGAAGAATGGCTTCATCGACTGGCCGAAGACGCGCGCATACGCCGAAAACGTGGTCAAGACCTTCGACGTGCGCACGCCGGGCATCGGCACGGCGGCCCGCGCGCTGTCGGGGGGTAATCTCCAGAAATTCGTCCTCGGCCGCGAAATCATGCAGGAGCCGGAGGTCATCGTCGTGAACCAGCCCACCTGGGGCGTGGACGCGGCGGCGGCGGCGTTTATCCGGCAGGCTCTGCTGGATCGGGCCTCAAAGGGGGCGGCGGTGGTCGTCATCTCTCAGGACATCGACGAGATCATGGAGATCGCCGACCGCTTTGCGGCCCTGAACGAAGGCAAGCTGTCGGAACCGGTTCCGACGCAGGGACTGACCATCGACCAGATCGGCCTGATGCTGGGCGGCGCGCACGGGATGCACGAAGCGGAGGTTACCCATGTTCATTCTTGAAAAGCGCCCGACGCCGTCGAGGGCCTGGGCCTGGGGGACGCCGTTTCTTGCGGTGCTTCTGACGATGATCGCGGGCGGTCTTCTCTTCGCGCTTCTCGGCAAGGACCCGTTCGCGGTGGTCAAGACGATCTTCTGGGATCCGCTCTTTGGCGAATTTGCCTGGTATCTGCGCGGCCAGCTTCTGGTCAAGGCAGGACCCCTGACGCTGATTGCCGTGGGCCTCGCGCTTGGCTTCCGGGCGGGCATCTGGAACATCGGAGCCGAAGGGCAATACATCATGGGCGCCATCTTCGGCGCCTCCATCGGCCTCGCGGCCTATCCGACGGAAAGCCGGTGGATCTATCCCCTGATGATCGTCGGCGGTGCGTTTGGCGGCTGGCTCTGGGCGATGATCCCGGCGATCCTGAAGACGCGGTTCAACACCAATGAGATCCTCGTCTCGCTGATGCTGGTCTATGTGGCCGAGACGATCCTGTCGAAAGCGGCGACCGGCTTTCTGCGCAATCCCGAAGGGTCAGGCTTTCCGGGGAGCAGGAATTTCTCCTCCTACCCGGCCGCGAGCAACCCTGAGCTGATTGCCGGGACGGGCCTCCATTGGGGCATCGTCGCCGCCTTCATCGCGGTCATTGCGGCCTACGTCATGTTGCAGCGCCATATGCTCGGCTACCAGATCAAGTTGGCTGGGCAGGCGCCCCGCGCGGCGCGGTTTGCCGGGGTCAGCGCGAACAAGCTCGTCGTGCTCTGCATGGGCATGTCCGGGGCGCTCGCCGGTCTTGCGGGACTTTTCGAGGTGACGGGTCCGGCGGGGCAGATCTCCATCGACTTCAACGTGGGCTATGGCTTCACCGCGATCATCGTGGCTTTCCTCGGGCGGCTCAACCCGATCGGCATCCTGCTGGCGGCACTTCTCATGGCGCTGACCTATGTCGGCGGCGAGATGGCGTCGACCAATCTTGGGCTGCCCTCGGCGGCGATCCGGGTTTTTCAGGGGATGCTGCTGTTCTTCCTCCTGGCGGTGGACCTGCTGTCCAACTTCCGCATCCGCTTCATGCCCCTCGCGAAGGAGACCCGCTGATGGATTTCTACGGCATCAATCCTGCGGTCCTGATCGCCTCGCTCATGGTGGCCTCGGTGCCGATCATGCTCGCCGCACTTGGGGAACTCGTCGCCGAGAAGGCCGGTGTCCTGAACCTCGGGGTCGAGGGGATGATGATCATGGGCGCGATCTGCGGCTTCATCACCGCCGTCCATACCGGCAGCCCGTTCCTCGGCTTTCTGGGTGGCGCGGCGGGGGCGATGGTGCTGAGCCTCACCTTCATCGTGCTCACACAGGTCTTCCTCGCCAATCAGGTCGCGACGGGTCTGGCGATGACGCTTTTCGGGCTCGGCCTGTCGAGCCTGATGGGTCAGGGCTACAACGGCATCAAGCCGCCGCGCACGCCCGACGTGCCGTTCGGTCCTCTGGCGGACCTCCCCTTCTTCGGGCGGGTTCTCTTCTCGCATGACTGGATGGTCTATGGCTCGGTCGCGTTGGTAGCGCTGGTCTGGGCGGTGCTGAGATACACCCGCGCCGGTCTGATCCTGCGCGCGGTGGGCGAAAACCACGACGCAGCCCATGCCCTTGGCTACAAGGTTCGGCGCATCCGCATGCTGGCGATCCTCTTCGGGGCGGCGATGGCGGGCCTTGGTGGCGCCTACATCAGCCTCGTCCGCGTACCGCAATGGACCGACGGGATCACCGCCGGGGCGGGCTGGATCGCGCTCGCCATCGTGGTCTTCGCAAGCTGGAAGCCCTGGCGCGTGCTGATCGGCGCCTACCTTTTCGGCGGCATCACCGTTCTGCAACTGAACCTGCAAGCTGCGGGCGCGCGAATTCCGGTCGAGTACTTGTCGATGAGCCCGTATCTGATAACCATCCTCGTGCTGGTCATCATGTCCTCGGGCCGGGGCCGCGCAAGCCTGAACGCCCCTGCGGCCCTCGGGCAGAATTTCCACGCCTCGCGCTGAGGCGCAACAGCAACCGGGGCAGTGAAGCCCCAACCAACGGGAGTGTAGCGATGAAAAGAAGACATTTGCTGGCCTCGGCCGCCATCGGTCTGGGTCTGACCTTTGCGGGCGGCGCATGGGCCGCCGGCATGGATCATGTGAAGGCCTGCTGGGTCTATGTCGGGCCGATCGGCGACGGCGGCTGGACCTATCAGCACGATCAGGGGCGGCTGGCCGTGATCGAGAAGTTCGGCGACAAGGTCGATGCGACGACATATCAGGAAAGCGTGCCGGAAGGCGCCGACGCCGAACGGGTGCTGACCCAGATGGCGCTTGGCGGCTGCAACATCATCTTCACGACGTCCTTCGGGTACATGGACGCCACGAACGCCGTGGCCGCCAAGTTCCCGAACGTGAAGTTCGAACACGCAACAGGCTTCAAGCGCGACAGCGCCAACGTCTCGACCTACAACGCACGCTTCTACGAGGGCCGTGCCGTCGAGGGGCTGATCGCGGGCCGCATGACGAAGTCGAACAAGATCGGCTATATCGGGTCGTTCCCGATCCCCGAGGTCGTGATGGGCATCAACTCCTACTACCTCAACGCCAAGAAGGTGAATCCGGACATCCAACTGACCGTGGTCTGGGCCTATACCTGGTTCGACCCGGCGAAAGAGGCCGACGCCGCCAAGGCGATGATCGAGCAGGGCGTCGACGTGATCGCGTCCCACACCGACTCGACCGCGCCCCTGGCCGAGGCCGCCAAGACGGACGGCGCCGTGATCGGCTTCGGTCAGGCCTCCGACATGGCGGAATACAAGCCGACGCCGCGGGTCACGTCGATCATCGACAACTGGGGCCCCTACTATGTCGATCGTATCGGTGCGCTTCTCGACGGCACCTATGAGCAGGCCGATATCTGGGCCGGGATCAAGGGTGGCGAAGTGCTGATCGGCGATATCACCGAAGCTGTTCCGGCCGACGTGAAGTCCGAGGCCGAGAAACTGCGCGACGATATCGCGTCGGGCGCCTATCACCCGTTCACCGGGCCGATCAACAAGCAGGACGGTTCCGCCTGGCTGGCAGAGGGACAGACGGCTCCGGACGGTGACCTCCTGGGTATGAATTTCTACGTGGAAGGCATCTCGGGCGACATTCCGAAGTAAGCCGCGACGCTGCGCGGAGAAGTGCGAAGGCCGGTCCGGTTCATCCGGGCCGGCCTTTCCCTTATCTGATGAGCGGCGATTCGCGCGGTGGCGAGGCCGGTTGCCAAATGCGGCTACAATGCGGCGCGATTGAGGCTAAATTGCCTAGCCGGGAAACAGCCTGCGCAAACTCGATCTTTCCCGCAGTCGTCGCGTGCAGATTTTCATCTGACAGAATGGGCGGCTTTTTCTCGCAAACCTTCGGGAAAACAAAGGCTTTTTTGCACCAATTTCGCCCATAGGTGGCGCCGCAGGATCAGAGTTCTTCCGAGGGCTGAGGCAGCCCACCTGCCGCGCCGAGATTGGATGGACAACCTCGCATTTTAGCAATTGCGGCGATTTCGTGGCGAATTTATCAAGTATCGACGGGTTGGCCAGTATCAGGAGTAAGAGAAATGCGAAGTTTGAAAATCCTGCTCGCTGCGCTCGCGCTGAGCGCCGCAACGACCGCTACCCCGACCAGCGCCGCCACCGTCAACGTCACGATGCAGGGAACCAATGCGTTCCGCGACGGGAATGGTCAGAACGCCTGGTATCAGAACGTGAGCTTCAATCTGAACGGCACCAACCGGACGGGCGCCGCCGGCCTCTTCCGGCTGACAGCGACCGGCGCAAACGGCGCAATGCAGGACTTCCTGGCCTTCTGCCTCGAACCGCTGGAAACTCTGACGCTGCCGAAGGACCATACCTTTGGCACCACGCTCGGCGCGCCCATCCTCGACCGTCTTGGCGCACTGATGTCCAATGCCTTCGGTCTGGTCAGCGGCGCGACCTCGGCGGCGGCGTTCCAGATGGCGGTCTGGGAAATCGCCAACGAAAGCACATCAAAGCTCGACCTGACCAAGGGCGGGTTCAAGATGACTTCGTCAAACAACGCCACGCGCAATCTCGCACAAAGCTGGTTGAACGCGATTTCAACGGGCAGCTGGAGCACGTCCGGTGGCGTCACGATCCTGAGCGCGCCGGGCACGCAGAACCTGTTGACCAACATCGCGCCGGTTCCGGTGCCGGCGGCCGGCCTCATGTTACTTGGCGGGCTGGCGGGCCTCGGAGCCCTGAGACGGCGGCGCAAGACAGCCTGACCCATCCGAACACAAGACAGGCCCCGCCACCGGCGGGGCCTTTTTCATTTCTGCTGCGGCGATCTGACCTTGATTTGAATCATATACACATTCTTAAAATGATATATGTATTGAGAATACACGCCGACGGGGGAGTCGGGTGGCGGGAGGAATTCGCATGGCGCATATCGTTATTCTGGGTGCCGGGCTCGGCGGGTCGATCATGGCCTATGAGCTTGCGGACCAGATCAGGAAGGAAGACCGGATCACGGTCGTCACCAAGGACACGAAATATCACTTCGTGCCGTCGAACCCCTGGATCGCGGTCGGCTGGCGCGAGCGCAAGGATATCTCCATCGACCTTTCCGAGACGATGAAGAAGAAGAACATCGACTTCAAGACCGTCGCCGCCAAGCGCGTGCATCCGGAGGAAAACCGGATGGATCTGGAGGACGGCTCCTCGCTCGACTACGACTACCTCATCATAGCTACGGGTCCGGAACTGGCCTTCGACGAGATCGAGGGGCTTGGCCCGCATGGCGGTTTCACCCAGTCGATCTGCCATATCGATCATGCCGAAAAGGGCCGTATCGCCTTTGAGGAGTTCTGCAAGAATCCCGGCCCGATCATCGTCGGCGCGGTGCAGGGCGCTTCCTGCTTCGGCCCTGCTTATGAATTCACCTTCATCCTCGATACGGAACTGCGCCGCCGCAAGATCCGCGACAAGGTGCCGATGACCTTCGTGACGTCGGAACCCTATATCGGCCATCTCGGCCTCGACGGTGTCGGCGACACCAAGGGGCTGCTCGAATCCGAGATGCGCAACCACCACATCAAGTGGATGACCTCGACCCGCGTGAAGAAGGTCGAAGCCGGGAAGATGACGGTGGAGGAGATCAACGAGGACGGCACGGTCAAGGCCGAGAAGGAACTGCCCTTCGGGTTCTCGATGATGCTTCCGGCCTTCCGGGGCGTCGATGCGGTGAAGGGCATCGAGGGGCTGACCAACCCGCGCGGCTTCACCATCGTCGACCAGCATCAGCGCAACCCCAAGTTCCCCAACATCTTCTCGATCGGCGTCTGTGTCGCCATTCCGCCGATGGGTCCGACGCCAGTGCCCTGCGGCGTGCCGAAGACCGGCTTCATGATCGAAAGCATGGTGACGGCCACGGCCCATAACCTCGGCCAGGTATTGCGCGGGCAGGAGCCGGACAATGTCGGCACCTGGAACGCCGTCTGCCTCGCCGATTTCGGCGACAGCGGCGTCGCCTTCGTGGCGCAGCCGCAGATCCCGCCCCGCAACGTCAACTGGGCGTCGTCGGGCAAGTGGGTCCACCTCGCAAAGATCGCGTTCGAGAAATACTTCATCCACAAGGTCAAAAAGGGCACGAGCGAGCCCTATTACGAAAAGGCCATGATGAAGATGATCGGCATCGAGAAGTTGAAGGAAGTCCGAAAGGGCTGAGGCAGCAGCTCGGGCAGTCGGGGGCCGATCCGAAAGGGTCGGCCTTTCGTCATGGCGCGCGCGCCACGTCCTTGTGCACGATCACGTCGCATTGCGGATAGGTCTCGATGATCTTGTGCCTGAGCCCGGCACCGATGGAATGCGCCTCGCGCAGGGTCTGTTCGCCATCCAGTTCGAGGTGGATGTTGACGAAGACGACGCTCCCCGCGGTGCGGGTCTTGAGGTCGTGATAGCCGCGCACCCCGGGCCAGGTTTCCGCGATACGACCGATCCCCTCGATCAGCGTGGGATCGGCGCGGCGGTCCATCAGCGCGTCCCAGGCGCCCTTGCCGATACGCAAGCTCCCGACAAGCAGGATTGCGGCGGTGGCGAGTGCCACGACGCTGTCCACCGAGCCTGTCCCGAACTGATGCGACATCCAGAGCGCGGCGATGGCGCCGATGTTCGGGATGAGGTCCGACATGTAGTGGAGTGAATCCGCCCGAACGACGCGGTTGCCCGTGCGCGAAGCCACCCGGCGCTGCCAGAGGACAAGGCCGAAGGTCAGCGCGATGGAGATCAGCAGGACCGCAATCCCTCGCCCTTGGGCGGCAATCGCGCTCGGCGCGTCGGAGTTCAGCCGGGCGATGGCTGTCCAGCCGATCGCACCGGCGGAGACGAGGATGAAGATGGATTGCCCAAGCGCCGCCAGATCCTCGACCGAGGTATGGCCAAAGGCATGATCCTCGTCCGCAGGCCGCGCGGCATAGAGGATCGCCATCAAGCCACCGAGCGACATCATCAGGTCGAGCGCACTGTCGGCAAGCGAGGCGGCGACCGAAAGCGACGAGGTCATACCCAGCGCCCAGAGCTTGAGCGCGACCAGGGCAAGCGCCACCGTCACCGATGCCGCGCCTGCCGACAAATTGAGAGAAGTTCCGTTCGTCATTGCCGTTCCTGATTCTGGCTCCCCGGTCTAGCAGGTTGCGGCCGCTTCAGAAATGCCGGCGGGTACAAGATCCTAGTCGCGCAACTCTTCCGGATCGACACCCCAGATCGCGGTCTTCTCCACCCAGCCGCGTTCGCCGCCCGCCGTCACGCGACACCAGTCCTTGTTGCATTCGCCAAGCCGCCCGATGACGCCCGTTTCCGCTTCGGCCACTTCGTCGGCTTGCGGGTCAGGGCTGCTGCGCAGCGCGGTCCGGTCGGGTTCGAAAAGCACGGTCCGCACGCCGGAGATCAGTGTGTAGTGGACCCAGCCGCCCTGCCCCTCATTATCCTCGACCCGCCGCCAGTTGCCGAACTCACCCGTTACCTTCAGCGGCATGTCGCGGTGACGAAACACCCAGTCGATGCGGTGCGACAGACTTGGGCCGCGCCGGGCATTCGCCTCGCCCGCCTTGAGCGAGACATAGCGTGGCAGGGGAAGGCTCGTGACCGGCCCCTTCGGACCTTCCTCCGCCGCGGCCGGAAGCGGCGCGAACCCGGTAAGGGCGAGACAGCCGACAACGGCGAAGTGACGCAGCAACTGGCGCCGGACAGGGACGAACTTCATCTGAACTCTTGCCTGTATTGTCGGGAGATGCCCCGTGTTTCAGGGCTTGTGACTTGCCCCGTTCGGCGGCACTTTGCCAGTATGGAAGCGCCGAGGGAAGATAGGAGAGCCATCTCATGGGATCCAAGCGTCTGAGTGTTGTGGTGACGCGACGCTTGCCCGAGGTCGTCGAGACCCGGATGAAGGAGTTGTTCGACGTCGAGCTTCGCGACCCCGACACACGCATGACGCGCGACGAACTGGGCGCGGCGATGCAGCGTGCGGATGTGTTGGTGCCCTGCGTGACCGATCCGATCGATGCCAACCTTCTGGCTCAGGCGGGCGAGCGGCTGAAGCTGATCGCGAACTACGGCGCGGGCGTCGATCATATCGATGTGCACTCGGCGCGGCAACGCGGGGTTCTGGTCTCGAACACGCCCGGCGTCGTGACCGAAGATACCGCCGACATGACCATGGCGCTGATCCTTGCGGTCACGCGGCGCATCCCCGAGGGGCTGGCTTTGATGCAGTCGGGCAACTGGCAGGGATGGGCACCGACCGCGATGATGGGCGGCCGTGTCGGCGGTCGCCGCCTGGGCATCCTCGGGATGGGCCGGATCGGCACCGCCGTCGCCAAGCGCGCCCATGCCTTCGGGATGCAGATCCACTACCACAACCGCAAGAGGCTCCGCCCCGATCAGGAGGCCGAGGTCGACGCGACCTATTGGGAAAGCCTCGACCAGATGGTCAGCCGGATGGATGTGATATCGGTCAACTGTCCGCATACGCCCTCGACCTTCCATCTCATGAACGCGCGGCGGTTGAAACTGATGAAACCGACCGGCGTCATCGTGAACACCTCGCGTGGCGAAGTCATCGACGAAAACGCCCTGACGCGGATGCTGCGCGCGGGCGAGATCGCGGGTGCCGGGCTCGACGTGTTCGAGCATGGGCATGAGATCAATCCGCGCCTGCGGGAACTGACCAACGTGGTCCTCCTGCCGCATATGGGCTCGGCCACGGTCGAGGGGCGGGTCGAGATGGGCGAGAAGGTCATCATAAATATCAAGACCTTCGCCGACGGCCACCGCCCACCCGATCTCGTCGTGCCGGGGATGCTCTAGCAAATGACCTCCGGCCAGATCGTATCTCTGATCCTGATTTGCCTCGGCGGCGCTGCGATCGCCGTGCAGGCGCCGATCAATGGTGCGCTCGGCCGGTCGCTGTCGAGTCCTCTGGCCGCCGCCGCGGTGTCCTTCGCCGTGGGTTTCGCCGTTCTTTTTCTCGCGGCGCTCGCGAGCGCGGGTATGGCGCCGGTCGCGCGGCTTGCCGTCGTCCCCGTGTGGCAGCTCGTTGGCGGGCTGCTCGGCGCTTTCTATGTCTGGGCGATCATCAGCGGCATCGGCAGCGTCGGCGCCCTGACCGCGCTAACCGCGATCATCCTCGGGCAGTTGACGGCCGGGCTCATGCTCGACCATATCGGGGCCTTCGGTCTGCCGGTGCATCCGATCTCGTTGCAGCGGATGGCCGCCGTCGTTCTGGTCGCTGGCGGACTGGTTCTGTCGCGCGCCTGAGAACCTCGAACGGGAACCCCAAAACGTCTCTCACGCGCCCCGCTTTTGCCTGTTTTGCCTGCCATCTCCCACCGCATCGGAGTACGGAGCGAACGATGTCGAAAGCGTATCTGGGCGCGTTCATTGCGATTGCGACCCTCGCCGTGGGCGCGGTGGACTACCTCAATCAGGCGAAGACCGCAGGATCGGCGCCAGGCAAGTTCGGCGTAGGCGACTATGTCGGGTCGATATCCGAGCGGTTTGTCGGCCAGAAACAGGCGGTCATGGCCGCGGCGGAACGACAAAGCCTGATCTCCTCGGACCCGCGCGACTTACTACCGGAAGCACCGGAAGGCTGGACGCGGCACGATTGGGACGCCAAAAGCGCCGATCTCCTAGGTCGCCGGTACGATATGCAAAAGGACGATTTCCTGCCGGACGAGATCAAGCAGGACCCGACCATGGCGGCGCTGGCGGCATTGGACACTGCGGCGGGCGCACACAAGGATGCGCGCGAAGTCTTCGTCTATGAAAAACCCGGCGCGGTGGTTGCCCTGCGCCTGTCGATCATGAAATCCGGCGGGGGCGGGATTGCAGGCGCGGCGCTCCAGATGGTTGCGAACAACATGGAAGCGCTGTCCTCAAAATCCGGCTTCGCCATCGTCAAGGGCGTCACCTTCCGGCTTGAGCGGGGCATGTTGGGCATGAGCGCCGATGACGCGGACTATCGCGTCATCACGGGTCAGATCGGCAGGGAGGTCAAGATATCGCTTCGCGCCCGCGCCGGGGACAGTGATATCGTCGATCTGCTGGGCGGCATCGACTACGACCGGCTGAACAAGGTGCTGGAAACCCCGGTCGCGGAGATTGGCAGCGCTGCCAAGGCGATTCCGCCCGAACAGCAGCGCGCAGAGGCGGAGCGGCGGGTGGAGGAGGCCGCCGCGAAGCAACGCGTCGAGGCAATCGAAGGCCAGTACCGGATGCAGATGGCCGCGTTGGATATGATGCACCGTCTCGGCAAGGTCAGTGACGAACAGTACGAGAAGGCCAGGGCGAAGCTCGAAGGCATGCATGACCGGATCGGCGACATTGCAGCCGCATCCTCCGCGCAGACCGATACGAGAACGGCGGCGATACCGGCGCCGGCCCCCGACGCCACGGAGCCGGCGGAACCCTCATTCACCGGAGGCGGGATCGTCGGGAGCATCCTTGGCAGTCTCGGCTTTGGTAAGGCAGAACCGGCCCTGACGACCAATACGCCGATCCAGCCTGCCAGCGCGAACAAGATCAAGGTCAATGTCTTCAGCGCCGGAACCTGCAAGCAGAGCGGTCTCGGCAAGCGTTGCACAGTCGGCGACTGAGCCTAGAGCGTCAGGATCGTGGAGCCGGTGGTCATTCGCGATTCGAGCGCGCGATGGGCGTCGGCGACCTGATCAAGGGGAAAGCGCTGGCCGATCTCGATCTTCACGGCGCCGGATGTGACCTTGTCGAAAAGTCTGCGGGCCATTTCCTGGCAGGTCGCATGATCCGCGATGTGCGTGAAAAGCGTCGGCCGCGTGATCTTGAGCGATCCGCGCGAGGCGAGTGCGAGCAGATCGATGGGTGGAACCGGACCCGAGGCGTTGCCGAAGGAGATCATCATGCCAAGCGGGCGAAGCGAATTCAGCGAGCCTTCGAAGGTGTCCTTGCCGACGGAATCCATCACGACATCGACGCCGCGCCCCCCGGTGATCTCGCGTACGCGGCTCGCGAAATCCTCGGTCCGGTAGTTGATCGCATGGGTGGCACCATGGTCGAGCGCCATCCGGCACTTCTCGTCCGATCCGGCGGTGGCGATCAGGTTGATGCCTTCCGACTTCGCCCATTGGCAGGCGATGAGGCCGACGCCCCCCGCCGCTGCGTGGAACAGCACCCAGTCGCCCCTCGCGATGGGCGTCGTGCGGTTGAAGAGGTAATCGACCGTCAGCCCCTTCAGCATCATCGCGGCGCCTTCGTCGAAGGAAATCGCGTCTGGCAGCGAGCAGACCTGCGCGGCGGGCATGACGCGCGTGTCGGCATAGGCGCCGGGAAGGTTCGCGGCATAGGCAGCGCGGTCGCCGGGCTTCAAATGCGTGACGCCTGCACCCACGGCTTCGACGATGCCGGCCGCCTCCATGCCGAGCGCCGCGGGAAGTTGCAGCTTGTAAAGCCCCATGCGCTGATAGACGTCGATGAAGTTCAGCCCCAGCGCCTTCTGCGCGATGCGGATCTCACCCGGTCCCGGTTCACTCACGGCGCGATCGACGACCTTCAGAACCTCCGGCCCGCCATTCTTTTCGATGATGATTGTCCGTGCCATGAAAGTCTCCTCTGATCGCGCTTCTTCGGAGAGGATGTAGGCCCGCGAAGCATCGGGGTCGAGTGCCCTCCGCCCTCCATGTCGTTTTTCCACCGCTTTAGGTCGGGCAGACCGTTCGCGCAACCGCATCCTCTGGCAGATAAGGTGCGGACGCGAATGTGAGGAGTCGGCCGATGAAAACCCAAGTCAAAGCCCTTGTCGTCGGTGGCGGCGCCGTGGGAACCGGGATCGCCTATCATCTGGCCAAGGCCGGCTGGGACACGATGCTGCTGGAACGGGATGAGCTGACTTCGGGCTCGACCTGGCACGCGGCGGGTCTGCTGCCTTTGTTCAACATGGGTTACGCCACGACCCACATCCACAAATACTCGGTCGATTTCTACAAGTCGCTGGAGGCGGAGACGGGTCTGAACGCTGGCTTCGCGGTGGTCGGCAACCTGCGCATGGCACAGACTGACGCGCGGATGGACGAATTCATGCTCTATTCGTCGGTCGCGGAGACGGCGGACGTCTATCACGAATTCCTGACGCCGAGAGAGATGAAGGAGCGTTGGCCGCTTCTGCGCACCGAAGACCTGAAGGGGGCGCTTTTCCATCCGCAGGACGGTTACATCAACCCCGCCGACGTGACCCAGGCGATGGCCAAGGGCGCCCGCCAGCATGGCGTGACGATCGAACGCAAGTGGCAGGTCGATGCCTATAGATGGACCGGGTCGGAATGGCAGGTGACCTGCACGAAGATGGTCGAGAAAGGCGGCAACCTCGTTCCCTCCGACGAACAGATCGTCATCACCGCCGAGCATGTCGTGACCGCGACCGGCAACCACGCCCAGCGCACCGCCCGGCTTCTGGGGATCAGGAGCCCGGCGATCCCGGTCGAACACCAGTATATCGTGACCGAGCCGGACCCGATGCTTCAGGAGTGGCGCAAGGCCGGGAACCCGGAGCACCCGGTCCTGCGCGATGCCGACGCCAAGTGGTATGTGCGCGAGGAGCGCGGTGGCTGGATCCTTGGCCCCTATGAGCGGAACGCCCCGGCCCGCTTCCTCTACGACGTGCCGGAATCGTTCCGCGCCGATCTCTTCCCGCTCGACCTGGAGCGGATCGAGGAGGAATACATGGCGATGATCCACCGCTTGCCGTCCTCGGAAGAAGTGGGGCTGAAGGACGATTTCAACGGGCCAATCTGCTACACGCCGGACGGCAACCCGCTCGTCGGCCCCGCGCCCGGTCTGCGCAACATGTGGCTGGCCGAGGGCTTTTCCTTCGGCATCACCGCGGCGGGCGGCACCGGCTATTACCTCGCCCAGATGATGACCGAAGGCGAAGCCGAGATCGACATGGCCAGCCTCGACCCCAAGCGCTACGGCAACTGGATGACGACCGAATATGCGGCGCGGAAGAATGAGGAATGCTACGAGCACGTCTTCATCCTCCACCACCCCGACGAAGAGCGCGAAGCCTGCAGGCCCCTGCGCACCGCGCCCGCGTATGACCGCCAGATAGCCGCGGGCGCGCAGATGGGTCAGGTGAATGGCTGGGAAAGGCCGAACTACTATGGTCCGAAGGATGCGCCTGCCTCTTTCGACCACGATTCCCGTAGCTTCCGACGCGGCGCGTGGTGGCAATATGCGGTGGACGAGGCGAAAGCGATCCGCGAGACCGCGGGCCTGATCGACGCCTCGGCCTTCACCAAGCACCTCCTGCGCGGACCGGGGGCGACGGCGTTCCTCGACTGGTTCACCTGCAACGCGCTGCCGAAGGTCGGCCGGATCAACCTGACCTATGCGCTGACCGATGCGGGCACAACGCGGACCGAATACACCATCGTCCGCAACGGCGAGAACGACTATTACCTGGTCAGCGCCGGCGCCTGGACGGCTTATGATGCCGACTTCCTGAAGAAATCCGCCGAGGACTTCATGGGACAGGGCGGCGGCTGGATCGACATCCACGATGTCACGACCCAGTGGGGCGTCTTCGCCATCGCGGGACCTGCGTCACGCGACATCCTGAAGGAG
Organism: uncultured Alphaproteobacteria bacterium; assembly: GCA_963847935.1. GTDB lineage: Bacteria > Pseudomonadota > Alphaproteobacteria > Rhodobacterales > Rhodobacteraceae > Albidovulum. The sequence continues at coordinate 437,468 of CAWKBV010000003.1, read as the reverse complement.
ATCGTCAAGGACGCGGACCCCGCGACGGTGCTCTCGAACAAGCGCTTCCCGTGGCTTTCGGCCCGCAGGATCGAGCTCGGCATGTGCCCGGTCAACGCGATCCGCGTCGCCTACACGGGCGAGCTTGGCTGGGAGCTTCACCACCCGGTCGAGATGGGCCGCTACCTTTGGGACCAACTCGTGGAAGCGGGCGCGAAGCACGGGATGAAGCTTGTCGGCGCACGGGCGCAGAACTGGCTGCGTCAGGAGAAAAGTTACCGTGCCTTCGGCACCGAGCTTGGCCGCGACGCGACGCCTGCCGAGGCCGGACTCGACCGCTTCATCGACCTTTCCAAGGACTTCCGTGGCAAGCAGGCGATGCTCGACACCGGCATCCGTTCGAAATGCGTGACGCTCCTGATCGACGGTCCGGAAGATACCGATCCCTGGGGCAAGGAAGCGCTGTTGAAGGACGGTGAGAAGATCGGTCGCCTGACCTCGGGCGGCTGGTCGGTCGCCTTCGGCAAGCAGATCGGCATGGGCTATGTCCGCCCCGATCTTGCCGACGTGGGTACCAAGTTGAAGGTGCGGATGCTGCGCGCGGAATGGGACGCCGAGGTCGTCGAGGACGGTCCCTTCGACCCGACGAACGCCCGCATCCGCATCGACGGCTGAAGCGCCGCCTTACGCTCAAACGCAGAAAGCCGGCCCGACGGTCGGCTTTCTCATGCGTCGCGCGCGCGGATCAGAGTTGCCGCGCGGCGAGCCATTGTTGCCAGGCTGACGCCGATCCGGCAAAGGCATTCGCGTCGACCTGCCCCCGCACACCCGGAATCGTCGCGGTGCCGCTATATTGCCAGAAGGTCCAGTCATGGCCGGGATAGCGCTCGGCTGGATGTGCGGTCACCGAACGCAACCAGAAATCCGTGCCGGACACCCGCCAAAGCTCATTGTCGCGGAAGAAATCGACCGTGGTGTAGAGGATAGGCCGTGTCCCGTAATGGGCAGAAAACATGCCGATGATCTTGCCTGCGTCAGCCCTTATCTCGGTAGCCGGACGGCGGGTGGTGCAGGTCGGCGAGAACGGCGTCCACTCCATGTCGAGGACGGGGGGCAGCATCCCCCTTTCCTTCGGCACGTTGCGGAAGAACCAGCGCGCCTGTTCCGCGGCGGGACGGCAGTGGTAATAGAAGTGATAGGCGCCACGCAAGACACCCGCCCGTCGTGCGCCGCGCCAGTGATCCTTGAACATCGGATCGACGCGGTCGCCGCCCTCGGTCGCCTTGATGAATGCGAAACTCACCCCGTGGTCGCGGACTGTCGGCCAGTCGATCGCGGTCTGGAAGCGGGCGACGTCGATGCCATGGACCGGGTAGCCAGTCGGATGGCTGCCGTTCCACTCGACCGGGTCGGCGTCAGAAAAGCGCACCGTCGCCGGTGCAGGCACGCTTAAATCCGCATCGCTCAGCTTCGACACGCTTTCGCGCCTGCCGCAGGACGACAGCGCGAGCGCCGAAAGGACAAGTGCGGCGAGAAGAGCGTGGCGCATCGGATCTACCCGGTTCGAGTCAGTTTGTCCGATCATGCCGTGCTATGCGTCTCAGGCAAGCATTTCCTTGGGCGGCTTCGCGCTTTGTATCATTGACCCGCAAGTTCATCCCAACAGGCCAGCGCGTGCGCGGCATACATCAGAGCCGGTCCACCACCCATCTGGAGCGCCATGCCAAGGACGTCGCCCAGTTCCTCGCGCGTCGCGCCCGCCTTCATCAGAGCCTCGACATGGAAGTTGATGCAAGGCGTGCAACGCTGCGCGACCGCGATGCCGACGGCGACATATTCCTTCTCCTTGACACCGAGAACGCCGTCCTCCTTCACGGCCTTCGACAGGGTCGCGAAGCCGCCAGTCGCGCCGGGAATGGCCTTGTAGAGGGCACGAAGCTCGTCTCGCATTTCGGCGATATCAGATTTGTAGCTCATCTTCTGTTCCGTGACTGTTGCTGTGTGTTTATCTCTCACACGAGGCTTGGCGAGGCCTTGACTTGCGTCAATGCATTCCAGATCAGGAATGTGAAGGGTCAGCGCGGCCTGCGGATGATGAACGCCAGATTGTTTGCCGGCAGCTGCTCCACCTGCAAGACGTCCTGCCCGAGTTCCGCAGCACAACTGCGGACCCAGGTGTCGTTCTTGTAGCCAATCGCGGGATCCTGAGCCTGTAGGTGCGCATCGAAAGCCGCGTCGCCATCACTGGTTAGCTTCCCGTCGCGGCGGAACGGGCCGTAAAGCAGAAAGGTGCCACCGGGGCAGAGCGCGCTGGCGACGCCGTGCAGCAGACGTTTGGCTTCATCCTTTGAGATGAGGTGCAGAAGGTTGATCAGGACAATCAGGTCATAAGCGGCGCCGTCGTCCGGCCACGGAATCTCTGTCGCGTTGAGATGCTTCGGCGCGTTGAGGTTTGGGCAATCCGCATGTGCGCGCCACGCGTTGATGCTTTCGAACCGCTGCGGATCGGCTTCGGAGGGGAACCATTCGATATCGCGGAACGCGGCGGCAAAGCGGCAGATGTGCTGACCCGTCCCGCTGGCAATCTCCAACGCGCGACCGCGCGTTGGTGCGTAGCGCCGCAACACATCCAGAATGGCATCGACGTTGCGTTCCGCGGAGGGGGCGTTTCGCCGGCCATCTGCATGCGTGCCAGACGCGCTGTCCGGCAAATCGAGCTTGCGTGGCCCGGTCACCGGAACCTCCCGGCGGAAACCGCCCGTGCGACGTCCGCGCCGGCGGTCGCGGCGCGGCCAGCGATGAGATCCGCGATCAGCGCCGCCGCGCCGGGCGCGGACTGGAACCCATAGCCGCCCTGCCCCGCGAACCAGACGAAATCCGGCTCCGCCCTGTCGCGCCCGATTACGGGCGAGCGGTCAGGTGAAAATGTCCGAAGGCCGGCCCATGAGGCGAGCAGACGCTCGACAGGCGCGGTTACCATCGCCTCGTATCGTGCCAGTCCTTCCGCCAGCACCATGTCGTCAGCCCAGGCGTCATGCGGTTCGCTCGGATGTTCTTCTGCGGGCGACACGATCAGCGCGCCGGCATCGGGTTTGGCATACCAGCTTTCGCCCGCCCCAAATACCATCGGCCATGACGAGACGTCGACTCCGCCAGGCGCCGGAATCCGCGCCATGGACCGGCGGAGCGGTGTGAAGCCGAGCGGTCGAATCCCCGCCATCTCGGCGACCTGATCCACCCAGGCGCCTGCCGCGTTGATGAGCGTGCGCGCCTCGAACACGCCCTTCGGCGTCGTGACGATCCAGCGTTCGCCGTCGCGGGCGATATCGGAGACCTTCGCGCCAGTGACGATCCGCGCGCCGTTGTCACGCGCCATGCGTGCGTAGCCCTGCACCAGCCGGTCGGTGTCGATATCCCACGCATGGCCCGCAAAGGCTGCCCGTGTGACCGCCGTGGAAGAAAGGATCGGCACCATTGCCCGTGCCTCGTCCACGCTGATCGGATCGAGGCCGAGCGCGGCTACGTCCGCGCCGAAAGCGGTATCGCCCTTCGCGGCCACCATCAGCAGCCCGCGCGGCGACAGAACTCCGCCAGCGACGGTGCGAAGCGCCGCTTCGCTCGCTTGCGACAGCGCCACGATGGCGGGCGGGCCATAGCGCGGTTCATAAAGTGCTGCGGACCGGCCCGAAGCGTGGAAGGCGAGGTGATCCTCCGCCTCGAGCACCGTGACGGAACCAAGCGCGGACAGATGCGCCGCGGCGGATATTCCGGCGATACCTCCGCCGACGATCAGAAAATCAGTAGCCATGGTGCAGCAGGTTACCTCCGGTATGGGAGTTTGAAGGCGACGTGGATCGCTACGCCGCGTCGTTCAGGCCACGACCGCGCAGGAGCGGTTCGACCCCCGGCATCCTGCCCCGAAAATCACGATAGAGGACGTCCGCCTCCCGCGATCCGCCCGCCGAGAGGATTGCGCGTTCGAGCCGATCGGCCGTGTCCTTGTCGAACGGGTCGCCCGCCTCGCGGAATGCGTCGAAGGCGTCGGCGTCCATCACTTCGGACCACATGTAGCTGTAGTAGCCTGCCGAGTAGCCGTCACCGGAAAAGACGTGTGCGAAATGCGGAGTCGCGTGGCGCATGTCGATGGCGCGGGGCATTCCGATGCTGTCGAGGACTTCCGCCTGTACCGCCATCGGATCAGCGGGCGCGGCACCTTGATGGAAGGCAAGATCGACAAGGGCGGAAGCGATGTATTCGACGGTGCCAAAGCCCTGATCGTAGGTCGATGCGGCGATCAGCCGGTCGCGCAGCGCGGCGGGAATGGGAGCATCGGTGCGCACATGACGGGCGTGACGGTCGAGGACCTCGGGGACTTCCAGCCAGTGTTCGTAAAGCTGGCTCGGCAACTCGACGAAATCGCGCGCGACCGAGGTGCCGGAGATGAAGCCGTAGGTCACGTCCGAGAGCATCGCGTGAAGCGCGTGGCCGAATTCGTGGAACAACGTGCGCGCATCGTCCCATGACAGAAGGGCGGGTTCGCCCAAGGCCGGTTTCCCGAAGTTGCAGACATTGACGACGATCGGGCGCTGCTCACCGCCAAGTTTGCGCTGGCCACGAAACGAAGAACACCACGCCCCCGAGCGCTTCGACCCGCGCGCGAAGTAGTCACCGATGAAGACGGCGAGATGGCGTCCGTTCCGGGTAACCTCCCAAGCGCGCGCATCCGCGTGATACAGCGGCGCGTCGAGCGGACTGAATTCAAGCCCGAAGAGCCGGTGGGCCGTATCGAAGGCCGCGCCGATCATCGCCTCGAGCCCGAAATAGGGTTTCAGCTCAGCTTCATCGAGGTCGTGTTCCGCAAGCCGCCGCTTTTCGGAATAGTAACGCCAGTCCCAGGGTTCGAGATCGCCGTTGATGCCGTCTTCATGCATCATCCTGGTCAGCACATCGGCATCCGCCAGCGCCTTGGCGCGCGCCGGTTTCCAGACGCGCATCAGAAGGTCGCGCACCGCCTCTGGCGTCTTGGCCATCTCGGGTTCAAGCTTGTAGGCCGCGAAGCTGTCGTAGCCCAGAAGTCGCGCACGTTCCTCGCGGAGTTTCAGAATTTCGGCGGCGATGGCGCGGTTGTCGGTCTCGCCGCCATTAGCGCCCCGCGCGACCCAGGCCTTGTAGGCAAGTTCGCGCAGATCGCGGCGGGGCGAGAATTGCAGGAAGGGCACGATCAGCGACCGGCTGGTGGTCAGGACATGCCCCCCAAGCCCCTTCTCCTCGGCAGCGGCGCGGGCGGTGGTCACGACGAAATTTGGCAACCCGTCGAGGTCGGCCTCGGACAGTTGCAGGGTCCAGTCGCGCTCGTCTGCCAGAAGGTTCTGGCTGAACTCCGTGGAGAGAACGGCGAGCCGCTCCTTGACCTCGGCCATGCGTTTGCGGCCCGCACCGTCAAGCGCTGCCCCGGCGCGGACGAACATGCGGCGGTAAAGCTCAAGCACGCGGGCCTGTTCGTCGGTGAGGGAAAGCGTATCGCGCGCCTGCCAGAGACTGTCGATGCGGGCGAAGAGGTCGGCGTTCATCGTGACTTCGGCCGAAAAGGCTGCCATCTTCGGCGCGAGGTCGCGTTGCAACGCCTCGCGCGCTGGGGTCGAATCCGCCCCGGCGAGGTTGTAGAAGACGCCCGAAACCCGGTCGAGCATCTCCTCGGAAAGCTCCAGCGCCTCGATCGTGTTGGCAAAAGTCGGCGGCGCCGAGGTGCCTGAGATCGCCGCCACGTTCCGGCGTGCTTCGGCCAGGCCGGCATCGAAGGCCGGGCCGAAATCCTCGTCGCGTATGTCGGCGAACGGCGGCAAGGCGAAGGGGCCGGTCCAGGGAACCAGCAGCGGATTGATCATGGGCTCTCTCCTTTGCCGCCACTCTATTCAGAGCCTTGGGGAACCTCCAGCACCCACACGTCAAAATGAAGCGGGGCCCCGGAGGGCCCCGTTACGTCCACGCTGCGACGGGATCAGTTCGTCAGCGCCGGGAACGGCCCGATATAGCCGATATAGCCGCGCGCCTGCTCACGGTCCGTCAGCTTGTCCGCGTCGGATTCACCGTAGGGGTGCTGCACGACCATGGTCAGGTAGCCGTGGCCATCGACATTCGGATACCAGTCGACCGAAGTCGCTTCGGACCCGTAGGGCGTGGTCGCGATGCGCGTCATTTCACCCTTGCCAAGGTTCAGCGCCCAGACCGCGTCGTTCTGGTGGCCAGAGCCGGTATCCTCGCCGATGATGAGCGTGTCGTAGCCCGGGATGTAGGTGATGTTGTCGGGGTTCGCGATGCCGTCGATATCGCATTCCTGGCCCGCATAGGGGCTGTCGGCGGCGTATTCCGTCGGCTTGCCCGCGATCACCGCGGTCATCGTCGTGCCGACATAGGAACCGTCAAGCGCGACTTCATAGACCGCGCCGCAGGTGTTCTTGGCAAGGCGGATGTCGTTGCGGCCACCCTTGTCGGCCTTCTCGTCCCCGTCGGTCATGCCCTTCGCGACTTCCGACATCGCGACATAGAGGCTCATCTTGTCCGGATTGAAGACCGAGCCTTCCATCTTCCGGAACTCGGTCGTCGCCCCCATCATCGAGGCATAGCGGCGGGTTTCCAGACGCGAGGCGGCGGCTTCCATGCCCGGCTTGACCTTCAGACACTCGGCGCGTCCTTCCGCGTTCGACGACATGAAGCCCTCGGGACAGGAGCCGTCGGCGTTGAAGTCGGCAGTTTCGAAGATATCCGAAAACTTCGTGCCCTTGGCGATGAGGTCCGCGATGGTCGCATCATCGCCATGGCCGAGATCGACCCATTCAAGGTTCGCCGCACCGCCGTTTGCATCCGATGTCTGCACCCATTTCGCTGCGAAGAGTTGACCGGCGGAAAGGTCGGCCTCCTTGTCGGCGACAAAGCGGAAGAGCCCGACATTGGTGCCATCATCCGAGATGTAGGCGGTCTTCTGGTCCGGCATGATGTTCGCCAGTTCGACTGAAACGCGGCCCATCGCATAGTGCTTGGCGATGGTCGCGTCCCCCGCTTCGCTGACGGTGACTTCGGTGGCGTAGCCGTAATTGTAGGGGTTCACCGCAGCGCGGTATTCGTCCATCGTCATCGTCTTGGGATCGAGCCCGAAATAAGCGGCCATTTCCGGCGCTTCGTCGTCGCCCAGTTCCTCAAGCGTTGCGGCGGTCTCGAAGGCTCGCGCGTCCTGTGGGTACTCCTCGGAGCCGAGATGCGTGTTCCACGGCGTCACGCTGCCTGCACACGGGTCCCAAAAGCCGCCAAGGGCCGAGAAGTCGAGCGGCCTGGTGGAAACCGGCTTCATATTGCCCTCGGAATCCATCTGAAGCTCGCTCAGATACATCGTCCCAGGCAGGTTCTCGAAATGGGTCAGCGAGAAGATCTTGCCGCCGACCGGGATCAGCGACGTGTAGTCGGGATTGGTCGAATAACCATCCTCGCTGACCGAGACCGGCGTGCCGTCCTTATCGAAGACCTGGCCGAAGACCGCATCGCCGACCTTGTCGCCCGAGCGGAAGAGCGTGTGGTAAGCGAGCTTCGTCGTCACGCCGTCCATGGTCGCGCTTTCGGAGACTGTGACCGCGCGCTTCGCGGCATCGTCGGTCGGCGCGGCAACGGGTGCAAAGTTCAGATCACCCGCAATGGCCGCCCCGGCAATGCCGGAAAGTGCGGTTGCGGCAAGAAGGATAGTACGGCGTTTCATGGCAGCCCCTTTTGAAATGCGTGGCCCCGGACGGGCCAGATGCGCGGGGAATAGGGCATGGACTGTAACATCTGCGTTCCACTGGCGTGACGTTTTTTTGAAGCGGGCGGAAGCGTGCCGGTCAACGCGCCGCCTGCCGCGCCCGAAGCCGCATCTCGATCCGCCGCAAGATCAGTGAAAGCGTAATAGTCATGGTCAGGTAGATCAGCGCGACGAGGTTGTAGGTTTCGAAATACCGGAAATTCCCCGCCGCGGTAACCTTGCCAAGCTGTGTCACGTCCGCGACGCCGAGGACGGAAACGAGCGAGCTATCCTTCACCATCGCCACGAAATCGTTCCCCAGCGGCGGCAAGATCATCCGGAACGCCTGCGGAAACACTATGAAACGGAACCGGTGCCAACCCGACAGGCCGAGCGCCTTGGCCGCTTCGATCTGACCCTCGTCGACCGATTGCAGGCCGGCGCGGAAAACCTCGGCAATGAAGGCGGAATAGGCGATGGTCAATGCGATGATCGCCCGCCAGAGAAGCGAGATGTCGCGGGTGCGCAGCGGGTCGAGGCCAAGGGGCCCGGTCAGCCAGTTCCATGCAGAGACGGCGGCGGGCGCAGCGGCAAACGCGATATAGAGCAGCAGAACGATGATGGGAATTCCGCGCACCACCTCGATATAAAGCCGCGCCGACTGACGCAAGATCATGAACCGCGACAGCGTCGCGACGGCCAGCCCAAGCCCCATGATGACCGCCATGGAAAAGGCTGTGAGCGTGACGAAGATCGTCATCCAGACGCCCTTCGACAGCGTTGACAGCGCCTGCGCATAGACCCCGTTCGAGAGCGCAAGATAGAAAAGCCATGCCCCCGTGGCACCCAGCACCACCAGCCAGTAGGGAAAGTCGCCGTCTTTCTTTGCAGGGGGGATCATCGGGGAAGTGGCCCTGGCCCGTGAACCAGAGCCAATGGACCCTACTGGCCCATCTTGTAATCGAGGAACCACTTCTTGTTCAGCGCATCGAGCGTCCCATCCGCCTTCATCTCGGCAATGGCGGCGTTGATCGGCGCAACTAGGTCGGAGCCCTTCGGAAAGATGAAGCCGAAATCCTCGGTCCCGAGCGGCTCACCGATGATCTTCAGCGCGCCGTTCGAGGCATCGACATAGCCTTTTCCGGCAGTGCCATCCGTCAGCACGAGATCGACGTCGCCCGATTTCAGCGCCTCGACCGTCGCGCCGAAGGTCTCCATCAGCTTGATGCGGGGATTGGCCTCGTCGCCGTCGAGAACATCGTATACGCCGACGTAGAACGGTGTGGTCCCCGGCTGCGCGGCCATGAAAAGATCGGGATTGGCGGCGAAACCCTTGGCATCGGCAAAGCGGCTCTCGTCGCCCCGGACGAGCATGACCATCTCGGACCGCATGTAGGGATCGGAGAAATCCACCTTCTCCTTGCGGTCGTCGCGGATGGTGATGCCGGTCATGCCGACATCGTACTGCCCTTCCGAGATGGCGGGGATCATCGCGTCCCAACTGGAGTTCTCGTATTTCACCGTCATGTTCAGACGCTTGGCGATGCCGTCCATCGCGTCGTATTCCCAGCCGATCGCCTTGCCGTCGGCACCGAGAAACTGAAGTGGCGGATAGGCATTTTCAGTCACCACGGTCACTTCGCGGCCCTGAAGGTCCGGCAGTTCGGCGAAGGCGGTCGTCGCGAAGAGGCCCATCGCAGCGGCGAGAACGGTCATGAGTTTCATCGAAAGGCTCCTGTCACAAGCATCTGGCGGAGCGTAGTCGGCGTGCCCGAAGCTGTCCAGCGCGCTCAGTGAGGGCCGCAGACCTTGCAGTTCGGATCGCGTTTCCCCGTGAACTGCCGCGTTTCGCCATAAAGTGCGTCGTAGATCATGATCCGTCCTCTGAGCGTCTCGCCCGCGCCGGTGATCTCCTTGATCGCCTCGACCGCCATCATGGCGCCGACGACACCGGGCAAGGCGCCCATCACGCCCGCCTCGGCGCAAGTCGGCGCCAGCCCGGCGGCGGGGCGTTCGGGGAACACGCAGGCATAGCAGGGCGCGTCATGCGCCGGGTCGTAGAGGCCGATCTGGCCCTCCCACTGCGTTATGGCGGCCGAGATGAGCGGCTTCCCAGATGCCACGGCAGCGGCATTGACCAGGTAGCGGGTATCGAAATTGTCCGACCCGTCGAGAATCAGGTCGTAATCGCCGAACAGCGTCCGCGCGTCGTCCGCGGTCAGGCGCCGGTTGTACGGCCGGACCTCGACGTAAGGATTCAAGGCCTTCATCGCAGCTTCGGCGGAAAAAACCTTGGGCATCCCGATCCTTGCGTCGGTATGGATGACTTGGCGCTGAAGGTTGGAATTCGACACGGTATCGTCGTCGATGACCCCGATGGTGCCGATCCCCGCCGCCGCGAGATAGAGAAGCGAGGGCGAACCGAGACCGCCAGCGCCGACAACCAGCACCTTCGCCTCCTTCATCCTCCGCTGCCCCATGCCGCCGATCTCGCGCAGCACGATGTGGCGCGCATAGCGATCCAGCTCGGCGGGCGAGAACGCGCCCTGCGGCGCTGGCTGTTCGGAAAGTTTCGCTTTCACATGCGCGAGCCTCAGCACCGCTCGGTAGGCCAGTACCACCGCCACGATGATGCCGAGCATCACCCAGGCGCTGAGATTGCCGCCCAGCGCGCGCGGCAGCGCATGCCCGGCGGGCAGGATCGCATGGGCCAGAACCGTCGCCGCCCAGATCAACACCAGAAGGCCAAGCACGATCCGACCGGGCACCTTCACGATCAGGCAGAAGACGACCAACGACGCCGAGACGACAAGGACCGTCATCCGCGCCCCGTCGATCCGAAACCGCCCGCACCGCGCGCCGTATCCGTCAGGTACCGCACCTCGTCGAATTGCGCCTGCACCACCGGAGCGACGATCATCTGCGCGATGCGGTCGCCGTGCCCGACGGAGTAGGCTTCGGCCCCGAGGTTGACCAGCAGGACGCCCAAGGGTCCGCGATAGTCGCTGTCGATCGTGCCGGGCGTGTTGGGCAAGGTGATGCCATGCTTCAGCGCGAGGCCGGAGCGCGGTCTGATCTGAATTTCGAACCCGTCCGGTATCTCCACCCGAAGCCCGGTCGGCACGATCCTTCGTTCCATCGGCTTCAGGACGAAACCGCCCGCCCGCTCGGCTTCCGGCAGATTCGCGCGGATGTCCGCCCCCGCCGCACCCGGCGTCTCGTACGAGGGCAAGGCGATCTCGGGATCGGCCCAATCCTCGCGCAGAATCCGGATTGTCGGATGCATGACCTGCACTTTCATCTTGCCAAAAATACCTCCGCCGGAGGCCTTAGACCTCGATCATCGCGCCAAGCGAGGCCGCGATGCGCGCGGCCAGCCGTCGCGCGACCTCATCCTTCGGCAGGCGCGGCCATTCCTCGGCCCCCTTCGCATCGATCACCGTGACGGCATTCTCGCTCCCGCCCATGATGCCGGTCGCGGGACGCACATCGTTCGCCACGATCCAGTCGCAACCCTTGCGCTGCCGCTTCGCGGTAGCATGGGCAACGACATCATCCGTCTCCGCTGCGAAGCCAACGACCAGGGCGGGGCGGCCCTTCGTCATCTGCGCGACTGTGGCGAGAATGTCCGGGTTCTCGGCGAAATCCAGCACGGGAGCCTTGCCAGAGCTGTCCTTCTTCATCTTCGACCCCCTCGCATTGGCGACGCGCCAATCCGCGACGGCGGCGGCAAAAATCGCGGCATCGGCGGGAAGGGCCGCCTTCGACGGCGTTCAGCATCTCCTCCGCAGTCTCGACGCCGATCGCATTGACGCCCTCGGGGGGCGGCACCGTCGCGGGTCCGGTCACGAAACTGACCCTGGCACCCAGATCGCGCAGAGCGGCAGCAAGCGCCGCGCCCTGCGCACCCGAAGACCGATTGGCGATATACCGCACCGGGTCGATCGGCTCATGCGTCGGGCCGGAGGTCAGGACGACATGCCTGCCCTTGAGCGGCCCGTCGCCAAGTGCCGTCTCGACCGCAGCGACGATTTCCAGAGGCTCCGCCATCCGCCCCGGCCCGTATTCGCCACAGGCCATATCGCCCTCGTTGGGTCCGACGAAGAGCACGCCGTCCGACTTCAGCGCAGCGACGTTCCGCTGATTCGCCGGATGCAGCCACATCCGCAGGTTCATCGCGGGCGCGACGAGGACCCGCTTGTCGGTCGCCATGAGAAGCGTCGAGGCGAGGTCGTTCGCATGCCCGGCCGCCATCTTCGCGGCAAGATCGGCCGTCGCGGGCGCGACCACGACCAGATCGGCAGCGCGCGAGAGCTGGATATGACCCATTTCGGCCTCGTCGGTCAGATCGAAGAGGTCGCGGTAACATTTCTCGCCGGCGAGCGCCGAGACCGACAGTGGCGTCACGAACTCCTCCGCCGCGCGGGTCAGAACCGGCGTCACCGATACGCCGCGCTCCTTCAACCGTCGGATCAGGTCGAGCGACTTGTAGGCGGCAATCCCGCCGCCCATGATCAACAAGATGCGCTTTCCGGCCAGCATTCAGACCTCGTTTGCAGTCAACCCGCCGATTAAGGATTAGGTGTCGTGCGGCCCGATGACAAGCGCCGGCGCATATCACGCCTCGTGATGATCGTCCTCACAGAAGCCGGCGTGCATGCTGTGCCAATGCCGGATAACGTCCCGCAAATGTATCGAGGAGCGTCACATGACCTATCACCTCGCCATCGGCGACCGCAGCTATTCAAGCTGGTCCCTGCGCGGCTGGCTTTTGTTCGAGAAGTTCGGGATTCCGGTGAAATGCCATAGTGGCATCCTTTATACCGACGACTTCGACCGGCTCTTGGCAGAATTCGCACCGGCCCGGCTGGTCCCGGCGATGCGCACCCCGGACGGCGAGATAGTGGGCGAGACGCTCGCCATCGCCGAAACCCTCGCCGAACGCCATCCCCAAGCCGGTCTGTGGCCCGATGACCGGGCGGCACGGGCGATGGCGCGGTACATGTCGGCGGAAATGCATTCCGGCTTTACCGCGCTGCGCGGCGATTGTCCGATGAACCTCCCAACAAGCTATCGCAACTCATCGCCCCGCAAGGAGGTGCTGGACGACCTCGCGCGGATCGAGTTCATCTGGTCGCGTGCCCGCGAACGCTTCGGAACGGACGGGCCCTGGCTCTTCGGGCGCTACACGGCGGCCGACGCTTTTTTCGCGCCGGTGGCAACCCGGATCGCGACCTACAACCTGCCGGTTTCTTCCGCCGCAAACAACTACGTCAGAATCCACTTGGCCGATCCGTCGTTCAGGCAATGGCGCGCCATGGGCAAGGCGGAGAACCTGATCCAGCCAGGCTATGCCAAACCCTATCCCGAGCGTCCCTGGCCCGGCCCCACGCCGTTGGCCGCCACCGTGACTGACGGTCCATCGGAAAATGAAGCCTGCCCATATTCCCGAAAGCCTGTCACCGACTTCCTGAAACTCGACGGCAAGGTTTGGGGCTTCTGCAATCCGTTCTGCCGCGACAAGACGATGGCCGATCCCGCGGCGTGGCCCGCCTTCATGGCGATGATCGGCCGTTAACCATTTCTCAACCACGACTGCGATAGCCGTTAACCAATCTTAAGGGGACGGCAGATGGTGGCGCGCACCTATACGGTGGCTTTCGAAGGGGTGGAGGCGCGGATCGTCGAGGTTCAGTGCGCCGTCTCGGCAGGCATGCCCACCTTCTCGGTCGTTGGCCTGCCAGACAAGGCGGTGAGCGAGGCGCGCGACCGGGTGCGGGCCGCAATGACCGCTCTGTCCATCGCCCTGCCCTCGAAGCGCATCACCATCAACCTCTCGCCCGCCGATCTGCCAAAAGAAGGCTCACATTTCGACCTGCCCATCGCGCTGGCACTTCTCGCTGCCATCGACATCCTGCCGCGGGAGGAGGTCGAGAATACCGTGGCGCTCGGGGAACTGTCTCTAGACGGTCGGCTGGTGGCCGTCATCGGCGCATTGCCCGCCGCCATGGCGGCGGCGGAGGAAGGGCGGCGCCTCCTTTGCCCCCGCGCCTGCGGGCCGGAGGCCGCCTGGGTCGGCGCGACAGAGGTGATCGGCGCGGCGACGCTCGACGAGGTGATCGGGCACTTTACCGACCGCGCGCCAATCTCACCCTCGCAACCCGGCGAAGTGACCGTTGCGACCCATGGGCGCGACCTGCGGGACGTGAAAGGCCAGGAACGCGCCAAGCGGGCTTTGGAGATCGCGGCGGCCGGACGGCATCACCTCCTGATGGTCGGCACGCCCGGTTCCGGAAAATCGATGCTTGCCGCGCGGTTGCCCAGCATATTGCCGCCGCTGACACCCACGGAAGCCCTTGAAACCTCGATGATCCACTCTCTTTCCGGTCTTCTCGACGAAGGTGGGATCAGCCGCGCACGCCCATTCCGCGAACCGCATCACACCGCTTCGATGGCCGCCATCGTCGGCGGCGGGCGCGGGGCGAAACCGGGTGAGATCAGCCTCGCCCATAACGGCGTCCTGTTCCTCGACGAGTTTCCCGAATTTCCACGAACCGTTCTCGAAACCTTGCGCCAGCCGATCGAAACGGGCGAGGTCGTCGTCGCCCGCGCCAATGCGCATATCCGCTATCCTTGCCGCTTCCTGCTGGTCGCAGCCGCGAATCCCTGCAAATGCGGCTATCTCACCGACCCGTCCCGCAGCTGCGCCCGCGTCCCGCAATGCGGCGAGGATTACCTTGGCCGCATCTCCGGGCCGCTGATGGACCGGATCGACCTTCGCGTCGAGGTGCCACCCGTCGCCTATACCGACCTCGATCTGCCCGATTCCGGCGAAAGCTCCCTGGTCGTGGCGAAGCGGGTGGCCACCGCGCGCGCCGCGCAGACCGCCCGCTTTGCGGATCACCCCGGCATCCGGGTCAATGCGGACGCCGAGGGCCGGCTGCTGGAAGAGGTGGCAGGTCCCGATGCCGAGGGGCGCGACCTGCTCGCCAGGGTCGCCGAACGCTTCGGCCTATCGGCGCGCGGATATCATCGGGTACTCCGTGTCGCGAGGACCATCGCCGATCTCGACGGCGCGGATATGGTACGCAAGCCGCATGTCGCGGAGGCTGTGAGCTACCGGCTCAGCGTCCAGGCCGGACGTTAGGCGCGCTTCGCCTCGATCACGTCCCAGATCGTCGCGGCGGCGTTCGTGCCGTCGAACCGTTCCAGTTCCTGGATGCCGGTCGGCGAGGTCACGTTGATTTCGGTCAGCCAGTCGCCGATAACGTCGATGCCGACGAATATTTGCCCCTTCTCGCGCAGCATCGGGCCGATGGCCGCGCAGATTTCGTGGTCTCGTTCGGTAAGGCCGATCTTCTCGGGCCGCCCGCCGACATGCATGTTCGACCGGGTTTCACCCTCCGCAGGCACCCGGTTGATCGCGCCGACCGGCTCTCCGTTCACCAGAATGATCCGCTTGTCGCCTTTCGTCACGGCCGGAACGTATTTCTGCGCGATCAGCGGCTCACGGTTCATGCCCGCAAAAAGCTCGTGCAGCGAGGCGAGGTTCCGGTCATTGGGATCAAGCCGGAACACACCGGCACCGCCATTGCCATAGAGCGGTTTGAGGATGATGTCGCCATGCCGGCGTTTGAAGTCCCGGATGGTGCGAAGGTCGCGGGCGATGAGCGTCGGCGGCGTGAGCTGAGGAAAATTCAAAACGAGCAGTTTCTCCGGCGAATTACGTACCCAGAAGGGATCGTTCACGACGAGCGTGGCTGGATGGATCATGTCCAAAAGATGCGTCGTGGTGATGTAGCCCATGTCGAAGGGCGGGTCTTGGCGCAGCCAGACGACGTCCCAGTCTGCCAGATCGACCTCGGCCTCCGTCCCGAGCGTATAGTGATTGTCCTTCTCGCGCCGGACCTCGAGCGGCCAGCCCCGCGCCATCACGCGGCCCTCGCGGTAGAAAAGCTTGTCGGGCGTGTAATAGAACAGCCTATGCCCGCGTACCTGCGCCTCGAATGCGATGCGGAAGGTGGAATCGGCATCGATGTTGATTGGACCGATAGGGTCCATCTGGATCGCGACCTTGAGTGCCATTCCGCCCGCCTTTCCTGCACAAGTTCCGGTGCCGATAGATGACCGAGGCTTGGCCGGGATGCAATCCGCGATCAGGGGCCGAGCGCGTTGCCGATGATCTCGATCCGGCCGGTACCGTCGACCAGCGCGACATCGAAACGCATATCGCTGTCCTGCCCGGCTGGCAGGGTCGCCACGAATTCGCTCGCCGCGACGCGGATGCGGGCGATCTGGCGCGGGAGAAGGCTTTGCGCCGCCGCGTCGAAGCTAGAAGCACTTTTTACCTCGACGAAAACTGTGGTGCATGCGTCCGCGCAAATGAGGTCGATCTCACCCGACTGACCCCGCCAGCGTCGCGCGATGACGCGCAACCCGCGATCTTCCAGATATGCCGCAACACGCTCCTCTGCCACCAGCCCGCTGAGCTGCGCGGCGCGCCCCGTCAGTCTTCTGCGACGAGTTTCAGGGCTAGTTGATAGACATGCCGTTTCGGCGCCCCGGTCAGTTCGGCTACCGCGGCGGCTGCGTCCTTGACCGTCTGGCATGTCAGCGCCTCCCTCAATGCGGACTCGATATCCTCTGCCCCCGCTGCGGACCCACGCGCCCGGTCGACGAGAACGACGATCTCGCCCTTCACTGTCCGGCCTGCATAGGAAGCGGCGATGTCGTCCAGCGTGCCGCGCGTCACTTCTTCGAATTTCTTGGTCAGTTCACGGCACACCGCCGCGCGGCGCATCCCGCCCAAGATTGCGGTCAAATCCCCTAACAGAGCGTGAATCCGCTTTGGGGATTCGTAAAGGATGAGCGTCGCCTCGACATTTTTCAGCCCTTCGATCCATTTGCGCCGTTGTCCCGACGCGTTGGGCGCGAAGCCCGCGAAGAGGAACCTGTCCGAGGGCAGTCCAGAAACCGTCAGTGCTGCCAGTACCGCCGACGGTCCCGGTGCCGCGATGACCGGATGCCCCGCCGCGATCGCGGCCACGCCGAGCTGATAGCCGGGATCGGCGACAAGCGGAGTTCCCGCTTCCGAGGCGTAGGCCACTGACTTGCCAGCGGCGAGCAGATCAAGAAGTCTGGGTCGTGCCCGCTCGGCGTTGTGATCATGATAGGACAATAGGGGCCTCTCTGCGAGGGAGATGCCATGAATGTCCATCAGGTGCCGGAGCGACCGCGTGTCCTCGGCGGCCAGAACATCCGCATCGCGCAGAATGTCGAGTCCACGCAACGTGATGTCGCGGGCCGCCCCGATCGGCGTCGAGATGAAATAGAGGCCAGCCGGAAGTTTATGCGCTGATCCGTTTCCCGCCATGCCACCTGCTCTTACGTTTACTTCGTATTGGGGAACGCTTAGGCTTTCGCCCGATTTGGCCTTCCGCCTCCGGCCCGTATGAGGATGTTAGCATGTTCACCGTTTTCGCCAACCGCCGCAAGTTTCTGACGCGCGCGGCGCTTGCTGCCGCAGCACTCGCTCTCGCGGCCTGTGACCCGGTCAATTTTGGCGGAGGCGGGCCTTCCATCAACACGAACGAGCCGGTGCCGGTCGCTCTCCTGGTTCCTTCGGGGTCCGGTTCGACCACCGACGAACACCTCGCGACATCGCTCGAGAACGCCGCGCGCCTGGCGATGGCCGACATGAGCGGCGTCCAGATCGATCTGCGTGTTTACAGCACGGCCGGCCAGCCAGCGCAGGCGGCATCCGCCGCCACTCAGGCGGTGAACGACGGTGCGAAGATCATTCTCGGACCGCTCTACGCACAGTCGGCGAACGCTGCAGGTGTCGCCGTCGCATCGAGCGGCGTCAATGTCCTCAGCTTCTCGAACAATCCTGACATTGCCGGGGGCAACGTATTCATCCTTGGTTCAACCTTCCAGAACACGGCAAACCGGGTGGTGGGCTATGCCGCGCGGCAGGGCAAGCGGCGCATTCTCATGGTCAACGCGCAGACGCCCGCGGGGGAACTGGCGCGCAGCGCCGTCGCGCGCGCAGCGGCCGGGACCGGGGCGAGCGTCGTCGGCAACGTCTCCTATGCCATGTCGCAGAACGGTGTCGTCACGGCCGCGCCGCAAGTTGTCTCGGCCGCACGCGCCAATTCCGCCGATGCCATAGTCGTCGACGCGACAACGGACGGTGCGTTGCCGATCCTGACCCAACTGATCCGGGAACAGGGTTTGACGGCAGACGTGGTTCAACTCGCCGGGCTCACCCGCTGGGATGTTCCGCCGCAGGCTTCCGCCCTGCCGGGTCTTCAGGGCGGCATCTTCGCCATGCCCAGCCCGCAACTCAGCCAGCAGTTCGAAAGCCGCTATACGGCGGCCTACGGGGCGCCGCCCACGCCTGCCGCCATCGTCGGCCTTGCCTATGACGGGGTTGCGGCAATCGGCGCCTTGGTGAAGCAGGGCAAGTCGAACGCGCTTACGGGTGCGGCGCTCACGCAGGGTTCTGGCTTTGCGGGCGTAAACGGCGTATTCCGCCTCAGAGGCGACGGAACGAACGAAAGAGGCCTTGCGATTGCAAAGATTCAAAACTCACAGGTGGTCGTGATTGATCCGGCACCGAGAAGCTTCGGCGGCGCGGGACTCTGACGCACGCGGGACCAAAGCGGCGGCATCGAACATTGCGGAACCGCCGTTCCCCGCGGACGATCTGCCTGCCTCCGTAGCCAGCCATATCCTTTTCGACCGCGCGAAGTTCTGCGGAGACCTTAAGGCGCTGATCGCGGATCTCGCAGATGCGCGCGATCAGCGTGCCGCGATCGTGCGTGCCCTGACGACGGCGCGGAACGAGGTTCTGAACACGATCGCCGCCGATTTCGCGACTCACCCCCGCGCCGCACGTGCCACGGTGCGGGCCTATGCCGCGCTGACCGACGCCGTGGTCTGGCACGCCTTCACGATCGCCACGACCGTCCTCCATCCGGTGTCGAATCCGACCGAGGGCGAGAAGATCACGGTCCTGGCTGTCGGCGGTTACGGCCGCGCAGAGATGGCACCCTGTTCCGACGTGGACCTTCTTTTCCTGACGCCATGGAAGATGACCGCGTTTGCGGAGAGCGTCATCGAGACGATGCTCTACATCTTCTGGGACATGCGGCTGAAGGTCGGCCATGCGAGCCGCACAGTGAAGGACTGCCTACGCCTCGGGCGCGAGGATTACACGATCCGCACCGCGCTTCTGGAGCGCCGCTACGTCGCGGGCTTCGAGCCGTTGGCCGACGAGCTGCGCACACGACTGCGCAGCGATCTCTTCAAGAAGACCGCCGCAGAGTTCATAGAGGCGAAGCTGTCCGAACGTTCCGACCGCCACAAGCGTCAGGGTGGCCAACGCTATGTGCTGGAGCCTAACGTCAAAGAGGGCAAGGGCGGCCTGCGCGATCTCCAAACGCTCTACTGGATCGGAAAATATCTGCACGGCGTCCGGCGCGCGGCGGACCTGGTCGGCATCGGCCTTTTCCGCAAGGAGGAATACGAGGCTTTCGCGGCGGCGGAGGATTTTCTCTGGGCGGTGCGGTGCCATTTGCACCTCATCACCGGGCGGGCGCAGGATCAATTGACCTTCGATCTTCAGGTCGAGGTCGCGGCCCGCATGGGCTATCGCGATAGCAGCGGGCGGCGAGCCGTGGAGCATTTCATGCAGGATTACTTCCTGCACGCGACCCGGGTGGGCGAGTTGACACGCGTGTTTCTGACGGCGCTCGAAGCGGCCCATGTGAAGCGCGAGGCGCGGCTTGCGGGGTTTCTCCGCCGGCGCAAGAAGATCCGCGACGGCTTCGTCATCGACAATGGCCGTATCAACGTCATCGACGAAAAGACCTTCCTGAAGGACAAGTTGAACCTCCTGCGCGTCTTCGAAGAAGCGCTGAGGACCGGATACCTGATTCACCCAGACGCGATGCGGATCGTAGCGGCCAATCTCGACCTCATCGACGACGACCTGCGCGAGGACCGGGAAGCGACGCGAATCTTCCTCGACCTCATGTTGAAACACGGCAATCCCGAACGCGCCCTGCGCCGCATGAACGAACTGGGCGTGCTTTCCGCGTTCATACCGGAATTCAAGCCGATCGTCGCGATGATGCAGTTCAACTTTTATCATCACTACACGGTGGACGAACACACGATCCAGACGATCTCCACGCTTGCCCAGATCGAGCGGCACGAACTGATCGAGGAGTTGCCGCTATCGTCGAAGATCCTCGACGAAGGCGTGAATCGCCGGGTGCTCTATGTCGCGCTTCTGATGCATGACATTGGCAAGGGACGGCCCGAGGATCATTCGATCCTCGGCGCGCAGATCGCGCGCAAGGTGGCGCCCCGGCTGGGGTTGAACGCCGAGGAAGCCGAAACCGTCGAATGGCTGGTGCGCTATCACCTTTCGATGTCCGACCTGGCGCAGAAGCGCGACATCGCCGATCCGCGCACGGTGCGCGACTTTGCCAAGATCGTGCGGACCCGCAAGCGGCTCGACCTCTTGACCGTTCTCACCGTCTGCGACATCCGTGGCGTCGGGCCGAATACCTGGAACAACTGGAAGGCCATGCTGCTGCGCCGTCTCTACGCCGAAACGGCCGAAGCGCTGGAGGCCGGCCTCGAGACGATCAACAGCGGCAAGCGCCAGAACGAAGCGAAGCGTGCGCTGCGAGAGACGCTTTCAGGCTGGGAGGCGAAAGATCTGCGCCGCGAAACCGCCCGGCACTATGACCCATATTGGCAGGGCCTGTCGACCGACACCCACGCGGTCTTCGCCACGCTCCTGCGCGACATCCCCGACGATGCGATCCGCATCGATCTGAAACCCGACCCCGATCACGATGCGACACGCGCCTGCTTCGCACTGGCCGATCATCCGGGCATCTTCTCGCGCCTTGCGGGCGCGTTGGCACTTGTCGGCGCCAATGTCGTCGATGCCCGCACCTACACGTCGAAGGACGGCTACGCCACCGCGGTCTTCTGGATTCAGGACGGCGAGGGCCATCCCTACGAGGCCGACCGCTTGCCGCGCCTGCGCACCATGATCGAAAGAACCCTGAAGGGCGAGGTCGTGGCAAAGGAAGCTCTGAAAGATCGAGACAAGATCAAGAAGCGCGAGCGCGAATTCCGATTCCCAACCCACATCACCATCGACAATGACGGATCGGAAATCTACACGATCATCGAAGTCGATACACGCGACCGGCCGGGCCTGCTCTACGATCTGACGCGGACGCTCGCCAACAACAACATCTACATCGCCTCGGCCGTGATCGCGACCTACGGCGCACAAGTGGTGGACAGCTTCTATGTGAAGGACATGTTCGGCCTGAAGCTCCACGCCAGGTCGAAACAGGAAAGCCTCGAACGCAAACTGCGACAGGCGATCACGGAAGGCGCCGAGCGGGCCAAGGGATGAGACCGATCCGATTGATGCAGGGCTTCCTCACGGTGGGCGCCTGGACGCTTCTCAGCCGTATCGTCGGCTTCGTCCGCGACGTCCTGATCGCCGCTTATCTCGGCACCGGCCCCGTGGCCGAAGCCTTTCTCGTGGCGTTTTCGCTGCCGAACATGTTCCGCCGCTTCTTCGCCGAAGGCGCGTTCAACACCGCCTTCGTGCCGCTCTTCTCGAAGAAGCTGGAGTTGGGCGAAGATGCGCGCGGCTTTGCCGAAGACGCCTTTTCCGGGCTCGCCTTCGTCGTGCTCGTCATCTCGCTGGTCGCGATGGCGGCGATGCCCTGGCTGGTGCTGGCGATGGCTGGCGGTTTTGCTGGAGACGAACGACTGACGCTCGCGGTGCACTATGGCCGCATCTGCTTTCCCTATATCTTCTTCATTTCGCTGACCGCGCTCCTCTCGGGCCTTCTGAACGCCGGCGGTCGCTTTGTCGCGGCGGCGGGCGCGCCGGTTCTGCTGAACGTCATCTTCATTGGCGCGATGCTCGCGGCGCGGCAACTTGGCTGGGATATGGGGCGGACGCTTTCGTGGGCGACACCGCTCACCGGTCTGGCGCAGCTCGGCCTTGTGTGGATAGCTGCCGCGCGGATGGGCTTTCCGCTGCGCTTCCGACGCCCGCGCATGACGCCGGACCTGAAGCGTCTTCTCATCATCGCGGGACCCGCCGTCCTTGCCGGCGGCGTCGTCCAGATCAACCTTTTGGTGGGGCGCCAGGTCGGCAGCTTCTTCGACGGCGCCATCGCCTGGCTCAGTTACGCCGACCGTCTTTACCAGTTGCCGCTCGGCGTCGTCGGCATCGCCATCGGCATCGTGCTGCTGCCCGATATCTCGCGACGCCTGAAGGCCGGGGATGTGTTCGGCAGCCGCTATGCCCTCTCACGGGCAACGGAATTCGCACTGTTCCTGACGCTGCCCGCCGCCGTTGCACTGATGGTCATTCCGATTCCCTTGGTCGCGGTCCTCTACGAACGCGGCGCGTTCACCAGTGCCGATACCTATCCGACCGCACTGTCATTGGCCGTCTATGGCGCGGGCCTGCCCGCCTTCGTCCTTCAGAAGGTGCTGCAACCGCTCTATTTCGCGCGAGAGGATACGCGGACGCCCTTCCGCTTCGCGGTCTGGTCGATGTTGGTCAATGCGGCGCTCGCCATCGGGCTTGCGCCGTTCATGGGCTTCATCGCCGCAGCACTCGGCACCACGCTCGCCGGGTGGGCGATGACGCTCCAACTTTGGTGGGGTACCCGTGGCATGGGCGAGGCGGCGCGGGCCGACGATCGCATGAGGTCGCGCCTGCCGCGGGTGATCGGGGCGAGCGTCATACTGGGGGCCTATCTCTGGGGCGCCGAGACGGCGCTTTCGGATGCGCTCTCGGCGCATGGCCACCGCTATTGGGCGTTGGCGCTTCTCGTGCTGACCGGCATGGCCGTCTACGGCCTGGTCGCGTTCGCGCTCGGGGCTTTCCGGCTCTCGGACTTCCGCGCGGGCATCAGCCGTCAGCGCTGACGGATTGCCCGCAGCAAGTGGGCCGGCCCGCCCGGACCGACGAGAAACGACAAGCCGAACCCTGTGGCGAACCCCGCAAGGTCGGCCACCCAATCCGGTGCGCCGCCGAAGATCACGCCGAAGAGAAGCTGGATTCCAAGCAGAAACGCGATGAGCGTGAACGCCCGCGCCCGGTTCGCGTTTTCCGCCCCGAGCCGCGCCCAGATGATGAAGGTGAAGGCCCCGATCAGCCCGTAGGCGCCGGGATAGGCCCCGAACAGCGCCATCTTGACGCCGGGAACAAGCGAGTAGGCGATGCCGCCAAAGATGACCGGGACAAGAAAGACCGCGAGCAACGCCCAGGGACGAAACACCTCGCCCACGAACTTGCCCATGGCGAGGATGAAGACGGCCGCGAGAACGGCGTGCGTGAAGCTGCCATGAATGAAAGCGTAGCTCAGGAAACGCATCAGATAGTCACCGGTCCAGCGCCCGGTTTCAAGCATCTGGTCAAACATCTCGGGCGACAGCGCGAAGCGTTGCAGCGCTTCCTGCCGCCAGCCGATGCCGCCCGGGCCACCGGCGATGCCGATGGTGCCCGCGCTTACCACCAGCTCCATCGCGACTATGGGCAGAAGGATGAGCCACACGACCCCCGGAATGGGGTTGAGTGGCGATGCGTCGTAGCCCTCGCGCATGGGGCCTCCTTGTTGACGGAACCTGCCCCCTGCGATACGCGAGCGGGACGCAAGATTCCAGACGGGTAATATCATGACCGACGCGGCGACGCCGAAATTCACTCCGCGTGTTTTCTCGGGTATCCAACCAACCAACCACCTGCAACTCGGAAACTACCTCGGCGCGGTGAAGCGGTTCGTCGAGATGCAGAACAGCGGTATCGAGACAATCTATTGTATCGTCGATCTGCACGCGATCACGGTCTGGCAAAACCCGGCCGATCTGCGCAACGCGACGCGCGAGTTGGCCGCCGGCTACATCGCTTCGGGGCTCGATCCCAAGCGGTCCATCCTCTTCAATCAAAGCCAGGTCCCCGGTCACGCCCAGCTTGCCTGGATCTTCAACTGCGTCGCCCGCATGGGCTGGATGGGCCGCATGACCCAGTGGAAAGACAAGACCGCCGGCAAGAACGCCGAGGCGGAAAGCCTCGGCCTCTTCGCCTATCCCTCGCTGATGGCGGCCGACATCCTTCTCTATCACGCGACGCACGTTCCGGTGGGCGAAGATCAGAAGCAGCACCTTGAACTGACGCGCGATATCGCGGCGAAGTTCAACCACGACTACAAGCTTGATTTCTTCCCGATCACAGAGCCAGTGATCGAGGGCGCCGCGACGCGGGTCATGTCCCTGCGCGACGGATCGAAGAAGATGTCGAAGTCCGACCCCTCGGATCAGAGCCGCATCAACCTGACCGACGATGCCGACACCATTGTGCAAAAGTTTCGCAAGGCGCGCAGCGATTCCCTGCCATTGCCGGAGACTGTCGCGGGTCTGAAGGAACGGCCCGAGGCACGGAATCTCGTGAATATTTACGCCGCGCTGGCAGACATGACCGCCGAGAAGGTCGTGGCCGACTTCGCAGGGCAGGGTTTCGGTGCATTCAAACCCGCGCTCGCCGATCTTGCAGTTGCCAAGCTTTCTCCCATCGCGGGGGAAATGAAGCGGCTGATGGCCGACCCGTCGGAAATCGACCGGATTCTCGGCGACGGAGCGGAGCGCGCGGATGCGATCGCGACACCGATCCTGAGGCGGACCTGCGACATTGTCGGATTGATCCGGTCGCGTCGCTGAGCCGTTACAGGACCGTCATGCGCAGGATTCATCTGTCTGGCAGCCTGTCATGGCTCGCGACAAGTCATGCAGTCCCTGAAGTCCCCGTTTCAGCGGCGTCGCGGGTTAGTCGTCGCCCGCGTCTCCCCTTGCGGCCGGCCTGGCCCCCGGACCCGGTCCGGGGGCCTTTTTGCACAAATGCACACTTCTTCTGCAAATTCCGTGAATATGTGCAGCGTGGTTTCCCGACTATATCTTCCGAGACAGTCCATTCATGGAGATCGCCGTGACCTATACCGTCCCTGCCGAAACCCGCATCGGCCATGTCCATCTGAAGGTCGCGGACCTCGACCGCGCACTTGAGTTCTATTCCGGCATTCTCGGGTTCGAGGTAATGCAACGCTACGGCGATGGCGCAGTCTTTCTCTCCGCCGGCGGCTATCACCACCACATCGGCCTCAACACCTGGGAAAGCAAGGGCGGCAAGCCGCCCGCGCCGGGCACGACCGGGCTTTTCCACACCGCGATCCTTTATCCCGATCGCGCGTCGCTTGCCGGCGTGTTGAAGCGGCTGATCGAGGCGCGTTATCCGCTCGACGGCGCTTCGGACCACGGGGTAAGCGAGGCGCTCTACCTTACCGACCCGGATGGCAACGGCGTGGAGCTTTATCACGACCGGCCCGAGGCGGATTGGCCCCGCGATGCGGAGGGCCACCTGGCTATGGTCACCCACGCACTGGACCTCCGCGCGCTTCTGGCCGAAGCCGCGTAGCAGCCGCGTAGCGAGGCCGGGGCGGCGTTAAGACCGCCTGAAGACTCGCCCCGGCATAGTCGCCCTGTCGCGCCCAAGCGGCGTGCAGGGATTGCGGCCCATGTTCTCTCTTGTGGTTGGCGGAAACTATATCGGCGGCGTGCTGATCGCTCCGGCGACATCGGCCGAGTTCATCTTCGCCGGCACAGGCAGTTCGCGCGAATTGCGACTTGTCGACTTCGGCTCTGCCATCACCTCCCGGTTCGCAGTGACCTCGGGCGGATTGGGCAACTTTCTGGGGCAGACGCTTCACACCACGGCACGGACGGGTCTCATCGCAAGCACCTTCTACGGAAGTGTCCTGAGCGACATGGTGACTGCCGCTCTTGCACCTGGTCAATCCGGATCGGTGACCGGATATCTGCATACGGGCGCCGAATTCGACGACCGCATCGAACTTCTGGGGACGTCTGCAGGCAGCCAGACTTACCTGATCGGCGCCGGAAGCGCGGGTGCGGGATTTTCCGTTTTCTCGGTAGGACCGGGAAATGCGCCAACCGAAATCGCCGCTGTCGGCGACACCGTGGCATCCTATTCGGACGGCATCTCCGCGATCGGCAGCATCAGCGTCGCGGGACATACTTTCATCCTGACGGGCTCCGCGACCGAAGGCGGCGTTTCGAGCTACGAGATTTCGGCGGGCGGGCAGATCCAGCACCTCGATTCCATCGGCGTGAAGGAATCCCTGCCACTGGAAGGTGTGACCGTCATCCGCACCGTTTCGACGGCCGGAGAAGACTATGTCGTGGTCGGCACGACGACGAATTCCGGGCTGACCGTTCTCACCGTCGCCGCCGATGGTGGCCTCGCGGCGGCGGATCACGTCGTCGACGACCTGACTACGCGGTATTCCGGCGTGACGGCGCTCGGCTCGCTGACGGTGAATGGCCGCAGCTTTGTCGTTGCCGGCGGCGCGGATGGAGGCATCACCCTCTTCACCCTTCTACCGGGGGGGCAGCTTGTCCACCTTCAGACCCTGGCGGACAGCCTGACGACAAGCCTCGCGGCACCATCCGCCATCGGCATGACGCTCGTCGGCAACGAAATCCAGGTCTTCGTCTCGTCCGGAACGGAAATCGGCGTGACAATGATCCGCATCGACGTCGCGACCCTCGGGCAGACCCTGACCGGAACAGGGTTCCTGGCCGGCGGCATGGGCAACGACCTTCTGGTACTGACCGGTCAGGATGGCAGCCTTTCGGGCGGCGGGGGTGCGGATATCCTGCGAGACGGAGCCGGAACCGACACGCTCTCGGGCGGTGCCGGCAACGACATCTTCGTCCTTACCGCGGACGGCAAGGCCGATACGATCCTCGATTTCGAGGTCGGGAAGGACCGCATCGACCTGACGCTCCTGCCCTATCTCCGCAATCTTCAACAGCTCACGTTCACACCCATCGCGGGCGGTGTCGTGATCCGCTACGGAATCGAGATCGTCACCGTGATGAGCGCTGATGGCAGTTCGTTGACCGGCGCCGATTTTCCGGCGCAATCGCTATTGCCGCTGACGCGGTTTCCCATCGTCGACGGCGCGACCGGCGAGATGCCGGACCCCAGCGACCTACCCCTTCCGACGCAGACACCGCTTCAGGGGACCGATCTCGACGACACCCTCACCGGCACGCCCGGCGATGATTTCATCAGCGGCCTTGCGGGGAACGACGTGCTGATCGCCTCGGTGGGCACGGATCATTTCGACGGCGGCGCCGGCGCGGATACGGTAAGTTACGCCCTCCTCGGAGCGGCCGGGATCGACCTGTCCGATCCAACGCGCAACTGGGGCAGCGCCAGCGGGCATAGTTTCGCCGCCGTGGAAAATTTCATCGGCAGCATCTTCGGCGACGACTTCCGGCTGGACGACGGCGACAACATCCTGTCTGGCGGTTCGGGCGACGATACACTCTTTGGCGGCGGTGGCGATGACACCTTCAACGGGGACGAAGGCAACGATCATCTCTACGGGCAGGCTGGCAATGACTGGATTGACGCGGGTCCGGGAAACGACAGCGTGAACGCCGGGGACGGCGACGATTTCATCGACCTTTCGGACGGGGACGATGTTGCAAGCGGCGCGGCAGGCAACGACAGCCTGATCGGCGGCGCGGGGAACGACATCATTTCCGGCAGCGACGGCGATGACGAACTTGACGGTGGCAGCGGAAATGATCTTGTCGCTGGCGGCGCGGGGGCGGATCGCCTTGCGGGCGGCGCCGGACATGACACCCTGAACGGCGGCGCCGGTGACGACCAGCTCGATGGCGGCAGCGGAGATGACACGGTCATCGGCCTGAGCGGGGACGACCTGCTTGTCGGTGGTGATGGCAACGACACACTGAGCGGCGGCGCCGGGGATGACAGCCTGACAGGCGGCCTCGGTGCAGATGTATTCGTCTTCGACAGGTTCCGACCCGGCGAAATCGATATCGTGACCGACTACGAAGACGGCGCGGATCGGCTTTGGCTGGGCCATGTCGCGGGTCAGGATGATGCAGCGCGCTTTTCCGCGCTGAGCATCACTGACACGCATGCGGGCGCGGAGATCGCTTATGGCGGGCAGGTCATCATCCTGGCAGGTGTCGCTGCCGGGGCAATCGACATCGGCGATATCCTTTTCGTCTGATGCGCGAGGTCACGCGCGGCCTGCCGATCTTGCCACTTCCGCGCAAGGCGCCTTAAATGCCGCCCGAGAAGGGGAGCATCATGGCAACCGGACGAAATATCCGAACCTACTATAACGGTCGCTGGCACGACGGCGATGTGGCGATCATGCGTGCCGCCGATCACGGATCGTGGCTCGGCACAACTGTCTTCGACGGTGCGCGATATTTCGATGGCGTGATGCCCGACCTTGACGCCCATTGCGATCGGGTCGTGCGTTCTGCAACCGCGCTGATGATTGAGCCGACATTGACCGGCGCGGAGATCAAGGAGATCGCGCGCGACGGCTTGCGAAGCTACAATGCCGCTTCGGCGGTATACATCCGCCCGATGTTCTGGGCGCTCGACGGCGACGAATCCGGCATCGTTCCCCGGAGCGGTGCGACTGGCTTCGCGCTTTGCCTCGAAGAAATTCCGATGGCGCCCGAAAGCACTTCGACGACGCTGACCACGACCCGTTTCCGGCGCCCCGTACTTGAGGATGCAGTGACGAACGCCAAGGCGGGTTGCCTCTATCCCAATAATGCAAGGATGCTGGTCGAGGCGCGGGCAAAAGGCTACGGCAACGCACTCGTGGCCGACGCGCTCGGCAATGTCGCGGAATCGGCCACCGCCAACATCTTCATCATCCGCGACGGCGAGGTCTTCACCCCGATTGCCAATGGCACCTTTCTTGCCGGCATCACCCGCGCCCGCCACATCGCCAACCTGAAGGCCGACGGCGTACCGGTCCACGAATGTGTTCTGACCTTTGACGATGTGCGGAAAGCCGACGAAGTCTTCCTGTCAGGCAACATGTCCAAGGTGACGACGGTGACGGAATTCGACGGCACGAAATATCCGCACGGCCCCGTGACAAAGCGCATCCGCGCGCTTTACATGGATTGGGCGCATTCGGCGGGCTGAACGCGCGAGTTGTGTCGGTGGGGAGAATAGACATGCGCAAGTTCCTCGTAGTGCTGGATGACAGCCGCGAATGCCTCAACGCTATGCGCTTCGCGGCGCTGAGGGCGGCGCATACCGGTGCGGGCGTACAGATACTGTCGGTCATTCCGCCCGAGGAATTCCAGCACTGGATCGGCGTCGCCGACATCATGCGGCAGGAGGCGCGGGAGAGGATTGAGGCACATTTCGAGGTCTTCGCCAAGTGGATGCGCGACCGCCAGGGCATCGACCCCGAACTGGTGATCCGCGAGGGCGAGCCGGTGACCGAGATTCTCGCGCAGATTCGCGAGGATACCGCAATTGGCGTGCTCGTCCTTGGCGCGGGCACCGACAAGTCCGGCCCCGGCCCGCTCGTGACCCAGTTGTCCAAGTCGTCCGGCGACCTTCCCATCCCTATCACGATCGTTCCGGGAGAAATGTCGAAGGAACGGCTCGAAGCGATCACCTGATCGTGTGGATGCGCGCCTTAGAACCGTTCCAAACTTGACTTCGGATGAGCCGAGGCGCATATCCGACCAGAACAGTCGGAGACCATCATGTTCATCCAGACCGAATCCACGCCGAACCCCGCGACGCTGAAATTTCTGCCCGGACAGACGGTGCTCGACGCCGGCACTGCAGATTTCACTTCGGCCGAAAGTGCCGCGAAATCGCCGCTGGCAACGCGTATCTTCGGGGTGGAGGGCATAACCGGCGTCTTCCTTGGAAACGATTTCGTGACGGTGACCAAGGGCGACAGTATCCTTTGGGAACATGTCAAACCCGCGATCCTCGGTGCGATCATGGAGCATTTCCAGTCGGGAGCGCCGGTTATCGAGGGCGAGCAGGCGCCATCCGGCCACGCGACCCACGACGGCCCGGATGAGGATATCGTCCGCCAGATCAAGGAACTCCTCGACACCCGCGTGCGGCCCGCCGTGGCGCAGGATGGCGGCGATATCACCTTCCACGGCTTCGACCGGGGCGTGGTCTATCTGCACATGCAGGGCGCCTGCGCCGGCTGTCCCTCCTCGACGCTGACGCTCAAGATGGGGATCGAGAACCTCCTGCGCCACTACATCCCCGAAGTGACCGAGGTGCGGCCCGTTGCGGCCTGACACCCCGGTTCTCGGCTTCGATACATCGGCCGCGCATTGCGCGGCCGGTTTGTTTCTGGACGGTCGCCGCGCCGGTGCGCGCTGCGAAGCCATGCAGCGCGGACAGGCAGAACGGCTGATCCCGATGCTGGAAGAGGTTCTGGCCGAGAACGGCCTGGCCTGGCGCGACCTCGCCGCCATCGGCGTTGGTATCGGGCCGGGGAACTTCACCGGCATCCGCATTTCCGTCAGTGCGGCACGGGGGCTTGCCCTCGGTCTCGGCATTCCCGCCATCGGCGTCTCCAATTTCGAACTTTTGGCAGAGGGCCAGCCCGTCGAGGGGCTGCTGATATCGCTTCCCGCGCCACGGGGAGCGTCCTATGTGCAGCATTTCAAGAACGGCGCCCCCACTGCCGCGCCGGAGCTGCTGTCCGGCGACGCCATTCCCGACAGTCTTCTCATCCATCGAGACAGCACCCTCATCGGTCATGATTCCGCGCGAATCGCGGAGCTTCTCGGTATCGCTTCGAGACCGCGGGAAATCATGCTGGACCCGACGAAAACAGGCCCCTTGATCGCCGAAATCGCGGCGCGAAAGCTCGCGACAGCGGGTAGCCCGCCTGCCCGGCCGGCACCACTTTACGTGCGCCCCGCCGATGCCGCACCAATGCGGGGTGCGCCGCCGGTGATTCTGCCATGACAGGTGTACCGGACACCTCCCGTCTCGCCGCGATTCATCAGGCCAGCTTCAGCAACCCACGACCCTGGTCCGAGGCCGAAATCGCAGCGATCCTCTCCAGCGAAGGCAGTTTCCTGTTGACCGAAAGCGAAGGCTTCCTGATCGGGCGCGTCGTCGCGGATGAGGCAGAACTGCTCACGCTGGCGGTTGCACCTGCGGCCCGGCGTCGCGGACTCGGTGCCGCGCTTCTCGGAGAGTTTGTTGCCACGGCTCGCAAGCACGATGCGGCTACAGCGTTTCTCGAAGTCGCCGCCGACAATCCCGTAGCCATTGCGCTCTATCGCCGTCAGGGCTTCACCGAGGTCGGAAGAAGGCGCGGCTACTATCGCGATTCTGGCGCGGCGCCAATTGACGCCGTCGTGATGAGCCGTCCGCTCATTGCCGAAACGGGTAGATTCTGACCGATCAGTCAAACGCGCCCCGGTGTCACGCCAGATTGCTATTGACCGCTCATCCCGCATCCGCCCTAATCGGGGCAATCCGCGCGCGACGGGACGCCCGCCGGGCGACCGCAGGACGCGGATGACACGGACGTCAACTGGGAGCGATCCAATGACCCTCATGCAGAAATTCCTTGGTGCGGCGGCGACGCTCGCGCTTTCTTCCGGTGCGGCACTCGCCGACCCGGCGATCATCTATGACCTCGGCGGCAAATACGACAAAAGCTTCAACGAAGCCGCCTTCGCCGGCGCCGAAAAGTGGAAGGCCGAGACCGGCGGCTCCTACAAGGAGCTTGAGATGCAGTCCGAAGCCCAGCGCGAACAGGCGCTGCGCCGCTTGGCCGAAGCGGGCGCCAACCCGGTCGTCATGACCGGCTTCGCATTTGGTGACGTGCTGAACAAGGTCGCGCCGGATTTCCCCGACACCAAATTCGCGATCATCGACATGGTCGTCGACCAGCCGAACGTGAAATCTGTCGTATTCACCGAAGAACAAGGCTCCTACCTCGTCGGCATGATGGCCGCGATGGCCTCCAAGACCGGCACCGTCGGCTTCATCGGCGGCATGGACATTCCGCTGATCCGCAAGTTCGCCTGCGGCTATGCGCAAGGCGTAAAGGCCGCGAATCCCGACGCAAAGATCGTCGCCAACATGACCGGCACCACGCCCGCCGCATGGAACGACCCGGTTAAGGGTGCAGAACTGGCCAAGGCGCAGAAATCGCAGGGTGCGGACGTGATCTATGCCGCCGCGGGCGGCACCGGCATCGGCGTCCTTCAGGCGGCGGCGGATGAAGGCATCCTCTCGATCGGAGTCGACAGCAACCAGAACTACCTGCATCCGGGTCAGGTCCTGACCTCGATGATGAAGCGCGTCGACAATGCGGTCTATGACGCGTTCAAGGAAGGGCCGGACATGTCGACAGGCATCAACGTGATGGACCTCAAGGCGGGTGGTGTCGACTATGCGGTGGACGACAACAACAAGGCGCTCGTCACCGACGACATGAAGGCAAAGGTCGACGACGCCAAGGCCAAGATCGAAGCGGGGGAAATCTCCGTCCACGACTACATGTCAGACGAAACCTGCCCCGACCTGTCCTTCTGAATGGTCACGACGGGTGACACTTCGGGGCGGCAGGCGACTGTCGCCCCTGAAAGCGCAGCACCCGCAATCGAACTGCGCGGGATATCGAAGGCGTTTGGTCCGGTTCAGGCGAACAAGGACATCGCGATCCGCGTGATGCCCGGCACGATCCACGGCATCATCGGCGAAAACGGCGCCGGGAAATCGACGCTGATGTCGATCCTCTACGGCTTTTACAAGGCCGATGCAGGCGAGATCTTCATCCACGGCAAGAAGACCGAAATCCCCGACAGCCAGGCCGCAATCCGCGCTGGCATCGGCATGGTCTTCCAGCATTTCAAGCTGGTGCAGAACTTCAGCGTCCTCGAAAACGTGATCCTCGGCGCCGAGGATGGCGCGCTTCTGCGCCCCTCTCTCGCCAAGGCGCGGCGGGTGCTGAAGGAACTGGCCGAGGAATATGAACTCGATGTCAATCCCGACGAGGTGATCGAGGAGCTTTCCGTCGGCCACCAGCAGCGGGTCGAGATCCTCAAGGCGCTCTATCGCCATGCGGATATCCTGATCCTCGACGAACCGACCGGCGTGCTGACCCCGGATGAGGCCGACCACCTCTTCCGTATCCTTCACGGGCTGAAGGAACAGGGCAAGACGATCATCCTCATCACCCACAAGCTGCGTGAGATCATGGAGATCACCGACACTGTTTCGGTCATGCGACGCGGCGAGATGAACGCGACGGTCAAGACCGCCGAGACCAGCCCCGAACAGCTTGCCGAACTGATGGTCGGTCGCAAGGTGCTGCTCGATGTCGCCAAGAGCGCCGCCAATCCCGGCCGTACGATCCTTGAGGTCGAAAACCTCCGTGTCGTGGACGAGGACAAGGTGGAGCGGGTGAAGAGCATTTCCTTCTCGATCCGCGCGGGCGAGATTTTCGGCATCGCGGGGGTCGCCGGGAACGGGCAGTCAGAGTTGCTCGCCGTCCTTGGTGGCATCATGAACGCCACCGGTTCGGTCCGCCTGGACGGGAAGGAACTGGACCTGACCGGCAAGCATTCCGACGGTCAATCGCGGCGCCGGAACGGCATCTCCCATGTGCCCGAGGATCGCCAGCGCCTTGGCATGATCATGGACTTCACCGCGTGGGAGAATATCGCCTTCGGCTATCACAACGATCCGGCCTATCAGAAGAACGCCCTTCTGATGGACAACGCCGCGATCCTCGAAGACACCCAGGGCAAGATGGAGCGTTTCGACGTCCGCCCGCCGATCCCTACGCTGACCGCCAAGAGCTTTTCGGGCGGAAACCAGCAGAAGATCATCCTCGCGCGCGAGATCGAGCGCAACCCGGACCTTCTGCTCGTCGGCCAGCCGACTCGCGGCGTCGACATCGGCGCCATCGAGTTCATCCACAAGCGCATCGTCGAACTGCGCGACGCCGGCAAGGCGGTGCTTCTGGTCAGCGTCGAACTCGATGAGATCATGAGCCTCGCGGACCGCATCGCGGTCATGTTCGACGGGCGGATCATGGGCGAACGCCTGCCTTCGGAAACCGATGAACGTGCGCTTGGCCTTCTCATGGCCGGGGTCGGCGGGGAGGCGCAGTGATGGACCGTCTGCCGCGTTGGGCCGATCTCGTACTTGTCCCGCTCATCAGCCTGCTGTTCGCGGGCATCATCTCGGCGCTCGTGATCTGGGCGATCGGCGAAAGCCCGTGGGAGGCGCTGAAGACCATGGTCGACGGCGCGCTCGGTTCGGCCTATGGCTGGGGCTATACTCTCTACTACGCGACAAGTTTCATCTTCACCGGCCTCGCCGTGACGGTCGCGTTCCATGCGAGCCTGTTCAACATCGGCGGTGAGGGACAGGCGCAGCTTGGCGGCCTCGGCGTGGCGCTTGTCTGCCTCGCGCTGCCCTGGCCGCACTGGACGCTCGCGCTGCCCGCGGCGATGATCGGCGGTGCGCTTTTCGGTGCGGCATGGGCAGCGATTCCGGCCTACCTTCAGGCTCGGCGCGGCAGCCACATCGTCATTACGACGATCATGTTCAACTACATCGCGTCGGCGCTCATCATCTACATGCTGGTGAGCGTTCTGAAACCCGTCGGCCAGATGGACCCGGCGACGGCGCGCTTTGCTGCGGGGACAAGCCTGCCGACGCTGCACGACATTCCGGGGCTGAACCTGATCTTCACCAAGAAGGTTCCGGCGAATGTCAGCCTTTTCGTGGCCCTGATCGCGTGCTGGCTTATCTGGATTCTTCTCTGGCGCACAAGGCTCGGCTATGAGATCCGCGCCTTCGGGCGGTCGGAACCCGCAGCGAGATACGCCGGCATCTCGCCCTTCAAGGTGACGATGATCGCCATGTTGATCTCGGGCGCGCTTGCGGGCCTGATGTCGATCAACAACGTGATGGGCGAAAGCGGTCGGCTGGTGCAGAACTCGGCGGAAGGTGCTGGCTTCATCGGCATCGCGGTCGCGCTGATGGGTCGCAACCATCCGGTGGGTGTCTTCCTCGCCGCGATCCTCTTCGGCTTCCTCTATCAGGGCGGCGCGGAGCTTGGTCTCTGGACGTCGATCCCGATCGAGCTTCGGACGGTCGTGCAGGGCCTGGTCATCCTCTTCACCGGCGCGCTCGACTACATGGTGCGCATGATCCTCGGCCTCTTCTTCCGGCCCAGAGCATTGAAGGTGGCCTGATGGACTACGCGACACTGCTTCAGGTTCTCGATTCCACACTGAGGCTCGCCACGCCGCTCTTGCTTGCTTGTCTTGCGGGGCTGTTCTCCGAACGCTCCGGCATCTTCGATATCGGGCTTGAGGGCAAGATGCTGATGGCGGCGATGTGCACGGGTGCCGCCGCCTATCTGACCGGCTCCGTGTGGATGGGCGTGCTGGCGGGCATCGGAGGCAGCTTGATCTTCGCCGCGATACACGGCCTCGCATCCATCACCTTCCGCGGCAACCAGCTGATCTCAGGCGTAGCTTTGAACTTCGTGGCATCCGGCATCACCGTCCTTGCCGCGCAGTCGATGTTCCATCAAGGCGGCCGCACACCACCCCTGAGCGGCAATGCCCGGTTCAATCCGATCAACCTGCCTTTCGCCGATGCAGCGGGTTCTATCCCGATCATCGGCCCATTCTATTCCGAGGTCATGTCAGGCCATACGGCACTTGTCTATATCGCCCTGCTGCTCGTTCCCGGCACATGGTGGGCGCTGTTTCGCACCCGCTTCGGCCTCCGCCTGCGCGCGGTGGGCGAAAACCCCGCCTCGGTCGATACGGCGGGCATCTCGGTCGTGCGGTTGCGATTCACCGCCGTCGCGATCACCGGCATTCTCTGCGGGCTGGCCGGTGCGTACATGGCGGCGGGCCTTCAGGCGGGCTTCGGAAAGGAAATGACCGCGGGCCGCGGCTATATCGCGCTCGCGGCGCTCATATTCGCCAAGTGGCGACCTTGGTATGCGCTCATGGCGACATTGCTGTTCGGCTTCTTCCAGGCCCTCGCGCTACGGCCCGACGTGATCGCAAACACCTTCCACTTCTCGATCCCCGTCCCGGCCCTGGACGCGCTGCCCTATATCCTCACGGTTGTGGTTCTTGCCGGCTTCGTCGGCCGCGCCATCCCGCCGCGCGCCGGCGGTGAGCCCTACGTGAAAGAGCGTTGACCCCAATGGTTTAGGAACTGGACTACCCGGTTCGCCGCAAATGCGAAATCTGGACTGATGCAGCCACGCCATCTGGCACAAGAAGTTGCCCAGCAGGCGTTTGACACGGCAGGTTCATAGTTGCATGACTGGTACGCACCAGCAGTCCCACCTGCGGATCGTGCCACCCTGATGCAGATCTACCTGCCCATCGCCGAAGTATCAGTCAATGCCTACCTTCTCTTGGGGATTGGCGGGATTGTCGGGTTGCTTTCGGGCCTCTTCGGAGTGGGTGGCGGGTTTCTCATCACTCCGCTTTTGTTCTTCATCGGCATTCCCCCGACCGTGGCCGTTGCAACGGGTGCAAACCAGGTCGTCGCCTCGTCGATCTCGGGCGTCCTTGCGCATCTCAAACGCAAGACCGTCGATCTAAGGATGGGCACCGTCCTGCTGGTCGGCGGTCTCATGGGCTCGGCGCTCGGCATCTGGGTCTTCAACCTTCTCTCGCGACTCGGTCAAATCGATCTGATCGTTCAACTGTCCTATGTCGTCTTTCTCGGCCTCGTCGGCGTTCTGATGCTGCAGGAAAGTGTCCGGGCGTGGCGCCGCGCCAGGAAAAGCGGTCCCGTCGCGCATATCAAGCGGCATCAGCACAACTGGGTGCACAAGCTGCCGCTCAAGGTGAAGTTCCGCACTTCGGGTCTTTTTATCAGCGTAATACCACCGATTCTCGTCGGCATGTTCGTCGGCGTGCTCGCGGCGATCATGGGCGTTGGCGGCGGCTTCATCATGGTCCCGGCGATGATCTATCTGCTTGGGATGCCGACGAAGGTCGTCATCGGCACTTCGCTCTTTCAGATCATCTTCGTGACCGGCTTCACGACATTCATGCATGCCGCCACGAACCATTCGGTCGATCTGCTGCTGGCGCTCATGCTGATCCTCGGCGGTGTCGTCGGCGCCCAGATCGGCACTCGGCTCGGCGCGCGGCTGAAGGCGGAGCAAATGCGCATCCTACTCGCGCTCCTCGTCATTGCGGTCTGCGCGAAGCTGGGCTTCGACCTTCTCATCCAACCTTCCGAGCTTTACTCCCTGTCGCCCGTGGGGCGGTTCTGATGCGTTGGGCGGTGCTCATACTCCTCCTTTTCGCGCCGCGCGACGCTATTGCGGCAGAAGAGATCGTCTCCGGCCTCAGCCGCGACGCCATCGCCATCACGGCCAACTTCGACGGCTCCGACATCCTGATCTACGGTGCGGTCAAGCGCGAGGAACCGATACCGACGAATTCCCGCCTCGACATCGTCATCACGGTGGAAGCGCCGTTCGAACCGGTGGTCGTTCGCCGCAAGTCGCGGGAATTCGGGATCTGGGTCAACACGGCGGGCGTCGAAATCGATCGCGCGCCAAGCTTCTACGCCGTCGCGACCTCGGCGCCTCTCAACGAAATACTGTCGCAGACGGAAGACCTGAGGCAGCGGATTTCCACCCGTCAGATGATCCGTTCGGTCGGCGCGCCGAACTACATCGCGGATTCGGCAGCCTTCACCAACGCGCTGATCCGCATCAAGGAGAAAGAGGCGCTATATTCGCTTCGCGAAGGTACAGTCAATCTCAAGTCCGATACGCTGTTCAGTACCGAGATCGACCTGCCCGCCAATCTCGTCGAAGGCGCGTACAAGACGCGTATCTTCCTTTTCCGGGACAAGAAGCTGGTTTCCAGGAACGAAACCATGATCGACGTGCGCAAGGTTGGCCTCGAACGCTGGCTCTTCGAACTCGCCCAGAACCAGGCCGTGATCTATGCGACGCTCGCACTCGTCATCGCGGTCGCGGCGGGTTGGCTCGCTTCGGCGGCGTTCCGGCTCTTGCGCCGCTAGGGTCTCAGAACGCCCGGAAGGTCATTGTGGTCAGCGTCCGACTGATGCCCGGAATGTCGAACAGGTTTTCGGTCAGCCAGTGGCCGACATCGGCCTCCTCGGGGATATAGACCTTCGCCATCAGGTCGTAGTCACCGGAGGTCGAATAAAGTTCGGAAGCGACCTCCCGGTCATAGATCGCGTCGGCAACCTCATAGGTGCGACCAGGATTGCAGCGGAACTGAACGAAGACACAGCGCATGGGATACCTCTGTCGGTTTGGGGTAAGACTATCGGCAATCGCAGAGGATCGGAAGGCGTCAGGCGTCGGTCTCGGAGACGAAAGACAGGGGCGTCGTGCCCTTCGGCAGGTCGTCGATGGTCAGGCCGCGGAGCGGTCGGGCGAGACGGTTGCGTACGACCCAGTGCAGCCGCGTCTCGGCCCGCGTGATCGCCACATAAGCGAGGCGTTTCCACAAGGATAGTCCCGCCTCTGTCCGTCCGGTGCGCGCCGCGATGAAGAGGTCGGGCGCAAAGACCTGCACCTCTTCCCATTGCGAGCCTTGCGCCTTGTGGATCGTCACCGCCGCGCCGTGCAGAAAGGCCGCCCCCATCCGCGCCGCGTAGGGTATGAAGGGTTCCTCCTCATCCGGCATCTCTATCTTGATGATCGAGGCGACGCCGACGCGCGGATCTTCCGCTCCGACGAGATGCAGCCGCGAAAATCCGGGCTTCGATCCGGGACCGAGATAGATAACCTGCGCGCCCTTGATGAGGCCCTTCGCCTCGAGGTCGATGCGCTTCTTGCGGTGCTTGAGCGGCAGTTCGATCCCGTCGCAGAGAAGCGGCTCACCCGGCAGCAGCGCATCCGCGGGCGCGCCATGCGCAGAACGGAAGGCGTGGATCAGCCGAATGCGCGTCTGATTGCGCCAGACGAGCACAGGCGAGCGCGCCATCATGTCGGAATCGACCCTTTCGGCCCAGACGACGCGGTCGTCCCGCCGTGCGGCCTCGGCCACCATGCTCTCGAAGGTCTCGAAGCTCAGATCCGGGTCGCCCAGCGCGTGGGCGAGGTCGAGGATCGGGTTGTCCTCTTCCTGTCGATGGATGCGGTGCAGGATCACCTTGCGCTGATCTGGCAGCCGGTCGAACACCATTTCCCCGGATTGCCCGACCGGGGCAAGTTGCGCCGGATCGCCGAAGACAACCAGTGTCGGAAAGAGTTCGCGCAGATCGTCCAACTGACGCTGGTCCAGCATCGATCCTTCGTCCACAAACCCTATGTCGAGCGGGTCTTCCCGCCGCTTCCATCCGACGATGAAATCCGATCCGCGCAAACCGGCTGCGGCGAGCGCACCGGGTATCGACTTGACCTGATCGTAGAACGCCTTTGCGCGGTCCAGCGCCAGTTCGGTCAACCCTTCGACTTTCGGGCGCTCGCCGTTACCGGCGAGCCATTCCGCGATCTTTTCGTATTCCGGGTCATAGACCGGGGTGTAGATGATGCGGTGGATCGTCGTCGCGGGAACTCCGTGACCGCGCAAGACACTCGCGGCCTTGTTCGTGGGTGCGAGAATGGCGAGCGTCCGGCGATCCTTGCGCTTCCGGCCCTCATAGTCGCCCGAAACCGTCTCCACTCCCGCCTCCGAAAGGGCCTTCGTCAGCGCCGCCAGAAGCATCGTCTTGCCCGAGCCGGCCTTGCCAATTACCGCCAGAATAGTGGCTTTGCCCGTTGCATCGGGACGCAGCTCAGCGTTCAGCAGATCGACCCCCGCCCCTTCGAGAAGGTCGGAGATGCGGTCCCAGGCAGCGGCCTGATCGTCGGAAAAACGCAAGGCGACGGTCATGCGCGCGACCGTATCCGTGCGCCATGGCAGATGCCAGCGCGTTTACCCAGCAGCCGGCAGCACGCGAAGGCCGCCGCGCGCGCCGTCGAACCAGCGTTGCGAAAGCTCCGGCGCGACCCCAGCCTTCTTCGCCATGCGCTGCCGGACCTCTTCGGAGAACTCCCACATGCCGACGCTGATCGCTTCCGCCCCCTCGCCCCCAGTTCCGAGCACCACGGGCTGCCAGCCGAGCACCCGGTAGATCCGCACCATGCGGGCGTCGAAGACGCCCACGGCCCGCGTCAGGCCGAGGCCAACGCCAAGCTGTGCGCCCCCGAGCATCAGTGCCGCCGAGGCGTTGACGGGCGCGCCCTCGCTCAGACAGAACCGTGTGCATTCCCAAAGCTTCGGGTGGCGATAGAGGCGCCCGCCGCTCAAACCGGAGAAATGTTCGTTCACCATCGTCCGGCCTTCCGTCGGGAGGAACCGCATCGACCCGCCATGCGAGCCGTCCGGACGCTGCCAGATGACATAGACCGGGTTCAGATTGTCATACTCGTCGCGCTCCCAGCCATGGCCATCCACCCGGACCTCCCAGCCGAGCCTGTCGCGGAATTGTCGCGCGCGATCGGCGAACATGCTGTCTTGCAGCGCGGGATGGGCGCCGAGTTCTTCGGCCGTCAGGAATTTAAGCATTCTGCCCTCCATCAATGATGGATCGGGCATAGCGAAGCTTGGTTAACCGAAGCCTAGCCGGCCTAGATAATCACCAGACCTTCCGCCACGGCGCGCGCGACGGCCTGCGTGGTGTTGTTGGCACCGAGCTTGAAGCGGGCGCTTTCGACATAGGTGCGAAAGGTGTGTTCCGAAATTGCGAGGCTTTCGGCCGCCTGCGCACGGTTCAAACCCATGGCGAGCATTGTCAGAACGTCGATCTCGCGCGGGCTGAGCGACTGCATTGCATGAAGATCATGGCCGCCCTCGATCTCGAGCGCCTTCTGATTGATGAAATGCGCGATCAGGATCAGGTCCGAGACGCGCTCTGCGGTGAATGTCTCCCAGGTATCGTCGTTGGCGCGATGTGAAACGGTAAACAGGGCGAACTGGCCGTTCGGCCCGCGGATCGGGATGGAATAGCCTTGGTTGCCGACCCCGGCCGCCAGCGCATCGCCCAGAAAAGTACGGGTCGCACGGCCCGACCAATCGAGGTTCTTCCAGTTCACCGGGTTGAACCGTCGGAAACACCCCAGCACGACCGGGTCTATTCGCGCGAAATCCTCGGCGAGGTAGTGATCCACCCAGCTGGGCGAGTAGGTCAGAACCGCATACTGCTGGCCCGTCGAGTTGACCGAGTGATAGACCACATGTTCGACGTCGAGGCGATCTCGAACCCCGAGGATAACGGATTGAAGCCCGTCAAGCGTTGTCGCCTGCTGTAATCCCGAAATGAAGCCGGGCAGCCTCGTCTGCATGCAGCCCCGCTCCTCCGGGTCCGTTTCCGATCGTTTGTGCGATCTCGGTCGCAGCGACAAGCGAGGTATCGTCAAGCTGCTCAGCCAGTCCGGGCAACCCGTTCGCCTGCGCAAACGTCCGGAGATCCGTCAGCACATCCAAGATCCATGTGTATTGCATCTTCACTCGCTCTCAAAGCGGAATATTTTACGCCCGCTCAACCCCAGCACGATCATGCTGTGCGTAGAGGAACAGAAAAGCAACTCACCGAAAATGATGGGGGTATCTCTCGCAAGGCATTGATTTTAATACGGTGAAAGCGAAACCCCGGCACGGGAAACCGTGCCGGGGCAAAGCGTGGCGCGACTGCCGGCTCAACTCTGCTTGGCGGCTTCCAATGAATCCTCGAAGGTGCGAAGCCCGGTGCGCGGCGACTGGACCAGCACCGCCATGTTGCCGGGCTTGTGCTCGTTGCGGCGCATCTTCATATGCGCGGCCGGGATCTCGGCCCAGGGAAAGACTTCGGACATGCAGGGATCGAGCCGGCGTTCGAGCATCAGCTTGTTCGCCGCGGCGGCCTGCTTGAGGTTCGCGAAGTGGCTGCCCTGAACCCTTTTCTGGTGCATCCAGAGATAGCGCACATCAAAGGTCAGGTTGTAGCCGGTCGTCCCGGCGCAGATCACCACCATGCCGCCACGCTTGACGACAAACACCGAGACCGGGAAGGTCGCCTCACCCGGATGCTCGAACACCATGTCGACGTTGTTGCCCTTGCCGGTGATCTGCCAGATCGCCGCGCCGAACTTCCGCGCCTCCTTGAACCAAGCGGCATATTCCGGCGTGTTCACCGTGGGCATCTGGCCCCAGCAGGTGAACTCCTTCCGGTTGATGACACCCTTCGCGCCCAGATCCATGACGAACTGGCGCTTGTCCTCTTCCGAAATCACGCCGATGGCATTCGCACCCGCCGCGTTGATAAGCTGGATCGCGTAAGAGCCGAGGCCACCCGACGCCCCCCAGACCAGCACATTGTCGCCCGGCTTCAGGATGTGCGGCCGGTGGCCGAAAAGCATCCGGTAGGCGGTCGCCAGCGTCAGCGTGTAGCAGGCGCTTTCCTCCCAGGTCAGGTGCCTTGGCCGGTGCATCAGTTGCTGTGCCTGCACGCGGGTGAATTGCGCGAACGACCCGTCCGGCGTCTCGTAACCCCAGATCCGCTGGGAGGGGGAGAACATCGGGTCACCGCCGTTGCACTCCTCGTCGTCGCCGTCGTCCTGATTGCAGTGGATGACGACCTCGTCGCCCACCTTCCAGCGGTTCACCTTGTCGCCGACCTTCCAGACGATCCCCGAGGCGTCCGACCCGGCGATGTGATAGGGCGCCTTGTGGCCGTCGAACGGGCTGATCGGTATCCCGAGCGCAGCCCAGACGCCATTGTAGTTAACGCCCGCAGCCA
Organism: uncultured Alphaproteobacteria bacterium; assembly: GCA_963847935.1. Taxonomy (GTDB): domain Bacteria; phylum Pseudomonadota; class Alphaproteobacteria; order Rhodobacterales; family Rhodobacteraceae; genus Albidovulum. The sequence continues at coordinate 394,980 of CAWKBV010000003.1, read as the reverse complement.
TCACGAGAACCAGCACCTCGTTGCTGTCGATCTCCGGCGTCTCGACGACCTCGACCTGCATCGCGGTCTCCGGCTCGCCGTGGCGCTCCTTGCGGATGGCCCAAGCATACATCTGCTTCGGCACATAGCCCAGGGGCGGCATCTCGCCGACCTCATAGAGGTCCTTTTCCGGGGCATCGTAAGGCGCGATCTCGGTATTCACATCCAAAGCCATGTGCGTCTCCTGAACTCCGTGCCGCATCGCAGAATCAACGCGGCGTCAGAGCATGGAATATGATCGGAAGAGTAATATTGCAATAGTTACACTCGTTGATTTTGTAATTTTATGTCTCCTTCAATTAGAATTCTACGTCGTGGAGGCAATCTCGTCCGAATGCGATGCCGCAATCGCAGAAAGATGCTGGTACACCGGCGCCGCGTAGAAGCCGATCAGCCCCTTCTCTGCCTCGTTCACGGAAATCTGCCCATCCCCCTCGCGCATGACCTTTCGCAAGGTGAGGAGTTCAACGCCCTGTGCAATCGCCGATCGGACACTCCCGTCTGGCAGTTCCAGATGTATCCCCGCGCCACGAAGGTGTTCCGCCAACGCCTCGGCCCGTTCCACGAGATCGTCCCGCGAAATCCGCTGGTCCTCACCAAGAGCGGCGGCAAGAAGCGGCACCGGCAGAATTGGCACGTTCCGGGCGATCCGGGTCATGATCGCCTCGGCGAGGCCTGCCACGGCATCGGGGCGTGGCGCGGCGAGGAACTCCGACAGCGACAGGGGGACGCCGAAGGCCACTGAGGCAGTCCCGAACCTCTGGAATCTCCCTCGCAAGGCCCTGCGCACCTGCCGCCCAACGAATTTCGCGATCGACCAGAATGACGCACGGAAGCGTCGCGACCCGTCCAGGTGCGCCGCCACCAGCACCCGGTCCTCGACCACCCGGTCGTACGCAAGCGCTACCGGAACGAACACCACGTCCCGTCCGCCGGGCTGCCAGGCGCCGAGGATATAGGACAGGATACCGAGCTTCGGCTGTCCGACGGCACCCGTCAGGCTCAGCCCACCCTCGGGGAAGATCGCCTGCGTCACGCCCTCTTCCGTCGCCATCTGGACATACCGCGAAAGGATCCGCCGGTAGAGCGGGCCGCCATGTTTGCGCCTGATGAAGTAGGCGCCGCAGGAGCGGATCAGCCATGACAAGGGCCAGATCCGCGCCCATTCCCCGACCGCGTAGGAAAGCGCCGAGCGGTCCGCGGCGAGATGGGTCACCAGTACATAATCCATGTTCGACCGATGGTTCATCACGAAAACCACCGTCGCCCCCTTGTCGATGGCCGCTATCCCGCCCGCATCGAAACTTCCGATCCTCACGCTGTAGACCAATCGAGACAGCCATTTCGCCGCCCGGGCGGCAAAGCCGAAGTAAACGGTGGCGGAAAAGGCCGGCACGATCTCGCGCGCGTAGCGCCGGGCGCGTTCCTGCAACACGCTCTCCGGCTCCCCCGTCGCGGCGGCCTCGGCGGCGATGACCTTCGCCACCTCCGGATCATGCACGAGCCGCACAATCATGTCAGGCCGCCGCATCAGCTTGAAAGGCTGGATCGGGCGTTCCAGTCGCCGGTTCAGCCTTGCGACCACCCGCTCCATCCGATGGCGGAAGAACCAGCGCACCGAAGGGAACAGGAAATGCGAGAGAAACGCGATCCCGGCGAAGACGAGGATCAGAATGAAAAGCCAAAGAGGGAGCGTTACCGGCTGGAACATGCACGAACGGTCGCAAAAAAACGACGCGCGGTAAATCGCCGCCGGTGCTTCATTCGCCGAATTCTTCACGCATGAGTGAGCAGGCACGACCACGACCCCATGGTACCGTTCACCCTCCAATGACGGATTTGAAATGCGACCGGAGGATATCGGGATGATCATGCGAACGTTGACTGCGACCGCCCTCTTCTTTGCCGCATCGGCCACATTGGCTCAGGACGGCACGATGAGTTTCTTCGTCACCAGTCAGAACTCCGGCGCCGGCGGCGATTTCGGGGGTATCGAGGGTGCCGATGCCCATTGCGCGACGCTCGCCGAGGCCGCCGGCACCACCGGCAAGGTCTGGCGAGCCTATCTTTCGACCAGCGGCGAGAACGCCCGCGACCGCATCGGCGCAGGACCCTGGGTCAACGCCAAGGGGGTTACAATCGCTGAAAGCGTGGATGACCTGCACCGCCCCGACAACAATGTGAACAAGGAAACCGCCCTGACCGAGACTGGCGAGGTTGTGAACGGTCGCGGCGACACGCCGAACCGGCATGACATCCTCACCGGATCAATGCCTGACGGCACCGTGGCCGAGGGTCAGACCTGCGAAGACTGGACCAGCAACAGCGCCGAGACGGCGGGCATGCTCGGCCATCACGACCGCATGGGGCTCGATGATTCGGAAGCGGCGAAATCGTGGAACTCATCCCATGCCTCGCGGGGCGGCTGCGGCATCGAGGCGCTGCGCGGTACTGGCGGCGATGGCCTTCTTTACTGCTTGGCAGCGAACTGATCGTGCTTTTTTCGCCAGTGCAGCATGCGCTGGCCGGTCTTTTTGCAGTGCAGCATCTAGACGCGCAACTTTACTCCGAATAGGGTGCCCCCAAGACAACTTTATTGCTCTGAGGTGACGCCCATGAACACTTTGGCTGAGCGCGACAAGCCCTGGCTTTTCCGCACCTATGCGGGCCATTCCACGGCGGAAAAGTCGAACGCGCTCTACCGCGCCAACCTCGCCAAGGGCCAGACCGGCCTTTCCGTCGCCTTCGACCTGCCGACCCAGACCGGCTATGACAGCGACCACGAACTGGCGAGGGGAGAGGTCGGCAAGGTCGGCGTGCCGGTCTGCCACCTGGGCGACATGCGGGCGCTCTTCAAGGACATTCCCCTTGATCAGATGAATACGTCGATGACGATCAACGCGACGGCACCGTGGCTTCTGTCGCTCTATATCGCGGTCGCCGAGGAGCAGGGGGCCGATGTCGCCGCACTGCAAGGCACGGTGCAGAACGACCTCGTGAAGGAATACCTCTCGCGCGGCACCTATATTTGCCCGCCGAAACCGTCGCTTGCCATGATCACGGATGTCGCTGCCTATACGCGCGAACATCTCCCGAAATGGAACCCGATGAACGTCTGTTCCTACCACCTGCAAGAGGCGGGTGCGACGCCGGAACAGGAACTGGCCTTCGCGCTCGCCACTGCCATCGCGGTGCTGGACGACCTCAAGACCAAGGTGCCCACTGAGGCCTTCCCCGAGATGGTCGGGCGGATTTCCTTCTTCGTCAACGCCGGCATCCGCTTCGTCACCGAGCTTTGCAAGATGCGCGCCTTCAGCGAGTTGTGGGACGAGATCGCCCGCGACCGCTACGGCATCGCGGACGAGAAATTCCGCCGCTTCCGCTACGGCGTGCAGGTCAACTCGCTCGGCCTCACCGAACAGCAGCCGGAGAACAACGTCTACCGCATCCTTCTGGAGATGCTCGCCGTCACGCTCTCCAAAAACGCCCGCGCCCGCGCCGTGCAGCTTCCGGCCTGGAACGAGGCGCTCGGCCTGCCGCGCCCGTGGGACCAGCAATGGTCGCTCCGGATGCAGCAGATCCTCGCCTACGAGACCGATCTTCTTGAATTCGACGACCTCTTCGACGGCAACCCCGCCATCGCCGCGAAGGTCGAGGCGCTGAAAGACGGCGCGCGGAACGAACTTTCCACGCTCGATGGGATGGGCGGGGCGATCGCGTCCATCGAATACATGAAGTCGCGGCTGGTGGAGAGCAATGCCGCCCGCCTCAACCGGATCGAGACCAACGAAACCGTCGTCGTCGGCGTCAACAAATGGCGCGAGGGCGAAGAGTCGCCCCTGACCGACGGCGACGGCAGCATCCTGACCGTCGATCCGGGCGTCGAGGCGAACCAGATCGCGGCACTGACCGACTGGCGCGCTCAGCGCGGTGAGGCCGCCGCGCAGGCAGCGCTGGCCGAACTTCGCACCGCCGCCAAGGCCGGCAAAAACGTCATGCCCGCGTCCATCGCCTGCGCCAAGGCCGGTGTGACGACTGGCGAATGGGCGGGCGTCATGCGCCAGGTCCACGGCGAATATCGCGGGCCGACCGGCGTCGCGAAAAGCCCCTCGAACCGCACCGAAGGGCTGGACGAGATCCGCGAAGCCGTCAATGCCGTCTCGACGCGCCTTGGCCGCAAGCTCAAGTTCCTCGTCGGCAAGCCCGGCCTCGACGGCCATTCCAACGGCGCCGAACAGATCGCCGCCCGCGCCCGCGACTGCGGCATGGACATCACCTATGAGGGCATCCGCCTGACCCCGGCCCAGATCGTCGATGCCGCACTCGAGACCGACGCCCATGTCGTCGGCCTCTCGATCCTCTCCGGCAGCCACCTGCCGCTGATCGAGGAACTGATGGGACGTATGCGCGCGACGGGCCTTTCGCACATCCCCGTCGTCGTCGGCGGCATCATCCCCGACGAGGACGCGGCCCGGCTTCGCGATCTGGGTGTGGCGCGCGTTTACACGCCGAAGGATTTCGAGCTGAACCGCATCATGTTCGACATCGTGGCACTAGCCGAGCCAAAGGCAGAAGCGGCGGAGTAGGCGCCGTTCGGAACGGATGCTCTGAGCCCAGATTGACGAATGTTTGCCCATACCGGAACGTAGCACAAACTGCTCAGTACTTAGCCAGTTATGGCGCGACACAGGACAGGGGAATTTTTCAAATAAGCGTAAGCAACGTATCCCGTTCAATCAAAATTGAATTCCTAGACGAACCCTTTGAAACAATTGAGTTCAAGTTCGGGCCGGAAGCAAATTTCCAGTTCATCGCATCGAGTTCGTTGGAAGAAGCAACACTAGAACGCAAGTAAACAGCCCCTTGGAAACGACGACTGACGGCAGTCCCGCGCATCCGACATCACCACTCTCAGACTGCAGCTACGGATAGCCTACGCGAACCCTACGAAATAGGGGGCGGATAGCACACACGATTTTCCGAACGAACCCAAAACCCTGCTCCCTCGCCCGCGCCCGAACGCAGAACCCCATTAACCTTCCCGCAACCCTGCCCTATGCTCGCTCCGATCCACATCGGCGAGGCAATCCCATGTCCATCCATATCGGCGCGAAGCCCGGCGAGATTGCCGAAACCGTCCTCATGCCCGGCGATCCCTACCGCGCGAAATGGGCGGCGGAGACCTTCCTCGAAGGTGCCACCTGCATCAACCAGGTGCGCGGCATGCTCGGGTTCACCGGGACGTGGAAGGGCAACCGGGTGACGATCCAGGGCTCCGGCATGGGCATGCCGTCCCTCTCGATCTATGCCAATGAGCTGATCAGGGACTACGGCGCCAAGTGCTTGATTCGCATAGGGTCCGCAGGTGCGATGCAGCATCACGTCAAAGTCCGGGACATCGTCGTCGCGATGACCGCCTCGACGATCTCAACGCCCTCGCGCGGTTTCTTCAAGGAACTACAGTTCGCGCCTTCAGCGGATTACGGTCTGCTGGAAAACGCCGTGGCGGCGGCGCGGGCGAAAGGCACCCCCACCCATGTCGGCGGCATTTATTCGGCGGACGTGTTCTACGACGAACGCCCCGACCTGACCGAGACGATGACCCGCCATGGCGTCCTCGCCGTCGAGATGGAAGCGGCGGAACTTTACACCGTCGCCGCCCGGCACGGGGTCCGCGCGCTTGCCGTCCTGACCATTTCCGACCACCTCCTGACGCATGAGGCGCTACCTTCCGAAGATCGCGAGCGGTCCTTTGGCGACATGGTCGAGATCGCGCTTGAAGCGGCCTTTTCATAAGGTTTCGCAATGCCTTACCTTGCTCCACGCCCTTGGGTCCCGGCAACAGGCGAAGCTCTGATCGCGCGCATCGCCACGGAAACCGCCTCACCTTCGGACCGGGTCGCGGACCGGATCGAGACGCTCATCGCGGAATCGAGTCCCGAGGCGCTCGCCCCGCGCTTCGCGGAGTTTCGGCGGCAGTTTCATGACTTGCACTATATCCGACCGTGAGGACCAGGGCGTCGCCCCGGACCCCGAGCTATTTGCGGCAGGATGAATTCAGATGCCATGCGAGCGATCGTATCCATTCGGCTCGGGTTTGCGCCAGCCTTCAAGCCCTGCGGGATCGGGCACGAGTATCTCGACACGAAGCGGATAGCACGCTGCCATGTCGGAGGAATGCTCGGACGAGCAATCCCCGCCCGGACAGGCCGATAGTGCCCCAAGAAGGTCGATCTCGGCGAAGAATTCGAGGTAGTCGCCCGGCCGGACCGGCGACGCCTTCATGAAATACTGTCCGGTATCGCGGGTGAAACCGGTGCACATGAAGACGTTCAGCACGTCATGGACGTGCGACTCGGCCTCAGCCAGGGCCAGGCCAGTTTCGGCGGCCAATGCGCGCGTCAGGTTCGAATGGCAGCAATGGTGGTACTGAGCGCCATCACTCAGCAGGCAATGCGTATATGGATCGCAGCGCGTGCCAATCACGTCATGGACCGAGCCGCCGGAACTATCGAACCCATACCAGTCGAGCGTGTCATGCGTGATCGTCGCCATCGGCCTGAGATAGGGGAATGACGACCACATCCGGTCGCCGGTGGACATATGCGTGCCGTGTAACGCGCGGGTCTTGCCGGAATAGAAGCGTTCGTATAGGTCGTTCGCGTTCCAGAGGTTCAGATCGCCAACCTGCGGTCCCTCGATCGAATGAATACGGAAGAAATGCCCCGCCGGAACATGAAAGGTCGCGGCCTCGCGCGGGGCGGCGATAGTGTCCGAGACATGGGCCAGCGTTCCGCGCAGATGGCGGTAGAGCGCCAGATCGGGTTTCGGCAGCGTTTCGACCGGATAGCAGATGACGGGAGGTACGGCGCGGCGGGCGTCGGCGTCGGCGGGGGCGGCGATCTCGGGGAATTGCGGTTTCATGGCTGCTCCTTCATCCGGGCGATCATGACCCGAAGCGGAGGCGCGTCAAGCGGGCGGCACCATGGCTTTAACGCAACATCGCGGCGCCTGCCCGTTCGCGCCCTCCGCGACCGCACCGCAGGCGGCGCAACGGTAGCTTTGCGGTCCAAGCGCCCGGTCGAGGCGCCAGCGGCAGGCCCGCGTCAGCGTCGATCCGCGCCGAGACCACCAAGCATATAGGAACGCGCCCACACCGAGAAGAATAAGGAGAACTGGCATATGCCCGATCCGGCGCGGCGATCAGCCCGGCATTCCGCCGTCGGCGTCATCGCCCGCTTCTTCCAGAAGCCGGTCGATATCCGGCACATGCACCGTCCGCTTGCCTTCCAACACGATGATCCGATCGCGTTTCAAAGCAGAAATCTGCCGGCTCACGGTTTCCAGCGTCAGGCCGAGGTAGTCCGCCATCGCCTCGCGCGTGAGCGGAAGGTCGAAGGTCAACTCCCGTTTCCGAACCTGCCCCTGCAAGGAGGCGTCGCGAGTTGCAACGATCGCCAAAAGGCTCGCGATTTTTTCGCGCGCGGTCTTGCGGCCCAGAAGCAGCATCCATTCCCGCGCCGCGTCGAGTTCGTCGAGCGTCATTTCCAGAAGCCGCTGGCCGATATGTGGGGTGCGGATCATCAGATCCTCGAACGGCTTCTTGCGGAAGCAGCACATGAGGAGATCGGTGGATGCGATGACGTTGTAGGGCGCGTGGTCACGGCCGGGGCGGCCCACGAAGTCCGACGGGAAGAGAAGCCCCACGGTCTGCGTCCGCCCGTCCTCCATTACCTGCGTGAGGGTGGCAACGCCGGTCACGACCGAGGCCACGAAATCCATCCTGTCGCCGGACCACAGAAGCGTCTGCCCGGCCTGGAAGCTGCGGTAATACTTGATCTCTTCCAGCGCCAGCAGTTCATCTGCCTCACATCGCGCGCAGACCGCCCGATGGCGGATCGGACAATTGCCGCAATGCGGCCCAAGGTGTAGATCTTGGTCGATCTGCATGAGACTCTTTGATTTACGTCAAGGCAGTTGGCGTTTCTTACTGCTAAATCTAAGCCCATGACAGTTGAATTGCAACTCGCGCGGCTGGGGCTTTTCGAGGCGCGCGTGCCGCGCTATACGAGCTATCCGACCGCACCGCATTTCAGCGCCTCGGTCGGAGAGGGGGAGTTTCGGTCGTGGCTCGGCGCGATTGTCCCGGAAACCCAGATATCCCTTTATATCCATGTACCTTTCTGCCGCAGATTGTGCTGGTTCTGCGCTTGCCGCACCCAGGGCACGACGAATGACGACCCTGTCATCGCTTATGTCGAGACGCTGAAGGCCGAGCTTGATCTGTTGCGTCTGGCCCTGCCGGGGGGCGTCAGCTTGTCGCGCCTGCATTGGGGCGGCGGAACGCCGACCCTCCTGCCCCCTTCGTCCATCGCGGAGTTGTCTGACGCCATCTTCGACGTCGCTCCGATGGCAAGGGATGGTGAATTCTCGGTCGAAATCGACCCCAACGAGATCGACGACGCCCGGCTTGACGCACTTGCCGGGGCGGGAATGAACCGTGCCTCGATCGGCGTGCAGGATTTCGACCCGGCAATCCAGAAGACGATCGGTCGCGATCAGAGTTTCGAGATCACGAAGCTTGCCGTGGACAGGCTGCGCGCTCGCGGCATCAAGTCGCTGAACGCCGACATCCTGTTCGGCCTGCCGCACCAGACGCCCGAGCGCATTTCGGAGTTGGTGCAGAAACTTCTGACGCTCAGCCCTGACCGCATCGCGCTTTACGGCTATGCCCATGTGCCGTGGATGGCGCGGCGTCAAGTGATGATACCGTCGGATAGTCTTCCGCGGCCGGAGGAGCGGCTGAAGCTTTTCGAGGCGGCCCGCGATCTCTTTGTCTGGGACGGCTACGACGAAATCGGCATTGACCATTTCGCGCGGCCCAAGGACGGGTTGTCGGTGGCGCAAAGGTCGGGCCGTTTACGGCGCAATTTCCAAGGCTACACGGACGATACGGCGCCCGCACTGATCGGCCTTGGCGCTTCGGCCATTTCCCGCTTTCCCCAAGGTTATGCACAGAACGCACTTGGGACTTCAGCCTATGTGAAAGCGATTCGGGAGGGCCGGTTCGCAACCACGAAAGGTCACGCGTTCCGCGGCGAAGACCTCATGCGCGCCCGCATGATCGAGGCGTTGATGTGTGATTTCCGCGTCGATACGGAGGAGATCACGCGCGATTTCGACGTGTCACAAGCTGCGCTGCGTGAAATTTTCTCACGCGTTTCCAATGAATTCGGAGACATGCTCCGCCTTGACGAGACGGGGCTGTCGATTCCCGTCGCGGCACGCCCGCTGACGCGCATGATCGCGCGCAGCTTCGACGCCTACGATCTGGCAAAGGCCGGGCACAGCCACGCGGTTTGAAACGCTCGAGTCATCCGGCCCCACTCTGAGCCCAGAAGCGAGTCCTACTCTGTCCACAGGCGGTTCTGGGCCGTTTCCCGCCGTCGCGGCGCCGTTGCCACGCTAGAGCCGTGCCGACGAAGACACGCCTTCCACGAAGCTGACCAGCTTCGGCAGACAGTGCCCTCTGAGGTCATAGCCCGCGACGACCGTTTCGCGTGCCGCCTTCCGCATCGATTCCGTGGCGGTGGGGTCTGCAAGCGCATCAGTCAGAGCCCTTGACCAGTTCGCGACATCGAAGAAATCCAGGAGCCGCCCGTTTTCGCCATCGCGGATCACTTCCTCCACGGGCGGCGTGCGCGAGCCGAGGATCAACGCTCCCAAGCTCATCGCTTCGAGCAGCGACCACGACAGGACGAAGGGATAAGTAAGGTAGGCGTGCACCGCACTGACCTGCATCAGCGCGACGAACTGCGCGTAGGGCACCTGCCCGAGGAAATGCACCCGGCTCAGGTCCAGTCCGCCCTCCACCTCGTCGAGGAAGGTCTGCTTCCAGCTCTTCTCGCCCCTCGGGCGCGCGCCGTAGCTCTGCCCCTCGCCGCCGACGATCACCACCCGTGCGTTCGGTCGGGCGCGCAGCACCTCGCGGCAGCGCGCGCATGAAGATGTGATAGCCGCGATAGGGCTCGAGGTTGCGGCTGACGAAGGTGATGATCTCGTCGCCCTTCGTGAGCATCGTTCCGTCCGGCAGAACGAACTCGGCTGCGGGATTCGGCACCAGCCGCGCCGTGTCGATTCCGTCATGGATGACGGTGATCTTCCCGCGCTGTGCTTCCGGAAAGGTCGAGGCTTGCCATTCGGTCGGCGCAAGTGCCGCATCGGCCTCGGTGATGGCTTGCAACAGGTGCGCCTTACGCGCCGCAACGGAAATCCGTGGCATGAGGCCGGGATTGGAGAATTCGGGATCGAAGCCGGTGTCCAGCCCTTCGCTCGCATAGTAGAATTCCGCATAGGTCAGATGCCGCGCCCTGGGCCAGACTTCGCGCAGGAACATGGTCTCGCCCCAGCCGCCATGGCCAAATACCAAATCCGGCACGAAACCCGTCTTCGCGCTCATCTGATCCGCCGCCCGCGCGACGATGAGTCCCCGTCCCGACATCTCCGCATAGGTCCGGGCGATGCCTTCGACCGTGTTTTCCGGCGGATTTCGGTAGCGGAAGACCGGCACCGGAGATTGCCGATTGTTCCGTTCCGCCGTCAGCGCCCGCACCTCGTGCCCACGCGCGGCCAGCGCCGGTGCCAGATGCAGGAACTGGGCCGGGAAATTCTGATGGACGAAGAGGATCTTCATCCCACCCCTTCCAGGGATTCGTGGAAAGCGGCCGCCATGAGTTCGCGCGTGTAGTCAGTCTTCGGCGCGGAAAAGACGCCCTCGGCCGATCCGGACTCGACGACGTCGCCCCGCCGCATGACGATGACCTTGTGCGACATCGCCCGCACTACCCGCAGGTCGTGGCTGATGAACAGATACGCCAGGCCGTGCTTTCGCTGCAGCGCACGAAGAAGATCGACGATCTGAACCTGCACCGTCATGTCGAGCGCTGAAGTCGGTTCGTCCAACACCACGACTTTGGGCCGCAGGATCATGGCGCGGGCAATCGCGATCCGCTGGCGCTGACCGCCCGAAAACTCGTGCGGATACCGCTCCATCGTCGCGGGATCCAGGCCCACCTCGGCCATGATCTCGGCCACCATGTCGCGCGGGTTGCGCCCCTTTTCGACGCCGTGAACAGTCAACCCCTCGGCAATCACCTGTTCCGCCGTCATGCGCGGCGACAGGCTGCCATAGGGATCCTGGAACACGATCTGCATGTCACGCCGGAGCCGCCGCAAGTCGCGGGCGCGCCAGCGCGAGATATCCGTTCCCTGATAGAAGATCGGCCCCTCGGATTCGATCAGCCGCATGATGGCCAGCGCCAGCGTCGTCTTGCCCGAGCCGCTTTCGCCCACGATGCCGAGCGTTTCCCCCGACCTGACCGAAAGGGTCGCCGCGTTGACCGCGTGGATATGCCCCACGGTCTTGCGCATGAAGCCGCGCTGGATCGGGAACCAGATGCGCAACGCCTCGGTCCGCACCAGTTCCTTGGCATCCTCCCGCACAGGATCCGGTTTGCCCTTCGGCTCGGCTGCCAGGAGTTTCCGCGTATAGGCATGCTGCGGATTGGCGAAGATCTCCTCCACCTCTCCCTGTTCGACGATCGCGCCGCCCTGCATCACGCAGACCCGGTCGGCGATCCGTCGTACGATGCCAAGATCGTGCGAGATAAAGAGCAGGCTCAAGCCTTCCCGCGCCTTGAGGTCGGCCAGAAGGTCGAGGATTTGCGCCTGGATCGTGACGTCGAGCGCCGTCGTCGGCTCGTCCGCGATCAGCAGTTCCGGCCCGTTCGCCAGCGCCATCGCGATCATCACGCGCTGCCGCTGCCCGCCCGAGAGCTGGTGCGGATAGCCCCCGAGACGCTCCTCGGGACTGTCGATGCCGACCTTGTTCAGTAGCTCGATTACCTTTTCCCGCGCCGCTGCCCCGCTCAGCCCCTGATGCAGCCCGATGCTTTCGGTCAGCTGCTTCTCGATCGTGTGCAATGGGTTGAGCGAGGTCATCGGCTCCTGAAAGATGAAGCTGATGTCGTTGCCCCTGACCTCGCGCAACACCTTCTCGGACGCTGCGATCATCTCGCGCCCGAGATAGCGCACCGAGCCCTCCGCCATCCCGTTCGATCCCAGAAGGCCCACCGTGGACAGCGCTGTCACCGACTTGCCAGAACCGCTTTCGCCCACCAGGGCGACCGTCTCACCCTTGCGGACGTCGAAGCTCACGCCATTGACAGCGCGGATCACCTTTCCGTCCTGACGAAACGTGACCGACAGGTTTTCGACCTCGAGCACCGCCGTCATTGAAAGGTCTTTCTGGGGTCGAAAGCGTCACGCACGCCTTCGAAGATGAAGACTAGGAGCGAGAGCATGATTGCGTAGGTGAAGAAGGCCGAAAGGCCAAGCCACGGCGCCTGCAGGTTGTTCTTGCCCTGAAGCGCCAGTTCGCCCAGCGACGGCAGCGATGACGGCAGGCCAAAACCGAGATAGTCGAGGCCGGCAAGGCTGCCGATCGCGCCCGTCACGATGAAGGGCAGGAAGGTCAGGGTCGCCACCATGGCGTTCGGCAGGATGTGACGGAACATGATGACCCGGTCGCGCACGCCAAGCGCGCGGGCCGCGCGAACGTATTCGAAGTTCCGCGCGCGCAGGAACTCCGCCCTGACCACGCCCACCAGCGCCGGCCAGCCGAAGAGGATCATCACGAAGACCAGAAGCCAAAAGCTTCGCCCGAGGATCGCGAAGAGGATGATGATGACGTAAAGCTCGGGCGTCGACCCCCAGATTTCCAGCACCCGCTGGAAGATCAGGTCCAGCCGCCCGCCAAAATAACCCTGTACCGCGCCCGCCGCGATGCCGATCAGGCTCCCGATCGAGGCGACGATCAGCGCGAAGACGACCGACAGGCGGAAGCCGTAGATGATCCGCGCCAAGACATCGCGCGAGGTGTCGTCGGTCCCCAGCCAGTGCTGCGCATCCGGGGCCGAGGGTGCGATGCCCACGTTGTTGATCGTGGTGTAGCTGTAGGGAATGGGTGGCCAGAGCATCCAGCCCTTGTCCACATTCTCGCCGTTATATGCACCGGTGGCGGCCGCGGTTTCCACCCCTTGCGGATCGTCCCAGCACTCCTCCAGGCCACCAGTCCGGATCAGGCATTGCACCGCCGGATCGCTGTAGATCGCCTCCGTCTGGAAATCGCCGCCGAAGGCGGTTTCGGGGTAGAACTTCAGCACCGGCGCGAAAAGCTCGCCCCGATAGCTGACGAGGATGGGCTTGTCGTTGGCCACCACTTCGGCGAGGAGCGCAATCACGAAAAGGATCGAGAAGATCCAGAGCGACCAGAGCGCGCGCCGGTTGGCCCTGAAGTTGCGCCAGCGGCGCTGGTTGAGCGGAGACAAAGCCATCAGCCCGCCCGGCTTTCGAAATCAATCCGCGGATCGACGAGAACATAGGTCAGATCCGACAGAAGCCGGATACCAAGGCTGAGAAGGCCGAAGACGTAAAGCGTGCCGAACACAACGGGATAGTCGCGCGCCACAGCCGCCTCGTAGCCAAGGCGCCCCAACCCGTCGAGCGAGAAGATCGTCTCGATCAGCACGCTGCCGGTGAACAGAACGGACAGAAACAGCCCCGGAAATCCCGCGATGACAAGAAGCATCGCGTTGCGAAAGACATGACCGTAGAGCACCTTCCGCTCCGTCAGTCCCTTCGCCTTGGCGGTCAGCACATATTGCTTGCCGATCTCGTCAAGAAAGCTGTTCTTCGTCAGGAGCGTGAGCGTGGCGAAGCTGGAGATGGTCGAAGCGACGACCGGCAGCGTGATGTGCCAGAAATAGTCGGTGATCTTGCCGATCAGCGACAGGCTTTCCCAGTTGTCCGAAGTCAGGCCGCGCAGCGGAAAGATACGCCAGTAACTTCCCCCCGCGAAGAGGACGATCAGGAGGACAGCGAACAGAAAGCTCGGGATCGCGTAGCCGACGATAATCGTGCCCGATGTCCATGTATCGAACTTGGACCCGTCCTTCACGGCCTTTCGGATGCCGAGCGGGATAGAGATGAAATAGGCCAGAAGCGTCGACCAGAGGCCGAGCGAGATCGACACCGGCAACTTCTCGATCACCAGATCGATGACGGAAATCGAGCGGAAATAGCTCTGCCCGAAGTCAAAGCGCAGGTAGTCGCCAATCATCTTGAGGAAGCGTTCCGCGGGCGGCTTGTCGAAGCCGAACTGCTTCTCCAGCTCGGCGATGAATTCCGGCGGCAGACCCCGCGCACCGAGGTATTTTTCGTCACCGCCCGCGTTGAACTGCTGTTGACTCGCTCCGGTATCGCCGCTGCTGCCGGATATGCCCTGGAAGACATCGCCTTCGCCCTGAATGCGCGCGATGATCTGTTCGATCGGGCCGCCCGGCACGAACTGCGTGAGCGTGAAGTTGATGATCATGATCCCGAGCAGCGTCGGGATGATGAGAAGCAGTCGTCGCAGGATATAGGCGCCCATGGGCCGGTCCGCTCTTTCCCTTGCCGCGCCTAGTTGTACGCGCCCGCAGCCTTCAGTTCGGCCGCCTTATCGGCGTCGTACCACCAGAAATCAAGCTGACCGACCTGGAGGGGAGGCAGCGTGTCCGGGTGGCGGTAGAAATCGTAGTAGGCCACCCAGTTCTCCGCGTTGTACCAGAGCGGGATATCGAAGCCCACAAAACGCAGCGCCCGGTCGAGCGCATGGACCGCCGTGTGCAGGTCGTCAAGCGTTTTGGCCGCGACAACGTCGCCGACCAAACGGTCGATTGCCGGATTGCGCAGCCGCATGAGGTTGCGTGAACTGTTGTCGGCAGTCTTCGAGCCGAACCATTGCTCAAGCCCCCCGGAAGGTTCGAACCCCATGTCGAACGCCTGGTTGGCAAGGTCGAAATCACCCGAGCGCCGACGCTCGACATATTGTGCAGTATCCACACGTTCGAGCCTGGCCTGAACGCCCATGAGCTTGAGGTTCTCGATGAAGGGGTTGATGACTTTGTCATAGAAGGGGTTGTACTGGATGATGGTCAGGGTCAGGGGTTCACCCTTGTCATTGCGCCGCATCCCGTCGCTCCCGGTCTTCCAGCCGGCTTCGTCCAGAAGTGCGCCCGCCGCGCGGATCGCCTTGCGGTCGGGGCGGTTGGTGGCATCGCCATATTCCTGTGGCACCGACGCAGCATCCGTCAGGATCGCGGCGTCGAGAAGCCCATCGTCGACCAGAGGTTGCAACAGATCCTTTTCGCCTTCTGTCGGCGTTCCCGTCGCGGCAAGGTCGGTGTTCGACCAGAAGGAGATCGGGCGCTCATAAAGGCCGTAGAACAGGGTCTTGTTCGACCAGGCGAAATTGAACATGCTGCCGATGGCGGCGCGCACCTTCGGATCCTGCCAGTTCGGCCGGTCGAGGTTGAACACCCAGGAAAGCCGCGTGCCGACATTGCCATCCGCGATCGTTTCCTTCTTCACCCAGCCGCGATTGATCGCGTCGAAATTGTATCCCGTCGCCCAGTTCTGCGGATCGCTCTCCGCGCGGAAGGTATAGTCCCCGGCCTTGAACCCTTCGAAGGCGGCATCGCCATCCGCGAAATACTCGACCCGGATGCGGTCGAAATTGTTCCGACCCTTGTTGAAGGGGAGGTTTTCGCCCCAGTAGTCGGGGTTGCGCTTGTAGACGACGCGGCGGTTGAAATCGAAACTGTCGAGAACGTATGGCCCGGTCGACAGGAAGGGCTGCTGCGTGCTCTTGTCGAGCCGCGCGCCGGTCTTTTCGAACCACGCCTTTGAAAAGGCGGGCGTCCCGCCGGCAAGGCCCACCCGGTCGCGCAAGGGTGCCGCGTCGGTGAAGTAGAAGGTGATGCGGTGCGGGTTCTCGACATCCACCTTCTCGATGTAACCCTCGACGACTTTGCGGTATTCGCTGATGCCCTGCGTCGCGAAGAGGTTGAAGCTGAAGGCGATGTCTTCCGCCGTCATCGGCGTGCCGTCCGAAAAAGTCACATCGTCGCGCAGGTTGAACGTCACGAAGGACAGATCATCGGGATATTCCAGCGTCGTGCACAGGAAGCAATACGCGCCAAAAGGATCGTCTGCGGTGCTTGTCAGGATGGCCTCGCTGCCGATCGTGTTCAGAGCGGCGGGAACGCCTTCGGTTGCGTACTGGTTGAAGCTGTCGAAACTGCCCTGCGCCCAGATGGAGATCTCGCCGCCCTTCGGCGCATCGGGATTGACGTAGTCGATATGCTCGAAGTCGGCTGGATACTTCAATGCACCGAAATTCGAGAACCCGTAAGATGTGGTGATCTTGCCTTGGGCGGGGGATTGGGACGGAAGGCCGAAGGTGGCAATGGCCGCCAATACCGCAGCAATGGCGCCACGAAACGTCCTGCCCGCACGATTTCCATCGCAGTCCAGATCGTGCAAGCGCATTACCACTCCTTCCGGCGCCATCGCCGGCGCTCATATTCGTCTGTGCCGGGAGGCTAGAACGCCTCCCCCTCCGGTTTCAAGTTGCGATTCCGTGAGAGCCGATAGAGGTTCAAGAAAAAAGGCCGCACCCAGCGGCGCGGCCCCAGAACATGCGGATGTGCCGGGTCTCAGCCGCCAAGCGTGGCGAGATAAGCGATGATGTCGGCGCGGTCTTCGACCTTCGGCAGACCGGCGAAGGTCATCTTGGTGCCGTTCACCACGCCCTTCGGGTTGGTCAGGAAGGTTTCCAGCGCCTCCGGCGTCCAGTCGCCGCCATGCGCCTTCATGCCGTCGGAATAGGCGAAATCGGCAACCGAGGCGACGGGACGCCCGACAACGCCGTTCAGATGCGGGCCGGTCGCGTTGGCGCCGTCGATCTTGTGGCAGGCCTTGCACTTGGAGAAGACCTTCTCGCCCTTGGCCGCGTCGGCCGAGGCAAAGACGGTCGCGAAATCCGGGCCGCTGTCCGCCGCCGCCGCATCACCGCCGCCGCTGTCGCTCGCGCCGGTGTCGATGGTGTAGGCTTGCGCGACCTCCTCACCGCCGTGACCTTCGACGCCGGTATGGTAAAGACCCTCAGCCGCCCATTTGCCCAGAAGAAAGATCAGGAAAGCCCCGCAAAGCGCGCCGCCGGCCTTGGTTACTGTCATCGTGTCGAACATGTCGCGCCTCTACCCTGGCAATTCGCTCGCGCGGTATCTACCCGCTTCCCCTACCGGGATTCAAGGTATAGTTAGCGCGGCGAATTGCCCATTTTCGGGCCTGTCGCCAAGGAGCCACCCCCCATGACCGGCCGGATCGCCTTTCAGGGAGAGCCTGGCGCTTACTCCCACCAAGCCTGTGTCGATGCCCGCCCCGCCATGGGACCTCTGCCCTGCCGCGCCTTTGAGGACGTGATCGAGGCGGTGACGAGCGGGGCCGCCGAGCTTGCCATGCTGCCGGTCGAGAACACCACCTACGGCCGCGTCGCCGACATCCACCGTCTGCTCCCCGAAAGCGGCCTCCACATCGTCGATGAGGCGTTCGTGCGGGTCCATATCAGCCTGATGGCGAACCCCGGCGTGGCTCTGGCTGACGTCGAGGTGGTGCGCGCGCATCTCGTTCTTCTGCCGCAATGCGCGGCCTTCCTGAAAAAGCACGGCATCCGGGGCGTTCCCGCCGCCGATAGCGCGGGCGCCGCCGCGGAACTCGCGGAGTCAGGCAACCGGACCGAGGGCGCGCTCGCCTCCGACCTCGCCGCCGAGATCCACGGGCTGAACATCCTCGCCCGCCATATCGAGGATCGCGCCCACAACACCACGCGCTTTCTTGTCATGGCGGGCAAACCCGACCTGACCCGTCGCGGCACGTCCGGCATGATGACGACCTTCGTCTTTCAGGTCCGCAACATTCCGGCCGCCCTTTACAAGGCGATGGGCGGCTTCGCGACGAACGGCGTCAACATGACCAAGCTGGAAAGCTACATGGTCGACGGTTCCTTCACAGCGACCCAATTCTACGCCGATATCGAAGGCCACCCCGAGGACCCGAACGTCAAGCTGGCACTTGAGGAACTGGCCTATTTCACCACCTCGCTGAAGATCCTCGGCGTCTATCCCGCCGACCCGAGCCGGCATTAGGTGTTTGATCCCACGGTTTGATGGTGCGATCCGTCACGGGAGCGCCACGACCACGCACGCCGTCGCGCTCGCCTCCGCAAGGTTTTGGACGAGAACTTATGAGTCCACTACCTGGCGCGCGCTCAGGCTCCCGGTCCGAAACCGTTCTTTTCCAGCTTCGTCGCGAAGTTCTGCACGGCATCTTCGAACCGGCGCGAATAGCCCGCCTTCGACAGCCGCATCGATTGCAGAAGCAACCTGCCGGACAACGACCTGGGCCGCACGTCCAGTTCGACGCCCAGTCGCGTCCGCACCCGCGACAACGCCAGAAGCGACAGCACGAGTTGGATGTCGAAGCTCTTGCTTTCACCCGCGAAAGCCAGCGCCTCGGGACGTTCGAACCGCTCAAGCGCCACTTCAACCGTGCGTATCTTGCCACGCAGCGGAAACCGAAGCTCCCACCTCTGCTTGGCATCGCCGTCGGAAGACGGCGCAACCTTGATACCCCGCCGCAGCGCTGCGCGCTCGAATACCGGAAAATTCGACAGCGTGTCGAAGACCGACTCGATGGGGGATTCCAGGTCTTTGCGCGTCGAAAACTTCATTCCTGCCACCCGGCCGTTTCTCAAGCTTTGGCGTCACTTCAGGCGATCCGCAACCCAGTTGGACAGAAGAAATTCGGCGATCGCGCCCTTGCGCGGCTGCCGCATGCGTGGATGCGTCCCGGCCAGCACCTCCGCCAATTCTTCGCGGCTGATCCAGACCGCATCCTCCAGTTCCGCCGGGTCGAGCGTGATGTCGGTGGTTTCCGCCTCCCCATGGCAGCCGATCATCAGCGAGCTCGGATAGGGCCAGGGTTGGCTCGCAAGATACCGCACCGCGCCGACGCTTATGCCGGTCTCCTCCGCCACCTCACGGCGAACGGCGGCTTCGGGGGTCTCACCGGGCTCCATGAAACCCGCAAGGCAGGAATACATGCCCTCCGGCCAGGCCGGCGACCGGCCAAGAAGCGTGTTGTTGCCGCGTGTCACCAGCATGATCACGACGGGATCGGTGCGCGGAAAATGCATCGCGCCACAGGCCGGGCAGCGCCGCTGCCAGCCGGCCAGCACCATGACGCTTTCCTGTCCGCAGACAGAGCAGAAGCGGTGGCTGCGCTGCCAGCCGAGGATCGCCTTTGCGGTCGCCACCAGCTCCGCATCCCCACGCGGCAACCGCGCCATGACACCGCGCAGCTCGGCGAAATGCCAGTCCTCCGGCAAATCCGGATGGCCCTGCTCCGTCGGATCGAAGAAGCCCTGTTCCGGTTTGGGCATATGCTCTGGCGGTTCCCAGTCGGACAGGTCGCGGGCGAACCGCGCCGCGCCTTCCGTCAGCCCCAGAAAGATCAGGTCGCCGCGCGCCCCTGCCAGAACCGGGTGATCCACCGGCAGGAAGCCCGCGCCATCCGGCCCGACCAGAGGTTTGCCTCGCCAGACCGGCAAAACCCGACTCGCCGGCGCGGCGAGCCGCTCCGCCAAGGCCGCCTCGTCCCCACGCAAACAGCCAGCGCGATCGATTCCCGCACCTGCGAACGTCACCGATTCCGCGATCCGCATGCCACCCTCTTGGTTCTCAGCCGATGTTCCACGCAGGTTCGGGAATGTAAACCGGGCGCAATCCTTCCCTAGCGGCAAGATTGGCAACCATAGGTAGAAAAATGATCGACACGCAGCATGCAAAGGTGGTCCTCGAAGAAATCTCCCACTAGGTTCGCGCCACTGTCATGCTAGCCTAGGATGATCCCCGAAAGATGATGGGAGACTTGCCATGCCGCACCGCACCCTATCCCGCCGAGACTTTCTTGCCACAACCGGCGCAGGGGCGACCCTGATCGCACTCCATCCCTTCTCCGCCCGCGCCGCGACCAATCAGGCTCATCTGCGCATCATGGAAACGACGGACATCCACGTCCACGTCTTCCCCTACGACTATTACTCCGACAAGCCGGTGGACACCGTAGGGCTCGCCCGCACTGCCGCCTATGTGAAGGAAATCCGGGCCGAGGCGACGAATTCCCTGCTTCTGGACAATGGCGACTTCCTTCAGGGCAACCCGATGGGCGACTACATCGCCTATGAGCGGGGCATGAAGGACGGCGACCTGCACCCCGTCATCACAGCGCTGAACACCTTGGGGATCGAGGCGTCGACGCTTGGCAACCACGAATTCAACTACGGCCTCGACTTCCTGATGAAATCACTCGCCGGGGCGAATTTCCCCATCGTGTCCGCGAACGTCGTGAAGGAAATGGGCGCCGACCCGACGAAGGATGTCGGCCTTCTCAAACCCTATGTCATCCTCGACCGCGTGCTGAAGGACGGCGACGGCACCGAACACCCGATCCGCATCGGCCTCATCGGCTTCGTGCCGCCGCAGATCATGCAATGGGATCGCGGCCATCTCGAAGGCAAGGTCCAGACCCGCGACATCGTTCAGGCGGCACAGGCCTGGGTGCCGGTGATGCGCGAGGACGGCGCAGACATCATCGTAGCACTTTCGCATTCCGGCATCGGCTCCGCGCAGCATAGCGACGGGATGGAGAACGCCTCCGTCCCGCTCGCCGCCGTCGAAGGGATCGACGCGATGCTCACCGGACATTCCCACCTCGTCTATCCCTCGCCGACCTATGACGGCTACGACATGGTCGACGCGAAGTCCGGCCTCATCCACGGCAAACCCGCCGTCATGGCCGGTTTCTGGGGCGACAATCTCGGGCTGATCGACCTTCTTCTCGAACGCGACGGCAATGAGTGGAAGTTGGTTTCGACCGCCGTAGAGACGCGCCAGATCTACAAACGGAACGAGGATCGCTCGATCACCCCTCTGGTGGAGTTGGTGCCCGAGATCGAAGCCTCGGTGCAAAAGGAACACGAGGCGACCCTCACCTACATCCGCCGCGCCGTCGGCAAGACCTCGGCGCCGCTCTACAGCTACTTCGCGCTGGTGGCCGACGACCCGTCCGTCCAAATCGTGAGCCAGGCGCAGACGTGGTACATCGCCCAGATGCTTGAGGGCACGGAATACGCCAACCTGCCGCTCCTCTCCGCCGCCGCCCCCTTCAAGGCGGGCGGACGCGGCGGGCCGGACTATTACACCGACGTCCCGGCGGGCGACGTGGCGATCAAGAACGTGGCCGACCTCTACCTCTACCCGAACACGATCCGCGCGGTGAAGGTGACGGGGGCTGAGCTCAAGGACTGGCTCGAACGCTCGGCGGGCATGTTCAACCAGATCACGCCGGGCGGCGCGGACGAGGTTCTTTTGAACCCGGACTTCCCGTCCTACAACTTCGACGTGATCGACGGCGTGACCTATGAGATCGACCTTTCCCAGCCGTCGAAATACGACGGCAAGGGCGGCGACCTGAACCCCGACGCCAACCGCGTCGTGAACCTGATGCACAACGGCCAGCCCGTCGATCCGGCCGCCGAATTCGTCATCGCCACCAACAACTACCGCGCCAGCGGAGGCGGCGATTTCCCCGGCGCCAAGGGGGACACGATCATCTTCGAAGGGCCGGACACCAACCGCGATATCATCGTGCGGTTCATCGTCGAGGAAGGCACCATCAACCCCACCGCCGACGCCAACTGGCATTTCAAGGCGCTGCCGGGCACGACTGTCCTCTTCGACACTGGCCCCAAGGCGGCGGACTATCTCGCGGATGTGAAAGGCGTCGCCATCGCACCGGCCGGCGACGGACCCGACGGGTTCGCGCGCTTCCGCATCTCGCTCTGACCGGCTTGCCCTCTCTTGCTGGACCGGGGCATAAGGCCGGGGAAGCATGACCGGAGGCCCCAATGCGCGTGATCGTCGCAATCCTCGTCGTTCTGGCTGTCCTCGCCGGGGCGGCAATGGCGACCCGCCCAGGCGAGGCGGAGTTCGACGCAATGCTGAAACAGGCTGTGGAGCACAAGATCGCCACGACCGACGTGGGCGCCGAAGGCGACAATCCCATCGTTACCATCGCGCTCGTCGGCTGCAAGCTGCGGCCCTCCGACTGCGTGAAGCTCCTGCGCGACTCGCTCGACGTAACGATTGAGGCGCATGCCTTCTACACGAACTTCGCCGTAAAGGGCCTCAACCGCGAGGCAACCTGCACTGGGGCGTTCACGACGATCTGGTGCAACCGGGACGTGCTCGGCGACTAGCGCGCCCTATTCGCGCGCCGCCCAGTCGTACTGCGCTCCGGTCTCGACCGCGCAGGGCCGCACGCCGCGCAACCGCGCCAGCGCCACATCTGGCGCCTCGCCCAGTTCGACCATCAACCGCAGCACGGCCATGCCCGACCGCCCGCATCCACCGAGGCAATGCGCCAGCACACCGCGCCCGCCGGCCAGATGCCCCAACGCCTCGCGCGACGCATCGTCCCAACCCTCGCGCAGGTCCGCACTGTCCGCGCTGAAATCCACGACCGGCAAGTGCCGCCAGCCGATCCCGGCCGCCGCCAGATCGGCCGACAATCGCAGTGCCCCATGCGCCGCGAGTTCCGGCCCCGTCGCCATCGTCAAAACCAGCGCCGGACGCCAGCGCAGGATGCCTGCCAGATCGCCCTCATAGTCGCCCGAATGTCCCGGCATCGGACACAGAGCCAATCGCCCGCCGCCCGCCCCGATTTCCGCGATCGCGAATCCCGTCATCCGACTCCCCGTTCTTGCCTTCCATCCTGCCCTGCCCTATATCCGAAGGCGAGAGGTTGGCGCGGGCGAGCGCCTCGCCAACCCGGTCAGGTCCGGAAGGAAGCAGCCGTAACGAGCCCCGCTTGGGTCGTTGTCCAGCCTCTCACCTCCTCAACCCCGCGAAGGAGCAGAACATGACCAAGCTTGTTTTCCTCCCGGTCGGGGCTGTCTGAGACTGAAAGACCTGTCCCGCCCGTCCAGACATCGCCTGCCGGCAAGCCAAGCGTCCGGGCGTCCGTTTCGGATTGCATTGAGGACAGCGCCTTGACCGCCACATCCCAGACCCTCGCCGGCCTCGGCTGGTCCGAGGATTTCCAGCATCAGCTCGATCCCGACGCGCTGGATCACTTCCCGCCCGCCCGCGTCACCGGCGTCCACCGCGACCGGATCACGATCCTCACCCCGGAAGGGACCAGCGACCTCCGCCTGCCCCCCGACCTCTCGGCCAGCGACCTCGCCGTCGGCGACTGGGTGCTGGCCGACTATGAGATGGGCCGCGCCGCCCGACTTCTCGACCGCAAGTCTCGCATCTTCCGCCGCGCGGCTGGGGACGCCTCGCGCGAACAGCTCATCGTCGCCAATGTCGATGCCGTCTTCATCACCACAAGCTGCACCGAAGAATTCAACGAGGCGCGGCTCGAACGCTACCTTGCTCTTGCCCATGCGGGCGGCGTGCCGCCGGTCTTCGTCCTGACCAAGATCGACCGCACCGACGACCCCGAAAGCTATCTCGACCGGCTCCGCGCCATCGGCCCCAACGTCCCCGCCGTTGCATTGAACGCCAAGGCACCGGGCGCGGTCGAGGCGCTTCGTCCTTGGTGCGGCCCCGGCCAGACCGTCGCCTTCCTGGGCATGTCCGGGGTCGGCAAGTCGACCCTCGCCTCGGCTCTGACCGGCCTCGATCTCGATACGGGTGCGGTGCGCGAGGATGACATGAAGGGTCGCCATACGACCACCGCCCGCGAGATGCACGAAATCCCCCGCGGCGGCTGGCTGATCGACACGCCGGGAATGCGCGAACTGCGTCTTACGGATATGGCCGAGGGCATCGACGAAGCCTTCGCCGAGATCACGGAACTGGCTAGGCATTGCCGCTTCCGCGATTGCTCTCACGGCCCGGAGCCGGGCTGCGCTGTTCAGGCGGCAATCACGGCTGGAGAGATCGCCGCCGCCCGCGTCGGACGTTGGAAGAAACTCCGCGCCGAGAACGCCGAACACACCGCCTCCGCCGCCGACCGCAAGCGCAAGGGCAAGTCGCTCTCCAAGGTCGTGAAGCAGGCGAAGAAGGCGAAGCGGCCGGACTGACCCGCGGCCCATCGCCACGGAGCGCCCCTGCCGCCCTGCCCTCAAAAGACACTGTCGGCGGCACGGTGTTGCCCCAGCGCTGACGAAATTCTGAGGCAGCCTGATTTCACTCAATTAGAGTGAGATACCAGTGATGAGATGTGAACAACACCAATCGATCTCTACGGTGGTCTGCGATGCCTTCACCTGGCAGTCCGAAGACGCTGACAAGCTGTCCCGTCGCGAAGCCGTGATAAATGAACTGCGCGGTCAGCTTGCCGACAGGGTTGGCCTCGCGAAGCGCCCGGATCGTCTCTACCGGCTCCGCGCCATCCTGAACGGCTAGGATTGCGGAGCAATCCCGATCCGGCCGCGCGGCGCAGGCAAATCGCGAAAATCCGCCTCAATAATGCGTCAACCGAACGCGCAGCCTGTAGCTACGCAAACCCTACGGTTATACTACTGGAAAACGAAGGATGCGGTCCGGGTGGACGCGGCCCTCGCCGCGGCCTAACCTGACCGCTGATCCGAATCCGGGAACGCCGCATGACCGAGACCACCGGGACCAGATATCAGGTCCTCGCCCGCAAATACCGGCCCGAGACCTTCGCCGATCTCGTCGGGCAGGACGCGATGGTTCGCACCCTGAAGAATGCCTTTGCCGCCGACCGGATCGCGCAGGCCTTCATCATGACGGGCATCCGGGGAACCGGGAAAACGACCACCGCAAGGATCATCGCCAAGGGCATGAACTGCGTTGGACCGGACGGAAATGGCGGCCCGACGACCGAGCCTTGCGGCAAGTGCGAGCATTGCGTGGCGATCATGGAAGGCCGCCATGTCGACGTGATGGAGATGGACGCGGCATCGCGCACCGGCGTCGGCGACATCCGCGAAATCATTGATTCCGTTCACTATCGCGCCGCTTCCGCCCGCTACAAGATCTACATCATCGACGAAGTCCACATGCTCTCGACCAGCGCCTTCAACGCGCTTCTGAAGACGCTTGAGGAACCCCCGGCGCATGTGAAGTTCATCTTTGCCACGACCGAGATCCGCAAGGTGCCGGTCACGGTCCTGTCGCGCTGCCAGCGCTTCGACCTGCGCCGGATCGAGCCCGAGGTGATGATCGCGCTGCTGCAAAAGATCGCGGGTTCCGAGAAGGCCGAGATCACCGACGACGCCCTGGCACTCATCACCCGCGCCGCCGAAGGCTCCGCGCGCGATGCCACCTCATTGCTCGATCAGGCGATTTCGCATGGCGCTGGAGAGACGACTGCGGCCCAGGTCCGCGCCATGCTCGGCCTCGCCGACCGGGGGCGGGTCCTCGACCTTTTCGACATGATCCTGAAGGGCGACGCTGCCGGGGCGCTGAACGAACTATCCGCCCAGTATGCGGATGGCGCCGACCCTATGGCGGTGCTGCGCGATCTTGCTGAAATCACGCATTGGGTCAGCGTCATCAAGATCACGCCCGAGGCCGCCGACGACCCCACCATCGCGCCCGAGGAACGCACGCGCGGGCTGGCCATGGCCGAAGCGCTGTCGATGCGCGTGCTGACGCGGATGTGGCAGATGCTGCTGAAATCACTGGAAGAAGTCGCCGCCGCCCCGAACGCCATGATGGCCGCGGAAATGTCCGTGATCCGCATGACCCATGTCGCCGACCTGCCCGACCCTGAGCAATTGATGCGCCGCATGGCCGACGGACCTGGACCCTCTGGCCCTACACCGCAAGGACGTGGCCCCGTGCCGGGCGGCGTCGTGACCCGCGCCGCACCCCGCGCGCGGGTCAGTTCCGCAGCGGCCGGAAACGGCACCGCCACCGCGCTCGCCCGCGACCCTGAAGTGGCGCTCGCCCGCTATGCGAGCTTTCCCGCCGTTCTGGAACTGATCCGCGCCAACCGCGACGTCAAGCTGCTGCTGGAGGTGGAAAGCCACCTCCGCCTCGTCCATTATGCGCCGGGCCGGATCGAGTTCGAGCCGACCGAGGACGCCCCCCGCGACCTCGCCGCGACGCTCAGACAAAAACTGGAGACTTGGACGGGCGTGCGCTGGGGCGTCTCCGTCGTAGCCTCCGGCGGCAAGCCGACGGTCGCCGAGGAGCGCGGCGCGAGCGAGATCGTCGCGAAGGAAAAAGCGAAGGGGAACCCGCTTGTTCAGGCGATCTTCGCGGCCTTCCCAGGGGCGACGATCACCACTATCAGGACACCCGAGGAGGCCAAGGCCGAGGCTGTGGCGGATGCCCTGCCCGAGGTCGAGGACGAATGGGACCCGTTCGAGGAAAACTGAGGAGAAAGACATGCTGAAAGGTTTGGGCGGGCTTGGCGGCCTGGGCGATATGGCCAAGATGATGAAGGCCGCGCAGGACATGCAGGGCAAGGTGGCCGAGCTTCAGGAAAGCTTCCACAATATCAACGTCATCGGCGAATCCGGCGCGGGCCTCGTTACCGCGACCTGTACCGCGATGGGCGATCTCAAGGCGCTCGACATCGACCCCTCGATCTTCGATCCAAGCCAGAAGGAAGTGGTCGAGGACCTGATCGTCGCGGCGATCAAGGATGCGCAGAAAAAGGCCGCCGACCGCAAGCAGGACGATATGAAGCGGCTTTACGAAAGCCTCGGTCTGCCCGCCGACATGAAGCTGCCGATCTGAGGCGGCCTTGAGCGACGCGACCCGCGACATCGAGGCCCTGATCGCGCTCATGTCCCGCCTGCCGGGGCTTGGGCCGCGCTCGGCGCGCCGCGCGGTGCTGCAGCTTCTGAAGAAACGCGCGCAGGTCATGGCGCCCCTGGCGCAGGCGATGGCCGAGGTCGCCGCCAGCGCGCGGGAATGCGTGACCTGCGGCAATATCGGGACGACGGATCTCTGCGACATCTGCCGCGACGCGCGGCGCGCCACCGGGGAAATCTGCGTGGTCGAGGATGTGGCCGATCTCTGGGCCATGGAACGCGGCCAGAGCTTCAGGGGCCGCTACCATGTACTCGGCGGAACGCTGTCGGCGCTGGATGCGGTCGGGCCGGAGGAATTGCGCATACCGAAGCTTTTGGCGCGCGTTCGGGATGAGGAGATCGGCGAGGTGATCCTGGCACTGAACGCGACGGTGGATGGCCAGACGACCGTCCACTACATCGCGGAAGCGCTGGAGGGGACGGGTGTCAAGGTCACGTCGCTGGCGCAGGGCGTGCCCATCGGCGGTGAACTCGACTATCTCGACGACGGAACCATCCAGGCGGCACTCAGGGCGCGCAAGGCAATCTGACACCTGGCTTCAAGCGAAGATCTGGGGTGCGCAGGCCGGTGGTTTCGATTATTTCGCGTCTTCTTCGTCTTCGTCTTCGTCGTCATCGCTATCGGGCAAGTTGAAGAAGCTGTCGGCGTTGGAATAGTCCGCCGGATTCTTGGCTTCATCGTCGGACCTGTCCGACAGTGTAAAGTTCTCCAATCCCGCGATCGCGGACGGCATCTTCGACTCCGTCGACATCCCCAGCGACTGTTCGGTCGAGACGAGCTTGCGGCGCTCATCGTCGCTCATCACACCGTCGGAGGTGCGCTTCTTGGCCGCCTTCTGTACGGCGGCGTCTAGCTCCGTCTGACGGCAAAGGCCAAGTGCTACCGGGTCGATCGGCGTGATGTTGTTGATGTTCCAGTGGGTGCGGTCGCGGATCGCCGCGATGGTCGGCTTCGTCGTGCCGACGAGCTTCGAAATCTGAGCATCCACCAGTTCCGGATGAAACTTCACCAGCCACAGGATCGCCGCCGGCCGGTCCTGACGCTTCGAAAGCGGCGTGTAACGTGGGCCGCGGCGCTTTTCCTCGCCCAGAGAGGCGGGGTTGAACTTCAGCTTCATCCGATAGAGCGGGTCTTTCTCGCCCTTGTCGATCTCGCCCTGATCGAGCTGGTTGTTCGCGATCGGATCGAAGCCCTTCACGCCCGCCGCGACGTCGCCGTCGGCGATGCCTTGAACCTCAAGCTCGTGCATCTCGCAGAAATCGGCGATCTGCCTGAAGCTGAGCGTCGTGTTGTCCACAAGCCAAACGGCCGTGGCCTTGGCCATAAGCGGTTTCGTCATGCGGCATCTCCTCTACAAATCTCTCCCGCGCCGGGAATTCGGCCGCGACCCTCGGGCCGCCACTCCTCGATTTCGGGGAAGTTGTCGGGCTATATAGTCCCAGTCGGGCGTGGAGGAAA
Organism: uncultured Alphaproteobacteria bacterium; assembly: GCA_963847935.1. GTDB lineage: Bacteria > Pseudomonadota > Alphaproteobacteria > Rhodobacterales > Rhodobacteraceae > Albidovulum. The sequence continues at coordinate 366,676 of CAWKBV010000003.1, read as the reverse complement.
GAGCAAATGCGACTGTGCGCGGTTCTGTTACTTGCTGCCCTTCCCGTCCATGCCGAAGGCGGGCGGGCGGGCGATTTCGACTACTACGTTCTCTCCCTGGGCTGGTCGCCCACATGGTGCGCGCTGACGGGCGATGCGCGGTCCGACGACCAATGCGATGCGCGCCACGACTACAGCTTTACGCTGCACGGACTCTGGCCGCAAAACGAACTCGACTGGCCGAGCTATTGCCATTCGGTCGTGCGCGATCCGACAAGGAGCCAGACCGCCGCGATGGCCGACATCATGGGGTCGGGTGGCCTCGCCTGGTATGAATGGAAGAAGCACGGACGTTGTTCGGGACTGTCGGCAGCGGATTATTTCGACCTTTCACGCCGTGCCTACGAGAGCATCGCGATTCCCCCGATCCTCGCGCATCTCGACCGCGACCTGAAGTTACCCGCCAAGGTAGTGAAGGACGCATTCATCGAGGCCAACGCCGTCCTCGACCCGAACATGATCACCGTGACCTGCGAAGCGGGCCGGATCGACGAGGCGAGGATATGCCTGACCAAGGAACTGAAGCCGCGACCATGTGGGCAGGAAGCCGTGAGGGATTGCCGGATGCGGGACGCGCTGATGGAAAAGGTGCGCTGATCCCGCAGCCGCGGCCCTTGCCAGATCAGGCCGGGGCGCTGCCCCGGACCCCGGGGTATTTGGGCAACGAAGAAGCGCACGGGTCCTAGCTAATGCGCCCGCCAGTCGTCTCCGTTACCTCGTCCGCCGCAGCACGGACAAGCGCGCCGATGCTGCCAGCTTTCTCCGGCGTCAGCCGAAAGGCGGGGCCGGATACGGAAAGCCCGGCGACAGGCTCGCCGTAGGCGTTGAAGATGGGGGCGGCGACACAGCGCATTCCCTCTGCCCGTTCCTGATCGTCGAGCGCGTAGCCCCGTGCGCGGGTCGCTGCGAGATCGGCCATGAGCGCCGCCGGGTCGCCGATGGACTGCGCGGTGAATTGTGGCAGGCCCTTCGCGGCGATCTGGCGGGCGCGTTCCTCTGGATACCAGGCGAGCAGAGCCTTGCCGATCCCCGAAACGTGCATGGGCCCGAGTGTACCGGGCGGGAAGAAGGCGCGGATCGTCTCATTCGTTTCGACCTGGCTGAGGAACAGCACCTGGTCGCGCATCTCGACACCGAGATTGGCCGTCTCGCCGGTCGCGCGCATCAGGCGGTCCATCGGCTGGCGGGCACGTTCGACAACCTTGGTGCGCCGCAGGAATTCCGAGCCCACCCGAAAGGCGCCGCCGCCGACATGCCAGAGCTGGCCCGGCGCCTCGATCTCCACGAAACCGTGGGTCTGGAGCGTGGTCAGGACACGGTAGACAGTGGGCGCGGACTGTTCAGTGCGGGAGGCGAGTTCCGATAGTGTCAACCCGCCTGATTCAGAGACGACCTTGAGGATCATCAACGCGCGGTCGAGAGACTGTATGGTGTTCTCGGCGGTCTTGTCATGGAAGCTCTTGGGGCGCCCACGGGGACGAGTCGAAGCCATCTTTCTATTTGCTCTCAGGATAGTGAAATTTGATTTCGCTGCATGAAAATACATTTCTTCTTCACTTTCAACATCTCAGCGACTTATTTCATTATATGAAAAATCATTTCGAAAAAATTGCACCCACACCGGCGCTCACATATCCTGTATCCAATCCTGAACTGCACGAGGTCACCGATGTCCTTCCAGAATCCCGTCTTCATCCCCGGCCCCACAAACATCCCGGAGGCGATCCGCAAGGCGGTGGACATGCCGACGATCGACCACCGCTCACCGCTTTTCGGGGAAATCCTGCACCCTGCGCGCGCGAATGTACGCAAAGTCTTGCGGTCGGAGACGGCGGAAATCTTCTTCTTTCCCTCGACCGGCACCGGCGGCTGGGAGACCGCGATCACCAACACGCTGTCGCCCGGCGACAAGGTTCTGGCCGCACGGAACGGCATGTTCTCGCACCGCTGGATCGACATGTGCCGGCGCCACGGGCTTGAGGTCGAGGTCGTCGAAGCGCCTTGGGGCGAAGGCATCCCGGCGGCGAAGTTCGCAGAGATCCTGACTGCCGACAAAGGCCATCAGATCAAGGTTGTGCTCGCCACCCACAACGAGACAGCGACCGGCGTCCGTTCGGACATCGCCGCCATCCGCAAGGCGATGGATGCCGCGAAACACCCCGCGCTTCTTTTCGTCGACGGTGTGTCCTCCATCGGGTCGATGGAGTTCCGCATGGATGACTGGGGCGTCGATATCGCGGTGACGGGCAGCCAGAAGGGCTTCATGCTGCCTGCCGGCCTCGCCATCGTCGGCTTTTCGCCAAAGGCATTGAGAGCCGGCGAAACCGCGGCCCTGCCGCGCACCTTCTTCGACATCCGCGACATGGAGAAGAGCTATGCCGCGAACGGATACCCCTATACCCCGGCGGTCGGCCTCCTGAACGGGCTGAAGCTTGCTTCCGACATGCTGCTGGCCGAGGGTCTCGACAATGTCTTTGCCCGTCACCACCGTATCGCCGAGGGCGTGCGCCGCGCTGTTCATGCCTGGGGCCTCAAACTCTGCGCCGTCTCGCCCGACCTCTACTCCGATACCGTCAGCGCGATCCGCACGCCGGAGGGCTTCAACGCGACCGAGATCGTGAACCACGCCGCGAAAGCCTATGGCGTCGCCTTCGGCACCGGATTGGGCGAGGTCGCGGGCAAGGTCTTCCGCATCGGCCATCTCGGCAGCCTGACCGAGGTCATGGCACTCTCCGGCATCGCGACGGCGGAAATGGTCATGTCCGACCTGGGCCTGCCGGTCAAACTCGGTTCCGGCGTCGCCGCAGCGCAGGAGTACTATCGCCACGGCGTGCCCGCGAAGAAGGCGGCAGCATGAAGGACCTGACCATGTACATCCCTACCTTTCAGGACGTTCTCGATGCCCATGAGCGGATCAAGCCCTATATCCATCGCACGCCGGTCCTGACCTCGTCCTACCTTGACGAACTGACCGGAGCCAATCTGTTCTTCAAATGTGAAAACTTCCAGAAGGCCGCGGCCTTCAAGGTACGCGGCGCCTCGAATGCGGTCTTCGGCCTGACTGAGGCGCAGGCGGCGCAAGGCGTGGCGACGCATTCGAGCGGAAACCATGGGCTGTCGCTTTCCTATGCGGCAGGGCGTCGGGGCATTCCCTGCACCGTCGTCATGCCGAGGACGGCACCGCAGGCCAAGAAGGACGCCGTCAAGGGCTATGGCGGGCGGGTGGTGGAATGCGAACCCTCGACCTCTTCGCGCGAGGCGGTGTTTGCCGAAGTGGTCGCTGAAACCGGCGCGGAATTTGTCCATCCCTACAATGATCCGCGTGTCATCGCGGGCCAAGGCACCTGTTCGCGGGAACTGAATGAGCAGGTCGAGGAATTGGACATCGTCATCGCGCCGATCGGCGGAGGCGGAATGATTTCAGGCACTTGCCTGACCTTGTCCAACGTCAGTCCCGGCGTGAAGATCTATGCCGCCGAGCCGAAGCAGGCGGACGATGCCGCGCGGTCGTTCAGGGCCGGCCATATCATCGCCGACGACGCGCCGGAGACGGTGGCGGACGGGCTGAAGGTGCCGCTGAAGGAACTGACCTGGCATTTCGTGCAAAAGCACGTCGCCGACATCCTGACCGCCGAAGAGGATGAGATCGTCGACGCGATGAAGACGATCTGGAAGCGGATGAAGATCGTGATGGAGCCGTCCTCGGCGGTGCCCTTGGCGACCATCCTGAAAAACAAGGATATTTTTCGTGGGCGGCGCGTCGGTGTCATCATCACCGGCGGCAACGTCGATCTGGACAAACTGCCCTGGATGAAGGGCTGAGGAGGCTGACATGAACGCACCCTTGAACATCAACGCACTCGAAGTCGGCTTTGATATTCCGGCCAAGCCGGGGATGGATGAAAAAGACATTCAGACGCCCTGCCTGATACTCGACCTCGACGCGCTGGAGCGCAACATCCGGAAGATGGGCGACTATGCCAAGGCGCACGGGATGCGCCACCGGAGCCACGGAAAGATGCACAAATCGGTTGATGTGCAGAAACTGCAGGAAGGCTTGGGCGGCGCGATTGGCGTGTGTTGCCAGAAGGTTAGCGAGGCTGAGGTCTTCGTGCGCGGGGGCATCAAGGACGTTCTGGTGTCGAACCAGGTGCGCGATCCGGCGAAGATAGACCGGCTGGCGAAATTGCCGAAACTCGGGTCGCGGATCATCGTCTGCGTGGACGATATCGCCAATGTGGCGGACCTGTCGGCGGCGGCTCAGAAGCATGGGACGCAACTCGAGGTCTTCATCGAAATCGACTGCGGCGCGGGGCGCTGCGGAGTCACCACGACAGATGCTGTAGTGGCCATCGCCAAGGCGGTTGACGCGGCGCCGGGGCTGAAATTTTCCGGCATCCAGGCCTATCAGGGCGCAATGCAGCATCTCGACAAATACGAAGACCGCAAGGCAAAGCTCGACGCCGCCATCGCGCAGGTGAAGGATGCGGTCGAGGCACTGAAGGCTGCGGGGCTTGAGCCGGAGCTGGTTTCGGGAGGTGGTACGGGGAGCTATTATTTCGAAAGCAATTCAGGGGTTTACAACGAACTTCAATGCGGCTCCTACGCCTTCATGGATGCTGACTACGGCCGTATCCATGACAAGGACGGCAAGCGGATCGACAAGGGCGAATGGGAAAATGCGCTCTTCATCCTGACCTCGGTCATGTCGCACGCCAAGGCCGACAAGGCCATTGTCGATGCCGGTCTCAAGGCCCAGTCGGTCGATAGCGGCCTGCCGTTCGTCTATGGCCGGGACGATGTGAAATACGTCAAGTGCTCGGACGAACATGGCGTCGTCGACGACCCGGCGGGTGTGCTGAAGGTGAATGAAAAGCTGCGGCTGGTGCCGGGCCATTGCGACCCGACTTGCAACGTCCATGACTGGTATGTCGGCGTCAGAGGCGGCAAGGTCGAGGTCGTCTGGCCGGTCTCGGCGCGCGGCAAGGCGTACTGAAAACGACCGTACACAAGCCGTACACCGGGCGTACACATCCCGTACAGACGCCCGGTGCCACCTGACCAACCGCGAGGACTGCCATGCTGATCGTTCCCGAAGCCCTGATCGCGGGACTTGTTTCCCCCGACGATGCCTTCGCCGCCGTCGAGGCGACCTTCGCGGCGATGGCGCGCGACGACGCCTACAACTTTCCGGTCGTGCGCGAGGCCCTGGGCGAGGGACGGCAATACGGGTTCAAGTCCGGGCTTGACCGGACGGGCGGGATGCTGGGGCTGAAAGCTGGCGGCTACTTCCCCGGAAATGCCGAAAAAGGCATCACCAACCATCAGTCCACGGTCTATCTCTTCGACCCCGAGACCGGACGACCGACGGCGATGGTCGGGGGCAATCTGCTGACCGCCCTGCGGACCGCCGCGGCGGCGGCGATCTCGGTCGACCGGCTTGCGCGGAAGGATGCGAAGGTACTCGGCATGGTCGGTGCCGGGCATCAGGCACAGTTCCAGCTTCGCGCAATTGCGAAAGTTCGGAACTTCGAGAAAGTCATTGGCTGGAACCTGCATCCCGAGATGCTGCCGACTCTCGGCGCGGTCGCGGAGGAGCTGGGGCTGCCATTCGAGGCGGTTTCGCTGGAGGGACTTGGGGCGGAAGCCGATGTGATTGTGACGATCACTTCCTCGCCCAAAGCGTCGGTTCTGGACCGGCATGTCCGGCCCGGCACACATCTGGCCTGCATGGGGACGGATACCAAGGGCAAGCAGGAGGTGGAGCCAGCACTTCTGGCCCGTGCCCGTGTGTTTTCCGACGAGGTGGCGCAATCCGTGTCGATCGGCGAGGCGCAGCATGCGGTGGCCGAAGGGCTGATCCGGGGCGAGGACATCACCCCGATCGGCGCGGTGATCGCGGGCTTGGCCGACGGGCGGCGATCTGACGACGAGATCACGCTCTTCGACGGGACGGGTGTGGGGTTGCAGGACCTTGCCGTAGCCGGGGCGGCGGTGCGCCGGGCGGTGGAGGCGGGGCTGGCGACCGAGGTCGAGATCTGAAGCCAGCCCATTGACCTTAGGTGGCGCTAGGCTCCAGCGGAGGTGCCGGGGCGCTGCCCTGTCGGCCATTGGTTCTTGAACCAATGGCGCACCAATGGACGACCCCCGAGGTATTTCCGGCAAGATGAAAGCGCGCACGCAAGCGGCACGGCACGCATGGCGGGCGCGATGTTACGGTTACAATATCGGGGCTTTCCCTTCCGTTGGGGGCGGTTAGTCTCTGCGCTTCGGAAGCGTCGGAGGTAGGACATGCCGTTGAAGATCGCCATCAACGGGTTCGGACGGATTGGCCGGTCGGTCCTGCGGGCGGCGCTGTCGGGAGGGCGCGACGATCTGGAGATCGTCGCTGTCAACGATATCGCCCAGCCCGCGATGGCGGCCTACCTCTTCGAGTTCGATTCCACCTTCGGACCCTGGAAGGGCGACGTTCGGCTGGAGGAAGGCGCGCTGGTCGTTGACGGGCGGCGGATCAGGCTCAGCGCGGCGCGCGATCTTGCGACGCTCGACCTTTCGGACATCGACATCGTGATGGAATGCACCGGGCTTGGCGGCGAGAGGCCCTTTGCCGAGGCCGGCCTGCGCGCCGGAGCGAAGCGGGTGCTGGTCTCCGGGCCGTCGCAGAGTGCCGACCTCACCGTGGTCCTTGGCGCGAATGACGAGAAGCTGGGGCCAGAACATCGCATCGTCTCCAACGCCTCGTGCACGACGAACGCGCTGGCACCTCTGGCGCGGTTGATCGAGCGGGAATGGGGGATCGAGACCGGGTGGATGACGACGATCCATTGCTATACCGGCAGCCAGCCGACGATTGACGCGCCAGGGGCGGAATATGCAAGAAGCCGTGCGGCGGCGCTTTCGATGGTGCCGACGACGACCTCGGCGCGGCGGCTGCTCGACGTGGTGCTGCCGGAAATCGCGGGGCGGATCGAGGGCGCGGCGGTGCGGGTGCCGGTCGCGTCGGTCTCGGCGGTGGATCTGACGGTGATGACGCGGGCGAAGTCTGGCGTCGAGGCGGTGAATGCGGTGCTGCGGGCGGCGGGCGGGGTGATCGGCTGGACGGACAAGCCGCTCGTCTCGTCGGACCTGCGCGCGCGGCCGGAAAGCATCGTCATGGCCTTGCCGGAGACGCGGATGACGGCGGGAGGATTGCTGCGGGTCTTCGGCTGGTACGACAACGAATGGGGCTTCGCCAACCGGATGCTGGATGTGGCGGCGCTGATGGGACGGCTCTGTAGCGGCGGCGCGGGTTGCCCCGCGCCGCGCCCGGTTCAGTGATCGGCGACTTCCGCCGCGCGCTGCAATTCCTCGGCGGTGCCCGAGGCGCCGTTGAAGAAGGCGTTGAGGACGACGGCCGAGATGGTGGTGAGCAGGATCCCCGAGTTCGATCAACGGGTGGATCGCGTGCGGCATCCACATCTTGAAATCGGGGGCGACGAGCGGGATCATCCCGAAGCCGAGCGAGACCGCCACGATGAAGAGGTTGTGGCGGTTGGCGACGAAGTCGACGCCGGCGGCGAGAATGCGGATGCCGGTCGCCGCGACCATGCCGAACATCACGAGGCCCGCGCCGCCGAGGACGGTCGTCGGCAGCGCCTCGACCAGCGCGCCCATCTTCGGCACCAAGCCGAGGACGATCATGATGAGCCCGCCCGCGACGCAGACGAAGCGGCTTCTGATGCCGGTCACGCCGACGAGGCCGACATTCTGACTGAACGAGGTATAGGGGAAGGTGTTGAAGATGCCGCCGATCAGGGTGCCGAGGCCATCGGTCCTCAGCCCCGCCGAAAGCCGGTCGGGGGTGATCTTGCGGCCGGTCATGTCGCCGAGGGCGAGGAACATGCCGGTCGATTCGATCATCACAACGATCATGACGAGCACCATGGTCACGATCATCACCGGGTCGAAGATCGGCGTTCCGAAATGGAAGGGCGAAATCAGGGCGAACCAGCCCGCCGTGCCGACCTTGTCGAAATGCATGTGGCCAAGCGCGGCCGTCAGGACGCCGCCGATGATGATGCCGAGAAGCACGGCGATATTGGAGAAGAACCCCTTGCCGAACTTGGCGATGATCAGGATCGAGGCGAGAACGACGAAGGAGATCAGGATGTTGCTTGGCGCGGCATAGAGCGGGTTGTCGACGCTCGGCGCGAGGCCGAGGCCCTTCGGCACGGCCGGAATAGCGCCGCCCGAGGCGGTTGCGAGGTCGCCCACCTGCTTCAGCCAGTCGGCATAGGCGGGATCGACGGTCTTGGGCGCGGTCGGGCCGACCGGCAGGCCGAAGATCCAGTTGATGCCGATGCGCATGAGGGTGACGCCGATGACAAGGATGATCGTCCCCGTCACAACCGGCGGAAAGAAGCGCAGCATCTTCGACATCAGGGGGGCGAGGAGCATGGCGACGATGCCCGCGCCGATGATCGCGCCGAAGAGCATGCGCGCGCCGTCCACGCCGGGATTGGCGATGCCGATCGACACCATCGGGCCGACCGAGGCGAAGGTGACACCCATCATCACCGGCAGCTTGATGCCGAACCATTGGGTGACCCCGAAGGATTGGATCAGCGTGACCAGGCCGCAGACGAAGAGGTCGGCGGAGATCAGGAAGGCTACATCCTGCGGTTCGAGCTTCAGCACCCGGCCAATGATGAGCGGCACGGCGATGGCGCCGGCATACATGACGAGGACGTGTTGCAGCCCGAGCGTGAAAAGCTTCGGCACGGGCAGTATTTCATCGACCGGATGGGTCTTTGTGCTCATGTTTCGTTTTCCTTTTCCCTCGGGGCATTTCGTTCTTCGCGCCGTCTCCGCGACGCCCCGAGGCCGCGGTCCGGTTAGATTGGTCCGCTATCGAGGACCGGGGCCGATCACCCGCCAAGGCGCGGCGTAGCGGAATTCCTCAAGATTCGGGCCGTCGCCGATGCGGTCGACGACAGCGAAAAGCCCCGGCGCGGCAAGCGGGGCGAGGACGCCGTGCCATGTGCCGCGGAGAAGGTTGATGCCCTGCCCTGTCGCTGCCAGGAAGGCGCGCGGGTCGCCGGGTCCGCCGCCGTCGTCCGAGGCGACGATGACGAGAAAGGGATGCTGCGTCATGGGCAGAAACGCCTGGGAGCCTTCGGGATGACGCTCGACGAGGTCAAATTCGTAAGGAAGGACGCGCGGGGTTGCGTCGAAGATCGAAATTCCGGCAGAGCCAGACCCGAAATCGAGCCGCGCACGGTCGTGATGGCGCTTGCAGAGCCCGTCGTTGATGGGCCGGAAATCGCCCGTCGCCTCGAGGATGTCGCCATAGGGGGCGAAGGCTTCGGCGGTCAGCGGTCGGATCTCTATCGTCGAACTCATCTGGTTCCTCTTTCGGCGAGGCCGGGGGTTTCACACCCCCGGAACCCCCGCGGGGTATTTTCGCAATGAAGAAGCCCTAGCGTCCGAAGGCGCCCGGGCCGCGCAGTTTCGCGTGGCGGTTGACGTCCTTGTAGAGCAGGTAGCGGAACCGGCCCGGTCCGGCAGCGTAGCAGGCCTGCGGACAATAGGCGCGGAGCCACATGAAATCGCCGGCCTCGACTTCGACCCAGTCCTGATTGAGCTTGTAGACCGCCTTGCCCTCAAGGACGTAGAGTCCGTGTTCCATGACATGCGTCTCCTCGAAGGGGATCACGCCGCCGGGCTGGAAGGTGACGATGTTGACATGCATGTCGTGGGAGAGATCGTCGGGTTCGACGAAGCGGGTCGTGGCCCAGCGGCCCTCGGTATCGGGCATCGCGATAGGGGTGAGATCCTGGTCGGAGGTCACGAAGGCTGCGGGCTTTTCAACGCCCGGCGCGGGTTCGTAGAGCTTGCGGACCCAGTGAAAGCGCACCGGGGCCTTCTTGGCATTCCTCAGCCGCCAGTCGCAGCCCGAGGGGATATAGGCGTAGCCGCCGGGGCCGAGATCGTGCTCCTGTCCGTCGAGAGACAGCCAGAGCTCGCCTTCGGTCACGAAGATCACGCCCTCGGCGCCCGGCTCGGGTTCCGGCGCGTCCGAGCCGCCGCCGGGGCCGACCTCCATCACATACTGGCTGAAGGTTTCCGAAAAGCCGGACATGGGGCGGGCGATCAGCCACATGCGGGTGTTGGTCCAGCCCGGCAGGCAGCTTGTCACGATGTCGGAAAAGCAGCCTTTCGGGATGACGCAATAGGCCTCGGTGAAGACGGCGCGGCCGGTCATCAGCGAGGTTTGCGGCGGCAGTCCGCCGTGCGGCGCAAAATAGGTGTTCGGGGCTTTTGTCATGGCGGTGTCTTTCATCGGGGCAGCATGTCCTTCAGTCGGAGTTCGGCGATGCGTTCGACCTGCCGGCAGGCTTCGGCGAATTCTGTTTCGTTGTCCTGTTCGAGGCGGCGGCGGAAGGCGTCGAGGATGCTGGCCTTGGTGTTGTCGCGGACCGCTATGATGAAGGGAAAGCCGTGCCGCGCGGTGTAGGCGTTGTTGAGCTCGGTGAATTCCGTGCGCTCGGCATCGGTCAGGGCATCGAGGCCGGCCGCTGCCTGTTCGGAGGTGGATTCGGTGGTAAGGCGTTTTGCCTGCGCGAGCTTGCCCGCAAGGTCGGGGTGGACGGTGAGGACGCCGAGCCGTTCGGAGCGGGAAGCGGAGCGGAAGGCGCGGGCGAGCGCGTTCTGGAGCCCCGTGGCGGTGTCGTGGGCGGGACCGAGTTCGAAAGCCCAGGCGCGTTCGGCGATCCAGGGGGAATGTTCGAAGACGCCGCCGAAGCGGGCGATGAATGTCGCCTTGTCCATCCGGCTTGGCCGATCGTAGCGACGCGGCGGATGCGCCTTCGCCCAATGCCGGGCGATGTCGATGCGGCGCGGGAACCAGACCCCTTCGTGGCTTTGGGCGTAGTCGAGGAACCGCTTCAGCCCCGCCATCTTGCCGGGACGGCCGATGAGACGGCAGTGAAGGCCGACCGACATCATCTTCGCCTGCCCCGCCTGCCCTTCGGCATGAAGCACGTCGAACGCGTCCTTGAGGTACTGGAAGAACTGCTCGCCGGTGATGTAGCCAGGTGCCGTGGCGAAGCGCATGTCGTTGGCCTCGAGCGTATAGGGGATGACGAGTTGGTCGCGCTCGCCCGCCTCGATCCAGTAGGGCAGATCGTCGTCATAGGTGTCCGAGATCCAGTCGAAGCCCGCCTCGGCGGTGAGCCGCACCGTGTTGAGAGAACAGCGCCCGGTATACCAGCCGGTCGGGCGCTGGCCTGTGACTTCGGTATGGAGGCGGATGGCCTCGGCGATCTGGCGCCGCTCCTCCTCCTCGGGCATGTCCTTGTGTTCGACCCATTTCAGGCCGTGGCTCGCGATCTCCCAATCGGCGGCTTTCATCGCTGCGACATGTTCGGGGGAACGGGCGAGTGCCGTCGCGACGCCGTAGATCGTGACGGGAATGTTCATTTCGGTGAAGAGGCGGTGAAGTCGCCAGAAGCCCGCCCTTGCGCCGTATTCGTAGACCTTCTCCATGTTCCAGTGGCGCTGACCCTGCCACATGGCGGCACCGGCGATGTCGGAGAGGAACGCCTCGGAGGCGGCATCGCCGTGCAGAACGCAGTTTTCGCCGCCTTCCTCGTAGTTCAGGACGAGACTGATGGCGATCTTCGCGCCGCCCGGCCACTTCGCATCGGGCGGGTTGGCGCCATAGCCGATCATGTCGCGGGGATAACGGTTCATCTTTTGGCCTCGCTGATCTTCCGCGAAGGTTAGCCCCGGAATGGCCCGGAGATTATCAATAAAATCCAGAAGTACTTGATGGGAAATCCGGCGATCACGTTTCGCGCCCGAGCCGGTAAGGTGGCGGCCGACACGGATTGGGAGAATGCGGCATGGCCGAGGGCTATCTGACCACACATGTTCTGGACACCGCGCGGGGGCTACCGGCCGCCGGGCTGGCGATCGAGCTGTACCGGATCGACGGCGAAAGCCGCGCGCGGCTGGCGCGGATGGTCACGAACGATGACGGACGGACCGACGGACCGATCCTGCCGAAGGCTAAGTTCGCGGTCGGGAGCTACGAGCTGGTCTTCCATGCCGGCGACTACCTTGACGCCACGGGCACTCCACCAGAGGAGCCGCGCTTCCTGTCGGACATTCCGATCCGGTTCGGCATTTCCGACCCGGAGGCGCACTACCATGTGCCGCTGCTGCTCTCGCCGTTCGGGTTTTCGACTTATCGGGGAAGCTGAGTCAAACCCACTTTGCCAGAGGCGGCAAGCTCATCAGGACGGCATTCGCGTCGTGGCCGGTTTCGAGTCCGAACTTGGTGCCGCGGTCGTAGATGAGGTTGTATTCGGCATAGAGCCCGCGATGGATGAGCTGCGTTTCGCGGTCGGTCTCATCCCACGGCATCTCGCGGCGACGTTCGGTCACGGGGATGAAGGCGGGCAGGAAGGCGCGGCCGACGGACTGTGTGAACGCGAAATCCGCATCCCAGTCGCCGGTGTTGAGATCGTCGTAGAAGATGCCGCCCACGCCACGCGCGCGGCCGCGATGAGGGACGAAGAAATATTCGTCGGCCCAGGATTTGAAGCGGGTGTAGTAGCCCGGATCATGGCCATCGCAGGCGGCGGCGAGCACCGAATGGAAATGCGTCGTATCCTCGGGATACTCGATGCAGGGGTTGAGATCCGCGCCGCCGCCGAACCACAGGGAACGGGGCGTCCAGAACATCCGCGTATTCATGTGAACGGCGGGTGCGTGCGGGTTCTGCATATGGGCGACGAGACTGATCCCGCTCGCCCAGAAGCGGGGATCGGCATCCATGCCGGGAACGCCGCGCGCGGCCATCGCTTTTTGCGCGCGCGGACCGAGCCGGCCGTGGACAGTCGAGACGTTTACGCCGACCTTCTCGAAGACCCTGCCGCCGCGCAGAACGCTCATCAGCCCGCCGCCCGCATCCGGGCCGTCCTCGGAGGTGCGGCGCGTTTCGGTCACCTCGAACCTGCCCGGCGCCTCGGCTGCGAAAGGGCCGGATCTCTGGCTGTCCTCCAGCGCCTCGAAGGCAGCGACGATGTCGTCGCGCAAGGCGCGGAACCAGATGGCCGCCTGGGCTTTCCGGGCTGCGAATACGTCGATCACTTGACCCCTCCGTCTGGACTCCCTTCAATGCGACTAGCAGCTTTGGTGCCATCCCGCCAGCCGCGGGGGGTGCGGCATCTTGATTGGCGCGGCGCTGCGGCGCCTGTAAACTGACGCGGTCGAAACCCAGTGATGAGTCGCACATCATGTTGCCTTGCCGTTCGATTTCAGCCGCGTTTCTGCTGGCCGGTGCGCTGGCGGGCTGTGGCCAATCCGGCACGAATTGCGCCCGAGAGGAAGAGCGGGAGTTGCGAACCGTGGACGGGTTGATCGCCGGGACCAAAGCCGATATGGCGCGCGGCTACCGTAGGGAAGCGACCGGTGGGAACCCCTCGGTCAATTTCTGCCTTGGCGGCGGCGGGACGAATGTCGGCGTCGCCTTTTGCGCCGATCCGTCAAGGAGCACGCGCCCCGTCGCGGTAGACATGGCTACGGAAGGGCGCAAGCTTGACGCATTGGAAGCGCGGCGTCTTGCGCTGCAATCGGGCATTGCGGCGAAGCAGGCAAGCTGCGCCCGAACGGGAGGGTTCTGACATGCATCTGAAATTGCGTGCCGCCGCGCTGACGCTGCCGCTTGTCCTGACCGCCTGCGGCACGCCGCAAGAGCAGTGCATCCGTAGCAATACGCGTGATCTGCGTCAGGTCGACGCGCTGGTGGCCGAGACCCAGGCGAACCTTGCCCGTGGATATGGCTATGAGGAGCACACCGTCACCGATTGGGATTGGGCGCCTTGTTTCGACGGTCGCCCGACGCCGAGAGGGTATCCGCCCCGCATGTGCTGGGAACCCTATGAGCGTACGGAGCGCAAGGCCGTGGCGATCGACCCGCTTGTCGAACGGCGAAAGCTGGCCGCGCTGGAAGCACGACGGAAGGTGCTGTCCAAGCAGGCGGCGTCGGTGATCGCGTCCTGCAAGGCGCAATATCCGGAGTGACCCCGGCTCAGTAACCCGGCGCGGAAACGGCGTCGATGAGGCCGCGCCCGCCATCGACGTTCAGAACCTGTCCGGTGACAAAGCCGGCACCGTCGGAGGCAAGGAACTGTACAGCATGGACAAGTTCCGACGGCGCCGCGATCCGGCCGAGCGGCGTGTGATCGGTGATCTCGCTCCGCCAGTCGGGGTTATCCTTCAGCGCGGCCTGAAGGCTTGCACTCATTACGCTGCCGATAGCGATGGCGTTGACGCGGATCCGCTCGGGCGCGAGCGCCACGGCCAGCGACCGCGTCGCCTGGTCGAGCGCCGCACCCGCGATGGAATAGGCCATCAAATCGGGCTGGGTGCGCTGTGCTGCAAGCGTCGAAATATTGATGATCGACCCGACCGGGCCATCCTCGTTCCCGTCCCGCCTGGCTTGGGCGATCATTCGTTTGGCGGTCAGCTGCGAAAGGCGGAGCGCGGTCAGGAGATTCTGCTTCAGCATCACCTCCAGGCTTTCGTCGTCGAGGTTCATCGGATCGGTGGTCATGAAGCCGCGGCTGGCGTTGACAAGGATATCGACGCGGTCGAAGGCATCGACCGTCGCCGAAAGCAGGTTGGCCATTGAAAGCTTCTGGCTGAGTTCGCAGCAGAAGCTGCGCGCCGCGCTCTCGTCGCCGGTATCGCGACCAACCGCTTCGGCAAGCCGTTCCTCATCGCTGTCGACGAGCATGACCTTGACGCCACGGTCGATGAAATGGCGGGCAATGGCAAGACCGACACCCTTGGACGCCCCGGTCACGATGGCGGTTTTGCCGGAAAGAGAAAGTGTCATGAAGAACCTGACTCTGATTCTGCCCTCGGGGCAGGATAGTGGATTTCACGCCCCTGGGCGAGGCGAGGCGATGACACGCGAAGCACTGAGCACCTTGAACCCCTTGTCGCCGGCAATCTCTCCAACTTCGCGGAAACGCTGCGACAGCGCCGTTTCGTAGGGCAGATGGCGGTTGGCGACAAGCCAGAGCGTGCCGGCGGGCGCCAGCCTTTCAGCGGCGGCGGCGATGAAGGCGATGCCAAGCGCTGGTTCGGCGGGGCGGCCGGTATGAAACGGAGGATTGGTGACGATGGCATCATATGGCAGCGACGGTCTGAACTTCGTCACATCGGTCCAGTGGAAGTTGGCGCGCGGGTCGGCCAGGTTGCGGTGCGCGCAGGCGAGCGCGGTATGGTCGGCCTCGATCAGGTCGAGTGTTTCAATATCGGGCCGCGTCAGGATCTGTGCGGAAAGCCAGCCCCAGCCGGCGCCGAAATCGCCCACCCTGCGCCCAAGCCGGACCGGCAGCGACGCCGCCAGAAGCGCGGAGCCGCGATCGACTGCATCGGCGGAAAAGACGCCGGGGCGGGTGACAAACCCGGGCGCGGGCGAAAGAGCACCGGCGATCCAGTCGGAAAAGCTGTCATCGCCGGGCCGGTCGAAGCGGAAGATCTTGCCGTGCGCCTTGGCGATCGGTTGCGAGACGGCGACGCGCGCGCGGATGTCCTTCAGCATGGTGTCGATGCCGTCGGTCTTCTGCCCGTCGATCCAGACCGCGCCTCCGGGCGCCACCCGTTGCACGATCTGCGCGACAGCGTCGCGCCCTGCATTGCGGGCGCGCGGCAGCAGGACGACGCCCGCGGCCGCGGAGGCGGGCGCATCCTCCATCGACGGCACGACGCGGAAACCCCGCGCCGAGAGCGCATCATGGTCGGGCCGAAAGCCCTGCACGATCAGCATCTGGTCGCGCGGCAGCGCCGAAAGGTCATCCCCCGCCCGCGCGCCACTGACAAGGATGGCACCGCCGGGTGGCATTGGATCGGCGCCTTCGAGCGCAAGGGAAAGACGGGAGGAGGCCATGAGCGGACGGGGCAGAGGCCCCTATTCCTTTTCCATCGTGCATTGCAACGGGTGCTGGTGCCGGCGCGCGAAATCCATCACCTGCGCCACCTTCGTCTCGGCCACTTCGAAAGAGAACACTCCGACCACGGCAAGCCCCTTCTTGTGCACCGTCAGCATGATCTCGAACGCCTGCGCATGGGTCAGCCCGAAGAACCGCTCGAGGATGTGAACGACGAATTCCATCGGCGTATAGTCGTCGTTCAAGAGAAGCACCTTGTAGAGCGGCGGCCGCTGCGTCCTGGTGCGCGTCTTGGTGATGACCGAGGCATCCGGGTCATTGCCGTCTTTGCGGTCCGTCATGTGCAGCGGGTGCAAGGGCAAGTCGAAGAACTCCATGGGCATGGCCGGGATTCGCGCAGCTCGGGTCAAGGTCCACAATATAGACCCAAAGCCGCGCGAGAAAAGGGGCGCTTTGGCACGGGATTGATCCCGGCAGCCAAGCGCGCGAATGTGGCCCGGCCGATTTGCCTGTCGAGACCGCTCATGCCTGCGCTTTCCGCCATCGCCTTCGACGCCGACGACACGCTCTGGCACAATGAGCGTTTCTTCCGCATGACGCACGACCATTTCGCCGCCCTGCTCGTCGATTATGCCGGGCGCGACCATCTGGAGGCGCGGCTTCTGGAGTCCGAGCGGCGGAATGTCGGGCGCTACGGCTTTGGCATCAAGGGATTTACGCTCTCGATGATCGAAACCGCGCTTGAGGTGACGGAGAACCGCGTGCCGGGCCGGGTGATCGGCGAACTCATCGCGGCGGGGCAGGAGATGCTCGCCCATCCGATCGAGCTGTTGCCCCATGCGCGGGATGTTGTCGAAGCGCTTCGCGGGCGCTACCCGTTGCTCATCATCACCAAGGGCGACCTGATGGATCAGGAACGCAAGGTGGCGCAATCCGGGCTGGGCGAGATCTTCGACGCGGTCGAGATCGTCTCGGACAAGGCACCGGGGGTTTATGCGGAGATCTTCCGCCGCCGGGGCATCGCGCCCGAGGCGGCGATGATGGTGGGCAATTCGCTGAAATCCGATGTGCTGCCGGTGCTGCACCTTGGAGGCTGGGGCGTGCATGTCCCGCATGACCTGACTTGGGCCCTGGAACATGAGGAGGTGCCTGAAGACGCGCCGCGTTTCCGCATGATCGACGATCTGGGGCAGTTGCGTGGCGTCGTCGAAGCGGTCGAGGCCGAACTCTGAGGACGGTTTTGTGGAGCCAACACCGCCTTTGGCCTAGATATTGGTCCTGCTCCTGCCGTACCGTGCTGCAAGAGCACGCCGCAACTGTTTTCAAAACAAGCGGTTTTCGTCACGGAACCTCTGTGTTATCGTGACCGCAAATCACTAAAATCCCGGCAAAAGACCGGGGGTAACGAGGCAGGCAAAAGGTGAGACAGGTGTTTACTTGTCCGGGGCAGTGCGTCCATCGCATTGGTGTGTACACGGCGTTGGTTCTGACGCTTCTGTTGGCTCCGTTTATGGCGCTGGCCGCGCCTTACGCGGACCTTGTAATGGACATGCGGACCGGTGAGGTGCTGCATTCCGAAAACGCCGATACCCGGCTTTATCCCGCGTCCCTGACCAAGATGATGACGCTCTACATCACGTTCGAGGCAATCGAACGCGGTGAGATCTCTCTCGACAGCAAGGTCACCATATCCAAGCACGCGGCAGCCGAACCGCCCTCGAAGCTCGGGATGCGACCCGGTCAGCAGATCGCGCTGCGCTACCTGATCCGCGCCGCCGCGATCAAGTCGGCCAACGATGCCGCCACCGCGATCGGCGAGGCCATCGAGGGGTCGGAAAGCGCTTTTGCCGCGCGGATGAACCGGACCGCCAAAGCGCTCGGCATGACCAAGACCACCTTCGTCAACGCCAACGGCCTGACGCGGAAGGGCCACCTGTCCACCGCGCGCGACATGGTCACGCTGGGGCGTCACCTGTTCTACGACTTCCCGCAATACTACAACATCTTCTCGCGCCGATCCGCCGATGCGGGGATCGCGCAGGTCCGCTCGACGAACCGGCGATTCCTCGACGCCTACGAGGGCGCGGACGGGATCAAGACCGGATATACCAATGCCGCCGGCTTCAACCTTGTCGCCTCGGCGCAGCGCGGCAACAAGAGGATCATCGCGGCGGTCTTCGGCGGGCAATCCACCGCGCAACGCAACGCGAAGATGGCGCAGCTTCTCGACATCGGCTTCGGCAAGGCGCCGAACCGGGCAACCGTGCAGAAGCCGGCGCAGCCGGTCTATGTCGCCAAGGCGCCCGAGGATCTGACGCCTGACGATCCGGCCTTCGACAGCGACAATGCCGTCGCCGCCGCACTGGCGGGTGGCGTCGCTTCGGGCAAGACCCTGCGGCTGAACCTCGCCGTCGCGAAGAGCCCGCGGCCGCAGGCACGTCCGGCGCCTGGTGCCGCGCCTGTTGAAGAGGTGCCGGTGGACGAGATGCTCCTGTCCTCCATGCAGGACGATATCGCGGCAGCTTTGACCGAAGCGCAGGCGGCGCTCGGGACCGGCGAGGAAACCGAAGGCGACGACGGCGAGCCTGTCAAGGTTGCCGAAGCCGCGCCGGAGCCGACGGCAGAGACAGGACCGACCTTTGCGCAGACGACGGAGCCGCAGCCGGAAACGCTGGCCCTGGTGGAAAATATCGCTGTGGAAGGCGGTACCGAACGCGCGCTAGACGCATCGCCCGAGCCGCAGCCCTCACCCCTGCGCACGGAAGAAATTGCTGCTGCCGAGGCGCAGCCCGACGCTTCTTCGCCACTTCCGGCAGAGGATAAGGCGGAAATGGCTGCTGCGCCGACGCAGGAAGCCGCGGATACTGTCGTTGTCGCAGGCATGGCGCCTGTCGCAGAAACCGCCGTCGAGGCTGCCCCGGTAGAAGTCGTCGCCGAAGCGTCGATGACGCCGATCCCGACGCCTCGCGAGCGACCGGAAGAAATCGTGCTCGCCTCGCTGACGAAGGCCGATCCCGCACCCGAACAGCCCCTTGAGGTCGTCACTCGCGTCTCGACCTCCGGCGGACGGCAATGGGCGATCAACGTGGGCAACTACCCCTCGCGCTATGCCGCCGAGAGAATTCTGTTGCAGACCGCGCTGACCGAGATGAACACGCTCGACGAGGCGCTCCGCAAGGTCGTCCAGCGCAAGGGCGGTTTCGACGCCAACTTCGTCGGCATGACCGAAGAGATGGCTCAGCTTGCATGCCGGCGGCTTCAAGCGCGTCAGGACGATTGCACAGTGGTCGGACCGTAGCTACCCCGTCAACGCTTCGGGTGATCGTCCCAGTCCTTCCTGAGAATGCGTTGTCCGTCGCCTTCAGGGTCGTCGTACTGGTGATTTCTGAGCGTCCAGATGAAGGCGACAAGCCCGCCCCCGCCGAGTATCAGGGAAATCGGGATCAGGTAAACGAGCATCTCCATGAATCCACCCCCTATTTGAGCCGAAGGGCGTTGAGCGAAACGGTGATGGACGAGGATGACATCGCCAGTGCGGCGATGAGCGGCGTCGCGAGGCCCAGAAGCGCGACCGGCACGGCGATCATGTTGTAGCCGAGCGACAATGCGAAGTTCTGCTTGATCCGGCGACGCGCCTTGACCGCGATCCTGATGGCGTCCGGCAGAGGCGACAGATCCTGCCCCAGAAGCACGATATCGGAGGCGACCCGCGCGGCGTCGAGCGCCGAGGCGGGCGAGATCGAGACATGGGCCGAGGCAAGTGCCGCAGTGTCGTTGAGGCCGTCACCGACCATCAGCACCTTGTGGCCTTCGGCCTGAAGCGTGTCGATGACCTGCGCCTTGTCCTCGGGCAGCGCGTGCGAGCGCCATTCGGTCAGGCCGAGCGTTTGGGCAAGTCGCGCTACCGGCCTCTCGGCATCGCCAGACAGAAGCATGACGCGCTTGCCCGCGCTTTGCAGGGCGGCGATCGCCTCGGCGGCCCCGGGGCGCGGGCTATCCGTAAAGCGGAATGCGACCGGCCGTGCGTCGCCGATACGAAGCCATGTCGCAGTTTCTTCGGTCGCGCTCCCGCCGAGCCACTCGGAGCGACCGAGGCGGACAGGTCGACCCTGAAACCGCCCCTCGATGCCATAGCCGGGCGCCTCGTGCAAATCATCAACCTGAGCCGGCACGATACCCATACGGTTGAGCGCCAGCGCCAGCGCCCGCGACAGGGGGTGGCCGGAGGCGGCGGCGAGGGCGGCGGCGAGCGACAGGTCGCGCGGATCGTGCATCTCGAGCCCAAGCGGAGTCGGCGCGCCCATCGTCAGCGTCCCGGTCTTGTCGAATACCACGATATCGACCTCGGCCAGCCGTTCGAGCGCGGTACCGTCCTTGATGAGCAGCCCCTTGCGGAAGAGCTTGCCGGAAGCAGAGGTCACAACGGCAGGCACGGCCAAAGCCAGAGCGCAGGGGCAGGTGATGATGAGAACCGCCGCCGCGATATTGATCGATAGTCGCAGGTCGTGCGTGAGGACAAGCCAGGCCGTGAACGCTGTGAGCGCGAGGATATGGACCGAGGGCGAATAGAGCCGCGCCATGCGGTCGGCGAGCGAGGTGTAGCGCGTCTTCGCGCCTTCCGCGACGGCGACGAGATCGGCCATGCGGTGGAGCGAGCTGTCGCGCCCTGCCGCCGTGACGCGCAAGGTCAGCGGGCCGGTGAGGTTCACCTCGCCCGCGCTGACGACGGTGCCCTGTCCGGCATAGAGCGGCAGGGTTTCGCCGGTCAGGAGCGAGCGGTCGATTTCCGACGTGCCCTCGGTCACGATCCCGTCGACGGGCATCCGCGCACCGGGGCGGACGAGCACGAGATCGCCGGGCGCGAGTTCGGCGATGGGAACCACCTTCTCACCCTCCGCACCGATCATCGTGGCGCGGGGCACTTCCAGCGCGGCAAGCTCTTCTGCCGCCGAACGGGCCGCGGCGCGGCTGCGGTAGTCGAGATAGCGACCCGCCAGAAGGAAGAAGCAGAGCGAGACGGCGGCGTCGAAATAGGCATGCTGGCCGCCCTCGAACGTCTCGAAGAGCGAAATCGAGGACGCGAGGATCAGCGCCAGCGAGATCGGCACATCCATCCCGAGCCGGCGCGCCCTGAGCGAGGCCCAGGCGGAGGCAAAGAAGGGTTGACCGGCAAAGGCGAGCGTCGGCAGCGCGATGGCCGCCGAAATCCAGTGGAAGAGATCGCGCGTCGCGGCCTCGGCCCCCGACCAGACGGCCACGGAAAGCAGCATGACGTTCATCATGGCAAAGCCCGCCACGCCGAGCCGCATCAGCAGGTCCCGTCCGCGCTTGTCGGTTTCAGTGGTCGAGAGAAGACCGGGGTCAAGCTCATGCGCAGGAAAGCCGATCCCTTCGAGCCGTTCGATGAGTTGGTCGGCAGTGAGCGATGGAAGCGCCGCGACCGAGACCCGCTTCTGCGTCAAGTTCACGCGAGCGGATTTCACGCCCGGCATCGCGTTCAGCGCGCGTTCGACATCGGAAATGCAGACGGCGCAATGGGCGGTCGGCAGCGAGAGCATGATCCCCGCCTCGCGCTCCGCCCGTTTCGCCGCGATGGTTTCGGCGGCGGGCGCGGCCACGCAGGCTGGGCAGGCGGATATGTTTGTCGCGGCGGTGGACATCAGCCCTTCACGAACAAGTCGAGCCTTTGGTGGAAACGGGTGCCATCCTTGGCATAAGCCTCAAGCAGGATCATCCACTTGCCGGGTTCGAGCGGCGCGGGCGCGACATAGTCGCCGTTCCGCAATGTGAACTCCGGGTGCAGGTCCTGCGCGGCTTCGGTCGTGCGCCCGACGACCGCAGACAGCCGGTCGACCGCGACCGGCAGTCCGTCTCGGTCGCGAAAGGCGAGCCGCAGCATCCCGTCGGAATGACTTTCGGTCAGCGTCCAACCCAGCGCGTCCTGCGCCTTCCTCTCGGCGTCGAAGGTCTGCGAGGCGACATAGGAGTTGTCGACCTCGAGTCCGGGAAAGGTGCTTATGGCCTTGACCGCCATGAGGATGTTGACCGCGAAGATCACCGCGAAGGCGGAGACGGAAATGGCGAGAACCTTGCGGCCGGTCAGCGGTTTGGTCATTTCAGCCCTCCTTGCCGGTAAAGACGGTGCCCTTGCTCGCCCTGTTCGAGCCGTTCGCGTCCTGAAGCCAGATCGTGATGTCGGTCAACCCGGCGTCAGCCATGTCGCTATTCGGCGGGGCGGTGACATAGATGCGCTGGGTCAGAGTCTCGTCGGCGGCGACATCGACAACGTTGCCCTCCACGCCTTCGAGCGTCAATGGCAGAGCGACGGTTGCGCCATCCGGGCCGGGAACGGTCGCGGTCACTTCGAACTGGCGCTCCCCGGCCTGCTTGTTGCGGATGCGCACCTCGTAGGTGTTGCGGATCGAGCCGTCGGCCAGAAGCACGTAGACGGGGTTCCGGACCGGAGTCACGTTCAACTCGATCGGCGCGCGCAGGAAGAGCGCCACCACGAGAGCGATCCCGATTCCCGACCAAAGCGTGAAATACAGAAGCGTTCGCGGGCGCAGGACATGCTTTATCAGCGGATTTGGCTTGGCGCCGGCACGCTCGGCTGTCTCGTCCTTCAGCGCCATATAGTCGATCAGCCCGCGCGGCTTGCCGATCTTGTCCATGACATCGTTGCATGCGTCGATGCAAAGCGCGCAGGTGATGCATTCAAGCTGCTGGCCGTCGCGGATGTCGATCCCCACCGGACAAACGTTGACGCAGGCCATGCAGTCGATGCAATCGCCCTTTTCACCGCCGTCGGATTTCGAGAGCTCACCCTTATGCAGCTTTCCGCGCGGTTCGCCCCGCCATTCGCGATAGGCGACGACGAGGGTGTCTTCATCCATCATCGCCGCTTGGATGCGCGGCCACGGGCACGCATAGATGCATATCTGTTCGCGGGCGAAACCGCCGAAGAAGAAGGTGGTCGCCGTCAGGACACCCATCGTCAGATAGGCGACCGGGTGCGCCGTGCCATGCAGGAGATTCTGAAGCAGTGTCGGCGCGTCGGTGAAGTAGAAGATCCACGCCCCACCGGTGGCAAGGCCGATCAGCAGCCAGATCGCCCACTTCGTAATGCGGAGCCGCGCCTTTCGTACGCTCCACTTTTCGTTCCAGAGACGCACGCGGGCGTTGCGGTCGCCCTCGACCCAGCGCTCGACGAGGATGTAGAGATCGGTCCAAACTGTTTGCGGACAGGCATATCCGCACCAGACGCGGCCCAGGGCCGAGGTGAAGAGGAAAAGCCCGAGGCCCGCCATGATGAGAAGGCCGGCGACGAAGTAAAACTCATGCGGCCAGATCTCGATCATGAAGAAGAAGAAGCGCCGGTTGGCGAGATCGATTAGCACCCCCTGATCCGGCATTCCCGGACCGCGATCCCAGCGGAGCCAAGGCGTGATGTAGTACACGCCAAGGGTGATCGCCATGAGAACCCATTTCAGGTTCCTGAAATTACCGCTCACGCGACGCGGAAAAACGGGTTCACGCGCTGCATATAGCTTTGGCTCGGGGGTGCCGGAAGCGTCCACCGGAAGACTCCATTCGTCCTGTTGCGGTGTCCTTATGACCTCGCCGGCCTCATGCGGCTTTGACGCAGATCAAGTGAAAATCGGCCACAGTTTCGCAGAAAGAGACAAGCAAGGCCATTTCTTGCTTTGACCTCCCTGATAGTTCAGCTTCGGTATGGCGGAAAGAGATGTTAGCGGCTCTGCCGCTGCAACTCTTTGTCGCAGGGGGATTCGAGGGATAGGTTATGGTGGATTGGTTGCGCCGCAACTTGGCCGTCGTCCTGAGCGCGGCGGGTGTGCTGTTTCTGACCTTCATCGTCGGTGTCACGGCCGGCGTGCAATCCTGGCAACCTGCGAAGATCATGTCGACTGCAATCGGCGGCGTTCGGGACATTCGGGCCTATGCGAGCGAATATCTGTCCAACACGCCGAAACAACATCTGCGCAAAAGGTTCTATGCCGACGACGGCGTTCTGCGCGCAGACACGGCGAAGATGCAGCCCGGCACTACCTTCGTTTCGGGCCTGTTCGGGACCAAGCTCGGCTTCCGCCTTTACGCCGATGACGGCAAACTTCTGTACGAATGGCCGACGAACGTCTTCAACATCGCCCCCGACGAAAAGAAGTATCATTTTGACGCGCTGACCCATGGCGAGGTGATGATGGAAAACGGCGACGTGATCGCCAACCTGGTCGGGCACGGTCTTTTCCGCATCGACCCCTGCGGCAAGGTTCTGTGGCGCAACCACGACCAGACCCACCATTCCGTGGCGCTGGACGATGAGGGGCATGTCTGGACGCCCGGCAAGCGGGGCGAGTACAACGTGCCGGAGATTGCCGACCGTCCCTTCACCTTCGATGTCGTGCGCGAATTCGACGCCGAGACCGGCGCACTTCTGGACGAGATCGACCTTGTGGACGCGATGATGAATTCCGGACTGCCGGGGATTGCCCCGACAACCGGCGCCGATCTGGCCGATGTGTTTCATCTCAACGACGTGGAGCCACTGTCGGCCGCGATGGCGGACGCATTTCCGATGTTTCGCGCAGGTGATCTTCTCATATCGTCCAGGAACTTCAATGAAATCTGGGTGCTTGACCCCAAAACACGCCTCATCAAATGGTGGTTCCAAGGGCCGATGATCGGCCAGCACGATCCCGACTTCAATCCCGACGGGACGATCACACTTCTCGACAACCATCCCGGCGGCGTCGCCAACGACGAGAATGGCCGTCTCGGGCGCGTTGGTGGCAGCCGTATCCTGTCGATCGACCCGGCGACCAAGACCTACCGCGTGGTCTATGCGTCCGGACCCAAGAACGACTTCTACACCGAGCGCCGGGGCAAGCATCAATTTCTGGAAAACGGCAATCTTCTTGTCACGGAAACCGATATGGGGCGCGTCTTCGAAGTCACGCCCACGGGCGACATCGTCTGGGAGTACGTCAACGGCTGGGACGAGACGCGTGTCGGTTGGGTCATGGGGGCTACCCGCTATCCCGAAAACTACGCGGCGTTCGCCGCGAAAAGCTGCCCGGCCGCCGCGAACTGACCATGCCGAAATAAATCTTGCCCCGGCGCAAGGCGTGGCGCCTCATGGACCCATGCGAAGACGCGGCGGGACCGCCCCGCCGGGGAGGAGGGACCATGTCGGAAAAACGCATCGCCGAAGCGCCTTCGGAATTCTCGATCGCGGAAATCGGCGCACTTGCGCATCTCTATCGCGGCGAAGTCTACCGCTCGACGATTTGGCGGACACGACTCGATACGACAACGAACTGGGCAGTGGTGACGTTGGGAGTGGCGTTATCGATCACGTATTCCTCGCCTGATGCCTCGCCGCTACCGCTTTTGCTCGTCGGCATTCTCATCATGCTTTTCCTTGCTCTCGAGGCGCGGCGCTATCGCTATTTCAGCGTCTGGCGCGCACGGTCACGCTGGCTGGAACGGCATTTCTTCGTGCCGATGCTCCGGGACGGCGACCTTCACACCGAGGAAGACTGGCAGCAGGTTCTTGCCGCCGATTACGACCGACCTGCCTATCACGTCAGCTATCTATATGCCGTCGCGCGTCGGGTGCGGAACAATTACCTCTGGATCCTGCTCATCCAGACGGCAGCCTATATCGGAAAGCTGATCGTGCATCCGACGCCGGTTCCGGACCTCGCCACCTTCGTCCGCCGCGCGGATGTCGGGCCGCTTGTGCCGGGCGAGTTCGTACTCGCGACGGGCGCGATCTACATTGTGTCATGGATCGCGCTGGCAGTTTGGATCAACCGGCAGGATGCGCGGCGCACCCTCGGCCGCGGCGCGACAATGGGCTGACAAGCCGCGTCGACTAAAATAGAAATGGCATCGGCAGCTCCCAGGAAACGCGCGAACAGGACGGGGCGCCGATGCCACTACCCGGAGGGGCTTTGGGCCCCTCCGAATTCTTCATATCATTCGCCGCCGCCGCGGCTGTGAACCCACGACGCCACGGCGCGGATGTCGGCTTCGCTCAGACGGCCCTGCCACGAGGGCATGACGCCGAAGCGCGCGTTGGTCACGGTCTCGGTCAGCGTTGCCTTGTCGCCGCCATAGAGCCAGATCGCGTCCGTAAGATTCGGCGCGCCGAGCGATTGGTCGCCTTTGCCGTCCTCACCGTGGCAGGATGCGCAGTTGTCAGCGAAGATCGTGGCTCCTTCCGTCGCCATCGCCGCGTCATGGTCCTGACCGGAGATTTGCAGGACATACTGCACGGCCTGGTCGATCTGCTGCGGTTCAAGCAATTCGTCGGCGCCGAATTTCGGCATTTCCGAATAGCGCGCATCGGGATCGGTGGCGTTGCGTACACCGTGAGTGATGGTCGTATGAATATCCTCGATCGTGCCGCCCCAAAGCCAGTCGTTGTCCAGCAGGTTCGGATAGCCGACGTTGCCCGCGGCGCCCGACCCGTGGCACTGCGCGCACCAGGTCCGGAATACCGCGCCACCTGCGTTCATCGTGTAGTTCACGAGTTCCGGATCGGAGCTGATGGCATTGAGATCGGTCGCCACAAGCGCTGCTTCGACCGGCGCGTTGGCATCTTCGTAAGTCTTGATCTCGGCCGCAACGTCGGCGCGAGTGCTCGCCCCGAGCAGACCGGGGGTTGCGCCATTGATGAGCGGCCAAGCCGGATACGCGATCGAATAGATCAGCGCCCAGACGATGGTGACGTAGAAGGTCCAGAGCCACCAGCGCGGCAGGGGGTTGTTGAATTCCTCGATACCGTCCCAGCTGTGACCGGTAGTATCTGGGTCGGCTTTCTTCGTGACAGGTCGCTTGCTCATTTCAACGCCTCCTGCGCCTGGGTGCCGTTCCGGCCGTCCGAGGCGGGTCTCTTGTCGTTCCGGAAGGGAAGGTTCGCCGCGTCATCGTGGGCCGGTCGCGAGCCGGGCCGCCAGGCCCAGAAGATGACCGCCACGAAGAACAGCACGAGCACCAGAAGCGCCCAGCTGTCAGCGAATTCCCTCATGAGAGTGTAAAAGTCCATCACGCGCCTCCTACCGGCTCGCGTCGGGCTGGAAGGTCGAGAAATCGACCATCGTGCCCAGCACCTGAAGATAGGCGATCAGCGCGTCCATCTCCGAGATACCTGCCTGCCCGTCGAAATTGGCGACCTTGGTCTTCGGATATCGCTGCTCCAGACCGTCGGTGTCCGCGTCCGGATCCCCCTGCGCGGCAAAATCGGCCTTGGCCTGTTCGATCATATCGGAGGTGTAGGGCACCCCGACCATCGCGTCGGTCTTGAGGCGATCCTCGATATAGGCCGGCTCGATCAGCCGGTTCTTGAGGAAGCCGTATTTCGGCATGACCGATTCCGGCACGACCGATTGCGGGTCGGTCAGGTGATCGACATGCCATTCGTCCGAATAGCGACCTCCGACGCGGGCGAGATCGGGTCCCGTCCGCTTCGAGCCCCACTGGAACGGGTGATCGTACATCGACTCCGCCGCCAGCGAATAGTGACCATAGCGTTCAACCTCGTCCCGCATCGGCCGGATCATCTGGCTGTGGCACACATAGCAGCCTTCGCGGACATAGATGTCGCGGCCGGTCAACTCCAGAGGCGTGTAGGGCCGCATCCCGTCCACCTTCTCGATGGTGTTCTGGAGATAGAAGAGCGGCGCGATTTCCACGATACCGCCCACAGTGACCACCAGGAAGGCACCAATCAGAAGGGCCGTCGCGTTGGTCTCGAGGAACTTGTGCTTTTCAAGAATACCCATGATCCAAGCTCCTTATTCTGCTGGGACAGCGTTGGGGGCGACGGCCATGGCCGGCTGCTTCGCCACGGTTGCCCAGAGGTTGTAGACCATGATGAGCGCGCCGGTGAGGAACATGACCCCTCCCAGACCGCGCACCACATACATCGGGAACTTCGCGGCCACTGTGTCGGCGAAGGCGTTCACGAGGAAACCCTGGCTGTCGACTTCGCGCCACATCAGGCCTTCCATGATCCCGGTGACCCACATCGAGGCCGCGTAGAGCACGATCCCGATGGTGGCGAGCCAGAAGTGCCAGGAGACCAGCGTGAGCGAATAGAGACGCTCGCGGTTCCACAGGCGCGGCACCAGGAAGTAAAGCGCGCCGAAGGTGATCATGCCGTTCCAGCCAAGCGCGCCGGAATGAACGTGACCAATGGTCCAGTCGGTGTAGTGCGACAGTGAGTTCACCGCCTTGATCGACATCATCGGGCCTTCGAAGGTCGACATGCCGTAGAAGCCGACGGAGACCACCATCATCCGGATGATCGGGTCGGTGCGGAGCTTGTCCCAGGCGCCCGACAGCGTCATCAGGCCGTTGATCATGCCGCCCCACGAGGGCATCCACAGCATGATCGAGAAGATCATCCCCAAAGTCGAAGCCCAGTCAGGAAGAGCGGTGTAGTGCAGGTGGTGGGGACCGGCCCAGATGTAGAGGAAGATCAGCGCCCAAAAGTGGATGATGGACAGTTTGTAGGAATAGACCGGGCGACCGGCCTGCTTCGGCACGAAATAGTACATCATGCCGAGAAAGCCCGCCGTCAGGAAGAAGCCCACCGCATTGTGGCCATACCACCACTGCGTCATCGCATCCTGCACGCCCGAGAAGACCTGCACTGACTTGGAGCCGAAGATCGAGACCGGGATTGCAAGGTTGTTCACGACATGCAGCATCGCGATGGTCACGATGAAGCTGAGGTAAAACCAGTTCGCCACGTAGATATGGGGCTCCTTGCGTTTTATGATCGTGCCGAGGAAGACGGCGAGATAGGCGACCCAAACGATGGTCAGCCACCAGTCGACATACCATTCCGGCTCGGCATACTCCTTGGACTGTGTCGCCCCGAGGATGTAGCCGCTTGCGGCCAGAACGATCACGAGCTGGTAGCCCCAGAAGACGAACCATGCGAGATTGCCGCCCCAGAGCCGGGCGGCGGAGGTCCGCTGGACGACGTAGAACGACGACATGATGAGCGCGTTGCCACCGAAGGCGAAGATGACCGCAGACGTGTGCAGCGGCCTGAGCTTACCGAAGTTCATGTAGCCATGCATGAGGTTCGACAGGTTCAGACTCGGGAATGCGAGTTGGAAGGCGATCGTGACGCCGACCAGGAAGCCAACGATGCCCCAGAGGGATGTTGCGATGACCCCGGCGCGGACGACGCCGTCGTTGTATTCAAACTCAGGATGCGGATCCAGCGCGGGCTGTTCGTTGCCCGTTGTCCGCAAGACGTAGATGAACGTGATGCCGGCGGCCAGCATGACCGTCAGCGCGTTCACCATATAAGCGATGTCATGCGCGTAGTTGGCGGCGATCGCGGCAAGAACCGCGATTGCACCAAGTATCGCAAGTTTTGTGTAGTCCCACATGTCAGCGTTCCCTCGTCTCATTTGGTCGCCCGAATCCGGTGCTTCGAACGGTCCCCGACACACGCGCTTTTGAACTGCGGCCGGCAGCCACGCATTGATCTGGGTCAAATTGTCCGGTTGCGTCAATTGATCCGCATCAAGGCAACAATGTTAAAGCGGTGAAACCATGGCTACACTCTCTGACGGGCAAGGAGGACACAATGGCTTTCAAGTCGATTCTGACGATCACGACAGATGCCGCACGTTCGGCAAACCAGTTGGACGTGGCCGTCGATCTGGCACGCCGCGAGGACGCGCATCTCGACGTCCTGTGCGTCGGCGTCGACCAGACGCAAACCGGATACTACTACGCGGGCGCCACAGCGATCCTGACACAGGAGGCCTACAATCAGGCGCGGGAGGATGTCGCCCGCACTGAAAAGTCCGTGCGGGACCGTCTCGCTTCGGAAGATATCCGGTGGGCGGTCGATACAGTGGTGGCGCAGGTCGGCGCGCTTGCGGGACCGGTCGGAATGCTCGCCCGGTTCTCGGATCTGGTGGTTCTGGGCAAGCCTTACGGAGAAGGACGCGGATATGCCAATGAGGCCATCCTGGAAGCCGCGCTGTTCGAGGGCGGCGCACCGGTTCTCGTGATGCCGGAAACGATGAAGGAGGCAACGTTCGGCAAGCGCATTGTCCTCGCATGGAACCAAAGCACCGAATCGCTGAGGGCGGCGAAGGCAGCCCTGCCACTTCTCAAGGCCGCCGCGGCGGTCAACATCACCATCATTGATCCGCCGGCGCATGGGCCGGAGCGGTCCGACCCCGGCGGGATGCTGTCGCAGCTTCTGGCGCGTCACGGCGTGCATGCCGAAGTTTCGGTCCTCGCAAAGACGATGCCGAAAACCTCCGAGGTATTGGCGCGCCACGCCCACGACCTGAACGCCGATCTCATCGTCATGGGGGCCTATGGCCATTCCCGCTTCCGCGAGGC
Organism: uncultured Alphaproteobacteria bacterium; assembly: GCA_963847935.1. Taxonomy (GTDB): domain Bacteria; phylum Pseudomonadota; class Alphaproteobacteria; order Rhodobacterales; family Rhodobacteraceae; genus Albidovulum. The sequence goes on along the minus strand of CAWKBV010000003.1, from coordinate 336,284 downwards.
GATTCTCGGCGGCACGACCCGGAACATGCTGGAGATGACAGACGGTCCGGTTCTGATGGCACACTAGACGACGTCGATCGGGATTCGGGCATGAAGTCGCGTGGAGGTTGTCCGCGCGGCTTCTTGCATTGTCGGCGAAGGTTTACCCCGCGGCACGGTCGCGCATTCGGCAGATTGCGAGAATTCGCTGTCAAGTTGACGCGAAGAAGCGAGTTCAACCCGTCGCATTTGGCTTGCTTGCGACCTAGAGGAGACTAGGCTCTTTGCAGTCTCCGCCGGGATATGGCGGACAACAATCACAACGAACCTTTGACAGGGGTATGCAGATGATGATGAACAAACTACTTCTCACGACGGCTCTCAGCCTCGGACTCGCGCTGCCGACACTCGCCGCGAATGTCGAGCCAGGCGACAAGCTCGCCGCCAACCAGGAATACACCTACTGGCTGCTCGACGCGATCAAGTCGATGGACCCGCAGATCAACACCGACGTCGAAGGTTCGGGCGTGCTGCGCGGCCTTTTCGAGGGGCTTTATGACGAGGATCAGGTCGGTGGCCTCGTGCCCGGCGTGGCGACAAGCTTCGACCTCTCGGACGACAAGACCGTCTATACGTTCCATCTGCGCGACAACGCCAAATGGTCGAACGGCGATCCGGTGACGGCGGGCGATTTCGTCTATGCCTGGAAGCGTCTCGCCGATCCCAAGACCGCGTCGGAATACGCCTGGTACATCGAACTGATGCAAGTCAAGAACGCCGCCGCCGTCATTGCGGGCGAAGTGCCGGTCGATCAGCTTGGGGTGAAAGCCGTCGATGACCACACCTTCGAGGTCACGATCGACGCGCCGCTGCCCTATTTCCCGAAAATGCTGACCCATGCCTCGACCTTCCCGGTCAATCAGAAGGTCATCGAACAACTCGGCGACAAGTGGACCGAAGCGGGCAACCTCGTCGGCAACGGCGCCTATGTCCTCAAGGAGCATATCCTTGGCGAAAAGGTCGTGATGGAGCCGAACCCGAACTACTGGGACAACGAGCACACGATTCTCACCAAGGTCACGGCGCTGACGATCAACGACCAGAACGCCGCGCTGACCCGCTATCTTTCGGGCGAACTGGACCGGACCGAAATCCCCGCCGGCCAGTACCCGAGTCTGAAGGAACAATACCCGGACCAGGCCATCTCGGTCCCGCAGTCCTGCTCCTATATCTACATGTTCAACCTCGACGAGGCGAAGGGCCCGGCGGCGCTGAAGGATGTGCGGGTGCGCAAGGCGCTGTCCTATGCAATCGACCGGGATACCATCGTCGACAAGATCCTTCAGGGCGGGCAATGGCCGTCCTACAACTGGACACACCATTCGACCGAAGGTTTCCAGCTGCCGGATATCGACTATTCGCACTGGACCCAGGCCGAACGCGACGAGAAGGCCATCGCGCTGATGAAGGAGGCAGGTTACGGCCCGGACAAGCCGCTGGCTCTTACCCTCAACTACAACACCTCGGAATCGCACAAGAAGATCGCGATCGCCGTGCAGCAGTTCTGGAAGAAGATCGGCGTCAACCTGACACTGAACAACATGGAGTGGAAGGTTCACACCGACAAGATGCAGAACCAGGACTTCGATATCGCCCGCTACGCCTGGTGCGGCGACTATAACGAAGCCTCGACCTATCTCGACCTCTTCACCACCTACTCGGGCCACAACAACGGCAAGTTCGCCTCGGCTGACTACGACAAGCTGATGAAGGAATCGAAGACCGCCGAGGACCCGAACCCGATGTACACACAGGCGGAGCAGATTCTCGCGGATCAGATGCCGATGGCGCCGATCTACCAATATACCAAGGTTGACATGATCAAGCCGGACATGCGTGGCATGGGCCTGAACAACCTGATGCAGAACTGGTACTTCAAGGACATGTACCGCGTCGCGTCCGAGTAATCGGCGGAGTGTCGGGGCGCGTCGCTTCGGGCGACGCGCTCTTCCATATTGCGCGGGGCGTTTCTCATGATCGTCTTCATTCTCAAACGGCTGGCCGTCGCGGTGCCGACGCTGCTTCTCTTGATCATCATTTCGTTTCTGCTGATGCACGCGGCCCCTGGCGGCCCCTTCACGCAGGAACGCCAGTTGCCGCCTGCGGTGCTGGCCAATCTCAACGCGAAATACGGCCTTGATGAGCCCCTCTGGCGACAGCTGGCCACCTATGTCTGGGGCATCGTCGCGCATTTCGATTTCGGCCCGTCCTTCATCTACAAGGATCGCACGGTGAACGAGATCATCGCGCAGGGTTTCCCGGTCACGCTGACCTACGGGACTGTATCCTTCATCGTAGCGGTGTTCGTCGGTGTAAGCCTCGGTGTCGCCGCCGCCATCTGGCACAACAGCCTTCTCGACTATCTTGCGGTCGGCATTTCCATCGGCGCGCAGGTGTTGCCGAATTTCGTGATGGCGCCGCTTCTGCTTCTGACCTTCACATGGTGGCTTGGCTGGCTGCCCGGCGGTGGCTGGGAGGGCGGCAAGTGGCAATATATGGTGATGCCGGTCATCGCCCTTTCAACCTCTTACATGGCGTCAATCGCGCGGCTGACCCGCGCCTCAATGCTTGAGGTCCTGACCTCGAACCATATCCGCACCGCCCGCGCCAAGGGGCTGCCTGAATCCATGGTGATCCTCAAACACGCGCTGAAACCGGCGCTTCTGCCGGTTCTCTCCTACCTCGGCCCGGCCTTTGTTCTGATGATCACCGGCTCGGTCGTGGTGGATTTCTTCTTTTCCACCGGCGGCATCGGCAAGGCCTTCGTCGACAGCGCGCTGAACCGGGACTATGCCGTCATGCTCGGCGTCACCATCCTGGTCGGTGCGCTCACCATCCTTTTCAACCTCGTGGTCGATATCCTCTACGCCTGGATAGACCCGAAGATCCGGTACTAGGCCATGGTCGTGGATAGCACCAAGATGCAGTCACTTGGCGACCGGCTGGTCGAGCGGGAGGTCAAGGGCCGCTCCCCTTGGGTCGATGCACGCAGACGGTTCATGCGGAACAAGGCTTCGCTTGGCGGGCTGATCGTTCTGATCCTGATCGGGCTGCTCGCGCTTTTCGGCGATCATCTTGCGGTTTGGTCGAATGAGGAGATCGACTTCAATGTGATGGGTCAGGCCTATGATCTCGGCGGCCCTTCGGTCGAGAACGGCCACTATTTCGGAACGGACGATCTGGGCCGCGACCTATATTCCCGAACGCTTCAGGGTACGCGGGTCTCGCTCATGGTTGGCATCGTGGGATCGTTCATCGCAGTGGTCGTCGGAACGCTTTATGGCGCGACCTCGGGCTATATCGGCGGGCGCACGGATCAGATCATGATGCGGATCGTCGATATCCTTCTGGCGGTACCTTTCATGTTCGTGGTGATCCTTCTTCTCGTCATGTTCGGGCGATCACTATTCATGCTCTTCTTCGGCATCGGCCTCATGTCGTGGCTGAACATGGCGCGGATCGTGCGGGGCCAGACGCTCAGTCTCAAGCACAAGGAATTCGTCGAGGCGGCCGAGGCGACGGGCGTTGCGCCCTTTACGATCATCCTCCGTCACATCGTGCCGAACCTTCTGGGCATCGTTGCGGTTTATGCCACGCTTCTGGTGCCCGAGATGATCCTGACCGAAAGCTTCATCTCCTTCCTCGGCCTCGGTGTGCAGGAGCCGCTAACCTCGCTCGGTGCGCTTATCTCGGAAGGGGCGAAAACGATCTACTACGGCACGATCTGGCAGTTGGGCTTCCCGCTTCTCTTCTTCGTCGTCACGCTTTTTGCCTTCTTCTTCGTCGGCGACGGCCTGCGCGACGCCTTCGATCCGAAAGACCGCTAGATGGCGATGCTGGAAATCAGGGACCTTTCGGTCCGCTTTGCGACCAATGACGGCACCGTCAGCGCGGTCAACGGGGTCAACCTGACCCTCGACCGGGGCGAGACGCTTGGCATCGTGGGCGAAAGCGGGTCGGGGAAAAGCCAGTTAGCCTTTTCGATCATGGGGCTTCTGGCCAAAAACGGACGGGCGACTGGCTCTGTCCTTTTCGAAGGGCGGGAAATTCTCAACGCGCCGCGCAAGATGATCAACCCGATCCGCGCCAACAAGATCGCGATGGTGTTTCAGGATCCGATGACCTCGCTCAACCCCTATATGCGGGTCTCGGACCAGATGGCAGAGGTGCTCACGCATCACAAGGGCATCTCCAGGGCCGAGGCGGTGGCGGAGTGCGATCCGCATGCTCGACGCCGTGAGGATCCCGGATGCGCAAGGGGCGCGCACGGCTTTATCCGCACGAGTTTTCAGGCGGGATGCGGCAGCGGGTGATGATCGCGATGTCGCTTCTCTGTCGGCCCGACCTCCTGATCGCGGATGAGCCGACGACCGCGCTCGACGTGACGGTGCAGGCGCAGATCATGAACCTCTTGGCCGATCTTCAGCGCGATTTCGGCATGGCGACGATCCTCATCACCCATGACCTTGGCGTGGTCGCAGGCTTCTGCAAGGAAGTTCTGGTGCTCTATGGCGGCACGGTGATGGAGCAGAGCCCGACCGATCCTTTGTTTACCAACCCCTCGCACCCCTATACGCGCGGTCTTCTCGGCGCGATCCCGCGCGTCGATCAGGAGGGGGAGGATCTGAGCAGCATTCCCGGTTCGCCGCCCAACATGACCTCTGCCCCAAAAGGCTGCCCCTTCGCACCGCGCTGCGACTATGCAGGCGAGGATTGCCTCGACCATCTTGATCCGCTGACCGAATTTGTCTCCCGGCCGCTGGCGCGCCTGTAACCGCAAGGTGGAGGAATTGGCATGAGCGCACCGCTTCTGCATGTCGAAGACCTGCGGGTCACCTTCCAACTCACCCGTGCGAGCGACCTACCCTGGTCGACGCCTCGGCTTCTCCGGGCCGTCAACGGTGTGAGCTTCGACCTGATGGCCGGCGAAACCCTGGGAATAGTCGGCGAAAGCGGCTGCGGGAAATCGACGCTTGCCCGCGCGCTGATCCAGATGGTTCCCGCGACTGGCAGGGCGGTCTGGCAAGGCAGGACCGATCTACTGTCGCTGTCCCCCCGCGAGATGCTGAAATACCGCGCTGACATCCAGATGGTGTTTCAGGATCCTCTGGCGAGCCTCAATCCAAGGATGACCGTGGGGCAAATCATCTCCGAACCGCTCAAGACGCATCGGCGCAGTCTTTCGCGCGATGAGGTGAAGCGGCGGGTGAAGGCAATGATGGACCGCGTCGGCCTCCTGCCAAACCAGATCAACCGCTATCCACACGAGTTTTCGGGTGGCCAGTGCCAGCGCATCGGCATCGCCCGTGCGCTGATCGTCGAGCCCAAGCTTCTGATCTGCGACGAACCCGTCTCGGCGCTCGACGTGTCGATCCAGGCGCAGGTCATCAACCTCCTGTCGGAACTACAGCGCGACCTCGGCCTTGCGATGATCTTTATCGCGCACGACCTGAGCGTCGTGAAACACATCTCGGACCGCGTGATGGTACTCTATCTCGGGCGCGAGATGGAGGTGGCGACGTGTCGCGACATCTACAGCGCGCCGCAACACCCCTATACGCAGGCTCTGCTCTCGGCCGTGCCGATCCCCGACCCGCAGGCGGAACGGGAGAAGATCGTGATCCCGCTGGAAGGCGATCTGCCCTCGCCGATGAATCCGCCTTCGGGCTGCGTCTTCCGCACGCGCTGCCCGCGCGCTGCTGCTCGGTGCGCCGAGGTGGTGCCGGACCTGATTGGCGGCGACCATGGCGTCGCCTGTCATTTCCCCGGCCCGTTGGAGATTGCCGAGATCAGAAACGAAATGGTTTAGGTCACCGGAATGACGCCCTTGCGCAGGATGAGATTTCCGTAAAGTCGTCCTTCGCTCGTGTGGACAATGGCAAATGATTGGCGCGAGCGTTCATAGAAGGCAAACCGCTCGATGCCGCCAGCGCTGACGTTCTCGGTGACGAGGTATGGCAGGCAAGCCTCCACGACCTCGGGAAGTTTGTCGGGATCACCGACGATCTGCATCCAATGAACCGCAGAGCCGTCGAAGGTGTCGATGGGCAGAAAACTCGCAACGGCGCGCACCACATCGTCGAGCGGCGCGTGAACCGGGATCGGCTTGCCCCAAACCGTATGCCGCGCGATCGAGGCGCAGGGGAAATTGGCATCCGCCAGCACGATTTCGTCGCCATGCCCCATCGCCGCCAGAACGTGCAGCAGATCGGGACCTAGCAGCGGGTCGATGCCTTTCAGCATGAATTGATCTCCCATGTCCTCACGGGTCACTTGACCCCCTCGGCAGGGCTTTCGCAAGGGCCTTGCAGTCCCCCTTCGAAAGGGCGAGGGTTTACGCGATTTCGGACTGGAGTTGCTGACGTGGCAGACAGGATCGCCGTCTTCGACGGGCACAACGACTTTCTTCTGCGGCTTCTTGGCGACCCCGCGCGACGCGACGCGATCTGGCTGAAAGGCGAAGGCAAGGGCCATCTCGACCTGTCGCGCATGAGGGCGGGAAATCTCATCGGGGGGTTCTTCGCGGTCTTCATTCCCTCGCCCCGCGACGTCTCGCTCGCAGCGATGGACAAGGCAATGGAGACTCAGCCCTATGATCTGCCCCTGCCCGCGCCCGTGGCACTGGCGTCCGCCCAGCCCATAGCCACCGCGATGATTGGCCAACTGATGTGGATGGAGCGCACAGGGACGCTGTCGATCTGCCGCAGCGTCGCCGATATACGCGCGGCCGTTGCCGCCGGCCGCATCGCGGCGATCCTGCATTTCGAGGGCGCCGAGGCGATCGACAAGGATCTGGACGCCCTGCACCTTTGGCATGCGGCAGGGCTGCGGTCGATTGGGCCGGTCTGGTCGCGCCCCACGATCTTCGGCCACGGAGTACCGTTCCGGTTTCCCTCGGGCCCCGATACCGGGCCGGGGCTGACCGAAGCGGGCAAGCGACTGATCCGCGAATGCAACAAGCTGCGGATCATGGTCGATCTCAGCCATATGAACGAGAAGGGCTTCGACGACGTGGCCGCGATATCCAGCGCGCCTTTGGTTGCCACCCACTCCAACGCCCATGCGATCACCCCGCTTTCCCGCAATCTGACCGACCGGCAACTGAACATGATCCGCGACACGGACGGGATCGTCGGGCTGAATTTCGGCAATATCTTTCTCAGCCCTGACGGGCGGATCGAAACGATCACCAACTGGGAACCGATCCTCCGCCATCTTGATCATCTGATCGGGCGGCTGGGCGAGGATCGCGTGGGGTTCGGATCGGATTTCGACGGCACCTCGGTCCCCGCCGGGATCGGTGATGCGGCGGGCCTGCCGAACCTGATGACTGCGCTCAGCGCACATGGCTATTCCGACGCGCTTCTGCGCAAGCTCGCGCATGAGAATTGGTTCGCGCTCCTGGAGCGCACATGGGGCAGATGACGCGGCCCATCATTCTCAACACCGATGCGAGGCGGCTGTTTCTCGATCGTCATGCGCTGCTCGAGGCACCCATCGGGCCATCGAAGGGTGACGATCTGCTCGCGCTCATCCACCGGCTCGGCTTTGTTCAGGTCGACAGCATCAACACGGTCGAGCGCGCCCATCACATGATCCTCTGGTCGCGGCGGCAGAGCTACCGAAGCAAGCACCTGACGCCGCTGCTTGAACGTGACCGGACACTTTTCGAACACTGGACCCATGATGCGGCGATCCTGCCGGCCGAATTCTATTCCTATTGGAAGATTCATTTCGGGCGAGAGGCCGAGCGCCTGAAGAACAGATGGTCCGACTGGCACGGCCCCGCATTCCACGACAAAGTCGAGGATGTGCTGACCCATGTCCGGGCAAGTGGGCCGATAGGCTCGGGCGAGGTTGGCGCCGACGAGACGCGCGGCACGGGCGGCTGGTGGGAATGGCATCCCTCGAAGACCGCGCTGGAATATCTCTGGCGCACCGGGCAGCTTTGCGTCTGTCACCGGCGCAACTTCGCGAAATTCTACGATCTGACCGAGCGGGTGCTGCCTGACGGCCACGCCGCGCCCGCCCCATCAGCGGCGGAGATGATCGACTGGGCCTGCAACGCAGCACTCGATCGTCTGGGATTTGCGACCTCGGGCGAACTCGCGGCCTTCTGGGCAATCGTGCGCCCGGAGGAGGCGAAGGCCTGGTGCACCGACGCTCTGCGGCGGGGCGTCATACACGAGATAGACATCACCTGCGCCGATGGCAGCCTGCGCCGCAGCTTCGCTCGCTCGCGGCTTGAAGCTGAGATCGCGGCGCTGCCGGCGCCTACGGGGCGGGTCCGCATCCTTTCTCCTTTCGATCCCGCTCTGCGCGACCGGAACCGGGCCGAACGGCTCTTCGGCTTCCGCTACCGGATCGAGGTCTTCGTGCCAGAACCGAAGCGAACCTACGGTTATTATGTCTTTCCGGTCATGGAGGGCGATCGCATGATCGGTCGGATCGACATGAAAAGCCGCCGCACGGAAGGGGTTCTGAGCGTTACCGCTTTCTGGTCCGAACCCGGCGTGAAGCTGAACAGGGGCCGTGAAGCGCGCCTTCTGGCGGAGCTTCGGCGGCTCGCGACATTCTGTGGTTGTGACGATATTGCCTTCGCTGCGGATTGGCGCAGGTAACGTACCGAGATGTAACAGATTTGTAACAAGACAGTTGCCAGCCCGCCGATTCCAGAGTTAGCTGGCTTCGATTTACGTGTCGCAGATATGTCATGTGACGGGCGTAAAGCGGTCCGGTATCCAAATCGGATTTGACCAACCAAGGGGAGTGACTTTCAGATGCATAAAAACAAGATGACATTCGCTGTTTCGGTCGCCGCGCTGTTGGCTTCGACCGCGATCGTGCGCGCCGATGCGATGGCAGACCTTGAGGCCGCGGCAAAGGCCGAAGGCATGCTGACGACCATCGCGCTGCCGCATAGCTGGTGCGGCTATGGCGACGTGATCGCGGGCTTCAAAGCAAAGTATCCCGACATAGAAGTGAACGAACTGAACCCCGATGCAGGCTCCGCCGATGAGCTGGAAGCGATCCGCGCCAATATCGGCAATACCGGCCCGCAGGCGCCCGACGTGATCGACGTCGGCCTGTCCTTCGGTCCGCAGGCCAAGGATGAAGGGCTGATCCAGCCCTACAAGGTTGCCACTTGGGACGAAATCCCGGACTCCATCAAGGATGCCGACGGCGCTTGGTACGGCGATTATTACGGCGTGATGTCCTTCATGGTGAACAAGGACCTCGTCGAGAACACACCAATGGATTGGCCAGACCTCCTGAAGCCCGAATACGCCCAGCAGGTTGCGCTCGCGGGCGATCCGCGCGCCTCGAACCAGGCGATCCTCGGCGTTCTCGCGGCAGGCATGGCCGCCGGCGGCGCGCCGGGCAAGGAAGCAGGCGAAAAAGGCCTCGACTACTTCAAGCAGTTGAACGAGGCGGGCAATTTCGTTCCCGTGATCGGCAAGGCGGGGACGCTCGCGCAAGGCGCTACGCCCATCGTCGTCGCCTGGGACTACAACGCTCTCTCGTGGCGGGACTCGCTCGGTGGCAACCCTCCGGTGGATGTCGTCGTTCCGGCCTCAGGCGTTCTGGCAGGGGTCTATGTGCAGGCGATCTCGGCCCATGCGCCGCATCCGAACGCCGCGAAGCTCTGGATGGAATACATCTATTCGGATGAGGGCCAGACGCTCTGGCTAAAGGGCTATTGCCACCCCGCGCGCTTCAACGCGATGGCCGATGCCGGCAAGATCCCGCAGGAGCTGCTCGATGCGCTGCCCCCGGCAGAGGGCTATGCCAAGGCCTATTTCCCGACGCTCGACGAACAGGCGGGCAACAAGGACGCGGTCGTGGGTGGCTGGGATTCAGTGGTCGGCGCCAACGTGCAGTAACCTGATTGGGGTCATCTGGCCCCTTTACACCGCCCCGGCCCGCGCCGGGGCGGCACTTTGAACATGACCGGAACGCGCGTGACCGACCAGACCCCGCCCCCGCCGCAGCGCAGACGGCTGCCGATGACATGGATCGGGCTCGTCCCCTTTTCGGCTTTCATTGGGCTTTTCCTGATCGCGCCGACGATGAAGATCGTGGTCGGTGCCTTCCAGACCCCGGACGGGAGCTTCACCCTCGACAATATCCGCGGTCTCTTCACCGACTCGATCCTGTCGAGCTACTGGATCTCGATCAAGATTTCGGTGGCCTCCTCGGCCTTGGGCTGTCTCGTCGGCTTCCTGATGGCGGCCGCCATGATCCTTGGCGGCGTATCCAAGGGCGTCCGCTCGCCGTTGATGACCTTTTCGGGCGTCGCCTCGAACTTCGCGGGCGTGCCGCTGGCGTTCGCCTTCCTTGCCACGCTGGGGCCACTTGGCCTTGTGACTATGGTTCTCAAGACTGAGTTCGGTATCAACCTGCGCGCGATGGGGTTCAACATCCTGTCCTTCTGGGGCCTGACGATCACTTATCTCTTCTTCCAGATTCCCCTGATGATCCTTATCATCGCTCCCGCGATCGACGGCTTGAAACGCGAGTGGCGCGAAGCAGCATCGGTCCTTGGCGCCACGGGGCTGCAATACTGGCGGATCGTCGCAATGCCGATCCTTTTCCCTGCGATCCTCGGCACCTTCGCGCTTCTCTTTGCAAACGCCTTCGGCGCGGTCGCCACCGCCATCGCGCTGACCGGATCGTCGCTGAACATCGTGCCGATCATGCTTTTCGCACAGATCAGGGGCGACGTGCTGGGCGACCCGCATCTGGGCTATGCGATGGCATTCGGCATGATCCTCGTTACCGCAATTGCCAACGTTCTTTACATCTGGCTGAGGATCCGCGCCGAGAGGTGGCTGAAATGAAGCGCGCCGCCGCCTGGTCGATCCTGATCGTCGGCATCGTCTATTTCATCCTGCCGCTTGCGGGGATGGTCGAGTTTTCCCTTTCGATGAAACGCGGCGTCTATAGTCTCGAGGCATACCGTGTCGTTCTGGCCGATCCGCAATTCCGCCGGACATTCTCTTATTCGGTGGTGATGTCCTTCCTGACCATCGCGTTCGGAGTTCTGCTTGTGGTGCCCACCGCCTTCTGGGTGCGGCTAAAGATGCCATGGGCGCGACCCTATGTGGAATTCCTGACGCTCATGCCGCTGGTCATTCCGGCCATCGTCACCGTCTTCGGCTATCTCCGGCTTTACAACACCTCAAGCTGGCTGCCCCTGACCGGCTCGACGGCTGGCACCAATTTGCTGCTCTTGATGGGCTACGCCACGCTGTCGCTGCCTTACATGTACCGCGCGGTCGATACCGGACTTCGGACCATCGACGTCGCGACGCTGACCGAGGCTGCGCAATCGCTCGGCGCGGGCTGGACCACGATCCTCGCGCGGGTCATCATGCCTAACGTTCTGGTCGCCGTGCTGTCCGGGGCTTTCGTCACCTTTGCTATCGTGATGGGCGAATTTACCATGGCCGCGCTTCTCAACCGACCGGCCTTCGGCCCCTATCTCCAGTTGATGGGCGCCAACAAGGCCTATGAACCTTTCGCACTTTCGACCATTGCCTTTGCGATCACCTGGGCCTGCATGGGGCTGATCCAGCTCGTCACCCGCTTTTCGAAACATACCAAGGCCGCCCAAGGATGAGCTTTCTCACTATCGAGCATCTCGAAAAGAGCTTCGGCGCGAACCGCGTGGTGAAGGATTTCAACCTGACCATCGAGAAGGGAGAATTCATATCGCTTCTCGGTCCCTCCGGCTGTGGCAAAACCACGGTGCTGCGTATGGTCGCGGGGTTCGAGACGCCGACGTCCGGCGTGATCCATATCGACGGCAAGAACGTGGTGCACCTGCGTCCCAACCAGCGCAGCATCGGCATGGTGTTTCAGGCCTATGCACTGTTTCCGAACCTCACGGTCGCGCAGAACGTGGGCTTCGGGCTGAAGGTGAAGGGCGCCCCCGCCAAGGCGATCATCGCCCGCGTCGAGGAGATGCTGTCGCTCATCGGCCTCCCTGATCTGGCCGGGCGCTATCCGTTCCAGCTTTCGGGCGGCCAGCAGCAGCGCGTGGCGCTCGCCCGTGCGCTGGCGCCTCGACCCAACGTTCTTCTTCTCGACGAACCGCTCTCGGCGCTGGACGCGAAGATCCGGGTGAGCCTGCGCGAGGAGATCCGCGCGATCCAGCAGAAGCTCGGGATCACGACGATCTTCGTCACGCACGATCAGGAAGAGGCGCTGTCGATTTCCGACAGGATCGTCGTGATGCATCAGGGCATCGCCGATCAGGTCGGCACGCCTTTCGAAGTTTACAACCGCCCCGCGACCCGCTTCGTTGCGGGATTCGTCGGTACGCTGAACCTGATGGAAGCCGAGGTCATCGATGCCGAGAACGGCGTAGCGAAAATCGCCGGAACGCCTGTTGTGCTGGGCCGCCCGCTGCCCAAGGGTAAGGCGACGCTCGCCGCCCGGCCCGAAGCGATACAACTCGGCCGTGTCGCGGGCCGCGACACCGTCCTGAGCGGCAAGATCACAGATGTGAACTTCCTCGGGTCCGTTATCCGCCTCCGGGCCGATCTCGGCGGGCAAGTCATCGACTTCGATACATTCAACGCACCCAACTCGCCGCCCCCAAAGGCCGGAACCGACGTCGAACTGAGCCTTTCGGCACGCGACCTTCTGATCATTCCCGATTGACCCCGGAAGACGAGGCGGACCAAGCCGCCGGCAAGCTGAACAGGATGGCATTCGGAATTTCGGGAATTTGGTCGGAGCGAGAGGATTCGAACCTCCGACCCCCTGCTCCCGAAGCAGGTGCGCTACCAGGCTGCGCTACGCTCCGACCGTGGGCGCGGGGTTACCGTGTCTCGATGGTTTTGGCAAGGGCCATCGGACCGCTTGCCCGGTCTCACCGCGCAGGTCTTTTGCGCAGGGGCAGCACCCGCTGCAGGATGCTCGATCTCGGCGAGGTGACGGTCTCGGGTCGAACGCGGGTCTGGGTAACCGGCTTGTTTGCCGAAATGCCTTTCCGGCTTTCGCGAAAGACGATGTAGAGCCCCGAAGCAATGATGACACCGGCACCTGTTACAGTCCCGAGATCGAGTTTCTCGTTGAAAAGGAAGTAGCCATACGCGGTCGCCCAGAGGATCTGGCTGTACTGCATCGGCGCGACGATGGCTGCCTCTCCCGCGCGATAAGCCAGGATGACGAGGAAGGACGCGACCAACCCGAAAACCGCGATGACGCCCAGAAGCCCCAGATGCTCGATCGGCATGGGCTTGTAGACGAAAGGCAGCGCCAACCCCATACCGACGAAGTTGCCGATCATGGGAAAGAGGAGAAGCACGACCGAACGTTCCTCCGATCCGATCTTACGCACGATGACGGACGCGGTTGCGCCGCAGATTGCGGCGACCATGGCCGCGAGATGGCCGACGGAAAGCTCCGCCTGCCCCGGTCGCATCACGATGATCACGCCGATCAGGCCGGCGATGACCGCGCCCCAACGGTGCGCACCGCACACGCTCGCCCAGAAGAGGGATCGACAGGATCGTGACGAGAAGCGGCGATGAAAAGAGGATCACATATACCTGCGCCAGCGGCAGCACAGAAAAGGCATAGAACGCGGAAACACCAGTAATGACCGTCATCACCATGCGCAGCGAGACCCACCATGGATGGCGGGGCCGGAGGTTGGCCTCCTTGCCGTCGTTCATAAGGATCACGCTGACGATGGGAAAACTCAAAAGCGCGGCGAAAAAAACGATCTGGATCGCGGAATAGGTGGCGCCGAGCGTCTTAACGACGACATCGTGCGTTGCGAATATACCCATCGCGATCAATGCCAGAATGGCGCCACGCAGGTTGTGCGACATGGTCCTCTCCCTGGCTCCGATAAGGTCGTTCTGCCCGCTTGAAACCTAAGCGACGGAAGGATCGGGCGACAGGCCAGACTGCCCCCGATCTTCGCATGCCACGCACATCACAGGCTCGCGTCCAGCGCTTTCACGATAGCGTCGCCCATCTCGGATGTGGAAACCTGCTTGCCGCCCTCCGGCCCCATCAGATCCGCCGTGCGAAGGCCATCAGCCAGCACTTTCTCGACCGCCTGTTCGATGTGCGTGGCCTCATGGCCCATGTCGAAGGAATAGCGCAGCGCCATCGCGAAAGAGAGGATGCAGGCGATCGGGTTTGCCTTGCCCTGCCCGGCGATGTCAGGGGCGGAGCCGTGGACCGGCTCATAGAGCGCCTTCGGGCGACCATTGGCCATCGGCGCGCCGAGCGAGGCGGAGGGCAGCATCCCGAGAGATCCGGTGAGCATCGCGGCAAGGTCCGACAGAAGATCGCCGAAGAGGTTGTCGGTCACGATCACGTCGAACTGCTTCGGCCAGCGTGTCAGCTGCATCGCCCCGGCGTCGGCATACATATGCGAAAGCTCGACGTCGGGATATTCGGCGTCATGCACTTCCTGCACCACGTCTCGCCAGAGGACGCCGGATTCCATGACATTGGCCTTCTCCATCGAGCAGACCTTGTTGCCGCGACGCCGCGCCAGTTCAAAGGCAGAGCGGGCGACGCGTGCAATCTCGGATTCTGTGTAGCGCTGGGTGTTTATCCCGACCCGCTCGTTGCCTTCCTTGAAGATGCCGCGCGGCTCGCCGAAATAGACGCCGGAGGTCAGCTCGCGCACGATCATGATGTCGAGACCGGCGACCACGTCCTTTTTCAGCGACGAGAAATCGGCCAGCGCATCGAAGCACTGGGCGGGGCGGAGGTTGGCGTAGAGGTCCATCTCCTTGCGGAGCCGCAGGAGGCCGCGTTCCGGCTTTACCGAGAAGTCGAGCTTGTCGTATTTCGGACCACCGACCGCGCCGAGAAGGACCGCGTCGACTTCCTGGGCCTTGGCCATCGTTTCGTCCGCGAGGGGGGTGCCGTGCTTGTCATAGGCGCATCCCCCGACCAGATCCTCGCTGACATCGAAGGTGATGCCGCGTTTCTTGCCGAACCAGCCGATGATCTTCTTGACCTCGGCCATGACCTCGGGACCGATGCCGTCGCCGGCGAGAATGAGAAGGGAGGGATTGGTCATGGCGGCCTCGCTGGAATGGATCGCAGCCCGCCTAGCTGAGGCATGGGGATGCGTCAAGCGGTCGGGTGGAAGCTGCGCGTTCGGGAAGCCTGGATTTCACGCGTGAGACCGGGCGCATGTCTGCCCGTGCGATGACGCTGCTCAGACAGTTCCGTGTCCTCTATGGCACCACACATTGCATCACCTTGCTGCGCGCTTCACTGCCAAAGCGCCAGGCCGCCGGATCGGACGGGCGCTGCCCGGCGCCTTCGGCTTGACTCCGGGCGAACAGACAATCTGGAGCCAATGTCCGCTCCGACCCGTGAGGCAACTTGGGGGATGCGTCGAGCCAGAGCTTATCTTGCCGGGCGATCCACGGCCCCGGGCCAAGCTAGGCCTGGAACCTCAATATCCACCCAGACCAATCGGTGCCGCGAGGCGGTGGTTGCGGCCTCGGCTCCCGACTGGCCCGTCGGCGGCCAGTATACGCCCGAACCGGTGAACTCCAGATCAGCGGAGGGCAGAACGTAGTCCACGCGCAGATTGCCCGGCCCTTCATCGGGCCAGTCGGCGGTGTCAAGCGCCGGATCCCCGCCCTGCCCTGCATTGGCGCCGCCTTGCACACGCGCGGCACCCGCGCCGCCATCGCTGGCAGGGGTCGCGTCGATGAAGCGCTGATCCGCGAACAGCGCGAAGAACGCGTCGTTGCGGCCTTCGCCGTCGACCGGGTCGAGATTGGCGTCGCCCACTATGAGGTAGGGAGGTTTCGGCGCAGGATAGCGCAGCGCGCCGTCGAGGAGGCGCGACCAGAAGGCGGTCTCGTCATGGTTTCGGCGGCCATTGCGGTCCTCCGGTCCATCGAAAACCGGGGGCGAGGCGTAGTAGGTGAGAAGCGTGATGCTGCGACCGTCCGGCAAGCTTACCGGAACCGCCCAATGCGCGGTCGTGGACAGCCGTTGAATAGCCATAGCCGCGGCGGACAGCCCCGCACCCTCGATCAACGCGCCGGGCAGGTCGCGCCACAGAAAGGCGGAGTAGTCGGTCGCCTCGGCAAATGGCAGGCGCGAGAGGATCGCCATGCCGCCCTGCCCCGAGAATACGCCGAAGCCCTGTGCGTCAGAGGGGCCGCCGAGCCGCCCATCGCCGTCGAGATCGAGGCCGGTGGCCATGCCGGTGTTGGGAAGGAGGGCAAATCGGTGCGCGTAGTCCGGTCCGCCCGCAGCCGCAATTCGTGCGCTGAACGCGGTAAGCGCCTGAAGCCCGTAATCATAGTCGATGCCGTTCAGGACGAGGATATCGGGATCGACCTGCGCCACGACCGAAGCGGCCGCTTCGACCTGCGGGTCGTTGCCAGTCCGGATGTCGCGCAGGAGAAGGCCGGGGCCTTCGCGCGTCAGTTCGGCGTTGAAAGTGGCGATCCTGAGTGGATCCGCCGACACGGGCAGCGCGAATAGCGCTGCCGCGAAGCTCAGGCCGGCAGCATCTCGGCTTCGGCGGCGAGGTTGTTCTGACGACGCTTTTCCGCGATCATGCCGGCGATGCGTCCCATCGCAATGCCGCGCATCAGAAGGCTGGCGGGAAGAAAGGCCCATGCGGTCATCGTCCAGATCAGGGTTTGCGGGCTTTCCAGTGTTACCGGCTGGAAAGCGATCGAAGCCAACTTCACCGCTGCCGGGATCAGGAACGGCAGAAGGAAGCCGAGCGCGATGTTGAAACGTGAGTCTCGCTCGAGCCGTTCCACCACGTCGCCACCGGTGGTGGGATCGAATGTCGGAAGGTTGATCCAGACGTTGAAGCTTCCCATACGGGTCGGCCAGCCGATCGCACGCATCGTCACGATGAAGATGATGAGCGTCGTAAGCGAGATCATGTAGCTGATGCCCGCCGCAGTCCGGATAAGGATCAGGTGCCGAATGCTTATGTTTTCTGGAAGCATCAGCACTACGAGGCGCACCGGGCTATAGGGCACGTCGATGACACTGCCGATCTTGTTACCCAAAGCCTCGATGAAGCTGGTCAACGTGGTCGGCTCACTCTGGCCGCGCACGATGGTTGAGAGAAGCAGGATCGTCACGAAAAGCGAGAGGAAGCGCACGCGGTTGAAAGGTGGCGCATCGCGGAATTCCACGAGACCCGGATAGGTCGAAGCATATTCGAAGAAGGTCAGCGCCGCGGCAAACAGCGACACCAGGGCAACGATCTGCGTCGTGTCGGACGAAACGGAAGGCAGCATCAGCGAGGGCGTCGTAATCAACACCATAACCAACAACGCACGAACAAACGCGCCTGTGAAGTGTGAAACCACTGCCCTACACCCTCAACCTGGCGGGGGCGGATACGTTGCCGCGCCCTTCGTCCATATTGAGCCCGCCCATTGTGGCGAACTGCCCCATTTTTGCCATTATTGTGCCCACTTCCCTATCCCCTTCAACTTTCGTTAAGTTAAAACGGGGCATTGGGGCGTTTTCGTGGAGGAAGTGGTGCGGCTTTGCATCAATTCATGAGCAAGATTCCGCCGACAACCGCACAACAATAAGGCCGCCCAAAGAGGCGGCCCAATATCTTGTGTATCTTTAATAGCTTAGACCCAAGGGCGGCTTTGCGCGGCGGCACTCTCGAACGTGTCGATCGCTGAAACTTTCTCCAGCGTAAGGCCGATATCGTCCAATCCGTTCATGAGGCAGTGCTTGCGGAAAGCGTCAACATCGAAGCCGAAGCTCTGCCCGTCGGAGGTCGTCACCGTCTGGTTTTCCAGATCAACGGTCATCCGGGCGTTCGCGCCCTTCTTGGCATCCTCCATGAGAATCTCGACAACCTCTTGCGGCAGGACGATCGGCAGGATGCCGTTCTTGAAGCAGTTGTTGTAGAAGATGTCGGCGAAGCTGGTGGAGATCACCGCCCGGATCCCGAAATCCAGAAGCGCCCAAGGCGCATGCTCACGCGATGAGCCGCAACCGAAGTTGTCACCCGCGATGATGATCTCGGCATTCCGGTAGGCGGGCTGGTTCAGCACGAAATCCGGGATTTCCTTGCCATCCTGGGTGAAGCGCATCTCGTCGAAAAGGTTCTTGCCGAGGCCTGAGCGCTTGATCGTCTTGAGGAACTGCTTGGGGATGATCATGTCCGTGTCGATGTTGACCAGAGGCATTGGTGCCGCGATTCCGGTCAGGGTGGTGAACGTATCCATCTATGGTGTCCTTTGCTGGGGCTTTCGCCCCGGATGAGGTCAGCGCTGGCGGGCGACGAGCCCGAGCGCGATAAGGGCGGCGCCTTCGAAGAGGAGCTGGATTCCGAGCAGGAGACCGAGAATCGAGGTCGCCGCCGTAACGATGTTGCCGAGGACGAGAAGCCCGATCACCGCCGACAACGCGCCGGAGATGAGGAGCAACCAGAAATACCGGCTGTCCCGCATCCGAAAGGCGACGCCGAGTCTTGCGCCGCCGTTCAGAACGAAAAGAAGCCCGACGATGAGAGTGAGCGAGAGCGTCCCGGCGACCGGGTTGGCCATCATCATGACGCCGAGGATCAGGGTCAGCAAACCCAGCGCCCCGTGCCATGTCCTGTGATCATCCTCTGGTGTGGACCAAGCGGCCCAAAGCTGCCCCGCCCCGGCAATGAGAAAGAAGATCCCAACGAGCGTAGTCACCGCGAGCGAGGCCGCGAACGGATTGGCGAGCGCGAGGAATCCACCCACTACCATGAAGGCGCCAATGACGATGAACAGAACCGGGAGTCTCATCTCTTTCTCCTTACATGAGCTCGCGCACGTCGGTCAGATGCCCCGTAATCGCCGCCGCCGCCGCCATCGCAGGCGACATCAGGTGGGTGCGTCCGCCCCGACCCTGACGGCCCTCGAAGTTGCGGTTCGACGTGGCCGCGCAGCGTTCACCTGGCGAAAGCTGGTCAGGGTTCATCGCAAGACACATCGAGCACCCCGCGAGCCGCCATTCAAAGCCCGCATCGATGAAGATCTGCGCCAGGCCCTCGTCTTCCGCCTGCGCGCGCACGAGGCCGGAGCCCGGCACGACCATCGCGCGCATGCCCTCGGCGACCTTCTTGCCTTTCAGGATCGCGGCGGCGGCGCGCAGATCCTCGATCCGGCCATTGGTGCATGAGCCGATGAAGACGGTGTCGACCTTGATGTCCTTGAGCGGTGTGCCGGGCTTCAGCCCCATATAGTCGAGCGACCGCTGAGCGGCCTCGACCTTACCGCCCTTGAAGCTTTCGGGCGCCGGCACGCTACCGGTGATCGGCAGCACGTCCTCGGGCGAGGTGCCCCAGGTAACGACGGGTGCGATATCCTCGCCCGTCAGCGTCACGACCTTGTCCCAATGCGCGTCGTCATCGGACTTCAGCGTCTTCCACCACGCAAGCGCTGCTTCCCATTGCGCGGCTTTCGGCGCGTGCGGGCGGCCCTTGACATATTCGAAGGTCGTTTCGTCGGGCGCGATGAGGCCCGCGCGTGCGCCACCCTCGATCGCCATGTTGCAGACGGTCATGCGGCCTTCCATGGAAAGATCGCGGATCGCCTCGCCGCAATATTCGATGACATAGCCGGTGCCGCCCGCCGTGCCGGTCGCGCCGATGACGGACAAGGTGATGTCCTTCGCGGTCACACCGGGGCGGAGCTTGCCGGTGATCTCGACCTTCATGTTCTTGCCCTTACGCTGGATCAGCGTCTGCGTGGCGAGCACATGCTCTACCTCGGAGGTGCCGATGCCATGGGCGAGCGCGCCGAAGGCGCCGTGGGTCGCGGTATGAGAGTCGCCGCAGACGACGGTCATTCCCGGCAGTGTCCAGCCCTGTTCCGGCCCGACGATATGGACGATGCCCTGGCGTATATCCGAGACCGGATAATAGTGAATGCCGAAATCCTTGGCGTTCTTGTCAAGCGCCTCGACCTGAATGCGGCTTTCCTCGTTGTCGATATGTGTCTCGCGCCCTGCGGTCGTCGGTACGTTATGGTCGGGCACGGCAATAGTCTTTTCCGGCGCGCGGACCGTTCGCCCGGTCATGCGCAGGCCTTCGAAGGCCTGAGGCGAGGTCACCTCGTGCACGAGGTGGCGGTCGATATAAAGGAGGCAGGTGCCGTCGTCCTGCGTGTCAACCAGATGGGCCGACCAGATCTTGTCATAGAGTGTTTTGCCAGTCATGGCAGTCTCTCACGAATATGGGGTGGATATAGGCGTTGCGCGCCGCGATGCCGCAGTGGGCGGCGATCAAAGTCGCGCGAGCACGGAGCGGCTTTCACCGTGAAAGCGCCACGGCAGCCGGGCACGGTCATCCATGTCGAAAAAGCGCATCATGGAGCGTTATTTACGCCCGAATCCCCAATGTGGCAAGCTCGGCCGGAACCCATCTTGCGGCGTCGTGGTTGCCCTGCAAGGCGACAGAGGCCATTCTGGAGCCCGGAGGACAGATGGAAAGCGAATTTCAGAGCTTCACATCGGCATTGATTGCGCTTTGGGAAGATTTCGTTCGCGCTTTCAGCACGCTCTTTCTGCCCTCGCGCCTCCACCAGATGCTGATTCTCGTGGGCTGCGCGCTTGGCGCCTATCTCTTGAAACGCTTGGCGGGCCCGAAGCTGAACGACTGGCTGCGCTCGCGCGAGGGATGGCCGATGTGGCGGCTCAAGGCAGGGTTGCAAATCGAAAAGCGCCTCTGGCTCATTTTTTTCGTGCTGCTGACCTGGGGGGCGGCAGCTGTACTGGCGCAGGTTTTCGCCTTTCCGTCTCGCCGCTACCTCGTCACGGTGTTCGCCACCATCGCCACCGCATGGCTGCTTGTAGGCCTTGCCGGGCGGCTGATCAGCAACCGGCTTCTCAGGCGTATCGTGACCTGGGGCCTCTGGATCTACGTCACGCTCTATTATCTTGGCCTGACCGACGAAGTGAGCGGCTTCCTCGACGGGGTGTCGGTTACGCTCGGTGAGTTCCGGCTCTCGGCCCTGTCGGTCCTGAAGGCGCTCGTCGTCACCACGCTGCTCATCACGCTTGCGCGTTTCACTACGCGGTCGGGCGCACGCCGGCTTCGCGGGAACGAGGATATCTCGCCCGCCGTTCAGGAACTTGCGGTCAAAGGCCTACAGGTCGTCCTTTACGGGTCGGCCTTCTTCATCGGATTGAAGGCGGTGGGTTTCGATCTGACCGGCCTCGCGGTCCTGTCGGGAGCGATCGGCGTCGGCCTTGGTTTCGGCTTGCAGAAGGTCGTGTCGAACCTGGTTTCGGGGATCATCATCCTCCTGGACAAATCTGTGAAGCCGGGGGACGTCATTTCGCTCGGTGAAACCTTCGGCTGGATCGAGTCGCTCGGTGCGCGCTACGTCTCGGTCGTCACGCGAGACGGTAAAGAATACCTTATCCCGAACGAGGACCTGATCACCGGTCAGGTGGTCAACTGGTCGCATTCGAACGAGTTCGTGCGCATCGACCTCTTCTTCGGTACGGCCTACGGCGACGACCCCCACCTCGTCCGCAAGATTGCGATCGAGGCGGCTTTGGGCGTGAACCGTGTGCTGAAGAGCCGTCCAGCGGTCTGCCACATCACCGGCTTCGGCGACAGTTCGGTGGACTATATCCTGCGGTTCTGGATCACCGATCCGAGCGAGGGGCTGACGAACGTGCGCGGCGCGGTCTATCTGGCCCTTTGGGACGCCTTCAAGGAGCATGGCATCTCGATTCCTTTCCCGCAGCGCGAGGTGAAGGTTCTGGGCGGTTCGCTCCTCGAAGCGCGGCTGGAAACCAAAGACGCATGAGGCGCGTTGAGCGGCACCGGCACCATGCCGCCCGCCCTACTCGGGTCACATTGAGATTTTACAATCACGATGTTACCTTGAGGGTACGCCCAGCGCCGGGGCCACCAGGCGGCGCGCAACCCAGGAGGACGATGTCCTGTTACAGTCTGAAAAGTCGGCCCCTTCCGCGGCCGCAGGGCGGGTGCCGATGAAGGCAACGCCAGTCGAGATGACGAGCGACGAACAGCTCGCGCGTATTCTCTCCTCCCTCGATGATGACAAGGCCGAAGACGTGGTGACGATCGATCTCCGCGGGCGGTCGTCCGTCGCCGATTTTATGGTCATCTGCTCGGGCCGGTCGTCGCGCCAGGTCGCTGCCATCGCCGAGAAATTGATCGAGCGGCTGAAGACTGATTTCGGCAGGACTTGCAAGGTCGAAGGCAAGGAGCAGGGCGACTGGGTCCTGATCGACGCTACAGACGTCGTCGTCCATGTCTTCCGCCCCGAAGTGCGCGAGTTCTACCAGCTCGAAAAGATGTGGATGCCGTCTGGCGTGGCACTCGGCGTCCGCCCGAACTGATGCGCCTGCATCTTTGCGCCGTGGGCCGGCTTCGGGCCGGTCACGAGCGCGCTTTGGTCGATGACTATCTAGAACGCTGCGATCGCGCAGGACGGACCCTTGGCCTCGGACCCGTGATGGAACACGAGGTCGAGGACCGAAAGGGCGGCGGAATGGCAGCGGAAGCCTTGCTTCTTGCGAAAGCGATCCCTGCCGGCGCCGCCGTGATTGCGCTCGACGAACGCGGGCGCATTATGACCTCTCCCGATTTCGCCGATCTCCTCGCCGGCTTGCGCGATACGGGGCGGCAGGATGCGGCGCTCGTCATCGGCGGCGCCGACGGACTTGCCCCCGACCTTCGGGACAACGCGGATGCGGTCCTGTCCTTCGGTCCGATGGTATGGCCGCACATGCTCGTCCGGGTGATGATCGCGGAACAGCTTTACCGCGCCACATCCATTCTTGCCGGGAGCCCCTATCACCGGTTTTGACCACGCAAGCCCGTTGAAGAAGGAGCGCTCTCGCTCTAGAGGATAGGACTCCTACGGAGGAAGCCATGACCCATCCGAAGCCCGTTGTTCTGTGCATTCTCGATGGCTGGGGCCTAAGAGCCGAAACCACAGGGAATGCAGTGGCACTGGCCGACACACCGAACTTCGACCGGATCATGGAAACCTGCCCACATGCGCAGCTCGTGACGCATGGGCGGGATGTTGGGCTTCCAGCCGGGCAGATGGGCAATTCCGAGGTCGGCCATACAAATATCGGCGCGGGCCGGGTCGTTGCGATGGACCTTGGCCAGATCGACCTTGCAATCGAGGAAAAGAGCTTTTTCTCGAACGCGGCGATCAGCTCCTTCATTCAGACATTGAAAGCTTCGGGCGGGACCGCGCACCTGATGGGCGTGATTTCCGACGGGGGCGTGCACGGGCATATCGACCACGTCATTGCTGCCTGCGAGATGGTTGCGGGCGCGGGCGTACCGGTGGCGCTGCATGCGGTGACGGATGGGCGCGACGTGCCGCCTAAATCGGCAGAGGGTTTCGTCGCAGATCTGATCAAGCGCCTTCCGAAAGGCGCTACGGTCGCAACCGTTTCGGGGCGCTACTTTGCGATGGACCGCGACAATCGTTGGGATCGGGTGAGCCGCGCCTATGATGCGATGGTGAAGGCCGAGGGGCTGAGTGCCGCCTCCTCTGGCGACGCGGTCCGTGATGCCTATGCGCGCGGCGAGACCGACGAATTCATCCAGCCCACTGTGATCGGCGGCTACGGGGGAGCGCAGGGGGGCGACGGTTTCTTTTGCCTCAACTTCCGCGCCGACCGCGCGCGCGAGATCCTGCTCGCGGTGGGTGAGGACAGGTTCTCCGGCTTCGACCGGGGGCATCGCCCGCATTGGTCGGCACTTCTCGGTATGGTCGATTACTCCAAGACCCACGACGCCTTCATGGCGGCGGCCTATCCGAAGCGGCCAGTGGTCAACGCGATTGGTGCTTGGGTCGCGTCCAAAGGGCTGAAGCAATTCCGGCTGGCCGAGACCGAGAAATACCCGCATGTCACCTTCTTCCTGAACGGCGGCAAAGAAGCGCCGGAAGAAGGCGAAGACCGCTACATGGCGCCCTCGCCCAAAGTGGCCACTTATGACCTTCAACCAGAAATGTCCGCACCTGAAGTGACCGACCATTTCGTGGAGGCGATCCAGAGGGGCTATGACCTGATCGTGGTAAACTACGCCAACCCCGACATGGTCGGCCATACCGGCATTCTGAACGCCGGCATCGCGGCTGTCGAAGAGGTGGACCGTGGCCTTGGGCGCGTTCTTTCCACGCTCAAGAAATTGGGGGGCGCGATGCTCGTCACCGCCGATCACGGCAATTGCGAGACCATGATCGACCCGGAGACCGGCGGGCCGCACACCGCGCATACCACCAACCCGGTTCCGGTTATCCTTGTCGGCGGGCCGGAGGGCGCGACACTTCGGAACGGCCGGCTAGCCGATCTCGCGCCGACGCTTCTCGACCTCATGGACCTCGCCCTGCCGCCCGAGATGACCGGGCGCAGCCTGATCGAGCGCGCCTGATGCGCCTTGGCTTCGGCTCTGCCGCGCTCGGCCTTCTGGTTCTGACGGCACCGGCATGCGCGGAAACTGCCGATCCGGCGATCCCCGCTGCCGAATCCGCCGCGACCAACCTGCGCGACGCCGTAAACGCGCTTCGCGATGCCCGCGGCGCCTCGAACCGTGTCAAGGCGCTGACCCGCACCATTTCCGCCTACGAGGACGGCCTTGCTGCGCTGCGCGACGCACTCCGCCGCGCCTCTGTCCGCGAAACCGAAATCCAAAAGGCGTTCGACGCCCGCCGAGGCCGCATCGGGCAATTGCTCAGCGTGATGCTGACGATGGAGCGCGATCCCGCGCCGCTGCTCCTTCTGCACCCGGACGGACCGCTTGGCACCGCGCGAGCGGGCATGATCCTGTCGTCCGTCGCCCCTGCCTTGCAGGAGGAGGCGATAGAGCCTCCGCAGCCAGTTGGAAGAACTCAGACGCCTCCGTGCGCTTCAGGCCGATACCCAGGACACCCTGTCGCGTGGCCTCGTCGCGGCCCAGGAAGCGCGAACGGCGCTGAGTCAGGCGGTGCAGGACCGAGCCGATTTGCCGACCCGCTTCCTCGACGACCCCGAGGAGTTGTCTGCGCTTGCCTCAAGCGCCGACAGCCTCGATGCTTTCGCAACCGGGATCGCCGGAATGGAGACCGATATCGGCGCACCGATGGAGAATTTCGAAGGCGCGCAAGGGACTCTGTCTCTGCCGGTCCACGGAACACTCCTCCGCCGCGGGGACGAGGCCGACGCGGCGGGCATCAAGCGACCCGGTATCCTGATCGCCACACGCCCCGCCGCGCTCGTCACCGCGCCCTGGGCCGCAACGATCCGCTATCGAGGCCCGCTTCTCGACTACGGAAATGTGATGATCGTTGAACCCAGTCCGGGTTATCTTCTGGTACTGGCGGGGATGGACAAGGTCTTCGGTGAAATCGGCGACGTGGTCGAGCCGGGCGCACCGCTCGGCCTTATGGGCGGAGCGGAGACGGAGAGCACGCTCTTTCCCGCCGAGGGGCAAGAAGGCGGTGGCACTGGCCGCACGGAAACGCTTTATATAGAGCTGAGACATGGCAAGGAACCTCTGGACCCCGGTCCCTGGTTCGCGGAAACGAAGGAAGACTGAGCGATGAAGAAATTCGCGATAGCGGCACTGGGCGGAACGCTCGCCGGAGTTCTGCTGACGACCCAGATCGCGGGGCCACTGGTGGCCGAAGAAGCGAAGAAGGGCGGCTCGGTCTATGAACAGCTCGACCTCTTCGGCGACATCTTCGAGCGCATCCGCTCGCAGTATGTCGAGCCCGTGGACGAGGGCAAGCTTATCGAGGCCGCGATCAACGGAATGCTCACCTCGCTCGACCCGCATTCGAGCTACCTGCCGCCCGATGCCTTCGCCGACATGCGGGTTCAGACCCGTGGCGAATTCGGTGGCCTCGGGATCGAGGTCACCCAGGAGGACGGCTTCATCAAGGTCGTCTCGCCCATCGACGGAACGCCCGCCGACAAGGCTGGCATCAAGGCCGGCGACTTCATCACCCATGTCGACGGCGAAAGCGTCCTTGGCCTGACACTTGACCAGGCGGTGGACAAGATGCGCGGGCCGGTCGGCTCCGAGATCATCGTGACTGTCGCGCGCGAGGGCACCGATGAGCCTTTCGACGTCTCGATCATACGCGATACGATCAAGCTCACGGCCGCCAAGGCACGCGTCGAGGGTCATTCCGTCGTCTTGCGCGTCACGACCTTCAACGACCAGACCTATGACGACCTCGAAAGCGGTCTGAAGAAGGCGATCGAGGATTCCGGTGGCATGGACAAGGTCAACGGTTTTGTTCTTGACCTGCGAAACAATCCCGGTGGGCTTCTCACCCAAGCGATCAAAGTCTCCGACGCGTTCCTCGACAAGGGCGAGATCGTATCGACCCGCGGCCGCAGTCCACAGGACAGTGAACGTTTCAATGCCGAGAAGGGCGATCTGGCTGATGGCAAGCCTATGGTCGTTCTCATCAACGGCGGCTCCGCCTCGGCCTCCGAGATCGTAACGGGCGCGCTTCAGGATCACCACCGCGCGATCGTCGTGGGCACCAAGAGCTTTGGCAAGGGTTCGGTCCAAACGGTCATTCCGCTGAAGGGCGAGGGCGCGATGCGTCTGACGACGGCGCGCTACTACACGCCCTCCGGCCGGTCGATCCAGGCGCTCGGCATTTCGCCCGACATCGTCGTGGACCAGCCGGCAGCGAAGGCCGCCGACGCGACAGCGGATGAAGCCGCATCTACCGCCAAGCCCAATCGGTCCGAAGCTGACCTGCGCGGCGCGATCACCAACGATTCCATGACCGACGACGAAAAGCGCGTTCTGGAGGAGGAACAGCAGAAGGCCGAGGATGCCGCGAAGCTGCGTATAGAGGACTATCAGCTGGCCTATGCCATCGACATCCTGAAAGGCCTTTCCGCGATCAAGCCCGAAATGGCCGAACAGCAAGCCGCGCAGCAGTAAGGAAGGAGGGCCGGGTGACCGGCCCTTTTCACACATGGTGAAAACGAAACCCGCAGACCTCCCCTACCGTCTCGGTGCCGGTGTGATGCTCGTCAATCCCGACGGGCGTATCTTCGCGGGCCAGCGCAAGGACAGCCCCGTCGCCGCATGGCAGATGCCGCAGGGCGGGATCGATGGGGACGAAAAGCCAAGGAAGGCGGCCCTGCGCGAGCTTTGGGAAGAAACCGGCGTGACCGGCGATCTCGTCGAGTTCCTCGCCAAGTCGCCGGTTTGGGTCACCTACGACCTGCCCGACGACCTGGTGGGGAAGGTCTGGGGCGGTAAATACCGCGGCCAGCGCCAGCGCTGGTTCCTTTTCCGTTTCCTCGGTCGCGACGACCAGATCGACATCCGGACCGAACACCCGGAATTCTCGGAATGGAAATGGGTTAGCGCGGACGAGTTGCTCGGCGCCATCGTGCCATTCAAGCGACCGGTATACGACCAGGTTGTGACCGTCTTCCGCGCCTGGTTGGCCTGAACCCGGCCCGAATATCCCCTTGATCCGCCCTCTGCCACCCATTAAACGGGCAGGCGGAGTGGTGGCCGAGTGGTCGAAGGCACACCCCTGCTAAGGGTGCAGACGGGGAACCGTCTCGAGGGTTCGAATCCCTTCCACTCCGCCACATAATTCAAAAATTGTCAACAAATACAGTGTGCTTGCGTCGTAATTTCCCGGCATCTGACCATATCCCCCTAGAGACTTGAAATTGCAGGCGAAATAGTCGCCCAAAACAGCCCGAGTTCTGTTCGGCATTTTGCGCGATTCGGTTTTCCCGCAGGTTCAGGCGCTGGACTTGACTTTGGGCCAGTTCGAAGCTGACGACGTTCCTCGTTCGCGTCTCCTGTCGAGAACACTGTGAATACGTTCTCGAAGGAATTCAGCGTTCGAGGCATCGGGCAGGCATGGGCGATGTAGCATTCGCTTCATGCCGACAAATCGCAATCCGTTCAATTGGGTCAAGACCAGCCCCGAGATCATCCGCTACCTGCGCGGTAAGCAATGCTCTATATCCGTGAAATTCCCGCTATCGTTGAAAAGTAAGAATTTCAGGCTGCCGCAGCCTGTCTGTATCGAGATTAACGGGGCCGGCCGGAACGATATCCAAATTCCGTGAGCCGTTGAACCGGTTCTCGTTGTGCCACCGGAGGAAAGCAGGATCGGGTCGGGCAGGATCGCCTTCAACTGGTCCCGATGGGCTGATGCGCCATCTTGGGATTGCAGGCGCCGAGGATGCGATAGGCCGGCATCTCGACATCGGGTGGTGTCATTTGTGGACGGCTCCTTTTTTGCAAGGGTTTTCTTGACTGACAGTGATCGTTGCAGGTTGCGGTCATTTGTCCGGCCTGTTTGCGCGGCGCGTATGACCGCTGGCCTTGATGAAGTCCGCTTGCCGGGTCCCAATCAGACGAGCGAGCTTTGAGGCCCTGACACCACCACGGGGTGTCCCGGTTGCGGTCCTGTTTGATCATCATCACTCACTTCTGCCCTTGCATTCCGTGTCGACAGGTCTTGGCTGCCGCGTTTCTGATCGTTTCAAACCACCGCGGGGGCTCGGTAGATCCTCCCGACGCATCAGCATGGCCCACGCGGTCCGCGCAGTCTTGTTGGCGATGGCAACGGTAACGAGCCGTGTCGGTTTGCGCTCCATGAGCGACCTTACCCAGGCGCCAGTTCTGGTCTCGGTGCTTGGCGCCCGTCGTGTGACGGAGATGGCGCCTACAACAAGCAACCGGCGCAGGTAGCCGTTACCCGTCCTTGACACCCGCCCCAGCCGATCCTTGCCGCCGGACGAGTTCTGCTTCGGCACGAGCCTGAGCCAGGCTGCGAACTGCCGCCCCGATTTGAAGGCCGAGGGATCCGACACACTGGCGGCGAGCGCCGTGGCCGTGGTAATGCCCACGCCCGGGATCGTTTCGAGCCGTTGGCTCGCGGCGTTCTGCCGGTGCCAGGCCAACAGCTGCCGTTCGATCTTGCTGATCACTTCGGCCAGGCTTTCGAGTTGGGCCCCTAGTGCCAAAAGTGCGGATCGGGCGATCATTGGCAACTCATGGGTATCCGGCTCGCTCAACCGCCTGACGAGATCAGCCACCCTCCGCGGCCCCTGCGCGGCGATGATCCCGAACTCGGCGCAATGTGCCCGGATCGCATTGAGGATCATCGTCCGCTGACGCATCAAGAGATCGCGTGACCGGTGCAGGACCAGGACGCTTTGCTGCGCCTCGGTCTTCACCGGGACAAAGCGCATATTCGGCCGAGTGACAGCCTCGCAGATCGCTTCCGCATCAGCGGCATCGTTTTTCTGCCGCTCTACGTAAGGCTTCACATAGGCAGGCGGGATCAGCCGGACGTCATGGCCAAGCGCCGCGATCTCCCGCGCCCAATGATGCGATGAGGCGCAGGCCCCCATCCCGATCAGGCAGGGCTCCGGCTTGCAAAGAAAGTCGAGCACCGCGCCCCGCCGCAGTTTCCTCTGCAAGTCCACGGCACCATCGGCATCAACGCCGTGAAGCTGAAACACGGACTTGGCCAGATCGATCCCCAGTGTTCTAATCTCCATGTGGGCGACTCCTCCGCTCTGTTGGTTCCAAACAGCACCAGCATGGCACATCGCAATGCCGTCGGGGTGGAGCCGTCCACACCATCAGACCGATGAGAACTCGTCTCCACAAGGACAGCGAGGCTGTCCCTTATGCCGCGCGTGCTGCTTCGACCGCGGTCAGAACATCGTGCCGGCGCGCACGCTTGCGAGATGATCGGCAATCGCCTGAACCACCGCCGCTTCGAACCCGTCCGCAGGCAGGCGCCAGCCGCTCGCATCCACGCCGCCGGAGATCAGCCGGTTCGACACATCCGGGATTGGATCGGTCGAACCACTTAGGGCCGTTGGGAGGAGCGCGAAGGGACAGCATGGCTGCACCGCTCCTCACTTTGAGACGCGCCAGACCCGGTTGCCAACATCATCAGCTACTAGAAGCCCGCCGCGCCTATCCAGGATGACGCCCACCGGACGGCCACGCGCGACGTCCCCCGCAAGAAACCCACTGAGCACGATCCGCGGTTGACCTTGCGGGCCATTGCGGCCGAATGGCACGAAAATCACCATGTAGCCGCTGTGGGGTTCGCGATTCCACGAGCCATGTTGGCCGATGAAGGCGCCGTGCCCGAATGCCGCGCCGATGCCCCTTTCGCCGCCGGAAATCTCTAGCCCGAGCGACGCGGTGTGCGCGCCAAGCGCGTAGTCAGGTACGACGGCCCTTGCGACCAGATCGGGCCTTGGCGGATCAACCCGCGCATCGACGTGCTGGCCGAAATAGCTGTAAGGCCAGCCGTAGAAATTGCCCTCGCTCACCGAGGTGAGGTAGTCTGGCACCAGGTTGTCGCCAAGCTCGTCGCGCTCGTTCACCACGGTGTAGAGCCGTCCCGACACGGGATCGAAATCCATCCCAACCGGATTGCGCAGCCCGGTAGCATATTCCCGACCCTTTCCGCTGGCGATGTCGATCCGCCAGATCGCGGCGCGGCCCTGTTCCACCGTCATGCCGTTTTCGGCCACGTTGCTGTTGGACCCAACCGCAGCGTAAAGCGTCTTGCCATCTGGGCTTGCGACGATGTTCTTGGTCCAATGGTGATTGCGCGGCCCACCGGGCAGCGCGAAGAAATCGCGGGGCATCTCGGTGACGCGCGTCGCGCCCGCTCTATAGGGTGCGACGACAATCCCGTCGGTGTTGGCGATAAAGATGCGGTCGCCAACCAGCGCCATGCCGAACGGCGAGTAGAGATTTTCGAGAAATACGGAGCGTGTCTCGGCGACGCCGTCGCCGTCTGCATCGCGCAGCAGCGTGATCCGATCGGCGCTCGGCACGCCCGCGCCGGCTTTCTTCATAAAGATCTTCATGAAGAACCCCTTGATCCCGGTTCCGTCCTGCGGCCTCTCCGGTGCATTGCTTTCGGCCACCAGCACATCGCCGTTCGGCAATTCGTACAGCCATCGCGGATGATCGAGATCACGGGCGAACTCGGTAATGTGCATGCCTTTGGCTGGAACCGGCATCTGACCGGCGAGCCAGCCGTCCGCGGTCGCGACATTGACTGTTGGAATCAACTGCCGTTGCGGCGATGGCAGCGCGGGGTTCACACCGAACCCGGCGGCAACCGGTGCCGTCTGAGAACTGGCGCACCCGAATAGGCCGCCTGCTATCACAACCATTAGAAGCGCCTTGGCCGGCCATGGGCGCAATTGCATCTCAGGCACCTCTTGATTGCATCCGGGCATAATGCGCGGGTGCGCATGATTGTTCCCGCGCGAGCGGTCGCTCAATGGATGATGGCGATGACAGGTGAGGCCAGACGATGCGCTCGGCCAGGCGTAAGTTCAATCAAGATGAGAGTTTGGTTATCAGTTGCCCAGCAGCGCCGATGAAAGGGTTTGCGGGCCGCCGGAGAGCCACACAATAATTTCACCTGGCGACGCACCGGGGACCTGCGCGGTATCCTCGCTGCTCAAGACCGGCAGGAACTCGGCGATCTTTCCCGCAACAACCGCGTCTTCGGCAAATGAGTAAAATACCGCACTCTCGGAAATTGCTTCGTCCAGAGCCTCGACGCGAACCCAGTAGCCGGATTCAAAGAAACTTGACGCCAGCTCGTCAGCAAATTCCTTTGCCTGTATATCGACGGCATTCATGTAGAGCGTGATACGACCTTTCGGCAGGACCGGCTCTGCCTCATCCGTGCCAACGCTTCCGAGGTCAGTGAGGCGTTGCCACCCTCGTGTCGCATAGTGTGCGTCAGCCGCGTTAACCCTACTTACCCGCCAAGCATACGCATCAGTTTCGGCCGGCAGGCTGATCGCCAGCGCTGATGAGTCCGTCGAACCCGACACAATATCCGCACCCGAAGTCTCGTATTCTCGTGGCATCCGCGCAAGTTCAACGAGATATTTTGACCCAACCGTCCCCGGGGGGGCTGCCCATACCAGTTCAGCCCTGACACCGTTCGCTTCGGGCACTACGGCACCGACCAGTATCTCCGGCGGGCTTAGTGTCCGCTTCGCCGCATCGGTCGAGGCAAGCACCGCAAGCCGATCCGAGGCGGCCGAAAGCCTCTCGGCCGCGCGCGCCAGCCAGTAGCGCGCGAGATCGGGGTTCCGAGGTACGCCATCACCGGCTTCGTAAAGCAGTCCGAGATTGTATTCCGCCCTGAGATAGCCGTTGGCCGCAGCCCTGCCGTACCAGACCGCCGCCGCCAAGGCATCTCGCTGGATTCCGGCGCCCGCATCCAGCATCACACCCACATTGAACTGGGCTTCGGGCAAGCCACCCTCGGACGCTTCAAGATACCATCGCAACGCTCTGGTTGGGTTGCGGGGCGTGCCCAGCCCAAGATCCGACATCAGCCCGAGACCCAACTTTGCTTCGGATGATCCTGCTGCGGCCTCTTCGCGGAACAATACGGCTGCGGTCTGAAAATCCTGGCGAGCAAACGCCTCCTTACCGCTTTCAGCATTCGCCGGAACGGCAAGAACTGCGACGAGCATCGCGCAGCGCAGTGGGTTCAGACGCGCCACACCCCGCTCATCGCCATGTGATTTCGACGACCCGGTTTTCAGGCTCCGCAACACCATCATCGGTCGTGACATGCAACTCGCTGTTGCCGCGTCCCAGAACCTGCAGCCGTTCGACCGGGATTCCACGTGCCGAAAGCGCCTCTGCGACGGCGGTGGCCCGCCGGATCGACAGGTCGAGATTCTTCTTCGGGGCGCCCACCGTATCGGCGCCGCCGGCGACCACCATCACGATCGGGCTCCCGTCACGGAACAAGCGTGCGGCCTGATCGAGCGTCGTCTCCTGATCGGCAACGATCGCCGAACTGCCCAAATTGAAATAGACAAACAGGCTTTCCGGCGCTTGTTGTGCCACCGCTATCATCGGCATCAGCGCAATCACGCTTCCGCCAATGGCTCGCATTCCCCATCGCAAGACGCTCATCCACCCATCCTCCAGTCTGTCAGTTACCACCCACACATATCAGTCCCAGTTTACACGTAAAACAACGTGCTTTCATCACGTTACCGGCATACCCGCCCTCGTTGCAGAGCGCCTTCGGTCTTCTCCATTTGCGCGACAGCGGCCGTACGCCATTTTTTCCCGTTGAGAACTTCGATCCCGGTCCATTCGACGAAAATACCAGTGGTGTCGGTCCGGGTGCGATCAGAGAAGACGGAGTTTGCGAGCGCGCTCGTTTTTCGGCAACAGAACCAAAAGACGCTCGATCATATCTGCTCCGCTTGTTTGGGACGTGATGTCCATTCGCGATCGCGCCGAAAGGCCAATACCGTCTAGACCTCGGTTGTCAGCGGATGCTGCGGAGCAGCATTCTTACAAAAGCTTTTGCGTCTCGCTCCACCGCATGACCAAATATCGAGCGAAGACGAAATCGGGAAGGCATAGACCATATGCTGCGACGGATCTCACTCAAGGCCCGGCTGGGTCTTGGTGCCGGGCTGCTCGGATTGGCGACGCTGCTGACCGCAGCCATGCTGGTTGCGGGCATGACGCAGGTTTCTCAGCGGCTGGAAGCGGCGCTGGCTGCCGAAACGCGGCTGGAGCATTATGCGGCGCTTTCGACCCAGGTATCGACCTTCATCGTCGTCGCCGCCGAGGTGATCCAGCGCGGCCTTCCGGCCGAAACCCGTGCGATGCGGCTCGACCGTGTCTCGGACACCATCCGGCAGAGCTTCGTGAAATTGCGCACCGGCCTAGATGCCGAGGTGGCGGGGGCGCAGCCGCTCGGACTCGACGCGCAGAGCCGCCGCGCCACCCAGTCGCTCGCCATTGCCCGCATGGAGGCGCTGTTCGAGAACGCCCGCGACGGGCTTCTGTCCGGCAGCGGCAGCCATGACCGGCTGCGCGCCTATCTCGACACCTTCGCCTCGGGCGTCGAGCCGCTGCTGGCGGAATCGGTCAACGAGGAAAAGCGGCTGCGCACCGAGATCCTTGCGGGCATCGACGAACTGCGCCGACGCCTTACACTGGCGGCGCTGGCCATCGCGCTGACCGCGCTATTGCTTTCGGGTTGGTTCTATTTCGGGTTGGTGCAACCGCAATTCCGCCGCCTCAACGCCTTGCGCGAGGCGGCGCGCCGTATCGGACGCGAGGAATTCGGTATCGCCTTGCCAGACGCGCAGCAGGACGAGATCGGCAGGCTCTATTCCGAAACCAACCGCACCGCACAGGCGCTCACGGCGCGGCAAGCCGCGGTTGCCGCCGATCGCGCGCAATTGAACGACACGATCCGCCGCAAAACCGAGCAACTGCGCGCCGCCAATGCGCGCCTCGAACGCATCGACATCGACCGCCGCCGCCTCTTTGCCGATATTAGTCACGAATTGCGCACGCCGCTCACCGTCATCCTGATGGAGGCACAACTTGGCTACAAGGGAGCGCCCGACCCCAAAGCCGCCTTCGCCATCATTGAGTCCCGCGCCATTCGGCTAAACCGGCGGATCGACGATCTGCTGCGCGTCGCCCGGTCGGAAACCGGACAACTCGCGCTGGATACTGCGCGGGTCGATCTGGGCATCGTAACACAGGAGGCAGTCGAGGAAACCGCCGCAGAGATCGCAAATGCCGGCATGGTGCTTGCGGACCCGTCGCCGTCATCGCATCTGGCGACTGGCGACCGCAACTGGATACGGCAGGTGATCGCGGGACTGATCCGTAACGCCATCCGCCACGCCCGCGCCGGCGGCGCGGTTTCCGTGTCGCTGAGAGTGGACGGTGATGCCGGCGTAATCTCCGTGATCGACAACGGCCCGGGCATCGACCCTGACGAACAGGCGCATATCTTCGACCGTTTCGCCCAAGGCGCGCAGGGCGCTGCGCAGGGCTTTGGCCTCGGCCTTGCGCTTGCCCGATGGGTGATCGAGGCGCAGGGCGGCGAGATCGCGCTGCAAAGCCCCGTGGGCCGCGCCGAGGCATTGGGCGACGGACCCGGGACGAAGATCGCGGTTCGCATTCCCCTCGCCGCCGACTAACCTGAGTGCATGAGCTTGTCCGCGCGTCTTTTGGTGGTCGATGACGACCCAGAGATCACCTCGGCCCTGGCCCGGGGGCTGGCGCTGCACGGGTACGAAGTGACGACCGAGATCCGCGCCGACACCGCACTGGACCGGCTTGTCAATCAGGACTTCGCCGCCGCCGTGATTGACGTGACGCTGGGTGCCGATAGCGGTATCGATCTGGTGCGCGCGGCGCGGGCGGCCGGCGCGCAGCTGCCCATCGTCATGCTCTCGGCCCTGTCCGAGGTGGAACATCGCACCGCCGGGCTCGAGGCCGGGGCCGACGACTACATCGTCAAGCCCTTCTCCTTCGACGAACTGGTGGCCCGACTCAAGGTGCAGGAACGTCGTGTCGCCGCCACCCGGCCCGCGCCGGCCCGGATGCACGAAGCGACGCGCAGCATCGCCTCGGCCACCCGCCGCGAGGTTTTGACCGACCGCGAATTCGCCCTGCTGGCGCTGCTTGCCGATCATACCGGCGCGCCATTGCCGCGGGGTTCGATCTTCGACGCTCTCTGGGCTGGCGATTCAAGTTCCGAGAACGTCGTCGATGTCTATGTCGGCTACCTGCGCAGGAAGCTCGCCCCCGCCTCGGATTTCGGGTTCGAGATCAGGACCCTGCGCCACCGCGGTTTCTGCCTTGACGGGCTCGCGCCGGTCCGCGCGGACCTCCCACCCCGACCAAAGTCGCAGTGATCCTTAGAAAATAAGAGTCGCCAGCAGGCGCGCCGATTGCCAGACTGTGACCGTTCAAAACGACCATAGAGCAACCAGAGGAGGAGGATCCAATGGCTTGGACGAAACCTGTTATCCGCGAAATCGAGTGCGGCATGGAAATCAACATGTACGGCCCGTCGGAAGACGAAGGCGGCGTGCTGTTCTGAGGCGTCCGGCGCTGTCGATATGGCGTTGCGGGTACGCATCCTCGGGGCAGCCGCCGGTGGCGGGCTGCCCCAATGGAATTGCGGTTGCGACAATTGCCGGGCCGCACGCGCGGGCGAGATTCCGTCGCTGACGCAATCTTCGCTTGCCGCCACCGCCAATGGCAGCGAATGGGCTATCCTGAACGCGTCTCCCGATATCCGCGGTCAGCTTGCTGCGACGCCGCCTCTTCATCCGACCGGTCTGCGTGGATCGCCCTTGCGGGCAGTGTTGCTGACCAACGGCGATATCGACCATGTGGCGGGCCTTATGACGCTGCGCGAGATGCAGCCCTTCACGCTCTATGCCACCGCCGGCATTCATGATGTGCTGGCGATGAATCCTGTCTTCGACGCGCTCAATCGCTCGGTCGTGACGCGCGAAACCATCGCGCTGGAGGAGCCGTTCGAGATCATCCCCGGGCTTGTCGCCACATTGTTCCCGGTGCCGGGCAAGGTGCCTCTCTACCTTGAGGGTGAGACTGTGCAGACGGACCTTGAAGGTGAACAGACCGTCGGCGTGGAGCTTCGGGGGGGCGGTCAGTCCGCCTTCTACATCCCCGGCTGCGCGCGCCTGACCGACGCGTTGCGCTCCCGGCTTTCCGGCGCTGAGCTCCTGTTCTTCGACGGCACGCTCTGGCGCGACGATGAAATGGTGCGCGCCGGCTTGGGGCAGAAGACCGGCAAGCGCATGGGTCATATGTCGATGAGCGGCGACGACGGCTCGCTTGCCGCCTTCGCCCGGCTGGATATCGTCCGCAAGGTCTTTGTCCATATGAACAATACCAACCCGGTGCTGCGGCCCGGCTCGGACGCGCGGCGCGAGGTCGAGGCGGCGGGATGGATCATCGGACAGGACGGAATGGAGATGACGCCATGACCCAGACACGCGAGGAATTCGAGGCCCGCCTGCGCCAGATCGGCGTCGATCGCTACCACGACCTGCATCCGTTCCATCACAAGCTTCACGGCGGCGGCTGCACACCCGACCAGGTCCGCGCTTGGGTGCTCAACCGCTACTACTACCAGCATTCGATCCCGATGAAGGATGCAGCCTTCATGTCCCGCGTCGAGGATCCCGACCTGCGCCGCGCCTGGCGCAGCCGCATTGAGGATCACGACGGCACCGAGACGAACGAAGGCGGAATACGCCGCTGGCTGCGCCTGGCCGAGGCGGTGGGGCTCGACCGCGACTACGTCGCGTCCTGCGAGGGCGTGCTTCCGGCCACCCGATTTGCCGTGGACGCCTACGTGCGCTTCGTCCGCGACAAGACCCTTCTTGAGGCGGTCGCCGCCTCGCTGACCGAACTTTTCGCGCCCGCGATCCACGCCAACCGGATCGAGGGGCTGCTGAAGAACTACGACTTCGCCGACGACAGCTCGCTGAGCTATTTCCGCAACCGGCTGAAGGAGGCGCCGAAGGATGTGGCTTTCGGACTCAAGTGGGTGCTCGACCATGCCGACACGGCGGAAAAGCAGGAGATCGCCGCTCGAGCGCTGATCTTCAAGACGGATGTCCTCTGGTGCCAGCTCGATGCGCTCTGGGGCGCCTATGTCGAACCCGGTCGCATTCCGCCCGGCGCCTGGCAACCTGGGACCGGCCTTGCCAGCCCGCGGGCCGCGTGATGCGGGACGACGACATCCCCAGCCTGCCGCGCGGCGTCCGCCTGCATTGGGACCGGGTCCGCGAAAGTTGGGTGCTGCTCGCGCCGGAAC
This sequence comes from uncultured Alphaproteobacteria bacterium, assembly GCA_963847935.1. Classification (GTDB taxonomy): domain Bacteria; phylum Pseudomonadota; class Alphaproteobacteria; order Rhodobacterales; family Rhodobacteraceae; genus Albidovulum. Next base: position 298,581 of record CAWKBV010000003.1, on the reverse strand, counting down.
GCGCCATAACCCTGGACCAGGTCGGACACGCCATCCTCTCGGAGGTTGACGGCAGCCGATCCTTCGGCGCGATCATCGCGGATCTGGCGGCGAAGTACAATGCGCCCCCTGACCAGATCGCCAAGGACAGCTCCGGGTTCCTCGGCGCGCTCCGCGAGCGCCGTTTTCTGGAGGTCCGGACATGACCATCCGCCCGCCCATCGCAATGCTCGCCGAACTGACCCACCGCTGTCCGCTTTCCTGTCCCTATTGCTCCAACCCGCTTGACCTTGCGCGGCAGGACAGCGAACTGACCACGGCAGAATGGGAAGATGTATTCCGACAGGCCGCCGATCTGGGCGTGCTGCAACTCCATCTTTCCGGCGGAGAGCCCGCCACGCGGCGCGATCTCGAGACGCTGGTGAAGTCTGCCCGCGACGCCGGCCTCTACACCAACCTCATCACCTCCGGCATCGGCTTGACCGAACGCCGCCTGAGCGTGCTGGATGAAGCGGGGCTCGACCATATCCAGCTAAGCCTGCAAGGCACGACGCCCGAGATGGCCGACGAGATTGGCGGCTATCGTGGCGGCTACCAGCGCAAGATGCAGGTGGCGGAGTGGATTGCCCGGATCGGCTTCCCCCTCACTCTCAACGCCGTGCTGCATCGACGCAACCTGCACCAGCTACCCCGCGCGCTGGAAATGGCCGTCGAGATGGGTGCGCGGCGGATTGAGGTGGCGACCGTGCAGTTCCATGGCTGGGCGCTGAGGAACCGCGATGCCCTGATGCCCACCAAAGAGCAGGCCGCCGAGGCCACGCGCCTGGTGCAGGAGGCGCGAACGCGGCTCAAGGGCACGCTGGTGGTCGACTATGTACCTGCCGACTACCACTCCGACTATCCCAAGCGCTGCATGGGCGGCTGGGGATCGACGGGCGTGAATGTCGCGCCCAACGGCGCGGTATTGCCGTGCCATGCGGCGCAGACCATCCCGCATCTGAGCTTTGACACGGTCCGCGAAAAGCCGCTGGCCGAGATATGGTATGACGGGGCCGCCTTCAATGCCTATCGCGGCACCGGCTGGATGGCGGAACCCTGCCGCAGTTGCGACCGCCGCGAAAAGGATTTCGGCGGCTGCCGCTGTCAGGCGATGGCGCTAGCGGGCAATGCGGGGGCGACCGATCCGGTCTGCGTGAAGTCGCCCCACCATGCCGCGCTCAAGTCCCGCGCCGAAGCCCATGCCCACGCCGACGGCACACCCCTCATCTACCGCGTTGCCCCCGGCAGAACGGTGCCAGAACCGGCCGAATAGGGCCGAGGCAGAGTCCGATTTCACTGGCCCATCGATATGGATCGCATCCGACCACGCGGGTGATTTCACGACGGAACGTTCAGCACCGCCCATGCGGCCGGTTCGAGACCGCGAGACGCCAGACGCTGCGTCACACATAGTTTTTCGGTGCTGCGACGCAGGTAAAACCGAGCCCCGACGCGACGAATGTCGCATCGGGGCCATTTAGGCTAGACCGTGATGTCTAAGGTCCGGATAGACCCTTAGTTCATCATGTGATCCATGGCGAGGTCATCGTCGTGACCCGAGCATGCTTCGGTCAGAGCGGTGATGGCGGGATCGGCGTCGGAAGCCCCCGCCGTCGCGTCGGACCCGGTCGTCGAGGTGCTATCCGTCGAGGTCGTGGCGCTGGTATCCGACGAAGTCGTTCCTGTCGTGTCAGAGCCAGCGGTCGATGTCGTGTCAGAGCCAGCGGTCGCTGTCGTGTCGGAACCGGTGGTGCCCGCCGCGTCCATCTGCGCGGAATGCATGGCATCTACCGCCATCTTCTGGTCTTCGGGGGTCATCGCGGAAAACTGCGAACAAGTCATGGTAGCTGGATCGGCGGCCTGCGAAAAGGCGGCAGAACCCGTAGCAATGACGAGACCGCCGACAGCCAGCGTTTGTACTAGAAGTTTCATATTCTCCTCCAGAGTTTGGCGCACGATGCGCCTGGGGGAGAAACTCTCGCTTGTTCTCTCCGTTCCATGAATGATGGAAACCTGGGGCGTGTTCGGCGATTTCTGGCCGATCGGCCGCATCCTGCTACCGAGTCAAATACGTTTGGAACAGGTTGAGGGTACCCGCGTTTTCCGAGAGGTGTCGAGAGCACGGAAAACCTGCATCCGCGTCCTCGCCCATAAAACAACGAACTGCGAGGACTATCGGATGAATAAGCGAAGTGAACTAAACGCAGACCCCCGCAAAACGCTGTTCGACTTCATGGACAACCTGCGTACCGGTATGCTCGGCGTGGTGAATTCGGATCAGCATATGCAGCCGATGACCCATTTTCTCGACCGCGAGAACGCCGAAGTGTGGTTCATCACGTCAAAGAACACCGATCTCGTTCGCGCTGTCGGTTTGGGCGCGAGGGCGGATTACTGTTTGTCTTCTCCTGAAGCGGATTTCTATGCCTGCCTGTCAGGCACGCTTGAACAGAGCGCTAACCGCGAGAAACTAGACGAAATCTGGTCGGCGGTCACCTCAGCCTGGTTTGACGAGGGCCGCGAGGACCCGGACGTGTGTCTGCTGAAGTTTACCCTACTGGATGCGGGCGTCTGGGCGACCACTGACAGCAGTGTCGTATTCGGGCTGGAGATAGCGCGTGCGAACATCCAGTCGTCACACCAGCCCGATCTTGGGGAACATACGGTCGTGCGCTTTGGTGAATAGGGATGATGAGAGATGCGTTCGAGGAAAGATATCGTGCGGAGAACTGACATGGAGCAAAGCCTTTGCGCGCACTCACAATCCGATCGCCGCGTTGGTCGTAGGTCGATGCGCGACGTTGACGTAAGCCAACACGAGATGAGGAGAATGCCATGACACCGCCACACACAAATTTGGAGACCCAGAAGAAACGCCACTATGGTCCATTGATCGGTCTGGTGGTCGTCGTTCTCTTCAGCCTAGGCGTGATCCTCTACTGGTTAGTCGAGGAAGCGTATCAAGCGCCGAGTCCCCAAGAGCGCGCACCGCAACAGCAGGGGACCGATCCGTCCGCGGCACCCGATGGAGAAACCGCACCCGCGCAGAACGCCGCGCCGACTTCGGGTGAAACAAAAACTACTGACCCGGCGGCGCCTGCAAACTGAAGCGGCACCAAGTTTGGCTGGCGTTCGTTCCAAGGGCAACCCGACCCACCGGTCTGCCTGGCTCAGAATCCGGGTTGAGGGTTGGGGTTGGGGTCGGCGTCGCGCGGAAAATCGACGACGACCCGAAGACCGTTCTCTGAATCGGTGACGAGTTGCCCGCCCATCTGCATGACAAAGGCGGAAATTAGTCTGCTGCCCATGTTTTCCCTGTGATCGCTCGCGTTGACGCCGGGTCCATCGTCCCGAACCGTAAGTCTGAGTTGACCCGCATCCAGTTCTTCCAGACGTAAGTCTATTCGGCCTTGATCGCGCCCCTTGAATGCATGCTTGTAGGCGTTGGAAAGCAGTTCGTTCACCAGCATGCCGAGATGCATGGCGCGATCGCCGGCCAGATCCACCTCCGCGATATCCGCTTCGACCGCGACCTTGGTTCCGTACACGTTGCCGAGGTTCCGGATCAATCGCATCAGATAAGGGGCCGCAGGGATGGTCTCATAAGTCTCGCTTCCATACATTTCCTGATGGACGGTGACCATCGCAGAGATCCTGCCTATCAGAGCCGTCTTGACGCTATCCGGCAGTTTTTCGAGGCGGATCAGCGACATCACAACCTGGAGATTGTTTTTGACGCGGTGATGGATTTCCTTGATGAGAAATTCCGTATGTTCATGGGCGCGCACGAGCGCCTTTTCGCGCTTTTCGTCGATCGCCTGAAGCCGGAACACCCGGAGGACGAGAGCGAGGATTCCCGCCATCAACGGCAGGAGAAAGATGAGCTCGGTTTCGACCCGGCTGCGAATTGCGGAGAAAGCGGAGCCCGCATTGATGCCGGCGACCGCGATCAGGGGCCATGCGTCAACGCTCCAGTATCCCACGATCCGACTGATTCCGTCGGCGGGCGAAGCAGGCGATACGTAAACGCCATTCGGATGAGTTGTTAGTTGTCCGAAACTGCTGGTGCCGGAGAGATTGATCGGTTTGATCGGCGGAAATCGGGCGATTACCATCCCGTCCCGGGCGACCAATGAAATCGTGGAGCTAGGTTCCAGTTCCAATGCCTCTGCCATATCCCGAAGGGTGCTCACCGGAATTGCTATGGTCGCGGCTCCGGCAAACAACCCACTCACTTCGATGCGTTTCGCAACGATAAAGACCTTTTCGCCGGTCAACCGCTCGGTGATCATCGGAGCGATCACCAGTTTCTCACCGTCGCGAACGCGATGGAAATAGTCTCGGTCGCTTACATTGATGAGCCTCGGTTCAACCACGCTCGACAGGATAAGCTGCCCTGAATCATCGTAGAGCGAGTGCTGCAACCCGGGCGGCAGATCGCGGACGGCATCATGGATATCATGGGTATCCGGGAGATGACGTCCGGATTGCGCGACTGCATCCTCGATTCGCTGGAGGGCTTGCGCGCTTGTCTGCAGCATCCATGCGAATTGTGTTGCAACAACGTGCGCGGTGCGATGGGCCTGTATTTCCGCAGACTCTCGTGCGGCCTGAAATTGCAGGAACATCAGAAATCCGGTCAAGCCGAAGGCCACGCAGAGGAGAAGCGCGACGGCTAACTTTGCGAGACGCGCGGTGCTGCGACGTTCATAGAGGTAGTCGCCGTTTCCCATCGGGGCGCCAGGCGCACCCCGCCCAGTGGCAATCTTCATCTTAGACCCCGCTTCTGGTCCCGAGAAAATGCACGGTGTAAGAACCATTGTTTTGATACGAGAAACAAACCTACCATGAGTTCGATCAGCATCAGTCTGTTTTATTTCAAACGTTTGGCGGATGCCATCTTCGTGCTCTTTCCGCGAGGACCGGCGCTATCGACTGGAACCGCTCTGACAGTGCGGCGTTGATGCATCGCGCGACAGGGAACGTGACGTCGCCGGGGAAAGCGATGCCTATGAAAACTGAAGCGAGACAGAGCGGCAAGCTTGAAGACCACGAAATAGAAAACATCGAAGACCAGGCTCCGATCCGGGCGGTTGCCATCTTCGAGGCGATCCGACGCGAAGGAAGAACGGAGCTTGACCGTCCGGTGAGCGCCCTTACGGCATCAGGTTTCGTGGCCGGTATCGCCCTTGGCTTGTCGGTTCTGGCCCAAGGTCTGTTTCGCAGGCACCTGCCCGATACCGAGTGGAGACCCCTGATCGAATCCTTGGGATATTCGGTGGGTTTCCTCGTCGTGATCCTGAGCCAAATGCAGCTTTTCACCGAAAACACGATCAAGGCCGTGTGCCCGGTTCTCGACGAATTCTGCGGCCGGATGATCAGGCGGCTCCTGCGTCTATGGGGTCTTGTGCTCGGCGCAAATCTTGCCGGGGCTATCACGTTCGCCATCGTCCTTTTTGCGACACGGACCTACCAGCCGGCGATCTGGACGGCGATCCATGAGATCGCGCGGGAAGGAGTTGGCTTTGGCGTCAGCGAGACGTTGCTGCGCGGCATCGGCGCAGGCTGGCTGATTGCGGCGCTGGTCTGGATGATGCCGAATGCGGGCGACGCCAAGAGCTTCGTTATCGTGTTGATGACCTATCTTGTCGCGCTTGCCGGCTTCGCCCACGTCGTCGCCGGGACCGTGGAGGCAACGATCGTCGTTCTTGCCGGAGACCGGTCGGCGGTTTCCGTGATAAGCGGTTTCGTTTTTCCCGCAGCGATCGGCAACGTGCTTGGCGGCACGGTCTTCTTCACGGTCCTGACCTGGGTGCAGATCCGCAACGAATTCCTTGGCCATGCAGACGCCGCCGACGAAACACGCACGATCTCTAACGCGAGACAGAGGTAAAGCGCGGCGATAATTTCCTGCGGACGGCCCGCGCATCAGGAACCAAACCGCACAACTCACGTTTCAAACGTGGTGCGGTATTCGGTCGCTTCCACGGTTGCCGCTCCCAGATCAGTAAGAACCTCTGCGGTCATGCTGATCGCTGGCCGTCGGGATAGTTCCCCACATTCCGACGGCCAGTTTCCCAAACTGCAGGCAGACCTATCGGAGGAGAAAATCGCGATGCAACGTCAGCTCAAACTGATGCTCTTCAGCCTACGTCACCTTTCCGCCTACGGGCTATGCAAGGCAGGAGCCGATATGTTTGGAGGCGCGGATCGGCGCTGTCGCGTGGTCGCTCATCTCACGTTGCGTGACATGGCGGCCGAGGCATTGCGGGGTCGTCGCTGACCAACTCTGTCCGGTGCGACACGAGGCAGGAACAATCGCACAACTAGCTGATTTGGCGCTATGCGGCGCGTCTTCGTCGAACGCTTCGGGCGCGCGGCAGACGGCGGCCAGTGAGTCGCCAATCATTAGTGACCCCTTGCCGCGGTCAGGTAACCCCACGCAGGCCAATCGTCGCGGCACCTGGAGTAGCGGGAATCCGCTCTCGTCGCCAGCTTTGCGACCAAGTCAGGAACAACTGGCATATTGGCGGGTTATCAAGAATTGCTGGTTCTGCGGGATCTTTGTCGACGCGTATCAGAACGAGCTTGGGGGACTGGCTTGAATCGCGTAGCTGACCTGACCGCCGATCGAAGAGCCGATGCCGCGATGGCTTCCGCCGCTGAGGATCTTGCGCCCATTCGCTTTGACTTCTGGTCCGGCGCGCCCATGCGCGAGGTTGGTGTACAACTCGCGGAGGAAGAGACGCATCGCCTCCCGTTCTTCCAGCCGTTCAAGTTGCGCCGCCGTATCGAGGACAACCAGAGCGCCATCCTCCGCAACTACCGCAGTACGCTCAGCGCGGTCCGCAACAACAGCGCGATAACACCGGCTGCGGAGTGGCTGCTCGACAACCATCACATCGTCGAGGAGAACTTTCGACATCTGCGCCGCGATCTTGTTCCCTCCGTCTATCGCAACCTCTCACATATAACCCTTGCCGACGGCACGAGAATTCCCCGCACCCTCGCCATCATCTGGTATTTCGTCGCGGTCACGAACTCCGAAACGAATCTGGAAAGCCTGACGGAGGTTATTGAGGGCTTTCAGAAAATCCGTACCCTGACCATCGGCGAGATCTGGGCAATTCCCGCACTTCTGCGTTTTGTCCTCTTGGAGAACCTCCGGCGCCTGTCAGACCGGGTCGATACGGCCCGCGTCAGGCGAAAGCAGGCCAACGCCCTTGCCGACAGCATACACATGTCCAACCTGCCAAACGTGGTGTCGCTTCTGGAACCACATACAGACGATTGCCGCAACGCGACCTTTTGCTCGCAACTGCTCTACCGTTTGCGCGACGGCAGCAACGTTTCTCCCAAGGCGTTGCGCTGGCTGGAAGACCTGCTGCGCGACCACGGCAACGATCCCGAACACATGGTGGCCGCAGAACACGCCAAGCTTTCCTCCGGCAACGTCACCGTCGGTAACATAATCCGCAGCCTTCGCACCGTCGACGACATCGACTGGTTCAAATGGTTCGAAACGGTTAGCCGGGTCGACCGGGTTTTACGCCGCGGCCCTGACTACCCGCAGCTCGACAAGTCCACACGCAATGCGTACCGCGAGCGGATCGAGCGGATTGCCCGGCGTTCGGAGATGAGCGAAGTAGCGGTCGCCGAGGCTGCGCTGGAGACGGCTGGCCCGGAGATCGGCGCGGGCGAGGTGCTTGTCGGCGAGGGGCAGCGCGCCTTTCGGCGGGCCTGCGGCTACAGGCCGAGCATCCGCGAGCATCTGGTTGCGTTGTACCGCGGGCTTGGCTGGCTGGGTATCTTCCTGCCTGCCGCCGGTCTCACAACGCTTGCTGCAACTTTGATGGCCCGCGCCATGCCCTCGGGGCCATTTTCCAGCCTGGAAATTTCGCTGTTCGTTCTGGCGCTTGTGCCCGCCTCCGAGGCGGCGATGGGGCTGGTGAACCTGGTTGGATCACGACTGCTCAGGCCGCAGCGGCTGCCGGCCTACGATTATTCCGAAAGCGTCCCTGAAACAGCCCGCACGATGGTCGTAATCCCTTGCCTGCTGACCGGTATCGACGAGATCGACAATCTCGTTCGCGCGCTGGAGTTGCATCATCTCGCCAATCCGCGCGGTGCTATCTCCTACGCGCTACTCAGCGACTGGACAGACAGTCAAACCGAAAGCGCGCCCGACGATGCAGAACTGCTGGAACATGCGCGTCACGGGATCGATGCGCTGGCAACCCGCTATGCCGATGCGGGACCGCGCCGTTTCTTTCTGTTTCACCGCAGCCGCCTTTACAACGCGCGGGACAAGTTTTGGATGGGATGGGAGCGCAAGCGCGGCAAGCTGGTCGAGCTTAACATGCTGTTGCGTGGAGATCCCGACACCTCGTTCATCGAGGTCGGCCCGCGCCCTCCCGATGGGGTCCGCTTTGTCGTGACGCTCGATGCCGACACCCGCGTGATCCGCAACGCCATCCCGGCACTGGTCGGCAAGATGGCGCACCCGGTGAACCGACCGGTCATCAATCCACAATCCGGACAGGTTGTCCGGGGGTACGGGATCCTGCAACCGCGCCTGACGCCGTCGCTAACCACCGGGGCCGAAGCCTCTCTGTTCCAGCGGGTATTCTCGGTCAACCGGGGGCTGGATCCCTACGTCTTCACCGTGTCTGACCTCTACCAGGATCTTCTCGGGGAAGGCAGCTACACCGGCAAAGGGATCTACGACATCGACGCCTTTCAGACGGCGACCCGCGACCGCCTGCCAGAGAACTGTATCCTGTCGCACGACCTTTTCGAGGGCGCACTCGTCCGCGCGGCACTGGTCTCGGACGTTCAACTGGTCGAGGATTTCCCCGTCGACTATCTGGTCGAGGCATCGCGCCAGCACAGGTGGGCTCGTGGTGACTGGCAGCTTTTGCCGTTCATCTTCAGCCTCTCGAGCGGGCTTAACGCACTTGGCAGGCTCAAGATGATCGACAATCTTCGGCGCACGATGGTCGCGCCGGCATGGGTCGCAGCGTCGGTTTTGGGCTGGATCACCCTTTCCGCACCCCTGGCGGTCCAGTGGCAGCTCCTGCTGGTCATCGCCCTGTTTCTGACGCCGATCCTGTCGGTGAATGCCGGGCTGAAGCTGACCCAATCACCGATCTCGCAGCTTTGGCAACTGGGGGTGCTGGCGAACGAAAGTCGGGCACATCTTTCTGCGATGTCGCTGCGGTTGGCGTTCATCGCGCATCAAGCAGCGCTGATGGCGGATGCTATTCTGCGCACGCTCTACCGCCTGTTCGTCAGCCGCCGCGACCTTCTCGAATGGCGCACTGCGAGCCAAGCCGAAGCCGATCTCGTGCCCAACACTGCGGCCTATTTCCGGGCGATGGCGGCGTCGCCGCTGATCGGGATTGCGGCCTTCCTTCTCATCGCTGTCATCAATCCACAGAACATCTACATCGCGGGAACCTTTGCCGCCCTATGGATAGCTGCGCCACTGGTTGCCCGCGAGACAAGCCGCACGCTGGAAACCGAGGATGCTCTGCGCCTCCGCGCCGAAGACGCCGCCGCCCTGCGTGAGACTGCGCGGATCACCTGGCGCTACTTCGAGGATTTCGTGACTGCTGAAACCCACGATCTGCCGCCGGACAATTTTCAGGACCTTCCGGCGCCCAAGGTGGCAGAACGCACCTCTCCGACCAACATCGGGCTTTACCTGCTGTCTGTCCTGTCGGCACGCGACTTTGGCTGGATCAGCATGTATGATGCGGTAAACCGCGTCGACCGCACATTGAAGACAATCGAGCGACTCGACAAGTTCCGCGGCCATTTGTTCAACTGGTACGACACCCGCAACCTTCGGGTTCTAGACCCGCAATATGTATCGTCGGTCGACAGCGGCAATCTCGCCGGACATCTCATCACCCTTTCATCCGCGCTGAAAGCATGGGCGCAGACTCCCATGGTGCATCAGATGCCGAACCCGGATGGTGTGGGCGACGTACTTCGGGTTGCGCGCAGCCGCTTCGACGCCATACCGGATGACCGACGCAAGTTGCGTCCCTTGCGCCGACGCTTGCAGGAGCGGATCGAGGGCTTCGAGAGCACCCACGAGACTTATCGCCGCGAACCGCAACTTGCCGTCGTCCGCGCCATTGGTCTTTCGGTCATCGCCGATGACATCCTCCGGCTGGCGCAGGCTTTCGACGCCGAGATGGAGACCGGAGAGACACGCGAGCTCGTCTGGTGGATCAATGCGCTCAAGGCGAACTGCGAGGCGCTGATGGGCGATCCTCCCGTCGATGCCCGCCAGACACGCGACCTTTGCGCCCGGCTGGACGGACTGGCCGAGCGGGCGCGCTCGATCGCGTTCTCCATGGATTTCGGTTTCCTGATGGAACCTGACAAGCGCCTTCTCTCGATCGGCTACCGTGTTCAGGCCGAACAGCTCGACAGCGCCAGTTATGATCTTCTGGCGTCGGAGGCGCGTCTGGCCAGCTACTTCGCCATCGCCAAGGGCGACGTTCCGAACGAACACTGGTTTCGGCTCGGCCGTCCGGTTGCGGCACGGGGTTGGGCGGCGGTGCTGATCTCCTGGTCCGGCTCGATGTTCGAATACCTCATGCCGCCACTGGTGATGCACGAACGCAGCGGCGGCATCCTGAACCAGTCCAACGGCGCTGCAGTGGCCGCGCATATCGAGCATGGACGCCGCGCCGGTCTGCCGTGGGGCGTGTCGGAATGTGCCTTCAACGCCCGGGACAGGGAATTTAACTACCAGTATCACGCCTTCGGCGTCCCTTCGCTTGGCCTTAAGCGGATGTTCTCGGATGATCGCGTCATTGCGCCTTATGCGAGCGCGCTGGCCAGCCAGTTCCGCCCGCGCGAGGCCGTTGCGAACCTCAGGCGGTTGGCGGCCTTGGGCGCGGCCGGCCCGCACGGGTTTTTCGATGCGGTCGATTTCACCAAGCGGCGTCTACCCGAAGGGGCAAGCCACGCTGTCGTACGAACCGTCATGGCGCATCATCAGGGCATGACCATCGCAGCCATAGCCAACGCCGTTCTCGAAGGCATTCACCGCGACCGATTCCACGACGATCCGGTCGTGCAGGCGGCCGAGCTTCTTCTGCAGGAACGCGCGCCGCGCGAAATTGTGCCGATCACCCGCTCCGCCGAGTCGAAGGACTACGCCGATACCGACAGCGACATGGTCCCCGCGGCGCAGACCGTTGTCTCCGACCCTGAGAACCAGCCCCGGCAGCTCGCGATCCTTTCGAATGGAGAGTTTTCGGCGATGCTGACCTCCACCGGCGCGGGATATGGCCGGATTGGCAACCGCTCGGTGACACGCTGGCGACCTGATCCGGTGCGCGACACAAGCGGCACCTTCTTCTTCCTGCGCGATATCGCCAGTCATCAGTGGTGGTCGGCAACTGTTGCGCCGCGCCCGGCGCCCGGCGAACAGGCCGAAGCGATCTTCTCCGACCATAAGGTCGAGTTTACCAAGAAGGCGCTCGGGATCGAAAGCCATCTCGAAATCATCCTCGCCTCCGAAGCCAATGCGCAGGGTCATCGCCTGACCCTGCGCAATCGCACTGCGTCCGAGCGCATGATCGAGATCACGTCCTATGGCGAGATCGTGCTGGATACCGACGCGGCAGATCAGGCCCATCCCGCGTTTTCCAAGATGTTCATTCGCACCTCCGTTACGCGCAAGGGCAGGTTGATCACGGCCCGGCGCAACAAGCGTGGCACCGATGACCGCGTTCTGCATCTCGCGCACCTCATGTGCGATGGTTCCGATCTGGCCGAGATCGAGAGCGAAACCGACCGGCGCGCCTTCATCGGGCGCGGGCGCGATCTCGGCAGTGCTGCGGCTTTCGATCCCGGCGCAGCCCTGACCGGCGCAACCGGCTTCACGCTTGATCCGATCTTCGCATTGCGCCGCTGCATCCGGCTCGCCCCCGGCAAGGAAGCGCAGCTGACCTACTGGACCATTGCGGCCGATACGCCCGATGATCTCGATCGCGCCGTCGCCCACTATGCCCGGCCCGAAACGTTCGACCACGAGGCGCGTCTCGCTTGGACGCGCTCGCAGGTACAGCTACGTCATCTCGACACGAGTCTCGAAGACGCGGCGGTTTTCCGCGATTTCGCAGTCTTCATGCTTTATCCCGATACCGGCCTTGCGGCACAGGGCGTCGATATCCGTGACGCGCTCGGTCCGCAGTCGAACCTCTGGCGGCTCGGCCTTTCCGGGGACGATCCGATCTTCCTGCTTCGCATCGACGACGAAACAGACCTGCCGATCGTCCGCAAGACGCTGCGGATGCAGGAGTATTTCCACTCGCGCGGGGTGCGGGCCGATCTTGTCATCCTTAACGAACGCGCCTCGAGCTACATTCAGGACTTGCAGACCGCCATCGAAGCCTTATGCGAAAGCACCACCCGGACCTGGCAGGACGACGCCGGACGGGAACACATCTTTGCCCTGCGCCGTGACCAGATGAATGACGACAGCTGGCGTGGGCTGATGGCGGCGGCGCGCGTGGCGCTACATACCCGCAACGGCAAACTTTCCGAGCAGTTGGCGCGGTTTCGCACAACGCCGGGTGCTGGACCCGCTCCCTCGGTCCGCACGCGCCTGCTGGCCCCGCCAGCCAGTCAGCAAAAGTCCGACCAACCGCGCGCGTTTCCGTCAGAAACCCTGACGTACTGGAACAGTTACGGCGGGTTCACGGAGTCCGGCCGTGAATATGTGGTGCGGCTGCGCCACGGCCAGCGCACGCCGCATCCCTGGATCAATGTCATTGCCCGACCCGATTTCGGCTTTCACGTTTCGGCTGGGGGCGCGGGCTATACCTGGGCCGCAAATTCGCGCGACTACCAAATAACACCGTGGACGAATGACCCCGTCACCAACCGCCCCGGCGAAGCGTTCTACGTCCGCGATCGCAAGACTGGTCGCATCGCGACGCCGTTCGCGGCACTTTCGGACGACCCGGGCGCGATCTACGAGGCCCGTCACGGTCTCGGCCAGTCGGTTTTTCGTGCCTGGACCGACTGGGCAGAAATCGAAGCGGTGCAGACCCTGGCCAGCAACGGCCCCGCGAAGCTGACGCGGCTTCGCATCACCAACACCGGGTCAAGGGTTTTGCAAATCGACTGTGTCGCCTATGCGGAACTGGTGCTTGGCAACGATCCCGCGCGCACCGCCCCGACGATCCGTGCAGTGCTCAACGAAAAACTTCGCGCCGTGCTGTCCAGAAACCCCTACAGCACTGAGTTCGGCGATCGCGTGACCGCGCTGGCGAGCGACCGCGAGGTGAGCGCCGTCGCCCTTTCCCGCCGTGCTTTTCTTGGGGCTGCCGGACGCATGTCCCGCCCGGCCGCGCTTACGGGCGGATGGTCCCACGCGGCCCTGCACGACCTGACGTCGGGCGATCCCTGTGCTGCAATCTCCTCAGAGCTGGTTTTGCAGCCAGGCGATACCGGAGAGATCAATTTCGCGCTGGCCAACGCGCCCGAGGCGGAAATCCACGAACTGCTTGGCAGCGTCACCGCGCCGCACGCGCATAGCACAGCGCTTGAAACAGCTTCGGCCCATTGGGCCAATTTCCTCGGTGCGCTCGAGGTCACAACACCCGATCCGAGACTCGACCTCATGGTCAATACCTGGCTGCCCTATCAGAACCTCGCTTGCCGTATCAGGGCCAGGTCGGCGTTCTATCAGGCCTCGGGCGCTTTCGGGTTCCGCGACCAGTTGCAGGACACGCTCGCCCTCATCCTGCATGATCCGGCATTGGCGCGCCAGCAGATCCTGACCGCCGCCTCTCGCCAGTTCGTCGAGGGTGATGTGCAGCATTGGTGGCTTCCTGGTAGCGGCGCCGGGGTCCGAACCACCATCTCGGACGATGTCGTCTGGCTTGCCTACGCTACTGCGCGTTACATCCGAACGACGGGCGAGGCGGCGCTTCTGGATGAGGCAGTCGCGTACCTAGAAGGTCCATCTCTGGAGCCAGGCCACCACGACGCATTTTTCTCGCCACAATCATCTGACCTGACCGCCCCGCTCTACGAGCATTGCGCGCGCGCGCTGGATCTTGCCATCGAACGCACCGGCAGCCACGGGCTGCCCCTGATACTGGGCGGTGATTGGAACGACGGCATGAACCGTGTCGGAGAGGCGGGGAGCGGCGAATCCGTCTGGCTCGGCTGGTTCCTCTGTGCCGCGCTCGATGACTTTGTACCTCTGGCCGACGCGCGCGGCGACCTGGAACATGTCATCAAATGGCAAACGCACCGCGACACACTCGGACGGGCGCTCGACAAGGCCGGATGGGACAAGGCATGGTACCGGCGCGCTTACTACGACGACGGTACGCCGCTCGGCTCGGCGGAAAGCGATGAATGCCGCATTGATTCCATCGCGCAATCGTGGGCGGCGATCTCGGGCGCCGGCCGCCCGAAGCGCGCCGCCACCGCGCTCGACTCGGCGCTGACGCATCTTTTGGACCGCGATGCCGGAATTCTTCGGCTTTTCAGTCCGCCATTCGAGAAGACCGAAAAGGAACCCGGCTACATCAAGAGCTATCCCCCCGGTGTGCGCGAGAATGGCGGGCAATACACGCACGCCGCTGCCTGGTTTGTCTATGCGCTTTGCCGGGCCGGGCGCGGGGATGAAGCCCATGCCTTGTTCGACATGCTGAACCCGGTATCGCACAGCCTCGACAAGGACGCGGCCGAGCTTTACCGCGTCGAACCCTATGTCGTAGCCGCCGATATCTATGGCGCGGAGGACAAAACGGGTCGTGGCGGCTGGACCTGGTACACTGGCTCGGCGGGCTGGATGCATCGCGCTGCTGTCGAGGGAATCCTCGGTATCGAACTCTTGCATGGCACGAAGCTGCGCGTCACACCGGTCCTGCCGGCTGAATGGCCGGGCTACACCGCCAACCTTCGCCACGGCGGACGACATTATCGCCTTCAGGTTAGCCGCGACGGTACGGGCTGGCGGATCACGCTGGATGGTGAACCGCCCGCTTCTGACGGTACGTTCGCGCTCGCCTGAGGCGAACCATCCCGACTGAGTGACACTTTCACCTGTTGTCATCGAGCCTGATCAGGCGATCGACCTCCTCGCGGAGCCGCATCAGCTCTTCGGCGCGTGCGGCCTCGATGGCGAAGGCAGGGTCCGGAACGGCGCCGGGATCTTCCTGACCGTCGTGGACGCCAGAGCTTTCGCGCATGAATTCTTCCAGCCGGTCGCGACGATCGGGCATTCGCATCACCTCGACCATGAGCCGCGACAGAACGCGGCGCTGCGCCAGAAGACGCCCGTCGGTTTCGGGATCGATGTTATTTGGCATGGCCAGCCTCCTTGGAGTGAGGATCAACATTCATCAGTGGCCAACGGTTCCGGCGCGCCACGTCAGGATACCTCATGCATCGACGCTCTTCAGATAGGCGAGCAGGCGCCGTTCATCAGCACTCAACTCGGGATTCCGTTGGGGTGGCGGCAGGTCTGTCGGCTTTTCTGCGAGAGCGATCACCGCGGGGTGCACGTAGCTCTTGCGCGCAATCGCGGGCGTATTGTGAAGGCGCTCGGCGGCAGCCTTCGCCATCGCGCTGATCGTCGGCTTGCCTTCCCGGATCGCAACGGCGAAGGCCGCAACGGTTCCGGCCCAAGTGCGAAACGTCTTGGCGGAAAACGCATCCGAGCCTCCAGCCTCGGCAAGATAAGCGTTCAAATTAGCCGAGCTGACTGAATGCCCGACACCGTTCTTGTCGATCCAACTCAGCAGTTCGGCTCCAGGCAGGTCGCATATCTTTTCCAGAACCTTCTGCAGACTCGTGTCTGCCAACTGGCGCCGGACGCGCTTGCCGCCCTTGCCCTTGAAACTGACGTGAATCTTGCCTTCGCGAAACCGGACGTGACGGCGTCGCAACGTCAAAGCGCCGTAACTGCCATTTTCGCGCGCGTAGGACGCGCCACCGACACGCAACGACAGGCGATCGATCAGCGCCGCTGCCGCTGCCACCGCGAAGTCTTCGGCACCGGGTTCAAGTTCGAGATCGCGGCGGATGCGTCGGCGGATCGCCGGAAGCGCCGTGCCGAAATCGACCAGAGATGAAAATTTCGTCTCTGCCTGCGCTTCCGTCCAGCCTGGATGATATCTGTACTGCTTGCGGCCGCGCGCATCGTAACCAGTGGCGAGCAGGTGTCCGCTGGGTTGCGGAGAAATCCATACATCATCGTAGGCAGGGGGAATCGCGAGGGCCTTGATACGCCGCAATTCCTCCGCTTCAACGATCCGCTTGCCATCCGGGTCGATGTAGACGAATCCCCGCCCGCATCTTCTGCGCCCGATCCCAGGTCGCGAGTCCGGGTAGTACCTGAGCCCAGAGGATCTTGTCACCACTCGCCATCCGATTGCCAAATTGCACACGCCGCGGTCGCGGGAAGGTGCCAGCGATCGAACGCTGGACGCCGCCTGACGGTTCCTCACCCAGCGTGGCCTTTGAGGGGAACTTGCGCGAACGGCGAGCGTTGAAAAAGAGCAGCTCAAACACTGGTCACCTGCCGGTTCAACGCTGACAACTCAAATCGAAAAGGAGTCGCCGGATGTCCGATACTTTCACCGACCACGTCAACACCCTGGTGTCATCTCACGACGTGAGCGGCACTTCCGTCCATAGCCCGCAAATGGAAAAGATCGGCACGATCGATCATCTCATGATCGACAAGCGGAGCGGCAAGGTCGCCTATGCGATCATGAACTTCGGTGGCTTTCTTGGCTTGGGTGAGAACGAATACGTCGTCCCGTGGGGATCGTTGCGCTACGACAAGGACGTCGGGGGCTTCATGACCGAAATCACCGCCGAAGACCTCGAAGGCGCACCGCCGCGCCGCGAGGACTGGCACCGTGACCGCGCATACGAGCAGAATCTCTACGACTATTACCGTGTCCCGTACTACTGGATCTAAGCGCCCGCGTGACATCCACGATCGGCTCGAAAGTCTCGGTCTGCCGTCGGTTCCCATGCTGACGGGAAGGAAGGGAGTCAATGTCATCTGTCTGCTCCGGCGAACTTGCCGATTGGGATGAATTGCCGACGATAGAACATGCAAATCGAGCCGATGCAGAGTAGCCGAACGATCTGGCGGGATACTGGCTCGCAACCGACGGCAAGGTGGTCCGACCAACGGCTGCCCATAGGCTAATTCTTGCGCAGGTCGTCAACAGCAGTGATTTCGCGCGGCGATTGTGATAAGATCCCCCAATCAATTTTAGCTAGCAATCCATTTTGACTGCGGGGGGACACACCCATGCGGAGAGCATACGATTCCGTGCTTAGAGCTACCGTCATCCGTGATCATGACAACCGGATCCGGTCTATCAGCTATCTCGACGAGTATCCCGAAAACACGGCTGCACACGGGCTCGGCGTTCCGAAATCATTCCTGCGCGGCATGGCCGGCAATCTCGGGATCGAAACCGGCGCGCTCGGCAGTCTCGACCAGCGCGAAACCTACACCGATCCCGAGAAGCGCGGCGTCGAATACCGTCTCAGCGACGAGAAGGCCTTTTTCGACACCACGACCTATGTCTATCGCCAGACCTATCTGAACACGCCGGTCTGGAGCGCAGGCATTACCGTCACCGTCAAAACCGAAGGCGGGCGCGTTCTGTCGCTGACCAACACCAGCGAGAGCGGCATAGAGGCCAGCCTGCCGCCCGCCAAGGATCTCGACCGTTACCGCAGGCTCTTCGCGACCGGCGAGAAGAGCGATGAGGAGACATCACGGCAAAAAGGCCGATCGGTAAAGGGTGGCACCGCCAAGGCGGAACTCTCCGACATCCTGGCCGAGGCGGTCCGGCAATCCGGCAAGGATGCGTCAGAGCCGAAGCTCATTCGCGGGCGCTTCTTCATCTACCGCTACGATGCTGACAAGCGGCTGGCGGACCGCCCGGACCAGTCGGCGACACAGGGCAAGACAGGCGCGCCGGATACCGAGGCCGAGGAAGACCTGACACTGCCGCTGCCGGGAGTGCCGAAATCGATCAAGGATGGTGCCTGGCGCCTGGTGGCCGAACTGATCGTCCGCCTGCCCCTCGCGGGGCGGCGCCTGAACTGGCGTCTGCTGGTCGATGTCGAAACCGACGCCGTGCTCTATCTGCGGGCGCTGGCCTCGGGCGTGAACGGCCTCGTCTTCACCTATGACCCGATCACCAGCACCGGGAACAACGGCAATGACGCGACGCAGAGCAATGCCGTTCTGAATGCCTTTCGCGACGATGTCGTGCTGGAGGGCCTCGATCCACCCGCGGCGGGAACGCAATCCCTGACCGGCAGCCGGGTGACCATCGCCGAGGTCGAAAACCCCGCCATCGCGGCCCCGACCCGGCCCACGGGATCCGATTTCGATTTCAACGCGCGCACCAACGATTTCGCCGCTGTGAATGCCTATTATCACTGCGACCGCTTCTTCCGGCTGGTCGAGGATCTGGGCTTTCCGCTGGACGACTATTTCGACGGTACCAGCTTTCCAGTCGAGATAGACCATCGCGGCATCGGTGGCGCGAACAACGCGCATTGCATCGGCGATGGCGACGGCATCGACCATGCCTGCTACGGTCTGATCGATTCCCAGGGCGGGGATGCGATGGGCAACGCCGTCGAATGGTCGGTCGTCCTGCACGAGCTTGGCGGCCATGGCATTCTTTACGATCACGTAAATTCCGCCAATCTCGGCTTCTCGCACAGCCAGGGCGACAGCTTCGCCATCATCCTCAATGATTTCGCGTCGGAATGGCATAATGGCGGCGCGATAGACCGCTTCATCCGCTCGCCCTTCCGCCAAAACCTGCGCCGTTCCGACCGCGCCGTCGCGGATGGCTGGGGCTGGGGCGGAGTGATGGACACCGGCTCCTATAACAGCGAGCAGATCCTCTCGACGACGATGTTCCGCGCCTACAGGTCGATCGGTGGCGATTCCACGCAATTCACGCGCCGAGAATTCTCGGCCCGCGTCATGGCTTATCTGCTGCTGCGCGCCGTCGGCACGCTGTCACCGGTAAGCAACCCCAACTCCCCCGCCCAGTACCTCGACGCGCTGCTGACTGCCGACGCCGGCGACTGGACGACCGAGGGCCTCTTCGGCGGCGCCTATGGCAAGGTGCTGACCTGGTCATTCGAGAAACAGGACCTCAACGACGGCGATCCGCCCCTCGTCGATGTCTATATCGATGACGGCCGCGGCGGCGAATACGAATTCCTCGATGATTTCGGCGACACCGCGACGATATGGAATCGACGCGCGCCGGACGGAGTGGCGGTGCATCAGGAACCCGCGCTGGGAACCAACTATGCCTATGTGAAGATCAAGAATCGCGGAACTTCCCAGGCGAACAACACTGTCGTCCGTGGCTTCCACTGCATGCCATTCGCTGGACGCGTCTGGCCGGACGACCTGCAACCGATGACGACCGCGGAACTGGCGGCAGGCGTCATCCAGCCCAACGACGCGCAGGAAGTTACGGTCGGACCCTTCGAATGGACACCGAATCCGAACGCCGAGGGCCACGACAGCATGCTGATGATAGTCGCGGCCGAGGGCGATCCCAGCAACGCCGACAAGTTCACCGCCGGAGAAGAGATCGAGGATTGGCGCCTCATCCCGAATGACAACAACATCGGCCTCAGAAATGTCCGGCTCGAACCCCGGCTGGTGACGGTCATCGCCGACAGTGGGGAATATGGAAATGTCTGCGTCGGATCTCGCAAGGACATGAACCTTGTCCTTAGCAACAGCGGCTTCGACATGCTCTCGGTCAGCACCATCACCTCGTCTTCGGGCGATTTCGAGGTTCCGGGCGTCTTGGCCTACCCGATTGCCATCGACTCGGGCAATTCCATCATCGTGCCGATCCGGTTCCGGCCCTCTGGCTTCGGGCCTTCCTCGTCGACGATCACCGTGTTCAGCGACGATCCGGAGGGGTCGAAGACGGTCCGGGTTTCGGGCGAGTCAAAGCCGCCCCGTCTGGTTTCGATCATCGCCGACCAGGGCCAGTTCGGCGATGTCTGCCTGAAATCCTTCCGTGACCTGATGCTGACATTGAACAACAGCGGCCCCTGCCCTCTTCGCGTCAGCGACATCAACTCTTCCTCCTCCGATTTCATCGTCGGCCAGGTCGTGTCCTATCCGATCGTCATCGGCGCCGGCGCTTCCGTGCAGGTGCCGGTCCGTTTCGAACCAAACAGTCTGGGCGCAAAGTCGGGTACGATCACGATCGATAGCGACGATCCCACCGGCAAGAGGAAGATCGAAGTCTCCGGCATCGCGCCCTCGGGCAAGCTGGCGGTCAGCGGCTCGACCTGCATTGGCGGCGTCAAGGCCTGTTGCGTCGGCGAACGGACGATCGCGATCTGCAATACGGGCAAATGCGCCCTGAACGTCACCGGCGTTGGGTTCAGCCGCAAGAACAAGCACTGGCAGTTGGTGAACAACCCCTTCCCGGCAAGGCTGCATCCCGGATCCTGCCTAGACCTTCTCATACGCTACAAGGCGGCCGAGAAATGCCCGAAATGCCTGCAGCTTGTGATCGAAAGTGACGATCCGGACGTCCCGGTCAAACGGCTCGACCTGATGGCCTATACCGTCTGGCAACGCGGCGGTCATGGAAAGTGTGGCTGCGATTGCGCGGAAGACTGCGAGTGCGAATGCCAGAAGGGCGATGACGGTTGCGGCGTCCAGAGCCTTGATGCCTGCTGCTTCGACGAGGATTGCCAGGACGAAGAGAATTGATCATCGCAGTCTGAGGGAAGTGGACCTGCCCTCGACGGCTCCGCATGCCTCCGTCGAGTACATGGAAGAGGACGTCCGGCGCGTCTTCCAGAACGGCGAGGCCGTGTTCGCACCGAACTGGACCTACATCTACAATCTCGCGAACGACCCTAAGGAAAGCAAGGTCGCTGGCAAGGTCGGCATCGTGGCCACTCCGGGGGGCGATGGTAAAAGCGGCATTATGGTCGCGCTGCCGCTTATCAGAACTTCTGCGGCCGAAATAACAGAAACCTGCACATTTCGGCAGGCAAACCGGCAAACGGATCGAGAGGCGACATCGTTTTGCCCAACAGAACCCACAATTGTGGTTCATGCAATCTTCCCAGCTCGTGACAATTCGGATACATATTCAAACTTTCCTAGACGTCGAGGAGGGGATAGAGCGATGAAGACGAAATTGAGCAGGTTTCGTTGGGCCATGGCAGGTTGCCTGCTTGTCTCCGGCTTTCTGGCAGCTTCGGTGTCGCATGCGCAGGGGCCCGATCTGTCCGCGAGCGCCAAGAATTCAGCGGGCAGCAGGTCGGCCGACGTGTCGAAGCAGTTCCAGATCTACCTGACCGGATATACCTATTGGGACAACACGCCTCCCGGCTCGTCGGCAATCGCGCGGCCGGTTCTGCGGCAGCGGGCCGGAGGCACCGGCACCTGGCAAAGCCCCATCACCATCGCAGTCGGCCATCGCATCGAAAACGGCCTCCAGACGCTCGACTACTCGGCAGGCACGCGGTTCTACCTCCCCCGACTGCGCAAATATGCCATCGTTGAGGACGTATGCGGCGATGGCCCGACCCCGCAGAGCGGACCTTGCCACAGCGGCTACAGAGGCCATCCCTGGCTTGACATCTGGATCGGCGGCAAGGGCGTGTCAGCCAGAGAATCCGATGTTTGCGCCCGCCGGATAACCGCCGTCCAGACGGCGATCTTGAACCCTCCACGCAATCTTCCCGTTCAGAAGGGCGAGATCGCCACTGGCGGCTGCAAGGTGTTCGGCTGAGAATCACCCGCCCGGACGCCTAGCGGGCGGGCTTCTCTACGCCGCCGCGCCGTATGAGCTTTCCCCAACCCGCGATATGACCTGCCAGAACGTGGCCGACCGCGCGGTAGATCGTGACGTAAAGCAGGGGACGATAGATCAGCCGCTGGAATGGGATGGACAGGACAAGCGACAGTTTCTCATGGCGCTCGAACCCGAAGGCGGTCAGCGCCACGATGAGGTCGAGAAGCGGAAGGGTCATCCAGCCGGCGATCATCACAAGGGAGGTGTCACCGTTCGACAAAGGTTGCCCCAGCGCGAGGTTCAGCGCCGTTTTGAGCAGAACGCCGGCGAAGACCGCATCGGCCAAGGGTGCCATGAGACCAAGCACGACACCAGTCATCCAGAGATCGGGGATAGAGAACAGGCCAACGCCGCGCGCGGTCTTGGCTGCGCGGCGATGCTTCCAGGAGGTCTGCATCATCCCGAACGTCCAGCGAAGCCGCTGCTTCATGAAGGACCGGATGGTCTCGGGCGCATCCGTGATTGAAAACGCCCGTTCTTCGAAAACGACGCGGTAACCGGCCCGAAGGATCGCGACAGTCAGGTCGGCATCCTCCGTGATCGTATCGGGTGAATAGAGTCCGACCTTGCGGACCGCCTCCGTGCGCCAAGCCCCGATAGATCCCGGCACAACAAGGATCGCGTTCAGCCGTTCTGCGGCCCGACGATCGATATTCTGCGCCGTTATGTATTCCAGCGCTTGCAGCCGGGGAAGCAGACCATGCCGATTGCCAACCTTGACGTTGCCCGCGACGGCGCCGACGCGGGGATCCTCGAAATGGCCAAGAAGCATCCTCACCGCTTTGGGATGCAGGAGCGTATCCGCGTCCAGCGCGACCACAACCTCCGACTCGATTTCGCCGTAGGCCGCGTTGAGCGCGCTCCACTTCCCACCATTTTCCTGCCGGATTAGCCGCACCCTCGCGTCGTCGCCGAACGCGCGCATCACCGCCGCCGCAGTGCCGTCGGTCGAGCCGTCGTCGATAACGATCACTCGGACATTCGGATAGTCGCTGGCGAGCGCAGCCGCGATCCCGTCGACAATGACGAGTTCCTCGTTGTAGGCCGGTATTGCGACTACGACATCTTTCGGCGGCTCGGTAAGGCTGCCCGGATGTCGCCGTCTGAGAAAAGCGACCGACAGCACGAAGAGCGACCGCACGATGCCATAGACGACTGCACCCCAGAAGATCCAGACCAGTGCGCGACCGAGGGCGGCGATGGCGATGAAGGATGCATGATCGAGCGGTGTGAGCCGGTCCGTTCCGATCGGCATGACCTGATCCCTGGACAGACCCAGGAAGTTCGATAACGGGACGAAACGATAGTCTAGCGCCCTGAGCCGGTCGATCAGAATCGGAACCGCATCGGCGGTCGCAGAGCGATCCCCGCCCGCGTCGTGCATGACGATGACCTGACTACCGTCGTTCCCCATTTGCGCCAGGACGTAATCGGCGATTTCCACGGCCGTCATCCCCTCCCAGTCGCGTGGCACGATGTCCGCGCCCACCACCAGGTAGCCCTCATTCTCGTAGGCCAAGAGTGTTGCGGCCTCGCTTTGCGTCGCCGGCCCTTCACTGCGCCCATAGGGCGTACGGAAGAGGTATGTGGTACGTCCGGTAACGCTCGCCAGAAGCCGTTGGAAGGCGTTGAGCTCCAGCCGGGACCGTTCGGGCCCCATTTCGTCATCCTCCGGATGGAAGAAGGTGTGCGAGCCAACTTCGTGACCTTCTTCGACCATACGGCGCACGACGTCGGGATATTTCACCATGTTGCTGCCGATGACGAAGAATGTTGCCGGGACGTTATTCCGCTTCAATACGTCCAGTATCTCCGTTGTATAGGTGGAATCGGGTCCGTCGTCGAAGGTGAGCGCCACTACCTTTCCATCTTGCCCGCCATATCGCTCGACTGTGAACGGGCGGGGTATGACGTCATAGATCTCTCCCGTGATATATCCGGTTGCTGGGTCCCGGAAGAACCTCCGCGCACCTGCGGCGGCGGATTGAACGACCCGGCGGAAAGGCCCGATGCCCTCATAACCGACAACGTCCGGAAACTCGACGGTCTCCAGCGCTCCGGCACGCAGTTGCTCCCCGCCGCGCGCGACCAGGGACCATGCAGCGGGGTCTTCCAAGCCGGCGGACCACAGGACGGTGCCTGCGAGGCGCGTCCGCGCCAGTGAACGAAGCTGATTTTGCAGCGATGCGGCGTCGAGAAGCCAGATCTCCGCCTTGCGGCCGTCGTCCTTCGGGAAGGTGATGTGCGTGTTGAGGGACGTTTCGTCCATAGCGATGGTGGATTTGTGCCTCGCGGCGAGGCGCATGGCCTCCGCGAAGGAGAGGTTGAGCGGTTCCGCTTCGCCCTCGATCCACATGTAGCCGAACGATCCGAGCGCGAGCCGGAGCTTGGCAGACCCGACTGCCGCCGTTGCATCTTCGAGCAGCGTCTCGAACCAACCCTGCGGGGCGAGGGGGCCGGGCGGCGCACCCGCATCAGGTTCGGCGAACGCGCGCAACACGACGGAGTCGACCGCATCGATCAGCCCCGCATCCCGCCAAAGCGGGCCCTCGGCATTCACCACCAGGCATTCCCGGAGGCCCGCGGGCAGAGCCGCCTTCAGTTCGGTCAGAAGTGCACGCAGTCCTGCAAGATGCCCCTGCTCGACTTGGTACGGATAGAGGCAGATGCCCGAATAGCCGCCGTCTCCAATCTTCGACGTCAACGCCGCGATGATGCGTGCACGCGCCTCGGAACCATCAAGAAGAGCAGCGCGCCCCGATCTCAGAGGTGTCAAAGGCAGGAGTGCCACCAATTCGATCCCGAGTGCCGGCTGGTAGCGCCTCAGGTCGCGCAGAGCGCCGTCCCGTCCCGTCTCGCTAAGCCATTCGACCGTCTGGGATGCCGTGTCAATCGAGAGCCACTCAGCCAGAACACCGTCGAGTCCTCCGCAATTCCGCTTGAGCGTAACAAGTGATCCGTCCGGCCAGACGCGCAAATAGGCCGCAGTCGGCATGGCAGCTGCGCTGGGAACGACATCCATGGCACCGATCGGCGCGCCGGAGCAAACAGTTTGCGTTGGGTCGCTGTGATCATCGAACGGACGATCGGCGGAGAGCGATCCCTGACGGATCAACTCCAGTTTCTCGTTTTCGGGAAGGATATCGATGTAATAAACGCCGAGTGCGAGGGTGGTCGCCCAGGACAGGAAGACAAAGCCGGTCAATGCTGCGAGGATCTTCAACAAGCGCGCGCGACGATGGCGCAAGTCAATGAAGACCGGATGGCGCTTGTGCGATCGCTTCCGTCCGCCCGCCCGGTGCTTCTCCTGCGCCATATCCGTCCCCGCCACCCTTTGGCCAGATTGCCCGTGCTGCGCCCACTCGACACTGCTATAGACTTGGTCTTTGAACTCCAAGCCGAAGATTTGTCACACTCTTTGTGTTCCGAATATGCGGGATCGGTTTCAGGACAGGCGGAAAGGAACTGCGGAGCGGATGAAGTTCAATCGAAGAGGGATTCTGCAACTTCTCGCGCCACCGCTCTTTCTGCCGTACTCCGCTTTTAGGGCGGTGTCGCAGGAAGCTAGTGATGCGCTGTTCGTGCTCTTGGATGGCATTGACGCAGCCACCCCGGCGAAGCAGCTTCACGCCTTTGTCGAACCTTTCCTTGCGGCGGAAATCCCGATTGGTCTGGTCCTGAAGTTGCCTGTCGGATCTGAAGCTGACCTCCCTGCCGACCTCGCTGACGAGCTTCGGCGCATCTTCGCGGGTGATGCTGCGATGACGGAGCCGGTACTTTTCATTCCGGACCTCGCCGCGCTGCCGCGCTATGTCCAAAGGCGAACGACAAGCGATGTGCTTCAACGGATGCGGGGTATCGTCGACGGAAGCAAGGGAACATCCACGCCGCTGCCCGTGACGATAGCTACCGAAGCCCCTCTGAGCGCCAATTTTGACGCCCTGCGCTGCCTCGGAATTCGCAACGTCCTGGGGCTTGGCGCAGCGCCGTCGGTTTTATCGAGGGGCTGTGCCGATCTCACTGTCTGCCTGCGTGGCGGCGAGAAGATGGCCGTGGTTGACATGGCCGATCCCTCCCGCTGGATCGGCGATGTCTTTGCCGTGCCAGGATGGGCGCAACTCAGTTTCTCACTTGCCGGGATCGAGCGGGCATCTGTGGATCAGGTTCACACACGCGGACAGGGGGCAGCCGACGCCATCGCCCGCGAAATGCAGTCCGGCCAGCATTTCCTCGCGCTTCCCCGCGAACACGCTCTGTGGTTCGGAGACGACCAATCACGTTTCGTCGCGGTCCGGTTGGTGGGCGCAACGGAGGCATCCAGCTTTGTGATGGCCACCCTCAAGGCGGAGCTTCGGACCCTCGGAATTCCCTTCATCGACACTATTTCGTTCGGTTCGCGGGTCGTGGACCCATTTCCGCCGTCAGCCTGCGCGGCAATGTCCCTCGTGGGGCAAAGTCAGCCGGACCTGGAAGAAACCGACGTACCCGCCGGCCTGCGATGTGCGGCCCTGAGCGCTCTTACCGACATCCTGCCGCCTCGAATCGAGGCCGAGGTCGAAATTCTTCTTATTCCTGACGCGCCGCCCGCTTTCGATGACCGCGGTCTCCTCATCCGTGGCGACACAATGATCGCGAACGCAGCCGATCTGCTCTCCGAACCCGGCCTGATGCGCGATGCCGTCCTGACCGTCGGTCCCGAAGATTGCGCGACCACTGACGCCCTGCAGGCGACGATCGAGACGCTACGCCAGTTCAAGGGAGACCGGGGGACGAAGCTTGTCGATCTTCCGGCCTTCCTCAAGGCCACGGTCGCGCCCGACCCGATCTTCGATCTCCTCCGCGCGACCCGCCGTGACATCGTTGAGCCGGCCGATCCAGATGCGCTTTCCAACGAAGAACTGATGACCGATGCCCGTCAGGCCTGGGGCTTCTTCGAACGTTTTTCGGTTCCCGCGACCGGATTGTGCATCGACACGGCGGACGTGCAGGACAGCGATGCATGGCTGAGCCGCGAACTGACGATGTGGGATCTTGGCAGTCTGATCGCGGCGGTCATGGCGGCGCATGAACTGGGCCTGATCCAGGATAGGGATTTCGTCGTCAGAGCTGAACTATTGGTCCGTGCGCTACCGGCCTCCCGGATCGGAGAGTGGTTGCTCCCGGCCGAGTTGATCTCCTCGGATACGGCCGCTTCGCTTTCAGACGATTTCAACGCATGCGACACGGGTCGGTTGCTGAGCGTGCTACGAGCGTTGGACGCCTACCCGCTTTCGCGCGGTGTCGCGGCGAAAAAGATCGCCAGCTGGGATCTGGGCGCCGTGATCGTTGACGGGCATATCCATTCCGTGGTGAACGGACGGCTTGTAGACCGCTTCGGCTCGCATTGCGCTCATTACACCGCCCGCGCGTTCGGAAACCGGGGACTTGAAGCCGCGTCGCCGTATGACGTCATGGGTGCGGGATCAAGCACAGATCGCGAGATGCGTCTGCTGCAGACGGCCGCCGACATCGGTCCCTTCGGCGCCGAACCGCTGCTCCTCGAAGGGTTGGAAATGGGTCTGTCCGAGCCGTCGCGCCTGCTTTCAGACGTGCTTTCACGGGCACAAAGGCGTGAGTATGAGCGATCAGGAACCCTCTACTGCGTTTCGGAAGCGCCGATCAATAGGGCGCCCTGGTTCTCGTACCAGGGCCTGAACGTCGCTACATCCGAGGATCGTTGGGCAGTGAACGCAGCTTCCGCCGATCCCCGTTTCAACACACCGGCGTTTCGTCGCGAGACGCTTCTCGCGAACACGAAGGCCGCCTATCTCTGGGCTGCTCAAAAGCCCTGTACCTATTCCACCCTGCTGGTGAGGTACGTGCGCCAGCGCGCGCGGCTCGATGGCATGGGTTTCTCGCCCGGCGTGTTCGCGGCCACTGGCCAAGCAATGCCAGGATATGCGGACGTCAACACCAATGGCATCATTCTTGAAGCGATCGCGTTCATGCTGCGCGGCCGCAACTGGCGCCCCGACTAGGTGTTCAGTCGCGGCATCTGGTGGATCGGCGCTTCTGTTTGGTGTCATCCAGACAAACGGCCCCTGCCGTGCTTTCGCGCCCGCCCGGCAGATCCACCGTTCTGCGTCGGCACCCCATTCAGCCCCGCTTCTTCGCCTTGATTTCGGCCTCCGCCACATTCCGTTTCACGGTCAGGAAGCTGTCGGGTGTGACCGAGATCGTATCGATCCCGAAGCCGACCAGCCGCTTGGCGAAGGACGGGTCGTTGCTCGGCGCCTGCCCGCAGAACCCTACCTTGGAGCCGGCCTTATGCGCCTCACGGATGACGGTCTCGATCATCCACAAGACGGCCGGGTTGTCCTCCTCGAACAGCGGGGCGAGGATTTCCGAATCCCGGTCGATGCCGAGCGTGAGTTGCGTGAGGTCGTTGGACCCGATAGAAAACCCGTCGAACCGCTTGGCGAATTCAGCGGCGAGAATCACGTTCGACGGGATTTCGCACATCACATAGACCTGCAACCCGTTCGTGCCGCGCGACAGGCCGCTCTCGGCCATGACCGCAAGCACTCGGTCGGCCTCCTCCGGGGTGCGGCAGAACGGGATCATCACGATGACATTGTCAAAGCCCATCTCTTCACGCAGCCGCCGGATCGCCCGGCATTCAAGCGCAAAGCCCGCGCGGTATTGATCCGAATAATAGCGCGAGGCGCCGCGAAACCCGATCATCGGGTTTTCCTCGTGCGGTTCGAACTGTCGTCCGCCCAGCAGATCCGCATATTCGTTCGTCTTGAAGTCACTCATGCGGATGATGACCGGCTTCGGATGGCAGAGCGCCGCGATCCGCGACAGGCCGCGTGCCAGATGGTCGACGAAATACTCGGTCCGATCCTCGTAGCCCAGGGTCAGTTCGGCGATCTTCTCTTTCGCGTCCGCGTCCTTGAGCGCATCGAACTCGACCAGCGCCATCGGGTGCACCTTCACCGCCGAATTGACCACGAATTCCATCCGGGCAAGACCCACGCCATCGGCAGGCAACCGCCACCAGCGGGAGGCGGCGGCGGGATTGGCGAGGTTCAGCATGACCCCGGTGCGTGTGCTTGGGACCGCCTCCAGCGACTGTTCCTCGACCGTGATATCGGCGCGGCCCTGATAGACGAAGCCGTCTTCGCCTTCGCCGCAGGATACCGTGATCTCCTGCTCGTCATGCAGGATGCGGGTCGCATCGCCGCAACCGACGACCGCGGGCAGCGCGAGTTCACGACTGACGATGGCGGCGTGAGAGGTGCGGCCGCCATGATCCGTGACGATCGCCGCGGCGCGTTTCATGATCGGAACCCAGTCCGGGTCGGTGGTCGAGGTCACGAGGATCGACCCGTCGACGAACCGGTCGATATCGGCCGCGGATTCGATCATGCAGACCTTGCCGCTGACCGCGGCGTTGCCAACACTCAGCCCCGATAGCAGAAGCGGCCCCTTCTTCGCGATCGAGTAGGTCATGAGGGCGTCGCCTGCGGCCCGCGACTGCACGGTTTCGGGTCGTGCCTGAACGATGAAAAGCTCTCCGCTTTCGCCGTCGCGCGCCCATTCCATGTCCATCGGCTGACCGTAGTGATCCTCGATCGTCCTCGCATGCCGCGCGAGCGTCAGGATTTCGGCATCCGACAGGACGAATCCCGCGCGCTCGGCCTTGGAAGTAGGGACATTTCGGGTCTCGTTTCCCGAACCTTCCGCATAGATCATCTTCTTTTTCTTGGCGCCCAGACGTTTTTCCAGGATCGGCGTCAGATCGGGGTTGTCGAGAAACGGCTTGTACACCTGATACTCGTCGGGATCGACGGCACCCTGCACGACGTTTTCCCCAAGCCCCCAGGCTGCGCTGACCATGACGATCTTGTCGAATCCGGTCTCTGTGTCGATGGAGAACATGACACCCGAGCCGCCAAGGTCGGATCTCACCATCAGTTGGATCCCGACCGACAGTGCGACCTGATCGTGATCGAAACCCTTCAGGTTGCGGTAGGTGATCGCGCGGTCGGTGAACAGCGACGCGTAGCAACGGCGGCAGGCGGCCAGAAGCGCATCTTCGCCCCGGATGTTCAGATACGTCTCCTGCTGACCGGCGAAGCTTGCGTCGGGCAGATCCTCGGCCGTGGCGCTCGACCGCACGGCGACCGCAGGCTCACTGTCGCCGACACGTTCCGCAAGCTTGCGATACGCCGCGCGGATCGCATTTTCGGTATCGGCGGGCCAATCTGCATCGACGATCATCTTGCGGATCGCCGTGCCGGTTTCGTGCAAGGTAAGTCGGCCGGCATCGAGCCGCGCCATGTGGTCCTCAATCGCCGCCCGCAGGTCGTTCGCGGTGAGGTAGCTGCGGTATGCATGTGCCGTGGTCGCAAAACCGGGCGGAACCATGACGCCTTTCTTGCCGAGTTCGCGAACCATTTCGCCGAGTGAGGCATTCTTGCCGCCGACAATCGCCACGTCGCCGCGCGAGATGTCCTCGAAATAGATTATCTGCCGATCCCGTGATTTCATCGTACCCTCCAGCCATCCTGTCGCGCGGATCATATACCTACAGGCTGATGGCGATTTGATATGGGTCAGCTTCGGGCACCCCGCATCCTGGAGACATCCGGGACGACGGACCCGCAGGTGGGGAGTTGCCCTTCCGCACGTTCCGGAAAAACGCCTATTCGGTATGCATTACGAACATAACTAGCCTAATTACCAGGCAATAGGCTTCGGCGATAAGGTCTGAGGGGTCCAATCGATGCCCCTGGGTTCCCGGCTGTGCGACAACCGCACTGAAGTCTTCCGGGGGTGCGCAGATTTACGCGTCGTATGACATAACAGTGCCCGTCACGGGACAGCCCCGCGCCGTTGGTGAGGTCCGAATATCGACGGTATGCGACGAGCACGGCACCTCACGACTGGAAGGACTCCGACAGTCGGGTGCGCTGAAGCTCGTCTTTCCTCGCCCTCGCGGAGCCGGTGTCGAAGCCGTTCTTGTGAATACCGCAGGTGGAGTGACCGGCGGAGATCGCTTTGCCGTCAAAGGTCGTGTGGGCGCTCGTTCGACGTTGACCATCACGACCCAGGCTGCCGAGCGGTTCTACCGCGCGCAATCTTCTGAGATCGCCCATGTCGAGAACACCATAGATGTCGCGGAAGGGGGCCGCCTCAACTGGCTTCCGCAGGAAACTATTCTGTTTCGCAAAAGTGCTCTGCGGCGTCGGCTCCGGATCGATCTGGCTGAGCACGCGCAGCTTTTGATGGTGGAACCACTGGTTCTGGGCCGCGCCGCTATGGGCGAAACGCTCGATCAGTTACGCTTCAGTGACCGTGTCTGCATAGGACGTAGCGGTCGGCCGCTCTATCTCGACGGCATTGATCTTGATGGCAACGCTGCAGCCGTCATGTCGCGGCCCGCGACAGGTAATGGTGCCGGTGCGCTGGCAAGCCTCGTCTATGTAAGCCCTGATGCACGGGCGCAGTACGACGCGGTTCGCGTCGAATTGCCTGCAACCGGCGGCGCGTCGCTTCTGGCCGCTGATGTCCTTGTGCTGCGCCTGCTCGCCCCGGACAGCTACGTTCTTCGTTTGTCGCTCCTGCCGATCCTTGACCGGCTTACAGATCAAGCTCTGCCTACCGTCTGGAGGCTTTGACCTTGCTGCTGACCCCGCGCGAAAAAGATAAACTGCTTTTGGCGATGGCCGCCGAGGTTGCGCGCAAGCGCCTCGGGCGCGGCGTGAAGCTCAACCATCCCGAAGCGATTGCGCTGATTACCGATGCCGTCGTCGAAGGCGCGCGGGACGGGCGGTCGGTGGCCGACATGATGGAGGCCGGCGCACATGTCGTCACCCGCGCCCAATGTATGCAGGGCATACCCGAGATGATCCACGAGGTGCAGGTGGAGGCGACGTTTCGCGATGGCACGAAGCTGGTCACAGTCCACAATCCGATCCGCTGATCCGACAGAAAAGGAAGTCAACGCATGAATACGGTAATCCTTTCGGCGATCTTCGCCTGTTCAGTCAGCGCGGCTCTCGCACATGCTGGATCGCATATGCATCCGCATGGCAGCGGCGTCTGGTTTGCCATTCTCGGCGCGGCAACGGGTATCTTCGCGGTCGCCCTCTATGCACGGAGAGGGAAATGATCCCAGGCGAACTCTTTCCGGCGGAAGCCGCGCTGACCCTGAATGCGGGGCGTGAGGCAATCACGCTCATGGTCGCCAATACCGGCGACCGGCCGGTGCAGGTGGGCAGCCATTATCATTTCGCCGAGACCAACCTCGCGCTCGATTTCGACCGGAAGGCCGCGAACGGTTACCGGCTCGACATCGCTGCGGGAACGGCGGTGCGGTTCGAACCCGGTCAGCGGCGCGAGGTCCAACTGATCCCGATCGGCGGCAAACGCCGGGTCTATGGTTTCAATCAGAAGGTGATGGGAGAGCTTTAGCATGCCCCGCGAAATAACGCGCGCGGCCTATGCCGCAATGTTCGGTCCGACGACCGGCGACCGGCTGCGGCTTGCCGACACCGATCTGATCATCGAGGTGGAGCGTGACATGACCACCTACGGCGAAGAGGTGAAGTTCGGAGGCGGCAAGGTGATCCGGGACGGGATGGGGCAGTCCCAGGTGACCCGCGCCGAGGGGGCGGTGGATACGGTCATCACCAATGCCCTGATCGTCGATCACACCGGCATCTATAAGGCCGACGTGGGCCTCAAGGACGGACGCATCGCCAAGATCGGCAAGGCCGGGAACCCCGATACCCAGCCGCGCGTCGACATCATCATCGGACCAGGGACGGAGGCCATCGCGGGCGAGTGCAAGATCCTCACTGCGGGCGGGTTTGACAGCCACATCCATTTCATCTGCCCCCAACAGGTGGACGATGCGCTCCATTCCGGCGTGACGACGATGCTGGGCGGCGGAACGGGCCCCGCGCACGGCACGCTCGCCACGACCTGCACGCCGGGACCGTGGCACATCGGGCGGATGCTTCAGGCGGTGGATGGGCTGCCGATGAATATCGGCATCTCCGGGAAGGGTAATGCCTCGCTGCCTGGCGCCTTGATCGAAATGGTGAATGGTGGCGCTTGCGCCCTGAAACTACACGAGGACTGGGGTACGACGCCCGCCGCCATCGACTGCTGCCTGTCGGTCGCCGACGACATGGATGTGCAGGTCATGATCCATACCGACACGCTGAACGAATCCGGTTTCGTCGAGAACACCCTCGCCGCGATGAAAGGCCGGACGATACATGCCTTTCATACCGAAGGCGCGGGCGGCGGACATGCGCCCGACATCATCAGGATATGCGGCGATCCGAACGTTCTGCCGTCCTCCACCAACCCGACACGACCCTTCACGGTCAACACCCTCGAAGAGCATCTCGACATGCTGATGGTCTGCCACCATCTCGACAAGTCGATCCCGGAGGATGTGGCGTTTGCCGAAAGCCGTATCCGGCGCGAGACCATCGCAGCCGAGGACATTCTGCACGATATGGGGGCGTTTTCGATCATCGCCTCGGACAGCCAGGCGATGGGGCGCGTGGGCGAGGTGATCATCCGCACATGGCAGACCGCCGACAAGATGAAGAAGCAGCGCGGGCGGCTTGCCGAGGAGACGGGCGAGAACGACAATTTCCGCGTCCGCCGATATATAGCGAAATACACCGTCAATCCAGCCATCGCCCACGGCGTCGCGCATGAGATCGGGTCGGTCGAGGAAGGCAAGCGCGCCGATCTGGTTCTGTGGCACCCCGCTTTCTTCGGCGTGAAACCAGAGATGGTGCTGATGGGCGGCACTATCGTTTCTGCGCAGATGGGTGATCCGAATGCCTCCATCCCGACGCCGCAACCTGTCTATGCGCGTCCCATGTGGGGCGCGCTGGGGCGGTCGGTCGAGCATTCCGCGGTGACCTTCGTGTCGGCGGCGGCCGCGGCTGCGGGCATCCGGCGGCAGCTTGGCCTGGCCAAACAGGTCATAGCGGTCTGCAACACGCGGAGGATTGGCAAGAAGGATCTCATCCTCAACGATGCGCTGCCGAATATCGAAGTTCATCCGGAAACCTACGAGGTGCGCGCAGATAGGGAACTTCTGACCTGCCAGCCCGCCGAAGTGCTGCCGTTGGCACAGCGGTACTTTCTCTTCTGAGGTTCCGATATGTCAGACCTTCCCATCGCCAGAACCATCAGCCGCAAGACCGAAGGGCCTGGCCCCGCGCTCTTCTGCACGCTCGATTACGGCGCACGCTTTCTAAGGCGGAAGCGGCTTCGGACCGATTGCGGCATTTTCTTCCTTGCGGACCTGGCGCAGACGACGTCGCTAGATGAGGGCGATGCGCTCGAACTGTCGGATGGCCGCTGCGTTGCGATCCGCGCCGCGCAGGAGGATCTTCTGGAGGTCAGAGGCGATCTGGCACTTCTCGCCTGGCATATCGGCAACCGCCACACGCCTTGTCAGGTGGAAGGCGACCGCCTGCTGATCCAGCGCGATCCGGTCATCGCGCACATGCTCGAACATCTTGGGGCGGTAGTGCGGCCGGCCCACGAGGTCTTCACGCCGGAAGGCGGGGCTTACGGTCACGGTCGGACGCATTCCCACGCACATGGCGCGACGGCGCATGGGCATTGACGCCGTTCTCAAGCTCGCCCAATGGCTGTCCCCCTCCTACCCGATCGGTGCGTTCGGCTATTCCCACGGGCTTGAAACCGTGATCCACGATGGTGTCGTACGGACCGCGGCGCAATTGGAGACTTGGTTGGAGGATGTGCTGTGCCATGGCACCGGCTATTGCGACGCGATCCTCATCGCCGCCGCCTATGGGGCCGAGGATGAGGCCGGCTTGGATGCGGTCGATGCGACGGCGCGTGCCTTCGCGCCTTCGGCCGAACGGCTGGGGGAGAGCGTGCTCATGGGCCGGGCCTTCGCGCGGACGGTTGCAGCGACGCACAGCATCTATCTGACTGATCTGACCTATCCGGTGGCCCTTGGGCGAGCAGCGCGGCTTTCCTGCGTGCCGCTGGACCTCGCGCAGGTGATGTATCTGCAATCCTTTCTGTCCAATCTCGTCTCTGCCGCTGTCCGGCTGGTGCCGCTCGGCCAGACCGAGGGCCAGGCGGCCCTCGCACGGCTGACGCCGCTTTGCACGAATACCGTCGCGAAGGCAGAGGGGCGGACGCGCGACGACCTCGCCGGTTGCGCGTTCCTTTCCGACATCGCGGCCATGCGGCACGAAACCCTGAAAGTGAGGCTCTTTCGCACATGACACGGATGAATGGCCCATTGCGCATCGGGATCGGCGGGCCGGTCGGCGCGGGCAAGACCACGTTGACCGCGGAAATCGCGCGACGGCTTCATCCCGACCGCTCAATTGGCGTCATCACAAACGACATCTATACTCAAGAGGACGCCGAGGCGCTGATGCGGATGCAGATCCTGCCATCCGATCGCATCGTCGGCGTCGAAACCGGCGGCTGTCCGCATACCGCGATCCGCGAGGATGCCTCGATCAACCTCGCCGCCATCGCGGAGCTGCAGATGCGTCATCCGGCGTTGGAGGTTGTGTTGATCGAAAGTGGCGGCGACAACCTGTCGGCCACGTTCAGCCCGGAACTCGCGGACGTTACCGTCTATGTCATCGACGTGGCGGCCGGAGAGGACATACCACGCAAGGGTGGGCCCGCGATCACGAAGTCCGACCTGCTGGTCATCAACAAGACCGACCTCGCGCCCCATGTCGGCGCATCGCTCCAAGTGATGGACCGCGACGCGGCCCGGATGCGGGCGGGGCGACCGTATGTCTTCGCCTCCCTTCGGCACGGCAAGGGCGTGGCCGAAATATTGGAGCATCTCTGCGCGATCGGAGGGTTGGCGCCTCCGGCCGATCTGAACGCGACATTCGGCCGGTAGCTCGTCGGCGCCGCGTTCGGGACACGGCAGCGCGCGATTGCCCGTGCCCCTGTCACGCGGCGTCGCGGACGGCCTGTGCCGCGGTGCGGATCGCGCGGATGTTTTCGCCGTAGGGCGCTGGATTCTCTGCACACCCGCCGCGGAATACCGCCGACCCTGCGACAAGAACGTCCGCACCCGCCTGCGCCACAAGCGGTGCGGTCTTCGGATCGACGCCGCCGTCGATCTCGATATGCACGGGCCGTTCGCCGATCAGTGCCCTCAGCGCACGAATCTTCCGTGTCATGTCGAGAAATTTCTGCCCGCCAAAGCCTGGGTTGACCGTCATCACGCAGACAAGGTCGGTCAGATCGAGCAAATGCTCGACTGCCGCCGCAGGCGTGCCGGGATTGAGCGCGACGCCCGCCTTCATCCCTGCGCCGCGAATGGCCTGCAAGGTACGGTGGATATGCGGGCCGGCTTCAAGATGCGCGGTCAGGATATCGGCCCCGGCCTCGGCATAGGCGTCGATGAAGGGATCGACCGGCGCGATCATCAGATGGACGTCCATCACGGTCTTCACATGGCGGCGGAAGGCCTTCACCGCCGGCGGCCCGAAGGTCAGGTTCGGTACGAAATGCCCGTCCATTACATCGACATGGACCCAGTCCGCCCCCTGATCCTCGATGGCGCGGATCTCGGCACCGAAATTGGCGAAATCGGCCGACAGGATCGACGGCGCGATCTTGATGGTGCGGTCGAAAGTCATGTGGCGCGCTCCTCTTCCACGGTTCGCACCGGTGGCCGGTCGGCATCGAGCCCGCCCCGGAACACCCGGCTCGGCCGGATATCGGCCTCGGTGATGAGACTGAGCCCGGCCGCATCGATCGGCCCGTCGGCACTTTGAAACAGTCGGTTCGCCTGCCGCAGCCTCGCCCGGTCGAGCGCATTGCGGATCGACCGAGCATTGGCGAAATGCGGCTGCTTGCGGCGCAGCGCGATATATTCCGCCATCGCCTTCCGGCCCGCGTCGTCGAACCCATAGTTCTGCGCCTCGAGCATGGTTTCGGCGATCTTTCCAAGCTCGGCATCCGAATAATCGGGAAAGTCGATATGATGCGCGATCCGCGACCGAAAGCCCGGATTGGCCGAAAAGAACTTGTCCATCCGGTCCGCGTAACCGGCCATGATCACCACCAGATCGTCGCGGTTGTTCTCCATCACCTGCAACAGGATCTCGATCGCTTCCTGCCCGTAGTCGCGCTCGTTATCGGGCCGGTAGAGGTAATAGGCCTCGTCAATGAAGAGAACGCCGCCCATCGCCTTCTTCAGCACTTCCTTGGTCTTCGGCGCGGTGTGGCCGATATACTGGCCGACGAGATCGTCGCGGGTGACGCTGACCAGATGGCCCTTCCGCACATAGCCGAGCCGGTGCAAGAGCCCCGCCATCTTCAGCGCGACGGTGGTCTTGCCGGTCCCCGGATTGCCGGTGAAGGACATGTGCAGCGTCGGCGTCTCATGGCTCAGCCCCAGCGATTTCCGCGCCCGGTCGACCAGCAGAAGTGCAGCCGTCTCGCGAATGCGGCTCTTGACGGGTGCGAGGCCAATCAGTTCGCGGTCCAGTTCATCGAGGATCTCGCCTACGCCCGAGGCCTCGTATTCCACCCTGAGATCGACCGTCGTCGGCAGTGGGGTCTCAACCTCCCGATCCATTGCGCCTCTCCTGCTTCTTCGTTGCCCAAATACCCACGGGGGGAGTGCGGGGGGCTGGCAGCCCCCCGCCCTTCAATCACCGCGCGACCGCGTGCGTGTAGCGGATCGACCTTCCATCGACCTCGGCCCGCGTCATGTGGATCGTCGGCTCGTCTTTCGGCCGATTGACGATGAAGCTCATCGTCACCGTCTCGATGCCCCGCGTGCTGTCGAACGCGACGAGGCGGATATAGGCCTCGGGATGCGCCTTGCGGCAGTCATCCAGTTCCATCATCGCGCCCTTGGCGTCCTTCAGGTCGAACATCGGGTGGCCCCACATCTCCCAATAAGTGTTCCGCGGATGGGGATCGTAGGTGTATTCCACCCCCACCGCCCATTCGCGGCCAAGACAATATTCGACCTGCGCCGTGATCTGCACATCATCGAGATCGGGCAGGAAGGAAAAGCAGCCTTGAGTGATACGCATGTTGGTCTCCCTTATGATACGGCCGCGATTGCGACAAAGTCGGAGGTGTCGGTGGAGGCATAGTTGAAGGTGATGTTGCCCCAGGTGTCGAGCGCGGCCTCCAGGGGCTTGCACCACTTGGCGGCGGCGCGCAGGATTTCCGGCCCCTCGGTCGCGATGGCGCGGCCTTCATTGCGGGCCAGGACCATCGCCTCCAGCGCCACACGGTTCGCGGTGGCACCGGCCTGGATGCCCATCGGATGCCCGATAGTGCCGCCGCCGAATTGGAGCACCACATCGTCGCCGAAAAGGTCGAGAAGCTGGTGCATCTGCCCGGCATGGATGCCACCCGAGGCGACCGGCATCACCTTGCGGATATCGGCCCAATCCTGCTCGAAGAAGATGCCGCGTTGCAAATCGACCAAGTTCTTCGTCTCGCGGCAGACGTTGTAGTAGCCCTGCACGGTCATCGGATCGCCTTCCAGCTTGCCGACGGCGGTGCCGCAGTGCAGGTGATCCACCCCCGCAAGCCGCAGCCATTTCGCGATCACCCGGAACGAAATCCCGTGGTTCTTCTGGCGCGTATAGGTGCCATGCCCGGCGCGGTGCATGTGCAGGATCATGTCGTTCTGGCGGCACCACTCGGATATCGACTGGATCGCCGTCCAGCCGATGATGAGGTCGACCATCACGACGACCGACCCGAGTTGCTTGGCGAATTCCGCCCGGCGGTACATCTCTTCCATCGTCCCGGCGGTGATGTTGAGGTAATGGCCCTTGACCTCGCCGCTCTCCGCCGTCGCCTTGTTCACCGCCTCCATCACGTAGAGAAAGCGGTCGCGCCAGTGCATGAAGGGCTGCGAGTTGATGTTCTCGTCATCCTTCATGAAGTCGAGACCACCTTTCAGACCCTCATAAACGACGCGGCCATAGTTCTTGCCCGACAGGCCCAGTTTGGGCTTGGTCGTCGCCCCCAGCAGCGGCCGGCCGAACTTGTCGAGACGCTCGCGCTCGACCACGATGCCGGTCGGCGGGCCCTTGTAGGTCTTCACGTAAGCCACGGGCATCCGCATGTCCTCAAGCCGCGCGGCCTTCAACGGTTTGAAGCTGAAGACATTGCCGATGATCGAGGCCGTGAGGTTCGCGATCGACCCTTCCTCGAAGAGGATGATGTCATAGGCGACATAGCAGAAGTATTGCCCCGGCGTGCCCGGCACGGGTTCGACCTTGTAGGCCTTGGCGCGGTACTGGTCGCAGGCGGTCAGGCGGTCAGTCCAGACCACGGTCCAGGTCGCGGTCGAACTTTCGCCCGCCACCGCCGCCGCCGCCTCGATCGGGTCCACCCCCTCCTGCGGGGTGATCCGGAAAAGCGCAAGCAGGTCGGTGTCCTTCGGCTCGTAGTCGCCGTCCCAATAGCCCATCTGCGCGTATTTCAGTACGCCGGCAGCATAGCGCTTCTTCTTGTCGGTGATTTCGCTGTTGTTTCCGTCTGGCATAGTCGCACTCCCTTTCATGCGGCCTTCGAGGCCGGGGTGATCGCGCCAAGGGTTCCCGACGCGTATCTTTTGGCCATGTCGTCCATGGCGATGACCTTGATTTTCGCGGCGTTGCCCGCCGTCCCGAACCGCTCGAACCGGTCACGGCAGAGCGCTTCAAGCTCCTTCATCGCGGGGATCAGGAACTTGCGCGGATCGAATTCTTCGGGCCTTTCTGTCGCGACCTTGCGGAACTGGCCGGTCATGGCCATTCGGCAATCGGTGTCGATATTGACCTTGCGCACCCCCATCTGGATGCCGCGCTCGATCTCCTCGACCGGGACGCCATAGGTCTGCGGCATGGCACCGCCATTGGCGTTGATGAGGTCCTGAAGATACTGCGGCACCGAGGACGAGCCGTGCATGACGAGATGCGTGTTCGGCAGTTTCGCGTGGATGCCCGCGATGGTCTCCATCGACAGGATATCGCCATCGGGCTTGCGGCTGAACTTGTAGGCGCCGTGGCTGGTGCCGCAGGCGATGGCGAGCGCGTCGCAGCCTGTCCGGGTGACGAAATCCACCGCCTGATCGGGATCGGTCAGAAGCTGATCGTGGGAAAGCTTGCCTTCCGCGCCGGACCCGTCCTCAACCGCCGCCTCGCCTGTCTCAAGGCTGCCGAGAATGCCGAGTTCACCCTCGACCGAGGCGCCGACGGAATGCGCGGCACCGGTCACCCGCCGGGTGATGGCGACGTTGTAGTCATAGCTCGCCGGGGTTTTCATGTCCTCCATCAGCGAGCCGTCCATCATCACGGAGGTGAAGCCGTGGCGGATCGCGGAAAGGCAGGTCGCCTCGTTGTTGCCGTGGTCCTGATGCAGCACGACCGGGATATCGGGGTTCATCTCGGCCAGAGCGGTGACCATGTGGCGCAGCATGATGTCACCCGCATAGGACCGCGCGCCCCGGCTCGCCTGAAGGATCACCGGCGCGTCGCAGGCGGCGGCGGCCGTCATGATCGCCAGCCCCTGCTCCATGTTGTTGATGTTGAAGGCGGGAACGCCATAGCCATGCTCTGCGGCGTGATCAAGAAGCTGTCTGAGGGTGATGAGCGCCATTCCGGCCTCCTTTGCATCTGCTGTCGCGCTGCATCCGCGCGGGGTTAAATTCTGGTTAGGGTTCTTCGCGGTTTCTCGCAATTTCAGATGGTTGCGTCCTCTTTCACGCGTGAAGCACCGGCCTCAATCAACCTCCCCATCGCGACGGCGGTATCCGCCATGCGGTTGGAAAAGCCCCATTCGTTGTCGTACCAGGACAGGATCCGGCACATCCGCCCGCCCATCACCTTGGTCTGGTCCATGTGGAAGATCGAAGAGCGCGGATCATGGTTGAAGTCGGCGGAGACATTCGGGTGCTCGGTATAGCCAAGCACGCCATTGAGCGGTCCTTTCGACGCCGCCCAGATCGCGGCGTTGATCTCCTCGACGGTGGTATCGCGGGCGGCATCGAACACCAGATCGACGACCGACACATTCGGCGTCGGCACCCGGATCGCCACACCGTCGAGCCGGCCCTTGAGTTCCGGCAGGACGAGGCCGACGGCCTTGGCCGCGCCGGTCGATGTCGGGATCATGGAAAGCGCCGCCGCCCGTCCGCGATAGAGGTCCTTGTGCATGGTATCGAGCGTCGGCTGGTCGCCGGTGTAGGAATGGATCGTCGTCATGAATCCCTTTGAGATACCGATGGCGTCGTTCAGGACCTTTGCGACCGGGGAAAGGCAGTTGGTAGTGCAGGAGGCGTTCGAGACGACGAGGTCGTCCTTCGTCAGCGTGCCGTGGTTGACACCGAAGACGACGGTCTTGTCCGCCCCATCGGCGGGGGCCGAGACGAGAACCCGCTTCGATCCGTTCTGGAGATGCAGCGCCGCCTTGTCGCGGGCGGTGAAGATGCCGGTGCATTCCAGCGCCACATCGACGCCTTTCCAGGGCAGTTCCTTCGGATCGCGGAGTGCTGTCACCTCGATTGGCCCCCGGCCCACGTCGATCGTCGTGGCCGTGGTCGTCACCTCGCCGGGAAAGCGGCCGTGTACGCTGTCGAAGCGGATCAGGTGGGCATTAGTCTCGACCGGGCCGAGATCGTTAATGGCGACGACCTCGATATCGGTGCGGCCGGATTCCATGATGGCGCGCAGCACGTTGCGACCGATGCGTCCGAACCCGTTTATAGCGACTTTGATGGTCATTCCCGTTCCTCAGATCAGTGACTTGACATGGGTGGCCACCGCTTCGGCGGTGATGCCGAAATGGCGGTAGAGATCGGGGGCCGGGGCCGAGGCGCCGAAGCCCTCCATCCCGACGAAGGCATCCTCCGGGCGCAGGAAGAGGTCCCAGCCCTGCCGGATCGCGGCCTCGATGCCGACGCGGGGGGCATCGCCCAGAAGCGCGGAGCGTTCAGAGGCGGGCCGGGCGGCGAAGAG
The DNA here is from genome assembly GCA_963847935.1 of uncultured Alphaproteobacteria bacterium. Lineage (GTDB taxonomy): Bacteria > Pseudomonadota > Alphaproteobacteria > Rhodobacterales > Rhodobacteraceae > Albidovulum. The sequence goes on along the minus strand of CAWKBV010000003.1, from coordinate 256,652 downwards.
TTCAAAGGCGGGCGCGGAAATGACGGCGACCTCGATCGCCTCGCCCGCCAGAAGATCGGCGGCGGCAAGGGCGATCTCCACCTCGGAGCCGGTCGCGATCAACGTCGCCGCGCGCGCCGCCGGGTCGTGAAGAAGGTAGGCGCCTTCGGCGACCCGGTTCCCCTCGACCGTGTGCCTCACCGTCGGCAGGTTCTGCCGCGACAGGATCAGCATGGTCGGCGACGTCTTCGACCGCATCGCGATTTCCCAGGCCTCGGCCGACTCCACCGCGTCGGCGGGGCGGATCACCGTCAGATTGGGGATCGCGCGGAGGCTCGCCAGATGTTCGACCGGCTGGTGGGTCGGGCCGTCCTCACCCAGCCCGATGCTGTCATGGGTCATCACATAGGTAACGGGCACGCCCATCAGCGCGGCGAGCCGGATCGACGGGCGGCAGTAGTCGGCAAAGGCAAGGAAGGTGCCGCCATAGGGCTTGAAAAGCCCATGCAAGGCGATGCCGTTCATCGCCGCCGCCATGCCATGTTCGCGGATGCCGTAGTGGATATAGGAGCCGGCGTAATCATCCCTGGTGACGGGCCGCATGCCCTTGGATCGCGTCAGGTTCGATCCGGTCAGATCAGCCGACCCGCCGACCGTGAAGGGCAGCGCCGCGTTCACGACCTCAAGCGCCATTTCGCTGGCCTTGCGGGTGGCGACCTTCGGGGCCTCTGCGACAAGCTTCGCCTTGTAGGCCGCCATCGCCGCGTCGAGCGCCGTGACGTCGCCTGCAAGTGCGATCTTGAAGGCCGCACGGGCAGCAGAGGCCGGGAGGATCGCTTCCCATGCTTCGCGCGCCGCCTTCCCGCGTGCGGCTGCGCGCCGCCAGGCGACGTAGACCTCAGCGGGAATCTCGAACGGCTCATGCGGCCAGTTCAGAGCCTTTCGCGCGCGGGCAATTTCCTCGGCCCCAAGCGGCGCGCCATGCACGTCATGCCCGCCCTGCTTTGTCGGCGCGCCGTAGCCGATCACCGTGCGGCAGGCGATGAGCGATGGGCGCGGATCGCGCTGCGCCTCGGCAATCGCATCACCGATCTCGGTCGGATGATGGCCATCTGCGCTCTGCACATGCCAGCCGGCGGCGGCAAAACGCGCGCGCTGGTCGGTCGAAGTCGAAAGCGCGGTATCGCCGTCGATGGTGATCCTGTTGTCGTCCCAAAGGACGATCAGGCGCCCAAGGCCAAGGTGGCCCGCAAGGTCGATCGCCTCATGGCTTATGCCCTCCATCAGGCAACCGTCGCCGGCGATGACATAGGTGAAGTGGTCGCATAGGTCACCATACCGGGCATTGCCCATGCGTTCGGCCAAGGCCATGCCGACGGCAGTGGCGATCCCCTGCCCCAAGGGCCCGGTCGTGACCTCGATCCCCTTGGCATGACCGTATTCCGGGTGCCCCGCCGTCCGGCTACCCAACTGGCGGAAAGCGCGGAGCTGATCCATGCCCATATCGTCATAGCCGAGAAGATGGTGGAGCGCGTAGAGCAGCATCGATCCATGGCCCGCAGACAGGACGAAGCGGTCGCGGTTGGGCCAGTCGGGCTGCGACGGGTCGATGCTGATGAAACGGTTGAAGAGCACCGTCGCCACATCCGCCATACCCATCGGCATGCCGGGATGACCGGATTTCGCCGCCTCGACCGCATCCATCGCCAGCGCGCGGATCGCATTGGCCATCAGGGTTTCGCTGTTCAGATCGACATGTTTCATTGGAACCTCACGCGCGCCTGGATTCGTGGACAAGCCGGTTGATCAGCGGCGTCAGGATCAACTGCATCGCCAGATCGAGCTTCGGCCCGGGGATCACGATGGAATTCGCGCGGCTCATCCAGGAGCCGTCGATCATCGAGGTGAGATAGGGAAAATCAATGCCGCGCGGACTTCTGAACCGGATCACCACCAGGCTTTCGTCGGCGGTCGGAATCCAACGCGCGATGAACGGGTTCGAGGTGTCTACCACCGGCACGCGCTGGAAGTTGATGTCGGTCTCGGTGAACTGCGGGCAGATGCAATGCACATAAGCGTGCATCCGGCGCAGGATGGTGTCGGTCACCGCCTCGGTCGAATAGCCCCGGCTGGCGCGGTCGCGGTGTATCTTCTGCGTCCATTCAAGGTTGATGACCGGCACCACCCCGATCTTGAGATCGGCGAGTTTGGCGAGATTGACGGTGTCGTTGACCACGGCCCCGTGCAGACCTTCGTAGAAGAGAAGATCGGTGCCGCCCGGAAACTCCTCCCAAGCGGTGAATTTACCGGGCTCAACGCCATAGAGCGCGGATTCGCGGTCGTCATGGACGTAGTGGCGGGTAAAGCCTTTGCCGGTCTGGCCATAGCCGCGAAAGGCCTCTTCCAGCTTCTCAAGCTCGTTCGCCTCATAGGAAAAGTGCGAGAAGGACGCATCTCCGGCCTCGACCCGGCGGGCGAGTTCGTCCTTCATCGCAGCCCGGTCAAAGCGGTGAAAGGCGTCGCCCTCGATGGAGACCGCCGTCACGCCCTCGCGCCGGAAGATCTGGTCGAACGTATGCTTGACCGTGGTGGTGCCCGCGCCGGAGGAGCCGGTGACAGAGATGATCGGGTGTTTCTTGCTCATGTCTCAGGTCCTGAAAAGGCCGCGTTTGCCGAAAAGTGCCGAGGTTTCCTCAGGTGGCATGTCGAAATAGCTGCTGACCCGCGCCACCTTGTCCGGCGAGCCGAAGACGAACGGCGTGCGTGCATGCAGTGATGCCGGTGTCAGGCTGAGAATGGGTTCCGAGCCATCCGTTGCCCCGCCGCCGGCCTCTTCGACCAGAAAGGCGATCGGCGCGCATTCGTAGACATGCCGCAGACGGCCCCGCTCATATCCGGGCCGAAGGTCGCCGGGATAAAGGAAGATGCCGCCACGCATGAAGATCCGGTGCGTTTCGGCAACCAGAGAGGCGATCCAGCGCATGTTGAAATTACGCCCGCGCGGCCCTTCGGACCCCGCGACGCAATCGTCGATATAGGCCCGGATCGGCGCCGGCCAGTGCCGGTAGTTCGATGTGTTGATGGCATATTCCGAGGCATCGGGCGCGATGCTGACGCCGGCATCGACCACACGGAATGCGCGCGTCTGCGGATCGAGGACGAACATGTGTACGCCCTTGCCCCAGCTTACCACGAAGGCGCATTGCGGCCCGTAGATGATGTAGCCCGCCGCGATCTGTTCCCGCGCCGGGCGCAGAAAGCTTGCCTCGGCCGTTTCGGCACATTCGAAGATGGAAAAGATGGTGCCGATGGAGACGTTGACGCCGATGTTCGACGACCCGTCGAGCGGGTCGATGGCGAGCGCCAGTTTGCCCTGGGGATTGGCCTCGACGATCGTTTCACGTTCTTCCGACGCATAGTAGCGGACCGAAGTCGACTGTAGCGCATCGAAGAACTGCTCGTCGGCGATCACGTCGAGCGCCTTTTGCCCGTCGCCATCGCTGTTTGTGCCGCGTGCCGCACTCAGGTCGGTCTCAAGCCCGTTCGTCTGGATCGTCCAGGCAAGCTCGGCCCCGACTTTCGCGATCCGCTCCAACACCTTGACGATTTCGGGGGCTGCATCCGGTATCTGGATGATCGCCTGATCTGCCATCAGCATCATGTCTCCTCCCACGGGTGACAGGGAGACCTTGCGTTCCGCCAAGATTTATGAAAATTAAATAATTCGTAACTGACATTAGAATTTATTTAACAAGATGCGTCCTGATACGATCACATTGCGCCAATTGCGCACCCTTGTTGCGGTTGAACGCTTCGGTTCCCTGACCGGCGCGGCAGGCGATCTTGGCCTGACCGTTCCCGCGATTCACTCTCAGATCAAGGGGTTAGAAAGCGCGCTTGATTGCCCGATGGTGCGACGGAAATCCGACAATGCCGGATCGGCGCTGACCGTCGAAGGAAAAGCGGTGCTGGACGCCGCGATACGGATTTCGGGCGTTTTGTCGCAGTGCGCGACCGAAGTACAGGCGATTTCGCGCGGCCTCACCGGCCGCGTGACACTCGGCGTTGTCTCCACCGGCAAGTATTTTGCGCCCTGGCTCGTAAAGATGCTGCGCGAATCCGCCCCCGGAATCGAAATCGCGCTTCGCGTCGGCAATCGCGAGACCATTATCGCCGGGCTGGATCAGGGGACGCTCGACCTTGCCATCATGGGACGGCCACCGCGGCATCCCGTCGTCGAAGCGGAACCTCTAGGCGCGCATCCGCACGGGCTTCTGGTGGCGCCCGATCATCCCCTTGCCGACGGCAAGGCCGCGGACGTCGACGATCTGTTCGACAACATCATCCTGTCGCGCGAAGAGGGGTCGGGAACGCGTATCCTGATGACACGCTACCTCGATCGCATCGGTGAGGGTCGCGTGGCCGAATTCCTTGAGATGGATTCGAACGAGACGATCAAGCAAGCCGCCATGGCTGGCCTCGGCGTCGCCTTTCTGAGCCTCCATACGGTGACCGAGGAACTCGCGACGCACCGTTTGGTCCGCGTCAATCTTCCCGACCTGCCGATTGTCCGCCAATGGTTTCTTGTGCAGCCGGCCGGCAGGGATTCCCGCGCGGTCGTTGCGCGTCTGCGAGATCATATCCGGTCGTTGAACGGTGCGTATCTTCCGACACTCGACTGAGACGCCGCCCCATAGGCTGCGACCGGATGCGCAATGGCCGGCGGACCGCGAGATCGAACCGGGCAAGCTCGCGCCGGACAGGTCCGCTGCCCTGTGACAGGCGCACGCTCGGCCGTTTGCGAAGTTGGCAGCAATCAAAATTGAATTTGCAATTCCGGCTGTCTAGAAGTCGGATTGCAATAGCGGGCAGAAAACGGCCGCCACAGCTGCGGAGGACAGAGACCTGCGATCGCTCGAAGGCATGGCAATCCTCGTCACGGGGGCAACGCAGGGCGTCGGCGCCGCGATCGCGCTGGAAGCGGCCCGGCAAGGCGCCCGCGCGATCGCGTTGTCCGGGCGGTTGGCGGCCAAGGCCCGTGATGTGCAGGAGGCGCTCGATGCGCTTGGCTGTGCGGCACGCATGTTTCCCGCCGATCTCGCCGACCCGACCGCACCGCCCCGTCTTTTCACGGATGCTGCGGCTTGGTGCGGTCCGATCGACGGGCTCGTCAATGCCGCCGGAACGACTGACCGCGCCTCGTTCCGCGACGGAACGGCGGAACTGTGGGGGCATGTCTTCGCGATCAACGCGCGCGCGCCGTTCCTTCTGATGCAGGCATTCATCCGCCAGTGCCTCGACCTGCACCGGCCCGGTTCGGTGGTCAACATCCAGTCGATGAATGCCCATTGCGGCGCGCCGGACCTCGCCATCTATTCCGCGAGCAAGGGCGCGCTTTCGACGCTGACGAAGAATGCTGCAAACGCACATCTGGCCGACCGCATCCGGGTCAACGGCATCAACATGGGCTGGTCGGCGACCCCGGCGGAGCATGTGATGCAAAGCGAGACATTGGGCAAGGGCGCCGACTGGTTGGCCGAAGCGGCATCCAGGATGCCGCTCGGGCGCCTGCTTGAACCCATCGAAGTGGCGCGGCTCGCGGTCTATCTGCTCGGCCCGCAATCCGGCCTTCAGACCGGCACCTGCATCGACCTCGAACAGCGCGTGGTGGGCGCGCCGTGAGCGGGACAAGCCGCATCGAGGATTTCGAAGGTCTGGTCGCCCACCTGTCCTCCGCCGATCTCAGGCTATCCCGCCGGCTCAGGCAGGTGGCGCAGTTCCTGCTGAACAACCCCGAGGACGTCGCGATCTACAACATCGTCGAACTGGCCCGGATGGCCGGCGTGCCGACGTCGACGATCACCCGCTTCACCAAGGAAGTGGGCTTTGCCGGTTTCGCCGAGCTCCAGGCGGTGTTCCGGCAACGCCTTGTCGGGCCGCGTTTGCGCTATAGCGAGCAGTTGCAGGCGCTGGCTGCGTCACGTCCTGCTCCGGGTCCACTTGACCTCGATGACCCGAGCGCCGTCTTCGATACCTTCATCCAGTCCGGACTCGACACGCTGATCCGCCTGCGCGAGGAGACCGACCGCGATGCGATGGCGACCTTCATCGAAGCGCTGGCCTCGGCGCACATGGTCCACATCGTCGCGGCGCGCGGCGCCTTCGGGGTTGGCGCCTACTGCTATTACGGCCTCAGCCAGGTCGGCATGCACGCAAACCTTGTGGACAATCTCGGTTCGATGCGTGCCGAGCAGTTACGCTTTGTCGGGCCGGAGGACGTGGTTCTGGCGATCACGTTCGACAGCTACACGCCCGAGACGCTGGCGTCGGCAGAGGCCGCAGCGAAGGCCGGCCACAGGCTCCTCTCGATCACCGACAACGAGATGAGCCCGATCGCCCGGCTGGGACTCGCGACACTCTATGTCCGCGAGGCGCGACTTGGCCATTTCCGCTCCCAAATCCCGGCGATGGCGCTCTGCCAGTCGATCATCGTCAGCGTCGGTCGGCGGATTAGCCGGACCGCGGGCTAGGGCTGGCGCTAGGGCGGCAGCGAAACCGATACTCAGCTCTTCTCGACCGGCATCGAACGCATCCGCGCCACCGTCTCGCGCTCGGCCCGGCGGCAGGCGACGGGCGGCAGGCCGCGGGAGATGAGGTCGATATCCTCCAGGACACGAGCGCCGATCTCGCGCAGCGCAGATGGCAGGGCGCCGGCGCGGTGAGGCGAAAAAAGCATGTTCGGCACTGCGCGGATCGGATCGTCGCTGGGCGACGGCTCGTCCGGGAAGACATCCGTCGCGACGCGGATACGACCTGAGCGGGCGGCCTCGGTCAACGCATCGAAGTCGGCTGCGGCGGCGCGCGACATCAAGAGCAGCATCGCGCCCTTCTGCATGAGGCCGAGCGCCCGGGCGTCGATCAGCCCGACATTGTCGGTGGTGATCGACGCCATGACGAAGACAAAGCGGTTCCCCCCCATCAACTCGTCGAATCCCGCCGGCTCGACCCCGAGGCGGCGCAGGTGGCCGGCCGGCAACCATGGATCGTGGACCTGCACCCGCGCCGCGAAGGGTTGCAAGAGCCGGTGGAGCGACCGGCCGAGATCGCCGAAGCCGATGATGCCGACGGTAGAACCGCCCAGAAGCTCTGACTCCCGGTTGCCGTCGAACAGCCATTGCTCGTCGCCCCGCAGGAACGCCGCATGTTCGCCGTGGATGTTCCGCGCAAGGCTCAGCGCCATCCCGAGCGCCATCTCGGCGACCGGGGCAGCGAAGACGGCGCCCGGCGCGAGCAAATGGATGCCGCGCCGGAAGCATTCCTCATACGCGATGTTGGGCAGGAAGTTGGTCTCGACATTGAAGATCGCGCGAAGCTTCGGTGCCAGCGCAAGCCGGTCCGTGCCCATCGCCTGCTGCGAGATCAGGATATCGGTTGTCGGCAGGTGACGAGCGTAAAAGCCGTCGCGATCCTCGCCTTGCCACGCGATAACGTCATGGACGGTGCGAAAATTGGCAAGATCCTCGGGCGAGAATATCTCTTCGGTCGCCCTGGGTTCGGGATCGTAAAGGACGCGCATTCTCAGCCCTTCAGGAGATCGATGCGGCAGGGCACCGTCCGCGTGGCCCCGCCCTCGCCGTGGATCGTGATCGCGTCCTCATCAGGCTCGATCGCTACGACCGGCTCGCCCGATGGCCAGTCGATCGCGCCAATGACGTGAAGCACCGCCGCCACCCCGCTGGGCATCAGGGTCAGCGCGCCGGGGCCGGAGAGGTCAGCTTCGGAAGACAGGCCGAGCATGTGCACCGCAGCGCCTTCCTCCACCCCGAGGCAGCCGAAATGACGGCCGGACCAGGGCGGGTAGTCGCGGCCGCCGTTCGAGTGCCAGAGCATCGACATCGGAAGCGTGCGGGTGTTGCGGAGCGACAGGTAGAGGTCGCGCTCCTTCGGTCGGGTCACAGCGGTCCAGCCGAGCCAGTGGCCCTTCGCCTCGACACCGATGACGAAATCCTCGTGTCGCGGGTTCCAGGGATAGCGGGTCAGGTCATTCGGCCCCGAAGCGCCCGGAAACGCGCGGGGATCATCCGAGCGGGCTGGATAGGTCAGCGCCGAACGGCCGCGCGCCAGGTCGCTTTCCTGCGGCGTCTTCGGCGTCTCCCAGTGCGACTTCGCCGAGGTGCGGATCAGGCCGCCATGCGGCAGGGAAACGTTCGCATGATTGGCGAAAGTGAGGCGTCCCTGTCCGCCGATCACGACGTGGCGCTGGTAGACGAAGGGATGGTCGTCCTCGACCGAAAGCTCCTTGATCAGCATCGCGCCCTGAACGCTGCGGTCGAGCAGCGCGCGGAGCGTCCCGTCAGCGTGCGACAGCACCGTCCAGGGCGAATTCGGCGGCCAGCCGTGAAGCGGTATGCCCTCGCCCGCCGCCGAGAAGGGCGCGCAGAAGAAATCACCGCCGAGCGTCGCGATCAGCGGCGGCTCACTGGACGGGATCGGCTCGCCCTTGCCAACCCACGGCGCGCGATGGAGCGGCGCAATGCGCCGCCCCCCGTCGGTCACGGTGAAGCCGTCGAGAAGCCCGGTGCGGGCGTCGAAGCCGAATTCAATCCCCTTGGCGGAAACTTTCATCAGATCGCCATGTGTTCCCCGGTGATGACGTCCTCGACGTCCTGGATCGTCGAGGTCTTCGGGCTGAGATCGGCGGCCACGACCGTGCCACGGCGCATCACCACCATCCGGTCCACCACCTGAAAGACATGGTGGATGTTGTGGGCGATGAAGATGCACGAATGCCCCATGTCGCGCACTTCCCGAACGAAACGCAACACGCCCTGCGTCTCGGCCACTCCAAGGTTGTTGGTGGGTTCGTCGAGGATGATGAGGTCGCTGTCGAAATACATCGCGCGGGCGATAGCGACGGCCTGCCGCTCACCTCCCGAGAGAGAGCCGATGGGCGTCGTGGGCGGGATGTTCTTTGAGATCCCGACCCGCTTCAGAAGGTCTGCGGCCACCGCGTTCATCCGGCCCTGATCCAGCCGGTCGAGGAACCGCGGCCCCGCGCGCAACTCGCGCCCAAGGAACAGGTTGCGGGCGATCGAAAGCTGCGGGACGAGCGCGGAGTCCTGATAGATGGTCTCGATCCCGGCGTCGATGGCATCGTTGGTCGAGCGCAGATCGGCCTTGCGCCCTTTGATGAATATCTCGCCCGACGTGTAGGGCACGGCGCCCGAGAGCACCTTGATGAGCGTCGACTTGCCGGCGCCGTTATCGCCGAGCAGACCGACGATCTCACCCTTGCGAATGGTCAGGTTGACGTCGCGAAGCGCGTGGACGCGGCCGTAATACTTCTCGATATGCCGCATCTCGACGAGAGGTGTGTCCGCCATCGTCACGTCCCCGCATTGTGCCGGCGTTCGAGCGCGGCATGAAGCGCCATCATCCCGAGGATGATCGCGCCGATGAAAATGTTGTAGGCGAGGCCCGGCACCCCGATCAGGACGATGCCGTTGCGCATCAGCCGCAGGATCAGGACGCCCAGCACGGTGCCGACGATGGTACCCCGCCCGCCGGTCAGCACCGTGCCGCCGATCACCACCATGGCGATCACCTCAAGTTCATAGCCGGTGCCGGAATTCGGGTTCGCCGCCGACACGCGGATCGACGAAATGATCCCGGCGAAAGCCGCCATCGCGGCGGAGAGCATGAAGAGGATGACCTTGACCCTTTGCGTCGGCACCCCGCGGTTGCGCGCCGCGCCGGGGTTGCCGCCCGTCGCCTGAATCCAGTTGCCGAAGCGGGTGCGGGTCAGGAGATAGTGCAACGCGAAGGCCAGCAGGATGAACCAGATCAGGCTCATGTAGACCCGCAGGCTGCCGATGTAGAAGTCACCGACCAGCACTTCGGCCAGCCACTGCTGGCCTGCGTCCCATGTCCGCTGCGGAAAGCCGGAGGTCAGCCAGAGCGCACTGCCGCGGACGACCAGCAGCATCCCGAGCGTGACGAGGAAGGACGGGATGCCGAGCCGGGTGACGAAGAGGCCCGAGACGAGTCCGATCCCGAGCGCGATCGCGAGCGCCACGACGAAGGCCGCCGGCAGGGGCATTATCCCCGCGTTGAAAAAGGCCCACATGACCACTGGTGCGAAGCCGAAGACCGAGCCGACCGACAGGTCGAACTCACCGGCCGTCATCAAGAGCGTCATGGCGAGCGCGATGAGGCCGAGCTCAACCGTGAAAGTGAGGGCGTTACCGATATTCGTGATCGACAGGAAGGCCGGGTTGATCGCGGTGAAGACGATCAGCATCAGGATCAGGAGCACCAGCGGGCCGAACTCCGGCTTGGCGACCAGGAGCCTGACGAGGCCGGGTTCGGGCGGATGCGCCTCGGATGTGGTGATGTGGTCGGTCATCGTCGGTCCTGCCGGTCTTTGGGGGGAAGCGACCGCCCGCGGTCTCCCGCGGGCGGAACGTATCAGGCGCGCCGTGGCGACGGAGCGCGCGTCACTTGCCGCCCATGATCTTGTCATAGACCGGCGCGGTGTCCTTCTCGTAGAGCGCGCCCGTGATGATGTTGAAGCCGATCGGGATTCCGTCGGTCTCCATCAACAGCGCCGAGAGGCACATATACGAGGTCGCCTGCGGGTCCTGCCACATGCCGGCGGCGACGTAGCCGTCCATCACCTCCTGCGTGGTGTCGAGCGAATTGCCCCAGCCGACGACCGGGATCTCGCCTGGCTTGACGCCCGCCTGATCCCAGACCCGCTTCACTGATCCGGTCACCATGTCGCCAAGGCCGATCATCGCCTTGATCTTGTCGCGGTTGGCGGTGATGTAGTCGGTCATCCGGGTGATGACCTCGGCCTGGTCGAGCGTCGCGTCGGTCACTTCCCAGGTGATGTTCAGCGGCTTGAACACCTCGGCGATGCCCTTCTCCTCTTCGACGCCGTACGAGGCGCCGGGTACCTCGACCGGCATCCAGACGAAATCGCCCTCCTTCACCATGCCATGATCGACAAGATACTGCGCCCAGGACCGGCCGACATGCAACAGATCGCCGCCGACATAGGCGTTCCAGTCCGGCGCGGAGTTCGGGCGTGTTGAAGTTCACGATCGGGATCCCGGCATCGCGCGCCTCCTTCACGACATCGACCATCGAGCCGGGGTCGGGGCTCGTCGAGCAGATGCCGTTCGCACCGGCGGCGATGGCGGCGCGGACGGCTTCCTGCTGGCTCGGTACGTCGCCCGAGTGGAACGAGGTGTTCACCGTGTTGCCGGTCTGATTGCCCCATGCTTCGGCGCCTTGCAGGAAGTAGGTCCAGACCGGGTCCGCCGGGCCGCCGTGCGATATCCAGTAGAAGGTCTTCTTGTCTTGTGCGTGGGCGAGACCGGCGGTCAGCGCCAGCACCCCCGCCGCCACCAGGAATTTATGTCTCATCATCGTCTGTTCCTCCTCTGTCGACCTCCGGACGGGATGCCCGGTTTTCCTTCTTCATTCAGCCGACGCCCGCCGCCGCTCCAGTCCGTCGAGAAAACCGTCGAGTTCGGCCGGCGCCATGTGCAGGATGTGTTTGTCCTCCGGGTAGGCGCCATCTTCGACATCCGCGACGAACTCGCGGAAAGCGGAAACCCTCTCCGCCTGAAGTCGCGCATACTCCGCCTTGAAATCGCGGTAGACTTTGGAATGGCGCGGTATGCGCCCCTCGGTCTGGCCGAGTATATCACTGGCGAAGAGATATTGCGCGTCGCAGCCTGCCCCCGAACCCATCGACCACAAGAGGATTCCGACCCGCCTCGAAATCTCGGTCGCCAAGTCTGCCGGAACCACCTCGATCTCGACCGCGATCGCCCCTGCCTCTTCGTAGCCCCGCACTTCGTCATATAGCTTCAGCGCCGCCGCAGCTGTCCTGCCGACCGCCCGGAACCCCCCGGTCCAGGTCGCCCGCGCGGGCACCAGCCCGACATGGCCGACGACCGGGATGTGCTCGCGGGTGAGGTATTCGACGGTCTTCAGCGAGCCCGAGCAATATATTGCGTCGGCGCCCCTGTTGATCGCATCCCCCGACCAGCGGAGGTAGTCCGCAGGCGTCCCAGCCTCGAGATGCGTCATGCCCGTCATCGAGAAGATCGATGGCGCCGCCTGCCTGTAACGCGGGTCGAGCGCGATCTCGGGTGGAACCGAGGCGATGTCGATGCCCGCCGCCTCGGCCGCCGCAGCCTCGTCCAGCGAGAAATAGCGCAGCATGGACAGTTGGCGCTGACCCTTGAGCGCACGCAGATCGGCGACCGTCGGCAAACGGCGCTTCGCGGCAGAGGATGCCTCTGCCGCCATCAGGCTACCTGCACCTTGACCTGCCCGGTCTCGGCCCGGGTGGCGCAGAGCCCGTCGGTGAAGAAGAATGCGCCGTCCGGGCAGCAAAAGGCCACATGGCTCCTCCCGCTGTGCTCCCAGCGCATAACGACCTCTTTTTCGATTTCATCTGCGGGACAGGCGGCGATCCAGGGCATGTTTCTCTCGTCTCGCTGGTCAGGCCGTGGCGCGGTCGGGGACCGCTTCGTGCAACTCGCCACGATAGGGCCTCGCACCCGGCGGCAACTCGCGCTTCAGGTAATAGCCCTTCTCGTGGCGCTGGCGCAGAACGGCTTGCCAGACCTCCCTGTAGGCGTGCCAGATCGAAGGGTTCGGTTCGGGCAGGTCGTGCTTGATCGTCTCGTGCAGCCTCGGTAGCGCGTGGTAGGGCACCATCGGGAACATGTGATGCTCCACATGGTAGTTCATGTTCCAGTAGAGCCAGCGCGTCACCGGGTTCATATAGACCGTCCGGCTGTTCAGCCGATGGTCCAGCACGTCCTCGGCCAGTCCGCCGTGTTGCAAAAGCCCGGTCATGACCATGTGCCAGCAACCGTAGACTCGCGGCCCGCCGATCAGCAGGAACGGAATCGCGGCCTTCCAGCCCATCCCGGCAGCCAGCATCCAGAGAGTGATGGCAAGCGTCGCCGCGTAGATGACCATATGCACCCGTGCCCAGAAGATCGCCTTCGGCCGCTCGATTTCCGGGACGTAGTCTTTTTCGTCCGCCGACAACTCACCCATCGCGTTGCGCGCGAGCCCTTTGAACGAGGTCCAGGCGTCGACGATGCCGACGAAGGCCAGCGCCTTCAGCGCCATCTTCACCGGGTGCATCCAGATGATCTCCGCGTCGCGGCCGACGATGATCGTGTCGGTGTGATGGCGGGCATGGCTCCAGCGCCAGTTGACGGGATTCCGCAGCACCTGAAACGAGGCGATGTGATAGACCGCGTCGTTCATCCAACGGGTGCGAAAGGCGGTGCCGTGGCCGCATTCGTGCCAGCGCGAGTCGCAGGCCGAGCCATAAAGGACGCCGTAGGCCAGCCAGAACGGCACCGCCCACCATGTGCCCCAGAACCATATCCCGCCGGCGGCAAGGGCGAGATGCGACACGATCCAAACGACCGTGTCGCGGATGGCCGGCCCGTCGCGGCGCTGCATAAGATCCTTCATCACCTTGCGCGGAACTTCGGTGTGATACCACTCGGCGGCGGCCAGCCCGCTTTCGATTGCGCCCTTCGCGGCGTCGCCGGTCAGCGAATAGTCGCGCGCGGGAACCAGACCGGCTTCACTTGCAGTCATTTTGCAGCCTCCCCCTCCGGTCGAACTCGACGCCGCATTTCTGTCTTCGGTCGCAAAATGCGAGGGGCCGATCCAGCCCCTACGTTAAGAGCGGGCGATGTCTGATCTTCAGTTATGTGACAGAATGTCACAACCCGGTTTCACATCAGATCACATCAGAGCGGCTTGATGTGCGCCCGCCGGTGACAGCGCTGTCGGTCACATGCTATGGCCGTTTTGAAGTCCGGAATGGTGATGGGCAAGACCACGATCATCGATATTGCCCGCAACGCGGGCGTCTCGACGGCCACGGTGGACCGTGTCCTGAACGGGCGTGTGGGCGTTTCGGCGGCGAACCGGCAGCGGGTGCTGCAAGCGGCGCGCGATCTCGGCTACCTTCCCTTCGAAGGCATGGTGCCGCTGCCCTCGCGCCCCGTGCACCTGGAATTCTTCATTCCCTTTCTGCACAGCGGCTTCATGGGCGAGATGGCCGAGAGCATTCGCGGCTTCGCCGCCAATCTGCCGCTCGTTGCCTCCTGCAACATTCGCACGCTCGACGGCTTCGGTCCCGACGCGCTGCTGCCCGCACTCGAAGGGCTGTCGCTCCGGACCAGCGGCGTCGGCCTGGTCACCGTCGACCACCCGAAATCGCGCGAGGCGATCCGGCGGATCTGCGAGGCGGGGGTGCGCGTGGTGACGATCGCCTCGGACGTGCTGGCGACGCCGCGTTCCGCCTATATCGGCGTGGACAACGTCGTCGCCGGTCGGACGGCGGCGCTCATCATGGGACGGATGGCCCGCGCGGCGCGGGGGCCGGTCGGACTGTTCCTCGGCTCGCGCGCCTATCACGGACATCAGGGGCGGGAATACGGGTTCCGCGCGCTTCTGGAGCACGACTTCCCGAACCTGACGCTGCTGCCGGCGGTCGAGACTGGCGAAGACAGCGAACGTTCCCGCGCTGCCATGACGGCGCTGCTCAGGACCGAACCGGACCTCATCGGCATCTACTGCGTCGGGGCCGGCCGCACCGGGATCGTGCAGGCGCTTGAGGAGGCGCGTCCCGCCCGGCGGCCCTTCGTCATCATGCATGACCTGACCGACAGTACCCGCGCCTGGCTGGCGGCGGACCAGATCGACGTCGTGATCGACCAGAACGCGCGGCTGGTGGGCGAGCAGGCCGTGATCCGCCTTCTGGGCGCCATCGCCGCCAGCACGCCTCTCCTGCCGCTCAAGGATATCGAGCCGAGGATCATCTTGCGAGAGAATATCCCGATCCGCTGAGGCAGCTAGGCCTGGACCTTCGTCCAACCGCCTCCGGCCCTGTTCGATGCTACCGCTGCCGAAACGAACCTCACCCCGCGCGCCCCGGCGACGACATCCGGCACCCGTGCGGCCAGCACCGGATCGACCGGCTTGCCCGCCCTGTGCGCCTTCACGATGGCTGCGGCGTCGCGGTACCAGTTGGCAAGGGCCTCGATATAGCCTTCTGGATGCCCGGCCGGCATCCGCGAGACCTCGGCGCTGGCCGAGGTGCCGCCATGCCCGCCCCTCACCAGTGTCCGGCTCTCCTCGCCATAGGGGGAAAAGCGCAACTCCTCCGGCCTTGCTCCCGACCACTCGAGGCCGGCATTCTTGCCGTAAATCCGCAAGCTCAGGTCGTTGTAATGCCCCGGCGAGGTCTGGCTGGCGAGGATGGTCCCCCGCGCCCCTCCGGTCCAACGCACCAGCACATGCGCGTTGTCGTCGAGCCGCCGCCCCGGCACCGCCGTGAAGAGTTCGGCGGCCACCGCTTCCGCCCCCTGTCCCGAGACGAAGCTGGCCAGGTTGAAGGCATGAACGCCGATATCGGCCAGCACCGCCGACTCGCCCGCCCGTGCCGGGTCGGTGCGCCATTCGGCCTGCTTCTGCCCTTCGGCGTCGATTGGCCGCGTCAGCCAGTCCTGGATGTAGGAGGCATGGACCGAAACCAGTTGCCCCAGTTCACCCGCCTCGACCATCTGGCGGGCCTGTCGCACCATGCCGTAGCCGGTGTTGTTCAACGTCACGAGGAACTTTCGCCCGGTCTTCCGGGTCAGCGCCTCGAGCGCGGCAGCCTCGTCCGGCGTCACCGATAACGGCTTGTCGCAGATCACGTCAATTCCGGCCTTGAGGAAGGCCGTCGCCACCGGCGCGTGCAGGTTGTTCGGCGTCACGATCACCACCGCCTCGATCCCGTCCGGCCGCTCCGCCTCGGCCTTCGCCATCGCGATGTAGTCGGCGTACGCCCGGTCCGCTGCGATCCCCAGTTCCGCCGCCGAGGCCCGCGCATTCTCCGGGTCCGACGAAAGCGCCCCGGCGGTAAGCGCGATCCGGTCGTCGAGACGCATCGCCAGCCGATGCACCGCCCCGATGAACGCCCCCTGCCCACCACCGACCATGCCGACCCTCAGCCGGTCACCGGTCCCTCCGTCCGCCGTCGCATAGACCATCGCCGTCCTCCCTTTGCCGCTTTCTGCTTACCCGGTCTCGAAGCGAATTTCCATTTTCGAGTTTGTGGAACGGCCGTATCGGGACTAGGCTTTGCCTGACTCATCGCGTCGGGAGGGGCGAAGGTGGCGCGGCACGGCGTTCTCGGCATCTGTTTCGATCACATGCATATGGGCGATCTGCTGCGGCAGGTGCATGACCATCCGGACGCCGAGATCGCCGGCATCTACGACCCCGACCGTGCCCGCATGGCCGCTGCCATCGCGAGTTTCGCCATCCCCGAGAACCGCGTCTTCACCGATCTCGAAGACTGCCTGGCGAAGACCAATGCCGACCTCGCAATCGTCTGTTCCGCCACGGCCGAACATGCCAACACGGTGCGCGCGCTCGCCCCGCACGGGCTGAACGTCATGGTCGAAAAGCCCTTCGCCGCCAACGTGGACGACGCCCGCGCGATGATCGCTGCAATGGAGGGGACGGGCAATCGACTTGCCGTCAACTGGCCGCTCGCCTGGTATCCGTCGCACAACACGGCCAAGCGGCTGATCGACGAAGGCGCCATTGGCGGGCTGATCGAGGTGCATTTCCACGATGGCAACCGGGGGCCGCTCTATCACCTTGCCGACAAGATCGCGGTGTCGCCGGAAGAGGTCGAGCGGCAGAAGTCCGGTTCCTGGTGGTACAAGAAGGCGTCGGGCGGCGGCTCGCTCCTCGACTACCTCGGATACGGCACGACCCTCGGTACCTGGTTCATGGGCGGCGAAGTACCGGTCGAGATCACCGCGATGGTCGACGAGACGCCCGGGATCGAGGTCGATCAGCATTCGATCACCCTCGCGCGCTATGCGAAGGGACTCTCGAAGTTCGAGACGCGCTGGGGCACGCTGACCGATCCCTGGACGCAGCAGCCGCAGCCGCTTTGCGGCTTCCAACTGGTCGGCACGGAAGGCAGTATTTCCAGTTGGGACTACGACGACCATGTGACACTTCAGACCCGGGCCGATACCTCGCACCGCAAGGTGCCGGTCGACGTGCTTCCGAAGGGACGGCGGGGCGTCATCGAATACATGATCGACTGCATCGACCGCGATCTTCCGGTGTCGGGCGTCCTTGATCCGCAGTTCGCGCTGATCGGGCAGCGGATGATCGACAGCGCGGTCAGGGCCGCGACCGAGAAACGCACCGTGAAGCTGCTGCCATGATGGCCGAAGAGCCCGATCTTGACGCCTACAGCCTGACCGCCGCCGAGGTTCCCGAGACCGAGGCGCCCGACCTGCCCTACCGCCCGCCGCTGCCGAAGACCTATCGGCCCCGAATCGCGCTGGTCGGCGCGGGGGGCATCTCCGTCGCGCATCTCGGCGCCTATCGCGAGGCCGGCTTCGACGTGGCGGTGATCTGCAACCGGACGCTGGCTAAAGCGGAAGCCAAGCGCGACGAGTTCTTCCCCAAGGCCGAGGCGACCGACGACATCGCCGGGACGCTGGCGCGCGACGACATCGAGGTGGTGGACCTGACCCCGCATCCCGAGGTTCGCCTGCCGATGATCGAGGCCGCGCTGAAGGCGGGCAAGCATGTCCTGTCGCAAAAGCCCTTCGTCACAGATCTCGATGCCGGGCAGCGGATGGTGGAGCTTGCCGACGCGCAGGGCGTGAAGCTGGCCGTCAACCAGAACGGCCGCTGGGCGCCCTACCAATCCTGGATCCGCGAGGCGGTGACGGCGGGTCTGCTGGGCGAGCTCCATACGGTCGATTCGGCGATGTATTGGGATCACGGATGGATCGGCGGCACGCCGTTCGAGGATATCGACGACCTCTTGCTCTACGACTTCGCGATCCATCGCTTCGACTTCCTGTCCAGCCTGATCGGCGGTACCGCGACCTCGGTCCAGGCGGTTACCGCGCGCGCCGCCGGGCAATCCGTGCGCCCGGCGCTGACCGGGCGCGTGGTGGTCGAATATCCGGGCGGGCTCGCCAGCCTATCGTTCGATGGGGCGGCGAAGTTCGGCCCCTCGGACCGGCTGGTGGTAACGGGCAGCGCGGGTACCGTGGACAGCCGCGGCCCGGACCTGAACGCGCATGAATTGACCCTGAGCACAACCGAGGGTCGCGCCAGACCGGCGCTTGAGGGTGCATGGTTCCGCGAGGGTTTCATCGGCTGCATGGGGGCGTTGCTCGCCGCTGTCGAGACCGGAACCGAGCCGCAGAACAACGCTCGCGACAACCTGCACACGATGGCCCTGACACTAGCCGCTGTCGCCTCAAGCCACCGTGGAGTGCCCGTCGTTCCGGGCGAAGTCAGAAGCCTTGGCGCTGCGATGAGGCATTGACCGAAACGAAATCCGAGTTTTAGACTGCAACAATATGAAAACAGATTTCCAGGGGGGATGATGCCGCCGCGCATGTGTGCTCCGAGCAGGTGCCCCGGGTGACGCCACGGCTGGGGTCTCCCTTGCTCGCAACGCTGCCGCCTCGTGTGGCGCGGCCGGGCTATGAGCGGGCCAACGTGACGTCCGGGATCGCGCATCTCGGGGTCGGTGCGTTCCACCGCAGCCATCAAGCCGAGTTCACCGACGACCTTCTCGCTCTGGAGCCGGGTCCCTGGGGCATCACCGGCATCAACATTCGGCCGCCTGAACTCACCGACACGCTCGGTGCGCAGGGCGGGCTATACACCCGCATGACGCTCGACGGCGACCGGGTCGAGGCGCGGGTGATCGGCAGCATCCTTCGCGTTGTCGACAGCCAGACCGGCCCGGGACCGGCGCTGCGGGTACTTGCCGCTCCCGCGATCCGGGTCGTGACGATGACCGTCACCGAGAAAGGCTATTGCCACCAACCCGCGTCCGGCGAGCTCGACTGGACCAATCCGGCCATACGCGCCGATCTCGCCGCGCCCGAAACGCCCGTCAGCGTGCCGGGCATGCTGGTCCGGGCGCTGGAACTGCGCCGCGCCGCCGGAGCGCCACCCCTGACGATCATGAGTTGCGACAACATCCCGTCAAACGGCCGCACCCTGCGGGACGTCGTGACCGCCTTCGCAACCCATCGCGACGAGGCTCTGGCAGACTGGATCAGGGCGAACACCGCCTTCCCGACAAGCATGGTAGACCGCATAGCGCCCGCCGTCTCTCAGGCCGACCGGGACCGGGTGGAGCGCGACTTCGGCTACTGCGACGAGGCGGCCGTGGTCTGCGAACCGTTCCGGCAATGGGTGATCGAGGACCGTTTCGCCGGGCCGATCCCCGGCTGGGACCGCGTCGGCGCCGAGGTGGTGCCCGACGTAGAACCTTACGAGATGCTCAAGATGCGGGTGCTGAACGGCGCGCAGACGACGCTCTCGCATCTCGGCGCGCTCTGCGGGCTGACCTATACTTCGGAGGATATGGCGGACCCCGTGCTCTCGGCCTTTGTCGAGCGGATGCTGGTCGAGGAAACGCTGCCGACACTGCGCATTGTGCCGGGCATGGATGCGCGCGCCTACGTCGCGAAAAGCCTTTCACGGCTGCGCAACACCACGATCCGGCACCGCAACCACCAGATCGCCACCGATAGCTCGCAAAAGATCGTCCAGCGCATTCTGAATCCGGCCGCCGAGCGCCTGCGCCGCGACCAAGGCATCGCGTTGCTCGCCGTCTCGGTCGCCGGATTCATGGCCTATCTCATTCGAGGCGCCCGCCGGTTCGGTGCGCCCTGGACGCCGGAAGACCCGATCGCCGGGGAGGTCGCCGCGATTGCCGAGACGACGGGAAACGATGCGCAAGCACTGGTCGCGGGGATCACCGGGCTCCGCACGATCTTCGCGCCCGCTCTGGCGTCGAGCGACCAGTTCCGGCGCGAGGTGGCATCAGGTCTCACCGGACTGCTCGGACCCGATCCGCGCGGCTTCCTCGCAACCCATTGTCGAAACGCTGCAGCGCTGCCATGAATGCAAGGGGGAGGAAGGTGAGAAGATGCAACTGGGGCTCCTGACCGCGCCGTTCGAGGCGCGGACGCTGAGCGAGGTCGCCGACTGGGCGTCCTCCCAGGGCTTCGAGGCGCTGGAAGTGGCCTGCTGGCCCAAGGCAAGCCGCGCGAACTCGGCGCTATGCCGGCACCTGCCATATCGACGTCGCCAAGGTCTCAGCCTCCGAAGGCAAGGAAATGCTGGCGGCGCTGGCGGAGAAAGGCATCGCTGTCTCGGCGCTCGGCTATTACCCGAACCCGCTGCATCCCGATCCGGCTCACCGGGACGAGGTCATCGCGCATCTGAAGAAGGTCATCTCTGCGGCAGGTGCGATGGGCGTCGGCCTCGTCAACACCTTCTGTGGCGGAAACGCCGCGAAGCATGTCGACGACAACTGGGCCGACGCGCAGACGGTCTGGCCGGACATCATCCGGCACGCCAACGACGCCGGCGTGAAGCTCGCCTTCGAGAACTGCCCGATGATCTTCAGCTACGACGAATGGCCGGGCGGACACAACATCGCCTACAGTCCCCGCATCTGGCGCCGGATCATCGAGGAGTGGAACGGCGCGGTCGGCATCAACTTCGATCCCTCACACCTGATCCTGCAAATGATCGACATCGGCCGCTTCATCCGCGAATTCGGCCCACATATCCGCCATGCCCACGCCAAGGACCTGATGATCGACCGCGACGGGCTTTATGAGCGCGGCATCCTTTCGATGGGCATGGGCTGGCAGGTGCCGCGCATGCCGGGCCTCGGCGAGGTCGACTGGAGCCGGTTCTTCTCGGCGCTCTACCGCGCCGGCTACGACGGTCCCGTGATCATCGAGCACGAGGACCGGAATTTCGAGGGCAGCGAGGACGCCGTCAAGCGCGGCTTCCTCCTCGCCCGCGATGTGCTGCGTCCCTACATCCGGTGACGCGATAACGGACAAAAGTCCGACAACAGAGGAGGAAAGACGAACATGACAAGGAAATTTGCAATCCCGCTCGCGGTCACCGCGCTGCTTGCATCGACGGCCATGACCCAGGCCGCCGACTACACGATCGGCATCTCTAACACCGTTCAGGGCAACGGCTGGCGCGAGGAGATGATCTGCGCGATGAAGGCGCAGGCGCTGGCGAGCGGCGAGGTGACAAGCCTCAACATCGCACACCGCAACACCGATGCAGCCGGGCAGCTCGAGGATATCCGCAACCTGATCTCGGCCGGCGTCAATGCCATCGTCGTCAACCCCGCCGATCCCGCCGGCATCAACGACGCACTCAAGGAGGCGACAGACAAGGGCATCGTGGTCGTCGCGGTGGACCAGGCGGTGACCGAACCCTCTGCCTACGTCATCTCGAACAACCAGGAGGAATATGCGTATCTTGGTGCAAAGTGGCTGTTCGAGCAGATCGGCGGCAAGGGCAGCGTGGTCTATATGCGCGGCGCGGCGGGCGCCTCGGCCGACAGCGACCGCGACAAGGGCTTCAAGCGCGCACTGGCCGAATACCCGGATGTGACCGTCGCGCAGGAGACCTTCACCGGCTGGCAGCAGGACCAAGGCAAACAGCAGATCCTCGACTACATCGCGACCGGCATCCCGTTCGACGGGATCTGGACCAGCGGTATCGACAACGTGATCGTCGATGCGCTGGTCGAGAGCGGCGCGCCGATGGTGCCGGTCGTGGGCGCCGACAATGCCGGTTTCGTCGGACAGCTTCTGACCGTCGATGGGTTGACCGGTGCGGCGGTGACGAATCCCGGCTCGATCGGCGGCGCCGGTGTCGCTCTGGCGTTGCAGATTCTCGATGGCAAGAAACCGGATGCGCAGACCGTTCTGGTGAACCCCGAGCTTTGGACCAACGCCACGCCCGAGGGCAAGGCGCAGCTCGAGGCGGCGGCAGATCCGTCGCTCAGCCCCGAATGGCCGGTGTCGATCTCGATCCCGGACTGGACGACCTACAGCAAGGAGCAGATCGTCGCCTGCAAGGGCCCCGGCGAGTGACAGCTTCCCGTGGGCGGGCCTCCGGGTCCGCCCACTCAGGACGGACACCACGGATGACACCCCAGCTTGACGCCAGCGGCGTCGCGAAGTCCTACGGCACGGTTGCCGCGCTCAGCAACGCCTCGCTGACGGTCGCGCCGGGCGAGATCCACGCGCTCCTCGGTGCGAACGGCGCCGGCAAGTCGACGCTGGTGAAGATTCTGACCGGCGCGGTGCGGCCCGATCGCGGCCGCATCCTCGTTCGCGGGGCGGAACCTGCCATCCACTCGCCGGCGGACGCGATCCGTTCGGGCATGGTTCCGGTCTATCAGGAACCCGCGATGATCCCCGATCTTTCGGTGGCCGACATGCTCAGGCTGACCCGCACGCCGGCGGAACCCTTCGAAGCGCTCGTCGCCGATCTCGGCATCCGCGATCTCGATCTCAATACCGCCGGGCGCGATCTTCCACTTGCGACCTTGCGCGTTCTAGACCTTGCCCGCGCGCTGGCGCTGGAACCGGATGTGCTGATCCTCGACGAGATGACCGCCGCATTGCCCGCGAACCTGACCGAGCGGGTGCTTGACGTCGTCAGCCAGCAGGCCGGTGCCGGTCGGTCGGTCATCTTCATCTCGCACCGCTTCGCGGAGATACAGGCGCTTTGCCACCGCGCCACCGTGCTTCGGGACGGAGAGACGGTGGGCGTCCTCGACATCGCGCCCGGGATCGAGGAGCGCATCGTCGAACTGATGCTCGGCGGCAAGGTCGAACGCTCCGCTGCCGCCGCGGTCGCTGCCGCACAGCCCGATGGTGGCATGCCACGGCTCCGCGTCCGCGATCTTGCCGTGACGGGCAAGCTGAATGGCATCACGCTCGACCTGCATCCCGGCGAGGTCGTTGGCGTCGTTGCGCTGGAAGGCCAGGGGCAGGACGAACTTTTCGACGCGCTGGCAGGGGAGACAAGGCCCGATGGCGGGCGGATCGAAGTGGATGGCCGACAAGTGAGCTTTCGCCATCCGTCGGACGCCATCGCCGCTGGTCTTGCCTATGTTCCCGGCGACCGGAGCGAAGCTCTGTTGATGCAGCGTTCGGTGCGTGAAAACGTAGCACTGCCGCTGTCCGCTCCGCTTGGCCGTTGGGGGCCCTTGCCGATCGGCCGGGAGCGCGCCCGAACCGGCGCCGCCATCAAGCGGTTGCAAATCGACATCCGCGCGCAAGGCGAGGTGCAGCGGCTCTCGGGCGGCAACCAGCAGAAGGTGACGATCGCCCGCTGGATCGCGGCGGATGCGCAGACGCTACTGTGCTTCGACCCGACCCGAGGCATCGACGTCCGCACCAAGCACGAAATCTACCGGCTGATGCGCGACCTCGCCGGACAGGGGAAATCGATCCTCTACTACACCTCCGAGCTGGGTGAGGTGCCGCTCGTCTGCGACCGGGTTCTGGTGATCTTCAACGGTCGACTCGTCGGGGAATTCCCCGCTTCGGCCAGCGAGGGCGAACTGACGCGCGCCGCTTATGGCCTGCCGCGCGAGACAGTGGGGACCAGACCATGACTACGCTGCGCCGCAACGGCTGGGTGGCGAGTCTGGCCGTGTTCTTCATCGTGCTTGCGGTCATCACCAAGGTGATCCAGCCGAACTACCATGCCGATGATTTCGGCTCGCTGGCTCGCGCGGTGCTGCCCTATGCCTTCGCCGTCGCGGCACAGGCCGTGGTGGTGATCGGCGGCGGCATCGACCTGTCGGTCGCCGCGACCATGGCGCTGACCTCGGTCACGGCGGCGCGGCTGATGGACGGCGCGGGCGAGGCGGCGGCGCTGTGGGTGGTGCCCTTCGTGCTCGCGTTCGGCTTCGCGCTTGGCGCACTCAACGGCATCCTGATCGTGCTGAGCCGGGTGCCCGACATTGTGGTGACTCTCGCGACGCTCTTCATGTTCCAGGGCGCGGCACTTCTGGTGCTGTCTTCTCCCGGCGGTGGCGCGGCGGACTGGCTGCGGGGCCTGATCGTCGGCACCGTCCCCGTGCCCCTGCCCGAAACCGTCACCGAATGGTTCCCGAAGGCGCTGATCCTCCTGATCCTCTGCCTCTGCGCAGTGTGGATACCGCTGCGGCGCTCGCGCCTCGGGCTTTCGATCTACGCCGTCGGCTCCAGCGAACTCGCCGCGTTCCGGTCGGGCGTTGCGGTGACGCGGACCAAGATCCTCGCGTACGCGTTCGGCGGCCTCTTCGCGGCGATGGGCGGGCTGAGCCTGACCATGTCCACCGGCATCGGCGCGCCGATCCCCGGGCCCTACCTCATGGCCTCGGTCGCCGCCGTGGTGCTGGGCGGCGTCGTCCTTGGCGGCGGACGGGGCGGCCTTCTCGGCCCGATAATCGCGGTTTTCATCCTGCGGCTGGTCCGCACCGACCTGACGCTGCTGGCATTGGACCCCAACGTCACCACGATCGTCGAGGGCACGATCATGGTCGTCGTCGTCATGCTGGGCGCCTGGATGGCGATGAGGGGAGCGCGAAGATGACCGACGCCGCCACCAATCCGCCCGCGCGCCGGATACGCCGGTTTCTCAAGGACCACCCGCTGGTGCCGCTGATCGTTCTCCTGATCGTGCTCGTTGCGGTGCTGCAATTCATGCGCCCCGGCATCGTCAACGAACGCTGGCTGGCCAATACCCTGAAATTCGCCATCCCGCTCGCGCTGCTCGCCGGTTGTCAGACGATGTGCATGCTGACCGGGGGCATCGACCTTTCGGCCAGCACCGTCGCGACGATGAGCGCCTTCTTCGTGGCGACGCAGGGCGTGGCGCATGACCCGTGGCTGGCGATCCTGATCGCGCTGATCCCCGCCGTCCTGATCGGGCTGGCGAACGGCATCGGCGCGGGCGTGTTCCGGGTGCATCCGCTGATCATGACGCTCGGCACCAGCCTCATCGGCCTCGGTTGCCTGCAGGTCTATCAGCGCACCGTGATCGCGACCGGCACCAAGATCCCCGACGGCCTCGCCTGGCTCGGCACCGCGCTGATCGGCGGCTTCCCCGCGGCCCTCCTGCTCTTCGTTCCCGTCGCAGCGCTCTTGCTCTTCGTGCAGACCCGGACCGGCTTCGGCAGGGCGCTCTACGCCGTCGGAGACAACGAGCGCGCGGCGCGACTTTCGGGCATCGTCTACTGGCAGGTGATGATCGTCCTCTACCTGTTCTCCAGCCTCCTCGCCGGGATCACGGGCCTGCTCTACGTTGGTCTGATCAAGGCGCCCTCGCTGTCGCTGGCCGATCCGCTCCTGCTGCCCTCGGTCGCCGCGGCGGTGGTCGGCGGCACCTCGATCTTCGGCGGGCGTGGCGGCTATGCCGGTACCATCATCGGCGCCCTGATTCTGACCGTGCTGACGACGCTCCTGACAATCTTGCAGATGCCGGAAGGTGCCAGGCGCATCTGCTACGGCGTGATCGTCTTGGGTGTCACCGCTGCCTATTTGCGCATCGTCGACGAACGTTAGACGCGCCGCGAACCATCCTGCTTGCTCGCCCGACGACGCCGAGGTCACCGCCGCCACTGTTGGCAGCCGAAGGCTAAAACAGCCCGCCTGTCGCCTGGTGTTTGATCAGACGCTTTGATGGTGTGATCTTTTCGAATGGAATGGAAGGAAACCCTATGGGACAGGTTCTCAGCGCCGCGCTTAACCGTGTCACGGTGCTTTTATACCGGATTTCAATACGTTATGTCTGATGCGCTTGTTCCATAGCGCCGCAAATATGCCTCAAACACTCCCCAACTCGGCCTGAAATGCACGTGATAACGGGGCTGTAGCTGCAAAAGGCTTCCCTCGGCGCCGCGTTCAACAGCCCCCACCCATTGCGCGGCGCCGAGGTCTTTCGTTTTCCCCGATCACCTCGTAGCCTGCCCTCCGAAATGGAGGATGAGATGCGCGATTTCCAGCTTCCGGGACGATCTGAAGTCTTCGCCGTCAACGGTCTTTGCGCCACCTCGCATCCGCTGGCCGCGAAGACCGCCATCAACATCCTGGAGCGCGGCGGCAATGCTGTCGACGCGGCGATTGCGGGTGCGGTGCTCCTGGGCCTTGCGGAGCCGCAGTCCTGCGGAATCGGCGGCGATTGCTTCGTGCTTCTGAAGCCTGCCGGTGGTGACCACGTCATCGCACTGAACGGATCGGGCCGCGCGCCGGCCGGACTTTCTGCTGAAGCATTGCGTGCTCGGGGTCTGTCAGCGATCGGCACCGAGAGCGTGGAGGCGGTCACCGTTCCGGGCGCCATAGACGCGCTCTGCCAGCTCTCGGAGGATCATGGCAAGCTCGGCCTCGACGTCTGCCTTGGCCCTGCGATCCACTACGCCAACGAGGGCGTTCCCGTTGCGCCCCGGGTCGCCTTCGATTGGGCGGAGAGCGCCGGGAGGCTACAGGGGCCGGGTCGGTCGCATTACCTGCTCTCCGGACGTGTACCCGTCGCTGGCGATCTCTTTCGCGCGCCCGCTCACGCCCAGGCGCTCCGCCTCGTCTCCCGCCATGGCCGCGCAGGGTTCTACGAAGGTCCGGTGGCCGAGGATATGGTGACGACGCTGCGCGCCGCCGGTGGCTGCCATACGCTCGACGACTTCGCGGCGACGCGCTGCACTTACGGCACGCCCATATCAGGCCGGTATTTGCGGCATGAAATCCTCGAGCACGCGCCGAACAGCCAAGGCGCGACAGCGCTTTTGATGCTCAATATCCTCGCGCGCTTCGATCTCGCCCGGCTCGACCCGTTTGGGACCGCACGTGCGCATATCGAGGCCGAAGCGACAAAACTCGCCCACGACGCCCGGGACCGTTTCATTGCCGATCAGGACCATACGAGGGCGCTCGATCACATGTTGTCGGAAGAGACGGCAGAACGACTTGCTGCGCTGATCAACCCTGCAAGGGCGATGCAGTCGGCCAGTGAGGCCAGCGAGGCCGTTCACCGCGACACCGTTTACATAACGGTGGTGGATCGCGACCGGATGGCGGTGTCGCTTATCTACTCAACCTATTGGAGCTTCGGGTCCGGCCTCGCCTCCAATAAATATGGGATACTGATGCAGAACCGGGGCGCGGGTTTCAGTTTGAAGCCGCGCCATCCCAACGAGGCCGGACCCGGCAAGCGTCCGATGCATACGATCATTCCAGGCATGCTGCGCCGCGAGGGCCGGCTGATCATGCCTTTCGGGGTCATGGGCGGCGGCTATCAGCCCACGGGCCATGTGCGGTTTCTGACGAACATGTTGACCTATGGACTATCCCCGCAGGAGGCGATCGACGCACCCCGCAGCTTTGGCGACGCGGGTGTGCTGAAGCTCGAACGCGGCTACCATCCGACGGTCGCGGTGGAACTGGCGGCGAAGGGCCATGACGTGGTGGTACCCGACGCGCCGCTCGGCGGGGCGCAGGCCATTCTGATAGACTACAGGCGCGGCACCCTGATCGGCGCTTCGGACCCGCGGAAAGACGGGTGCGCGCTGGGATACTGAGTGGCTCAGTTCATCTGGAAGTGCAGCGGGTAGCGACCATCCTCGAAATCGCCGAAGAGGTCAGCCAGGTCCGGGTGGTCAACCGGTTCGCCCGAAAAGTCGGCAACGAGGTTCTGCTCCGAAACGTAGGCCACGTAATAGCTCTCTTCGTTCTCGGCCAGCAAATGATAGAACGGCTGATCCTTCGAGGGCCGGCTTTCTTCAGGTATGGCCGCATACCATTCATCTGTATTCGAGAAGATCGCGTCCACATCGAAGACCACGCCACGGAATGGGTGTTTGCGATGCCGCACCACCTGTCCGAGATGATATTTTGCGCATGTCTTCAACATGACTTCCTTAGTCCCCTGTTTTCATTAGTAAACCCTGACCCCCTTTTCTGTCCATCGCTCATCGCCAATTCCGTGGAAACAGTCTGTGGTCTGCATTCCGACAGTGTTGCCGAGATGATGCAGCCCGTCCCGCTCGCGAAAGCGGCGGACCTTCGCGCGGGGATTGTGTCGCCCCCCGGTGGGCGGCAGACAGGATTGTGATTTCCTCTGGCGAGAAAATTCCGTAAAATACCGGAAAAACAATGTGCGAGAGGCAGTATGGGCAAGGTTCTGCGGCTGGGTATCCTGCTGCTTCTGGTGTCATGTGGTGGCGGCAACTACACGGCGCCGCGCAACTTGGAGAATGCGTGCGCCATCCTTGATGAGCGCCCCAAGTATCATGATGCAATGCAGCGGGCGGAGCGGCGCTGGGGCGTTCCGTTGCATGTGCAGATGGCGACGATCTACCAGGAGAGCAAGTTCATCGGCAATGCGCGCACGCCGCACAAGTTCGCGCTGGGGATCATTCCGATGGGGCGGCAGAGTTCGGCCTATGGCTACTCCCAGGCGCTGGACGGCACTTGGGACGATTATGTCAGTTCCACCAGACGCTATGGCGCGCGGCGGAACAAGATGGACGACGCGGCGGACTTCATGGGCTGGTACATGGACCAGTCGGAGAAGAAGCTCGGCATCTCCAAGTGGGATGCGGCGAGCCAGTATCTGGCGTATCACGAGGGCCACACCGGCTATTCCCGCGGGAGTCACCAGCAGAAGGCCTGGCTGATGCGGGTCGCGGCGAATGTGGGGGCGCGGGCGGAATTGTATCAGCGCCAGTTGATCGCCTGCGGGAAGCTTTGAATCCCATCGGACAAACCCTGATTCACACCGAAACCCCTTAGCGATCGTTGGTTTTCCGCAGCAGGTCGTCGATGGAGAAGAAATTCATCGGGTAATTCTGCCCCATGGTGAACGCGCCGAACTGCACCGTGGTCTGGGAGCCGGTTTCGTCGGTCACGATCCATTGGCGTAACGCTATGGGATTGCTCGAAAAAAAGAGCGTGATCTGGCCGTATTCCGGGTGTTTGGGGTCTTGTGCGGTGACGTAGGTCAGGTCGTTTTGCTTCACCATGGGCGACCACCATCCGGGCTTGGGAGAGGTCGACTCTCGGGGTCAGGATCAGGCTCAGGGGCGTCTTCGACAGCGGATACTGTTCGGCGGAACTATTTGATTTTCCATCGAAAATCGCGACGCTTCCGGCGGCGGCAAGGACCAGGGTGTTGTCCGGCGGGGCGTATTCGAAGCGCATCCGGTGGGGGCGCTTGATCCAGAGCTTGCCGCTTGACGTCGAGCCGTCGGAGTTTACTTGCGTGAACGGCGCCTCGGCCGTCTCTATCCCGTTGAAATAGTTGGAGATTGCGTTCAGAGACAGCTTTTCGGCCTGGGCCGGGAGAGCCACCAGAAGGGCGAGGACGGGGGCGAAAAAGGGTGCGTATCTCATGCCCCCTATCTAGGGCAGGCCCCGTGGTTATGCCATAACAACCCCGTCACTTATCCGTAGGGTTTCTGTAGCTACGGGGGCCGCACGGGCGGGAAACCGCCTTTTCACCCCTTCCCGCCATGTTGGGGCGACCTGCGTTCGGAGGCCCGAGATGACCCGACAGACCCGCACCGAGAAAGACCGCCTTGCCGCCTATCACGAACTCGCCGAGACGATGCGGGGGCTGGAAGGCGACCTGCGCTGGGGGCTGACGGATTCGCTGCGCCTGCCCCGCGCCTGGACCGAGATCGCGGCGCGGCCCGGCGTGCCGACGAAGACGCAACTGACGATCCGGCTGGACGACGATATCGTCGCCTTCTTCCGCGCGATGGGGGCGGGGTACCTGACCCGGATCAACGCGGTGCTGCGGACCTTCATGCTCGCGCGCCTCGCCGGTGTGGTGACGGGGGCGGAGTCCGTTGGGTATGCCCCCACGGATGAGGAGGAAATCACCGCGCTGAAACGGGAGCTTCTGGATACGGTCAGGGCCGAGATGGACGCCCGCGACGCGCAAGGTGGCTCGCCCGAGGCCGAGACGCGGAAAGAGCGGCTCGCGTCGTTGCGGCGGTTGCGGGATGCGCGGAAGGGGAAGCGGGGGGCGTAGGGGGGGGTTTACCCCGCCGTTTCGGGTGGGAGGAGTCGGGGTGAAACCCCGATCTACGGGGCGCGGGCTATGCGCTTCGCCGCGAAATCCTCGACCACGCGGCGGCGGTCAGAAACGCGCGGGAGGCCGAGGAGCGCGAGGCAGAGATGCGCGAGAAGGTGAAGGGTTGAGGGCGCTCAGGGATGCACAGTTGGGGTAGGAGGGGGGCTGCCCCACCAACCGCGCTATATTCTTCATTCTTCTGCTTCATCCGCTTCGATATCTGCGCCTACGATTTCAACGAGCTTTCTGTTTATGATTCTAATGGCGCGCGGATCTGTAATAACGTATCGATACACCGGTTTTCCACCCAGATCACTTGGGACCGTACCATCCTGCCTAACCAACCCAAATTCTTCCCAATTCTTAATCTTCACTCTCGCGCCTTGGTCACCAATCTTAAACTTACTTTGAACATCTCTGTTCACAAATGATGTCATACCAAGCCGGAAAGCCTGTTGTATATATTTCTCTTGATACCACGTTCCAATTGTCTCAATGGCATATTTGTCGAACGCGACATCTAGTGTCACCTTGTCCAGCAGACCTTCCGCGCCTCGTGCATCATGCTCACGAAACAGCATATCCATAATTCTTATGATCTCTCGGGGGGACATGAGGCCGATTTCACAAATTTGTTTGAAAACTTCATCACCATCCAAACCTGCGTCAAAAAGTGAACGAAATTCTTCCTTACCTTCAGAAAAAAAATTGATCCGAGCCTCGACCATGTCGCGCAAGCTATTTCCGTCCCAAGTTATGTTGGCATGAGCGATCTTATCGAGGCGTATAGCATGCTTACCTTGAAAGTGATGCTGCACCTTGCTCCACAGGAAAAACACCCAAGAGAATCCATAAATCTCCAAGAGCTGTATGTGGTTCAATGCTGGGAAGACAAGCAGTGCCGTCGATTCGGCTGAGTTGGCAGTGTCAGGCGTTTCATCCACCTTATCGACTAGAACACATACTCCAGAGAAGCCGAACGCTCTTGCAAAATCAACAAGATGAAGAAGAATGGCTCGAGAAACATTTGGAGCATTTGACTTTAGTGTCTTGAGAATTTCCTCTGCGGCGTTTGTGATATCCACATCCTCATTAACGTACCTTTTTGAAAGCGCTGCCAGCGCTGCCGAAAAAATCTTCGTTAATGCGTCCCAACGCGCGTTGATCCAGACAGCACTCTTTGTAGTCCACGCGCTATTCAGTAGTCGAAGCGCCTCATTCGTAGAAACTTGACGATCCATCTCGGGAAGTGAGAGGTAGAAACCTTGAAATCATTGCAAGTACGAGGGCTTTTTCATCACGATCGAGCGCCCCGATGTAAATAGCTCGATCTTCGTCAGGAAGAGAAGACAACCAAACCAAAATCTGTTCAACTACAGTAAAGGCAACGAGGCCGACAAGGTCGCGATCCTCAAGTTGCCCCTTTTTGAACGCAGGCAGAATGACTGAATAGTCTACCAAGTTCACTGTAAGAGGCGCACCTCCTCCACCTTTCTTTGAAAGAACCCCCCACAGTTCATTAAAAACTGTTATTCGAGCGGCACTCTTGCCCGATCCCCTATCACCAAACAGGACAAATGAGCCGAGATCATATGCACGCTTGGAGATCGCTTGCAAATACGGTGGACGGACCGCGTACTCAGAGATTCGTGGCTCCGTTTCAGCAGCGTAGTGCTCAAATGGGTTCTGCGAAAGCGCAGTTCTTTGCAAGAATGACATAGCGAACTTCCTCATTACGAAAATCGCACACAAGCGCTGCGGTTGTGAGAAAGCGTGTCATATTCGGCGCTAAGCTTCAAGAAGTGAACACTTAGGCTATTGACGATGGTCAAGAAATAAACTGGTTGTGAATCGGCTTTCCGTCGAATTCAGCGAAACCCACGCGTGCAAACTTCAAAAGCTCGTGGGTGACGTTGTCATGCCGACGCTCCCCTACCCCTCCGGCACCAATATCTCCCGCTTGCCGACATGGTTGGCGGCTGACACCAGACCCTCTTCCTCCATCTGCTCGACGAGGCGCGCGGCCTTGTTGTAGCCGATGCCGAGCTTGCGCTGGATGTAGGAGGTGCTAGACCTTGCGGTCGCGCAGCACCACCTGGACGGCCTGATCGTAGAGCGCGTCCTCGGAGCCGTCGCCGCCGAGGCCGAGCACGAGGTCGATGTCGGCCTCTCTCGTCCTCGTCGGGGCCTTCGACGACGCCGGACATGTAGGTGGGGGGGCCGTAGGACTTGAGGTGGTTCACGATCTCCTCGACCTCCTCATCGGCGACGAAGGGCCCGTGGACGCGGGTGATGCGGGAACCGCCGGCCATGTAGAGCATGTCGCCCATGCCGAGAAGCTGTTCGGCGCCCATCTCGCCGAGGATGGTGCGGCTGTCGATCTTGGAGGTGACCTGGAAGGAGATCCGGGTCGGGAAGTTGGCCTTGATGGTGCCGGTGATGACATCGACCGAGGGGCGCTGCGTCGCCATGATGAGGTGGATGCCGGAGGCGCGGGCCATCTGGGCGAGGCGCTGGATGCAGGCCTCGATCTCCTTCCCGGCGACCATCATCAGGTCGGCCATCTCGTCGACGATGACGACGATGTAGGGGAGGGCGACAGGCTGGATTTCCTCGGTCTCGAAGATCGGCTCACCCGTCTCCTCGTCGAAGCCGGTCTGGACGGTGCGCTTGAACATCTCGCCCTTCGAAAGCGCCTCCTTCACGCGGCCGTTGAAGCCCTCGATGTTGCGGACGTTCATCTTGGACATCTTGCGGTAGCGCTCCTCCATCTCGCCGACCGTCCATTTGAGGGCGACGACGGCCTTCTTGGGGTCGGTGACGACGGGGGAGAGGAGATGCGGGATGCCGTCATAGACGCTGAGTTCCAGCATCTTGGGGTCGATCATGATGAGCCGGCATTCCTCGGGCGTGAGCTTGTAGAGGAGCGAGAGGATCATGGTGTTGATGGCGACGGACTTGCCCGAGCCGGTGGTGCCGGCGATGAGAAGGTGGGGCATCTTGGCGAGGTTGGCGATGATCGGCTCCCCGGCGATGTCCTTGCCGAGGGCGAGCGGGAGCTTGAGGTTGCTGTCGCCGTATTCGCGGGCGGAGAGGATTTCGCGGAGGACCACCTTCTCGCGGAAGGCGTTCGGCAGTTCGATGCCGATGACGGTGCGGCCGGGAACGGTGGAGACGCGGGCGGACAGCGCGGACATGGAGCGCGCGATGTCGTCGGAGAGGCCGATGACGCGGGAGGCTTTCAGCCCTGGGGCGGGTTCCAGCTCGTACATGGTGACGACGGGGCCGGGGCGGACCGACACGATCTCACCCTTGACGCCGTAATCGTCGAGGACGGATTCCAGCATCCGGGCGTTTTCTTCGAGCGCCTCGTCGGCGAGCGGTCGGCGCTGGACAGAGGACGGGTTGGCGAGGAGCGAGAGCGGCGGGATTTCGTAATCGGGGGCCTTTTCCTCGAACTTGAGGCGGGGCTGGGCTTCGTTCATCGCCTGTCTGGAGGGGGCGGATTTGCGGGCGTTGTGAAGGACGAGGGGGCGCTGGGCGTCGGCCTGCATATCGTGCGAGGTGGCGTAGAGATCGTCCTCGGTCTCGAAAAGCGGCTGGGCGGTGAGGCCGGAGGGCTCATCGTCGGCGAAGTCTTCCGCGGACGTGGCGATACGGGCGCTGCGCATGAAGCGCGGCGCGACGGTGTCCTCGGGGGTATGGACGGAGGGTGTGGCCATCACGCCGCGCGCGCGGTTGACGGCGGCGGTGAGCGGCGGCTCGACACGGGCGGCGTCGGGCGCGTCGGCGTGCTGGGCGCGGGATTTCACGGCGTCGGCAATGCGCGCGCGGATGCGCTCCTCGCTCGGCGCTTCGGCGAGCCGCGCGTTGTAGGACATGTCCCGCTCGACGAGTTCGGGTTCCAGCCGCGTATCGGCGTTGCGGCGCGCGAGGCCCGAGACGCGGGCCAAGATGCCCTTGCGCGGCGCGGCGGACTCTGCCGGTTCGACATGGCGTGAAGGACGGCTCCGCGCGCAGGACCGGCATGCGGCGGCTGGGCTGCCGATGGGCGGAAACCGGCGGTTCGGCGGCGTACCGATCTTCATCCACCAGATCCTCGCGCGATTCGCGGCGGGCGCGGTTGCGCTCATGCAGCGCCTGCGCGCCTTGCAATGAGACCTGAGCGCCGCGCCCAAGAATTCGAAGCGCGAAGTCATAGGCGACAATCGTGCCGACCAGGAGAAAGCGGCCGATGATGCGCAACTCGCGGGCGTCGAAGCCAAGGATGAAGAGCGCGGTTGCCAGCGCACCGATACCGACGATCAGCGACAGGATCTTCAGACCGATGGACGCGCTGATCGGCACGATGCCGAGAAGCGCGCCGAGCACGGTATCGCCGAAGAGGCCGCCCAAGCCGAAGCTGTGGACCCAGTCCGGCCCGGCGACGAGCGTCGAGGCATAGACCGACATCATCGCCACCGCGATCGGCGCGAAGATCACGCGGCCGAGCGCGCGATCCTCGCCCTGATGGGCGATGAAGCGGACGCCCCAGGCGCCGAAGATCGCCGCGATCATCCAGGCACCCTTGCCCGCGATGACGAGGAGGGGCGAGGCGATGGCGGCGCCGAAGCGGCCAAGGATGTTCTGCGCCGGCGAATCCGTTGCGGCAAGCCAGCTCGGGTCGTCGGGCGAGTAGCTGACGAGCATCAGGGCAGTCATCAAGCCGAGGGCAAGAAGGCCCGCGCCAAGAAGCTCTTTCCCGCGTCGTTCGATCGCCGCCTGCATGTTCTGATCCAGAAGTGGATCGCGTTGCCGTGCCTGATAGGAAGCCATTCGCCCTCGTCCCTCAACCGTAGAGGCAGTCGCGGATCTGTGTCAGACCGCGCCGCATTTCTTCTTTTGGGGCCACCATCGCAACACGGATGTAACCCTTCCCCGGATTGAAGCCCGCAACCTCGCGGGCCAGATAGGCGCCGGGCAGAACCCGCACACCGGTTTCGCGCCAGAGTTTCAACGTGGCGGTTTCACTGTCATCGACCGGCAGCCAGAGGAAAAAGCCACCTTCGGGGCCTTCATAGCCCTGAAGCCCGGAGAAAATCCTGTCCGCAATGCGGAACTTTTCCTGATAGAGCGCGCGGTTCGCCGTGACATGCGCCTCATCGCCCCAGGCGCGTTCGGAGACGTGCTGGATGGGCAGCGGCAGGGGCGCACCCCCGTAAGTGCGAAGTTGGCGGAAACGCACAATGCTTTCAGGCCCGCCCGCGACGAAGCCCGAACGCAGGCCGGGCAGGTTCGACCGCTTCGAGAGCGAATGGAAGACCGCGACATGCTCGGGGTTCAGCCCGAGATCGTCGGCGACTTCCAAGGCGCCGGTCGGCGGCTGGGTGCGCCAGATTTCGGAATAACATTCGTCGGAGAGGACGGTGAAGTCATATTTCTCGGCGAGCCGCAGCAGGTCTGCGAGGTAGTCGCGCGAGGCGACGGAGCCCTGCGGGTTGGCGGGCGAACAGAGATAGGCGACGCCGACGCGGTCGAGAATGTCAGGCGAAAGCGCGGTATAGTCCGGCAGGAAGCCGTTGGCGGAATCGGCGGGAACATAGACCGGCTCCGCCCCCACGGAAAGCGCGGCGGCGGCATAGACCTGATAGAACGGGTTCGGCATCAGGACGACCGGCTGGCGGCCGTTCTTGACCTCGGGGCAGAGCGCCATGCAGGCATCGAAGAGCCCCTCGCGCGTGCCGTTCAGGACCATGATACGGTCCGGCGCCAGATCGACGCCGTAGCGCAGGCGGAGCCAGCCGCAGATCGCGGCGAGAAGGCCGGGCGTGCCCTCATTGGTCGGGTAGAAGCCGAAATCGGCGGTATGTTGAGCGAGGATCGGGCCGACGAAATCCGGGATCGGGTGGCGCGGCTCACCGATCGACATGGAAATCGGCTCGGCGCCCGGCGGGTGGGCGTCGAGAAGTTTCCGCAAGCGCGGAAAGGCGTAATCAGGCAGGTTCGAAAACCGCTCGGGAAATGCCATGTCTGCCTCGGTCGCGGGGTCGTTTCGCCCCGTTTTGCAGGCAGATTAGCGGCGCGGCGCGGCCGGGTCCAGAAAAACCGAGGCGATTCGGGCGGTTGAAGGGGCCGATTGTGGCATTTAGGCCCTCAGGAAAGGGCCTTTTCGGCGGCGGTGCCGATGCGCAGGAGCGCCTCTTCCCCGAAAGGCCTGCCCATCAGCATGATCCCGCAAGAGGGCGTGCCGGTCGGCAGCGTCAGCGCCGACAGACCGAGGAGGTTGCCGATGCGGGTATTGCGGAGCGCGAGCAGGTTCTCGCTGGTGAAATAGTCGTGGTCCTGGGTGAGCCGGGCGGCATTCGGCGGCAGGATCGCGGAGGACGGGAGGAGGATTGCGTCATGGCGGGCGGTGGCGTCCGCCCATTCGGCGCGGATGGTTCGGAGGCGGGCCCAGGCGGCGACGTAGTCGGCGGCGCTATATTGCGCACCTGCGCGGAACCGGTCGCGCACGGGCGGGAACATGAGATCGGGTTTGGCTTCGATATTGTCGCGCCAGGTGGCATATGCCTCGGACGTGAAGAGGATGCCGGAAAGGCCCATCGCCTCGGTCAGCGCGGGGAAGGTCAGGCGGTCGATCCGTGCGCCGGCCTTGGCGAGTTTGGTCGCGGCGGCGTCGAAGGCGCGGGCGGAGGCGTCGCGGACATCGTCGAGGGCCACGGTGTCGAGGATGGCGAAGCGGGCGCCTCGCAGGGTTGTTCCGCGAAGGTCGGCAGCCCTGGAGCCTTCGAGCGCGGCGAGGAGAAGGGCGGCATCCTCGACGGTGCGGGTCAGCGGGCCGACGGTATCGAAGCTGGGGGCAAGGGGAATGACGCCGTTCAGGGACAGGCGGCCCGACGTGGTCTTGAGGCCGACGATGTCGTTCCAGGCGGCGGGGATGCGGACCGAGCCGCCGGTATCGGAGCCGATGCCGGCAGCGGCAAGGCCGAAGGCAACCGAGGTCGCTGCACCAGAGGACGAACCGCCGGGGACGAGGTCGGGATCATGGACGTTGGGCGGAGTCGCGGTGACGGGGTTCAGGCCGAGGCCGGAAAAGGCGAGTTCCGTCATATGGGTCTTGCCGAGGCAGACCAGGCCCTGTTGCGTGGCGTTTCGCAGGACTTCGGCGTCGGCGAGGGGAGTGCGGCCTTCGAGAAGCTTCGTGCCGGATTCCGTGGCGATGCCCGCCGTGTCGTAGAGATCCTTCCACGAGATCGGGACGCCGTCGAGGGGCGACAGCCTGAGACCGGCCCTGGCGCGGGCGGCGGCGGCCGCGGCCTCGGCGCGGGCACGGTCGGGGGTCAGGCGGGCATAGATGCGGTCGGCATGGGGATGGACGGCGATGGCGCCGAGATAGTCTTCGGTCAGGTCGAGAGGGTCGAGCTTTCCCGCCCCTATGGCGCGGCCGAGATCGCCCGCGCTTTCAGTCCGCCACCCCGTCATGCCCCTGCCCTTTGCTGCCGATGCCGCGCGACGGTAGCGTCACCTCGGCGCATGGACAATCCCGCGAGTTGCACGCTAACTGAGGCCATGAAACGGGATGCCGATGTGATTGTCGTGGGCGGCGGGCTGAACGGCCCGGCCTTGGCGCTGGCGCTGGCGCAGTCGGGACTTGTCGTCACGGTGATCGATGCGCAGCCTGCAAGGGCGCGCGCCGAGGCGGAATTCGACGGGCGGGCCTATGCGCTCGCCATCGCGTCGAAGCGGCTGTTGCAGGCGATCGGCGTCTGGAACCGGATCGAAGGCGGCATCCAGCCGATCACGGAGATCAAGGCGAGCGACGGGCGGCCGGGCGATGGGCCCGCCCCCTTCTTCCTGCATTTCGACGCCGCCGAGATCGAGGAAGGCCCGATGGGCTTCATGGTCGAGGACCGGCATCTTTATGCGGCGCTGCTTGAAGCGATGGCAGAGACCGAGGGACTGACACTTGTCACCGGCGCGGAGGTCGTGGCGCAGGAAGTGACGGAGACGGGCGCCTCGGTGACGCTGGCCGATGGCCGCGTGCTGGCGGGGGCGCTGATCGCGGGCTGCGACGGGCGGCAATCGGGCACGGCGCGGCGCGCCGGGATCAGGCGCAATGGCTGGGACTATGGCCAGACCGCTCTGGTCTGCGCGGTCGAGCATGACCTGCCCCATCACGGCGTCGCGCATCAGTTCTTCATGCCCTCCGGACCCTTGGCGATCCTGCCGCTGACGGGGAACCGCAGTTCAATCGTCTGGAGCGAGAGGACCGCGACCGCGGAGGCCATCGCGGCGCTGGACGACGACGCTTTCCTCGAGGTGCTGCGGCCCCGCTTCGGGGACTTCCTGGGCGAGATCCGGCTTGCGGGGGGCCGGTTTCGCTATCCGCTGAACCTGACGCTCGCCGAACGCTACGCGGACGCGCGGATCGCGCTTGTGGGCGACGCCGCGCATGGGGTGCACCCCATCGCCGGTCAGGGGCTGAACCTCGGCTTCCGCGACGTGGGCGCGCTGGCGGAGGTGCTGGTCGAGGCGCAAAGGCGCGGCGAGGATATTGGCGCGGTAAACGTTCTGGAGCGTTATCAGGACTGGCGGCGGTTCGATTCCACCGCACTGGCGCTTGGCATGGATACGGTGAACCGGCTGTTTTCCAGTGACAACCCGGTCCTGCGCGGTGTCCGCGACCTCGGCATGGGCGCGGTCAACGCGGTGCCGGGCCTGCGCCGTGCGTTCATCCGGCAGGCCGCCGGCCTGTCGGGGAAACCGCCGAAATTGCTCCGGGGGATGGGGCTGTAGGCTGACCGTTAGGTGGGCTTATTTCCGCAGGCGATAGGTCAGCGCCCGCGTGATCAGGAAAGCCGGCGAAGGCGCGTTCGACCGCTGGATCGGGAAAGGGCGGATGGGCGGAGGACATGGGGCAGACCAGGCGGGAACACCGCGGGGCGTCAAAGGCTGCGGACCCGCCCCCTCACTCGATCTTCCGCGCCTCGTCCACGAGCATCACCGGAATCCCGTTGCGGATCGGGAAGGCGAGTTTGGCGGGTTTGGAGATCAGTTCCTGCGCGTCGGCATCATAGCTGAGGGGGGCGTGCGTCAGTGGGCAGACGAGGGCTTCGAGCATTCGGCGGTCGAACTTGCCTTCCTCGCTCATTGCATCGTCTCCTCGCCGCCCCCGGCAAGGGCGAATTCCATCAGTGTCACCAGGGTTTCGCGCCGGGTCTGGAGAGAAGGCGCTTCCAAAAGCGCCTGCTTGTCCTCGGGGTCGAAGGGGCAGAGCATCGCGAGGGAGTTGACCATCAACTCGTCCTCGGCCTCTTTCAGGCTGTCCCAGTCGGTCGCGAGCTGTTCTTCCATGAAATAGCGGCGAAGAAGGTCGAGGAAACGCGCGCGGTCGAAGCCGGAATCGGTTTCCTCGGGACCGCGGTCGCGTTCGAAACCGTCCCATCTGACCTCGCCCGCGAGATAGGGCGTGAAGCCGGAAATCTCGCGCATCAGTCGGTACCGCGAGATACCGGTGAGGGTGATCATGTAGCGCCCGTCATCCGTTTCGGAGAACGCGGTAACGCGGCCCGCGCAGCCGATGGCGGCAAGCGCGTGGCTGCCATCGGGCTTCGGGCGGGGCTGGATCATGCCGATGAGCCGGTCGGGCGTCTTCAGCGTATCTTCGAGCATGGCGAGGTAGCGCGGCTCGAAGATTTGCAGGGGCAGGCGCGCGCGCGGCAGGAGAAGCGCCCCCGGCAGGGGGAACAGGGGAATCTTTTCGGGCAGTTCGCCGCGCAAAGTCATGGCATGATCCTAGGCGGGAAATCCCGTTACGCAAAGATCATCGAGGACAATTTCCGCCGACCTTTGAGAACGATGGGATCGGTCGGCTTGAGCGCCTCGAAGATGGTGAAGAGCTGGGTCTTCGCGGCGCCGTCGTTCCACTCGCGGTCGCGCTTGAAGAGTTCCAGCAACTCCTCGACCGCGCCATCGACCTTGCCGGCGGCGTAAAGCGCCTGCGCAAGATCGAAGCGGGCCTGATGGTCGTTCGGGTTTTCGAGCGTCTTTTCGAGCAGTTCCGCCACCGGGCCGGCATCGGCCGCCTGTTTCGCGAGCGCGAGCTTGGCGCGGGCGGCATCGACTTCGGCGGCGTGCGCGATGGCGGCCGGGGCGGCGTTCAGAAGCCCCTCGGCCTGATCGAGATTGCCGAGCGCCAGATGCGCCGAGACGAGGCCGCCATAGGCGCGGGCATTCTCAGGCTCCTCGCCGAGGATCGCGGCATAGGTTTCGGCGGCATCGACGGCCGCACCTTCCGCCAGCATGGCATCGGCGGCGTCGAGCGCCTCAGCGAGGCCGCCGTCACCGGCGAGGGCGGCAAGCTTGTCGATGAAAGCCTTGATCTCGGACCCCGGAAGCGCGCCCTGGAAGGCGTCGACCGGCTTGCCCTGCCAGAACGCATAGACCGTGGGGATCGACTGGATGCGGAGCTGCGCCGCGATCTGCTGGTTTTCGTCAACGTTGACCTTGGCCATGCGGACCTTGCCCTTGGCCGCCGTCACCGCTGCTTCGAGCGCAGGGCCGAGCGTCTTGCAGGGGCCGCACCAAGGCGCCCAGAAATCGACGATGACCGGCACTTCGCTGCTTGCCTCGATCACATCTTTCATGAACTCCGCTTCGCTGACGTCGCGGATCAGGTCGCCCGCCGGTGCGGCATCCTTCGTCTGGCCGAATTCGAGCATGTCTGCCCCCTATCTTGCGTGTTGCGTCCTATATGCGCGCGGAGGGCCGAAAGGCCAAGGGGGGTATCAGTCGAAGTACGGCGTGACCTGCGCGACGATGACGGCGTTTTCGGCGAGCGCCTTGTCCATCAGGGCGCGTTCGTCGGCTTCGATTTCATGGCCCTCGGCCATGCGCTCGTCGAGCGTTCCGTAACCGGTGACATCCAAGGGCGCCATGTCGGCCTGCTTGAGAACCGCGACCGCCTCGCGCACCGCCTCGGCCTCATCGACGCCGGAGGCGTAGAGCATGAGCGCCGCCCCGGTGGCCTTCGCCGGCAGGCCGTCGCCTGCCTTCCGGCCGACCTCGACAACCAGGGTATACACCTGCTGCGGGCGGGGTTTC
This sequence comes from uncultured Alphaproteobacteria bacterium, assembly GCA_963847935.1. Classification (GTDB taxonomy): domain Bacteria; phylum Pseudomonadota; class Alphaproteobacteria; order Rhodobacterales; family Rhodobacteraceae; genus Albidovulum. The sequence goes on along the minus strand of CAWKBV010000003.1, from coordinate 215,591 downwards.
CTCGCGCTTTCCTCGGTCATTTTCACGGTCCCTTGCGGCTCTGGCTTGATCCAGACTTGTGCGACATAGTGACGGCGCGGACAAGGAGCTTGGGCATGAAACGCGTGACGGACATGGTGGCAGAGGCGAATGCGGCGGTCGAACACGCAGCCGCTTCGGAATTTCTCGACCTGCACGGGAACCCGGGCGTGACCTTCGTCGATCTGCGCGATCCAAGGGAGCTGGAGCGCGAGGGCATGATCCCCGGCGCGTTCCATTGCCCGCGCGGCATGCTGGAATTCTGGATCGATCCGGAAAGCCCCTATGCCAAGCCGCAATTCCAGACCGGAAACCGCTTCGTGTTCTACTGTGCCTCGGGCTGGCGTTCGGCACTGTCCGCGCGGGTGGCGCAGGATATGGGGCTCGGGAACGTAAGCCATATCCGGGACGGATTTTCCGGCTGGAAGGCGGCGGGCGGGCCGGTGGGCGAGAAACCGCAGAAACCATAGGCCCCTGCCTGCTCAAAGAGATATCGTCTGCGCCTCGGGAGTGCCGGGCCACATGAAACTTCCGCTCGACCCGCGCGAACTCCGACAGGGTGCCTGTTTCGGTCTGGTCTCGACGGGCCTGGCACGAAGTTCAGGAGGCTGCGGTGAAATCATGCCTGCCGCAAACCGTGCATTTCCGCGCGGATATCGGCTCGGCATTGCCGCAGGAGATACAGACCGCCATTTCCGCAAGCGTTGATGTCCGAAGCGGTAGCGGCGGGGAAACCTCGTGCGGCGGCTCGATCGCGAGGCCGGGCCGCGCGTGGTCATGACGGAAGACACTGAGCGCACCATTGGCTTCGAGATAGGCGGCGCGCACCTCGCCAAGGTTGCCGACGCCCTTCACCCGGAGCATCGACATGACCTCGTGGTCGCTGAGTTCGCGGTTGAAGCGGGCCTCCGGATCGATCACACCGTCGCGCACCAGTACGAGGGGATGGCCGTCGATCACCCGCTTCGCGCCGCGCCAGCGGACAATGGCGAGGTCGAGAAGCTTGTTGATGACGATCACGACAGTGATGGTCAGCAGCGCGTGGAAGAGCGGCACCTCGGGATAGAAGAGCGAATCCCCGACCGCCGAACCGAGCGCGATGACGAGGAGGAACTCCACGAGCGAGAGTTGCGCGACACCGCGCCCGCCGACCCAGCGGATCAAAGCCAGCGAATACAAATAGACGATGAGCGTGCGGACCAGAATCTCCCACAGGAAACCGGGCGGCGCATCGCCCCAGAACATGCGGACAAGGTCGAAGGGAACGATCGAATCTGACATTGGGAACGGCCCGGACACGCGGCATTCCGCACCACGCATCTATCGAACGCGCCGGTCCCTGCGGGGTTCCGCGACGACTCTCTCGGGATCAGCCGCCGTCAGCGATCAGATCGGCGGCACTGATCCCGGCGAAGGCGGCGGCCTCGTCGGCGTCGGAGGTGTCACCCGAGGCGCCCACCGCGCCAATGATCCGGCCTTCGGCGTCGCGGATCAGGACACCTCCCGGCACGGGAACCAGACCGCCGCCGACCGCATGTGCGGCGCCCGCGAAGAAATGCGGCCGGTCGACCGCCATGACACCGAGCGCGCGCGAGCCGACGCCAAAGGCCAAGGCGCCCTCGGCCTTGCCGCGCGCCACCTCGAAGCGCTTGAGACTGGTGCCATCCTCGCTCGCCGCCGCCACCACAGCGCCGCGTGCGTCAAGGACGACGAGGCTGAGTGGCCTGGTTCCGGCCCGCCGCGCGCTTGCAATCGCTTGTGCGACAATGGTCTGCGCCTGATGCAATGTAAGGTCTGTCATCTTGGTCTCTTTCCCGCCGCCGCTGCGTCAGTCCCGAAGAAGTTCATTGATCGAGGTCTTCGACCGGGTCTGCGCGTCCACCCGCTTCACGATCACGGCGCAGTAAAGGTTGATGCCGTTCTTCGAGGGCATGGAACCGGCAACGACCACCGACCCCGCAGGCACCTCGCCATACATGACGGCACCCGTTTCACGGTCCACGATCTTGGTCGACTGGCCAATGAAGACCCCCATGCCGAGGACGGAGCCTTCGCGGACGATGCAGCCTTCGACGACCTCGGAGCGGGCACCAATGAAGCAGTTGTCCTCGATGATCGTGGGGCCGGCCTGCATCGGTTCCAGCACGCCGCCGATGCCGACGCCGCCGGAAAGATGCACGTTCTTGCCGATCTGCGCACAGGAGCCGACCGTGGCCCAGCCATCCACCATCGAACCTTCATCGACATAGGCGCCGATATTGACGAAGGAGGGCATCAGCACCACGCCCTTGCCTATGAAGGCGGAGCGCCGGACGATGGAGCCGGGCACGGCGCGGAAGCCTGCGGCGCGCCACTGATTTTCACCCCAGCCGTCGAATTTCGAAGGCACCTTGTCCCACCAGGTCGTGCCGCCATTGCCGCCGGAGATCGGCGCCATGTCGCGCAGGCGGAACGACAGGAGCACCGCCTTCTTGGCCCATTGGTTGACGTGCCAGTCGACGCCGCGCTTTTCGGCCACACGCAGCTTACCGCTGTCGAGCGCGCTCAGCGTATCCTCGATTGCCTCACGGGTTTCACCCTTCGTCGCGGGGTTGATCGTGTCGCGCGCATCCCAGGCGGCTTCGATGGCGGTCTCAAGTGCGGCGTTGGACATGGCGAGGCTCCCCCGGATTTTCCTTGCGTCGGCTGAGCGTATAGGGCCGCGCTGGAACCGAGGCAATGCAAAGACCGGCGCAGCGCTGGCGGGAGGTGACCAAAAACGCTAGGAGAAGCGGGCCACAGCCACGAGGGACGCCGCGATGCACGACGACAACCGAAGCCACCCGTTCCGCCACAGCCGTGAGGATGTCGAGGCCGCCGACCGTATCCCCGATACCCCGCAGACCCGCGCACCAGCCTACCGGCTTGCCTTTACGGATGCCGAGTTCCTGTGCCGGGAAGAGTTGCGCCCGGTGCGGCTGCAACTCGAGCTTTTGAAGCCGCAGATGATCATGGATGAGCGCGGAGTGGAATCCACGGTGGTCTTGATGGGGAGCGCCCGCATTCCCGATCCGGAGGGCGAGGCGAAGGGCAAGTCGAAGGGGCTGAAGGCCCTGTCGCACTGGTATGACGAGGCGCGAAAGCTGGCGCGGCTCATCACCGAGCACAGCCTGCAAAGCTACGGCCGCGAGCATGTCATCGTGACAGGCGGCGGGCCGGGGATCATGGAGGCCGGGAACCGGGGCGCGGACGATGCCGGTGGGCATTCCATCGGCCTCAATATCGTTCTGCCGCACGAACAGGCGCCGAATGCCTATGTGACGCCGGACCTCTGCTTCAACTTCCACTATTTCGCGGTCCGCAAGATGCATTTCCTGATGCGCGCCCGCGCGGTCTGCATCTTCCCCGGTGGGTTCGGGACGCTCGACGAGATGTTCGAGACGCTGACCCTGATCCAGACCGGACGCATGGACCGGGTGCCGTTCCTGCTGTTCGGCAAGGAATTCTGGGAAACGGTCATCAACTGGCAGGCGCTGGCCGATGCCGGCACCATAACCGCGAAGGATCTGGACCTGTTTCAGTACGTCGAGACGGCGGAAGAAGCGGCGAAGATCATCTGCGAAAGTGAGGATTGATTCGAGGGATTGATCTCCATCAGCCCTTCGCGGCGAAACCGGCGGGCTTGAAGCGCACCTTGGCCTCCTGACTCTTCGGATCGAGATCGTAGAGCGTTGGCCTGTTGTGCAGATATGCGCGCCATGTCACGGTCATCAGAATATCGGTCGGTTTCTTGCCGGCGGCGGTTTCCCGGATGGTCCGGGCGTGATCCCCGCTGATGTTCTCTCCGTCAACGAACACCGCGACGTGCTCGGCCATGAAACCCTCGAATAATCAGCTTTTGAACGCAGGTCGAAATTCAGATCAATCTGACCGTTCTTGGATGAAAACGTGACACAACATCGAGCTGCCGCAGGCTTCAGACGATGACCTCCAGCTTCTCCTGCGCCCCAACCTCGAAGACCCGCTTGTAGCGGGCGATCTCTTCCTTCGGTCCCATTGCCTTCATCGGGTTGTCCGACAGCTTCACCGTCGGACGGCCATTGGCGCTGACCGCCTTGCAGACGAGACTGAAGGGCGCGAGGCCGTCATCGGGGACGAAGCCACGGAAGTCGTTCGTCAGCAGCGTGCCCCAGCCGAAGGAGACCTTCACCCGGCCCGCGAACTGATCGTGCAGTTCCTCGATCTTGTCGACGTCGAGGCCGTCCGAGAAGATGACGAGCTTCTGCTTCGGATTCTCGCCGCGCTTCTTCCACCAGCGGATCGCGATTTCGGCGCCCTCTGCCGGATCGCCGGAGTCGATGCGGATGCCGGTCCAGCCTGCCAACCAATCCGGGGCATGTTCGAGGAAACCCTCTGTGCCGTAGGTGTCGGGCAGGATGATGCGGAGATTCCCATCATGTTCCTCGTGCCAGTCGGCAAGGACCTTGTAGGGCGCCTGCCGCAGATCCTCGTCCGTGTCGGTGAGCGCGGAATAGACCATCGGCAATTCGTGGGCGTTGGTGCCGATCGCCTCGATGTCGCGCTTCATCGCGATGCGGCAGTTCGACGTGCCGATGAAGGCGTCCCCCAGACCTTCGGCCATCGCCTGCACGCACCAATCCTGCCAGAGGAAGGAATGCCGACGCCGCGTGCCAAAATCGGCGATCTTCAGGCCCTCGATCTTCCTCAGCCGCTCGATCTTCTCCCACAGTCGGGTCATGGCGCGGGCATAGAGCACCTCAAGCTCGAACTTGCCCATCGTCGCCAGAACCGCGCGCGAGCGCAGCTCCATCAGGATGGCGAGCGCGGGGATTTCCCAGAGCATGACCTCGGGCCATTTGCCTTCGAAGGTCAGTTCATACTGGTCGCCCTTGCGCTCAAGCTGATACGGCGGCAGGCGGAGGTTCTCGAACCACTCCATGAAGGAAGACGAAAACATCTGGCGCTTGCCGTAGAAGGTGTTGCCGCGCAGCCAAGTGTTTTCGCCACGGGAAAGGGAAAGCGAACGGGCGTGATCGAGCTGTTCGCGCAGCTCCCCTTCGTCGATGAGGTTCGCCAGCGGAATGCTCTTGGTACGATTGATGAGGCTGAAGGTGACGTTGGTATCCGGGCGGTTGCGGAGCACCGACTGGCACATCAGGAGCTTGTAGAAATCGGTATCGATCAGGGACCGGACGATCGGGTCGATCTTGAAGTTGTGGTTATAGACGCGGGTGGCGATATCGCTCATTCAAGCCTCCAGACGGACGCCTGCGGCGCGCATGTTGTTCTTTGCCGCCGCGAGCGATCCGTCGAGGTCGATGGCACGGCAGGCGTCTTCGAGGACGGTGACGGCGAAGCCGAGCTTCGCGGCGTCGATGGCTGAATAGGCGACACAGAAATCGGTCGCGAGGCCGACGAGCGTGAGAGCGGTCACACCGCGCGTTCTCAGGTAGCCGTCGAGGCCGGTGGGGGTGGTGCGGTCGTTCTCGAAGAAGGCCGAATAGCTGTCGATGGCGGAACGGAAGCCCTTGCGGAGGATGAGGTCGGCGGGATCGGTGCGGAGTTCGGCGTGGAAGGCCGCCCCGGATGTGCCTTGGATGCAATGGCCGGGCCAGAGCACCTGCGGGCCGTAAGGCATGTCCGTCAGGCTGAACGGCGCGGCACCGGGATGGTTGGTGGCAAAGGAGGAATGGTCGGCCGGGTGCCAGTCCTGCGTCAGCACCGTCACCGGAAAATCGCTCATGAGGGCGTTGACGCGCGGGATGATCTCATCGCCGCCCGCCACGGCGAGGGCGCCGCCCGGGCAAAAGTCGTTCTGCACGTCGATGACGATCAGGGCTTTGGTCATGCGCGGGCTCCTCTTCTGAAGTTCATGCGTAGAAAGCCCGCGGCGGGGCGTCAATGGCCAGCGCCCGCGGGCGGCACGAAACCGCGAGGCTTGCAACCTGGGATCGGGAGTTCTAACTGCGGCCCATGTTCACCGTTGCCGCGCTTTACAAATTCACTCCCTTTGCCGACCCGGCAGCCCTGCGCGGGCCGCTACTGGCTACATGCGATGGGCAAGGTGTGCGTGGCACGCTGCTATTGGCTCGCGAGGGGATCAATGGGACGATCGCCGGGACGCGGGCGGGCATCGACGCGGTTCTGGCGCATATCCGCGGGCTTCCGGGTTGCGGCGATCTCGACTGGAAGGAAAGCGGTGCTGCGGAAATGCCTTTCGGCCGGATGAAGGTGCGTCTGAAGCGCGAGATCGTGACGATGGGCGAGGCGGAAGTCGATCCGCTTGCCGGCACGGGGCACTATGTCGGGCCGGAGGAGTGGAACGCGCTGATTTCCGCGCCCGATGTCGTGGTCATCGACACCCGCAACGCCTACGAGGTCGCCATCGGCACGTTCGCGGGCGCGCTCGACCCCGGCACCCGGAGCTTCCGCGAATTTCCCGCCTGGTGGCGTGAGAATGCGGCGCGGTTCGGCAACAAGCGCATCGCCATGTTCTGCACCGGTGGCATCCGTTGCGAGAAGTCGACCAATTTCCTGCTCGGCGAAGGGGTGGAAGAGGTCTTTCACCTCAAAGGCGGTATCCTGAAATATCTTGAGAAGGTCGAGGAGGAGCAAAGCCTTTGGCGTGGCGAATGCTTTGTTTTCGACCAGCGTGTCAGCGTCGGACAAGGACTGCGCGAAGGAACGCACGGTATGTGTCATGCCTGCCGACGGCCCATCACCGAGGCCGACCGCCGCCATCGGGATTATGAGGAAGGCGTCTCATGCCCGGCCTGCCACGATGAATTCTCCGACGCGGATCGCGCACGCTTCCGCGAACGGCAGCGGCAGTCGGACCTGGCGCGGGCGCGCGGTGAGGTGCATCTGGGCGCGGATGGCATGACGGGTCGGCGCGCGCGGAAAGCGAAGAGCAGGTCGAGCTCCTAGACCCGGCATGAAACCGGACTTAGGGCCTTCTTCCCGCTTTACGCCGGCGCCATGCTGGTGGATCGTTCAGGTATGCCCATGCCAGATTTCTGGAACCTGGGCATGCCCGGCATGGTGATGGCCTGCGTTTCGGCCTATGTGTCCGTCGCTTGGCTCTCATGGCGCTGATGACGGTCGGCCCGGTTCTCGGGGCGGCGATCCTGTACGGAGGCAGGACGAATATGAGCAATACGGATTCCGGCCCGCCGATGAAGAAGGCCAAGAAGCGCGGGCTCAACCGGCTTGGCGCGCTGCGCAACCTCATCCTCGACGTCAAGCGCGCCTATCTGTGTCGGGTATGGAAGATGGATATCCATCCGACGGCGCAATTCTCGCTGTCGGCGAAGTTCGACCGGACATTTCCCATCGGCATCCATGTCGGCGCGCATTCCTACGTCGCGTTCGAATCGCGGCTTTTGACGCATGACCGGACACGCGGGCTTTATCTGCACACGCGGATCGGCAAGAACTGCTTCGTCGGCGGGAGGAGCCTGATCCTTCCGGGGGTTGAGATCGGTGACAACTGCGTGGTCGGCGCCGGTTCGGTGGTGACGAAATCGGTGCCGCCCGGTTCCATCGTCGCGGGAAATCCGGCGAAGGTGATCCGCACGGGGATCGAGGTCGGACATTACGGTCGTTTCCTCGATGCCGACGCGCGGGAAAGCGCGCTTGTCGAGCAGGGGCTGGCATAGATATGCGCCGCCGGGCGGCTGTTTGGCGGTTGCCGCCGAGATGCGTTGCAGCCTTTTCCGCCGCGCCACTATGATGCCCTACGCAAGGCGACCTCGGAGAATGCGGCCAGCTTCTTCGACGGTGCTGCCCGCAGTCGGGCGGATCGTTGGCCCAGGGGTCTTCCTGACGGGCTGCATATGTCGTCAGCAGCCGAAAAAGCGTGTGTTCGGGGCCACCCTGAAGGTGTTCCTCGCGCGGGCATTCGGACGCGATTGCCGCTGACTTAACCCCGCGGGCGCATCAAGCCGCCTGCCCGCAACGGCAGGCCCTGCGGTGCTATCTGACCAAAGGCAACCTGTCGGGATGTCTTGTTTCGTCGTGCGGACGTGCACGCGGCGCGGCGCCATCCCGGCACCATCCACCGGACGAGCGCCGATGGTCTTCCGGTCCGGCCGGGCCCCGTGCGGCGTTCGTTCCGCAAGAGGGCACATCACATGATCTCGCTATCGTCAATTTCACTTGGACAAGGCTCCGGACGAGGAACACCTCCGCAACCGCTGGGCAATGTCTCGATCAATTCCTTTTCCCGCGATCGTGCGGTGTTCGACAGCGGCGCGGGATTCGGCCGCAATGTTGCGGACGTCCCGCTGACGGGCGGCGGCAGCCCCGGCGAAATCGTGCAGGCACGCGCCTTTTCAGAGGATGACGGCGGCGCGAGTTCAACCGCTTGGACCGACATCGCGACGATCGACGGAACCGGCGGCTGGAGCGGCACCATCACCGCTCCCCGCTCGGCTTCATGGTACAGGCCACAGGTGCGTCTCAAGGTGACGCCCGTGGTCAGTGCGCAGGGCGCCATGCGGTTCGGTGTCGGTCACGTCATCGCGATCTGGGGTCAGTCGGAACCGGACCGTATCCTGTCGACGTTCCAGGACCTGCCTGCGCCGCCCGCGATCGCCGACGATGAGGCTGTGCAGATAATTTTCGGAGCGGCCGGTACGCCTCAGCGACATTTCGTGCGGCAAGGCGCGCCATATACATCGGCCGTTGCGGCGCTGGCGGATACGCTGATCGCTGCCCGGCCGGGTGAGAAATTCGCGGTGGTGTTCCAGACCGTTCCCGGCACTGATCCGCGCGAACTTGTCAACGACAGCAATCCCGGCCGCTCCTGGGCCGCCGACAAGACGCTGCACGACTATGCGACGTCGGATGGCCAGCATGTCGGTCTTGCCGCGATGTCCTGGTTCGCCGCCCCCGGCAATCTCGGCGCGAATTACGGAGAGGCGATGTTTCCACTCTTCGCCGGAAAGAAGAGCAACGGGACACCCGTCAGCTTCCCGGCGACAATCACCTATGGCGCGGGCCTCAGCTATCACGCCGATCACTGGTTCGGAGAGCTTTACGACTATGCCCATACGCGCTGGGTACCCTACGGGCCGCACCGGTTCGACATCGACGGCGATATGGCGGACGCCACCCATTATGTCGGAGGCGCCTCGCAGCCGAACCTGGTGAACAAGCAGGCGGCGCGGGAGAGTTGGCGGGCGATGTTGCAGTTGCCCGATGCCGTGATGTTCCTGCCGCGGGGACTTGAGCCGCTCACCTATCTGAACGGCAACGACGATGGTGCGGGCGGCTGGACCGATTACCCCCACCCGTCGGCCACCACCGCGGACGGATGCCAGACTTTCGCGCGCCTCACGGCGGCGGCGGTCCTGCAATCGGCCGGCCTCGCCGGATGGTCCGTTCCGGACTTTGACAGCTGCCTCTGGGAACCGACTGGGGCATGGGTCGAGCTCTGGTCGTCTGCCGGCCCGGTCACCACGACGCGCCAGGCACGCGGTGAAACACCGCTGCCCACGACATTCGCGCATTGGACAGAAGTCATGGGCTTCCAGATCAACGGCCAACCGGCGCATTCGACCCAGATCGTTGCCGGGCGCGTCCGCGTATTCCCGAATGCGGGCAGTTTTTCCCATGCCGATACCCTGAGCTTCGGCGAAGGCGGTGCGAGCGGGGCGCTGAAATTCCCCGAAGACTATGCCGCCGGCGTATGGAAGAACCTGCCGATCGTCGATTTCGGCGTCGCCGGACTCGACGGTATCCCGGTCGGCGCGATGCCCGCAGCGTCGGTTCTCGCCAATACGCTGCCCACCACCGCGGCGAAGTTCACCACCTCCACCACCGGGCCGTATTTCCTGGACCCGTCCAATCTGGGTTCCGGCGTGACCGGCATCACCTTTTCCCTGCGGTTCCGAGTCCCGGCGCTTCCAGTTGCGACGACCTTCATCCTCTTCGCGCAGACTTCGGTGGGTTGCGACATCGAGTTGATGAACAACGGCAGCTTGCGTTTCAATGTCAAGGACGGCGCGGCTGCGAAGGTGCTTACAAACCTCGTCGTGAGTGCGAGTGTCGTCGCGGGCGTCTGGTACGATCTGGTTTGCGCGGTCGACCAGATCCAGCGGACGCTCATCGTAACCATCAACGGCAGTATCGTCGCCACCGTCCCATTCGCAGCGTCGGGCAACGGAGCCTTCCAGAGTGCCAGAGCACTTAGCATGCTGGGCCGGAACAACGGCGCATTGCAGTTTGTCGGTGACGTCGAATATGCGCGCGTCTGGCTCAGTGTCTCAGGGACCGGCGCAATCCCTGCGGTTGCGGCCTACAAATCGATCACCGGCCCTGCCTCGTTGGCGGACGCGGACCCGTGGAAGCTTGGCGCGAACGCGGTCTGACCGGCATTTGAGGCAAAAGAAAACGGCGCGGGAAACCGCGCCGTTTTTGTTCCCGACGACAAGCGTTTACCAGAGCGCGACCAGCGATGACGCGGTAGTCCCTGTCGCCAGAACGCGGCGGGCGCGGACCGGCAGAATCGTTCCGCCCTGCACGTTCTCGAACGAAATGTCTTGACCGCCCGCCATCCGGACCGCGACGGTACCCCCCTGCCCGACGAAAAGCGCCCGCGGCACGATCGGCAGATCGGTCAGATCGTTCGGTGCGATGGCGGCGGCGTCACGCCCCGGCGCGGTGAGATTGGTCGGAAAGTCGGCGAATTTATCCATAGTTCTGATCCTCTCAGGCAATTTGCACGGCATAACCTGCACGTCCCGCCCAGGATGCGGCGACGCGGCTTGCGGACCACGGCAACCGGCCGGCAGGAAGGCCGCTCGTGAGCGCGAGAGTTTCCGTCAGAAGGATTTAACATTCCCCATGGGCGCCGAACGGTGCGGGTACGGAGCCTCGAATGGCTAGGGGCCACCTAAGCCCAAAGCTTGGGCGCCCATCCAACCGGCGCGCAGAAACCGTAGCCGAAGCAGGGTGACGGCGCCGCGCCAGCGTTCGCCCGCGCCGTTGAGACGCGGATTCAGAACCACCTTGGGAAGATGCGCGATGCCACTGCCCGCGACGGCCACGGCCCGCAACAGCCAGAGCACGCGACCCACGGCGCCCGGACGTCCGGCGCGATGCAGTTCGAACATCTCGCGCGTGATGCGGCGCCATTTTCGTTTGAGCGCATTCCAGTCCGCGCGGGTCGGATGGCCGACACGCAGCTTTTCCTCGAGCACCAGGTGAAAGCCCTTGTCACGCGCCCGGAAACACCATTCCGCATCTTCGGAGAGGCCGTGTCTGAACGGGCCCACGGCTTCGAAAACCGATCTCGTCGTGAGCAGGTTCGCGGTGACGGAGAAGCCCTTCCGCTCGATGTAGTCTTTGTAGTTAAAGGCGAAAACCGTCTCAAAAGCTTCCGCTCCAGAGCGCGGCGGCGGGCTTTCGTCGAAAACGTCGATGGCGCCGCCCACCAGATCCGCGCGCCCGACGGTCGCCTTCGCCAGCGACAGCCAGTCCTGCGCAGGGACGCAATCCGCATCGAGGAAAAAGAGGTTCGGCGCCGTGCTTTCCGCCACGCCACGATTGCGCGCGTTGGCCGCACCGGCCTCGGGTTCTTCCACGATGCGGACAAAAGGGAAGCGGGAGCCGATGTCGGTGAGCGGCTCTTCCGAGCCGTTGTCAACGACAAGAATATCCACGTCCGTGCGGTCTCCCTGCGCGAGCGCGGTCAGACAGCGGGCGAGACGCGACGAATCGTTGAAGTGAGGAATGATGACAACGTGGCGTGACGGCATATTCTGGGTCCGGAAATCAGCTTTCCCGCTTTGACAAGTTCGCCGCCGCGCCGCAATCGTGAACTGCCAGAGCGATTAATTTTCCATGTTCTGGAAACGATGCCATATTCTCGCGGATACCGTCCATAAAATGTGGCGAAACTGTGTCTCATCGCCAGCGGCGCCTCACCACCCAGCGGTCAAAATCGCGAAGAAAACAGCCGTAAACACGCATAGGTTGCATTTTGGCGAGCATGGCCGAAAAACGGAGTAATTGCGGCAATACCGTGTTCACTCCCGATAATTTTGTGGTAATACTGTTGGCGACGGACTTGCTGTGATTTCCGAAGGGGTGGTTATGTTTTGGGCGAAATGGGTGTCCGGCGCTATTGCCGGGACAGTTTTGGCGATGGGCGCCGCAACGGCGAACGCCGATCTCATCGACTTTACCAGCGCTGGCACCGGTTCGACCGGAACACTGTTCGGGGGTTCCGTTTCGTGGAACATGATCTCGAGCGGTAAGCTAAACAATTCGCAGGCCTTCGACGGCATCGCGACGGCGGCCACATCGGCTTCGGGTCTTTCGCTGCAGACCGACGGCTACGGCGTTGGCGCGAAGGACGACGAAATCACCACCCTCGCGAACGGCGAGCAGGAATGGATTCGGGTATCCTTCAGCTCTCCGGTGCTTGTGAATGCTCTCTACTTCCTCGACCTGTACATATCGAAGGACGGTACATCGACGGAATTGGCGATGGCGTCGATCAATGGTGGTTTCCCGATCGTGTCAACCTATGCGACCGACGTGGCGGGCCACGACCGCCCGGGCTTCGCTTTTTCGACCTTTGCGCCGATCCTGGTGAGTGAAATCTTCTTCACCATCCTGAGTTCAAACGGCAATGGCAACTTTGCTGACGGTGCGCTGGCGGGCATTGGTCTTGCTCCGGTTCCGGTTCCGGCTGCTGGTCTCCTCCTGCTGGGCGGTCTGGGTGGCCTGGCGGCGCTGCGCAGGAAGCGCAAAGCGGCCTGAAGACGCCTTCAACGACATCCCTAAAATGAGAAGGCCGGGCTTTGATCGCCCGGCCTTCTCATTTTGATTTTCCAATTTGATTTCGGAAGGCTCTGCGCCTTAGTCGTAGCCGCCATAGTCGTAGCCCATTGAATCGTCGGCATAGCGGCACTTGTTGAGCACCACACCCAGAACATTCGTCAGCTGGGCGATTTCCTTCTCGCAGATGTCTATGTTCGACAGGGTCGTGGTTTCCGCCGCCGCGACGAGAAGGGCGCAATCGACATTCCCGAGGAACCCCACATTGTCGTCGCTGGCAAGCATCGGTGACATATCGAACAGCATGACATCGGGACGCCAGCGCCGCTCCACCGCGTCGAGCGCATCCCGCATCGCCTGGCTCTGCAGCAGTTCCGCCGGGCGGCCGCTGACTTTCAAGTTCAGGGCAATGATCAGGTTTTCACCCATGCGGACGGCGCATTTCTCGAACTCGGCGTTGCCCTCGAGGAACTCGTGCAGAGAATTTTCAGGATTATGGCCCAGCGTCCGATGTAGCGATGGCCGGCGGAAGTCGAAATCCATCAACATGACCTTGAGGTCTTTCTGACGCGCAATGCTCAATGCGAGGTTCAGCGATACGGTGGATTTGCCGCAGGCCGATTCCGGCGACGTGATGGCCAGCCGTGTCCACCCTTTTTCCTTCATCATGCGGACCGTGCGAGACCGGAGCATGTCGTAGGGGGCCGCAAACTTGCCGCTGGAAAGGGCGGTGATACGGTAGCGTTCCGCGTTTCCTTCAGGCAGGGAAATCTCGGAAAGGGCCGACCACGCCGGCGCGGCCTGGGCCCCAACAGGGGAGATCTTCGTGCGTACGCTCTCGGGTCTGCCCAACGCGTTTTGACGCATCTCCCGCGCCTTGGCCAATGCCGCTTCGAGTTTTTCCATTCCCAATCAACCTTCCGAAATCAGCAACGCGCACGCTGGCCTACAGGTTCAGACCCAGCTTCTCGGCGACTTTGCCGAAGATGTAATCAAGCGGCGCCACATAAACATGAACCGCGTAAATCGCCGCCGGAATACCCACGACCGCCAACAGCAGAAGCGCGACGAACCCGCTCCGGCGCTTCATCATCTCCGACGGTGTGCGCATGTAAGGGATCGTGACCATCGGCGCGATGCCGAACGACTTCACGAGGTCCTTGGGCCGGCGGACGGATCGGTTCAGAAGCTCGAGCAATACGATCAAGCCGATACCGAGCACGACCCCGCCGCCAACGCCGCCAGCCGCAACCTTCAGACGGTTCGGCTTTGTCGGAGTATCGGGCGCGCTGGCCGCTTCGACCACCGTGATCCGTTCGCCCTTCGACAGGATTTCCACCTGCTCGTTGTTGGATGCCGCCGCCTGCTTCGACACGGCGTTGTTATATTGCGACTGGATGTTGGAAAGATCGCGGTTCATCCCGTCGAGCACGATCTGGTTCGCGGGCGTCCGGTCAATCGAATCCTTCAGCACATCGAGCTGCGCGATCAACTGCCTGCGCTGCTCCTCGAGCGCGTCGATCTGCGCGTCCATCGTGGCGACCTGAATATCGAGCGGCGACATCGCCGTGCCCGTTGAACCCGCCGGCAGTTGCTGCGCAGCCACCACACCCTCAAGCTGCTTGATCTGTGCTTCAAGCTGCTTGACCTTGGGATTCGTCGGCGACAGCACGGCCAGAAAACCGTTCATTTGTTGGCGTAGCACATCAAGCTGCCGCGCCTCGGGGGTCTGGTTCACAGTGGTGCCGCTCAATTGCCCCGTAGCTTCGAACAGCGCGATCATTCGTTGTTTCTGATCCTTTTGCGTGGCGATGTCGCGTTCGGTCGTAACGAGGTTGTTCTGCAAGAGCTGCTGCTGGCTCAGCCGGTAGGGCAGCGTCGAGGGCAGCGCGTCCTTGTTCTCGTTCTGGAATTTGAGGATTTTCGCGTTCTGGGCGCTAAGCTCGCCGTCGAGCCGTTTCTTCTCGGTCTCGAAGAAATCGACCGACCCTTCGGCGTTCCGCTTCCGCGTCTCCGCATCGTCGGACAGGATGATCGTGACGTATTCGTTCACGACGGCAGCGGCCTTGGCGCCGGTCTCTCCGTCGAACTGGATATCCATGATCGTCGCCGCCCCTCGGGCCGCGTTGTTGTTGATTCGGGTGTTGGTCTGCATTTGCTGAACGATCTGGTCAGGCGTCATACGGTCGATGTCCCTGAAGATCTTCAGCTTCTGTGCGATATCGAGGAGATTGACGCGCCGCATCAGGTTCTTCTGCGCGATCTGGAGTTTTTCCAAGGCGGCGGCCTGGACGCTTGGGGGAAGCAGCGCGCCTGGGATTTGCGGGCTTTCCACGATCAGTGTCGCGCGGGCCGTATAGACGGCGGGCAAGAGGAACGCGGCCGCAATCGAGCCGGCGGTCACAAGCGCGAAGACCAGAATGAAGTAGTGAATACGTCTCAGAAAGACTGCAAGATAGAACGAAAGGTCGAGGTTCATTTCCGCTTCTCTTCTTCCGCAGCGATCTGTGCCGCAAAAAATACACCGTCATCCAGAACAGACTGCACGACATGTTCGTCTACATGATGATGGTCCATGCTCCAAGCGTAGAGCAACGACATATCTGACAATTGATTTACCAGACGCGGCACACCGTGCGTATGCCTGTGAATCATCCGCGTGGCATCGGGCGTGATCTCTTCGCCGGTTCCGCCGGCGGCACGGAGACGGTGGGCGATCAGTTCTCCCACTGACTTCTCATCGAGTGGCAGCAGATGGAAGCTGGCCGCGATCCGCTGGGCGAGCTGCCTCAGCGCCGGGTCCAGCACAAGCTCGCGCAATTCCGGCTGACCAACCAGGACAAGCTGGATCACCTCGTCCTTGCCCGAGTTGATATTGGTCAGCATCCGAAGCTCTTCGAGGCTCTCGCGCGACAGGTTCTGCGCCTCGTCGAATATCAGCACCACACGGCGGCCAGAAGCATATTCCTCGATCAGGTAATCCTGGAGTTGCTGGAAGAGCTGAACGTAGGTCGATAGCGGATTGAACGGTACGTCGAGCGCATTCAGCACCCACTGGATCAGCTCACCCCGCCCGCCTTGGGCGTTGGAGATCAGGCCGACGGTTACCTTCGAGCCGAACTGGCGCAGAAGCTCGCGCAGCAAGGTGGTCTTGCCGCATCCGACGCCGCCGGTCACAAGCGTTATCGGCGCGCGCGAAAGAATCCCGAATTCGAGCACCGAATAGGCACGGCGGTGCTGCGCGGACCAGAACAGGAAATCGGGATCCGGGACAAGCGTGAACGGACGCTCGCGGAACCCGAAGAAGTCCATATAGAACCCGACGCTGCTTGTGTCTTCCGCTTCGGTCTCCACGACCTTGTTCATTCAAAAATCCATCTACCGAATGCACATAAGGAAAATCGCCGTACGTGCAACACTGATAGCCGTTTTCGGGCCAGAGTTCACCGGGTAACTGCCCGAGAACTTCGGCAACTTAATGGCACTCCGCCGTTCGGCGCCAGACTGTTGCGCCCTCGCGCTCGAATCAAGGCTCCGCTCGTCGCTGCGTCGCGGCATATTTCGCACAAAACCGCACGCAAGCCGGCGTCTGTTGACAAAAAGGAAACACTTTAAGATCAGGATTTTGGCGATTGTGGTCAAATTCAGGCGGGAATCGGCCAGCGGCGTTGTGGAAGTCTGCGTTCCGGCCATCGTTCCGGAAATGTTGTTTTCGCCACGCCGCAGAAAATGTTAATAGACAAACAATGTGGTGGCGGCATCCTCGATCGGTGCCCTGTTCGATGTTCGGATATCGGGTTACGTCCCTGGAGTAAGCGGTGATACCATCGGAGTGGGCGTATGACGCTTCAGCTGAATGAGTTGTCAGACGAAATTGATATGTCGAGCGCTCCGGTGGGTCTGGTGACTGTTCCCTTCCGCTCCGGTCTCTATCGAAACCTTCTTAAGCGCCTGTTCGACATCTCGGCAGTCGTATTGACGGGCATTTTCGTCGGGCCGCTCGTTCTCGGCCTCGCGCTTCTCGTCGCCTTCGACGGATCGAGCCCCTTCTATTGGAACACGCGGGTGGGACGCGGCGGGCGCAACTTCCGGATGCTGAAGCTGCGCACGATGGTCCCGAATGCCGACGCGTTGCTCGAACAGCATCTTTCCCGGAACGCCGCGGCGCGGCTGGAATGGAACAGCACGCAAAAGCTGAAGTCCGATCCGCGCATCACCCGATTGGGCCGCTTTCTGAGAAAGACCTCTCTGGATGAGCTGCCACAACTCTGGAACGTGCTGATCGGCGACATGTCCCTGGTTGGCCCGCGCCCGATGATGCCTAACCAGCGTCCGCTCTATCACGGCCTCGCCTATTACAGTTTGCGACCCGGCATCACCGGCATTTGGCAGGTGTCGGACCGCAACGAAAGCGCCTTCTCCAAGCGCGCTGAATACGACACGGAATACGACGAGAAGATTTCACTCGGATTGGATCTGTGGCTGCTTTGGTCGACGGTTCGTGTTGTCCTGAAGGGCACCGGCTATTGAATTGACCCTTGTTGCACTTTCGGTGCAAACACCTCCCGAGAACTTCCATTGTTGCCATATTCGCGCCCCGGTCGTCGTCTATCCAACCTTTCGGAAGCGCATATGAGGAAATCGATGACTCTCCGGAATGTTCTTGTTTCGACCGTTGTGGCCATCAGTCTCGTCGGGCTCGCAGCGTGCGATTCGTCAAAGGAACGCGCCGAGAAGTTCTATGAATTGGGCATGGACTATCTTGAGAAGGGTGACGTGGACCGCGCCCTTGTCGAATTCCGCAACGTCTTCAAGCTGGATCCCGAACATCAGGCCACGCGGCGGGCGTATGCGCGCGTAGAACGCGATCGCGGGAACATCCGGGAATCCTTCTCGCAGTACCTGCGGCTCGCCGAACAGCATCCCGACGATATCGAGGCGCTCCGGTCGCTTTCGGAGATGGCGGTAGCGAACGGCGATTGGGATGTTGCCGAACGTTACGCCACGCCTGCCGTCAAATTGCAGCCAGACGATCCGGAAATCAACGCGGTGAAGGCCGCCGCGGACTATGGCGCGGCCACGGCCGCGAACGATTCCGCCGCCATCGTCGACGCCATGAAGCGCGTGCAGGACCTGCGTACGAAACTGCCGAAGAATATCCTGCTCCGCCGCGTGGCCATCGACGATCGCCTGCGCGCGCAGGACTACACCCGGGCCCTTGCCGAAATCGACTCGGCAATCACGCTTGAATCGACAGACCGCCAGCTTTTCGCGCAGCGAATGGCGGTACTCTCGGCACTTGGCGATGACACTGCGGTGGAGCAGGGCCTCGTCGATATGGTGGCGCGCTTCCCCGACGCGCCGGAGATGAGCGAGACACTGGTGCGCTGGTATGTGGCGCGCGGCGAACTCGCAAAGGCTGAAGTGCATCTGCGAGGTCGCATCGACCCCGGATCGCTTGAGCCCGAGCCGGTTTTCGCCCTCGTCCGCTTCCTGGCGGAACACCGCGGTAACGAAGTTGCCGTCAAGGAACTCGACAGGGTGATCGCCGCAGGCGCGACGAAACCGATCTTCCGCTCGGCTCGGGCCGGCTTCCTGTTCGACCTTGGCCAACGCGACGAAGCGATCGCGGACATGCGTGAGGTGCTGAAGTCGGACAGCGACGCCACTGACATCAGGCGGATAAAGATCGGCCTGGCGCGGATGTTGTCCCTGACCGGCGAGGACGATGATGCGCGCAAACTCGTCGACGAAGTGCTGTCGGAGGATTCCGGTGCGGTCGAAGCGCTGAAACTGCGGGCGAGCTGGCTCATCCGCGACGACAAGGTGGGAGATGCAATTTCGACCCTGCGCCGCGCGCTCGACGAGAATCCAAATGACGCCGCGCTGATGACACTGATGGCGCAAGCATACGAGCGTGACGGCAACCGCGATCTGATGCGCGAAATGCTGTCCCTCGCCGTCAACGCATCGAACCGCGCACCGACTGAATCCCTGCGTTACGCCCAGTTGCTGGCAACGGAAAACAAGCTTGTTCAAGCCGAGGGTGTTCTGATCGACGCACTGCGTCTGTCTCCGGGCGATGGCAATCTTCTGGTCCCATTGGGTCAGATCTATATCGCGATGCAGGACTGGCCGCGCGCCAAGGCCGTCGCCGACCAGCTCGATGCGGGCAACACGCAAGCCGAACATCGGGCCGCTGTGGGACTCAGGGCCGCGGTGCTGAACGGCCAGCAGAAAGGCGAGGAGGCGGTCGGCTATCTTCAGGGACTCGTGGATAAAGGTAATGCCGATCTCGGCACGAAAGTTGCGATCCTGCGCAGCCATATCGCCAGCAATCGCATCGACCGTGCCGTCGCCTATGCGAACCAGATGCTTCAAGAGGATCCCGAAAACCCGGAACTGCAATTCATCAACGGCTCGCTACAGCTTCTCGCCGGCAACATGGCAGCGGCGGAAGCGACCATGCGCCAACTCGTGGCGAAAGACCCCAAGCGCGTTGACGCCTGGCTCGCGCTCGTCCGGATTGTGGCGAGCGATCCCAAACGGGGCGAAGAAAGCCTTGCCTTGATCGCCAAGGCGCAGGAAACCGTCCCCGATCAACCGGAACTGGCCTGGGCGAAGGCGGGCGTGCTTGAGCGCAAGCGTGATTTCGCGGGTTCCATCGCGATCTACGAAGATCTTTACAAGAAGAACAGCGGCAACCCGATCGTCGCCAACAACCTCGCCAGCCTTCTCTCAGCGCACGGCACGGACGCCGACAGCCTCGGCCGTGCGGACATCATCGCCCGTCGCCTGCGCGGCAGCACGGTTCCGGCCTTCCAGGACACCTATGGCTGGATTGCCTATCTGCGCGGCAGTTTCGATGAGGCGGAAAGCGAACTTGTGAAAGCGGCGGCCGGGCTGCCGGAAGATGCTTCCGTACAGTATCACCTCGCAATGGCCTATCTCGCACAGTCCAAGAAGAACGAGGCGCTCGCCCAGTTCCAGCGCATGGCGGCACTGCTTCCGGCAGATGGCCCGCGCCCCGACTTCGCGGCGGACGCGCAACTAAAGATGAACGAACTTGAAGCCGCAGGAATAACCGTCGGAAACTGAGGCTTCCTGTTGCGCAACAGGCACGATGCGGTTTGCGATACGCAGACCCAATTAAGAAAAGGAGTTAAAGATTTGATTCTGATACATTCAGCCTTACGCTCAACACGATTCGAAACACCGGGTGACATTATGTTCAAAACCCTACTTGGCCTCATGCTAGCCATTCTTCTGGTTCCTGCCGCCTGGGCGCAGGGCTATCGCGTCCAGCCGGGCGACGTGCTTCAGATGGAAGTCCTTGAAGACCCCAGCCTGAATCGCGGCCTTCTCGTGCTGCCAGATGGCACGCTCAGCTTGCCGCTTGTGGGCTCGGTCCGCGCCAGCGGCAAGAGCGTCGAGCAGTTGCGCAGCGCGATCTCGACCGCGCTCGCACCCAACTTCGCATCGCCCCCGACCATCTATCTGTCCGTCGGCCAGTTGAACCCTGTGACCAGCGCAGTGAACAACGCCGCCGCACAAGCTGCGGCCGCCAACTATCAGCCCTACGGCACGGTCTCGGTCTATTCGGTCGGACAGGTCAACGCGCAGGGTCGTCTGGATGTGAGAACTGGCACCACACTGCTTCAGTTCCTTGCTGAAACGGGCGGCCTGACCCCATTCGCTGCGACCAAGCGCATCCAGCTGCGTCGCCCGAACAAGAAAACCGGCACTGAAACGGTGTACAATTACAACTACAAGGCAGTTCAGCGCGGAGCAAAGGCGCCAACGATTGTACTTCACGATGGCGACGTTATCGTGGTACCGGAGCGCAGACTCTTCGAATAAAGGGCAAATCGCGTGGTGGGGACGAGCAGTAAAAAGATCGCGTTAATCGCGGCCCTGTCGACATTGATGCCAAACAGCGCTCTTCCGCAGCAAGCGGGGGGCGCCGTCGCGACGCCTTCGACAACCGGTGCCGCAACGACGCAGGCGGCTGCCGCGACGCCTGCCGTCACCGCTTCGAAAGTCCCGACGAGAACGTTGCGAAATACCGGCGGGCTCCAGATCGATTTGGGTGTGTCAAGCAGCCTGAGCTTCGACGACAATTTCAGGCTGTCCAACAGCAGCAGCGGCACCACGACGGTCTGGGACAACCAGCTGAGCTTCGGACTGTCGAACATCACCCCGACGCAGAACCTTCTGCTCACTGCCACGGGCGTGCTGCGCTATTCACAGATTCCGGGCCGCAGTATCAGAGGGTTCGAGGATCCGAACGTCCGCCTGAACTACACACTGAACAGCCTCGACAGCCGGCTGACGCTGGACGCCCGTTACCGCCATGCGGACCGCGAGTTTCTCAACCCGTTCCAGGTCGAGCAGGAAGAACAGGCGCTCGGGCAGTTGATCGGCGGCGGTGGAACCGTCACCTGGACGGGTGCCGGCCTCAACTATGTCACCGGCCTCACCGCGCCCCTGGGCTTCCAGCTTGGCGTCAGGCACGACGAACAGACCTACGACGCCAGGGCCCAGGCGGTTAACCCGCTGCTCTTCGACAGACGCACGGATTCCGCAAACGCGACCGTGACGATGAAGGTTTCGCCGGTCATGCAGCTTCGCGGCAGCGTCGGCATCACGGACTACGATGCGAACGACGTGCCCAATACGCAGCGCCAGACGCTCGACTATTCGGTCGGCGCGGTGATGGACATCAACCCGGTCCTCCAGCTCAACGCGCAGGTCGGCTACACCGATGTCACGACTGATACCAATACCGGCCGCGCGACGCGCTCCGGTGCGACGAATGCGATTGCGCTGACCCAGACCCTGCCCAACGGCACCGTCTACGGCAACCTCGCCTCGACGGTGAACCAGAACGGTACGCGCACCACGCTCACCTTCGGGCGGGATCTGAAACTTCTCACCGGAACCTTCTCGGGGCAGGTCGGGGTGACCCATACGCCGGCCGGAAACGACCGCGTCAGCGGTAACCTCGCCTATACCCGAAACATGAACTCGAGCGACATCACCGTAACTGCGGCGCGGGCGGTTTCGACGAACGGTGCGAGCCAGGACATCCTGAACACCCGCCTCAGCGTCGCCTACAACTATGTCATCAGCAACAGCTCGTCGATGAACCTTTCGCTGAACTGGGGGCGGTCCGAGGCTGCGGACAACATCGCCAGCTTCAACACGACCGATCGCACCACATTCCGGGCGGCCTATTCGCACGCGCTGACGCAGGACTGGAACCTGACCGGGGGATACCAGTTGCGCCGCCGCTCCAACACCACGGGCGACGCGCAATCGAACTCGGTCTTCCTGACGCTCGACCGGACCTTTAGTTACCGGCCGTGAACAAATTCGCGCGGGGCAGACTTCCGCGCCGGATTCGCAACGGGAATCCCGGCCTGATGGCAAGTTCGCCATCCCGCTGTGGTTGTCTGTCGATCTTGGGCCGCAAATCCCGTAGCCTGTCTGCTATGAACGAGCTCGGACGCCGCAGCGCATGACGCACAGCCCGATACAGGACGAAACCGCCTCGCGGCTGACCCTTTCCGCTAACCCCGTCGGGTTCGCGCTCTTCGCCGCACTTCTTGTTGCGTCGCTACCGATCTTCTGGCTCGGGTTCCACTCCCTCGCAATGGCCTGGTCCACGGCGGAATACAGCCACGGACCGCTGATCCCGCTCATCTCGCTCTACCTCTTCCTGCGCGAGTTGCGGAAGATGCCGATGCCCGGCCCGGCTGGGTGGCGCTGGCCGGGTCTCGTCGTACTTTCCGGCGGGCTTATGATCGCTGGGCTCGGCGACCTGATGCGTGTGCCGGACATCGTCACCTATGCCTTCATCATCTGGGTAGGCGGCGTCGTCCTGACGATTTTCGGCTGGGACCGGGGGCGGCGCCACATGCTGCCGGTCATCCATCTGGTTTTCATGTTGCCGCTGCCGCAGATCCTCTACTGGAAGCTGACGATCTTCCTTCAGACCGTATCGTCCGAAATCGGCGTCTGGTTCGTCAGCCTCGCGGGGGTCGCGGTCTATCTGGAAGGCAACGTGATCGACCTCGGCGTCTACAAGCTTCAGGTAGCCGAGGCGTGTTCGGGTCTGCGCTAC
The DNA here is from genome assembly GCA_963847935.1 of uncultured Alphaproteobacteria bacterium. Classification (GTDB taxonomy): domain Bacteria; phylum Pseudomonadota; class Alphaproteobacteria; order Rhodobacterales; family Rhodobacteraceae; genus Albidovulum. Next base: position 192,658 of record CAWKBV010000003.1, on the reverse strand, counting down.
CTTTTCCCGATCCTCAGCTTCTCCTACCTTTTCGCAATCCTCTATCGCGGACCGTTCTGGCACAAGATCGTGCTGCTTCTTTCGGCCGCGCCGCTGACGGTCCTGATGAATTCCGTCCGTATCGGCATCATCGGCATTCTTGTCGACCGCTACGGCATCGACCAGGCCGAGGGCTTCCTGCACTTCTTCGAAGGCTGGGTGATCTTCCTCATCTGCGTCGGCATCCTGTTCCTGATGGCGATGGCCCTGCAGCGCCTCGCGCCCAAGCCCTTGTCGCTTTCCGAGGCGATCGACCTCGATTTTCAGGGCATGGGCGGCATATTCGCGCGCCTCTTCGCGGTCCGTGCCTCTGCCGGACTTCTGGCTGCGGTTCTGCTGACCACGGCGGTCTCCGCCGCCTGGCTATTTCTTCCGGCCACAACCATTGCCGCACCGGCGCGCGATCCGCTCGCGCTGTTTCCCCGGCAGATCGACAGTTGGCAAAGCTATACCCAGCAGCTCGATCCCAAGGTCGAGAAGGTGCTCGCTGCCGATGACTATCTGAACGCGATCTACCAGAGCCCTGACACGCCCCAGCCGGTCAGCCTGTTCGTCGCCTGGTATGACAAGCAGACCGAAGGTCAGGGTATCCACTCGCCCGAGGTTTGCCTGCCGACCGGTGGGTGGGAGGTGTTCAGCCTTCAGGAAGTGCCGCTCGACTTCACCGCCGAGGGCTATGGCAAGTTCAACGCGAACCGGGCGGTGATCCAGAAGGGGCTGACGAAGCAACTGGTGATCTACTGGTTCGAGGGCCGCGGCAAGCGCCTTTCGAACGACATGCGCGCGAAGATGAGCGTTCTTGAGGATAGCCTCGTGATGGGGCGGACGGACGGCGCGCTCGTCCGCTATGTGACCCCGATCGGGGAAGATGAGACAGAAACCGACGCAGAGGCGCGGCTCATGGAATTCCTGCGGCTGAGCCTGAAGCCCTTGCCGCGCTTCGTTCCGTTCTGACCTTGGCCCCCGCCCTCATGCCTGCGCGCCGATCAGTTCCCGCCGTGGTGTGGGCGCTCGTCCTCGCTTCCGCGATCCCGGAGGCGGTGTTGACCGGCGCCGATATCGGGCTTTGGGGCAACCCCGCTTGGCGCGCGACAGCGTATCAGTATGGCGCCTTCTGGTCGGGGTTGATGCAGGCTTGGCAGCCAACCTATGCCGGGCAACCGCTCCTGATGTTCGTCACCTACGGCTTCCTCCATGGCGGTGTTTCGCATCTCGCACTCAATATGGCGACTTTGATCGCCTTCGGCGCCGTGCTTGCGCCCCGTTTCGGGCCACTGTCGTTCCTGGTACTCTATGCTCTGTCCCAGATCGCCGGCGGGCTGGTCTTCGGCCTTCTGTCGTCGGACGGCACGCCTATGGTCGGCGCATCGGGCGCGATCTTCGGGTTGGCGGGCGCATTCCTCGCAATGACGGCGGCGCAGCTTCGGCAACGGCGGCTGAGCGTCGCGCCCGTCCTGCAATCCACCGGGGCGCTCATTCTCCTGAACGTCGTGCTCTGGTGGGCGATGGCAGGCGGCCTCGCGTGGCAGGCCCATCTCGGCGGCTTTATCGCGGGCGCCATCTACGCCCTTGTCGTGCCATCCCGCCGCACCTGAACCTTACTTCCCGATCTTCGCGAAGGCCCGGTCATAAGCCGCAAGCAGGTTCGGCACGGAATGCGCCCAGCTCAGCGCCGCCTGCACCCTCTCGCGCCCGATCTTGCCCATCTCGGCCCGCTTCGCCGGATCGTCGAGCAGGCTCACGATCTTCTCGGCGAAATCCACCGTATCGTTCGGGAGCGCGTACAGCGACGCATCGGCCGCCGAGGCCCGGCCCTCTTTCAGTTCGTACTGCACGATGGGCTTGGCGAGCGTCATGTATTCCATGATCTTGTTCATCGTCGACAGGTCGTTCATCGGCGACACCCGGTCCGGGTTCACGCAGACATCGGCGGTGTTGAGCATATCGAGCAGAAGATCGTCGGGCGCGCGGCCGGTGAAGGTAAAATACTCTCCCAAGCCCCGCGCCTGCACATCGGCCTGAATCTCGTCCAAGGCAGGCCCGCCGCCGACGATGCCGAAATGCACATCCGTCCGGCCCATCTCGCGGATCATGTGCTCCGCGCTCGCCACCAGAAGGTCCAGCCCCTCCTGCTGACCGATCACCCCGACATAACCGATGAGGTACCTCGCACCCCGCTTCAGCTCCGGCTTCGGCTCACGCAGTTCCAGCTTCTCGATCTTCGGACCGGAGCGGACGACGAACACGTCCTCCGCCTTCATCCCGCCCCGCCGCCGCGCGATCTCGGCATAGCTTTCATTGGTGGCGATGGAGACGGTGGCGGATTTGAACGTCAACCACTCGAACAGCACCATCGCCTTCCAGAGAAGGCCGCGTCTTGTCGAACTTCGCCTCGTAAAGCTCAGGGCATATATCGTGATGATCGAAGAGATAGCGGACCCCGAACACCCGCATCACCCAGGCGACAAGGAAGATGAGGTCGGGCGGATTGCAGCCATGCAGGATGTCGATGCCGCGCTCCCGCTTCACCTTCATCGCCAGCCGTATCTCGTTCGAAAGGGCGGAACCGTACTCGCGCAAATATCCGCCCGCCGAATTGCCCTCGGGCGGCAGGTCGTGGCGATAGACATGCACGCCATCGAGAAGCTCGTAGTCCGCCTCGAACCCCTTGCCCTTGGGCGAAATCACCGAAACCGTATAGCCATGCGCGGCAAGCGTCGTCGCCTCGGCCCAGACCCGGCGGTCGAAGGGCACCGGCAGGTTCTCGACCACGATCAGGACGCGACGGCCTTTTCCGCGATGATCCGCCACCGGCTTACCAGTTAATTCCATCATACCGCTCGCCCAGATCGGCCTGAAGGCCGGGAATGCGCGCAAGGTCCAGCACCTTCTGATCGGCGCGAACCTTGCTGCCGAGGAATTTGAACTCCGGCGCCGGATTGCCGATGATCACGAGGTCGCCATGCGCCAGAACCGCATCCATGTCGTCTGACAGGATATCGGCGATATGCGGGATGACCCCCTCGATATAGGCCCGGTTGGCGCCCAGAAGCCGCGACAGATGCACGTTCCGGTCGTAGATGCGCAGATTGAAGCCCTTGCCGATCAGCCGTTCCACCAGCGTTACCTGCGGGCTTTCGCGCAAATCGTCCGTGCCCGCCTTGAAGCTGATGCCAAGGAAGGCGACGTTCCGCACGCCGTACTCGCCGATCATCTCCACCGCGCGATCCACCTGGCTCACATTGGTCGGGATCAGCGAATTCAGAAGCGGCAGGTCAAGGTCGAGGTCGCGGCCCTTGAAGGTCAGCGCGCGCACGTCCTTCGGCAGGCATGACCCGCCGAAGGCAAAGCCCGGCTTCATGTAATAGGGCGAGATGTTGAGCTTGGTGTCCTGGCAGAAGATGTCCATCACCTCCCAGCTATCGACGCCCACCGCCTTGGCGATGTTGCCGATCTCGTTGGCGAAGGCGACCTTGACCGCGTGCCACGAATTGTCAGCATATTTCACCATCTCGGCGACTTCGAGCCGCGTGGCGATCTTCGGCCCCGGCAGGTCGGCATAAAGATCCAGCACCGCTTGCGCCACCGCTTCGTCCTCGGACCCGACCACAGTCTTCGGTGGATTGTCGTAGTCATAGACCGCGGTCGATTCGCGCAGGAATTCCGGGTTGTTGGCGATGCGCAGAAGCTCCTGCGCCTTCGCGCCCACTGCCTTTTCAAGCGTCGGAATGACGACCCCGCGCATCGTGCCCGGCAAAATCGTGGAGCGGATGACAACCGTATGCGGCTTGCCCTTCGCCGCGATGGCCGCGCCGATCTCCTCGCAGACACGGGCGACCGCCCCGGTCTCGAGGCTGCCGTTCTTGTGCGACGGCGTGCCGACGCAGACAAGGCTCAGATCCGCGAAGGCCACCGCCTCGGCTGGCGCGGTCGTCGCGCGCAGCTTGCCGGTCTCAACCGCCTCGGCGATCAGCTCGCCGACGTTCTTTTCGATGATCGGCGGCTTGCCGCCATTGACGAGGTCGACCTTGGTCGGCTGCGGATCGACGCCGATCACCTCGTGACCGTCGCGCGCGAGGCAGGCCGCCGACACGATGCCGACATAGCCCAATCCGAAAACTGCGATCTTCACCTCAAACCTCGCGCCCGCATCGGTTCCGTTTAGAGCTTCGGCAGCCGGCGATGCCAGCCGTCCCCCCGGAATTCCCAGAACGCCCCCGCCTCAATTCCGCCGCCCGTTCTAGACGAGCACCAGGTTCTTGGCAAAATGAAAAGTCCCATCAGCGGCTTGTGGCGTCCGGGACGTGCACAATTTGCCTCAGTGGAGGATTTCGTATTCGACGATCGCGGTTGACGAAAGCATGCTGAAATTGTCATCGGAGATCAGGCTGAGAAAACGCCGGCCGCTTTCATCGCGCCAAAGCGCAACGCCCTCCATGTTTCCCAGCGTGCCGGGTGGCGCCCGCATCACTTCCCGGCATTCGACCGCACCCGCCTCGGCGTCGGGACAGGTCGAGATGCGGACCTCGAACTGGCCCAACCAGGTCAGGCGGCGTTCCAGAAGCCAGAGCGTGCCATCCTCATCGAAGGCCGCGTCGGAGGCGCCGAAACCGGCGTCTGTTCGCAGGATCGGCCCCGCCTTCCAGACCTTGCCCCGGCCGAGATAGGTAGGGTATCCGCCCATCTCGTCGTCCCGTTTCTCGATCACGGCAAGAAGTGTCCCGTCCGCGCGTCGCGCCAGCCCCTCGATACCCTGGTTGTCCCAATGGGCCTTGAACCGTTCGAAGTTGTTCAGCGCCTCGGGTCTCATGTCCGGCGGATGCAGACCGGTCACGCGCGTATAGCTTTCGTAACCGACATAGAAGCGCCCGTCCGGGCCGGCGGCAATCGATTCCAAATCCTCGGTGAAGCCGGAAACCGGCTTGCCCTGGTTGTCGAGGAAACGGTCGTGCCAAAGCGTCCTGATCCCCGCGATATGCCCGTCGGCATCGCGCTCGATCATCGCATGCCAGAGCGTTCCACGGTCGCTGACGGCCCAAAGATCCTTACCCCCGCCACCCACGACAAGACCGGACATGCCGCCGAAATCGGGATCGTCGACGGCCCAGCTGAAGCGGTCGAAAGGCCGCAATTCCAGTGCCCCGGCCGGTCCGATGGACAGCACCAGCGCGATGAGCGCGGCGCTAATCCTCCGCACGGCCGAACGCGATCTTCTGCGCCTCGGGCGACAGCCGGTCGCGCACCTCCCGCGGCGGGTCCATGCACAAGGCTCCGCGCACAAGCGCCACCGCCTCCGGTCGCGCACCCTTCAATGCGATCTGAACGGCCTTGGCGGCGGCATAAGCCAGCGTCACCGGCAGGGCGATAGGGTTGAAGCGGCGGATGAACATCGTCCGCCCGCGATACTTGAACCAGAACGAAAACGGCGAAGCCAGGCGGTCCAGCGTGGGCGATCCGATCGCCGTTCCCGCATGATGATGGACGGTGAAGTCCTCGGCGACGACCATGGGCATCGTCCCCCGCCGCATCGCCCAATCGGCCTCTTCATAGTAGAGAAAGTAGTCCTCCGCCATCGGCCCGACGGCCTCGTAGAACATGCGCGATGCGACCATGTTCGCCCCGCTGATGAAATCCACGCGATCGGCCGTGGGCAGCGCGGTCTTGTCGGCATCCTTGCCGAGATTGACGTTGCCGCTGACGCCCGTCCACATGTTCAGCGTGCCGCCGTCGATCTGGATGCGGTTCATCGGATCGGCGTAGCAGACCCGCCCGCCCATCAGCCCATAGTACGGCGTCTTCTGCGCCGCCGTCATGATGGCTCCCGTCGCCTCGGGGCCGGCAAAGGCGTCGGGGTTCAGTACCCAGAAATGGGCGATCTCCGGCATCCCCGCCAAGAGGGCGAGACCAAGGTTCACGCCCCCGGCAAAACCGAGATTGACCGTCGAGTGCAGAAGCACCACGTCGCCAGCCTCGGCGTAGCTCGGCCGTTCGCCGGACGGGCACTCGCTGAACGCCACGTCGCGGTGCCTCGCTGCCCATTTCCGCAGAACCGGCACCGTGTCGTCGGAAGATGCGTTGTCGACCACGACGATCTTCGGCCTGCCGTGGCTTTGCGCCAGAAGGCTCTCGACGCAGCCGATGAGCACATCGCTCGCATTGAAGGCGACGACGATGGTGCCGATGGGGCAGGGTTCGGTGGTCATGACATCGGGGTCCGGTTCATCGCTTGCTTTTTCTCTGGTCCATGCTCGTGGTAGCAATTTGGCGGATGGGCCGCCACGCGGAAATTCGAACCCTGCACGAGATTGGCAAAGCGCGATGGCCGGCGGGAAGCGCGGTCCGACGATCAGCTATGCCCCGAAGAACCGACGGACCAGATAGCCCCTGATCCCGGTCAACGAGGCAAGCCCCGCGACGACGACCGCGGCCACCAGCCACCGCGACCAGTGCAGATTGGCGAAGAATCCGGTCTGCGGCGCCAGATACGCGGCCTCGGCGAGGGCTGCCCCGCAGGCCAGCGCGAAGAGGATCGACGGCACGACCAGCGGCTTCAACGACAACCCTGTCCGCCGCGCCGCCAATTGCAGCGACACGACATAGCCCAGCGCCTCGGCCGCCGTGGCGATCCAGAGGACCGTGAAGACTGATCCGGTATGCGTCACCGCATACCAGGAAATCGGCAGCGACAGCACCCGGAAGATGTTGGCCACCGCCGAATTGCCCGACCGTCCCTTGGCCAGCGCCACGGTCGAGGCGCCGGTCTTGGCGACCCGTACCGCCTGCATCACCGCCATCGGCACCAGGATCGACAGCATCGCATCGTATTTCGTACCCAGAAGCAGATGCACCACAGGCCCGCCCAGAAGCACCGTCCCCAGAAGCAGGAGAAGCCCGATCGCCAGCCCGCCCTCGATGGCGGCCGCCCCGAACCAGTTGAAGGACGCCGCGTTTTCCCGTGCGAAGGTCAGCTTCGGCAGGAACAGCGACTGCGCCGCGCCGCCCAGCACAAGGGTCGGGGTCAGCGTCAGCGTGATCGCCATCGAAAACACCGCGAGTTCCGCCATCCCCAGTTCCCGGCCGACGATCAGCCGTTCGCCATTGAACACGCCGAAGAGAAGCAGGCCGTTGATCAGAAGCGGCCAGCCGAAGACCGTCGCCTTCCTGATCAGCCCGAAATCGAAGGCCACGCGATAGGGCCGCTCGGCCATCACATGCGACAGGATCACCATCGAACCGGCCTGCACGAAGAGCGAGACGAGCATGATACGGTAATCGTCATAGGTCAGCGCAATCGGCCAGAGAAGCAGAACCGAGATCAGGGGTGGCACCGACTGCGTCGCGATCGAGGGTCCGAACCGCATATGCCGCTTCAGACGATGCTGGTCGAAATGCTGGAACCCGTTGACCAGTGGAATGAAGGCGATGATCTGATAGGCCCAGGCAATATCGGGTATGTCCAGAAACCGTGCATAGGGATAAGCGATCAGGAACAGGCCCGCGCTCGATATCAGCCCACGCAGAACCTGGAACCCCTGCATGGCGCGCTGGAAATGATCGTCATCGCCGTCCTTGTCGACCACCATCAACTGGTTGAGGCCGACATAGGACAGCATTTCGACGATCGACATGCTGATCGCAAAGGTCGATGCGATGCCGTAATCATGCGGGCTGACGATCCGCGCGATGATGAGGTTGCGCAACAAAAGCAAGGCAGAGCCAAAGGCGTTGCCGCTGACAACGAGGAAGGCTTTCTTCAGCATTCTGCGGTCTGCCCGATTTCGTCTTGCCGGCCGAAGCTGTCCCTGCCCGGCTTCGACTGACTCGATGCCATGACGTAGGCCTGAAACCAAACAAAAAAGGTCGATCCGGCAACTAATCGGCAAGAATCCGGCAATTGCGCCGCTCTATTCCTCGCCGCGGTCGATCTTTCCGCGCAACGCCTTCACCTCGCCGCGTTCGGTCTTGGCCTGAAGCCGCCGCCTCTTGCTGCCAAGCGTCGGCTTCGTCGGTCGCCGCCGCTTTGGCGCGACGAGCGCCGCGCGGATCAACTCGGCCAGCCGTTCCCGCGCGATCTCGCGGTTACGCAACTGGCTCCGCGTCTCTTCGGCCCGGATGACGATCGCACCCTCATTCGTCCATTTCCGCCCCGCGATCCGCTTCAGCCGCGCCTTGACTGGTGGCGCAAGATGCGGGCTCCGCTCCGCCTCGAAGCGCAGTTCCACCGCCGTCGAGACCTTGTTGACATTCTGCCCCCCCGGCCCCGAGGCGCGCGAAAAGCTCTCGCTGATCTCCCAGTCGGCGATGGCGATGTCGTCGGTGATGCGCAGCATGTCCCTGATCGTGCGGATTGTGAGGTTCGGCGGATCATGGCGCGATGCCGCCCCGACGGCAATGGCAGGAGAGAGGCGAGGGCGGTTCTTGCGAACGGCGGGGCGAGACCTAGGCGGCCATCGAGTCAGTCAAGAGAACTTGTGGCCTCGGGCTCGGGTCGTTAGCCTGAGCACGACGTTCTGAGCCGGAGGTGAACGAGCGCGCGGCCTCCGGACCAATGCAGGAGGACGAGAATGCTCGTCTCGGCAGGAAGCATCGCACTGGCCGCAGCAGTTGCCCGCTGCCTGATCGTGGCAGCAACGCTCGCCTACTGGCAATCAGAAGCATTGGCAGTCCAGTTTCGACTTCGGTGGGCGTAGTTTACCTGGCCGTGTCGCCGTTCTGATCTTCTCCTGATTCCATGAGGTCGAGTGATTATCCAGCTCCAGCGGCGGCAATGTTCGCTCGACGGACATCCGGCACGCCGGACTGCACCCGGCAGGAAAATATCTCCCGCATCGCGCAAAATAACGGCTATGTGACCGGGGCGCCACCCCGGGGACGTCCTCGAACGCGCAGGGGCATCGGCGTCTGCACGGGGTGTGTACGCCCGGTGTACGGGGTGTGCATGACGGGTTCCGGGAAACGGATAGGGCCGCTCCGGGTTGGAGCGGCCCTCCGAGATCTACGGAGATGGGCCAGTTAGGGTGTCGAAGATCGACTAGGCCCAGTCAGGGTTCTTAACCCTTGGGTTTGCCCTCAGGCCACGGCCCCCCTGACTGTCCCGACACCTCTCTCCAATATCACTCTAGACACTGGATCACCTCCTTTCTCTGCGTTGCCGTTATCCACAGGCTGCCACAGATTTTGTGTGTGTCAAACATTTTTTACGCAACATTTTCCGTCAGCCTTGAAACAATGACCCGGAAAGGCACGAGTGCCACAATTGCGAGCGAAAGTTTGACGAGCCAGTCTGCGGTCGCAAGGGATGCCCAAAGCGGCACCATCGGGCCGACGCCCAGAAGTGGCAGAATCTCGTTCGCCCATGCGACGTCGTTGGCCGGTTCGATAACGCTGAGTGCGGACGAAAAAGCCACCGTAAAGAAGATCGCGGTATCCAGCGACGATCCGATCAACGTCGACACCAAAGGCGCCCGCCACCAGCTTCCAACCCGTAACCTATTGAAAATATGAACATCCGTGAGCTGCGCAATCAGGAAAGCAAGGCCCGACCCAAGCGCGATCCGCAAGGTCACGAGGGGACCGAATTCCCCCATGATCTGCGTCCCGATGAGCGAACAGACCACGCCGACGACAAAACCGGCGACAACGACCTTGCGCGCGGCGGCTGCGCCCTGGAAACGGTTGGTGAGGTCGGTAACGAGAAAAGCGAAGGGATAGGTGAAGGCACCCCAGGTCAGCCATTGGCCATAGAGAAACTGCACGAGGATGTTGGAGGCCACCACGATGGCGGCCATGGCAAGGATGCCGGGGATCAGGCTGCGGGTCATTTCTCTTTTCCGTTTTGACAAGGTCGCGGAGACTTGGTTCCGGGCCGTGCCGGAACGCGCGGCCCCTACGCCGTTCCGGCGCTCAGGTCAAGTCACTCCGTTACAAGGTAGTCCACGATCTCGGTCTTCTGGATGGACAGGAAGTTGTCGTCCGAGATCATGGTCAGACGGACCGCGCCATCCTGATCTTGCCAGACGGCGAGTCCTTCGAGATTGTCGTAAACGCCCGCCTCGCTTTGCATGAGCACGATGTCCTCGGCCACCTTGTCCCCGTCGAAGGCGATCCGCCTGACCCGGCTCATGAAGCCAAGCATCGGCCAGTAATCGCGCTCCAGCAGATAAAGCCGCCCGTCCGGCCCGAAATCCGCCCCGACCGGCCGCCATGTACCGTCGCGCCGCAGGCTGAGCGGTTGCACCCATGTCCTGCCGTCACGTCGGTAAACGGGGATGGTGGCGGGATCTGGAGACTTTTCGGGCATCGCCCACAGGCGCTGCTGCGCGTCGATTGCCAGCGCCTCGATTCCGGCGTTGATTTCGAATGACCGGAAGGCATCCGGCCAATCCTCGCCCAGCCACTTGCGGCCCTCGGGGCCATAGCGGACAATCCGGTGCTGTATTTCGTACGAAACATAAAGCCCGCCATCCGGCGCGATGGCGACGCCTTCGGCGTCTCTCATGGGGTCTTGAACGGGCGTAGCGTGATGTGACAGCGGGATGACCGGCATGTCCGGCGCCAGGTCGACGCCGACGACCTCGTCCTTCGCACCGCGCCGGAGCCGGCCGGAGAAAATCGCTGCATGATCCGAAATCGCGACGAACCTCAAGCCATCCGGGGCGAGGTCGATCGCCGACAACCCGCCGAATTCGGTCATGGCTTCATGCCAGACAAAGACCCCGGTTTCGACGACGCGGGACCCGGCGCTGCTCGGAAGGCCGAACAGCGCAGCCGCGATCAATCCGAGGCCAGAACCGAGCGACATTGCTTGGGCAAATCGGCCAGGGTGAATTCGCGCGCCGTCTTCTTGCGCGGCCCCTTGGGTTTGGCTGGCTTCGGTGGGTTCCTCAACTGGTCAAGATAGGTCGTGACCCACCAGTTCAACGTCTCGTCACAGCCGTCGCCACCCTTCGACAGCTCAGCCACCGTGGGCCTTTGCGTCTCGCAATTCGTTGCCCCGCGCGGGCATTTCAGGCGGACATGGAAATGGGTGTTGTGTCCGTAAAGCGGGCGGATCTTCTGAAGCCAGGCCCGGTCCGAGCGTGGCGTTGAATTGCACATCGCGATCTTCACGGCTGCAGCGACGAATATCCGTTCAACGCGCGGGTCAGACGCGGCGCCGCGCAGGAGCGCCTGATGCGTCGGCGTCCAATTGCCATTGATCCGCCTTTGATCGTCGGTCCGGACGGATATGGAACTGATGCTCTCGCGCTCCGCCCGCGAGAGGTTCAGCCGTTTCGGCGGCAGCATCCAGACATCGGCGTCGAGGCCGATCTGGTGGCTCGCGTGACCCGTCCTCATCGGCCCGCCGCGCGGCTGGCTCATGTCGCCGACATAGAGACCGGCCCAACCAAGCTTGCGCGCATAGGCCGACAGGTCGATCAGGTATTGCACCAGCTCCGGCTGACCCCAGTTGCGATTTCGCGACAGCCGCATCGCCTGCCAAGTCGGCCCGCTTTCGGGCAGTTGCACCATCCCGGCGCCGCAGCCCTTGGCATAGGTGCCGATCGGCTGGGAGCGTTGATGCGAGGCGCTTTGCTCGGCACCGAAAAGGTCCTTGGCCAGCGGCGCCGACCACGCGGCTGCAGGCACCGCCAGGAACAGAATTGCAAGCAGACGGACAATCATCTTGGCGGGCGCTCCCCTTTCGGATTCACCCATATCATAAGGACAAGCCCGATAAGGAAAAGCCCTACCAGCGGCGCAATGCCAAGTCGCGCGCTGCCAAGCGCCAGCGTGGCAACGGTGATAAGCCCCGGTGCAAGGAATGCCGTCGCCTTTCCCGAAAGACCGTAAAAGCCGAAATCACCGGCTGCGTCATGCTCGCTTGTATGGAAAACCATCAGCGTCCGGCTCGCCGCCTGCGCAATCCCGCCCGCCGCACCGATCATCACGCCGCAACCGTAGAAGATCATGTCCGGCAGCGAAGACCCGTCCGGCAGGACATGGCCAAAGAAGCTGTCGGGCGTCAGGTTCATCATCACGATGATGGTCAGCATCAATGCCGTGACGGCTGCAACGATCACCGGCTTCGGTCCGACCGAAGAATCGAGCTTGCCCCCCACCCAGGATGCAAAGGTCGCGGCAATAGCGGCGACGATGCCGAAGACACCGCTCTGGATCACGGTCCAGCCCATGACGTTCGATGCGAACGCCCCGCCAAGCGCATAAGTCGCGTTGAGCGAATCGCGGTAGAACATCGAGGCAATCAGGAAGGCAAAAAGGCTCGGCCGGTGCTTCAGATCCCGGATCGCCTGTGCCAGCCCCGCGACCGCCGCCGCCACCTTCTTGCCGCCCTGGACCGCAGGTTCCCGCACCCAGAGGAAGAAGGGAATCATGAAGACGACATACCAGATGGCCGTGAAAGGCCCGACTGAACGCGTGCCCTCGCGTGTGCCCGCATCAAGGCCAAAGATCGGCGAAAGGCCGATCAGGGTCTTTCCGGTCTTGGCGTCGTCAGCGAAGAACAGCAGGAAGATGAACAGGGCCAAGACACCGCCAAGATAGCCGAAGGCGAAACCCGATCCCGATATCCTGCCCATCTCCTCCTGCGGCGCAAGCGACGGCATCAGCGCGTTGGTGAAATTGGTGGCAAGCTCCATGCCGATGAAACCGAAGGCGAACCAGAAGGCCGACCAGAACAGGGTCGGCATCCCCGGCTCGGCCCACCAGAGCGCATAGGCGCCGATGACATACATGACTGAAAAAAGCCAGATCCACGGCATCTTCCGTCCCCTGCCATCGGCGATCACCCCAAGAATCGGCGCGAGAACGGCAATGAGGACGCCGGTGACGGTCTGCGTCGCCGACCAATAGGCCTGCGAGGCGGCGCTTGCCGCATCGGCATCCAGGCCCTGCGCGGAGAAATGCGCCCGCGCGATCTCGGCGAAATAGGGACCGAAACTGAAGGTGAGAAGAAGGGTGTTGTAGGGCTGGCTCGCCCAGTCGAAAAACCACCATCCCCAGATGCGTTTCCTAGCCGATACCGTCATGCCTGCCCCTCGTCTTTGCGGCGATGAAGCCCCAAAAGAGGGGGCGGCGCAAGCGCGTGCTTGCAACGGGAGAATGACGGAAGTCAGCGAAACGGAGGCCAGGGGCGTTCGGAATCCGCCGCGATCCAGGCCTGCACCCACTTGGGCAGTCCAGGGCTTTGCGCGTCATGGCCAAGCGCCGCGGCGACCTTATCGGGCGGCACGATACCGCTCCGATCCGTCACGGCGGAGCGCAAAAGCATATGACTGGTGCACTCGGCCTTCCGCCACATGCTTTGTTCCATGTAGAGAAAGCGCGCGTCCCAGCCGATGAGGCGGCTCACCATTTCGACCTTGTCGAACATGCGGACACGGCGGCGGTAGCGAACTGTACTGCCCGCGACCGTTATCCCCCAGCGCTCACGCTTCATCACCGGGATCAGCCCCGTGCGCATCGCAAGCGGCAAACGACCAAGATCGTAAAGTGTGAGCGTGCGGCCATTGTTCAGTTCCATCCAGAGATCGAGATCCCAGGGCCAGCACATATGGTGCGAAACATGCGGATCGGTCAGGCCAAGTGGCGCCGCATTGCGGTACTTCCACATCTCCTTGATCATGCGGATGAAGGGATACATCGGCTGTCCTTCCGGTTCTGCTATCTGCGTTCGCGTGGCGCACACTGACGCTAAGGTCAACCTCGACGTGGCGTTACGAGGTTGCGGAAACCGGGGCCAGACCTTAACTCTGACCGCGACGCAAGGTCGGAGAAGACGATGGTTTCGCTGTTTCAGGCGCTGATGATTATCCTCAACGTGGTCTGGTTCATCATGATCGCGCATATCGTGATGTCCTGGCTCATCAGCTTCAACGTGCTGAACACCCGGCAGCCGATGGTCGCGCAGATCTGGTACGGTCTGAACCGTGTGTTGGAGCCGGTCTACGCACCGATCCGCCGTTTCCTGCCGCAGACCGGTGGCCTCGATTTCGCGCCGCTTGTCGCGTTCATCGCGCTCATCATCATCCAGCGCGTTCTCGTCAACAATGCGGGCTTTTTCTACGGCTACTAGCCTTGCCCCGACCGTCCCGCTGTGGGATGGTCCGCCGATCGGGCACACAAGAAGTCCAGGGACATATGCGGCAGGCCGAGGAACTTTTATCCTCCATCTTCGGATTCGACAGCTTTCGCCCCGGACAGGCAGAAATCGTCTCGGCGGTCGCGTCAGGACGGAACACGCTCGCCATCATGCCGACCGGCGGCGGCAAGTCGCTGTGCTTTCAGTTGCCCGCGCTGATGGGCGATGGCGTGACGGTGGTGATTTCGCCGTTGATCGCCCTCATGCGCGATCAGGTCCGGGCGCTGCGCGAAGCCGGGGTCGAAGCGGGGGCACTGACCTCCGGCAATACCGAGAAAGAGACGGAGGAGGTCTTCGCGGCCCTCGATGAAGGTCGCTTGAAGCTGCTCTACATGGCGCCCGAACGGCTCGCCTCGGGCGGAACGCTCACGCTTCTCAGGCGCATCAACGCCAACTTCATCGCGGTCGATGAGGCGCATTGCGTCAGCCAGTGGGGCCATGATTTCCGCCCCGACTACCTGCGCATCGGCGAATTGCGCCGTGCGCTGAACGTGCCGCTGGCCGCCTTCACGGCGACGGCGGACGAGGAAACGCGGGCGGAGATCGTCAACCGGCTCTTCGACGGCACAGCGCCCGAGACCTTCCTGCGCGGCTTCGACCGGCCCAACATCCGTCTCGCCTTCGAGGTCAAGGACCAGCCGCGCCGCCAGATCCTGATGTTCGCCGCCGCCCGCAAGGGCCAGTCTGGCATCGTCTATTGCGGCACGCGCGCGAAGACCGAAACCCTCGCCGCCGCATTGCGCGAAGACGGCCACGCCGCCTGCTTCTATCACGGCGGTATGGACCCCGACGAGCGGCGCGAGGTCGAGGCGCGGTTCCAGCGCGAGGATGGGCTGATCGTCGTGGCCACCGTCGCCTTCGGCATGGGTATCGACAAGCCCGATATCCGCTGGGTCGCCCATGCCGACCTGCCGAAGTCGATCGAGGCCTATTATCAGGAAATCGGCCGTGCAGGGCGGGACGGTTCGCCCGCCGAGACGCTGACGCTTTTCGGCCCGGATGACATACGCCTCCGCCGCGGTCAGATCGACGAGGGGCTGGCGCCCGCCGACCGCAAGGCTGCCGACCATGGGCGACTGAACGCGCTTCTGGGCCTCGCCGAGGCCATCGGCTGCCGCCGCCAACGACTTCTGTCCTATTTCGGTGAAACCTCCGAACTCTGCGGCAATTGCGATCTCTGCGACGCGCCACCCGATCTCTTCGACGGGACCGAGGCGGTGCGCATGGCGCTCTCCGCGATCCTTCGAACGGGCGAAAGCTTCGGCAGCATGCATCTGATTGACATCCTGCGCGGCGAGACGACGGAGAAGGTGCGCGAACGGTCGCATGACCAGCTTCCGACCTTCGGCGTCGGATGCGCACGGCCGAAGGGCGAATGGCAGGCGGTGTTCCGTCAGATGATGGGCCGCGACCTCGTCCGCCCCGACCCGGAGCGCCACGGTGCCCTGCGCATGACCGACGCCGCCCGACCGATCCTGCGCGGCGAGGCCGAGATCACGCTCCGCCGCGACACGATCCGCAAATCCTCCGGCCCGGTTGTGCGGACACTGGTCAACGAAGAGGATGCGCCGCTTCTCTCGGCCCTCAAGGCCAAGCGCCGCGCGTTGGCTGAGGCGGCACGGGTGCCGGCCTATGTCATCTTCCCCGACCGCACGCTGATCGAAATGGCTGAGCGGCGCCCTCTGACGCTCGATCAGATGGCGGAGGTGAACGGCGTCGGCGCGAAGAAGCTTGAAAGCTTCGGCGCGGCTTTCCTCGAAGTCATCGCGGGTGCCGCCGAACATATGCACCCCGCAAGGCTGAAACTTGCGGGCAGCCGGGCGGGCGGGATCTTCGACCGACTCTTGGGGGTGCAGTCCGATCTTTCGCGCGGCGAGGACGGAACGGGGAAATACCTGTCCTGCACGCATTCGACGCTGCGAAAGGTCGCGGAAGCAAGGCCGCGCACAATCGCCGAGCTACAACGTATCGGCGGTATGGGCCAGCAGAAGGCCGAACGCTTCGGACCGCGCTTTCTTCAGATCATCGCCGAAGCCTGACCCGAATTCTCGGTGCGCACAGGCAAGAACCCGTCAGGTGCAAATCTCCTCAACGCATCGACGATCGCGGCCTTTTTCAGTGGCTTCGTCAGATAGGCATTGATCCCCGCGGCGAGGACCAGATCACCATCGCCCTCCATCGCGTGGGCGGTAAGTGCGACAATTGGCACGGGTGGCCTACCAAGTTCCCGTTCCGCGCAGCGGATCGCCGCCGCGGCCTCGCGCCCGTCCATTCCGGGCATGGAAATGTCCATGAAGATGAGATCCGGTCGGAAGCTCTGCCAAAGATCGACCGCTTCCCGGCCATTGTTGGCGAAGACGAAATCGAGGTCGGTTCCATCGATCATCTTCCGGAATACAAGCTGGTTGGTTCGGTTGTCTTCTGCCGCGAGGACGCGCATTCGCCGCGACCGACCGGTCGGGGCATCCTCCGCGCGCAGGGATCGACTGGCGGGCGACCATTCCGTCTGCGGGTAGGACAGATGTTCGAGCAGATGAAAAAGCTCGCTCCGCAGCACCGGGTGGGTCAAACGGTGGAAAGCCGCGCCGACCGTGGGTGGGTCGGTCTCTGCGGTCAAGATCGCGGCGGGGGTACGATTTCCGTGTCCACGCAATTCCGCGATGAAGGCGGCGCCATCGTATCGTTGGGCGTGATGATCCGATACGATCAAATCGAAAGCTTGGGCCGCCATGCGGGTTTTCGCTTCCTCGAAGGTGGGGCAAGCCGTCACGGTCAGGCCGAAGGTCTCCAACTGCCGTTGCAGAATGATCCGGCTGAACTGCACGTCGGACACGATAAGCACGCTTTTCAGAAGGATTGGCCGGCGTGGCGCATGGGCCGGGATCACCGGCTCGGCGGCGGTCAGCATGATACGGAAGCCGAAGCATGAACCTTGCCCAAGCTCACTTTCCACCCACATCGTCCCGCCCATGAGCTCTACCAACTGCCGTGTGATTGCCAGACCGAGACCAGTTCCCTCAAACTGGCGGTTGGCCTGATCCTCAACCTGACTGAACTCGCCGAAAATCTCTTCGAGATGCTCCGGCCCGATGCCGATGCCGGTATCTTCGACGCTGATATGCAGTTCGAACTCGCCCTGTTCGGTCTCGATGCCGACGACGCGGACAAGCACATGTCCGGCCAAGATGAATTTCACGGCATTTCCAAGTAGGTTGGTCAGGATCTGGCGGATGCGTCCGCGGTCGCCGACGAAGCGCGTCGGCAGGAAAAGGTCGAAATCCGCCAGAATCGAGATGCCCTTGCTTTCCGCCGAGGGCTGGAGCAGCAGAATGACCTCGTACAGACAGCGTTCGAGATCGAAGGGTTCGGGATAGAGCTTCAGCTTCTCGGCCTCGATCTTCGAATAGTCGAGGACGTCGTTGATGATCGCCAAAAGCGCCTCGCCGGAATTCCGGATGGTTTCGGCGCAAAGCCTTTGTTCGTCGGTCAGCTCCGTCTGACACAGCAGGTCCGCCATGCCGACGACGCCGTTCATCGGGGTGCGGATCTCGTGGCTCATGTTCGCGAGGAAGGCGGACTTGGCGCGGCTGGCGGCTTCCGCCCGTGTCCGGGCGTCCAGCAACTCCGCCTCGCGCGCCACGGCCATGGTGATGTCGCGCGCCAGACAGACGAGATCGCCCATCGTGCCGCGGCGGTCCATGAACCGGAAATGCCGACCGTCGTCGAGATCGACAACCTTTGCGTCGATGTCATCGCACGCGATGCGGCAGACCATCTCGTGCTGCCAGTCCCGCCGCGTCTCTTCTGTCGCCTCCGGCAGGACGCTGCGGGAAAGCCGCAGCATGACGTCGTCATAGTGAGTGCCCTGCGGCAACTCTGCCTCGGCACCGAACATCGACAGATAGACACGGTTCGCCGCAATCAAACGGTGTTCATCGTCAAAGAGCGCGAAGCCGTCGCGGATGGTCTCCAACGCCTCCCAAAGCCGTCGTTCGGCAATCTGGACGGCAGCATTCGCTCGCTCAAGCTCCGACAGGGCGAGCGTCGTGCGACCTCTCAGAGTTTCGGCTTCGTGGCGCGCAGATTCAAGGCCCTGCCGCTGTTCGACGATCTGATCAGAAAGGGACCGGGCGTGTTGCGCGAGTTGGCTGTTCGCGGCGAAAAGCTCCCGCTTCTTCTGTACCAGAAGACGCTCCGCAGCGAGCCGTCCGCGACGTTCCCGCGCTAGACTGTCGAGGAAATTCACACCTGCCTCCGGCCGCCGCGCGACGATTACAGCAATCGCGCTGCACAGAATGGGACCGGCATATAAAAGAAGTCTGAACATCGGTGCAGGCGGGCGCTTCGCTTGCCAATCCGGCAGGCCGCGTGTCAGCATGCGAGCACCCGTCACGGAGGAGATTTCCATGCGCGCGTTCGGCCTTGCCCTCTTCCTGGCGCTAAGCTTTCTTGCGATCTCCGTCCGCGCTCAGGACCGAAACTATATCCCCGAACGTCGTGCCGTTCTGGTGCAGGATCTGGATTTCTACGGATCGGACTTGCGGTCGATCTTCGACACGACGCGTGACGCCTGCGAGACCGCCTGCTTGGCCGAGATGGCCTGCAATGCCTTCACGTTCAACGGCCGCGCAAATTCCTGCTTCCTGAAATCCAACGTCACACGGCAGGATCCTTATCAGGGCGCAATTTCCGGCTGGATTCGGGATGCGGCGGCGGGCACTGCCAGCAGCGCGGCGCTGCGGGCCGGGGAACTCGACTTCCTCAGGCCCGCCGATTTCGACGCCGCGCTGACGCAGGCAAGGGGACTTTCCGCGCAGCATGTGACCGGCACGTCGACCGCCGAGGAATTGCTCGACGGCGCGGCGCAGGCGCGACGGTCGGGCGA
This sequence comes from uncultured Alphaproteobacteria bacterium, assembly GCA_963847935.1. Taxonomy (GTDB): domain Bacteria; phylum Pseudomonadota; class Alphaproteobacteria; order Rhodobacterales; family Rhodobacteraceae; genus Albidovulum. The sequence continues at coordinate 173,594 of CAWKBV010000003.1, read as the reverse complement.
TGTTCGCGGCGCGGCGCGGCTGACGGGGGCGGCGATCAACCTGACCGACAGCGCGGATTTGTGGTCGGACTATTCCGACCTTCTTCTGGCGATCCCCGCACCCGACGACGCCGACCGGCGCGCCTTTGCCGACGATGCCGCCGCCGCTGCGATCAACGCGTATCTTAGAAGCGACAGCAAGGCGGTTCGGGCGACCGCGCTCTCAACGCTCGCCCGCAGTTTTGAGGTAACGGGCCGCGGCCGCGAGATGATCCCGGCGCTGCGGCTCGCCCAGTCGCTTCAGCCGCGCGACGACACCGCGGCGGCGCTTGCCGATGCGATCGGAAAATACGGCTTCCGCGTCAGCGAAACGCAGGTCGACAGCGACAGCGCGAGTCCGCGCATCTGCGCGACGTTCACGGACGAACTGATCCGGGCGGGCATCGACTACACACCCTTCGTGAAGCTTCCCGAAAGCGGACTCTCGGTAGATGCCTCGGGCCGCCAGATCTGCGTCGGCGGGGTGGAGCATGGCAAGCGTTACGCGTTGACCTTCCGCGCCGGATTGCCTTCAGCGGATGGCGAGAAGCTGACGAAGGATATCCAGATCACCCAATATGTCCGAGACCGTGGTCCCGACGTCCGCTTCGCCGGCCGCGCCTATATCCTGCCGCGCGTCGGTCAGGGCGGTATCCCGGTCCAGACGGTGAATACCGAAACGCTGGACCTGACGCTCTTGCGCATTTCCGACCGGAACCTGATCCGCACCATACAGGCCGATTATTTCGGGCGGCCGCTGGACCAATGGGCGAGCGACAACCTGAAGGGCGAGATCGCCGAGGAGGTCTGGACCGGCAAGGGTGACGTCGCGATGGATGTGAACCGCGACATGACCACGCTGCTGCCCCTTGACGACGTGATGCGCGATCTGGGCCCAGGTATCTATGCGTTGCAGGCGGCTGTGCCGGGTCTTGATCCCTACGACCATCCAGCCGCGACGCAGTGGTTCGTCATCTCCGATCTCGGCATGACGACGCTCAGTGGGACGGACGGGCTCAATCTTTTCGTCCGGAGGCTTTCCGATGCGGCGGCGGTCGAGGGCGCCGATGTGACCCTGATTTCCCGCGCGAACGCGATCATCGGCCATGCCGCGACCGATGCTCAGGGCCATGCCCGCTTCGATGCCGGTCTGATGGCGGGGACCGGCGGCGCGTCACCGGCGCTCGTGACTGTTGGCGCGGCCGACGACTTCGCCTTCCTCTCCCTGACCGAGGCGGAGTTCGATCTCTCCGACCGGGGCGTCACCGGACATGAGGCAGCGCCGGCGATCGACGTGTTTCTCTCGACCGACCGTGGCGCATACCGCGCGGGCGAGACGGTGAACGCTACGATCCTTGCGCGCGACAGCAAGATGGACGCGCTGGAAGGGCTGCCTTTGACGGTCCGGCTGATGCGGCCGGACGGGGTGGAATACAGCCGGATACTCGCACCCGAGACAGGCGCGGGCGGACATGTCGTGAGCATGGACCTCGCGGGCAATGCGCCGCGCGGGACTTGGCGGATCGAGACCTTCCTTGAAGAAACAGAGGTGCTCGCCGCGCAAGGCTTTCTCGTCGAGGACTTCCTGCCGGAGCGGATCGACTTCGCGCTAACCCTGCCGGACGAGCCGATGCGCCTCGCGGAGTCGGTCCCGCTGACCGTCGACGCACGCTATCTCTTCGGCGCCCCGGGCGCCGATCTGGCCGTCGAGGGCGACCTGCGGCTGATCGCGCTCACCGCGCTCGAGACCTTCCCCGGTTACGTCTTCGGACGCTATGACGCGCCATTCTCGCCCTACCGCGACGCGCTTTCCGAGGCCTCCTCGACCGACGCGCAGGGGCAGGCGATCCTGCCTGTCGCGCTCCCCGATCTGGGCGAAGCCGCAAACCGCCCGCTCGAAGCGCGCGTGACGGTGCGGGTCAAGGAAGGCTCCGGCCGCCCCGTGGAACGCGACATCACGCGGACGGTCATGCCCGAAAGCCCCGTTCTTGGCATCGCGCCGGGATTCGACGGCGGCGTCGTGCCACAGGGCGATCAGGCCACGTTCCAGTTGCTCGCCGTCGGACCAGACCGGAAGCCCGCTGCCCGCAAGGTCCACTGGACGCTGAACCGGCTCGATACGAACTACCAGTGGTACTCCCTCTACGGCCAGTGGAACTGGGAGGTCACGACCACTCGCGCCCGTGTCGCCTCGGGCGACCTGACGCTGACCGCGGAAGGGCCGCAAGGCATCGCCGCGCCAGTCGACTGGGGTAATTATGAACTCGTCGTCGAGGCGACGGATGGTCCCTATACCGCCAGCGCGATGGAATTCTACGCCGGGTGGTACGCACCCGCCGACGCCGCAAGCACGCCCGACACGCTCAATCTGACGCTGGACAAACCCGCCTATCGGCCCGGTGAGACGGCGAAGGTGCGGATCGAGCCGCGCGCCGAGGGGATTGCTCTGATCTCAGTCCTGTCGAACCGGCTCATCGACATGAAGGCGGTGCCGGTCAAGGCAGGTGAAAACGTGATCGACCTCCCCGTCACCGACGACTGGGGCGCGGGCGCCTATGTCACCGCCTCGTTCGTTCGGCCGCTGAGCAAGGAAGCCGGTCGCAATCCGGTTCGCGCGCTCGGCCTGTCCTACGCCCCGGTCGATCCCGGCGCGCGCAAGCTTTCGACGACGCTTGAGGTGGCACCCGAGGCCGATCCGCGGGGGCCGCTTCCGGTCGCGCTGAAGGTCGAAGGTGCTGCGGCGGGCGAGACCATCTATGCCACCATCGCAGCCGTCGATGTCGGCATCCTGAACTTGACCGGCTTCACCGCGCCTGACCCCGAGGATCACTATTTCGGCCAGCGCAAGCTTGGCGTCGGGATCCGCGACATCTATGGCCGCCTGATCGACGGAGCCAACGGAACCCTTGGCGCCGTCCGTTCCGGCGGCGACGCAGCAACCGGGCTCAAGATGCAGTCACCGCCCCCGACCGAGGAACTGGTCGCCTATTTCTCCGGGCCGCTGACGGTCGGCGCCGATGGCTATGCACGCACCGAATTCAGCCTGCCCTCCTTCAACGGCACGGTGAAGGTGATGGCCGTCGCCTGGTCGAAATCGGCCATCGGGCAGGCGCAGTCCGAGGTGCTGGTGCGCGATCCGGTCGTCGTCACCGCCTCGGTCCCGCGCTTTCTTTCGCCGGGGGATGAAAGCCGCGTGCTGCTGGAAATCGTCCACGCCACCGGCCCCGCCGGGCGCATGGGTCTCGATGTCAGCGGCGAGGGCGTGACGCTCGGCTCCGCGCCGTCCGGCGTCGATCTGGCAGAACTTGGCAAGACCACGGTTTCGGTCCCGCTTTCGGCCACGGAGAAAGAAGGCGACGCCACCATCCGCATTGCCCTCACCACGCCCGCTGGCAAGCTGCTATTGAAGACGCTGACCATCCCGGTCGAAACCCACGACCCCGAGATCGCCGCGCAAAAACGCTTCGACCTCGCCAACGGCGCGACCTTCACGCTGGACCGCAACGCCTTTGCCGGGCTCGTCCCCGGCACCGGCCGCGTGACCCTCACCGCCGGTCCGCTCGCCCGTTTCGACGCGCCGGGGCTTCTCGCCACACTCAACGCCTATCCCTATGGCTGCACCGAGCAACTCACCTCCAAGGCGCTGCCGCTTCTTTATTTCGAGGATGTTTCCTCCGCCTTGGGTGCCTCCTACGGCGGCGATGTGAAGAAGCGGGTTGAGGAAAGCATCTCCGAAATCCTCCTCAACCAGTCCTCGAACGGCGCCTTTGGGCTCTGGTATCCGGACACTGGCGACCTCTGGCTTGACGCCTATGTCACGGATTTCCTGAGCCGGGCCCGCGCGCAAGGCTACACCGTACCCGATCGCCGCCTTCCGCAACACGCTCGATAATCTCAGGAACCAGATCAACTACGCGCCCGATTTCGACGAGGACGGAGGGCCCTATGCCTATGCGCTGATGGTCCTCGCCCGCGAAGGCGCGGCGGCGATCGGCGACCTGCGCTACTATGCGGACGTCAAGGCCACGGCGTTCGATACGCCTATCGCAGCGGCCCAGCTCGGCGCGGCGCTCGCCTCCTATGGCGACCAGCGCCGGGCCGACGCGATGTTCACTGCGGCCGCGCGGCTCGTCGCCACCCGCGCGACCGAGAAGGAAACGCAATACTGGCGCGCCGATTACGGCACCCGGCTCCGCGATGCGGCAGCACTTCTCGCGCTCGCATCCGAGGCCGGATCGACCTCCATCGACACTGACGGCCTGTCGAACGCCGTCGCCTCGGGCCTCACCGGGCAGCATCTCTCGACACAGGAAGCCACATGGGCGCTACTCGCCACGCATGCGCTGATCGACCGGTCGGATACCGAGGGTTTCACCGTCAACGGCGCACCCGCCGACCGCCCCGTGATCGCGCTCACCGAGGGTGATGCAGCGACGCCGCAGAGCATCACCAACGGCACCGGCAAGAACGCGACCGTGACGCTCACCACATTCGGCGTCCCGGCGGAACCCGAACCGGCGGGCGGGCGCGGCTACACGATCACCCGCAGCTACTACACGACGGAGGGCGATCCGGTGGATATCTCTACCGTCGCACAAGGCAGCCGCCTCGTCGCGGTGATCGAAATCACGCCGCACGGGGATGGCGAGGCCCGGCTAATCGTCAACGATCCCCTGCCCGCAGGCTTCGAAATCGACAACCCCTCGCTGATCCGCGCGGGCGACATCGCAGCGCTGCCCTGGCTCGACACGGTCGAGGACACCCGGATGACCGAGTTCCGGCAGGACCGCTTCCTCGCAGCGCTCGACTGGACGAGCGATCAGGCCTTCCGCCTCGCCTACATCCTGCGCGCGATCTCGCCCGGCAGCTTCCACCAGCCCGCCGCGACGGTAGAGGACATGTACCGCCCCGACTACCGCGCCCGGACCGACGCCGGTCGCGTGACGGTGACGGAGTGAACATGGATGCGGTGGCCACAACGGAATGGCAAAGGCTGGACGGGCCGGGAAGCGACCGCTGCGCTCTTTACCGGGAAGCCCGCGGCTGGCGACTGACCGGCGAGGCGCGGTTCGGCGCGGGAACGGCGAAAAGCCGCCTCAGCTACGAGGTGCTTTGCGACGCCGCCTGGGTTACGCGTCGCGCCAGCGTCGCCGGGAACAGCGCGGGTCACCCGATCACGCTCCGTATCGAGCGGCAAGAGAGCCGCTGGTACGTCAACGGCGCGCCGCAGCCGCAGGTGGAGGGCCTCATCAGATATCGACATCTTCTTTACCCCTGCGACCAACACCCTGCCGATCCGCCGCCTCGGCCTCCGTTCGGGCGAAAAGCGGGAATCCGGCGCCGCGTGGCTGACACCCGAATTCGTTCTCGCTCCGCTCCGGCAAAGCTACTGCGCCGACGGCGCGGACCACTACGATTACGCATCACCTGATCACGAATTCACCGCCCGGCTCACAGTCCATCCCTCCGGCTTCGTGATCGACTATCCCGGTTTCTGGTCCGGCGAGGTGCGCGTTGACTAGCTGGCGCCTGCCACTCCTTGCCGCAGCGCTGCTCTTTGCGGGCGCCTTGGCGCGTGACGAGGCTGACAAATGGATCGACGCCACCGTCCTGCCGCCCCTGACCGTCGAGACCGGGACGGAGATCGTCGCCCGCGACGGTACGCTCCTGCGCGCCTTCACCGTCGCCGATGGCCGATGGCGGCTCGATCCAGGTCCCGTGGACCCCTTGTTTTTGAAGATGCTTGTCACCTACGAGGACAAGCGGTTCGCCGATCATTCCGGCATCGACGCACGGGCGATGGTTCGGGCTGGAATGCAGTCTCTCATTGCCGGGCGGATCGTATCGGGCGGATCGACCCTCACGATGCAGGTGGCGCGGCTTTTGGAGGACAGCGGTACAGGTCGGCTCTCCGGCAAGCTCCGCCAGATCCGCGCTGCACTGGCGCTTGAGCGGCGGCTCACGAAACAGCAAATCCTTGATCTCTACCTGCGCATCGCGCCCTATGGCGGCAACCTCGAAGGCATCCGCGCGGCGAGCTTGTCCTGGCTCGGCAAGGAGCCGCGCCGCCTGACGCCCGCCGATGCCGCGTTTCTCGTCGCACTTCCCCAGTCGCCTGAGACCCGCCGCCCGGATCGCTTTCCAGACGCCGCCGAAGCCGCGCGCGACCGCGTGCTCGATCGCATGGTCGCGGCGGGTGTGCTGACCGAGGATCGGGCCACCGGCGCGCGCCTCGAACCTGTCCCCACGTCTCGCCGCGACTTCCCCGTCCTTACCCCACATCTCACCGCCAGGCTCCACGCCGAGCATCCGCTGCTCGGGCGCATCGCAACCACCATCAACGCCCGCCTGCAAAAATCGCTCGAATCCCTTGCCGCCCGCGCCGCCGCCGCGCAGGGTGCGAAGCTTTCCCTCGCCATCGTCGTGGCCGACCACCGGACGGGCGAGATTCTCGCCTCCGTAGGCTCACCAAGCTGGACAGACGACCGCCGCGCCGGCTTCGTCGACATGACCGAAGCGCTTCGCTCGCCCGGCTCGACCCTAAAACCTTTCGTCTATGCCCTCGCCTTCGATGATGGTCTCGCTCATCCCGAAACCCTGATCGAGGATCGCCCAACCGCCTTCGGCACCTATGCGCCACAGAATTTCGATCGCCAGTTTCGCGGGACGCTTCCGGTTCGCCAGGCGCTGCAACTTTCGCTCAACATCCCGGTCGTCAGCCTGACCGAGGCGCTTGGCCCTGCCCGGCTGATCTCGACGCTGCGCCGCACCGGAGCCGATCCCGTAGTGCCGGGCGGCCAGCCGGGGCTCGCCGTTGCCCTCGGCGGTGTCGGCATCACCTTGACCGACCTGGTTCAAGCATACGCGGCGCTCGCGCGGCTCGGCGATCCGGTTGTGCTGTCCCCTCTCCGCAAAGATACCGAAGTGTCCATGCCGCGTCTCTTTTCACGCGAAGCCGCCTGGCTCACCGCCGATATCCTCGCCGGAATGCCGCCTCCCGCCAACGCGCCCGCTGGCCGGATCGCCTACAAGACCGGAACGAGCTATGGCCACCGCGATGCCTGGGCCGTCGGCTTCGACGGGCGGCATGTGGCAGGCGTCTGGATGGGTCGTGCCGATGGTGCCTCGGTGCCCGGCGCCTTCGGCGGGGAACTGGCCGCCCCCATCGTCTTCAACATTTTCGCGCGGCTGAAATCCCAGCCTGATCCGCTGCCGCCACCACCGCCTTCGACGCTGATTCTGCCCAACGCCCGCCTGCCCGTCCCCCTGCGACGGTTCCGCCCGCGCGGCGCAGAGCTCGCCGGTTCTCAGGACGGTCCCGAACTCGCCTTTCCTCCCGACGGCGCGAAGATCGAAGCCGCCGGCGCGCTTGCGCTGAAAGTGCGCGGCGGCACGCCGCCCTTCACATGGCTCGCGAACGGCGCCCCTGTTATCCTCGCCGAGCGCGCCCGCGAAGTGGCGCTCGGGTCCCAGCGGCGTGGGTTTCTCACACTATCGGTGATAGACGCAAAGGGAAAAAGCGCTACCTCAACAGTGACGCTCCTGCCTTGAATTACTTCATCGCGTAACCAACACGCGCCGGTCCTGGCCCGAAGATCAGATCCGCTCGATGGCGAGCGCGATGCCCTGGCCGCCGCCGATGCACATGGTCACAAGAGCGATCTTCCCGCCGATGCGCTCCAATTCATACATCGCTTTCACGGTGAGGATCGCGCCCGTCGCACCGACCGGATGACCAAGCGCGATGGCGCCGCCGTTCGGATTGACCTTCGCCGGATCGAAACCCAGTTCATTCGACACTGCCAAAGCCTGCGCGGCGAACGCCTCGTTCGATTCGATCACGTCGAAATCGCCGGCGGTGAGCCCGGTCCGCTTCAAGAGCGCCGCCACCGCCGGAATCGGGCCGATGCCCATCACCTCGGGCCGCACACCCGCATGGGCATAGCCGACGATCCGAGCACGCGGCTTCAGCCCTGCCTGCTCGGCGACCGAGGCGCGCGCAAGGACCAGCGCCGCCGCACCGTCGTTGATCCCGGACGCATTGCCTGCGGTCACCGTTCCGTCCTTCTGGAAGACCGTCTTCAACCCGGAAAGCGCTTCGAGGCTCGTCGCCTTCGGATGCTCGTCCGTATCGAAGACCATAGTTCCCTTGCGCGACGCGATCTCGACCGGAACGATCTGGTCGCTGAACCGTCCTTCGGCAATGGCCTTGGCGGCGCGGGTCTGGCTCTCCAGCGCGAATGCGTCCTGATCTGCACGGCTGATGCCATGCTCCTTTGCCACATTCTCCGCCGTTACACCCATATGGCCGGTGCCGAACGGGCAGCTCAGCGCGCCCGTCATCATGTCGAGCGCCTTGGTATCACCCATCTTCTGGCCGAAGCGCGCGGCTTGCAGGATATAGGGAGAACGGCTCATGCTCTCTGCGCCACCGGCAAGTGCGAAATCGGCGTCGCCGAGCATCAGCGATTGTGCCGCGGAGACGATGGCCTGCGCGCCCGATCCACACAGGCGGTTCACGTTCATCGCGGGCGTACCGTTTGGGATACCAGCCTGGATCGCGGCCACGCGGCTAAGATACATGTCGCGCGGTTCGGTATTGATGACATGGCCGAAGACGACATGGCCGATCTGCGCGGGGTCAATCCCCGCCCGCTCGATCGCCGCCTTGGCTGCAACGGTTGCGGTGTCGATCGGTCCCAACCCGGCAAGGCTTCCGCCAAAGGTGCCGATGGCCGTTCGCGCGCCGGACAGGATTACGATATCGTCGCTCATCATCAGATCTCCCATGTTTGCGGAAAGGCTAGTCGCCACCGGTCACTGTTACCAGAACGATCTCCGGCGGCTGCAAAAGACGTAAGGGCACACCGGAATACCCCACCCCGCCCGAAACGATAAGGTGTCTGTCGCCATCACGGATATGGCCCCAAGCGTAACGTCCGCCGTAAGCCGAAGGCGTCATCGGGCGCCAGCCCAGCAGATTGGCCTGCCCGCCATGGGTATGGCCGCTGATCTGTAGGAAGGTTCGGTGATCGCCCTCCGCGAAATAGTCCGGCTCATGCGCCATGAGAATTGCGGGCGCATCCTTAGGCACCTCGGCGAACGCGGCATGCGGATCGTGAAGTCCCGGCTGATGCATATGCTTGCGCGCACCTTGGCTGTCGATGCCGACAAGCCAGAAAGCGCCGTCGCCATGGCGGATTTCATTCGACCGGTTCGCGAGGTGAACGATCCCGCTGCCTTCCAGCGCTTCAGCAACGGAATTGCGCGCGAAGTCCGTCTGCCGCGACAGCCGGCAATCCCACCAGTCGTGATTGCCGAGAACCGCCGCCACACCGAGAGGCGCGGTCAGTGGTTTCAGCCGCTCGACGATCGGCCCCGCTGGCACCGGGATGCCGGGCAGATTCCGGTCCATCAGGAAATCACCGGGCAACAGAATCAGGTCCGCATGAAGCGCATTGACCGCCGCGACAATGCGTTCGACCCTGCCAAGCGGCGTCCAAGGGCGGCAGACATGCAAATCCGAAATCACGGCGATATTCAACTCGGGCAGCGTCCATCCCGCATGGATGACATGGTGCCGCATCAGGCGCGGAAAACTCAGCATCGTCGCCGGCGCGTAGAAATTGCGAAGCCCGAATGCGCCCTTCATGTGACCGGCAAGACCTCGACACGGCCCTCGGGCGTCAGGCATGAGACCGCCCCATCCTCGATCACGACGGCGCTCAGCGCCCGGCCATAGCCCGCGCCAGTATCGATGTTCAGGCGGTTCCCGTAATGCGTGACGGTTTCGACGGGCGTATGGCCGTGGACGATCAAGGCCCCATGATCGCGGGGATCGTCGAGAAATTCCCCCCGTATCCAAAGAAGGTCGTTCTCTTTCTGATCGTCGAAGGGAATACCGGGTCGGATGCCGGCATGCACGAAGACAAGGCCCGCCGTCCGATGCATGAGCTTCAGTCCAGCCACGAACGCGCGATGCCGATCCGGCACCACGCGGACCGCTTCGTCATGCAGGTCGAAGAGCAAGCGCTCAGCCGCGCCGTCGATACCGTATGATTTCAGCGTCTCATCCCCGCCGAGGCGCGGGTTGATCCAGTGAAGACCGACCCGCAAGCCGGGATCATAGTGATCGGGATCACCTAGAAACCCCTCGAACATCCGGTCGTGATTTCCCTTGAGGACAATCCAGGGCTTGCCCTGCGCGATACCGTCGATCACGAATTCGATCACCCCCCGGCTGTCCGGCCCGCGATCCACGAGATCGCCGACATGGACGATTTCGGCACGCCTGTCCCCTGTCGTCGCCCTGTCCGCCGCGATCAGTTCATGCGCTTCGCGCAGCTTCTCCAGCTGACCGTGAACATCGCCGATGGCATAGGTGCGCATAACCTGCCCGCTCGCAGTTTCTTGGGAACCCTAGCCAATGCGAAAGCGTGCTGCAATGCGGCACGTTCAGCCGACGGACAGCCCGGGGTCGGGTAGGAAAGCATAGGAATGTGCGTTGATATCGCCGCTCCATCGATAAAGCGCCACAAAGCCCTGCGACCCGGCTCGGAAAGCATGCGGCATCAGGCTTGGGTGGTGAATCATCTCGCCCGCTCCCCGCATCCGCACATCGTCCCCGGCGGTCCAGAGCGCCTGCCCGGCAAGGATCACATAGGTCTCATCCGCGTCATGGTTGTGCAGCGGATAGTAGGTATCGGGCCGCTGGAAGATCAACCCGAGCCGCAGGTCAGGCGCGGGGATCGGCCCCTCGGGTCCCATCAGCTCGGCCACGGCACAAATTGTGGCGGCATCGTCGGTCATCTGCGCCGCCACGGGGTTCGTTCCCCACGGCACGTGGCGCTGTGCCGCGAGCAGCGCTCGGGCCGCCGGAAACGACGACACCGCCAGAACGTCCCTGATCATGCCATCGAAGGAACACGCGCCACACACCCCGATTGCATCGGGCGAGGGCGTGGTAAGAAGCGTCTGTGCGGTTCTTAGTGCTTCATCCCGACCTTCACTGCGGTAGATCGCGGCCATGGCTGCGAGCAAGACATCAAACTCGGGCGAATACATCGGCGCATCCTTTCCGTCGGTCGGAATGGACTGAGACATGGCGAAGAAACGCCGCGCGGACACCGCTACGCACGACATCGATTGTCGTTTTTGCCATAAACGGATGAGGATGAACGCCGGGCCGACGGTTCGGCCCGCCTTCGACTATGACTTCCGCTTCAGACGACCTCGAAGACCAGCGGCTTGACCTGCTGGAACATGCCCGTCCTCATCAGCTTGTCGATGACCGGCTGCGGGATCGCGTCATCGACATAGAGAAGCGCTATCGCATCCTTGCCCCGCGCCGACCGCCCGAGCGTGAAGTTCGCGATGTTGACGCCGTTCTCGCCCATCGTCTGACCGAGCATCCCGATGATCCCCGGCACGTCTTCGTTCGTGGTGTAGAGCATATGCGCCCCAATCTCGGCGTCGATGTTGATACCCTTGATCTGGATGAAGCGCGGCTTGCCGTCCGAAAAGACGGTCCCGGCGATTGACCGTTCGCGCCGGTCGGTCACCACGGTCAGCTTCATGTATCCGTCGAAGACACCCGCCTTTTCCTGCTGCGTCGTCGAAAGCTGGATGCCACGCTCCTTTGCGACGACGGGCGCGGAAACCATGTTCACGTCGGGATTTGTCGCTTTCATGATCCCCGAAATCGCGCCGCAGTTCAGCGCCTGAAGGTTCATCGTCGCGACCGTGCCGTCGTAGAGGATGTTGATCGCCTTGATCGGCTCGTCCGTCATCTGGCCGGCGAAGGCGCCAAGATGCTGCGCAAGTTTCAGCCACGGCCCCATGATGGCGGCTTCCTCCGCCGTGACCGAGGGCATATTCAGTGCGTTCTGCACTGCGCCCGTCAGCAGGTAATCCGACATCTGCTCGGCCACCTGAAGAGCGACGTTTTCCTGCGCTTCGGTCGTGGAGGCGCCGAGATGCGGCGTCACGACGACGTTCGGCAGATGGAAGAGGGGCGATTCCGTCGCCGGTTCCTTCTCGAACACGTCGAATGCCGCGCCCGCGACGTGGCCGGATTTCAGCGCTTCGGCCAAAGCCGCCTCGTCGACAAGCCCGCCACGCGCGCAGTTGATGATCCGCACGCCCTTCTTCGTCCGGGCGATGTTCTCCTTCGACAGGATGATTGCGGGTCTTGTCGGTCAGCGGCACGTGCAGGGTGATGAAGTCGGCGCGGTGAAGCAACTCATCCAGTTCCACCTTGGTCACGCCCATCGTCTTCGCGCGCTCCTCGCTCAGGAACGGGTCGTAGGCCACGACCTTCATATGCAGCCCCAGCGCCCGGTCGCAGACGATGCCGCCGATATTGCCGGCGCCGATCACGCCGAGGGTCTTGTTGAACAGCTCGACCCCCATGAAGCGGTTCTTCTCCCACTTGCCCGCATGGGTGGATTCGGAGGCTTCCGGCAATTGCCGCGCCACCGCGAACATCATCGCAATCGCGTGCTCGGCCGTGGTGACGGAGTTGCCGAAGGGCGTATTCATCACGATCACGCCCTTTTTGGACGCGGCCGGGATATCGACATTGTCGACCCCGATACCGGCGCGGCCGATGACCTTGAGCCTGGTCGCCGCTTCCAGCACCTTTTCTGTAACCTTGGTCGCGGAGCGGATTGCAAGGCCGTCATACTGCCCGATCACTTCGAGGAGCTTATCCTTGTCTCTGCCAAGATCGGGCAGGTAGTCGACCTCGACCCCCCGGTCGCGGAATATCTGGACAGCGGTTTCCGACAGTTTGTCGGAGACGAGAACTTTGGGTGCCATTTCAAAAGGCTCCTTGAATTTCGGGAAATTGAGGGAAGGTTTTGGGGCGGCCTCAGGCCGCTACCGCCTGCACCTCGATTTCGACCTCGAAAGCCCATTCGATCCAGGGCATCAGCGCCGCGACATCGGCGGTCTCGACGGTCGAGCCGCACCAGATCGCGCAAACCGGCGGGCGCATCGCGATAGGCGCCGGCGTCAAGCGCCACGCCTTCCTTCTCCAGCCGCTTCGCGACGGCCTTGGCAAAGGCCGCGCCATCCTTGATGCGGGCATCGGTGAACTTCAGGCAGACCGAGGTGGTCGAGGCCGTCGCCGGATCGACCGCAAGATTGGCGATCCAGTCCTTCTTCCGCGACGAAATCCGCGACCGCCTTGGCGTTCGCCTCGGCCCGCGCGATCAGACCCTCCAGACCGCCAATGGACTGCGCCCATTTCAGCGCGACAAGATAGTCCTCAACGCACAGCATCGACGGAGTGTTGATCGTCTCGCCGGTGAAGATGCCTTCGATCAGCTTGCCGCCCTTGGTCATGCGAAATATCTTCGGCAGCGGCCAGGCTGGCACGTAGCTTTCCAACCTCTCCACCGCACGAGGCGACAGGATCAGCACTCCATGCCCACCCTCACCGCCAAGAACCTTCTGCCACGAGAAGGTTACGGCATCGAGCTTGTCCCAGGGCAGGTCCATCGCAAACGCCGCCGAGGTCGCGTCGCAGATGGTCAGGCCCGCGCGGGTCGCCGGGATCGCATCGCCGTTCGGAACGCGGACGCCGCTCGTCGTGCCGTTCCAGGTGAAAACCACATCGCGGTCGAAATCGACCGTGGCAAAATCGACGATCTCGCCATAGGGCGCCTTCTGCACATTGGCATCCAGCTTGAGTTGCTTGACGACATCCGTGACCCAGCCTTCGCCAAAGCTCTCCCAGGCCAGCATCTCGACAGGCCGTGCGCCCAGAAGAGACCACATCGCCATCTCGACCGCGCCGGTGTCCGAGGCCGGCACGATGCCGATGCGGTAATCCGTCGGCACGCCCAGAATCTCACGGGTGAGGTCGATCGCCTCTTTCAGCTTCGCCTTGCCGATGGCGGCGCGATGCGACCGGCCAAGCGGTGCGTCGGACAGCATGTCGAGGGAAAAACCGGGGATCTTCGTGCAGGGGCCCGAAGAAAAGCGCGGATTTGCCGGGCGCGCAGCCGGTAGCGTCGTGACCATTGCTGGTATCCTTCCAGATATACGCCCCTCGTTGGGGAGGGGTGTCCCACCGCCGCAGATAGAGTGTGCTGCTCTCTGGCACAAGTTAGAAAACTTCTCTAAAGCGCCGCTTGAACCGTCAAACGCGACATGCAGCGTCCACTATCGGAAACTTTGCCATGTTCATCGCCTCGCTTCTCGCCAGTCCCACCCGCGCTGACCTCGACCGCGCGACCGTGGAGGCACTGCGCAATGCGTGGGGCGGAGGTGAGGTGCGCTGGCTCGCGCCGGGCATCGCAGCCGAATTCCCGCTGTCAGTCGTCCCGGCGAACCGATGGGAAACCTGGGAGAGTCTCCAGGCTGTCGGCGTCGATCTGTTGGTTCAGCCGGAAGAGAGTCGGCGCAAGAAGATGCTTCTGGCCGATATGGATTCCACCATGATCGGCCAGGAATGCATCGACGAGCTTGCCGACATGGCGGGCGTTGGCCCTCGTGTGGCCGAGATCACGCGCCGAGCGATGAACGGCGACCTCGATTTCGAATCTGCGCTGATCGAACGCGTCGGTCTCCTGAAGGGTCTTCCGGAAAGCATCATTGGCAAGGTCCTCGACGAACGGATCACCTTCACGCCGGGAGGGCGGGAACTCATTTCGACGATGAAGGCGAACGGCGGCTATGCGGCTCTGGTTTCGGGGGGCTTTACTGCGTTCACGACCATGGTCGCACGCGACCTCGGCTTTGACGAACACCGCGCGAACAGGCTTCTCGCCGAGAACGGAACGCTTGTTGGCGACGTCGCCCGTCCGATCCTCGGGCGAGAGGCCAAGGTCGCCGCGCTGAAGGAAATCACTGCCCGCCGCGGTCTTTCTCATGCCGACGTGATCGCGGTCGGTGACGGTGCGAACGACCTTGGCATGCTCCAACTCGCTGGCACAGGTGTCGCACTTCACGCCAAACCCTCGGTCGCCGGCCAATGCGATATGCGCATCAACCACGGCGATCTCACCGCGCTCCTCTACCTTCAGGGCTACGGCGCCAAGGACTTCGCCTAGGCGGCTTCTTCGTTGCCCAAATAACCCCCCGCCGGAGGCACCTGATTGCCTGCCGTTCCAGCGGCAGGCATGAGGGAATATCTTGCGCCCGGAACGGGTGCACCGTTGGATCAGCCCGCGAAACCGGACGCCAGGCGCATTTCGCCCGCATAAATTCCCCGCCGGCTCAGGATCGGGTCAGTCAGATATCGCCCGACCACCGGATGTCCGCGCTCCAGCACACCAAGCCGGATCAGAAGCGCCGTGATCGCCGCCTCCGAGGCACGCGTGCCGCCGTCGAGAATCTTGAGGGCGATCCCCCTTTTCAGCTCCGGCAGGATAGCCACGAAAACCGCCTCTGCCCCGGTCTTCACCGCGACCTTTCCGCCCATGGCGCGCATCAGGTTGGTACAGGCCCGCCCCTCTCCCGCGACCAGTTCCGGATAGGCGACCATCGCCCGCCAAAGCCGCGCCTCGGCCCTTTCGCGCGCAGAACCCTCAGGGTCGGCGGCGGAAAAGCGCGCCATGGCGCGGGCAAGTCCATGCACCGAGGTCGCGAAGTTCGGAGCGGAGCAGCCATCAATGCCATAGCCCGGCGAAGCCTCGCCTGTTACTTCCTCGAAGGTCGCGCGGACCGCGCTCTGCACCGGATGGTTCGGCTCGGTATACTCCGTCCCCGCGTTCAAATGCTTGTTCAGTGTCAGAAAGCCCGCGTGCTTTCCCGAGCAATTGTTGTGAAGCTGGCAGGGGGAGGCGTCGGAACAGACAATCTCCTTTCGTGCCTCGGGATCGTCAGGCATCTGCGGACCACAACGCAGATCCGCCTCCCCGAGCTCCAAATCGGCCAGCCAACGCGCAACCGCATCCGAATGGATATGCGCACCGTTGTGGCTCGCGCAGGCCAGCGCCAGTTGCGCCTCGGTCAGTCCGAACCTCTCTGCCGCGCCGCTTTCGATCAGCGGCAGCGCCTGGATCATCTTGCAGGATGAGCGCGGAAAGATCACCGCCTCGGCGTCGCCCCAGGCTTCGATCACCTCGCCCTTGTCGTCACAGATCACGGCGTGACCGGCATGGACACTTTCCAAGAGCCCACCACGCCAGAGTTCGATCATCGGAATTGCGGTCAAGTTACCCTCACCAATGCGCGATTTTCTGCCACCGGGGCTTTTCCCTCAAGCGTAAATCGCGTTATGACACCGATAGCGAGTGCAAGGGCGTCCCGCCACCGAAAATTCCGCAGCGAAAGCGGAGGGACAGACGCCAGAGGCGAGACTTTGAAGGGAGCAGGTTTTATGGCATCGACGATACTTCGCGCGACGGGCGCTGCGGTTCTGGCGATGAGCATGGCCGGCGGCGCGTTCGCGCAGGTTTCGACCAACCGCGTCGCGGCAGAAACCGACTGGAGCGTCTTCGTGGAGGACAGCCCCAAGGAATGCTGGGGCGTCTCGGCCCCGAAAGAAACCGTGAACAGCCGCGACGGCAAGGCAGTGGCGGTGCGGCGCGGCGATATCCTTCTCTTCGTGACGTATCGTCCAGGCGCGGCGCAGGGCGAAGTCTCCTTCACCGGCGGCTACCCCTTCGCAGGCGGCTCGACCGTCGAACTGGACATCGGAGGAACGAAATTCGATCTCTTCAGCGACAGTGAATGGGCTTGGGCAGGGTCCAAGGACGACGACGCGAAGATCATCACGGCGCTGAAGGCCGGCTCCTCGGCTGTTCTGACGGCCCGCTCCTCGCGAGGCACGCAGACCAAGGACACATTCTCGCTCCTTGGGATCTCGGCGGCGCTCGACGAAGCTGCCAAGCGCTGCGCGAGCTGATCGGAGCCTAGGACTTCGAAAGCGGCACCTCACGCGGACCGTCCCCCTCTGGCGCGATCTCCTCGAAGTCGAAATTGTCGAGCTTCGCCGCGCGCTTGCCAGCGCGCTCGGCGGCGGTCGTGATCCCTTCGAGATCGCCGCGGGCCTGGTGAAAGTGGGTCGAGAGCTTCTCCACCCGCTCCACCACCAATTCCACGTCGCGGTGAAGCTGGCGCAATGTGGTGCGGATCGCTCCGGCCTGTTCGCGCATCCGCGCATCCTTCAGCACCGCGCGCATCGTGTTCAGCGTGGCCATGCAGGTCGTGGGCGACACGATCCAGACCCGCACGTCAAAGCCTTCGCGCACAAGTTCGGGGAAATTCGCGTGGAGTTCGGCATAGACGGCCTCAGAGGGTAGGAACAGAAGCGCCCCGTCCGCCGTTTCTCCGTCGAGGATGTAGCGTTCCGAGATCGCCTTGATGTGACTTCGGACCGCGATCCGCAGCATCCGCTGCGCCTCGATCAGCTGCGACTGGTTCTCGGCGCGGCGCAGCGCCTCATAGGCTTCCAGCGGGAATTTGCTGTCGATGACGATCGGCCCCGGCGGATTGGGAAGATGAATGAGGCAATCGGCGCGGCGACCGTTCGAGAGGGTCGCCTGCATGGTGAAGGCATCGGGGGGCATCGCCTTTCTGACGATGTCGTTTAGTTGAATCTCCCCGAAGGCACCGCGCGTCTGCTTGTTCGACAGGATGTCCTGCAAGCTGAGCACATCGCCCGACAGTTTCTCGATATTCGACTGTGCCTTGTCGATCGTCTCCAGCCGCTGCTGCAAGTCGCCGAGCGACCGCGCGGTGCGCGTCGCCGTTCCTTGCAGGCTTTCCGTCATGCCGCGCGAGACCTCGGCAAGCCGCTGCTCCATCAGTTGCAGCACGCGGGTCTGCGAGGCGGCCTGCGCCTCGGCCACATGTGTCAGGCCGCCGGAAAGCTGCTGCTGCCCGTCCGAAACGGACTGCACCCGGATGCCCAACTGGCTGAGGTGGTAGGACAGCGGCTCGGCCATGCGGGCCGACCGCGCCGCCGCCCGCATCGTCAGGATGATGAGGATGAAGAGCAGAAGAACCAGCGTCGCCCCGCCAAGAGCGGCGAGGACGAGCGGGTCGTCGAACCGATAGTCATGTCCGTAAATCGTGATCATGTGCGCCCGAACAGCCGTTCGATATCGGAAAGCTTCAGCTCGACATAGGTGGGCCGCCCGTGGTTGCACTGGCCGGAGAGCGGCGTCGCCTCCATCTCGCGCAGGAGCGCGTTCATCTCCTCGGGGCGCAGTCGGCGACCGGAGCGGACCGAGCCGTGGCAGGCCATCCGGCTCAGCACCGCGTCGATCTTTGCTTGGAGCTTCTGGCTGCTGCCGACGTCGCGCAGTTCATCAATGATGTCGCGCAGAAGTGCCTCGGCACCGACCTCGCCGAGCAGGGCCGGGGTCTCACGCACCGCGATGGCCGCGCCGCCAAAGGGCTCGATGGTCAGGCCAAGCGCGGCGAGGGTCTCGGCATGGTCGAGAAGCAGCGCCGCGTCACCTTCGGACAGGTCCACAATCTCGGGGATCAAGAGCGCCTGCGCGGCGATGCCGTTCTCATCGCGCTGGCGTTTCAGGCGTTCATAGACCAGCCGTTCATGCGCCGCATGCTGGTCAACGATGACCATGCCGGTCTCGGTCTGGGCGATGATGTAGTTCTCATGCACCTGCGCGCGGGCGGCCCCAAGGGGGTGATGCTCCTCGACCGTCTCCCCGATCACCGGGGCGGGATCGAAGCGGGCGCTCGCCTCGGCGAAATCCGTCGCCAGAGGCGCCTGCGCGGCATAGGCCATGCGCAGGGCCGACCGCGACGGGCGGTCCATCTGGTAGATGCGCGGCCCCGTCGGTTCCGGGCGCATCGCGCCAAGGGTTGCCCCGGCGACGGTCGATGAGGCGCGATGACCGGCCTCGGCCAAAGCATGGCGCAGCGCCGAAACGATCAGCCCCCGCGCCACACCCGGCTCTCGGAACCGCACCTCGGCCTTGGCGGGGTGGACGTTCACATCGACCCGCTCGGGATCGCAGATGAGATTGAGCACAGCGGCAGGATGACGGTCGCGGCTCAGCACATCCATATAGGCGGCCCGGAGCGCGCCGATCAGCAACTTGTCACGCACCGGGCGGCTGTTGACGAACAGAAATTGTTCGACCGCCGCGCCACGAGAATAGGTCGGCAAGGCGGCAAACCCGGCCAGTCGGATACCCTCGCGTTCGGCATCAATCGGCAGGGCATTGTCGGCAAAATCCTTGCCGATCAGATTGGCAAGGCGGGCGGACAGCGCGTCGAAGAGGTCGCCCTGTTCCGGTTCGGCACGCAGAACGACGCGACCCTCGCCACCGCCGGACACATCGCGCAGCGTGAAGCCGACGAAGGGCTCCGCAATCGCCAGACGCTGCACCACATCGCGGATCGCCTGCGTTTCCGCACGGTCGGAGCGCAGGAACTTGAGCCGCGCGGGCGTGGCGTAGAAAAGATCGCGCAGTTCGACGACCGTGCCACGGCTCAACGCGGCAGGGCGCACAGGCTCGATGCGGCCACCCGAAACCACGATTTCGGCCGCGTCACAATCCGCCACACGCGAGATGATCCGCAGGCGTCCGACGGCACCGAGTGACGGCAAGGCCTCACCCCGGAAACCGAAGGTGCGGATGTTGAGCAGGTCGGATCCGTCGATCTTCGACGTCGCATGGCGGGCCAGCGCCAGCGGCAGATCCTCAGCCGTCATGCCGCAGCCATCGTCGGCCACACGGATCAGGGTCTTGCCGCCATCGGCATAGGCGACCTCGACCCGCCGCGCCCCGGCGTCGAGCGCGTTCTCGACCAGCTCCTTCACGGCAGAGGCCGGACGTTCAACCACCTCGCCTGCGGCAATGCGGTTCACGGCAGCCTCATCCAAGTGCCGGATTACGGGTCGCGCGGGCAGTATCTTGGGGTTTTCGGCATTCATGCTACCAGAATTAGCAGGTCTGAGCAGATTCGGGAATGCCTGTGGCTCAGTTGGTCGTCTCAAGTCCGACGGGCTTGCCAACGACGACGAAGCGCAAGCCGTCGGGCTTCATCAGCCGCGCCGCAACGCGCTTCACGTCGTCGAGCGTGACCGCCTCGACATAGCTGTTCCGGTCGTTGACATAGGAAGCGGGCAGCCCCTCGGACATCATGCCGACGAGGATATCCGCGATCCGGCCGTTGCCGTCGAAGCGCAGGGGGAAGGAGCCGGTGAGGTAGGTCTTGGCGGCGGCAAGCTCCTCCTGAGTAACACCATTCATGGCCACGTCCGCCCAGACGTCACGGACGACGTTGATCGCCTCAGCCACTTTCTCGTTCGCCGAGGCGAAGGAACCCTGCCATGTCGCGGCGAGGTCCATGGGGGCAAGATAGGTGCCGACGCCATAGGTCAGGCCGCGCTTTTCGCGCACCTCGTCCATCAACCGGGCTGCGAAACCCTGACCCCCGAGGATGTGGTTCAGTACATAGGCCGCGAAGAAATCCGGATCGTCGCGCTTGATCCCGGCTTCCCCGAAATTCACGATGGATTGCGGGCTGTCGAAATTCACGACCGTGATACCACCGGTGATATCCAGTTTCGCCCGCTCCGGCATCGGCACGCCCTTTTCAGGTAGACTGCCAAGAACGTCGTCGAGAAGCCGGCCCAACTGTTCCGGGTTGATGTCGCCCACGGCGGCAACCGAGATATGCTCGCGCGTCAAAACCGCGCTTTTCGCGGCGATAAGGTCGTCACGTGTCAGTCCCGCAAGGCTTTCCAGCGTGCCGAATCGCGAAGATCCATAGGGATGATCGCCAAAGGCGAGACGGTCGAACGTATCGCTTGCGATACTGTCCGGATCGGTTTGGTCTTGACGAATGATCGAGTTCGATCTGCGACCGGACCCGATCGATCGCGTCCTGGTCGAAACGCGGCTCGGTCAACGCGGATTTCAGTAGCGCTACTACCTGATCCTGGTTCTCCGTCAGCATTTTCGCTGAGACGGTCACTGCATCATCTCCGGCATCGAAGGAAATCTCGGCAGCAAGATCCTCGCGCGCGGCGGCGAATTGCTGCGAATTCAGATCGCCCGCGCCTTCTTCGAGCGTCGAGGTCATCAGCGTCGTCGCGCCCCGCTTGCCCGGCACATCAAGGCTTGTGCCGCCCTCGAAACGAAGTTCCAGCGCGGTGAAGGGCAGCGAGTGCTCCTCGACCAGCCAGGCACGAATGCCGCCGGGCGAAGTCACTTCCTGGATCTTCACGGCGGCGAGGGCGGGAAGCGCCGCTATCATGACGAAGGCGGCGGTCAGAAGGGTGCGGATCATTGCATCAGCTCCGTCGTATCGTCGGCCGCGGTTTCGGGCATCATCCAGCCGGTGACGGAGCGGCGCGGGTCCAGCAATTCGGTGGCGGCCAACTTCACGTCGTCCTGCGTGACGGCATCCAGCGCGTCAGGCCAGTTCTTCACGTCCTGCAGCGTCAGTCCCGTGGTCAGCGCCTCTCCGTAGCGATAGGCGAGACCCATTACGCTGTCCTCGGCATAGATGTTGTCGGCGCGGATCTGGGTCTTGATCCGATCGAAGCGCGCGCTGTCGATACCGTTCTTCACCACCTCGGCAAGCACGCTATCCATAGCCGTCTCGGCTTCGGACATGCTGACACCCGGCGCGGGCACCACGGCGAGGTTGAACGTCGTGTCGTCGTGGGAGGTGCCGTCATAACCGGCTGATGTGTAAAGCGCGATCTTCCTGTCGTATTGCAGTCTTTCGGCGAGGATCGAGGTCTGCGCGCTGCCACCGAGTGCGGCGGCAAGAATCGTCAGCGCGGCGGCCTTCGCCTGATCGTCCGGATCACGCTCCGGGGCGAGATAGCTCCGCGTGACATAGGGCTGCGCGACGCGGGGATCCTTGTAGCTCATCCGGCGTGCGGCAAGCTGCGGAGGCTCCTGCGGACGGCGGCGGGGGCCGATACCGGGGGTGGGCGCCAGCGGACCATAGTATTTGTCGGCCAGCGCCCTTACTTGATCCGGCTTCACGTCGCCCGCTACGACCAGAACCGCATCGTTGGGGGCGTAATAGGTGCGATACCAGTCGAGCGCATCCTGACGGGTCAGCTTCTCCATCTCGTTCCGCCAACCGATGATCGGCGTGCCGTAGGGACTGTTGAGATACTGCGCGGCGCGGCGCTGTTCGCCGAAGATCGCGCCCGGGTCGCTGTCGGTACGCTGGTTGCGTTCCTCGATTATGACCTCGCGCTCAGTCTTCCAGTCGTCTTCCGACAGCATGAGGTTGCGCATCCGGTCCGCTTCCATCTTCATGACGAGATCAAGTCGATCCGAGGCGATGCGCTGGAAATAGGTCGTGTAGTCCCACGATGTGAAGGCGTTATCCGAACCGCCATTGGCCTCGACGGTCTTCGAGAAGGCACCCGAAGGAACTTCTTTCGTACCCTTGAACATCAGGTGTTCAAGGAAATGGGCGACGCCCGAGACGCCCGGCTTTTCGTCTGCGGCGCCTGCCTTGTACCAGACCATCTGAACGACCACAGGCGCACGGTGATCCTCGATCACCACGACCTCGAGGCCGTTGCCGAGATCGAACGATGTGATCTCACCGGCGAAGGCGGGTGTTGCGATGCAGGCGGCAAGCGCAAAGGGGCGCAGAAATTTCATCGTGCCTCACTCCCTTTCGGTGCGGACAGAGGTAGCGACTGACCCGGATGCGTCAAGCGGAAGCGACCACGCTGACGAAGAGGTGATTACTTCCTGGCAGTCGCGACACTTTCGGGCGGGGCGCCAACATTCCGCACGCCTCGGGCGCGCCAATATTCCAGTTCCCGATATTGATCGAGCGACATCGGCGCATAGGCGCGGTAGTAAACGTTGGTGTTGAAGATACGCTCAAGCAGACGCCCGTCGTGACGGCGGCGCCAGTCAAGATCCTCGGCGGCAAGCGCCTGGCGGATACCCTCAGAGCGACCGTAACGGCCGGTATAGTTCACAAGACCGGAATTCGAAGCTGGAATCGACTGCTGGCCAAGCGCTGCAGGATTACCGCCAAGCGCGGCAACCGCATCGGCCTCGGGCGTCGGATCGGTGATGTTGGGGCCGCCCGGAGTGGGTGCGGGCAGCTCCGCCAGATTCTCGGGCATTTGCAAAGGTTTCGTCGGCAGCACGCCGAACTCATCTGGTCCGCGCGTCTGCGAGCGGGTATTCATCAGCCGCGGCTCTTTCTCGCTGCCACCGAATATGCCCCCACAAGCCGAAAGCGTCAGCAACAGTGCCGCGCCAAGCGCAAACCTGCTCAGAGTCAGCATCGGCCGCATCCGTCTCTCCCTCACCTGCCTCGTTTCGTCTTAGCCCAACTGATTGCTCGCGTCACGGGGTCTTCTCCCGTCCGGCGAAGATCACAAGTCCGATCGCGCCAGCGAAGATAGCGATGTCGGCGACGTTGAAGGAATAGGGATTGTGAATGCCAGGCACCGACATGTTCAGAAAATCCGCGACCGCGCCATAGACAATGCGGTCGAGGACATTGCCCATAGCGCCACCGATCAGGCAACCAGCGGCAATTTTCACGATGGCGCTGTGCCGCTCGGCCCGTACCCAGAACCAGACCCAGGTCGAGATAGCAACAGCAAGCGCGATCAGCGCCCAGCGGGCAAAGTCAGAGGAATGGGACAAGAGGCCGAAATTGATTCCCTGGTTCCACGCCATCCGGAAGATGAGCCACGGCGGCAGCACGAGAATTTCCTGGCGCGAATAGAGATCCATCATCTGGACCACGACGAATTTCGTCGACTGATCCAGCACGAAGAGCGCCGCTGCGGTCAGAACGACAAGACGCATCCGAGCCTCAATGCCGGAAATGACGCTGGCCGGTGAAGACCATCGCAAGACCTACCTCGTCGGCGGCGGCGATCACATCAGCGTCGCGCATGGACCCGCCCGGCTGGATCACTGCCGTCGCGCCGGCCTCAGCCGCGGTCAGAAGGCCATCCGGAAACGGGAAGAAGGCGTCGGAAGCGACGACGGAGCCAATTACAGTCGGCTTACTCAGCCCCAGCGCCTCGGCCATGTCGGCGGACTTGCGGGCAGCGATGCGCGTGGAATCGACACGGCTCATCTGGCCAGCGCCGATGCCAACCGTCGCGCCGCCCTTGACGTAGACGATAGCGTTCGACTTCACGTGCTTGGCGACTTTCCAGGCGAAGAGAAGATCGGCAATCTCTGCCTCGGTCGGGGCGCGTTTCGTCACGACCTTCAGATCGGTCGGCTGGATGGCGCCATTGTCTCGGTCCTGAATGAGGAAACCGCCCGAGACTTGCCGGAAGCTGAGGCCGGAGGCCATCGGATCGGGCAAACCCCCGGTCGTGAGAAGCCGCAGGTTCTTCTTCGCGGCAAAGACGGCCTTGGCGGCCTCGTCGGCGCCGGGGGCGATCACGACCTCGGTGAAGATCTGGCAGATCTCCTCGGCGGTCCTGGCATCGAGCGGTTGGTTCAGAGCGACGATGCCACCGAAGGCCGAGGTGCGGTCGCAATCGTACGCGGCCTTGTAGGCGTCGAGAAGCGACGCTCCCGTCGCCGCACCGCAGGGATTGGCGTGTTTGATGATCGCGCAGGCCGGCGCCTCGGCAGGATCGAATTCGGCAACCAGTTCGAAGGCCGCATCGGTGTCGTTGATGTTGTTGTAGGACAGTTCCTTGCCCTGCCACTGCTTCGCCGTGGCGACGCCGGGGCGATTGGAGCCGTCCGTATAGAATGCCGCCGACTGGTGCGGGTTTTCGCCATAACGCAGCGTCTGGGCGAGCTTTCCGGCAAAGGCCCGGCGGCGCGGTGCCGGATCGCCGATGGCAGAGGCGAGCCAGTTCGAGACCGCTGCATCATAGGCCGCCGTGCGGGCGAAGGCACGCTGCGCCAGCTTGCGGCGGAACTTCGGGCAGGTCTTGCCGTCGTGCTGGTCGAGGTCGACAAGCACCTTCGCGTAGTCTTCGGGATCGACCACGACGGCGACATGCGCGTGGTTCTTCGCCGCCGCGCGGATCATCGCCGGTCCGCCGATGTCGATGTTTTCGACACAGGTATCGTAGTCGGCACCGCCCGCCACCGTCGCCTCGAACGGATAGAGGTTCACGACGAGAAGGTCGATCGGCTCGATCCCGTGCTCCTCCATCGCCGCCACATGGCTCTCGTTGCCGCGCAAGGCCAGAAGCCCGCCGTGAACCTTCGGGTGCAGCGTTTTCACCCGGCCGTCCATCATCTCGGGAAAGCCGGTCACGTCGGCCACATCGCGCACCGTGAGCCCCGCCTCGCGCAGCATCGCCGACGTGCCGCCCGTAGAGAGAAGTTCCACCCCTCTTTCGGCCAGTCCTTTGGCGAATTCGAGAAGGCCGGTCTTGTCTGAGACGGAGATCAGCGCACGGCGAAGCGACGCAAGGTCAGGATGGCTGTTCTGGGGCGCGGATACGGTCACTTATGCTGTCCTTCGCGGTCGGATATCAGGTGCCGGACACATCGTCGTCGCGGAGCGTGTCGCGGATGGCCGCTGGGGTATCCTGAGCCTTGGCCAACGTCCAGCCCAACTGACAAGCATAGTCGAGAACGACCGAAGAAAGGATGATCTGCCGGGTCGCGCGCGGCTTCAGACGCCCGCTTTCAAGATAGACGGACGGTTCGAGCCGTAATTCCCCGACACCGTCATGCCGGAACACCCATATCTCGCCGCTTTTCAAGGCCATCGAGATTGCCGAACCGCCGAGGTCGACCGTCGCATCCACGTCCGGATGCAGATGAAATCGCAGATTGAATTCAACGCCCTTTTGACGGGTGCGCTGCATGATCGTCTCGAAACGGCGGCGATCGGCCACAGTCATCGCGCCGAGCGTATCCTCTCCGCTCAGGGCGCGTCCGTCTATGGCAAGCGTCAGTTGCCGGATATGGGTCAGGCCGTGGGTCGGCGCGTATCCGTTGTGTCCCGCCATCAGGCGGTGGCCCTCACTGTCATCCTCGGTCTGGCCCCAGACCTGATCGGGCGCATCGGTCAATTGGCTGCGCGCACCAAATGGACCTTCCGCACCCAGACGGGAGGATGAAAAACCCTGTACGCAGAGCGTCGAATGCGACGGCGTGGCACGGCCCGCACGGCGCCAGTCAGGACCAAAGCTCGCGCCCGAGCCGCAGTTGACGATCAGGGGACGGCGACCGGATGTGACCTCCAGCGCCAGCGTCGAAGCATGTGCGTTTTCCGAGGCGCGGCCCGTCGGCGGCGCGGCGGCATCGACGATCACCGTGGTTCGCCCCGCGGCCAGCCGAGCATACCCCATGGCGAGACCATGTGCTGTCAAGGCGCGGCCACGGGCATGCGCAAGCGCCTGATCGAGCCGCCCTTCCAGCCCCCTGCCGCCTCCGTGAAAGCGCGCCAATCCGCCGTCCGAGTGGCGCAATGCCCGCAAAGTCGGCGCGATCCGGTCGATTGCGGCGACGTGGTCGGGATGCGGCGTGCGTCCCGCCTCGCCCAACGCGGACGCGGTCCAGGTGAGAAGCGTGAAGACTTCCAGCAATTCCTCCGGATTGCGTGTCGGAACGCCGCCTTCGGCGTCGATCTCCTGCGCGCATTCCCGACCCAACGCTTCCGCGGCGGTGGCGACATAGCGCTCCATTCCCGTCAGGCCAAGTCCGGCATAGATGAGGCCCGTCAGCGCCTCGAACCGCGGCAGGCCGGGCGCGGCGGTCCTCCACCGGCGGGCAAGAAAGATCGTTTGTCGCCCGAGGCAGCGGAAATACGCATCGGAATCGGCCCGGGACCGTCCATTCAAAAGCAAGATCGCGTGGTTGATCCAGCGGATCAGCCGCCGCCCGGTAAGACCGGGCGTCCAGCCGGGGCCAGAACCACGCCCAAAACGCGCGATCCAGTCGAAGACCCAGTCCTGCGCGCGCTTTCGCGCAGGAAGGTCCGCGACCGCGGCCAGATCGTCGAGCCAGGCAGAGCCGTGGATCGCCTCCTCGAACCTTGGATCGGGCGTGGGCAGATCCCAGATCGAACGGTTCTTGGATTCGATCAGGAAGCCTTCGAACAGGAAATTTCCGGCGATCAGCTGTCGACCTCGGGCAAAGGAGCCAATGGTCTTCGGCTCGGGCTGGCTGAGGAATCCCAACGCCGGACGGGCCAGTGTGGCAAGCCGCGCATGAAGGCGGTCGAAACCCCCGACCGTCGCACCCGTCTTTGTCTCGGATCGCGCCACGCCCCAAGTCCTTATCCTTGCCCCGGTCCGTTGTCCGGGGAGTCTGCCCTGCGGCAGATTAGCCTTCGCTCCACGCCCTGTCACCGTCGAATGGGCACCGCGATACTAGGACCGGCGGAGAGCTGCGATATAGAATCCATCGAGTCCACCCCGATCGGCCCAGTCGTCCGGTCGCGTTCGAAGGCCGCCTTCGCCTGTAAGCCAATGCGACTCGATCCCCTCCAGGTCAAGCATGGCACGGTCAACGCAGAAATCGCTGTTCCGTTCAAGTGCCGCAGCGATCTGGCGGTCGCCTTCTTCGGGCAACAGCGAGCATGTGGCATAGACGAACCGCCCACCAGGCGCGAGATGGGTCAGCGCGCTGTCGATCAGCGCGGCCTGGAGTCGCGCGATCTCGCGGATTGCGGAGCCATCGCGGACGTGAGGCAGGTCGGGGTGACGGCGAATGGTTCCGGTGGCTGAACAGGGTGCGTCCAGCAATATAGCGTCGAAATCGCGGGGACCATCCCAGGTCAGAGCGTCGGCCACCACGATATTGGCGGCAAGGTTGCAGCGCGCGAGATTTTCCCGCACGCGCTCAAGCCTTTGCTCAGAGAGATCGAGTGCCGTTACATCCGCCCCGGCCGCCGCAAGTTGTAGTGTCTTGCCGCCGGGCGCCGCGCAAAGGTCGAGCACTCTTTCGCCCGGCTGGACCGCCAGCACCCGTGCGGCCAAAGCGGCGGCGGCGTCCTGCACCCACCAATCGCCGGTCGCATATCCTGGCAGTTCGCTTACCTGGACGCCGGATAGCAGCCGCACCGAACCCGTGGGCAGGCCCTCCGCCCCGAGGCGGGCGGCCAAAGCGGCGGCGTTTCCGTCCTTCGGCGTCAGATCGAGCGGTGCGCCCCGTGCATGCGCCGCCTCCATTGCCTGCGTCGCCTTCTTTCCGTAGGCCGACATCAGCCTGCCGCGCAGCCAGCCGGGAAGTTCGGGCGCAGGCAGGGCGGCCCAGTTTTCCGGCGGCGTTTCCGAAGCCCGGCGCAGGACGGCGTTTACGAGGCCGGTGAAGCCCTCGGCCTGGCCGCCCAGCGCGCGGGTTTCCGTTACCGCCTCACCCACCACCCCGTACGGCGCGGCGCCCTCGGCCAGCATCTCGGTCACGGCGACGCGGAGGATCGTGCGGATCGCGGGTGGCGGGGGCTTGCGAAGAAGCGGTTTCAGCACGCTATCCGTGCGCGAAAGGTTTCGAAGCGTCGCCAGGGCCAGCCTTTGCGCCCTTGCGCGGTCCGGAGGGGCGAGCGCCGCCAGCGCCCCGCGCTGGACCTGATCGCTCAGCGAGGCGCGATCTTCGATCACGCCCTGAACCAGCCGCGCCGCCGCGCCCCGTGCCGTCGTTTCCGCAGCCATCGTCGCCTCGATTGCCCTACTTGTCCCCGTCGCCTATATCATGGTGATATCCCGGACAAGGACGGCACCATGACCAAGCCCGCCGCAAATGACCTGCCCGATGCGGCGAAACGGGCCTTGGCAGAGGCCGAGGAACGGCGGCGGAAGGTCGGGTCCGTTGACCGTCCGACCGAACTTGGCGGACGGGACGGACCAGAGCCGGTGCGGTTCGGCGATTGGGAAAAGAAGGGAATCGCGGTCGATTTCTGAGGGTCCCAGGCGGTGCGTCGCGATATTCTATGTCGTTAAATCATTTAAATTCAACGTATTACATAATCATTTTTACTCGACCCCGACCTTCTCCCGCCTCAGTCCCCGGCTGCTTCACGCCGCGCCTTGACGAACCTGATGAGCGCCCAGAAACCTACGGCGGCGAGCGGCAGGCACGACAGAAAGACGACGCGCGCGACAGACGACGCCTCGTCCGGCGTCTGCATCGTGAGAAATCCCGAGGCATTCGCGACGATTCCGATATAGGCCGCGCCGAGCGCATAACCGAGCCGCTGCACGGTCGGAATCGCGCCCGAAAGCCGCGCTGCCTCCGCCGGCGCCACCAAGGCGGTCGCCCGGCGCAAGATGAAGGTCCAGGCCACGCCGAAGCCGCCGCCCTCCAGCACGGCTGCGACAGCGATCAGCCAGACCGGACCATTCGGCACGGCCTGGAGAAAGCCGAGGATGCTGAGCGTAACCATCGCCATGCCAGCCGCAACCATGGCGCGGTCGAATCGTTCGGGCGCGCCGCTGACCGCGACGGCGAAGATCGTCCAGCCGACCGAGGAACAGGCGACGATATAGCCAATGATCAGAGCCGAAAGCCCGTGAATCCGTGTCATCAGAAGCGGACCGAAGGCGGTGATCGCGATTGTTGCCATCGAAAAGGCGAGGATCATCAGAAGCGTCGCGCCCGCGATGCCGCGCGGATCGGCGGCCCGCTTTGGCAAGAGCCGATCCGCCCCACCGCGCCCGTCGCGCCAGAGAAAGAGCGCCAGGCAGAGCGTTCCGGCCACAACCATCGCCGCCGTCCTTACGGGCTCGACACTGATCCCGCCCGAAGCGATTAGAATGATGGCCGCACTCAGCAGCGCAAGGCGCGTCAGCGGAAAGCGCGGCAACTCGTCCCCGGCGCCGATGGGCCGGCGCCCCGCGGTCAGAGCGATCCAGAGACAAAGCCCAAGTGCCTGCAAGGCGAAGAACCAGAAGCCTGCGCGCCACGTCAGGTGTTCGACGAAGAGCCCGCCGATCAGCGGTCCCAGAAAGGCCGACATGCCCCACAGGGCTGACACAGCCGCCAGCGCACGCGCGACGTAGCGGCGCGGGAAGGTGGCGTTGATCGCGACAAAGCCCATCGAGACAAGCCCGCCGCCGCCGAGGCCCTGAAGGACGCGGCCCGCCAGCACCTCTGGCATCGCAGGCGCAAGCGCACTGACCACGCAGCCCATACCAAAAAGTGCGGCCGCCGCCGACATGGGCAGTCGCAGTCCGTGGCGCATGGTCAGAAGCGCGCTCGCCGCGCCCGCGACGATGGAGCCGATCTCGTAAAGCGAGATCGTCCAGCCTACAAAGGCCGCGCCGCCGATCTCGGCGACCATCGACGGCATCATCGTCGCGATGACGAGGCCGTCGGCCGCATGGAGCCACACAGCCAGACAAACCAGCGCCAGTTGGCCACGGTTGATTTGCCCGAGGAACTCGGCCCATGAGACGAAGCTGTCGCTATCCCGCGCGTCGATTTCGTTCCCGTCGGTCACGGGCGCTCCTGCTCGCGGTCCGGCATTTCGCCCGCGATTGCTGCTTACCAAGGCGCGCTACAGCCCCAGCACGTCCATCATGTCGTATTCGCCGGGCTTCTGATCCTGCCCCCAGAGCGCGGCCCTCAGCGCGCCGCGGGCAAAGATCGCGCGGTCAGTCGCGACGTGGCGCAGGATGATGCGCTCGCCCTCGCCGGCAAAGATCACCTCATGCTCGCCGACGATGTCGCCGCCGCGGATCGCCGAAAATCCGATATGACCACGCCTCCGCGCGCCGGTGATGCCATCGCGGCCGCTGTCCTTCACATCGGAGAGGTTGAGCCTGCGGCCCGCGGCCGCCGCCTCGCCCAGCATCAGTGCGGTGCCGGAGGGCGCATCGACCTTCATGCGGTGATGCGCCTCGACGATCTCGATGTCCCAGTCGGCATCGAGCGCCTCGGCGACCTTCTTTGTGAGGCGAGTCAGAAGATTGACGCCAAGGCTCATATTGCCCGCACGGACGATGACGGAGTGGCGCGCGGCGGCTTTCAGCTTTTCAAGATGCGCGGCCTCAAGTCCCGTGGTTCCAATCACATGAACCGCGCGGGCCTGCGCGGCAAGGGCCGCGAATTCGACCGTGGCGGCAGGCGCGGTGAAGTCGATCACCGCCTGGGCTTTGGCGAAGGCTTCCAGCGGATCATCGGTCACGAGGACACCATTCTCGGGCCCGCCCATCGCGTCGCCGAGATCGCGGCCGATCCAGGGCGTGCCTTCGCGTTCGACCGCGCCGACCAGACGCGCCTTGCCCGAGGCGGCGATGAGCTTGACCAGCATCTGGCCCATGCGGCCCGATACGCCCGTCACCACGATGCCCGGCAAATCCCGCGCTGGCTGCATCTCGTTGCTCCCTCTTTCGGTCGGCCCGGTTTAGCCGGTCACGCAACCGTTGGCAAAGCCCCCGTTGCGGGCTGGCCGCGCATGCCCTAAATCGGGCGCATGGCACATCATCGCAGCAGTCCGGGCAGCGGCCCTTCGCAACGTCAGCTTCGTGTCGGCGAGGCGATCCGCCGGAGGCTGTCCGAGATCCTGATGCGGGGCGAGGTCCACAACGATGATCTCGCGCGGCACTCGCTTACCGTGAGCGAGGTCAGGGTCTCAGCCGATCTGCGCGTGGCGACGGCCTATGTGCTGCCGCTTGGCGGAGCGGGCGGCGAGGACGCGCTCAGTGCTTTGAACAGATCGCGGGGCGAAATCCGCCATCTCATCGTGCGCGAACTGACGCTGAAATTCGCGCCGGAACTGCGTTTCATGCTGGATGAGACCTTCGATCAGATGGACAAGATGCGCCGGCTTCTGGCCGATGAGCGGGTGCAGCGCGACCTTGCGAAGCCCGACGTCAGCGATGACGATCTGGCCTAGAATCCTCGCCCTCCTCGCACTGGCAAGCCCGGCGATGGCAGAAACATGCACCACGCGGGGTTTCGAGAATGCGACCTATTCCGTCTGCGAAGTGCATGCCGGTGACGATCTTCGGCTGTTCCTGAACGACCCTGACGGCGCCCCGCTGGCGGGGTTCGACCGCGTGGAAGCGAAACTGGCGGCAGAGGGGCGGAGCCTCGTCTTCGCGATGAATGCGGGCATGTATCACCCGGACCGAAGCCCGGTTGGGCTTTATGTCGAGAACGGCGAGACCCTGCGCGGGATCGTCACCTCTGCCGGGCCGGGGAACTTCGGTCTTTTGCCGAACGGCGTCTTTTGCATTCGCGACGGCATCTTTGCTGTCATCGAATCCCGACGCTATTCCGAGGATAGGCCCGCCTGCCGGTTCGCCACCCAATCCGGACCGATGCTGGTGATCGACGGGGCGCTGCATCCGAAGTTTCTGCCAACATCCGACTCCGTTCACTACCGCAATGGTGTGGGCGTCGACGCGGACGGGCGCACAGCCTGGTTTGCCATATCGGACAGTCCGGTGAATTTTCATACCTTCGCCCGGTTCTTCCGCGATGCGCTGAAAGTGCCGGACGCGCTCTACTTCGATGGCAACATCTCGCGCCTCTATGCGCCCGAGATCGGTCGCAACGATCTCGGTTTTCCGATGGGGCCGATGGTCGGGCTTGCGGTGCCCGCGGATTGACGCGCCTTCGGGCTTTCGCTAAGCCCGGCGCTTCGGATCGAAGGGACGGGGCATGGGACGCAGGAAGGGCCGCGATATCTCGGGCTGGCTGGTGGTGGACAAACCGGCGGGCGTGACCTCGACCGCCGTCGTCAACAAGGTGCGCTGGGCGTTCGACGCGAAGAAGGCGGGCCATGCGGGAACGCTGGACCCCGAGGCGACCGGGGTGCTGGCGGTGGCACTGGGCGATGCGACGAAGACGGTTCCCTACATCACCGACGCGCTGAAATGCTACCGCTTCGCGGTGCGGCTGGGTGTTGCGACGAAGACCGACGACGCCGAGGGCGAGGTGATCTCCTCCTCGGATGCCCGGCCTTCCGACGATGATATCCGCGCGGCCCTACCGGCGTTCCGCGGCGAGATCATGCAGGTGCCGCCGCAGTTCTCCGCCGTGAAGGTGGACGGAGAGCGTGCCTACGCGCTGGCGCGGGCGGGCGAGGAGATGGAACTGGCGGCGCGTGAATTGTGGGTCGAGAGCCTTGAGATGACCGCGCGGCCCGATGCCGATACGGTCGAACTGGAGATGGTCTGCGGCAAGGGCGGCTATGTCCGGTCCATCGCGCGTGACCTCGGCGCGGCGCTCGGGTGCCACGGCCACGTCCTCTGTCTGCGGCGCGAATGGTCGGGGCCGTTCGAGGCGTCGGATGGGGTGAGCATCGAAACCATCGACGCGGAGGCGAAGACAGAAGCGCTCGACGCGCGTCTCTTGCCGCTCGAAGTGGGGTTGGCCGATCTGCCGGAATTGAAGGCGACGCCGGAGGGTGCGGCGAGGCTCA
Organism: uncultured Alphaproteobacteria bacterium; assembly: GCA_963847935.1. Classification (GTDB taxonomy): domain Bacteria; phylum Pseudomonadota; class Alphaproteobacteria; order Rhodobacterales; family Rhodobacteraceae; genus Albidovulum. Next base: position 140,333 of record CAWKBV010000003.1, on the reverse strand, counting down.
GGAACGGCAATCCAGGCATGGTCATCGCCTCGGACGTGGACTGGGGCGACGAAGCCTGGGCCAGCCATCTGGGCCGCGCTGTGGCCGTTGGCATCTACAAGTCGGGTGAATTGCATCCGAGCCGGGTCTTCAATCTCTGAGGGTGGAGCCCGCGAGTTTTGCGCCAGTCGTCCATTGGTTTTTCGAACCAATGGCGCACCAATGGACGGCCCCCGCAGGGTATTTCCGCAACGAAGCTATAGCGCGAGCGCGACCTTCCGCCCCTCATGGAACGCATAGGGCGCCTGCCGGGGTGCGGCTGCGTCGCCGATGAGGTGAGTTTCGAGGTCGGCGAGTTCCTTCGAGAGTGGATCGAAAACGCGGTTGGTCGTGGACATGACGAGGCCGCTCGCCTTGTGGCGGATTTCGGTACCGGTGAGCATGTTGCGGACGGTCGCGCCATCCCCGTGCCATTCCGCGATCAGGTGTTCGGTGAGAAAAGTGACCCCGAGTTTCGCAAGACGGGGGCGGAGGCCGATGTCGGCGGAGGTGCGCGTGAGTTCCTTGCCGATGAAGGGCTCGGGCGTGACAATAGTCACCGTTTTCCCCTGTTCAGCCATCGCCCAGGCGGTGCCGAGACCGCGCCAGTGGCCGCCTTCGTCGTAGAGGATGACCTCCGGCCCGAGCTTCGCCTCGCGGCGCATGACGTCTTCCGGCGACCAGATATTGCCTCTGTCGATGCCGGGCAGGCGCTCTGCGCCCGGCAGCCAGCGCTGGAAGCCGTTCTCATCCGGTAGCGAGCCGGTCGCGAGCACGACAGCATCGGGCCCGAGCGCGCGGATGTCCTCGGCTTCGGCATAGCTGTTGAGATGGAGCCGGACCTGCAGGCTCTCGAACTGGCGTTCGTACCAGTCGAGCAGGTCGAGGATCTGGGCGCGGCGCGGCTGTTCGCCGGCAAGGCGGAACTGGCCGCCGATGCGGGCCTGCGCCTCGAAGAGATCGACGCGGTGGCCGCGTTCGGCGGCGGTTCGGGCTGCCTCCAGCCCGGCGGGGCCACCACCGACGACGACGATATGGCGGGGCTTCGCGGCAGGGGTGAAACGGTCGCCGCCCCATTCGAATTCGCGCCCCGCCGAGGGGTTGATGAGGCAGGAAATCCAGTAGTCACGGCTGCGCCTGCCCCAGCACATCTGGTTGCATGAGATGCAGCCGCGCACGTCCCCGGCGCGGCCTTCGGCGGTCTTGCGCGCCAGATGCGGGTCGGCGATCTGGCCGCGCACGATCGACACCATGTCGGCCTGGCCGGAGGCGATCACGCTTTCGGCGTTCTCGGGGGTGCGGATGTGTGCTTCTGAGGTGATCCTTGCGTGCCTGACGACGCGCTTCAACTCCTCTGTGAAGGGTGCGGTCAGCTTGTCGGCATAGAGGAAGGTCGGCATCAGCCGTTCGAAATCCATATAACCGCCATGGCCGCAGGTGACGTAGTCGATATGGCCGGTCGCATCGTGGAGCGCCACGATCTCGGCCAGCGCCTCGCCCTGCAGAAGCACGTCGTAGGCGTCGGAGGTCGAGATTGCGAGGCCGATGATGAAATCCTCGCCGCAGGCGCGGCGGATGCCCTCGATGATGGTGCGCGAGAGCCTTGTGCGGTTCTCGAGGCTGCCGCCCCATGTGTCGGTGCGCCTGTTGGACCATGGCGTCCAGAACTGGTCGAGCAGCGAATGGTAGGCGGCCCAGACTTCGACGCCCATGAACCCGGACTTCTGGCAGCGGATCGCGGCGGCGATATGGGCCGCAATCAGTTCCTCGATCTCGGCCTCGGTCATGGCGTGGGAGCCGTCGCTGTCATGGTAGGACGGGCCGCCTGACGGCCCCCAATGCGGCGCGAAGCTGAGGTCGGAATTGCCGTGCGCGCCGATATGGTAGAGCTGTTGGAGGATGACGGCGCCCGCTTCCTTGACCGGCTCCGTGACCTTGCGGAAATGCGGGATGACGTCGTCCGTGCCGTGAAGGAAGTTGCCGCGCGTCAGGACGCTGGTGCGATGGACCGGCATCGGCTCGGCGACGATCATGCCCGCCCCACCCAAAGCGCGTTCGAGGAGATAGGCACCGAAGCGCGGGCCGGGCAGGCCCATGTCGGACATGTTGGCGGTATGGGCGCCGAAGACGATGCGGTTGCGGAGAGTCTGTCCCCGAAGTGCCAGCGGGGACATCAGGTGCGGATGGGTCGCCTCAGTACCAGGCATCGGGCATGTCCGCCTTCTTTTTCGTCACGAATTCTTTCAGTGCCTCGTCTGTCCCTTCGTCGAGTGCCGGTGCCTCATAATCGCGCAAACGCTGCTTCCAGAGCCGGTTGGCCCGCGTCGCGGCATCGTCGCCGCCAGCCGCTTCCCACTTTTCGAACGGCTCATTGTCGGCAGTTTCCGAATCCCAGAACGCGGTCTCGTAATTCGCCATGGTGTGCGAGCAGCCGAAGAAGTGATTGCCGGGACCGACTTCGGCGAAGGCATCGACGGCAAGCTGGTTGTCGTCGATCCTGACGCCGTCGAGATAGGTGTGAAGGGCGCCGCAGAGGTCGGTGTCGAGGATGAACTTCTCGTAGGACATGGAGAGAAGGCCGTCGAGGAAGCCCGCCGAATGGAGGATGAAGTTCGCACCGCAATGGACGGCGGCAAGCATCGACATCGTGCCTTCGGTCATCGCCTGTGCGTCGGGCAGCTTCGAGGTGGTGAAGTTGCCGGCACAGCGCAGCGGCAGGTTCAGGCGGCGGCAAAGCTGGCCGATGACCATTGAGCCGATTGCCGGCTCCGGCGTGCCGAAGGTGGGCGAGCCGGAGCGTAGCGACATCGACGACAGGAAGTTGCCGAAGACGACCGGGGCGCCCTTGCGCTCAAGCTGCGTCAGTGCGCAACCGGCCATCGTCTCGGCGAGGCTCTGGGCGATCGCGCCCGCATTCGTCACCGGCCCCATCGCACCGCCGAGGATGAAGGGCACGATGACGGCGGCCTGATTGGCGCGCGCATAGGCGCGGAGCGACTTCGTCATGGTGCCGTCCCAGACGAGGGGCGAATTGACGTTGACGTTGCCGAGAATGACGCAGTTCTCGTCAACGAAATCACGGCCAAAGACGATACGCGCCATGTCTATGCTGTCTTCGCTGCGCTCCTCGGCGGTCACCGAACCCATGAAGGCGCGGTCGGAATAGCGCAGGTGGGCATAGACCATGTCGAGGTGGCGCTTGTTGACGGGCACATCCGTCGGTTCGCAGATGGTGCCGCCTGAGTGGTGGAACCACGGCGAGGATTGCGCCAGCTTGATGAAATTCTCGAAGTCCTGGAGCGTGCCGAAACGGCGGCCGCGGTCGAGGTCCATCACGAAGGGCGAGCCATAGGCGGGGGCGAAGACGACGTTCCTGCCGCCGATCCGGGCGGAATTTTCGGGATTGCGGGCATGTTGAGTGAATTCAGGCGGGGCGGAGCGCAGGATTTCGCGCAGCATCCCCGGTTCGAACTTCACAAGACCGCCGTCGACCTTCGCACCCGCCTTCTTCCAGTAATCGAGCGCCACCTCGTCGTCGCGGAATTCGATCCCGGTTTCTGCAAGGATGCGATCGGCCGCGGTTTCGATCTTCTGGAGGTTCTCTTCCGAGAGAATATCGTAGGTCGGGATGTTGCGGACGATGTAGGGCCGGCCGTGGCCGCTGGCCTTCTGTGACCGTTCCCGCCGACGTGCTTCACGTCCGCCGTGGCGCGTCCGGTGTTCGGCTGCATCCGCCATAAAGCGACCCTCCCTGTCTTGGCCGTCCTTCCCAAAGTCTAGGGGAAGCGCCGGTTCGGGGGGAAGTAGCAGGCGCGACATTTGCCGCGCCCAAATGTCGCTTTGCGTCGCGGTCGGGCCACCCGGCGAAGTCCGGGCCAAGAGCTCGATGCCCCAGAGGATCGACTTCTTGACCCTATTCCGCCGCTAGATCGCCCGCCCAGCCGGAAATCGCCTTCACCTCGAGAAACTCCTCGATGCCCCAGACGCCGCCCTCGCGCGCGCGCCCGCTCGACTTGACGCCGCCGAAGGGTGCGCCCGCGCCACGGCTCTGGCCGTTCATCTCGACCATGCCGGACTTCAGCGCCAGCGCCATGCGGTTGCGCTTGGCGCCGTCCTGGGTCTGGACATAGTTCGTCAGGCCATAGGGCGTATCGTTGGCGATTTTCACCGCCTCCGCCTCATCCTCGAAGGGAATGATCGACAGGACCGGGCCGAAGATTTCCTCACGCTCGATCGTCATGCCGGGCTTCACATCGGCAAAGACCGTCGGGCGGACGTAATAGCCCTTGTTCATGCCTTCCGGCAGACCGAGTCCGCCCGGCGACCAGACGGGCACCCTCGTCGATGCCCTTCTGGATATAGCCCTGAATCTGCTCCCACTGGCGCTTGTTCACGACCGGGCCGATATGGCGGCCATGTTCGGAGCCCGGGCCAACCTTGACCGCGTTTGCCACCTCGGCGGCGATCTCCACCGCCTGATCGTAGTAGGGACGCTCGACCAGCATCCGGCTTGGCGCGTTGCAACTTTGACCGGAGTTGTTCATCATGTGCAGCACGCCGCGCTTCACGGCCTTTTCGTCGGCATCGGCGAAGATCACGTTCGCACCCTTGCCGCCAAGCTCCAACGTCACCCGCTTCAGCGTCTCCGCCGCCGCCTTGGTGATCGAGCGGCCCGCCCGCGTCGATCCGGTGAAGGAGATCATCTCCACATCCGGATGTTCAGAGAGCCGCGTACCCACGCCGGCGCCGTCACCATTCACGAGATTGAAGACCCCCGCAGGCACCCCCGCATCGTGGCAGAATTCCGCGAAGAGCATCGCGTTCAGGGGCGATTCCTCGGACGGTTTCAGAATGCAGGTGCAGCCCGCCAGCAGCGCCGGGACCACCTTCAGCGCGATCTGGTTCATCGGCCAGTTCCACGGCGTGATGAGGCCGACAACCCCGATGGGTTCCAGCGCGATGCGGTCGTTCGGGGCATGCGGGCCAAGCGGCCTGATCCACTCGATCTCGTCGAACGCGGTCAGGAAGTTCTTCAGGTGCCACGGCAGGCAGGGCGCTTGGCTGTCCGTCGCCATGTCGATGGGCGCGCCCATTTCGAGCGAGATCGCCTCGGCCAGTTCGTGTTTGCGCGCCTCATACTGATCGAGAATGCGCGTCATGACGACCTTGCGTTCGGCAGGCGGCGTCGCGGCCCAGGCCGGGAAAGCGGCCTTGGCGGCGGCAACGGCGCGATCGGCATCTGCGGCGGAGCCAAGCGAGATCACCGCGCAGGCGTCTTCAGTCGAAGGGTCGATGACCGGATGGTCCTTCGCCGCAAGCGGCCGAACCCAGCCGCCGTCGATATAGAAGTCGCGTTTCTCGATCATGGCACACCTCGCTTCTTGCGTCGCGCGCGAGACTGCCAGCGCCGCAAAGTCGCTTCAAGGGGCCATCGAAAATTTGATCATATTTTACCCCGTGCCGTGATACCGCAGATATGTGGGTGAAATCTCCGGAAAGCCGGCATATGTTCGCGGCAGCCTCGTGATAGAACCGAAAGGAAAGCCGATGGGCCTGCGCATCAACGACACCGTCCCAAATTTTACCGCCGATACCGACCAGGGCGAGATCAAATTTCACGACTGGATCGGTGACAGTTGGGCGATCCTCTTCTCGCATCCGAAGGACTTCACGCCGGTCTGCACGACGGAATTCGGCGCGGTCGCGCAGCTTGCGCATGAATGGGCCGGGCGAAACACCAAGGTAATCGGCATTTCGGTCGACAGCGTCGAGGATCACAAGCGCTGGAAGGGCGATATCGAGAGCACCGCCAAGGCGCCCGCGACCTTCCCGATCATCGCCGATAGGGGGCTTGCAGTGTCGAAAGCCTTCGACATGCTGCCAGCCGAAGCCTATCTCCCCGATAACCCGACCCCGAATGACAGCCAGACCGTGCGGTCGGTCTTCATCATCGGTCCGGACAAGAAATTGAAACTGTCGATGACCTATCCGATGAACGTCGGCCGCAACTTCGCCGAGGTGCTGCGCGCGCTCGACGGACTTCAGACGGCCAACGGCAAGGGCGTGGCGACCCCGGCGAACTGGGAAGTTGGTCAGGACGTGATCGTGCCGACCGCCGTCAGCGATGCGGATGCAGAGGCGAAGTTCGGCAAAATCAACAAGGTTCTGCCCTACCTGCGCTACGCCAAGCTTCCGGCTTGAGCATCCTTCATTGTTTCCGGACGACCGTGCCCCGCGCCCTTGCGCGGGGTTTTCGTTTCCGGCGCATGCCTAGCCATGCATCCAGCGCATATCGACATTGGGAAGTCCTGGGATTGTGCAGTTGCAGCATGAGGCACATGTTAGCGGCAACGGCGCAAAAAACGAAGCAATCGCGCCAGGATGAAATGAGGTTTTGAAATGGCTTATGCAATCACCCATCGCGGCTCACGGTTTTCGATTTCCGAATTCGCCGCACGTATCCTCGCCTCGGCGAAAGCGGACCGCGAACGGCGCGCCATCTACAATCAGACGCTGGGCGAACTCCGCGGGATGACTGACCGCGACCTCGCCGATATCGGCATCGGTCGCGTGCAGATCGAGGACATCGCCCACGAGGCCGCTTACGGCAAATAAGCGACAGGTTTTTCCCGGGCCACTCCTCCTCCCTTGGCTTCGGGGTCCGGCAGGGCGTCCTCCTCCCTCGCACTGCCGCCCAATCGGCCCGCAGCTTCGCGCTGCGGGCTTTTTCTTTGGGTCCCACCCAAATGAAAAAACCCCGGCGTTTCCACCGGGGCTTTCAATGTTTCAGTCAGAAAGATCAGCTTTCGGCATCAGCCTTTTCGCTCTTCTCCGGAGCGATTTCCTCGCCCGTCTCCTGATCGACCATCTTCATGCCAAGGCGCACCTTGCCGCGATCGTCGAAGCCGAGAAGCTTGACCTTCACTTCCTGGCCTTCCTTCAGGATCTCGTTCGGATGGGTCAGACGCTTGTTGGCGATCTGGGACACATGAACAAGACCGTCGCGCTTGCCGAAGAAGTTCACGAAGGCGCCGAAATCGACGAGCTTCACCACCTTGCCGGTATAGATCTTGCCCTCTTCCGGCTCGGCCACGATCGAATAGATCATGTCGTAGGCCTTCTTGATGGCTTCGGCATTGGCCGAGGCGATCTTGATGACACCGTCGTCGTTGATGTCGACCTTGGCGCCCGAGGTTTCCACGATCTCGCGGATGACCTTGCCGCCCGAGCCGATCACTTCACGGATCTTGTCGGTCGGGATGGTCATCGTCTCGATCCGGGGCGCATGGGCGGAGAATTCGCTGCGGCCCTGGGTTAGCGCCTTCGCCATCTCGCCAAGGATGTGCAGACGACCGTCCTTGGCCTGCGCCAGCGCCTGCTCCATGATCGCCGGGGTGATGCCCGCGACCTTGATGTCCATCTGGAGCGAGGTGATCCCGGCCTCGGTGCCAGCGACCTTGAAGTCCATGTCGCCGAGGTGATCCTCGTCGCCAAGAATGTCGGTCAGGACCGCATACTTGCCGTCGTCTTCCAGGATCAGACCCATCGCGACACCGGCGACCGGCGCCTTCAAGGGCACGCCCGCGTCCATCATCGACAGGGACGACCCGCAGACCGTGGCCATGGAGGACGACCCGTTCGATTCCGTGATCTCCGACACGATGCGGATCGTATAGGGGAAATCGGTCGGGGCCGGCAGAACCGCCTGAAGCGCGCGCCAGGCGAGCTTGCCGTGGCCGATCTCGCGACGGCCCGGAGGACCGAAGCGGCCAACCTCGCCGACCGAATAGGGCGGGAAGTTGTAATGCAGCAGAAAGTTCGAGCGCCAGTTGCCGTGCAGCGCGTCGATGATCTGCTCATCCTCGCCGGTGCCAAGCGTGGTGATCACAAGGCCCTGCGTCTCACCACGGGTGAAAAGCGAGGAGCCGTGCGTGCGCGGCAGGATGCCGACTTCGGACACGATCGGGCGGACGGTCTTGGTGTCGCGGCCGTCGATACGGACGCCGTTGGCAACCACATCGCCGCGCAGGATCGAGCTTTCCAGCTTCTTGATCGCGGAACCGAGGTTTTCGTCAGCCTGCTCGTCTTCCGACAGCGAGTCCTTGATCGCGGTCACGGCGGCGGAAATCGCGTTGGTGCGGTCCTGCTTGTCCTTGATCGCGAAGGCGGCGCGCATCTGCTTTTCGCCGGTCTTCTTCACTTTCGCATAAAGCTTCGAATAGTCGGCCGGCTGGTAGTCGAACGGCTCTTTCGCGGCTTCTTCGGCGAAGTCGATGATGAGGTCGATCACCGGCTGCATCGCGTCATGGCCGAACTTCACCGCGCCCAGCATCTCGGCTTCGGAAAGCTCGTAGGCTTCCGATTCCACCATCATCACGGCGTCCTTGGTGCCCGCGACGACAAGGTCGAGCCGCTGCTCGGGGTTCATGCGGAGTTGGTCCATATCGGCCACTTCCGGGTTCAGAACGTATGCGCCGTGGGAAAAACCGACCCGCGCCGCGCCGATCGGCCCCATGAACGGGACGCCGGAAATCGTCAGCGCCGCCGACGCCGCGATCATCGCGACAATATCGGGATCGTTGACGAGGTCGTGGCTCAGCACGGTGCAGATCACCAGCACTTCATGCTTGAAGCCCGGCACGAACAGCGGACGGATCGGACGGTCGATCAGGCGCGAGGTCAGCGTTTCCTTCTCGGAAGGACGGCCTTCGCGCTTGAAGAAGCCGCCGGGGATCTTGCCGGCGGAATAGGTCTTTTCCTGGTAATGCACGGTCAGGGGGAAGAAGTCTTGCCCCGGCTTCGCCTGCTTGGCGAAGGTCACATTGGCCATGACGGATGTCTCGCCGAGCGTGGCGACAACTGAACCATCGGCCTGACGGGCGATCTTCCCCGTTTCCAGCGTGAGCTCTTCCTGGCCCCACTGGATGGATTTTCTGGTCACATTGAACATATATCGTTTCCTCTTGAGAGCACCCACGGGCGTACCCCGTGTCTCCCATTGCAAATGGCGGCCCCATTGCCGCCGCCCCCAATCCTTCGCATGCGCCCGGGGGCATGGGCTCACGTCACAGATTGCGCGCGTCTACAGCAAAAGGCGGGCATTGGGAAGGGGCGGGTTGGGGAAGGGCAGGCGGGCGCAAGGCACCCGATCTCGCTCCAGTGCCTCAGGTGATGATTTTCCAGTAGGAATCCTTGCGGGTCACAAGTCCGTCGTGGAACGTATAGAAGTCACAGCCGCGCAAGCGGACCGTGTGGCCGTCGAGGGTCGTCCCGGTCAGGAGCCATTTCGAGATGCCGAGATTGCCGCTGGCTAAGTTCTCGACCTCGCCATAGTGGACGTCCGGGGTCGTTTCAAACCGCATCATGAGCCCGCGACGGACTTCATCCTTGCCGACAAACCGGCTGCCATGCGGTTCGGGTCCACGCGGCATGTCGAGGCTGCAATCCTCCGCGAAACATTCCATGATGGCGTCGATGTCGTGGGCATTGAAGCCACGCGCGAGACGGTCGAGCGCCGCAAGAATGGCCGTTTCCTCTCCCATCCTGATCGCCCCAAGCTCTGACAGGCTCGACACTAGCAGAAATTCTCGCGGTTGTCGGGCGCTCCAGACAGAAAAAACGCCCGCACCTTTCGGCACGGGCGTTCCAATCCATGAGCCGGGCCAACTTAGCGGCGGATGCCGAGGCGCTTGATCAGGTCCTGATAGCGCGCGTCGTCGTTCTTCTTGAGGTAGTCGAGAAGCTTGCGGCGCTGGGCGACCATCATCAGAAGGCCACGGCGCGAATGGTTGTCCTTCGCATGGCTCTTGAAATGCTCGGTCAGCGTGGTGATGCGCGAGGTAAGGATGGCAACCTGAACTTCGGGCGAACCGGTGTCGCCTTCCTTGGTCGCGAATTCCTTCATCACGCGGGCTTTTTCTTCGGCCGTAATCGACATCGGGGTCTCCTTTGCAAAAGAGGTTATGGCGCGAGCCGGGATGTCGTCCAGCAAGGCCCGTGGAGGCTCCGCCATCTGGCGGATGCGGGCGTATAGGGGGAATCGGCAGAAAAGGAAAGCGGGAATTGCCGGATCAGGCGGTCGCAGCCCTCAACAAGATGTCGGCCGGGTCGATATGCTCCGCGCCAAAGACCTCGGCCACCGCCACCCCGTCGATGAGGATACGCGCGGCAGCACCGAGCGTGTCCGGTTGCTCGACCGTCACCGCTGGATCGGGATGGGCGAGCGGATCATAGAGCAGCACAAGCTGATCCTCTGCCGGGTCATAGTCGTCGATCGTCGCGATGCCACCGCCATCGCCAAGCCAATCATGGACGGTGAATTCATCCGCCCCGCTGCCGCCCGTGGCCCAGTCGTCATGCCCCGCGAGGATCGTGTCGTCGCCAGCGCCACCGTTCAGATAATCGCGGCCGTCCGTATCCGGCTGACCGTCGCCAGAGACCCGCCCGTCGAGCCGGTCGTTGCCATCACCGCCCATCAGCGTGTCATGCCCCGCGCCCCCTATCAGCGTGTCATCACCCAGCCCGCCCAGAAGCGCGTCGTCCCCCGCGCCGCCGTCAACCGAGTCCTCTCCGCCGCCGCCGATCAGGCTGTCATGCCCGTCACCGCCCTCAAGCGTGTCATCGCCCTCCTGCCCGGCAAGGCAGTCATCACCCGCGCCGCCGACCAGCGTGTCCTGCCCGTCGCCGCCCTGGAGCGTATCGTTCCCGTCGCCGCCACTCAGACTGTCGTCGCCCACACCACCCCAAATATCGTCAGCGCCGTCGCCACCTTCGACGGTGTCGTCGCCCGCATAGCCGTTGACCTGATCGTCGCCAGCGCCGGCGTCGATCCTGTCGTCCGAAGGCTCCCGCTCCGGATCGCCCAGCAGGATATCGCCCCCATCCGTACCCGCGATCTCATCGCCGCCCGTAGCTGCCTCATCCGAAGCGTCATCCGGGTTTTCGTCGCCGTCATTCCGGGTCAGGCCGCTGAAATCCACGGCCAGCCCGATGGTGAGAAGGCTGAAAAGCCCCGCAAACATCAGCATCGTCGCACCCCATTCCCTCCGCTCAGCCGGCGGATCATCCCGCGACCTTCCTGGCACGGGGGCCGTTAAGGCCGGGGTAAAGGATGGGGTTTAAGTCGAATTGCGCGCGGTTTTCCTGGGGCGGTCAGCGCCAGGGCAGAAAGTCCACGTCGTTCCCGACATAAAGCGGGTGGCGCGGATGGCCGTGTTTCGTGAGACCAAGATGGCAAAGCGGCAATCCCTGCGCGCGCAGAAGGTCGAGCACGCGCGCGCCCCGCCCGCGATAGGCTCCATTCACGCCCCAGCCACAAAGTATGGTCGCGGCCTTCGCGGCAGTCGCGAGAAGCACCGCATCGTTCCCCTGCCCGACCGGATCGGCGCTCTTCCTCAGATCCTCGGGCCGCGTAGCGCGGAAGGCGAATAGGTTGAGGATGTCGAGACCACCGAAGGGTCCGCGCCGCGCCCGGCCCTCGCAGCGCGCGATGGTCGCGTCATTGCGCAGTTCCGTCGCGGTCGAGGGGTTGAGCATGATGCAGGCCAGACGTGGCCCGTCGCCCCATGTCCGCGACAGCCGGTAACGGCACGATTCGCAGTCCGAATAGACCGCCTCGGACCGTATCCCTCCCGCACTGTGCTGGCGCAGGATCACCGGAATGGCACCGGCGACGTGAAGGTCTCGCCGCGTCCGGTATCCGGATGATTGAAACGCAAGCTCTCGGCATGAAGCATGAGTTGGGGGAAATCCCGCGCCGGTCCTTCGGCATAAAGCGGATCGCCGAGGATCGGGTGGCCAAGTTCCTTCATGTGGACGCGCAACTGGTGGCTGCGCCCGGTCAGGGGGAAAAGCCGGACGCGGGTATTGCCGTTTTCGTCATAGCCCAGCACCTTCCAGTCGGTCTGCGCCGGTCTGCCATTCTCACGGTCGACATGCTGACGCGGACGGTTCGGCCAATCGACATTCAGCGGCAGCTCCACGGTGCCGGTTTTCGGCTCCAGCCGCCCCCAAAGCTGCGCGCGATAGGTTTTGCGGGTCTTCCGCGTCTCGAACTGCATCGAGAGGTCACGTTGGGCGTGGGGGGTGAGCGCGAAGACGATCACGCCGGACGTGTCGCGGTCGAGCCGGTGGACCAGAAGCGCGTCGGGATAGACACTGTGCAGGCGGGAAATGAGGCAATCGGCCAGATCTTCGCCCTTGCCCGGCACGCTCAGAAGCCCGGCGGGCTTGTCCACCAGCACGATCGCATGATCGGCATGGATCAGGCGCAGCGGCTCATCGGGCGGGGCATAGGCGGGATCGATCATGGGCTGGGGATAGCAGCGGGATGACTGGTCGGCAATCGGGGCGGCGCGTTGCGGCGCAACCCGACCACTCGCGCCAGACCGAAAGCGGCTTGCACCAGGATGCGCGACCACGATCCGACAACGAGGCGATACTTCGAAGCCGACCCGCTGGGGCTGGTGGATGGGGCGAGCGTTTATGGGTGTGCGCTGCAGAACCCGGGGCGATGGACGGGGACATGTTGCGAATTTTCTGAGGACCCGGGTTGCCGCCTATGTTTCCGACGACCTGGCCGGCGAGCTGTGCGAACTGCTGAAATGGAGAAACGCCTCGCGAGATCTGACCGGCGCTTGATGGCCATGTGTCCTCCATGTGATTGGCGGAGGTCAATATTGGCCTGTTCCGTCGAAACGAAAGCGACCAACACAGTTTAGCGACATGGCTCATTATTTTGCGCGCTTCAATTCGATTTCGACAAAGCTCATTACCGCCTCGCCCCGATTGACGACATTGTGCTCCACCCCGGCCTCGCGCTTGTAAGCTTCGCCAGAGCGGACCGTGACTTCGCGCGACGATCCTCCCGGCTCCTCGAGCAGCATCGGGCAGTGCGTGATCGCCGTGATGACGTAATCCATCTCGTGCCGGTGCCAGCCGGTTTCGGCGCCGGGCGCGAAGTCGAAACGCGTGACGCGCACCGCGTCGTCTTCGACCAGCCGCGTCGCCTGCGCTTGAGTCCGTGCCATTCCGCTCTCTTCTCATGTTGTGGCTGGCCGCACGCCATGCGGCCAGCCGGTTCAGCAGGTCTTCACTTCATCAGCGCCGCGAGCGGGATCGCTTCGGAGATCGTCCATTCGTCCATCACGTGCGGCGTGCCTTTATCGGTTTCCACGATCAGGTAGCGCGCCTTGTTCTGGTGGTGCAACTCCGGGCTGAATGTGCGCGGGCCGAAAAGCGTCGGCTCATCCTTCATCTTTTCGAGTTCGGCCACCACGGGGTCTGCATCGGTGGTGCCGGCACGTTCCACCGCCTTGGCCCAGATGTCGATCAGCACATAACCGGGATAGGCATACTGGGTCGAAGGATCGGCCCCCGTCGCGTCCTTGTACGTCGCATTGAACTTGGTCACATCGGCGTTCGGATCATCGCCGTAAATCGAGCCCTGGACCGGAACATAGAAGTTCGACAGGTCCGGTACAGCCGGCAACCAGTAGCTGCCATCCACCGCCGAACCGTTCAGGATCATGGAGTTGATCCCGGCGGCCCGGATCTGCTTGATGGCTGACACAGCGCCCGGCATCATGGTGCAGAGCATGATCGCGTCCGGTTCCGTCGGCAGCGATTTGATCCGTGTGATCTGCGCGGCGATCGAGGCGTCCTCGTTCTTGAACGTGTCCTCGCCCACAAGCTTGGCATCCGCGAGTTGCGGCATCATCCAGTCAAAACCGTCGCAAATGCCCTTGTTGTATTCGGTCCAGGTGTCGAGCAGGCGGTAGAAGCCGCGCGCCCCCTTCTTCTCGTAGGCCCATTGCGCCATCGTGGCGCCCTGCACCGCGGCGAGGACCGAGGCCGAGAAACTGTGCGGCCCGACGCCCTGGATGCCCGCCTTCACGGATTCTGCGCAGAGGAAGAAGGACACGAGGCCCTGGCTTTCCGCCGCCAGGGCCGCCGGAGCGCCAAAATCGTAATCGCACGACACGACCACAAGATCGGCGCCCTCGTCGATCACCGTAAGGGCAGCCTTGGCGCCCTCGGCGCGGTCAGTCTTCGTGTCGGCGGTCACAACCTCGATCTGCTTGCCAAGCAAACCACCGGCCTCGTTGATTTCCTTGATGCGGATCATCGCGGCGTCCTGCGCAGGCTTGTCATAGGCCTGCATGAAGCCGGATTCGGCCGTGGCGAAGCCGACCACGATCTTGTCGTCATCCGCTCGCGCTGGCGCTGTCGTCATTGCGACGCTGAGCAGGGCGGCCGCCATGTAAGTCAGTCGTTTCATCTCGATACTCCCTTGTTGAGTTCTGGTTGTTCTTGTCCGGATTGCTCCGGATTCACTGAGCCGGCGCGAGGCCAGCCGAGTTCGCTGTTGCCCATGATCCCGGAGGGTCGGAACGCGAGGATCGCGACCATCACGATCCCGAGAGCGATTTCCTGAACCCCGTTGGGGATGGCGAAGGTCGAGGTTCCAATCGTCACGCCAGCCTCCAGCCACCGAAGAACCTGTATCAGGCTCGACAGGATCAGAACGCCGACGACGGCGCCCGAAAGGCTGCCCATGCCGCCGACCACCAGCATCGAAAGCGTGATGAAGGTCAGGCCGAGATAGAAGGTGTCTGGCGTGACGACGCCGATGGAATGGGCGAAGAGCGCGCCGCCAAGCCCCATGATCGCGCCCGAGATCACGAAGGCGATCAGTCTTTCGCGTGGCAGGTCGATGCCCGAGGCCGAGGCTGCCGTCGGCTCATCCCGTGCGGCCCTCAGCGCCAGCCCGGCGCGGCTGATCGCGTGGGCCCAGGCGATGAAGACAGAGATGATCGCAGCGACGAGGTACGGCCAGATCGACCGTATGATCGGGATACCCACGACCGATGAGGTCGCGCCCGTCACATCCTGCCAGTTGGAATAGATCGTGTTGATCATCGCGAGCATTGCGAAAGTGGCGATGGAGGCCGCGATGCCGGAAAGCCGCATCAGCACCTTGCCGAAAAGCCCGGCCCAGAGCGCCGCCCAGAGCGCCGCCAGTGCCGCCGCCGCCCAATACGGAAGCTGAAGGGCCATCAGCCAGTCAGGCAGGCCGGGCAACAGCGTCTGCTTCATCATCGGCGGCATCGTCAGCCATGCCGCCGCGTAGGCGCCAAGGCAGGTGAAGCCGATATGGCCGAAGCTCATGACACCGGAATTGCCAACGAAGACGTAAAGCCCGACAACGAGGATGACGCGCAGGAAGATGTCGATGATCGTCTGGTTGAAGGGGCGCGACCCGACCGCCATCGACAGCAGTGCGAAAGCAATCAGCAGCGCCGAGAGGATCAGCGGCGTGGCGATGCTGCGGCGGGCGACTGAGCTTCGGCTGGCCACGGCTCAGACCCTCTCTTTCGTGCCGCGCCCGGCCAGAAGGCCCTGCGGTCGGACGATCAGCACAAGGATCACGGCGCCATAGACGAAGGCATCTCGGAAGGGTCGCGCGTCGATTGGCAGCGTCACCTGCATGACCACCGAAGCGGCGCCCAGCAGGAACCCCGCGATCACCGCGCCGGGAAGGCTGCCAAGCCCGCCGATGACGGTCGCGATGAAGGCCATGAGCATGACGTTCGCGCCCATCTGGATATCCACCGTGCCGGTCTGGCTGGCGAGGATGAGGCCAATGGCCGCGGCGAGCGCGCCGGAAAGCGCGAACGCCCCCATGATGACCCGGTTCGCGCGGACGCCGAGCATGCGCGCCATGGTGAAATTCTCGGCCGCCGCTCGCATCTCGAGCCCGAAGCGGGTGCGACGGAGAAAGGAGGTCAGCCCGAAAAGGATCGCAATGGTCACGGCTATGGTGATGACCTGCAAAAGCGGGATGCGCGCACCTAGGATTTCCACAGGCTGCGACAAAGCAGGGAGAAGGGAGATCGACTTCGGCCTGCTCGAGTAGAGCATCAGGAGGAAATAGCGTATGACGAACCCAAGGGCGAAAGAGGCGATCATCATGGTCGCCGGGCTCGCCTTTCGGAACCGGCGGAAGACCACGATTTCGGCCAGGACCGACAGCCCTGCGCCGACCGCAAGCACAAAGGGAATCAGCAGGAACGACGGCAGATTGCCCGCCATCACCACGGCGACGACATCGGTCGACGGCCAGAGCAGCGCGAAGATCGAAAAGGCGATCACGTCGCCGTGGGCGAAGTTCACCAGCCGCATGACGCCAAAGATCAGCGCGATCCCAAGCGCGCCGAGTGCGTAGAGGGAACCGAGACTGAGCGCATCAAAGAGGACCTGGAGGATCTCGGACATCAATGCTCTCCGTAGCCGAAATAGGCGGCCTGCATCGCCTCGCTCTGCCCCATCGCGCGGGCGTCGCCATCGAGGAGAACTTCGCCGCCGCGCATCAGGATCATCCGGCCGCCGACCAGCATCGCGCGGGTGGAGCTTTGCTCGACGATGAGAAGCGTCAGCGCCCTGACCTTGCGCAACGCGATCAGCCGGTCGTAGACCTGATCTATGACATTGGGCGCGAGGCCGAGTGAGGGCTCATCGATTGCGATCAGGCGGGGGCTGGTCATCAGCGCTCTGCCGATCACCAGCATCTGCTGCTGCCCACCCGACAGAAGCCCTGCCTGCGTGTGACGGCGGTCCTTCAGCATCGGGAAGATCGCATAGACCTCGTCCAGACCGCTATCGACCCGCGAACGCCAGTTGCGTTCGTTCGCATGCATGCCGGCGCCGATCTTAAGATTCTCCTCGATGGTCAGCGATCCAAAGACATCGCGCCCCTCTGGCACCATCGACAGACCAAGCCGCGCGATATCCTCGGGCGCGCGTCCGGTGATTTCGTGGTCGGCGAAGTCGATCCGCCCGCCTGCGGGTGGCGTCACCCCTGCGATCGCCCTGAGAAGCGAGGATTTGCCGGCCCCGTTCGGCCCGGTAATGAACAGGATGTCACCTTCGGCCAGCGCGAATGCGACATTGCGGACGGCAGCGATGCGACCGTAGCGGATGGTGACGTCCGACAGCGCGAGGAGGCTCATTCCAGCACCTCCAGAACGGGAAGGTCGGTATCGGCGGCCGTGCCCATATAGGCGTGGCGCACCTTGTCCGAGGCGCGGATGACGTCGGGCTTTCCAGCCTCGATCACCGCGCCGGAATCGAGAACGACGATGTCGTCGCAGAGGTCGAGCACCAGTCCGACATTGTGCTCGATCAGAAGAACGCCGCACCGCATCTCCCCCGCGATGCGCCGGATGAGCGCCGCAAGGTCGGCGGCCTCGGGCACGCTCATCCCGGCGGCGGGCTCGTCCAGAAGCAGATAGCCCGGCTTACCCATCAGCGCCCGGCCAATGGCGACCCGGCGTTCGTCCGTGTAGGGCAGCGTCCCGGCGATCCGGTCGGCAAGCGGGGCGATGCCGATCCAGTCGAGCATCGCCTCGGCGTCGGCGATCGCCGCGCGCCGGCCTTGACCGAGACCGACGCCCGTCACCTCGAGATTGTCGATCACGGGAAGGTCGCGAAAGAGCCGCCCGCCCTGAAACGTGCGCGCCACGCCGCGGCGTCGGATCTCATGCGGTTGCAACCCGGTGAGGGCAGCGCCATTCATGGTCACCGCCCCGCCGGTCGGGGCCTGAAATCCGGTCAGCACATTGACAAGTGTAGTCTTGCCCGCGCCGTTCGGCCCGATCAGCCCGGTGATCCGACCCGGAGCGATGGTCAGATCCACCTCGCTGAGCGCCGTCAGACCATCGAACGCCACCGTCACCTTGTCGGCGCTTAGCTGGTTCACTGCCCCCCCTTTCCTGTTTTCGTGATGAGGTAGGAGCCGCTTTCGTCGAGGACGGCTTTCCAGCCGGGTTCGATCACGATGGTCGTCGTCACCTCCTCGATGATTGCGGGTCCGGCGACCTTTGCCCCGGCGCCCAGAAGCGCGCCATCATAGACCGGCGTCTTCGCGCGCTTGCCATCGGCCGAGAACACCGCATCGCGATGCCCCTTGATCGCCGCGTTGGCGGGTTTGCCCTTTGCGATTTTCATGGGCTTGGGCTTGTCCACCCGGCCGTAAACGGTGCTTTCGATGTTCACCACTTCGACCGTCGAGTGACGTTCGGAATAGGTGTAGAGTTGTTCGTGCCGACGGTGGAACGCTTCCTTGATCTTCTCGATGGATTTTGCATCCACCTTGAAGTTGCCGATCTCGACCGTGCATTCGTGGACCTGGCCAACGTAGCGCATGTCGAGGCTGCGGCGGATATCGATATCCTTCTTCGCGAAACCGTCGGCCTTCAGATGCGCGACGCCCCGGGCCTCGATTTCCTTGAAGAGGCCGTCGATCTTCGCGTAAGCCTCGTCATTGTCGAGCCGCAGCGGAGCGGTCGCCATGTAGTTGTACTTCACGTCCGAGATGATCTGCCCGAAAGCGCAAAGACCCGAGGCGAGCTTCGGCAGGACGATTGTCCCGATCCCCATCTCGTCGGCGAGCGCGGTGATATGCGCTGCCGTCGCGCCACCCGCCCCGACCAGAACGAAGTCGCGCGGGTCATAGCCGCGTTCCACGGTCACGCGGCGGATGCCGTTGACCATGTTGGCGTTGACGATCGTGAACATGCCATAGGCCGCGCGCTCCACCGACAGTCCGAGCGGATCGGCGAGGTTGGACTTCACCGCGTCGCGCGCGAGCTTCGCGTCGAGCGGCAGTCTCCCGCCGACAAGCCCGTCGGGGTTCAGATAGCCGAGGACAAGGTTCGCATCCGAAACGGTGGGCTTGGTGCCGTCCTGCCCGTAGCAGGCCGGTCCGGGATCGGACCCCGCCGATTGCGGCCCCATCTGCATCAGCCCCATCTCGTCGATCCATCCGATGGAGCCGCCACCGGCGCCAAGCGTCTCGACCTGGATCATCGGCACCCCGATCCGGTAGCGCAGGAAGTCGATGTTCTTGTTGATGTTGGTCACGCCGTCCTTGGTCAGGGTGATGTCGAACGACGTCCCTCCCATATCGACGGTGATGACATCCTTCTTGCCGAACGGCTCGCAAACATAGCGACCTGCTTCGGGGGCGGAGGCGGGGCCGGAATTGATCGCATAGACCGACCGATCCGTCATCGCCTGCCCGATCGCAAGGCCGCCGTTCGACTGGAAATAGCGCACCGGTTGCTTGGCGCCGAGGGACTGGAAATAGGCGTCCACCGCCGCGACATAGCGCTTCATGATCGGCGCGAGATAGGCGTTCACCACCGCCGTTGACGTCCGGGTGTACTCACGGACCTGCGGATAAAGCTCCGATCCCAGTGTCAGGATCACGCCCGGCATCAGATCGCGCACAATCTCGCCCGCGTGTCGTTCGTGATCGGGATGCAGGACCGACCAGACGAAGCTGACAGCCACCGTCTCGACGCCTTCGGACTTGAACAATTCGCACGCGGCGCGCACGTCGTCTTCGTTCAGGGGCAGCCGCACGGACCCATCCGACAGCACCCGCTCGACAACACCCCGGCGCAGATAGCGCGGGACGAGCATGGTCGCGGGCGGATATTCCGGGTCGTAACGGTAGCCGTCCTCCTTGTGGCCCAGGCGGATTTCCAGGCTGTCCTCATGCCCCGCCGTGCAGATCAGGCCGGTCTTCGCTCCCTTGTGCTGGATCAGCGCGTTCAGACCCACGGTCGTGCCATTGATGCAAAGGTCGCAGTTCGAGATGATCTTTTCGGCCGGAACCCCAAGATCCTCGGTGATGAGCTGCAATCCGTTCCTGATCGCCTGCGTCGGATCCTGCGGCGTGGAGAGTGCCTTGTAGAGCCTTACCTGTCCGCTCTTGTCGGCCAAGACGAAGTCGGTGAAGGTGCCGCCAGCGTCGATGCCAAGACGATATTGCGTTCTCATGTTCCGGCCCCCTCAGTTCGCCGCCGCGCGCCGATCGGCACGCAGGGCTTTGGTGGCGGACATATCGACGGCGAGGCTCGTCTCGTCGTCGATGACGACGCCGTAATCCTCCTTCGCGCCGCGCAGCGAGACGAGGCCGTTCTTCACATCCGAGACGACCATTTCGACCGCACGGTCCATCGGATTACCGTAACCACCACCTCCGGGGTTCATGTTGGTGATGCGGTCGCCCGGCTTGATGACCTCGATCACGTTCTCGCGGATCGTCTTCGCGTCACCACCCTTGACGAGTTCCAACCGCCCGACCTTGGCGCCGATCATCGTCGACACGGCGCCTGCGGCGCCCACGGCCGGGATGCGCCGGCCCTCGCCGAAGGTGATGAAGGTCATGTCATCGTTGAGGGGTTCGACCTCCCACGCGGTTCCCGACCCGCCGCGGAATTTGCCCGCACCGCCACTGTCGGTCATCAGGGAATAACGGTGGATGATGATCGGATAGCTGTATTCCAGCAACTCCACATCGCCCGAGGTCAGCGCGCCGAAGCAGCATTCCGGCCCGCAGGCGTGCCAGCCATCCTGGCTGGGCGTCGCGCCCGCGCCCGAGATGATGGTGGCCAGCACCATCGTGACGTATTCCTCGTCATGGCGCTTGTCCCAACCCGCGATGTTGAGGCCGTTGGCATGACCCCAGCTCGCCGAAACCTTCGACGGCACCGCTTTTTCGAACGCGAGGCGCACCGCGTCGGTCAGCGTCTCCATCGGCGTCGTCGTGCAGTTCATATGCGGCGCCGGTTCCTTGGCGTTGCACAGCGTTCCCTTCGGCCCCATGTCCACCGAGACACAACGATAAAGCCCTTCGTTGTAGGGCGGCGGAAGCTGCGCGAACATCATCAGGCCAAGGTAGACGCCGGAATAGGAATTCCCCTCGTAAGAGTTGATGAAATAGGGGATCTGCGGCGGTGAAGAGATTTCGATGTGGCAGGTGTCGGCCTTGATCGTCACCTTCGCCTTGATCTCGAAATCGCCAAAGCCGTGGCCCGCGTCCTCAAGGATCGCCGCGCCTTCATAAGTACCGTCCGGCACACTCGCGATCAGGCCGCGCATCTGCTTTTCCGCCATGTCGAGAAGCGTGTCGACACAGGTATCGACCTCGGCCTCGCCATATTTCTCCAGCATGTTCAGCAGCGCGCGTTCCCCGACCTGGCAGGCACCGATCAGAGCGTTGAAATCGCCCTCCTGATCGCGGCGCGCGCGCATGTTGGTCAGGATCATGTTCAGCACGTCCTTGCGCGGCTTGCCCCTGTCCCAGACCTTGACGGGCGGAATGCGCAGGCATTCTGCGTAGATCTCCTTGGCGCCGGGGTTGTAGCCCGCAGGGACGGGCCCCCCGATATCGGTCAAGTGGCCCTTGCAGACCGTCCAGTACTTCAGCTTCCCCTTCCAGAAGACGGGCCGGTAAAAGCAGGTGTCGATGGCATGCGATCCGCCCCAGGCCGGATCGTTGTGGATTAGGAGGTCGCCTTCGTGAATGTCGTCCCCAAAGTACCCCGCAACGACCTTCATCGCCGGGATGAGCGAACCGAGATGGATCGGAATGTCCTGCCCTTGCAGGATCATCTCCGGCCGCGCGTTGAAGAGGGCGGTGGAATAGTCATGCGCGAGGTTGAAGACGCTCGACCGCGCGGTCTTTTCCAGCGAAAGCGTCATCTCCCGCTGGGTCGTCTCAAGTATGCCGCGCACGACCGACAGGGTAATCGGATCGACCTTCGCGGGCTTTTGAGCCGGTTTCGCCATTATCGTGCCTCTCTTCTGAGGCCACGCAACGGGGTTTCTGCCGGACAAATGGTCCGGCCGAATTGCTGATACTCCCTGTCGCGCGGCGTTCTTTGCACCGTTGCGGCATTGAGGTTAGCGCCTGGCGCCAAACCCAGTCTTTGCGTCCGGCGCATGGTTTCTTGACTGGGAGTGCATTGCGGGCCGATGACCGAAGACAGGGCTTTACAGGTGCCCTGCACGTCTTCCACACTTTCAGGCGGGAGGGCTGGGCGATGAAAACCACCATCACCACGCGGGGTATCGATCAGGCTGCACGCAGCCGGCACTGGCACGAAACCATCGGGCGCACCTATTTCCCGCTCGACCTTGCGTTCCGCCGACCCGAAGCCTTCGATGGAGAGTTGTCCTGCTGGGACCTCGGCAGTGTGTCGTTGTCGCGGCTGACATCCGACGCGCTTCTTTACCGCAGGTTGCCGAAGCATCTGTCGGTGCAGGGACCGGAAGAGTTTCTGGTGACCGTTCCGGCCAAGTCCGAGGTGCGCTTCAGCCAATGCGGCAAGGAAGTGCGCGCCAATCCAGGCGCCTTCATCATCGAACGCAGCCATGAGCCGTATGACTTCAGCCATGCCGAGGCCGCTGACCTCTGGGTGATGAAGCTCTCGTCCGAGATGCTCGGCGGGCGAATCCGCGCGCCCGACCGCTTCTGTTCGCTCGAATTCGACGCGACCAACGGCGCGAGCGGGCTGTTCGTCGACATGGTCCATCTCATTCCGCAGCGCTACGACGCGATGAGCGAGGAGACCCGCACCACCGTGGGGCGACAGCTCGTCGATCTTCTGGCTTTGGCGTTGCAATCCGACGAGAGGGTGCTGACCTCGGGCATTTCTTCGGTGCGCGCCGGTCATCTGTCGCGTATCGAAGCCTTCGTGCACCGCAACATCGACGACCCCGATCTTGGCCCGGATACCGTGGCGGCCGGATGCGGGATTTCGGTGCGCTATCTGCATGAGCTTTTGCGCGACACGAACACGACGCTCGGCCAGTGGATCCGCGACCGCAGGCTTCAAGCCGCGCATGAGGACCTTTCGGATTCGGCAAATGCGCGCAGCATCGGCGAGGTCGCCTATGCACGGGGCTTCACGGATCAGGCGCAGTTCTCCCGCGCCTTCCGCGCCCAGTTCGGGCTGACCCCCAAGGAATTGCGCGCGCGGCATCGCCGGATCATCCCTTCCTAGCGTGTGCTGCCGCCGCGCCGTACCACCTCAAGCGACAGAACCGTCGCCAGCGAGAGCTTCAATGCCTCCGCGGGCAGGAATGGCAGCAGGCCGGCGGCGATGGCCTTCTCCGCGCCAAGGAAACCCGAAAGCCAAAGCACGCCCGGTGCGTATATCAGCGCCGTCGCCGCGAGCATGACGCCCGCCGCCGGAAGCAGCCCGCGCAGCCAGCCGCGGTCCGATGCGAGACCGACCGCGACGGCCGCGAGCAGAAAGCCGAAGAGATAGCCGCCCGTCGGTCCCGCGAGATAGGCAAGCCCTGAGCCGGAGGCGAAAACCGGCAGGCCCATCGCACCTTCGGCGAGATAAGCGATCAACGTCGCGCCCCCGAGCCGTGTGCCATAGGTCGCGCCGATCATCATCACGACCAGCGTCTGAAGCGTCATCGGCACGGGCCAGAACGGTACCTGCACCTTGGCCGAAAGCGCCAGAAGCGCCGTCCCGGCCAGCACCAGCGCCACCTTGGTGCCAAGTCCGGCGGATGCTCTTCGGTCCACAAGAGTGTTCGTCATCGTATGATCTCCCTTCCTGCTGTGGTTACGCGCGACCCAGATGGTCCCTTACGCGCTGGAGCGCCTTTTGCCGGTCGGCCCGCGCGGCGAGCGCCTGATCCATGTCGACTTCGACGAAGCGGGACGGCGTGTGCGGCTGCAATTGCCCGATCAGGTCCATGTCGGCGGAGATCACGGTGCCGACCATCATGTAGCCGCCGCCCGAAACCGCATCGCGATGCAGAACGATGGGTTCCGTCCCGCCGGGTACCTGGACGGAGCCGTAGGGATAGCAGGCGTCGACGATGTTCGACGGGTTCGACCCCGCCCCGAATGGCTGCTTGCGCGGCACGAAATCAAGCGCGGTGCCGCCCCGGAAACGGTAGCCGATGCGGTCCGCCTCGGGCGCGACCTTCCATGTATCCGCGAAGAAACGCTTGCCGCTCTCGGCGGTTATCCGGTGCCAGTAGAGCCCCGGCAGAATCCGGAGTTCCGCCGGATTGCCCGGCATCCGTCTGAGATTGGGGGAAACCGCGCCACCGCCGTTGCGACCCTGCCCCACCGGCAGCTCATCGCCGGCGGCCAGGGCACGGCCCTGATGCCCGCCCAACGCGCCGAGCGTGTAGGTCGAGCGTGAGCCGAGTTTCACCGGCACGTCGATCCCGCCCGACACCGCGATATAGACCCGCGCGCCGCCCTTGAGGAACTCGAACGAAAGGCGATCCCCCGCCTTCACCTCGAACGCCGTCCAGCCCTCGCGGTCGTCGCCATTTACCTTCGGTGGAAGATCGCCCCCGGTTACTGCTACCGTCGCCGGTGCGGTGAACTCAAGCTCGGGGCCGAGGAAAACGGCCTCGAGAACCGCCGCACCTTCGTCGTTGCCGACGAGCATATTGGCGACACGAAGCGAAAAGCGGTCCATCCCGCCGGAGAGAGGAATGCCCAGGTGGTAATAGCCCGGACGGCCCAGATCCTGCACCGTCGTCGAAAGTCCCGGAGTAATCACCTTAACGGCCATGGAGCACCTCCATCAGCTTGGCGTTGGTGCCATTGATGTCCTCGTTGAAATCGGAAAGGCTGAAACTGCATTCCCGGACCAGCGGCTCGAACGTATTGCGCTCCACCTGCTCCAGTGCCGCGTCGTATTCGTCGCGCGTGATCGGCTTCCACTTCACGATGTCGCCCGGCTTGAAGAAGCACATGTTGTCGGTCAGGTAGCTGACCTTCTGCTCCGGGTCGTAGATCGGCATCGGCGTGATGCCGAACATCTGGTAGCCGCCCGCCCCGCGCACCGAGTAGATGCAGGAAAAGCAGCCGCCGTAGCCGACCGTCAGTTTCGGCGTGTCGGTCCGGGGCCGCAGATATTTCGGCACCTCAATCTGCCGCTGGCGCTCGACCATTTGATAAAGAAACGGCAGCGCCGCGACGAAACCCACCATCGAGACGAACCAGGGGCTGCCGGAATGGGCAGCGATGAACTCGTCGACCGATTTGAAGCCGTTGATCCCGGCGGCGTATTCGATGTCCGTCGCATTCGGATCCTGATGTCGCTCGCGGAACCGCATCAATGTCTCATGCGTCCAAGGATCCTGATAGAAAACCGGGATCTCGACGATCCTTGTCTTCAGCGTCGCGCCCGATTTTGACGCCGCGCCTTCCATGGACTGAAGCTCGCGCAGAAGGTCGCTCGACTTGATCCGATCCGGGTCGAACTTGATCTGAAAACTGGCATTCGCCGGGCAGATCTCGGTGACGCCGCCGATCCCGGCATCGCGCACGGCGTTGGTCATCGAGAGGCTTGTGAAGAACGCCTCCAGCGACATTTCCTCGGATACTTCGGCGAAGATGTGTTCGTCGCCGCCGAAGCTGAAACGGATAGACATGGCCCCTCCTTTCTCAGGATTGCGCTGCGGCCGCCACTACGTCCGCATTCTTTTCCAGCCAGCCTTCCAGCCAGCGGGTGTGAACCGCACCGGAGCGCACGCCGGCATCCCCGGCGAGCGCCACGAACAGCGGCCTTGTGGTCTTCATTCCGTCGATGGTCAGTTCGCGAAGCGCGCGGGAGAGCCGCGTGATCGCCTCGTCCCGTGTCTCGGCATGGACGATGAGCTTGGCGAGGAGGGAGTCGTAGAACGGCGGCACCTGATAACCCGCATAAAGCATGGAATCGAATCGCACCCCCGGCCCTCCCGGCAGGCGCAGGCCCGTGACCGTTCCGGGGAAGGGCGCGAAGTCGTTCACCGGGTCTTCGGCATTGATCCTGACCTCGATCGCATGGCCGCGCACCACCACATCCGACTGCCGGAGCCGTAGCTTTTCGCCCCCCGCGATGCGCAACATTTCGGCGACGAGGTCGATACCCGTGACCATTTCCGTCACCGGATGTTCGACCTGGATGCGGGTGTTCATCTCGATGAAGTAGAACTCGCCCGACTCATCGTCGTAAAGATACTCGACCGTCCCGGCGCCGGAATAGCCGACCTCCCTCGCCAGTCTCACGGCGCTTGCGCAAAAGTCATCGCGCAGGCGATCATCGAGCGCCACGGAAGGCGCCTCTTCCCAGACCTTCTGACGGCGGCGCTGGAGCGAGCATTCCCGTTCGAAGCAATGGATCGCGTCCACACCGTCACCGAGCACCTGCACCTCGATATGGCGCGCGCGCTCAATCACCTTTTCCATGTAGAGACCACCGTCGCCGAACGCGGCGAGCGCCTCGGCCTCGGCCTGAGGAAACGCCGTTTCGAACTCGGCGAGGTTCTGCGCGATCCTTATGCCGCGCCCGCCGCCACCTGCCGCCGCCTTTATCATCACCGGAAAGCCGGTTTTGATCAGGATATGCCGCGCTTCCTCGATTCCGTCCACCCGCCCGTCCGACCCTGGCACGACCGGCAGGCCCGCCGCCGCCGCGGCTGACCGCGCTGCGACTTTGTCGCCCATCAGCCGGATCGCGTCGCCGGAAGGGCCGACGAAGACCAAACCCGCCGCCGAAACCGCATCCGAAAACGCCGCATTCTCGGCAAGGAAGCCGTAGCCGGGATGGACCGAGTTGCAGTCCGTCGCCTCGGCTGCCTTCAGGATGGCATCGACGTTCAGATAGCTTTTCTTCGCCGCCGGTGGCCCGATATGCACCGCCTCGTCCGCGATCTGGACGTGCAGCGCCTCGCGGTCCGCGTCGGAATAGACCGCCACCGTATCGATGCCGAGGTCCTGCGCCGCGCGGATCACCCGAACCGCGATCTCTCCCCGGTTGGCGACAAGCAGCTTCTTCAGCATCAGTCGAGTTCCGCCAGCACGGCACCCGCCATGACGGGGTCTTCATTGTCGGTGGCGAAGCGGATATTCGCGCCGGCAACCTCGGCCTTCACCTCGTGAAAACTCTTCATCACCTCGATAAGCCCGATCACATCCCCGGCCGCGACACTGTCGCCGTCCGCCTTGTAATGTGGTTTGTCGGGCGACGGCGCGCGATAGAAGGTGCCGGGCAGGGGCGACAGAATCTGGGGCATGGTCAGTTCCTCTTCTCGGAGTAGGGTGCGATAGCGGTGCGGACGGCCCGCGCGATGTCGAGTGCATTCGGCGTATCGGAGTGAATGCAGATGGAATCGCAGCGCGTCGGGAAATGCGACCCGTCGGTCGCCGTCCCCTCGCCCTTCTCGATCGCGCGAAGGCAGCGCACCGCCATCTCGGCAGGGTCTTTCGCGTCATGTTCACGCGTGACGATGAGACTGCCATCCGGACGATAGTCGAGATCCCCGTAGTACTCGGCGATCAGCCGGTGGCCGCGCTCGGGATAGATCGTCTCATGCAACGTGCCGGTCATCCCGAGAAGCGGCACATCGAAGACATCCGCCGCATCGCAGACCGCATGGGCGATATCCTCCTGACGCGCGGCCATACCGAAGAGCGACCCATGCGGCTTGATGTGGTTCAGGTCCACTCCTTCGGCGCGAAGAAATCCCGAAAGCGCGCCGATCTGGTAGATGATGCAGTTCGCCATCTCCTCGCGGGTCATCTTCATCTCGCGTCGCCCGAAGCCCTGAAGATCAGGCAGCGACGGATGGGCGCCGACCTTTACGCCATTGTCTTTCGCCAGCCGCACCGTCGCGCGCATGTGGTTGAAATCCGATGCGTGAAAGCCGCAGGCGACATTCGCGATATCGATGAAAGGCATCATGCCCGCGTCATCGCCCATCCGGTAAAGCCCGAAGCTTTCGCCCATGTCGCAATTGATGGTCACACCCATCTCGCCCCCCAGAGATCAAGCCGCCGGAGGAAATGGTGCAGCGAGTTTCTTGTATTGTAAAATTCGAAATATTGTATCAGCGTATCGAAAAAACAGATTTGGATTGCGGATGTCCCTCACGCTGAAGCAAGTTCGCTACTTTATTGCAGCGGTCGAGACCGGACAGATCAGTCATGCCGCGATGGAAATGAACGTCTCGCAATCCGCCGTCACAGCGGCGATCCAGTCCTTGGAAGGCCAGCTGGGCGTTCAGCTTCTCGAACGGACACCCGCAGGCGTAACTCCGACAATCGAAGGCGCGCGTTTTCTGAACCATGCCCTCAACATCGCCGCCGCGGTCGAGGATGCGGTTCGCAGCCCCTTGGGCGAAGGCCGGGCCGTGTCCGGCACATTACGGTTCGGCACGACCTATACGGTCGCAGGCTACTTCATGTCGCGGCACTATGCGCGGTTCCGCCGCGCCTATCCCGACATCGCCGTCGAAATGGTGGAGTTGTCGCGCGGCGAAATCGAAAAGGGCATCGTCGATGGCTGGATCGATCTGGCGATCATGCTCGTCTCGAACCTCGCGAACCAGGAAGAGATCGTGCATGAAACCTTGATGCGGTCACGCCGCAGGCTGTGGCTTCCGGCGGACCACCCGCTACTGGGTGCTGAAAGCGTAACGCTGCGCGATGTGGCATGCGAACCCTATGTCATGCTGACGGTGGATGAGGCGCGTGTGACCGCGGGGCGCTACTGGCAGCAGATCGGACTAAGTCCGAACGTGATCTTCGCCACAAGTTCGGTCGAAGCCGTCCGCTCTCTCGTCGCAGCCGGCATGGGGGTGACGATCCTGTCGGATATGGTCTACCGGCCCTGGTCGCTCGAAGGGCAGCGGATCGAACTGCGTACGCTCGATCAGGAGATCCCGAGCATGGACGTGGGTCTCGCCTGGGCGCGCAAACACTCACTTTCTCCTGCCGCAGGCATATTCCGCGCCTTCATGTCCGTCGCGATGGGCGGTGGCGGCTGAGAGCCGGAGAACTGTATTTCTTTCTATAGGACGTCGCGCCGTATTCAAAAGCGGAAACCCAAGGAGACCACGATGCAGACGCCAGACATTGCCCATGAACTCCTCCCGCTTGACGGTGTGCGTGTCATCGATTTCACACGCGTCCTCGCGGGACCTTACTGTACGGCCCTGATGGCGGATCTCGGGGCGGAAATCATCAAGATCGAATCCCCCGACGGGGACGACTATCGCCATATCGGACCGTTTCGTGACGGCGAAAGCCTGCTCTTTCAGACCGTCAATCGTGGCAAGCGCTCGGTCGCGCTCGACCTGAAGTCGGCCGAGGGCAAGGCCGCCGTAATGGAGCTGATCGGCACGGCAGACGTCGTGATCGAGAATTTTCGGCCCGGCGTGATGGACAAGCTCGGCCTCGGACCCGACCGCCTGCGAAAAGCATTTCCGACGCTGGTATATGTCTCGGTTTCCGGCTTCGGCCAGACCGGACCGAATGCCCCAAAGCCGGCCTACGATATCATCGTTCAGGCGATGAGCGGTTTGATGGACGTGACTGGCGAAGCTCACGCACCGCCCACGATGGTTGGCGAGGCGGTCGCCGACGTTGCCGGCGGGCTATTCGCATCCTTCGGCACAATGGTGGCTTTGTTCGACCGGAGCCGCACGGGCCGCGGACGGCATGTGGATATAGCGCTGTTCGACGCACTTCTGTCGATGATGCCGGTTGTGGCCTGCCGAACGCTGCTGGGCACGGAACCGGTCAAACGCACCGGCAATCGCCACGCGCTATCGGCGCCGTTCGGGGTCTATCGTGGTCAGGATGGATATTTCGCCCTCGCGGTGCTGAACAACGGCATGTTCGAGGCGTTCTGCCGGGCGCTCGACCTTCCCGAACTGGCGCAGGATCCCCGGTTCGCATCCGATACCTCGCGGCGGGAAAATGAGCCCGCGCTGGCAGAAATCATCGAGAACTGGGCAGGGCGGCAAACCGTCGCCGAAGTCGTGTCCGCGCTTGAAGCAGCTCACTTACCGGCATCCCGCATCGCCAGCGCCGCGCAGGCCTGGTCTTCGCCGCAGGCGAAGGCGCGCGGCCTGGCCTCGGCCGTCGACCATCCGGTTCTGGGCCGTCTCGACCTGCCGGAACAGCCAATCCACTTCAGCGACGCTCCACGTGGCCGGCGCCGCGCCGCCCCGGCACTGAATGCCGATGCGGGCGCGTTGCTGCATCAAGGCACGAAAGAGGGAACGCGATGACCCACTATCCGATGAGCGATGACGAACGCGCCGTCATCGACCAGATCGAGCGATTTGCCGCTGACGTGCTCGCCCCAGAAGCCGCCCGGATCGACGAAGACTCCGTTTCGGCCACGCTGCACCTGCCGAAGATGGCCGATCTGGGTCTGATGGGGTTGAACCTGCCTGAGGAATACGGCGGGCTCGGGCTTTCGGGACCGGCCCTTTACCGTGCGGTCGAGGTGATTGCCGGGGCATGTGGTTCGACCGCCTCAATGCTGACGGCGCATTATCTCGCCACCGACTCGATCCTTATCGGCGGAAGCAACGCGCAGAAGGCGCGTTTTCTGCCTGCTGCCGCCGAAGGCCGCGCGCTTGGGGCCTTTGCCCTGACCGAACCGCAGGCGGGTTCGAACCCGGCCGATATGTCCACCCATGCCGTGCGCGATGGCCAAGGCTACCGGATCAAGGGTTCAAAGTGCTTTATCTCGAATGCCGGGCAGGCAGATTTCATCGTGGTCTACGCCAAGACCGACGGCAATGCAGGCGCGCGCGGGATCAGCGCATTCGTCATTGAGCCGGGCAAAACCGAAGGCATCCACACTGCCCCGGCAGAGCGTACGATGGGGCTGCGCGGCGGCCATATCTTTGGCATTTCTCTGGAATGCCGCGTGACAGAAGACGCGCGTCTCGGCGACGAGGGCGCCGGGTTCAGGACGGCGATGAAAGTGCTCGACAATGGCCGGATCGAGGTCGCAGCGCAGGCCACAGGTATCGCCGCCGCCGCACTTGATGCCGCGATCTCCTACGCGAAGGAACGCCGGGTGGCCGGCCATGCGATCGCTGAGTTTCAGGGGTTGCAATGGATGCTTGCCGATTGCGCCACGGATCTGGCAGCCGCCCGCGCGTTGTCGATGCAGGCCGCGATCAAGCGTGGCACAAACGTACGCTACTCCTCGGAATCCGCCTTCGCGAAACTCTTCGCTTCGGAGGCAGCTTGGCGCATCGCTGACCGGGCGCTGCAGATTCACGGTGGTTACGGCTACACCCGCGACTTCCCGCTTGAACGTTATTTGCGGGATCTGCGAATATTTCGGATTTATGAGGGATCCTCGGAAATTCAGCGGACAATCATCGCGCGCGGGATGCTGGCATGAGGCTATCCAGGGCCGCGTCAGGAAGGTAGCGGTTTTCGCCAACGCTGCACGCAAGAGCAACGGACGGGTTACAATGCAACCCTATGCCGAACAATCGGGAATCGATTCCGGCGCCTTCTTCGACGAAGAAAGACTTTTGCTATGCCGCCGCCCCGCCCCGCGCGATACCCCGTGCGAGCGCCGAGACGAGGTCCGAACGTGTCACGATGCCGACGAGACGCTCTCCGTCGAGGACGGGAACGGCTTCGGCCTGGCCATCTTGAAGAAGCGGTAGCAGCGCACCCGCAGAAGTGTCGGGGGCGGCGACCGGAAGCCCGGTCGACATGATGTCGCGCGCGCGGGGCACGTCGCGAGCCTTCGGCGTACTGAAGCGGACGAGCGTCGAGAAAAATCCGTGATGGCGCTGCCGCGCCACGCGGCGGGCGCTTCGGATCAGGTCGATCTGGAAGATGACGCCCTCGAGGTGGCTGCCCTCGGACACCACCGGAATCGACGTGAAGCCATGCTTGCGGAAGAGGCCCGCCACCCTACCGACAAGGGTGCCGGGCGAGACCGTCACAAGGTCTCGCGACATGATATCGCTACATCTGAGCCCACCCATATGGTGGGCCGCGGCCAGCTGCTCGGCTGCCGCGATCAACCGCCCGAGATCCTCGATCCCGAGGTTCGTGGATTGGTGAAACTCGTCAAGGATATGCGCCAGGTCACCGGGCGCGAGACCCAGCCGCTGCCCCGGCACTTTGTCCGCCGTTCCATGCGGGCCGACAAGATCCGGCTGGCGGAAGGGATAGACCCGGCCCGTCATGCGGTGCCAGAGAACGGCAATTCCGACCAGCAGGGCCGTTCCCGCGATCACCGGCGCGACAACGAAACCCGCGCCCAGCCGGTCGGGCAGAGAAGGATCGAGCGTAGCGACAAGGGCGACGGCCCCACCCGGCGGATGCAACGCCCTGAGAAGGATCATTGCAAAGATCGCCAGGCCAAGCGACAGCGCGACGGACAAAACCGGATCGCGCGTGAAGGTCAGCACGGCCAGAGCGACGATTGCCGAGACGCCGTTGCCGACAATCGCCGACCAAGGCTGTGCAAGGGGGCTGTTGGGCACCGCGTAGAGCAACACCGCGGTGGCGCCGAAGGGGGCGATCAGGACAAGACCGCCACCAGGATCGGTCCCGATCGCCAGCGTCAAGAGCCCCGCGCCAAAGAGAGCGATCCCTGCGCCCAATGATCCTCGTGCGAGGTCAACTGCGTGGGCCGCTCCGATGGCTGGTCCCAGACCGCGGACCACGCGATGGATCGCACCCTTCCAACCCGCTGGATGTAGCATGCCGTATTCCCGTTCTACGCGCCGGCGCAATAGAGGGTTGCAGCTTGGCAGAGTCCAGATGGCAGGCGAGCATATGCGCATTTTCCGGAACGACGGATCAGACCGGGGATCTCTTCGCCTTCGGGAATCTGGTCGAGCAGCCCTGGCAGGACCGGGCTGTCACCGTCGCTGCCGGGGGTGACCTCCACCGCCCGGATGTTCGACGTGGCCGTATCCATGGCCAGATGCACTTTGCGCCATTGGCGGCGACCCTGCGGCCCATGTTTTCGGGCCTGCCACTCGCAATCCCCAAGGAACTTGATGCCCGTGTTGTCAACCAACAGGTTCAGGGGTCCACCCGCACGGCGATAAGGAATCTGGACGGCCAGGGTCTTTTGCCGTCGGCACAGGGTCGTATGGTCCGGCACGGATCAGCCCGGATTTGCCATCTGCAGCAGATTGGCCACCATCCCGGTCGTTTGCCTGAACGGCGGCTTGAACAGGACCTCGATCGTCAGGCAGAATTGGATCGCCGCATCGGAGCACACCGCGGCGCCCGGGACTGCCGTCATGCGGCTCGCGCCAGGCCATGTCCGTGTCCCGCCAGATCAGCAAAGAGCCTCGCTTGCGATGCGCCGAAGTGGAACTGGTCCAGTTCGTCCTGCGCTAACGGCCGGGTGGTGGCTTGCTCATAAGACTTGTCTAATCGCATGGATTCACGATCTGAATCGTCGATGGTCAGAGCTATGCAACAACGCCGCACAGATCTCTGCTAGTGTCGTCCGTTTCGCGCGACGATGAACCAGGAACTCGAAGGCATCATGACACCGTCGGCTTGAAGATAATCGGCGAAGGTCTCTCGCAGCGCCACGACAACCTCGCTCCGGCGCTCCTCGCCGGCGTTGCCCGCGAGCCGGATGATTTCACCGGCGGGGCCGAGTGCCATCGCGAATTCGATCGCCTCATCGAGCGAGCGTCCTATGCAGATGTCGGTGTCGAACCGCTCGAAGGAGATGTGATCGTAGCCTGCGACCCTAAGCATATCGCTCACAGTGTCGGCCCCGGCCATCGAAAACGGTCCGGGTCCGCAATGAACTTCACTCGTGTCGTCATGCGAGACGACCGGGACGATCTCCTTCACGCGCAGTTCTGCTTCATGCAGCCAGGGATTATCCTCGCGACGGCGCCATACGATCATCGCCAGGTCCCCGCCAAGGCGAAGGGCGCTGCGCATGTTTCGTAACGCGGCGACTGGTGCATTGAAGAACATGGTGCCGAAGCGGGCGAACAGGAAATCGTGCGGGCCGCCAAGATTGTCGGTCTGCACGTCCGCAACGAAGAACGAGGCATTGGCAAGCCCTGCGTCATGCGCTTCCCGTGAGGCAATTCTTATGAAGTTGGACGCGCAGTCGACGCCGACGGCCGCGCCTTCCGGGCCGACCTTTTCGGCTATGCGTTGCGTCGTGTCGCCGAAGCCGCAGCCGATATCGAGGACGCGCGCACCTGTCGGAAATGGCCGATGATCGATAAGCGCATCGCTATGGGCAGAAAGCCCTTGCGTCAGCGCAAAGCGGAAGCGGCAAAATTTCTCGAAGAGGACGGTATCCCATGCTTCGATCGGAATAGAGTTGTCGATGCTCACTGTGCTGCTCATGATTCTATGCCTCCAAATCGGTGGGATTGAATGGGACACCAAGCGGAGTGGCTATCACGGCGATCTTCGCATGCCTCTGCGCATGCATAAATTTGGCGTTGGCACGACCTGACGCGACTTCATATCAAGCTGCCGCCATCATTGACTGGACGTTCTCGGGCGCGAAGAACTCGGCAGGTGATATCGTCCCGGCGTTCATCCGTGCGAAATCGTCCATGGCCTTCTGGTTGCCGTGGATCGCAGCGAAAAGCTGCCGCATTTCTGGCGGTGGAGGTTCCAGCGTCGCCATCTGGCAGGTGAAGTCATAGATGGCCTTCGCACGAGTGTCGCGCGCGCGCTGGTATTCATGCATCGCATCCCCGAACGGGCGCGCTCCGGACAAAGATCTATCGAGGGCGGCCGCGCAGAGTTCGGCATCCTGGAAAGCGTCCATGATCCCTTGGGCAGTGATGAAGTCCTTGTTGTAGCCGGCGTCGCCCACGAGCGCCCAACCGGGCCCGTAAGGCTTGCGGAAATAGTTCAGCACAGCCATGCCAGCGAACCGCGCTTCCCGTTTTGCGCGGCTCAATCGCCTGGCGAAATCCGGCGCCAGATCGATCGTCTTCAGATAGTTTCCTTCGATGTCCTTCTTGTTTTCCCCGAATTCCGCGTATGGCCAGCCGGCGATGACCAAGGTCAGATCC
Organism: uncultured Alphaproteobacteria bacterium; assembly: GCA_963847935.1. Classification (GTDB taxonomy): domain Bacteria; phylum Pseudomonadota; class Alphaproteobacteria; order Rhodobacterales; family Rhodobacteraceae; genus Albidovulum. Next base: position 105,644 of record CAWKBV010000003.1, on the reverse strand, counting down.
CCGTGGGTCGGCCAGGCCGCAAATGCGCGTCGGTCCCGAATATAGACCTCCGATCTGCCTTCCATCGGCAGCCCGCTCCAATAGGTATAGTATCCGGCGAGTAAGGGGGGCTTCTCGTCATAGGGCGCGGGCCGAACCGCACCGGCCACAAGCGACCGCAAGCCATCGGCTCCGACGACGACGCGGGCCCGCTCCACGGTCGCACCGGCGAGCTTCGAACCTCCGCGTATGCCGACTGCCCGGCCATCCTCGAACAGGACTTCCTCAACGTCATATCCCTCGTGAACCCTTGCACCAGCCTCCGCTGCAGCATCGACCAGCAACTTGTCGAGTATCGTGCGCCGCGGGCTGAAAGCGACTGGTGATTTCTCTGTCCCAGGTGAGCCTGAAAGCGCGAAAGGGCCAAAGTCGAAGCTGTATGTGTGGATTGGCGGACATCCAGTCGCGATCAGTCGATCAAGAAGACCCCATCTTGAAAGTGCTTCTACACCGACGGGGTGCAAAAGGTGGGTGGATAGCGTGTCGCTCGGAAAGCGTGCGCGATCGACGAGGAGGACCCGGTATCCTTTGCGAGCCAGCAACATCGCCGTTGGAGAACCAGCGCAACGCGCGCCAATAACGATTGCGTCGAATTCTTTGCTCATCGCAATTTCCTCTCAGTGTGTCTGTCAAAAGGCGCTTCACAGGATTACTTCTTTCCCGTGTATGCGCTTCCTTCGGTCAGAGTCCTCCAGCGGCGGGGCGGCTTCAAAGGTTTGCATCCTTGCCTCCGTAACAATTCACTCGCGGCAACGGGTGTGGAGATGGAGCATAGATCGCGTCCCGCAATTGGTGCATGCTCGCTCGTCCGGAGTTATTGTCCGGATTGTCAAGATATTTCAAAGCGTTGATCGTTCGTCCGTCGCTATTGACCAATCGTCGGCACGGGGCACATTCGCCCTTCGCCGCAGAACGACGGACCGGCCGAATGGCTCTGAAGCCACCGCCACGCGATCTGTTCGCGCAGCCGCTTGGTGCAATCGGTCCGATGTCAATGGAGCCGAGCTTACACCGACCTTGCCTCGAAGGCCGCACCATGCTGAACCAGACGAACTTCGCCGAAGCGCTTCCGCAGTTCGTTCTCGAGGTCCGCGGCAGTGTCTTCAGCGTTCGAGAAAATGCCTTTGCTGTTGTAGAAATTCATCACCATTTGCGCCGCCCGCGATCTCGGAGCGTCGTCTTGAACGATGGTCGCGCCGAAAAGCGTGGCGCTCCTGGTCATCAGCGTCAGGAGATGGTCGAAAACCACGGCTTTCTCCGGGATCGTTCCGGGAAGGCAGTGAAGCAGTAGCAAAGACCAATGGAGTTGAAATGGTCGCTGATCGGCAGCGGCTTGAGGGCATTGGCCGTGACAGTTCTTGGCCCGAAGCGTTCGATCCGCCGCGCAGCCGCAGTGAGGCTATGCGGGTTGAGGTCAACCAGCGTGATGGAGGGCTCGCGCGTTGGCCATCGCGTCCGGTCAAGGAAATATCCGGTGCCCACACACGCCGGGACGAACGAGGTTCCCGGCGATCGTCGCTCCGGCCGACCGTCAGTGACGGCCTGCGCCGTTCGGTTTGAAGTTCTGGTTGATGCGGAAGAAGTTCTGCGGGTCGTACTTTTCCTTCAACGCAACCAGGCGGTCGTAGTTGTCGCCGTAGGTGGCCCTCAGACGCTTTTCGTCGTCATCGCCCATCATGAAGTTCACGTAGCCGCCGCCGTCGTGCGAGTAGGGATGGACGGCGTCCCAGCAGCCCTTGGTCCAGCGGCTCAGTTCGCCCGCCTTATGCGGGTCGGGATCGATGCCGCAGATCACCATGCACCAGGTCGCGTCGCGGGTGTTCCAGGCGGTGGCGCTCTTGCCCACGCGGTTGACCGCGCCATCGATGGGGTAAAGATGCATCAGCGACAGCGTGCTCGGCGACTTCGCGGACTCCGCGATGTGCGCCTCGATTGCCTCGTCGCTCAGTTCTTTCACGAAGTCGCCGCGCCAATACATTTGCAGGCCTTGGCGCAGAAATGGATCGAATAGCGACTGGATCGCGACATAGGGCATCTCGCCCAGCCAGTTGAACATCGGCTCGGGCAAGCCGTCGAGCAGCTTGGACATCGCCTTGGCGCCCTCCTCCGCGGCGCCGTTGAAGCACGAGATCACCGCACAGGCGAGCTTGCCATGATGTTCGGCTGGGAACGGATCAACCGGCAGAACCCTTTTGAGGCCGACGAACGCGCCCAGTTCCTCCGGCGCGTCGGGCAGGAAGGCACGATACTTCCGCATCACCGTCTCCGCGTGCCTGATGTCCCAGAATACCGGGCCGCCATAGATCGTTGTGGCGCGATGCGCCTGGTACAGGAAGCTGGTGACGACGCCGAAATTGCCACCCCCGCCGCGCAGCCACCAGTAGAGGTCCGAGTTCTTCGACTTGCTGGCAGTGACGATGCTGCCATCGGCCAATACCACGTCGGCCTCGATGAGATTGTCGATGGTCAGGCCGTGCTTGCGCGACAGGCAGCCGATCCCGCCGCCGAGCGTCAGACCGGCGATACCGGTTGTCGAGACGATGCCGAAGGGAACCGCCTGCCCGTACGCATGGGTGGCGTGGTCGACATCGCCGGAGGTGCAGCCCGCCTCGGCGCGGACCGTCCGGGTAGCCGGATCCACCCGCACTCCCTTCATCGTTGACAGGTCGATCACCAGCCCGTCGTCGACACTGCCAAGGCCCGGTCCGTTATGGCCGCCGCCCCGGATCGCGACGCTCAGGTCGTTGTCCCGGGCAAACCCGACCGCCGCCACCACGTCGGCCGCATCTGCGCAGCGGGCGATCAGCAACGGCCGCTTGTCGATCATGCCGTTGAAGAGTTTGCGCGCCTCGTCATAGTCGGGGTCGGTGCGCTGGAAGAGCCTGCCGCGAAGACCCTCTTTGAATTGTGCAATGGTTTCGGCTTGCATTGTCGTCTCCGCAATAAACCGCTCTCCACGAGCAGGTAAGGAGATCGAGGATAGATCGGCGGGAGCAGTTGCTGTATGCTCGCTCGTCCGGAGTTGTTGTCCGGATTGCCACGATATTTCAATGCTTTGATCGTTCGTCCGTCGCTATTGACCAATCGTCCGGGTGGTGTGTCATGGATGTGCTTTCCGATGTTCTTCGTGCGGTGCGCCTGACCGGCGCGGTCTTCTTCGACGTGGAGGCGCAATCGCCCTTTTCCGCCGAGAGCCCCAACGCCAAAGTCATTGCCGATCGCGTGATGGCTGGTGCCGGTCATGTCATCGGGTTCCACGTCGTGACCCAGGGCAGCTGTTGGACCGAAGTGGTCGACCCCGCCGAACCGCCGGTCCATCTGCGCGCCGGCGAGGTGGTGATCTATCCCGCGGGCGATGGCAACATCATGGCGTCAGCCCCCGGCATGCGCGGCAAGCACTACGAGCCGAGCTACTATCGGCCCGCCGACCGGCTGCTGCCGTTCTCGCTGAAATTCAGCCGGGAGCCTGGTGCTGACACCTGCCACTTCGTCTGCGGCTTTTTCGGCTGCGACTTGCGACCGTACAACCCGTTGCTCGACGCCCTGCCGCGTGTCGTGCATTACCCGCTCTCTGCGCTGAGTCAGAACTGGCTGACGAGCCTGCTGGGCGTCGCCGTCAAGGAAAGCGTCAGCGGAGGCGCGGGTAGTGAGGCGATGCTGGCGAAACTTGCCGAGCTGATGTTTGTCGAGGTGATGCGCAATCATATCGAAAACCTTCCACAGGATGCCCGTGGCTGGTTCGCCGGCCTGCGCGATCCGCAGATCGGCGCCGCCCTTCGCCTGATCCACGGACGCCCCGCCGAGCCGTGGACGCTCGACCGCCTCGCGCGCGAAGTCGGCCTGTCGCGGTCAGCTTTCGCGGAACACTTCGCCGGCTATGTCCAGATCCCGCCGATGCAATATCTTGGGCGTTGGCGGGCGCAAATTGCCTCCCGCCTGCTCGATACGCCGGGAGTCGGCATCGCAGATGCGGCGGCGGAGGTCGGCTATCAATCGGAGGCGGCATTCAACCGTGCGTTCAAACGGCATGTGGGAGTCACGCCCGGAGAATGGCGGCGCGGACGCGCGGCGCGGCGGCAGGAACGGTGACGGCGTGATGGCCATCAGAGTGGGCCGGAGCATTGGGCGGAGCGTTGGATGGTGAAATGTCCGATTTACTGAATCTTACGCTGTTCCAACGCCTTGCAGCATCAGTAGCAACACAGTTTAGCGACATGTCTAGATAACATTGCTTCGGCGCAGTTTCCTCCATCAAGCGTCGCAACGGAATCTGCCGCCACTCAGCAAGGTGGTCCGGACCCTGCATCGTGGTTTCGCCCAAGCACGAATCTGTTCCACGAGTCCCGCAGCCTTGCCTCGTCGATCCCTCGCCCGATCAGCACGATGAAATCGTGCTCCGACGCCTGGGAGGGTTCCTCCGCATCCGGCAGGATTTCAGGCGGCTGAACATGCCGGCGGACGGATTGCAGAAGCAGCCGTCCGGCGGGGCTGCGGATGGCTCCTTTGACGCGCACGATACTGTCTCCGCGCGCTAAGATCAGGGCCGAGAGCCAGGCAGACAGCGCCGGCCAGCCACCCGCCTGCCCGACGTCGAGCCGGTGGGCGCGGATCGGCTCCGCGCGCCCCATGATCCCGGCGAGATCGAAGGGCGGCGCGACAGGATTCGTCGCCATGTCCACCGCGCTCCCGTATTCGGCCCAGGACAGATCAGCCGCCGACGCGAGCCGCCGCAAGGTGGCGGCCAGACGTGAAAGGTGATGGATGTCGGCCAGGCCCGATTTGGTGACGATGATTTCATCCGCCGCTTCAATCTGCGCGCGGGCGAGGCTTTCCTCGGCAAGCTGGTTGACCCCCTCCACCCCGTCGAACAGAACGATAGTGCGGGTCAGTACGATGCGGCGCACGAGGACCGGATCGTCCATGATCGCCCGGGCGATGGCGGCGGGGTCGGCAAGGCCGCTGGTTTCGAGAACGATGGTGTCTATCGCGCCCGCCGCGCGCCCGCTTTCATCATTGCAGATCTTGCGCAAGGCGGCGCGCAAATCGTCGCGTCCGGTGCAGCAGGCGCAGCCACCGGCGAGCACATCGAGCCGTTCTGCACGGCCCAGGAGCAGATCGTCGACCGGCGTTTCCGCCGCCTCGTTCACAAGGACATGGACGCGCCCGAAGCGGTGGACGAAAAGCTGATGGCGAAGCCATGTGCTCTTGCCCGCGCCAAGGAACCCGCCGACGATGACAAGGGCCAGGAGGCCGTCCTGCCGCCCCTTCGCCTCAGCCATGACCCAGGGCCTTGTCTGACAGCGGATCGACCGTCGTCTGCGCCATCCGGGCCGCCTCGTGCCAGAGTGCTTCGAGATCGGCCACCAGAACCCACTCGCCCCCCGGCGCGAAAAGCTGAAGGCCGGGTGTCACGCCGTCATCGCGGGCGCTGAGCCCGTAGGGCGCCAGCAGACGGTTGACCACGGCCAGACGCGCGAACCGCAGGCGGAGCCGGTCGCCGGCGCTGTCCGCGCCGGCATCCGTCCAGTGCCCCGGCGCGGCGGGGAAGCCGCAGGCATTGCACATGGCCCGCCCTCAGATCACCTCCGGCCGCTTGCCGCTGTCGAACGGATAGCGCTTGCGGAAATCGTCTGCGATATCCTCGAACGTCGCCCATTCGACCCCGTCATGGCCGTTGATATGCTCGATCAGCCGTTCGAGCATCAAGAGCACCTGCGGCCGCCCTGACACGTCGGGATGGATGGTGAAGGCGAAGACACCGTAATCCATCTCGCGGTAGACCCAGTCGAACTGGTCGCGCCACATCTCTTCGATATCGCGCGGGTTCACGAAGCCGTGGCTGTTCGGCGACTTCTTCATGAACATCATCGGCGGCAGGTCGTCGACATACCAGTTGGCCGCGATATCGACGAGGTCGATTTCCTCGCCATGCTTCAGCGGGTGCATCCAGTCCTTGGCCTGCTTGGTGTAGTCGATGACATTCCACTTGTCGCCGACACGGGCGTAGAAGGGCTGGAAATCGCGGTAGCCCTGCGAGTGGTCATAGCTGAAGTCGTACTTCTTCAGAAGCGCGGCGGTGGAGGCCGACATCTCCCACCAGGGCGCCACATAGCCGCGGGCTGCGCGGCCCGTCAGTTTCTCGATCAACTCGATCGACTTGACCAGCACGTCCTCTTCCTGCTGCGCCGTCATCGCCACCGGGTTTTCGTGCAGATAGCCATGCGCGCCGATCTCGTGGCCCGCATCGACGATCATCTTCATCTCCTTCGGGAATGTCTCGAGCGAGTGGCCGGGGATGAAGAAGGAGGTCCGCATGTCGTATTTCTTGAACAGCCGCAGGAGGCGCGGGATGCCGACCTCGGTGGCGAAGATGCCACGCTGGATGTCGCTGGGGCTGTCGCCGCCGCCATAGGAGCCGATCCAGCCGGCGACGGAGTCGATGTCGGTGCCGAAGGCGCAGTAGATCTTCTTCTTGGCCATTGTATTCCTCCTTGTCTGACGGGCGCGGGATTACACGCCGCTGGGAATGTTTTGCGGATCGCGGTGGACGAAACGCGGGGAGTTGAGATCCTTCCAGACCGACAGCGCGCGATTGACCGACGGGAAGGCGGGGCGCGGGATATAGATGCCGTGTCCTGCGCGGGGGCGCTGGTTCTGGCCGTGCGACCAGACAACCTCGCCGCGCGACAGCGTGCACCGCGCTTGGGCGGACACCTCGAACCCCTCGAAGACATTGTAGTCGAGGACCGAAAGCTGATCGGCGGCCCGGATCGTCTTGGACAGCTTCGGGTCCCAGACCACGATATCCGCATCCGCGCCGGGCAGGAGCGCCCCCTTGCGCGGATAGATGTTGAGAATGCGCGCGATGTTCGTCGAGGTGACGGCGACGAATTCCTCGGGTGTCAGCCGCCCAGTCTCGACGCCCTTCGTCCAGAGGATCGACAGTCGATCCTCCAACCCGCCGGTTCCGTTGGGGATCGACGGGAAACCCTTTAACCCCATGCGCTTCTGTTCTGTCGTGAAGGCGCAATGATCGGTTGCCACCACCTGCAAGCTGCCGGCGGCAAGCCCGGCCCAAAGGCTGTCCTGATGCTTCTTGTCGCGGAACGGCGGCGACATGACGCGGCGGGCGGCGTGGTCCCAGTCCTTGTCGAAATATTCGCGTTCGTCGAGCGTCAGATGCTGCACCAGCGGCTCGCCATAGACCCTCATTCCCTTCTGACGCGCTCGGCGGATGGCCTCGTGCGCCTCCTCGCAGGAGACGTGGACCACATAGAGCGGCACGCCAGCCGCATCGGCGATCATGATGGCGCGGTTCGTCGCCTCGCCCTCGACCTCGGGCGGGCGCGAATGGGCGTGGCCCTCGGGCCCGATCTTGCCCGCCGCCATGAACTTCTTCTGCAACTCGGCGATTATGTCACCGTTCTCGGCATGGACCAGCGGCAGCGCTCCAAGTTCGGCGCAGCGCGAGAACGAGGCGTACATCTCGTCATCCTCGACCATGAGGGCGCCCTTGTAGGCCATGAAATGCTTGAATGTGTTGACGCCCATCGCGACGACTTCCGCCATCTCGCGCCAGATCGTCTCGTTCCAGCCGGTGACGGCGACGTGCCAGCCCACATCTATGCAGATCTTGCCGTCGGCCTTGCGGTGCCAGTCCTTCACCGCCTTGACGAGCGACCCGTCGGGGCCGGGAAGGACAAAATCGACGATCATCGTCGTCCCGCCCGAGGCGGCAGCGGCGGTGCCGCTTTCGAAGGTCTCGGCCGCCGTGGTGCCCATGAACGGCATTTCCAGATGGGTATGCGGGTCGATCCCGCCCGGCATGACATAGGCGCCCTCGGCATCGACGACCTTGTCGCCTTTCAGATTGGGTCCGATGGCGGCGATCTTCTCGCCCTCGATCAGGATGTCCGCCTCCCATGTGCGGTCGGCGGCGACGAGGGTGCCCCCCTTTATGACGATGGTCATGATCCGTTCCTCCACGAAAGTTCGGCATGATCGGCGAAGCGGTCGCCCTGCCCCGCCATGATGAGCAGCGTCAGCAGCAGTCGCGCCTTGAGCGCATCGAGATCGCCTGCGGGTAGAAGGCCGCGGCTGATGAGGTCGATTTCGGCGCCCGTCTGGCCATAGGTGCGGTTCAGGACGCGCCCGCCCCGTGTGCGGCTGGCGAAGACGACCGGCAGCGTCTTTGCGGCTTCTTCCAGCGCGTCGGCCCAGTCGGCGCTGGCATGACCGCCGCCCGGCAGTTCCGCGACGATGCCCGCCGCCCCCGCCTTGAGCGAAGCGTCAACAAGATGCGACCGTTCGCCAAGACCCGGTTTCAGGATGGGAATCCAAGGCAAGGCGGCATTGTCAGCCACCCGGAGCGCGGCGCGGCGTGGCACGCGGACCCGGATGGCGGGACGCCCTTCGGCCATCCAGCCAAGCGGCGCAGGCGACCAGAACGCGCCAACGGCCGTGGTGTCACGCTTCTGCACCCACGCCGCCGCATGGATGTCGTCGTCGAACACCACCAGCGCACCAAGGTTGCGGCAGGCCGGATCGGCGGCGCAGGCGATGGCCGCGAAGATATTGGCGGGTCCATCCGGACCGGGGAGCGCCGGGTGCCGCATCGCCCCTGTCACGACGACCGGGCAGCGGCCAGCGTGAAGAAGATCAAGCACATAGGCCGTCTCTTCGATCGTATCGGTGCCTTGGGTGATGACGATGCCCGCCGCGCCCTCGGCCTCGAGCTTGGCGATCAGTGCCGCGAGCCGAATGAGCAGCGGAAGGTCGATCTCGACGCTCGGCACGTTGACCAGCGTGCGCGCCCGGATCGGCGCGAGTTCCCGCGCGGTCGGAACGGCATCGAGAAGATCGTCCGCGTTCAAATCGGGCACTACGCCCTGACCGTCCGGGCGCGGCCTGCTGGCGATGGTGCCGCCAAGTGCGATGACTTCGACGCATGCCGCCATCTCAGTCCTCATGCGGAGTGCCGGTCGAGTTGTTGGCGCCGACCAGAATGTGGTTGAATTTCGGCTCCCAGGTTGCGTGGGCCGTATCGCCTACCTTCTGGGGCGCCGCGAAGTACTCGTCGTCGTCGAGATAGACAATGAACTCCTCTCGGCTACCGGTATCGAGAGCGACCTTCACGAAGGTACCCTGGTATTCAACGTTGATTACCGTGCCTGCGGTGCCGTTCCGGTTATTGCCTGCATTATCCGAGAGCCGAATGCGGTCCCGGCGCACAGAGAAGTTGACCGCATCGCCAGTTTTTACGTCCGCGACGCGAGGCAGATCATGAAACCGCCCGTCGCGGCTCCTGACTACGGTCCCACTTTCGTCGGTGGCGTCGGCGATGCCCGACAGCACGTTCTGGCCACCCATGAACCGTGCAACGTAGGGGCTGTAGGGATTGTTGTAGATCGTGCGCGGGTTTGCGGCCTGCTCGACGATGCCGTGATCCATCACCACCACCTGGTCGGCCAGCGCGATCGCCTCGGGCTGGGTATGGGTGACGTGGATGAAGGTGATGCCAAGCTGGTTTTGCAGCCGCTTCAGCTCCACCCGCATCTTGAGGCGCAGGAATTCGTCGAGCGCCGAAAGGGGTTCGTCGAGCAACAGAACCTTGGGATTGGTGATGAGCGCGCGTGCCAGTGCCACGCGCTGCTGCTGGCCGCCCGAAAGCTCCGACGGCACCCGGTCGGCCAGATGCAGAAGCTGCACCCGGTCCAGCATCTCGCGTGCCTTCTCTCGCCGCTCGGCGGCATGTATCCCCTTGACCTTCAGGCTGAAGGCGACGTTGTCGGTCAGCGAGAGATGCGGGAAAAGCGCGTAGTTCTGGAACATCAGCGCCGTGCCGCGGCTGCCGGTCCTGGCCGTGGTCACATCGTCACCGCCGATCGCGATGGTGCCGGACGACGGCGTCTCGTGCCCCGCGATCATCCGCAGAAGCGTGGTCTTGCCGCAGCCGGACGGGCCAATCATGCAGCAATAGGCGCCGCCGTCTATGGTCAGGTCGACGTCGTTCACCGCACGGACAGACCCGAAAAGCTTGGTCACGTTGCGAATATCAATGCGGCTCTGCTCGGTCATGCGGCCTTTCCTTGCTTGGCACGGGCGCGCCGTTTCTGGACGACGGCAATCGCGATGAACGCGGTCGCGATCACCAAGAAGCTGACGGCGGATGTGACCGTCCCGATGGCGTAGAGCGCCGGGGTGGTGACGTTCGTCGTCATGTTGGAGATTTCGATGGGCAGCGTGTTCTTGCCTCCGACCGTCAGGAGCGAGCGCGGCATCTCGTCATAGCTCAGCGTGAAGCCGAAAAGCGCGACTGCGATGAGGCCGGGGAACAGGATCGGCACGGTGATGTACGACAGGACTTGCAAGGGTGACGCGCCGGCATCGCGGGCCGCTTCCTCCCACGACCCGTCGAAACGGTTGAGGACGGCGAACATGATGAGAAGGCCGAAGGGCAGGGTCCAACTCAGATGTGCGCCGAGGCCGGAAGACCACCAGTTGAGACGAAGGCCCAGAAGCTGGAACAACTGGCTGATCCCGAGGCCGAGAAGGATGCCAGGCACGACGAGGCTGATGATCGACAGATAGAAGATCGGCCCCGCCCCCCAGAACCGCCGCCGGAATGCGAGGCCGGCGAAGAGGCACACCACCGCCGTGATGACCAGCGACAGGACGCCAAGCACGAGCGACCGCCGAAACGCGCCACCGAGATCGCCGTAGCGGCTCGACGTCCAGAGGTCGTGGAACCAATGTGTCGAGACGCCTCGCATCGGGAAGGTCAATCCCCCGGCCGGACCCTGAAAACTCAGGATGAAGATCATGAGCATCGGCCCGTAGAGGAAGATCACGAAAAGCGCGAAGAACGCCGCGAGGAAGTAGAAGGCGGGACCGCGGCGGCTTGTGCTGCTTTGCGACATACCCCTACCTCGCCAGTTCCGAGCGGATATCGACCACCCGCAGGATCGCCGTCACCATCAGCAGCACGACGATGATGAGAAGGACCGCCATCGCCGAGGCGACCGGGTAGTAGAGCTGGTCGATGTTGTTCTTCATCGCCGAGACGACCGAGGCGCTTTGGCCGCCGCTCATCACGCGGACGACGAAGAAATCGCCCATCACCAGCGTGACGACGAAGATCGAGCCGAGCGCGATGCCGGTCTTGGAAAGCGGGATGATCACGCCCCAGAGGATCTGCCAGGAATTCGCGCCAGCGTCCCGCGCCGCTTCGATCACGTCGGGGTTGATCTTCGCCATGCTGTTGAAGATCGGGACGATCATGAACAGCGTGAAGAGGTGGATATAGGTCAGGACCACCGCGAAATCGGAATACAGGAGGATGTCGAGCGGCCGGTCGATGATCCCGGCCTGAAGAAGCAGGCTGTTGAAGAGCCCCTCGCGTCCGAGAAACGGTATCCAGCTTACCATCCTGATCACGTTCGATGTCCAGAACGGGATCGTGCACAGCAGGAAAAGCGCGATCTGATAACGCAGGTTGCGGACATGGAAGACGAGGAAATACGAGCAGGTGAACCCGATGATCGTCGTCGCGACAAGCGTGAGAAGCGCGTATTTCAGCGTTGCCAGAAACAGCTTCAGCGTTACCACCGAACTCAACACCTCGGCGTAATTGTCCCATGTGAACGCCGGATAGACAGCGATCCCGTCGAATTCCCAGAAGCTGAGCAGGACGACGGTCAGAAGCGGGATGCCAACCATCGTGATCATCAGGAAGGCCAGCGGCGCGACCTGGAGGTAGGGCGCAAAGGCACTGCCGGACGGAGAGGGCCTCCCGGACATGGACTCACCTTTCAGCGGGGCGAATTGCTTGTTCTGTGCAGTCCGTGTCCGGCGCGGACGTGTCGCGCCGGACACGGATCAGGTCATGACGAAATGAACTCGTTCCAGCGCTGGATCATGTAGCGGTCTTCGTCCATCACGGTGTTCCAGCAGGCGATGTTGCCCATGCGCTCTTCGAAGCTGCCGCCGTCGCGCTTGGCGCCGGCCTTGTCCATGATACTGCCGTAGGGGTCCTTGATATCTTCGGTCGCGGCCTTGCCTTCATACCAGTAGCCGCGCTCGTTCTCGCTCAGGTTCGCCATTGCCGTCTGCGGGACCGAGGAATAATACCCCTGCCGCGCGATGAAGGCACCCTGCCAGCCGGTGAGATACCAGTTGAGGTATTCGTAGGCGGCCTCCAGCTTGATCCCGTCGAGATGGCGCATCAGCCCCATGCCGAGGCCCCATCCCCGATAGCCTTCTTTCAGGCCCTGATAGACGCATTCGATGCCGCGCGATTTCACCGCCGTCACCGCCGGGGACCACATCGACTGGACGACCACTTCGCCCGCCGCCATCAGGTTGACGCTTTCGTCGAAGGTCGACCAGAAGGCGCGGAACTGGCCGTCCTTCTTCAGCGCGATAAGGGCGTCGATCGTCTGGTCGATCTCTTCCTTCGTCATGTTGCCCTTGTCGCCATATTTGAGGTCGCCGCGCGCTTCGAGCGCCATGGCCGCGTCCATGATGCCGATCGACGGGATGTTGACGAGGGCGGTCTTGCCCTTGAACTCCGGATTGAACAGTTCGGCCCAACTTGAAATCTCACGCCCGGTCAGATCGGGTCGGATGCCCAGCGTGTCGGCATTGTAGATCGTCGGCATGACCGTCGCGAAGTCTGTCGCGGACTGGGCGAATTCCGTCGAGTCGGCGCCGTCGGTGTAAAGCACCTCGAACGGCAATGTTCCCTGCCGGGTCAGGTCGGAGCCGTCGAAGCTCTTGCCGTCGCGCATCAGCGATGTCATCTCGGACCAGAGCTTGATCTTGCCGGCCTCGACCGGCTGAAGATTGCCCGCGCGATAGACTTTCTGAAGGCCCCAGAACTCGAAATCCGCGATGTCTACGGTCTCGGGCTGGTTCACCACCTTCGCCATGAGCTGGGTCGTCTCGGCGGTTTGCGGGACGATCTTGAACCCGAGATCGGCGCTTGCCTTCTCGGCAATGTCGGCGATCACCGAATAGGACGGCCCGACCTGATTGAGTGTCACGTCCTTGATGTTCTGAGCCCAGATCATCGGCGCCCCGATGACGCCGGAACCAACCGCAGCACCGGCCACGGCGGCCGATCCCTGCAAGAGTTCCCGCCGCGTCACACCATGCCGCTTCTTGGCCGGATTGATATTTCGTGTCATGTCCGTCTCCCTGTTGATCGTCGCAAACTTGGCGGTTGGAACCCGGCGCGCCCTCTCTGGGGCACTGCCGTTCGGAGTTGTCGACTCGAAGTCTAGTTCAAAACGTTCTTCGAATGCAATGCACAATAATGTCTTGTTAGAACCCCAAAATGATGGAAAAGTTGGCGGAATACGCAAGGTATATCGATCTATTGTATCCGATGGACAGTTTTGATGGCGGAATCAGGCGATGGCCCAGACAGAAGCCGCAACGCCGGCGAATCTGAGGCAACCCGTTCTTGTGACCGGGTCGGCGCGCCAGAGGTGGTGGCGCCGGACATCCTGTCCGGTTCCGCGTATCTGTATGATTCCGTCCGCAATCTCCTTGAACAGAAGATCGTGGCGGGTGAGATTCCGCCCGGCGCATTGCTGAAAGAGGCGGCGGTGGCGACTTATCTCGGCGTCAGTCGTGCGCCTGTACGCCGGGCGATGTCGATGCTCGCGGACAACGGGCTGGTCCGCCCCGCCGACGGACAGGGATACATCGTCGGCGATGCGCGCGTGAAACGTCTCAGTTCACGCGAACTTCACGATATTCTGGCGACAGCAACCGATGACATCAACCGCAGCGCGACCTGGGAGCGTATCTATTCGCGCGTATCGGACGAGATCATGGCGCTGCTGCCGTTCGGCACCTACCGCATTCAGGAAGCGGAGCTTGGCGAATACCACAATGTCAGCCGAACCGTCGCGCGCGAGGTTCTCTGGCGCCTCATGGACGTCCGGCTGATCGAGAAGGACCGCAAGTCGCACTGGATCGTCGGGCAGATGACGGCACGCGACGTCCGCGATTCCCTCGAAATGCGCAGGCTGCTCGAGCCCCAGGCGCTGGCGAATGTAGCGCCTTCCCTCGATCCCGCCTGGCTCGACGCGCTGTCCCGGCGGATCGAGGCCGCAGTCGTTTCGTTTCCCGACTGCGGCGCGGAGGAGATTGATGCGATCGAACACGACATGTTCCACACCATGTATGAAAGTCTCAGAAACGCCCGGATGCTCGGCTCGATCCGGCGCAACCAGATCGCGCTCAGCGTGCCGCGGCTCTTCCGACAGCACTTCCCGCTCCGCGACGACTTGCCCGCACTGACGCTCTATGACCAGATCGTCCGGCTACTCTTCACCGGCTCGGTCCAGGCCGCGCGGGTTCTATTGCAAACCCATCTTGAACGAACCGAGTCTCTCGTTCTTGCGCGGTTGCGTGTGCTCGCGATGCTGCCGCCTCCGGCCACCGTGCCGTATCTGATCGCAGTCCCCTGAAAGGGCACGCATGACCAGACCATCGCTCCGCGTCATAGGAACCAGTGTCACGCTGACGGACGAACTGCGCCGCAGCGCGACGGCCGATCTGCCCTTCCCGATCGAGTTCGAAGTTCTTGATGGTCAGGCATGTCTTCGCCGCGGCGTCATGCGTCCCGAAAGCTATGACATATATGACCAGTGGTTCTATTCGCTGGATGTCTTGTGGACAGCGGGCTCGATTCAGCCCATCGACACGTCCCAAATCCAGCGCTGGCCGCAAGTTCGTGTGGCGGGCCACCTGCCCGGCGCGACCTTCGGCCAAAGCCCCGGCACCGCTCCGACCGAGCAGCTTTTCGTGCAAAGGGACGGAACGCTCGGTGCGCAGCATGACCGCGCCGGCGCCCCGCAAATCGGAATGCTGCCGACGACCTACAACGTCGACAGCTTCGCCTTTGGTCGCGAACTGCTATCCGACACACGCCAGGAAGAGGCCGAAAGCTGGGCCTGGCTTCTCGACGACCGTTGGCACGGGCGCTGTATGCTCAGTCTCGATCCGGCGGGTAGCGCGGTTGAACTTGCGCTGGCGGCCCGTGCCGCAGGACGTGTCGAACTGCGCGACCCCGGCGACTTGACGATCGAGGAGATCGACGCGCTTTTCGACGTCCTGATGTCGCTCAAGCGGAGGGGGCATTTCACGCGCTTTTGGGGATCGAGCGAGGAATCCGTCGGCCTGATGGCGGGACCGAACTGCATCTTGGGATCGCTCTGGTCACCGGCCTTCTACACCCTGCGCGGCATGGGAAAGGACGTCGTCTATGCGACTCCAAAAGAGGGCTACCGGGGCTGGCACAGCGGATTATGCCTGTCCGCAAACACCGAAGCCGACACCCGGGCGGCCGCCTATGCCTACATGAACTGGTGGCTCGACGGCACGCCCGGTGCGATCATGGCCAGGCAGGGCTACTACATTTCCGTCGTGGAACCGCTTCGCGACACCTTGAGCGAGGCGGAATGGCAATACTGGTATGACGGCCAACCGGCCGCCAAGGATCTTCCGGGCCTGTCCGCGCCCGTCGTCGTCCGGCGAGGCGAATGCCGCGAGGGCGGGAGCCATCAGAACCGCGTGGCCAGGGTCGCGGCATGGAGTACGATCATGCCGGAGCACAACTATCTCGCCCGACGCTGGCGTGAGTTTCTGGAACTGTAATTCGCATGTCGCTGGGCAGCGGATCGCGGAGTCTCAGCGGAAGACCTGTCGCAAATCGCCTCGTTTGCTTGCGTAAGATCCGCGGGCAGAGCGCAGAATGGTGGAGCCGTGGACAGAGGATGTTTGCATCGCGCACGCTGGCGGGAAACCGGGGACTCAATGCGCGCCGTCATCGCCCAGCAACCGCATGCCGGCGATCGCAGCAGGCTTGCGGCCGAAGCTGACCGTCGCTGAACCGCTTGCCGACGCACCGGCCAGCGCGATCATCCGGTCGGTCGCCCTGCGCCGGGCGTCACGCGCAAGGGCAGCAACAACCAAGTCCACCGCGACTGATTTGAATAGTTCAACCGGAAGGCGACATTCCGCCCATTGCGCCTTCGCTCCATTCTCCGCGATGGTCAGAGCTATGCAACAACGCCCGACGGCAACCGCATCGCCGAATACCTCTACGACGACACGACCGGCACCTCGACCCTTAGCCGCAATTACATCTGGATGGAGGGCCGCCCGGTCGCGCGTCGTCGAGGGCGGCCAGATCTACTTCATCCGCACCGACCATATCGGCCGGCCGGTCTTTGCGACGAACGACCTCGGGGTGAAGGTCTGGGAGGCCGAGCTACCTGCCCTTCGGCGGCGTCCACGTCGCCACCGGCGGCATCGACCTGCGCTTCCCCGGCCAGTGGTTCCAGGCCGAAAGCGGCTTGCATCAGAACTGGATGCGCGACTACGATCCGACAACGGGGCGGTACATCGAGGCCGACCCGCTGGGGCTGGTGGACGGGGCGAGTTCGTCTATGGCTATGCGCGGCAGAACCCGGGGCGGTTGATTGACCCGACGGGGGAAAACACGATCGCGATCGGTGCTGGATTGGCGCAAGTGCTTGGCCCGGGAGGAGCGGTTCTCGATGCGATAGCAGCTGGCGTGGTAGCGGTAGGCGGCTATTTACTCTACGAGGAGCTTACCGATGACGAAGATTGCGATGATCGAACAGACTGCGAAAAAGCCCGCAGCGCCATCGTCAGCGCGGTATGCTACCCGCACATGGATCAAACGAGTGGTTTCCGGGTGACCTGTCGCCGATGGGACATATGCGCTTGCAAAGATGGAGTGACTAGCTCAGTCACGTCGCTCAATGTGGCCGCTCCGGACATCAGCTATGACCCCCGCTCGCGGCATAGTATGATTAGATAGTTCTTCGCGATGCGGGCGAACAGACGGATCGTACTACAAATGGGAGCGCACAACTACCTCCGTGAGGTTGAAGTCTTTGACCGACGATGGAGCTGCATTTGGGTCGCCAGCCGACGGTCGAACGGGTGCGCATCTCAGACTGAAACCTCCAAGTGCCGACGCAATTTGAGAGCTTGGCAAGATCAGTCTCCTTAGAAATGTTACCGATAAATGCGCTCATGAGTAAGCTGCTGGCTATGACTTCGACATATCAGAGCAGGGAGCAAGTTGCATTTTCATACTGCGATTTTCTTCGAGAATATTGTATCGACTATAGATCTGGCGGCTCAGTTCAATTTCGATCAATATCAGAGACTTCTGCCCGAGTTGGATTGGCAACCGGCTCGCCAACCACCGCTACAACGCGCTCGGCCAGCAATTAGTGCGGTAACTGATGCAGACCGGCGAGGTGATCCATGCGGTGCACGACCCCGAGGGCAACCGGATCGCGGAATTCGATACAATACCTCGATCTGTACTACCCTGATCCGCCATCTTCTGGATGGAAGGCCGCCCCATCGCATCGTCGAGGGGCCAGGTTACTTCATCCGCACCGACCATTTTGGCAGCCCGGTCTTCGCGACCGTCGATCTCGGCGTCAAGGTCTGGGAGGCGAGCTACCTGCCCTTCGGTGGCGGTGCATGTGGCCACCGGCGGCATCGCCCTGCGCTTCCCCGGTCAATGGTTCCAGGCCGAAAGTCGGCTTGCACCAGAACTGGATGCGCGACTACGATCCGACGACGGGGCGGTACATCCAGGCCGATCCGCTGGGGCTGGTCGATGGGGCGTCCGTCTATGGGTATGCGCGGCAGAACCCGGGGAGATGGACCGAACCGTTCGGACTTACGGCAACATGCCCGCCTTGGCCTTCTCAACTTCCACCGCGCCGCCAACACAGCACCGAAGCAGCCCTGAAACCGCGTGCTCCCGCTGTAGCTACAGATACCCTACACGAACCCTACGCAGACCCGACACGGTCCCCACGGCCGTTTCCTCACACGATCCGGTGCCCCGCGGCCCTCAGCATCCGGGCGATCTCGGCGATATGGGCGGGGGTCGTTTCGCAGCAGCCGCCGACGATCGTCGCCCCCATCCCGACCCAGCGCATGGCGAAATCGGCGTAGAGTTCGGGGGTCATTTCGGGCCGGGCGTGGAGCGCATCGACGGTCGGGCTGTCCTTCAGGAACTCCTTGGTGATCTGCTGGAAGCCGTTGGCATAAGCACCGTAGGGCAGGCCGAAGGTCCTGAGGACATCCAGCGCCGCCACCATCGCCTCGGGCGCGGAGCAGTTCGCAAGCACGGCCGCGGCCTTGCCCACGACGATGGATTCCAGGTCCGCCACCGCCTCGCCGGAGCGCAGGCGCGCGCCGTCCTCATCGTCGACCGTCACCGAGAGCCAGACCGGCTTGCCACCGAGAAGCGCACCCTCCAGCACTGCGCTGGCATGGGCGAGCGAGGCCACGGTCTCGGCGAGGAAGAGATCGGCGACGGGCGCGAGCAGATCGCGCTATTTCGGCATATCTAGAGACAGAGTCACCGTGCGGCGGATGTGTCTCCGGCCGGTAGGAGGCGACGAGCGGCCCAAGCGACCCGGCGATGCGGCCGGACCCGTGCGCGGCGCGGGCGGCGGCGGCTTCGGCAAGCGCCTGCATGTGGAGCGCATTGAACCGGTCGTCGATGCCGAACTTGACAAGTCGATCATGGTGGATTGCGTAAGTGTTCGTCGTCGCCACCGTCGCGCCGGCGTCGAAATATTCCTCATGCACCTGTCGGACGAGGCCGGGATGATCGATCATCACCTGCGTCGACCAGAGCGGTGTCGGCGCGTCACCGGAACGGGCCACCAGTTCCTGCCCCATGCCGCCGTCGAGAAGAACGATATCCGTCATGTCTCACTCCCATATCAGGCGGGCGGCAAGACCCGCGAAAATCACGCCCGCCGCGCAGCCCCGAGAGGGACGTGGACCTCACACGCACCTTTGGTGGGCGGCATGCTGCGTTCCCTTCCTCCAGAAAAGCCGGAAGCGGGCCCGCCCGCCAAGTCTGAATGAGATCCCTCATGCACGCATCCCACTGTCGGCCTAGCGCTGAACGAAAGCCCGGGCGAGGTCAAGCATCGCATCGGGGGAGTGAACCTGCGCTACCAGTGACCGACCTGCGGCAGGCCATCGTCGATCTCGTAGTAATCGCCCTTCGAGGCCACGAAGATATGATCGATCAACCGCCCGCCCGTCGCGCCGGTGACGCAACCCGCCTCGACCGAGAACTCCCCCGCGGCGGAGCGAAACCAGAGGCTCGACCCGCAGGTGGCGCAAAAGCCCCTGCGGCCGTTTCCGGGCGTTTCATATTCGCGCAGCGTTTCGCGGCGATGCCAATGCAAGCGGGTCTCATCCGCATCGAACGAGGCAGAATAGTGCCCGGAAAGTTTCCGACACTGACGGCAATGGCAGGCGGTGATGTCGCCCGATGGTCCGGGAAGTTCGAACGAACAGCCGCCGCAAAGGCAGGCGCAACTGAGCCTGCCGGGTGATTTCCCGACGGGCAGTGGCGGCGGGCCCTCGGGGCTGTAGTAGTCTCCCGCCGCTGCCGTGTGGATATGCTCCGAAATCGCGAGCCCGGTCGGGCCGTCGAGCGCTCCGGCGGCGATGGATATACGCGCCTCGCGTTCGGGCTTCCAGAAAAGGCTCGCGCCGCAGCGTGCGCAGAAGCCCCGCGTCGCTTCGCGTGAGGATCGGAACCATGCGAGTGTGTCGCCTTTGGTCAGCCGGAACCGTCCAAGCGATGCCGAGGTCGCCGCCCAGTAGTGGCCGGAGGTCCTGCGGCATTGTCCACAGTGACAGGCGATGACCGATCTGAGCGGTTCTTCCGCCTCGAACGTCACGCCGCCGCAAAGGCAGCTGCCGTGATGTATCGCCGCCACGGTCACACCTGCCCGAAGACCGAGGCGATGATCGCGGCGAGTGCGGCGCCGTCCGCTTCGGTGAAAGCGTCAGGCTGGTCGCTGTCGATGTCGAAGACCCCGATGAGGCGTCCGTCGCTGCCGAAGACCGGCAGCACGATCTCCGACCGGGTGGAGGAGGAGCACGCGATATGGCCCGCGAAGACCTCCACATCCGGGACGATCTGGATTTCCCCGGTCCGCGCCGCGGCGCCGCAGACGCCCTTGAAGAAGGGGATCACAAGGCAGCCGTGGCCGCCCTGATAGGGCCCTATCTTCAGCACCTCCGGCTCGGTGACGCGGTAAAAGCCGGTCCAGTCGAAACGGTCGTCGGAGTGATGCACCTCGCAGGCGACGGTCGCCATCAGCGCGACTGCGTCGGTCTCTCCTTCGGTGAGGCTGGCGATGGTGTTGGCGAGCGTGTCGTAATCGACGGTCATGGTGTTTCCTCAGTCACGCGCCGGGGGTTTTCCAGCCCCGGACCTCCGGAAGGTATTTTCGGCAGGTTGAAAGGGTCAGATGCGTTCAAGGGCAATGGCGGTGCCTTCACCGCCGCCGATACAGATGGCCGCGATGCCGCGCTTCAGCCCACGTTTTTCCAGCGCGTTGAGCAGCGTCACCATGATCCGCGCGCCGGAAGCTCCGATCGGATGTCCGAGAGCGCAGGCGCCGCCATTCACATTCATCTTCTCGTGGCTGAGGCCCATTTCTTTCATGAATGCCATCGGGACGACCGCGAAGGCTTCGTTGACCTCCCAGAGGTCCACATCCTCCTTGCGCCAGCCGAGCTTTTCCAGAAGCTTTTTCGCTGCCGGGATCGGAGCGGTCGGGAAATCGGCGGGCGCCTGGGCGTGGCTCGCATGTCCGAGGATTCGGGCGCGGGTCTTCAGCCCCGCGGCATCGGCGGCGCGGGCCGAAGCCATCACCAGCGCAGCCGCACCGTCGGAGATCGAGGAGGAATTGGCCGCCGTCACGGTACCGTCCTTGCGGAAGGCGGGTTTCAACGTCGGGATCTTCTCGGGGCGCGCCGAGGCGGGCTGTTCGTCGGCTTCTACCGTGGTTTCGCCTTTGCGCGCCGTCACTGTGACTGGCGCGATTTCTCCGGCGAAGGCCCCCCTCGCCTGCGCTTCGAGTGCGCGGGAAAGCGAGGCGAGCGCATAGTCGTCCTGCGCGGCACGGGTAAACTGGAAGGCTTCGGCGCAATCCTCGGCGAAAGTGCCCATCAGGCGACCCTTGTCATAGGCATCCTCGAGCCCGTCGAGGAACATGTGATCCATCGCCTGCGCATGACCAAGTCGCGCGCCCGAGCGCATCTTGGGCAAGAGATAGGGGGCGTTCGTCATGCTCTCCATGCCGCCAGCGACCATGATGCCGGTCGAACCCAGAGCGATCTGGTCGAAGGCGACCATCGCCGCCTTCATCCCGGAGCCGCACATCTTGTTGAGAGTCGTGGCGGACACCTCCTGCCCGAGGCCGGCCCTGAACCCCGCCTGCCGCGCCGGGGCCTGGCCCTGACCGGCGGGCAGGACGCAGCCCATCAGAAGTTCCTCGATTTGATCGGATGCCGCGCCCGAATCGCCGAGCGCCGCGGCAATCGCGGCGCCGCCGAGTTCCGCAGCCTCGACGCCCGCGAATGCGCCCTGAAACCCGCCCATCGCCGTTCGCGCCGCACCGCAGATGACCACTTCCTCGACCATGGCGTCCTCCTTTCCTTGTATGATCCGGCATACCGAAAAGTAACCATTGCCGTCTAGCGTTTCCGGGGTAGCAAAGGACGGCATCTCATGGAATTGAAAGCGCGGCAGACCGACGATGCGATGGTGGTCGAAGTTGGCGAAGAACGGATCGACGCGGCAGTCGCGATCCAGTTCAAGGATGCCATGCGGGAACTTACGGCGGCCGCGCGAGACCGCGTCATCCTCGATCTCGCTGCGGTCAACTTCATCGACAGTTCCGGTCTTGGCGCCATCGTTTCCGTACTGAAATTTCTTGCACCGGAGCGGCGGCTGGAACTCGCAGCGTTGTCACCGAATGTGGAGCGGGTGTTTCGCCTTACCCGGATGAACGAGATCTTCCGCATCCTGCCTGGCAGTCCGGAAGCTGCCTGATCCGATGGGGGAGAGGGCACGCGATCGCACGCCTGTCAGGATTCGCAACCCGATGCGTCACAAGATACGGTGCGAAGCCGATCCGCATTCCATCCGGGGCGCACTAAAACGGGTTCGCGCTGTGTGTGCGGGGCGGCTCGGCGACTGCGACGCGGCCACACTGGAATTGGCGCTGGCCGAAGTGCTGAACAACATCGTTGAGCATGCCTATGGTTGGCGAGGCGGCCCTGTCGCGCTTTCTGTCGAGATCGGCCAAACGGTGCTGTACTGCAGCGTGGCGGACCGCGGCGCAGCAATGCCGGGGCTGACGCTGCCTCCAGTTGCACCACCCCGCAAATGGTCGGGCGAGCGCGGCGACCTTGGCGAGGGTGGCTGGGGCTGGCATATCCTCTACAGTCTGACAAGGGACTTGTCCTACACAAGAAGCGGCACGGGAAACCTGCTTAACTTCGGGATCGATCTCAACGATTCATCTGCCTCGGATCCGGGCCCAAGCGAATGCAACCACCAGCGCTAATCAGGCCATTCAAAGGCGGCGTTCCGCCCAGTTTGATTACGCAAAGGAAATTCTTCGCGCACGGTCCGGAACCTGTGGCAGATTTCGCGCGTTATCGGTCGTCCTTCAAGCTGTTGGAGAAAGAGAAATGTTGAACAGGATTTTCCTCACGCTGCCCTTCGCGCTGTTACTCGCGGGTTGTCAGACGGGAACGGATCAGAACGTCACGACCGGCGCGCTGACGGGCGCCGCCGTTGGCGCCATCGCGTCGGACAGCAACGACCGCCTCGAAGGCGCGTTGCTTGGCGGCGCCGCAGGTGCGGCCGTCGGCAGCCTCGTCGGCCAGGCGAACCAGCCGCAGCAGTGCATCTACCGTTATCCGGACGGTCGCTCCTACCGGGCTGCCTGCCCATAGGAACGACGGGTCCTGAATTCGGCCTGAATTCGGACGGCTCGTGCGCGCTCAGGCGCGCACGAGTTTTTCGTATGCGCTGGCAACCCGCTTCGTCAAATCGCCCACCTCGAAAGTATAGTCCCCAATCTGCCCGACCGGCGTGACCTCGGCCGCGGTTCCGGTCAGCCAGCATTGCTCAAAGCTTTCAAGCTCCTCGGGCATGATGTGCCGCTCGTGGACCTTGACCTGCATGTCCTCCAGCATGCCGATCACGGTCTGACGCGTCAGGCCATTCAGGAAGCAGTCCGCCTTCGGGGTGTGAACCTCGCCGTTCTTGACGAAGAAGATGTTGGCGCCCGTCGCCTCTGCGACGTAGCCGCGATAGTCGAACATCATGGCGTCAGAGCAGCCCTTCGCCTCGGCGGCATGCTTGGACATGGTGCAGATCATATAGAGACCGGCCGCCTTCGCTTCGGACGGGATGGTTTCGGGGGAGGGGCGCTTCCATTTCGAGATGTCGAGCTTGGCGCCCTTCATCTTGGCGTCGCCGTAGTAATTGCCCCATTCCCAGCCGGCGATGGCAAGCCTGACCGGGTTGCGGCGGGCAGAGACGCCCATGTCCTCGCCCGCGCCGCGCCAGGCGATCGCGCGGACATAGGCGTTGGTCCAGCCGTTCGCCTTCAGCATCGCGTCCTTGGCGGCGTCGATTTCTTCGGCGGTGTAGGGGATTTTCATGTCCAGCAGTTCGCCGGAGCGCAGAAGGCGCTTGGAATGTTCATGACCCTTGAAGATCTTGCCATCATAGCACCGCTCGCCCTCGAAGACCGAGGAGGCGTAATGCAGGGCATGGGTCAGGATGTGTACCTTGGCGTCACGCCAGTCGACCAGCCTGCCATCCATCCAGATCTTGCCGTCACGATCGTCGTAAGCACCGGCCATGTGAGTCCTCCTCGGGCGCGTCCGTTTGCGAATATTGCGCAAGTTAAGTCCGCTTCGGACATTTAATTGCGCGATTTCGCGGATTCGCTATCAATTGATTCTTGGAAAGTCAACATCACTGACATAAAATCGGCACCGGAGCTAAGACGGACGGCAAGATGGAAGTTGGCAGGGCCGAAACGACAGGAGGCGAAAGCCTCCTGTTCCTGACGGATGAACAGCTTAGGAAGGGGATCGAGGCGATGTTCTTCGCCTATCGCGCCTTCACGGCCGATCCCGACCGGATTCTGGAGAACCACGACTATGGCCGCGCCCATCACCGCGCAATCCATTTCATCAACCGCCAGCGGGGGTTGACGGTGAACGGCCTGTTGACAATGCTCGGCGTCACAAAGCAATCCCTGAACCGCGTGCTCCGCACGCTGGTCGAGGATGGCCTCGTCGAAGCGCGGGTCGGACGGCGCGACAAACGAGAGCGCAACCTCTACCTGACCGAGAAGGGCGCCGAGCTCGAACGGGAACTGTCCGATGCCCAGCGCGCCCGGATGCGAGCCGCCTACCGCGCCGCGGGGCCTGTCGCGGTCGCCGGGTTCCGCCAGGTGCTCGAGGCAATGATGGACCCCGAGCTTCGCCGCCACTACCAGGCGATGAAGGATGGCGCGACATGACGATTCAGCCCGAAATTCATTTGCTGATCGTCGATGATGACGAACGCATCCGCACGCTCTTGCAGAAATATCTCATGCGGAACGGCTTTTGGGTGACTTCGGCACGAGATGGTGGCCATGCACGCCGGCTTCTCGCGGGGCTGGATTTCGATCTTATCGTCATGGATGTGATGATGCCGGGTGAGGATGGTGTCTCTCTGACGCGCGATCTGCGGCGAACGATCTCGACGCCGATCCTCTTGCTGACCGCCAAGGGCGAAACCGACGATCGCATCGCAGGGCTGGAGGCCGGGGCGGACGACTACCTGACGAAGCCCTTCGAGCCGAAGGAGCTTTTGCTGCGAATCAACGCCGTCCTGCGTCGCACCCCTCCGCAGACCGAGACGCGCGTCCCGCGCGTGTTGCAAATGGGGCCGGTGCGCTACGATGTGGACCGCGGCGAGATGTGGCGCGGCGACAACCTTATCCGGCTGACCGCGACGGAGGCCGCGCTGATGCGCGTCTTCGCGGCCCGGCCAGGTGAGGCCGTCAGCCGCAGCCAGCTTGTCGAGGATCTCGGCCGCGGTATTCGCGGCGAGGCCGCGCAGGCGCAGGAGCGTGCGGTCGATGTGCAGATCACCCGCCTTCGCCGCAAGGTCGAAAGCGACCCGAAACAACCCCGCTACCTGCAAACGGTGCGTGGCGCGGGCTACATGCTCGCGCCGGAATGATGCGTCCTCGGCGGATCATGCCTTCGGCGAAGGTATTTTTGGCAAGATGAAAGCAGCGATTTGACGAGCCTTCTTTTCACCCACGAGAGTAGCCTCGCCCATGTCACTCCGCCCGGTCATCCTGAACGGGTGGACCGCCTGAAGGCGATCGACTCCGCCCTCTCCGTTCCCGAATTCGCCACGCTCGACCGGCGCGAGGCGCCGATGGCCGATCCCGCCGAGGTGTTGCGCTGTCATTCCGAGGGCTATCTGGATCAGGTCCGCACGGCGCGGCCAAAGGAAGGCTGGTCGCAGCTCGATCCCGACACGTTCATGGCGCCCGGTTCATGGGAGGCAGCTTTGCGCGCTGTCGGCGCGGCCGAAGCGGCGGTTGATGCGGTTCTCTCCGGCGCCGCGTCCAATGCCTTCATCGCCATGCGGCCGCCGGGGCACCATGCCGAACGCGAACGGGCAATGGGGTTCTGTCTTTTCGGAACCGTGTCTATTGCGGCGAAATATGCGCTCGATCACCACGGTTTGTCGCGCGTCGCGGTGCTCGATTTCGACGTCCATCACGGCAATGGCACGCAGGACCTTCTCTGGGACGAGCCGCGCGCGATCTTCGTGTCGTCGCACCAGATGCCGCTCTATCCCGGCACCGGGCAGCACGCATGAGACCGGCGCCCATGGCCAGATCGTGAACCTGCCGCTGCGCCCCGATTCCGCGGGCGATCAGATGCGCGCCGCCTGGAAGCCGGCGCTG
The DNA here is from genome assembly GCA_963847935.1 of uncultured Alphaproteobacteria bacterium. Lineage (GTDB taxonomy): Bacteria > Pseudomonadota > Alphaproteobacteria > Rhodobacterales > Rhodobacteraceae > Albidovulum. The sequence continues at coordinate 79,710 of CAWKBV010000003.1, read as the reverse complement.
GCGCGGGTCGCCGACTTCGCGCCGGAACTGATCCTCGTCTCGGCTGGCTTCGACGCCCATCGCGACGATCCCCTGGCCGGACTGAACTGGACCGAATCCGACTTCACCTGGATCACCCGCGCGATCTGCGATCTGGCCGACAAGACCTGCGGCGGGCGGGTGGTATCCTGCCTTGAGGGTGGTTATGATCTCGCCGCACTCGCCGCCTCGGTCGCGGCGCATGTCACCGTCCTGATGGAGCGCGGCCAATGAGCGATATGTCGAAACTCAGCTTCGAAGAGGCGATGAAACAGTTGGAGGAGGTCGTGCGCGCCCTTGAATCCGGCAATGTCGAGCTTGAGAAATCCATCGCGCTTTACGAACAGGGCGCACGGCTCAAGGCACATTGTGAGAAGAAGCTGAAGGAAGCCGAGGAGAAGGTCGCGAAGATCACCCTTGGTCCCGATGGCCAGCCGACAGGGACTACGCCCGTCGAAGGTCTCTGAAGTGTTCGCCGAACGCCTGACCCGTATTCAGGCGAAGGTACAGGTGGCCCTTGATGATGCGCTCGCCTTTCATCCCGATGTGCCCGTGGTCCATGCGATGCGCTACGCGCTTCAGGGCGGCAAGCGGCTCCGCGCGCTCCTCGTCATCGAAAGCGCGCGGCTCCACGACATCCACGAGCCCGACGTGTTACCCGCGGCGGCGGCGGTCGAGGCGCTGCACGCCTATTCGCTGGTCCACGACGACCTGCCCTCTATGGACGACGACGCCCTGAGGCGCGGCCAGCCGACCGTGCATGTGAAGTGGGACGAGGCAACGGCGGTGCTGACCGGCGACGCGCTTCAGGCTCTCGCCTTTGAATTTTGCTGCGACCCGACGCTTGGCGCGCGCAGGATCGACCTTGTGACGGCGCTTTCGAAAGCCTCGGGGGCCGAGGGTATGGTGCTCGGTCAGGCACTCGACATTGCGGCCGAAACCGCCGCGACGCCGCTCACGCTCGAGGAAATCACCCGGCTTCAGGCCGGCAAGACCGGCGCGCTCATCACCTTCGCTGCGACAGCGGGCGCGATCCTCGCCGGCGCCGACACCGGACCCCTCACCGCCTACGCCAGGGCGCTCGGCCTCGCCTTCCAGATCGCCGACGATATTCTCGATGTCGAAGGCGATCCGGCGAAGGCGGGCAAGACGCTTGGCAAGGACGCCGCCGCGGGCAAGGCGACCTTCGTGTCGCTCCTCGGCCTTCGGGCCGCCAAAGCGCGCGCCCGCGACCTCGTGACGGATGCAGAAGCCGCCCTCTTGCCCTATGGTTCGAAAGCCGACACCTTGAGAGACGCCGCGCGTTTCGTTATCTCGCGTGAGATGTGAACGGCAAAGGCCGGTGATGAGCGACAGACCGACGACCCCAATTTTGGACCGCGTGAAGGTTCCCGCCGATCTGAAGGCTCTTTCGGATCGCGAGTTGAAGCAGCTTGCCGATGAGCTTCGGGCCGAGACGATCAGCGCGGTCTCCGTCACCGGCGGCCATCTCGGCGCAGGGCTTGGTGTCGTCGAACTGACGGTGGCGCTCCATGCCGTCTTCGATGCGCCGCGCGACAAGATCATCTGGGATGTCGGGCATCAGTGCTATCCCCACAAGATCCTGACCGGGCGGCGCGAGCGCATCCGGACGCTGAGGATGAAGGACGGGCTTTCGGGTTTCACCAAGCGCTCCGAGTCGCCCTATGACCCCTTTGGCGCGGCCCATAGCTCCACCTCGATCTCCGCCGCGCTTGGCTTTGCCGTGGCCCGCGACCTTGGCGGCGACGCGGGGGATGCGGTGGCCGTCATCGGCGACGGCGCGATGAGCGCGGGCATGGCCTATGAGGCGCTGAACAATGCCGGCCACCTGAAAAAGCGGCTCTTCGTCGTCCTGAACGACAACGAAATGTCCATCGCTCCCCCGGTGGGCGCCATGTCGGCCTATCTCTCGCGGCTTTACGCCGGCACGCCCTATCAGGAATTCAAGGCCGCCGCCAAGGGCGCGATCAGCCTCCTGCCGCCGCCCTTCCAGGAAGGCGCGCGGCGCGCAAAGGAGATGCTCAAGGGCATGACCATCGGCGGCACCATGTTCGAGGAACTGGGCTTTTCCTATGTCGGCCCCATCGACGGGCATGACATGGACCAACTGCTGAGCGTGCTGCGCACCGTCCATGCCCGCGCCCATGGGCCGGTCCTGATTCATATCCTCACGAAGAAGGGCAAAGGCTTCGGCCCGGCCGAACGCTCTGCCGACAAGGGCCACGCGACGGGCAAATTCGACCCTGTTACAGGCGAACAGAAGAAAGCGGCGTCGAACGCGCCCGCCTATACCAAGGTCTTCGCGCAGTCGCTGATCGCCGAGGCAGAGCGGGATGACAAGGTCGTCGCCGTCACCGCCGCCATGCCCGACGGCACCGGCCTCAACCTTTTCGCCGAACGCTTCCCGAAGCGGTGCTTCGACGTCGGTATCGCCGAGCAGCATGCGGTGACCTTCTCCGCCGGTCTCGCCGCTGCGGGCATGAAGCCCTTCTGCGCGATCTATTCGACCTTCCTGCAACGCGGCTTCGATCAGGTCGTCCACGATGTCGCGATCCAGCGCCTCCCCGTCCGCTTCGCCATCGACCGCGCCGGACTTGTCGGCGCGGACGGCGCGACCCATGCCGGCGCCTTCGACATCGCTTTCCTCGCCAACCTGCCCGGCATGGTCGTCATGGCCGCCGCGGACGAGGCTGAACTCGTGCATATGGTCGCCACCGCCGCCGCCATCGACGACCGCCCCAGCGCCTTCCGCTATCCGCGTGGCGAGGGTGTCGGCGTCGACATGCCCGAACGCGGTCGGCCTCTGGAAATCGGCAAGGGCCGCATCGTCGCCGAAGGCGGGCGCGTCGCGATCCTTTCGTTCGGCACCCGTCTCGCCGAGGTGATGAAGGCCCGCGAAGCTCTCGGCGCGCGCGGTCTCGCGCCCACCGTCGCCGATGCCCGCTTCGCCAAGCCCCTCGACCGCGATCTGATCCTGCAACTTGCCGCCCATCACGAGGCGCTCCTCACCATCGAGGAAGGCGCCATCGGCGGCTTCGGCAGCCATGTCGCCCAGCTTCTGGCCGATGAAGGCATGTTCGACCGCAGGTTCAAGTTCCGCTCGATGGTGCTGCCCGACAGCTTCATCGAGCAGTCCTCACCGGAGGATATGTATGCCGTCGCGGGCATGAACGCGCCGCAGATCGAGGCGAAGGTGCTGGAAGTTCTCGGCGTCGCCCACCTCAACGAAAAACGCGCCTGACCGGCAGGCGCGTTTCGATTTCATCCGAAGGTCGTGGCGTCAGGCCATTTCGCCGCGCTCGATCCGCGCATATTCGCGCAGGCGCGCAGTGTCCGAACGGCTAGCCGGGCGCTCATGAACGGAGCGCGTGGCGCGATGCGAGCCTTCCTCACCCGTCGTCCTCTCCACCTCGACATAGTTCTTCAGACGCCCGCCGTCGTCGGGCTTTATGCGGTCAGCGACATGCCGGCTCATTCGATCCTCCTCGGTTGCGTCTGCCCCGTCATCGGGGACAACTCAAAGATGAGGCCGAATCGGACCGATTTCCAGCCCCTAGTCCGAATTGTGATCCACGACGGCGGCCCTCAGCCGCAGGACCGCCCAGCGCGCGGCGTCCGCGACGGCCGCATCCGGATCGGAAATCAGTGTCTCCGCCACCGGAATCAGCCGTTTCAGACCCGAATTCCCGATCGCATATAGGACATTCCGCACGAAACGGTCGCGGCCGATGCGCTTGATCGGGGACCCCGAAAACCGCGCCCGGAACCCGGCATCGTCCAACCCCGCCAATTCGGCCAGTTCCGGCGCACCAACGCGCGGCGCGTAGCCGATCTCGCGCGCGGCCTGCGCGAACTTGTTCCAGGGACAAACCGCCAGGCAATCGTCGCAGCCATATATCCGGTTGCCCATGAGGCCACGCAACGCCTCATCGACCGGCCCCCTGTGCTCGATCGTGAGATAGGAGATGCAGCGCCGCGCATCCAGTTGATAGGGCGCGGGGAATGCGGCCGTCGGACAAACATCAAGACAGGCCCGGCACGAGCCGCAATGATCCACCTCGCCCGCATCCTTCGGCAGATCGAGCGTCGTGAAGATGGCACCAAGGAAGAACCAACTTCCCAACTCCCGGCTCACGAGGTTCGTATGCTTGCCCTGCCAACCGAGCCCCGCCGCCTGCGCAAGCGGCTTCTCCATCACCGGCGCGGTATCGACGAAAACCTTGATTTCCGCATGAACAGAGCCTTTTTCTACCTCCGCAAGCAGCCAGCGCCCCACTCGCTTCAGGCGCTTCTTCACGAGGTCATGATAGTCACGCCCCTGTGCATAGCAGGACACCGCCGCCCGCTCCGGCGCACCCAGAACCGCCAGCGGATCGCCCTCCGGCGTATAGACCTCCGCCAGCATGATGACAGTCCGCGCCTCGGGCCAAAGCGCTCCCGGATCGCCGCGCCACCCCATGCGCTCGGCCATCCAGCCCATCTGCCCGTGCCGCCCCGCCGCAACGAAGTCCGCGAGCCGCCCCGCAGCCTCGGGGATTGCATCCGGCGAACAGAAGCCGACAGCGGAAAACCCCGCGGCCAATGCCTCGCTCACGATGCCGGCCTTCAATCCCGCCGCGTCCAAGCGACCTCACTTTCATCTTGCCGGAAATACCTCGGGGGTCCGGGGGCAACGCCCCCGGCCTTGCCTTCAGAAATCGAGATCGGCGTAATGCGCGGGCGGCAGAAATCCCGGCACCTGATCGGCCAGAAGCGACCGGAACGACGGTCGCGACTTGATCTTGGCATACCAGTCACGGACGTTCTGGCTGCGGTTCCAGTCCACATCCGAGATATAGTCGAGGCAGGACAGATGCGCCGCCGCCGCGAAATCGGCCAGCGTCATCTCGTTGCCCGCCAGCCAGCGCCGCTGATCCAGAAGCCAGGCCATGTAATCGAGGTGATACTTGATCCGGGTCGAGCCGGACTTCACATTCTTCGAATCCGGATAGCCGAGCTTCATCACCTTCTTGTTGACCCGCTCGTAGACCAGCTTCGAGGTCACCTCATCGTGGAACTTGTCATCGAACCAGGCGCAGAGACGGCGCACCTCGTAGCGCCCCGCCGCATCGCGCGGCATCAGCTTCGGTTCGGGAAGGACATCGTCCAGATATTCGCAGATCGCCTGGCTTTCGGTCAGGGTCTTGCCATCGTAGCGCAAGACCGGAACCTTGCCTGCCGGGTTGCGGCGCAGGAATTCCGGCGCCTGTTCCCAGTAGCGTTCCTCGACCAGTTCGACCTCGACCTTCTTTTCCGCCAGCGTCAGGCGGACCTTGCGGCAGAAGGGGGAAAGCGGAACGTGGTAGAGGCGGGTCATGGGCAATAGGCTCTGATCACTGTTGCCCTGACTGATAACGGGCGTGCCCCTCCGGTTCAATCCTCGAAACAGGCCGCGCGCCCGTCGGCGCGGATCGTTGCCGCCCCGTCGAGGGCCGCGCGCGCGCGGGAACGCATGTAGCCCGAGGGCCGCGCGGGATTGCGGCCCTTCGGATCGGGCAAGGCGGCGGCGATCAGGGCGGCCTGCGGCGGGCTCAGCTTTGCGGCACTCACCCCGAAGTAGTGCTGCGCAGCCGCTTCGGCGCCAAAGACACCGTCGCCGGTCTCGGCAACATTCAGATAGATTTCGAGAATTCTGCGCTTCGACCACAAAAGCTCGATCACCGGCGTCATCACGGCCTCCAGCGCCTTTCTCGGCCAACTCCGCCCCTGCCAGAGAAAGACGTTCTTCACCACCTGCTGGCTGATCGTGGAGGCTCCGCGCCCCGCGCCCTCGTCAAGCGCGGCACGAATTGCCTTCATGTCGAACCCCCAATGCTCGCAGAAATTGGCGTCCTCCGAGGCGACGACAGCTCGCGCCAGCACCGGCGTGATCTCCTCCATCGGCACCCAGACACGCTCGACCCCGCCCCGCCGCCAGCCTTCGGCGATCATGTATGGGGTGAGCCGCGGATTGATGAAGATGCCGAATATCACCAGCATCAGGAACAGCGCGACAAGGCTCAGTGCGCCGCGCCCGAGCCAGCGCAACGTGCCGCGCAGGGTGGGACGCGCCAGGACAGTGGATTTCCGCTTTGCTTTCGCGCGGGATCTCGTCGGTTTTCGTCGGGTCGTGCTGCTCTTTGCCATCGCCGAACCTTAGCCATGAACCGGCGGCGATGGTCAAGCGCCGCTCACGCCGCGAGAAGCCGCCCCTCATGCGCCAGCGCAACGCTGCGCGCCGGGCGCAGCGCTTCATCGGACATTTCGTCGAGTTCAGGGAACAGCGACAGGATTTCCGCGCGAAGCGCCCTGTCCACGTCAAGCATCTGGCTCCCCGGATGGAAGCTTTCGCTGGGCGCATCCTCGGCAAAGACGATCTCGTGCCGGTCGAACAGGATATGGACGTAATCGACCTCTTCCCGCTGTTCCTGCCGGACACCCGCCATCCCGATCAAATGCTTTGCGGGGACGAGGATTTCCGGCACGCCCAGGACCAGTTCCGGCTTCCATCCCTCGATCAGCATCCGGTGCTGCGGCGAAACCAGAAGCGGGCGCGAATTGCCGAGCGTGGCTTCGTCGATGCGGATCGGCGCGAAATCCCCCGTGCCGTCGACCGTCCTCTGCCCGATCCAGCGCAACTCCTGCGGGCCGCTGTCCAGCGTCTCGACCAGATCGCCGGGATTCAGGGCTTCGATCGGTACTTCGCCGCCCGGCACCCGGATCAGCGTGCCCCGTGTAAAGCACGCTGGGCCAAGCTGCGGCACCAGAAGCGGCCCTTGGGTATTGACGAATGTCGATGAAACGAAGGTGCCGTTCTGCAGAACCTGCCCGTCGTTCGGCGTGAACACGACCTGGCCATTCGCGAGATAGAAGGTCGTACCGGTGTAGGTGACATTGCCCACGCCCGCCACGTTCACCCTCACGGTATCACCGGGATAGGAGCTCGAAATGTCCGACCCGTTGACACTGTCGTTGTTGAACCGGTCGAAATCGCCGTCGTTATTCTGGTCGTTCAGCGTATAGTTGACGTAGTTCAGTGCAGTTCCGAAGCCCGGCGGCGCGGAAGGGTCCATAAGATAGAACTGGTCAGTGTAAATCGCCATCGGGACTCCTTGGAACGTTCACACCAGATAACACTTCTATTTCGGCATTCTTGCGGCAATACCCGTCATATTCGCAAAACCGGATAGGACCGTGTCCCTGGCGACCCATCACAAATAGGGGATGGGCCGGGAAATCCCGGCCGCTTTTCCCTTCAAAAGGGTGTCTATTCCGCCGGAACAGCCTCCGCGTCCGCGCTCAGCGGATGCGCGAGATGCGGCAGCATTTCCGTCGGGCAGATCTGGATGAAATTCGCCCGCTCCTCGGCCCAGTCGGTCAGGATCTGCTTCGCCTTCAGGCTTCCCGTCTCCGCCGCATGGCGTTCGATCAAGCCTTTCAGCTCGGCCTCCCAATGCGGTTGCGTGACCGCGCAGGTGACGAGGCTTTCGAGGTTCATCAGCTCTTCCGCCGTGCCGTCCGGGTCATGAACATAGGCCATGCCGCCGGTCATGCCGGCGCCGAAATTCGCGCCGATCCGGCCGAGGATCACCGCGACGCCGCCGGTCATGTATTCGCAGCCGTTCGAACCGCAGCCCTCGATCACCACCGTCGCGCCGGAATTGCGGACCGCGAAACGCTCCCCCGCGCGCCCGGCGGCGAAAAGATAGCCGTCCGTCGCACCATAAAGCACGGTGTTGCCGATGATCGTGTTCTCCGACGCCGTCAGCGGCGAGATCATCGGCGGGCGCACGACGATCATGCCGCCGCTGAGGCCCTTGCCGACATAGTCGTTGGCATCGCCTGACACCTCGAGTTTCAGCCCCGGCGCCGCGAAAGCGCCAAGCGATTGCCCGCAGGAACCCGAGAGCTTCACCGTCAGATGATCGGGTTGCAGGTTGTTCCGCATCCCGAAATTCTTCACGATCAGGCTCGACGCGCGGGTCCCGATGGTGCGGTGGGTGTTCCGCACCGCGTAGGAGAGTTGCATCTTCTCGCCATCCTCGAAGAACCGCGCGCCATCGCGGATGATCTCGGCATCCAGCGTATCCGGCACCGCGTTTCGCGGCTTGGAGCGGTCATAGACGATCCGCTCCGCCCCATCGACGGTGATGAGGAGCGGGTTGAGGTCCAGATCGTCGAGATGCGCGGCACCGCGCGACACCTGCGTCAGCAGATCGGCCCGCCCGATCACCTCGTCAAGGCTCCGCGCCCCGATGCCGGCCAGGACCTCGCGCACTTCCTGGGCGTAGAAGGTGATGAGGTTCACCACCTTGTCGGCATTGCCGGTGAACTTGGCGCGCAGCCTTTCGTCCTGAGTGCAGACTCCGACCGGGCAGGTGTTGGACTGGCACTGGCGCACCATGATGCAGCCCATCGCGATCAGCGCGGCGGTGCCGACGCCATATTCCTCGGCCCCCATCATCGCGGCGATGACAATATCGCGCCCGGTGCGCAGGCCACCATCGGTGCGCAGCGTGATCCGTTCGCGCAGCTTGTTCATCGCCAGCACCTGGTGCGCCTCGGTCAGGCCCATTTCCCACGGCAGACCCGCATATTTGATCGAGGTTGCGGGCGACGCGCCCGTGCCGCCGTTGTGACCCGAAATCAGGATCACGTCGGCCTTGGCCTTGGCAACACCGGCGGCAATCGTGCCGACGCCCGACGACGACACCAGCTTCACCGTCACCTTGGCGCGCGGGTTGATCTGCTTCAGGTCGTAGATCAGTTGCGCGAGGTCTTCGATCGAATAGATGTCGTGGTGCGGCGGTGGCGAGATCAGCGTCACCCCCGGCGTCGAATGACGCAGGCGCGCGATCAGCTTCGTCACCTTCATGCCGGGCAACTGCCCGCCTTCGCCGGGCTTGGCTCCCTGCGCCACCTTGATCTCCAGCTCCTCGCAGGCATTGAGGTATTCCGCCGTCACGCCGAACCGACCCGACGCCACCTGCTTGATCTTGGCCGAGGGGTTGTCGCCATTCGGTTCCGGAAGGAAATGCGCCGGGTCCTCGCCGCCCTCACCGCTGTCGGACTTCGCTCCGATCCGGTTCATCGCGATGTTCAGGGTCTTGTGCGCCTCCGGGCTGAGCGCGCCGAGCGACATGCCCGGCGTCACGAAGCGTTTGCGGATAGAGGTGATGCTCTCCACCTCCTCGATCGGCACCGGACGGCCCAAGGCCTTGATGTCCAGAAGATCGCGGATATGGATCGGCGGGTTCGCCCGCATCGTGGCCGAATACTGCTTCCAGAGGTCGTAGGACGCCCGGTCACAGGCCGATTGCAACAGGTGCATCGTCTGCGCTTCCCATGCGTGCTTTTCGCCCGACCGCCGGGCCTTGTAGAAGCCACCGATGGGCAGCACGTCGGTGCCCGATTTCCAGCCCTTCGCATGGACCTCTTCCAGCTTGATCTGGATACCTGCAAGGCCGATGCCCGAAATCCGGCTGTGCATGCCGGGGAAATATTCCGCGACCAGCGCTCGGCTGAGGCCCACCGCCTCGAAATTCAGCCCCCCGCGATAGGAGGAAATCACTGAAATCCCCATCTTCGACATGATTTTCAGCAGGCCGGCGTCGATGGCATCGCGGTAGCGCCGCATCGCGTCGATCAGCCTGCCTTCGATCAGGCCGCGTCGGACGCGGTCCGCGACGGAATCCTGCGCGAGATAGGCATTGACCGTGGTGGCACCGCACCCGATCAGCACCGCGAAGTAATGCGGGTCGATACATTCGGCCGAGCGCACGTTGACCGAGCAGAAGGTCCGAAGCCCCTTCCGCGTCAGCCAGCTATGCACCGCCGACGTGGCAAGGATCATCGGCATTGCCACCTTCGCCTCGCCCTGATGCTCGTCTGTCAGGACGATGTGACCGGCGCCCGAGCGCACCGCATCTTCCGCCTCGGCGCGGATCCGCTCCAGCCCGACGCGCAGCACATCCTGCTCGCCCCCCGCCGGCAAGGTGCAGTCGATGAAGGCAACATTGCCTCCGAACTGCCGCACCATCTCGTCGAACTCGGCATTGGCGATGAACGGGCTTTCAAGCACCAGGATCTCGGTCTGCGAGCTGTCCTCGTCGAGCACGTTCTTGAGGTTGCCGAACCGGGTCTTGAGGCTCATCACCCGGCTTTCGCGCAGGCTGTCGATCGGCGGGTTCGTGACCTGGCTGAAATTCTGCCGGAAGAAGTGGCTCAAGGGGCGATAGACCGACGACAGAACCGCCGCCGGCGTGTCGTCGCCCATCGAGGCGATCATCTCTTTCCCGTCCTCGGCCATCGGTGCCAGAACCTGCTCAAGCTCCTCCAGCGAGTAACCCGCCGCGATCTGCCGCTTGCGGAGTTCCGCGCCTTCGAACAGAGCCTTTTCCGGCACATCCCGCATGATCGCGTTGAGGTCCGTGACCTTCTCGATCCAGTCCGCATAGGGCAGCGCGGCGGACAGTTTGTTCTTCATCTCGGTGTCGTGGAAAAGCTTGCCGTTCGCCATGTCGACGGCGATCATCTGGCCGGGACCAAGCGCCCCCTTCTCGCGCACCACCGCCTCGTCGACCGGCACCATCCCGGCTTCCGAACCGGCGATCAGCAACCCGTCGCCCGTGACGACGTAGCGCATCGGGCGCAAGCCGTTGCGGTCGAGCCCGGCGCAGACCCAGCGGCCATCGGTCATCGCCAAAGCGGCAGGCCCGTCCCAAGGCTCCATCACGGCGTTGCAATAGGCATACATGTCCTGCCAGGCCTGCGGCATCTCGACCGCTGACTTGGACCAAGCTTCCGGCACCAGCATGGTCTTGGCCATCGGCGCGGAGCGTCCTGCCCGCACGAGAACCTCGAAAACAGCGTCTAACGCGGCGGAATCGGACGATCCCTGCGGCACGATCGGCTTGATGTCGCCGGCCTGTTCGCCGAAAGTCGAGGACGCCATGCGGATCTCGTGGCTCCGCATCCAGTTGAGGTTGCCCTTCAGCGTGTTGATCTCGCCGTTATGGGCGAGCATCCGGAACGGCTGCGCCAGCCACCACTGCGGGAAGGTGTTCGTGGAATAGCGCTGGTGATAGATCGCGAAGGCGCTCTCGAACCGCTCATCCTTCAGGTCGGGGTAGAACTCGGCGCAATCCTGCGCCAGGAACATGCCCTTGTAGATGATCGACCGGCAGCTCAGCGAACAAAGATACACACCGACGATCCCGGCATTCGCCGCCGCCTTCTCGATCCGGCGGCGGATGACGTAAAGCTCGCGCTCGAACGTCTCCTCATCGACGCCCTTGGAGTTCTTGATGAGGATCTGCTCGATCTCCGGCCGTGTCGCATTGGCCTTCTCGCCCAGCACTTCGGTATTCACCGGGACGTGCCGCCAACCATAGATGTAATAGCCCGCGCGCAGAACCTCGGTCTCGACGATGGTGCGGCAGGTTTCCTGCGCCCCGAAATCCGTGCGCGGCAGAAAGACCTGGCCGACGGCGATCAGCGCCTTGGCGTCCGGCTCATGCCCGGTGCGGCGGATCTGGTCATAAAAGAACTTGACCGGAATCTGCACATGGATGCCCGCGCCGTCGCCGGTCTTGCCGTCGGCATCGACAGCCCCCCGGTGCCAGACCGCCTTCAGCGCGTCGATCCCGTTCGCCACGACCTTGCGCGAGGGCTTGCCATTGATCGAAACCACAAGGCCGACGCCGCAGGAGGAATGCTCGTCCTCGGCACGATAGAGACTGTTTTGCGCCATCCGGGCGCGCGTTGCCTCTTCGGCGCGGACCCACTCAGCATCAAATCCGGTCATTGTGTGTCTCCTTCATCCACGTGAAGATTCCCCAATTCGTATTCGGCCTGCGTCCTCCGCTCGTGATCTCCGCCAAGGCGGATCGCGGCATAGGCGCGGTCGGCATAGACTTCCGAGCGCATTGGCCAGTCGCGCGCGTCGTCGAAGAGGCCGGGCATCAGGTCGTAGTTCGCGTCGTCGCGGTCGGTGTCGCGCATCCAGAGATGCGATCCGCAGATCGCGCAGAAGGCGCGTTCGGCGAATTTCGACGAAGCATGGCGCGCCACCGGGCCGCTGATCGTCACGCCGTCGGCCGGCGCGCTGAAGCACAGAAACAGCCCGCCGGACCAGCGCTGGCACATCCGGCAATGGCAGGCGCCGACGCGGGGATCGTGGCCCGCCACCGCCACCGTGACCGCACCGCAGAGGCATGAGCCGGAAATGGGGTGCGCCGCGCCGCTCACGACGCCCCTCCCCGCCGCATATCGGCCTCGGTCATCATCGCGTCGCAATCATATTCCGGCTTCGTCGACAGAAACCCCGGCTCGCCCGGTCCGGCGAAGGTCACCGGCGTATCGGCGATCTCGCGCCTGTCGCCGAAGCCGTTCTCGAAGGTTTCGCGGTCGGCGAAGAAGATGCGCCAGTCGCGCTGGACAAGCTGCTGGCCCTGGCGGTGCCAGAGCAACTCGCCGTCCGGTCCTTTCGCCGTCAGGTCGAACCGCGTTCGATCCAGAGTCACACCGTCGATCACGACCTTCTCGCCGGTCATCTCGTCAAATCCGCTATAGTGCCGCACCTCGCCCGAGGAACTTTTGGTCGTGAACTCGTAGCTGTCGCGCCCGCTTTCCAGCAAGCTAGAGAACGAGGCCGGATCGGCCTCGTCCAGCAGCTGATCCCGCTCGCCGGTCGTCAGGTCGTAGCTGTCGATCCAGCGCGTCTCGGGGTCGATGCGGCTCATGTAGAACGGCCCGTCGCCGCCGAAATAGATCGACCACTGGTCGCCCGCGGCGTCGCCGTCGCAGCGGTAATGGTTCGAGACCTGGCAATTGTGCATCTGGACGGTCTGATAGACGGTGCAGCCCTTCGGCGCGGCGAACTTGCCGGCGGCAAGGGCGGGCATGGCCCAAAGAAGCGCGATGGCGCTGCTCGCAACAAGGATCCGCATCTCTCTCAACTTCAGACTTCCTTCATCAACCAGGTCAGCATAGTTGACCCTTAACCTTTTCGCCGTCTCTCGCCTTCGCCTTCGCGTCTGCACGGGCGGTGTACGCTTGGTGTACGCCCGGTGCATCGGCGTTTCCGCCGCTCCGGCAGGGTTAATTCACTCGGCCGCAACCGCCTGGGCCGTCGCCAGATAGCCCAGGACGCTCGCCGCGGCCTCGCGTCCGTCGCGGATCGCCCAGACGACGAGAGAAGCGCCGCGCACGATGTCGCCCACCGCGAAAACGCCCGGAATGCTGGTCGCATGGGTGCCGAAATCGGCCTTGATCGTCCCCCAGCGCGTGACGGCGAGAGCCTCGACTCCCCAGAGCGTCGGCAACTCCTCGGGCGAAAAGCCCAGCGCCTTGATCACGAGATCGGCCTGCTCGACATAATCCGCGCCTTCGATGACCTCCGGTGCCTGACGGCCCGTTGCATCCGGCGCGCCAAGACGCATACGCTCGACCATCACGCCTTCGACAGCCGCGCCGCCCGCAAAGCCCTTCGGCGCGGTCAGCCAGACGAAATCGACGCCCTCCTCCTCGGCATTGGCGACCTCGCGCTGCGAACCCGGCATGTTGGCCCGGTCGCGGCGATAGAGGCATTTCACCGATTGCGCACCCTGCCTGATCGCCGTGCGGACGCAATCCATTGCCGTGTCGCCGCCACCGATCACGACAACGCGCTTCCCGGCGGCGTTCAACTCGCCCGAGTCGTATTCGGGCACCTCGTCGCCGAACCACTTGCGGCTCGATGCGGTCAGATAGTCGATGGCGCGGACGATTCCCGCGGCGCCCGCGCCCGGCCCGCCCAGATCGCGGCTTTTATATACTCCCGTCGCGATAACCACGGCATCATGCTTGCCGTGGATCGCGTCGAAGCTGATGTCCTCGCCGACATTGCAGTTCAGGACGAACTCCACCCCGCCATCCTCGAGCTGCCTGATGCGCTGCATCACCACGTCCTTCTCCAGCTTGAAGCCGGGAATGCCGTAGGTCATCAATCCGCCCGCCCGGTCGTAGCGGTCATAGACCGTGACCTGAAGTCCGGCGCGCCGCAGCACATCGGCGGCGGCAAGCCCGCCTGGCCCGGCGCCGATTATACCGACGCTTTCGGGCCGATCCTCCACCGGCTTGATCGGCTTCACCCAGCCATTGTCCCAGGCGGTATCGGTGATGAACTTCTCGACGGCGCCGATGGTCACGGTGCCGTGGCCCGACTGCTCGATCACGCAATTGCCTTCGCAAAGCCGATCCTGCGGGCAGATACGGCCGCAGATCTCGGGGAAGGTGTTGGTGGACTGCGCCAGTTCGTAGGCTTCCTGCAACCGTCCCTCGGCGGTCATCCTCAGCCAGTCGGGGATGTTGTTGTGCAAGGGGCAATGCGTCTGGCAATAGGGTACGCCACATTGGCTGCACCGTCCCGCCTGCTCGGCGGCTTTGGCCGTTGCGAACTCCCGGTAAATCTCGCCAAAATCCTGAGCGCGTACACTGGCCTCACGCTTTTCCGGCATCTCTCTCGAGATGGTCACGAATTTCAGCATCGGTTGTTTGGCCATGAGTCATTTTCCCGCGAAAGAGATGGGTGCGCATTGCTACTCCGGTGCGGGACTAAATAAAAGTCAGTAAAGCTGACCTGTTTGCCTGAATTTGTATTCGCGGATGGCAGAAAATCGTCAAATTGGCAAAAATTAGGTCATAAGACGATACCTTTTTATCAGTACCCGGCCCAGAGAGCCGCCAACGCAGCGGTGCCAACGATGATTCGCCACCATCCAAACAAACCGTAGCCGTGCCGGCTGACGTAGCCGAGCAACCATCGCACGATCAGCACCGCGACGACAAACGCTGCTGCAAAACCGAGCGCAATCTCGCCCATCGCCGACCAATCGAGCACATCGCGGTTCTTGTAGAGATCATAGGAGAAGGCCCCGGCCATGGTCGGGATCGACAGGAAGAACGAGAATTCCGCCGCCGAACGCTTGTCCGCGCCCAAGGCCAGCGCACCGACGATTGTGGCACCGGACCGCGAGACTCCGGGGATCATCGCAAGGCATTGGATAACGCCGATTCCGAACGCGACGCCAAGCGGCAACCGATCCGCGTCGTGATAGCGCGGCGTCAGCGGCAGCCGGTCGACGACCAGCAGCACAACGCCACCAAGGATCAGCATCGTCGCGATCAGCCGTGGGCTTTCGAACAGGACCTGCTTGATGACGTCATGCGCCAGAACGCCGACCACGACCGCCGGAAGAAAGGCCAGCAAAACCGACCCCGCGAAACGCCGCGCCTGCGGATCGGAGGGCAGCGCCGCGACGGTCTGGGTGATCTTTCCCGCATAGATGACAAGAAGCGCCAGCACCGCGCCAAGCTGGATCACGACCTCGAAGGTCTTGCCTGCACTTTCGAAGCCAAGGAAATGACTGGCCAGAAGAAGATGCCCGGTCGATGACACCGGAATAAACTCCGTCAGCCCTTCCAGCACGCCGAGGAAGAGCGAAGTCAGCATCGTGTCATTCATTCAAGAAAATCCTGTCGGCCTAGCGCATCGCGGCGGACAGTATGGTCAACAGCATGGGAGGGCAAGGCGGCTCAGCCACGGCCTTGCGACACCGCCGCGGCCGTGTAGCGGGCGCCTCGTCCGCCGCTGGAGGCGGGACGCTTCGGAATCGCCGGCCAGAAGAGTTCCTGATCTATCAGCGAAATGAGCTTTCGGTTGCTCTCGTCGAATTGGCCAGTGAAATGCCGATCCACATAATTTGTTACAGGCCGGTATTTCTCGAGGAATGTGGAGATGGGCCGCCTGCGCATCGATGCACCGACAAGCCGGTAGACCCCCCTGGGTGTGGTGCCGAAACGAACCGTCGGCGCAGGGGTCAGAACGCTTTTCTGAAACTTGTTGATACGCCGCAAAAGAGGCACCCCATATTCGGGATAGCTCGGCGCATAGACGGATCTATGGGTGGGCAAGACGCGTTCGAACGCCTCATTGCCGGCGCAGCGCGCCAGTCGGCGCGCCACCCCGTCCATGTCCCTTGCAAGGCTTTCCTGAGAGATGACATGCACATTCTCGGCCCCGAAAAGTTCCTGATAAAGCGCCACGAGACGGTGGTATTCCAAATGTTCCGGCCGGAAGCCGAAAAACCCCAGATCGGGGTCGCCAGCGAAGAACTTCTCGGGGCTCATCGTGCCGCCGCGCGACAGGTACTGCATATAGACCGAGGTCAGCATCCGGCGTTGGTGCCGGACGGAGATCAGGATACGCGCGTCCGGCACGATTTCCTTCAACCGCTGAGCGAAGACATCGCTGCCGATGCCGCCGAAGAAGGGATGGCCGGAGAGGATTTCGGAAGAGATGACCGGAACTTCGCCCTCTAGCAGATCCGACATTCCGGTGCGAATGGCGGCCCTCATCGCATCAGCCTCGAACAAAAGCCCAT
The DNA here is from genome assembly GCA_963847935.1 of uncultured Alphaproteobacteria bacterium. Classification (GTDB taxonomy): domain Bacteria; phylum Pseudomonadota; class Alphaproteobacteria; order Rhodobacterales; family Rhodobacteraceae; genus Albidovulum. Next base: position 63,229 of record CAWKBV010000003.1, on the reverse strand, counting down.
GCGTGCCCACGACATGGCGCCAGACCTCGGCGTGCCGCGCGACCTGCCGGTAGCCATGCTCCGGAACAAAGAGTCGCTGCTGCATCCAGGACGTCGCCGTCTTGTGATAACCTATGTGAAGCAAGAGCCGCCTGGCCATGCCGTCAACCTTCCCGAGCTTTCATGTCCCTACAGAAATGAGTTTAGGGAGCGTGGCAGCCACGTCAACGGCAGTCCCGGCATTCCGAAAGGGAAACGAAACAATGGCAGCGGCCAGCCCGAAGTGTCGGTGAGCCTTGCGCAGGACAGTCAAGCTCAGTTATGAGGGCGCAGGTTCTTGGCCGATGCCTTGATCGCGTCGTACTGACCCGAAGGGCGGAAGCGCCACAGATAGTCCGGAAGGACGGCCGAGGCGGGCGTCGGCGCGATGCCGAGATCGCCAAGACCCTTCGCGCCCTCGGAGACAACATTGTCAACCTTGAGGGACTTCACCTGATCCGCCGTCAGCAGGCTGTTCGGAACCAACCGTCCAGTTATCGCCGAGCCGATATCGAGCAGCGTCCCCATCACGGTGCCGAACCAGAAGGGCAGGCTGACGATCAGCCGGCGGCGATGGATCACGCCAAGCATCTGCCGCATCAGCGCACGGAATGTCATCGCGTCAGGCCCACCCAACTCATAGATACCCGAAGCGCGTCCCTCAATCCCCGCGACGGCGGCTTCAGCGACGTTATCAACGTAGACCGGCTGAAAACGGGTAGTGCCGCCGAAGATGGGCAGGATCGGCCCAAGACGGGACATCGAGGCGAAGCGATTGAAAAAGCCGTCCTCCGGCCCGAACAAGACCGAGGGCCGCAGGATCATCGCTCCGGGGAAATGCTTCAGGACGGCAGCCTCGCCTTCGGCCTTGGTCCGCGCGTAATCGCTTGCGGCTTGCGCATCCGCGCCGATCGCCGAGACATGGACAAGCGTTGTCACGCCCAATTCCGCCGCGATCCGGGCGATCCGTCCGGCGCCTTCGGTCTGAACCGCCTTGAAATTGTTCGCCCCTCCCTTGTCGAAGGTGCCGACGCAGTTCACCACGGCGTCGGCACCGTGCATCGCGGCGCGCACCGAGGCGTCGTCACGGATGTTGCAGAAGACCGGCTCGACTTGACCGACCGCACCATAGGGTCTGACGAACAGCGCCTCGTTCGGGCGCCGGACCGCGACACGGATGCGCCAGCCCTTCTTCGCCATGCGCCGCGCGATATACCGGCCAAGGAATCCCGAACCGCCGTAGATCGTGACGAGCTTCGACATATACTGGCCTCCGGCAAATATGGATCGCGCCTTGATTAGCGCCAAGACAGGCCGTGAACAAGGCGGAATGAACGCGCAGCTTCGCTCCGACACCCCGTTGACACGCTTCCCGGCCACATATACATCGCGCCTCGCGACACCTGCCCAGGTGGCGGAATTGGTAGACGCGCACGGTTCAGGTCCGTGTGCCGCAAGGCGTGGAGGTTCGAGTCCTCTCCTGGGCACCACTGTAAAATAAAAAACCCTTCGAAACATCGCTTTCTGAGGGTTTTTTGTTTGCGAGGCCCTAAACTCTCACACAGATTGCCAGCCGTACTGTCTTGGCACCATGTGATATAAGTCTGAGCAGGACCACAGTATCACCGCGGCATTTCAGCTTTGTCTCTTGAGAGAGCACGCGATACCATAGTCCACCTATTGGCAATCCGCCCCGATGGCGCGATCTTCGTCGCCGAATCCGGCTACGAGCGCCTCAAGAAACGCACTCATTGAAGAGCCGCGTAGGGCGTAAAAAGCCGCGACCACGACGCCATTGCGCAGCTCGACCTTGCGGCGGCATCGGCACTCAAGCCGCGTGGTCCTTACAGGAAAAAGAATTCAAACCGGGACACTATCTGCAAGTTCGAGCGATGGACAGAATCTTTGACCGCGATAGACTTCCCGTGAGGAGGAGTGGGCGGATGCTGCGATTTCTGACCTTCATGGCGCTAATCCTTGCCGCGGGACGGGCGTTGGCGGACAAGGCGGACTATCTCGACCTCGCTCGGCGTGGCTGGAGCTACGAGCTGCGCGGCGCCTCCGGGTCCGTGCCGGTGCGGATCAGCGGGCGGACATTGCGGGGCAGCGCCATCTGCATTGTGGGTGAATCGCCGCGGCCACCGACGGCGCAGGTAATTGACATCTTCCGCGACCTGGCGCGCAGCATCTTTGGCGCCCCGCTGCCCATGCGCTACGCGGGTGCCAGCGCGCGCAGGTGCGGAACCGGGCGCAACGTGGTGCTGCGGCTCTACTCAGGCGCGCCGCCAAACGGTGCATTGAGCGATGATCTGCACTGGCTGAGCGATGTGCACGAACTGGGACTGAAGCCGGGCCGGCCCTACGCCGCGACTACCCCGGCGCAGGCGCAGACCTTCTTCGGGCGTCGCGGGCAGGCCACCCATCTCATGGTTCAGCAGCCTGCAACCGACGCACCCGACGCGCTTGAGGCCGCGTTCTTCCGCTCCATACTGATCGAGGAACTGTTCCAGTCATTCAGTTTCGGCGTCGATGTGCTTCATATCAACCACGAAGCGGCGTTTGTTTCGAAGATCGAGGAATTTCCGATCAATCTCACGCGGCTGCGCTGGGAATCGCCCGCCTTCATGCGAGCACTGCTAGAGGCGAACCCGTCGGGGCTGTGCGAATTCGATGTGCTGATGCTGCAGGCCGTCGCGCTCGCGCCCGTCGATCAGACCAACGATCCGGCCTTCATCACCTTCATAGACACGCATTTTGACGATCTTCTCGCCCGCGCCCGCATGATCACGAGAAACCCAGCCTTCGCGCCGATCATCGACCAGGATTGTACCGTTGGTCGCGGCTGACGCGTTGCGACCTAGGGCTGTGTTCCGGGCGGTGTCGGGCTCGGCTAGACTGACGGCCTGAAAGATCGACCGGGAGGAGACATGGAGCCGGCACTGCGGGGACTGGATGGGCTGAGGGCGCATCTGACGCTTGGGCTGATCGGACACGAGGTGCTGATCGAGCGGCTGCTGATCGTGCTGTTGGCGGGGGGCCATCTTCTGGTCGAAGGCGCGCCAGGTCTGGCCAAGACCCGGGCGGTAAAGCGGCTGGCCGAGGCGGTGGACGGCTCGTTCGCGCGGATCCAGTGCACGCCGGATTTGATGCCAGCGGATCTGACCGGCACGCCGGTCTATCGCCCGCAAGATGGCGGATTCGCCTTTGTTCCGGGGCCGGTGTTTCACAACCTCGTGCTGGTGGACGAGATCAACCGCGCCCCGCCCAAGGTGCAATCGGCGTTACTCGAAGCGATGGCCGAGCGGCAGGTGACGGTCGGCAACGATACCCGGACGCTGCCGGATCCCTTTCTTGTGATCGCCACCCAGAACCCCATCGAGCATGACGGCACCTTTCCGCTGCCCGAGGCGCAGCTCGACCGGTTCATGCTGCATGTGTTGCTGAACCTTCCCGATGCGTCGACCGAGCGGCGCATCCTCGATCTGGTCGAGGCGGAAGGTCAGGGCGAAATCGGTCGCTCCGCGCAACTGGATCTATCCGATCTCGCCACGGCGCGGGTGGCAGCGATGACGGTGCATCTGGCGCCCGAACTGCGTGACTACATCGTGCGGCTGGTAATGGCCACACGGAGCGGCGCACTGGCGGCCGAGGTCGAGCACGCCGTCTCGCCTCGTGGGACGCTGGCGCTGGCGGCGGCGGCCAAGGCGCGGGCTTTCCTGCGCGGACGCGATCATGCGTTACCCGAAGACGTTGCGGCCCTGGCCCCGGACGCGCTGGCGCACCGGCTGATCCTGACCTGGCGCGCGGTGGCCGACGGGCAGACGCAGCGCGCCCTGATCGCCGCAGTTCTGGCCGAGGTAGAACCGTTATGATGTCCGTGCTTGACGTTCCCGGCGCCTGCCTGCGTTCCAGTGACCTGATCGCGCTGCGCGCCATGGCCTTGGCGGCCGAGGAAGACCCAGCGCTGGCCGAACTGCCGGGCGGATTTGTCACGCTGCGGCGCGGACACGGACAGGAGATTGCGGAATTGCGTGAATATGTTCCCGGCGACGACCTGCGTCATCTTGACCGCGGCACCACCGCGCGCAGCGGCAAGCTACATGTCCGCCGCTTTCACGAGGAGCGCGACCGTGTCTGCCTGCTGGTCGCGGATTTCCGGCCCTCGATGCTCTGGGGGCTGGCGCGGGCGTTCCGTTCGGTGGCCGCCGCCGAGGCGCTGGTGATGATCGGTTGGCGCGCGGTCGAGGACGGCGCCCGCATCGGCCTTCTCGCAATCGGATCGGAGGAGCCTGTGATGGTGCCGATCCGAGGTCGCACACGCGGGATGCTGGGGGTGATCGGCGGACTGGTCCGCGCGCATGACGCCGCCGCGGCCCATGCGCTGGCGGGGCAAGTGGACGACGGACCACTCGACCTCGGGCTCGTGCCGCTGGACCGGATCGCGCCGCGCGGAGCCGAGATCGTGATCGCCTCGGGCTTCGAGACGCCCGGGTCCGCGCTGACCAATCGGCTGGAAATGCTGGCGCGCCGCCACACGCCGCGGCTCTTGCATGTGATCGATGGCGTGGTCGCGCGGCTGCCGCGCGGCAGCTATCCGATCCGCCTGCCGGATGGACGTCATGTCCGTATCGATCTCGCCGCCGACGGCGCGGGGATCGCGCCGGACGACGCCGGAATCGCCGGATGGCCGGCGCTGCCGATCGATGCCAGCGCGCCGCCCGAAACCACCGCCAGACTTCTCGCCACCGCCTTCCCACCGGGCCGGGAACCGTGAGCCATGGCCGACCGCGCGCTCACCGAAGAGGCTATGCTGACCGGACTGCGGGACATCCATCTGCCGGGCGATGCGGCGGGCGGCACCGCCGCCGATCTTCTGGCCGCCGCCGCAATCGGGTTATTGCTCGCGTTCATGCTGGGCGCGCTGTTGAAGACGTTCACCGTAAGCCCTCGGGTGCGCGAGTTCGGCTCCGACGCGCTGTCCGACGACATCGACCGTGTACAGGCGCTCTACCGCCTGAAACTGCACCATCCCGACCGGTTCGCACGGTTTCGACCGCTGCTCTATCGTCGCGGCGATCAGCCCGATCGGGACACCGTCCTGCGGGAGCTGCGGCGGCATGATTGAACTGGCACAGCCTTTCTTCCTCTTGCTTTGCCCCTTACCGCTGCTGCTCGCCCGCCTGCTTCCGCGCGGGGTGGCGCCGGGCGCAGCGCTGGCGGTGCCCGAGCGGATCGGCCAAGCGCTGTTGCGTTCAAACGCGAGGCAGGGCGGGCCAGCGGCGCGGCGTGCAAGAGTGCTGCCGTGGGCGGTGTGGTTGTTTCTGCTGCTGGCGCTGGCAGGGCCGCGCCAGCTTGCGCCGGTGCCGGCGCTCAAGGTTTCGGGGCGCGACCTGGCCATCGCTCTGGATCTGTCCGGCTCCATGGTACGCGACGATTTCTTTCTCGACGGCAAGCCCGTCACCCGGCTGGAAGCGGTCGAGCGGGTGGGCGCCAACTTCGCGAGGCGGCGTGCCGGCGACCGGGTGGCGCTGATCGTTTTCGGCTCGGAGGCCTACTACGCCGCGCCTTTCTCCTTCGATGTCGAGGCAGTCGCGCGGCGCATCGAAGAAGCAACGATTGGCATCTCGGGCCGCGCCACGAACATCTCGGACGCGCTCGGACTGGCGCTGAAGCGTCTGGCGAAAAGTAACGCGCGGTCGCGCGTGGTGATCCTGCTTTCCGACGGGGTCAACAATGCCGGCGCCACCAATCCGCGCGGCGTGGCGGCGCTGGCGGCGCAGATGGGGGTGCGGGTGCATACCATCGCGCTGGGGCCAAAGGATCTGACCACCGCCGAAACAGGTGAGCGCGGCGTGGTCGATGCGGCCACCCTGCAGGCAATCTCCAAGATTTCCGGCGGCGAGAGCTTCCGGGTCCGGACCACCGAGGATCTGGTCGCCGTTACCGAGGCGCTGGACCGGCTGGAGGCAACCGACAGCGACGGTCTGGCGGCGGAGGTCTATGATGAATTCTGGCTCTATCCCGCCGTGGTTGTCCTTCTCGGCTGCCTCTGGGCGGCTCGAAGAGAGATCGCATGAGCATGCCCGATCTCACCCTGCTGCGGCCCTTCTGGCTGTTGGCGTTGCCGGTTCTTTGGGCGCTGGCGCTTTGGCTGCGGCGACGGCGCGGTAGTCTGGGCGACTGGGGGCGGGTGGCCGATCCCCAGCTGTTGCGGGCGCTGTATGCGCTGGGGCAGGTCGCGCCTGGCGTCGTTGGGGTGCCTGGGCGGGCCGCGCTGGCGGTCGCCGCGCTGACCGTGCTTGCGCTAGCCGGACCGGCGGTGGAGCGCCGCGACGCGTTGTCCTTCCGCAACCTCGACGGGGTGGTGTTCGTGGTGGATGTCTCGCCATCGGCGATCGAGAATCCCCGCTGGCCGCAGCTTCTGACGATGGGGCGTTTCGGTGTTTCGGCGCTGGGTTCGCGACCGGCGGGGCTGGTGGTCTTTGCGGGCGACGCCTACGTCGCCACCGACATGACCGCCGACACCGCACAGCTTGGCCAGACACTGACGATCCTCGGCCCCGGCACCGTGCCCGATCCCGGCAGCCGTCCTGAACGCGGACTTCAGCTTGCAGCCCTGATGCTGCGCGAGGCCGAGGTGCTTGCCGGTGATGTGGTGCTGCTGACCGATGGCGGCGGGTTGGGGCCGAAGTCGCTGGCCGCCGCCGCAGAGATCACGCGGCGTGGCGCACGCCTCTCGATCGTGCAGGTCGATCCCATTTCCGCCGAAACAGAGACCCATGTGGCCATCGGCGGCGGCCGTGCCTTCGCCCTTGCTGACACTGATGCGCTCGCCGCCTGGCTCTCTGGAGCGGCGCGGACGCAGTTAGAGCGGCAGGACTACCCGCTGTTGTTCTGGCACGATCTTGGGCGCTGGCTGCTGATACTGGCGCTGTTGCCCGCTATCGTCATGTTTCGGAGGCGGGTATGAGGGCGCTCTGGCCCCTTGCCGTGGCGGCGGCCTGCCTAACGATGGCATTGCTTCTGGGTGGCATCGCGCCCTTCGGTCGACTGCTTCTGGCGGCCGGCATGCCGGGGTTGGCCGCGTTCACCTTTTCCGATCCTGGCTGGCGCGGGGTGGCGCTTTACCGGTCGGGTGACCCAGCAGGGGCGGCGCAGGCGTTCCGCGCGGCGAACGCCTTTCACAACCTCGGCAATGCCGAGGTCCGGCAGGGCCATCATGCTGCCGCGCTGGAAGCCTACGACATAGCCCGCGCGCAGGGCGATGCCGATGCGGCCGCGAATTTCGATCTGGTCGCGGCCTACTACGCGGGCCTGGCCCTGGATCCCGATTCGCTGGTTTCCTGGTTTGCGGACAAGCCGCTCGAAGGCGAAACCGCGCCGGCGCCACTAGGACAGGGATCGGCGCGCGCGTCGGCTACGGGCAGCGAGATTACCAATCAGGGCAGCCTGCTCGGCCTGCCAGAGTTGGAAAGCCGGGGGCGTCTCGGCGTGCGGCGGGTGTTTGACGACAAGTTCATGGTGGCCAACGACCGCTGGCTCGCGCAGCTTGCCGATGTGCCCGGCGATTACCTGACGGCGCGCATCGCCGCCGAGCGCAAGCTCCGCCGCGCAGCGGGGCTGACCCCGCCCGAACCGGAGGACACGCGTTGAGGGTGCTGGCGCTGATACTTTGTGTGCTCGCGCAGGCCGCGTTTGGACAGACCCGCGAGGTTCGGCCCGAGGATCTGAGGCTTGAGGTGACGGTGACCGATGCCGAGGTCACGCCCTACGCGCGCGAGATGGTGCTGATCACGATCCGAGGGACCTATCGACGCCACATCACACGCGAGACGCTGGCACAGCCGTCGCTGGAAGGCTTCAACTGGATGCAACTCGGCCCCGACGAGTGGCACGAGGAAAGCATCCGCGGCCGTCCCGTCAAAGTGTTTCAGCGGCGCATGGCGCTTTTCCCAGAGCGTGCCGGTCGCCTGGAGATCGGATCCTTCGTGCATCACTTGACACTCACCGACGAGAGCGACGACTGGTTCGACCACGACATCCGCTCGGCGCCGGTGGAGATTTCGGTCGCCCCCGCGCCCGAAACTGGCGGCTGGTGGTTCCCCGTGCGGCAGCTGCGGATCTCGGATGAATGGTCGAATCCTCCGGATCAGCTTGCCGCGGGCGAGGGCGTGCTGAGGGTAATTCGGGTGGAGGCGGTGGGTGCCGCGCCAGAGATGATACCGCCGATGCCCGAACTGCATTCGCCCTCGGCAATGATTTTTCCCCATCCCGAGAAACGGCTGGTCGAACTGTCGCCAGAGGGGCCCGTCACCTATGCGTTCTGGCGATGGACGATACGGCCGGGCAACGGCGCCTCGGCGATCCTCGAGCCGATCGAACTGCCGTTCTTCGACACCCGCGAAAGGGTGGCGCGGGTTGCCACGATCTCGGCGCAGCGCGTGGCCTATGAGGACGCAACGTTGCCGTCGTCAGGCGTGAACCCGCCGCCGAAGTCGGCGCGACTGCCGGGCTGGGGTGCGGCGCTGACCGCGGGCCTGGCCTTCGCGGCGGGGCTTGCGGTGATGCTGGCAGGGCGGCGGATGACGGAACGGATGCCGTTCGGGCTCGATCCGCTCGCGCTGCGTTTGCGGGCGCGGGCGCGGGCGGGCGACGCGCCGGGCACCCGCCAAATGGCGGCAGCCTTGTTGCGCCGTGACGGAACGCAGCCAGAGCGTGAGCGGCTCTTGTCACATCTTGATTCCGTGCTTTTTGGCTCCAAAGCCGCGCCGTTTGACCTGCGCGCCTTTGCCCGCGCATTCGTGGCAGGTGGGCCTCCGACCGATACGAACGGCTGAATTGCAAGAATCCCGGCGGCGCTTCACGCCGCGGTGGACGGTGGCCTCAACGCTTCGAATCCCGCTTTTCGGCGCAGACTGCGCTTGACCGTATCTGCGGCTGCACGAGTTGCGTCGTCAAAGTATGTTTGGGCGACTGCGGGACTCGCGGCCTTCGACTTGTCGGTGATCGATTCCGGTGTCGATCCGGCGCGAACGGCCGAGATCCGCAACCCGCTCGACGAGGGGCTGGACCCCGTGACTGCCTGTCGCCGCCGCTGATGAATGCGATTGCCGCGCATGGCGCGAAACAGTGGGCGCTTTGATCGAAGCACCGCCCGCCCTGATCTGCCGCCGACCCTCGCGGGAAACCGCCGTGTTGGCCGGGGCGCGTCTAGAGCGTTGCACGAACGAATTTTCATACGTTAACCTCCCACTGGGAGGAAGAGCCATGAACGAATTGACCGATGCCTCACCGCTGGGCTCGATCCAATCCGTCGTCATCGTAGACGACCATCCGCTTTACAGTGACGCCCTTGCCGCAGCCCTGGAAATGGTGTTTCCCGACTGCCGGATAGAAAAGGCCCAGACCCTTGGCGCGGCCATGGCACTCCTTGAGGGCGGTTTCATCCCCGATCTGGTGATGTTCGATCTCAAGCTGCCCGATGTTTGCGGCATTTCGGGGTTTCAACAGCTGCGCGCGGCGCTGCCGGAAGCGCCGATCCTCGTGATCTCATCGCTGACCTCGGCGCAGGTGGTTCAGGTCCTCATGGCGGAAGGCGCCGCCGGATTCTTGCCCAAGGATGCCTCGGCGAAGGTGCTGCGCCAAGCCTTGGACGAGATCGCGGCGGGGAGAAAATACGTGCACCCGGGCTATCGGAGCGCGTCCGGCGCCGACGAGGTCGAAGTCGCTTTCTACGCTATCCACCCCAAGCTTGCCGATCTTACGCCACAGCAGAAAAAGATCGTGCGGCTGATCTGCGCCGGCAAACCCAACAAGCAGATCGCATACGAAATGTCGCTGGCCGAGGCTACGGTTAAGGCGCATATCACAGCGCTTCTGCGACGGCTCGGGGTCCATAACCGGACCCAAGCGGCGGTGTTGGTCGAAAGCTCGCAGCAGGTCAGCGCCGTCGGCACGGGCGACGCCGACGCCATCGCCTTCCTGAGTCACTGACGAATGACCCTGGATCGCGAGCCACCGCTCTACGTGAACATCGCGACCTCGCGCGCCACCGAGGCGCAGGCGGCGGTGGATGAGGTGTTGGCGGCGGTCGATCTTGACGAGGCCTGTTTCCTGCTCGCCTTCGTGCCCGCAGGGCTCAACCTTGATTCTGTGTCGAGGGGACTGGAGGCGGGCGCGGCGGGCGTGCCGGCTTTTGGCTGCACCACCGCAGGCACCATCACCCCTCTTGGATATGAAACCGAAGCGCTCCTGTTACTGGCCTTCCCGCGCGAGCATTTCCGCTGCGCCTCGATGCTGATCCAGCCGCTGAAGCCCTTGTCGATGAAGTCGATCGCCGCGCAGGTCCGCAATCATGAGGCGCGGTTCCGCCGGACCGCGGGGTGGAATCGGCTGGCGCTGATCTTTGCCGACGGACTGTCGAAACAGGAGGATTTGCTGGTTTCGACGCTTGAGGCCGCGCTTGGCGAATTGCCGATCTTCGGCGGCTCCGCAGGCGACAACCTCGCCTTCCGCGAAACATTCGTGCTTCACAAGGGGCGCTACCACACCAATGCGGCGCTGCTCCTCCTGCTCGAGACCGATCTGGACTTCCAGGGGCTGGGCTTCGATCATTTCCTGCCCACCGACCGTCAGATGGTCGTCACGGAGGCGATCCCGGAAGAGCGGCTGGTGCTGGAGATCAATGGCGCGCCCGCCGCGCTTGAATATGCAAGGTTGGTCGGCTGTCCAGTCGAACAGCTTTCGCCGCAGATTTTCGCCGAAAACCCGATGCTGGTGCGACAGAACATGAACTACCACGTTCGCGCCATCAACGGCGCGCCGGGCGCGCATGCGCTGTCGTTCCTCGGCGCCATCGACGACGGCCTTATCCTGACACTGGGCCGCGGCAAGGAGATCATCGAGACGCTGGAGGCGGGCCTTGACGTCAGGGGGCCGCACGGCGCGTCGCCGGATTTCGTCCTGGGCTTCGACTGCGTGCTGCGCAAGCTCGAAATCGAACAGAAGCAACTCGCCGGTCCGGTAGGCGAGATCTTCCGCCGCCGCCGCGTGTTCGGCTTCAATACCTATGGCGAACAACACTGCGGGGTGCATGTAAACCAGACGTTTGTCGGCGTGGCGTTCTTCGAACCGCGACGGAGTGCCTACGCATGATCGACCCCACCGAACCGCTGGAAATCCAGGTTGTGCGCCAGACCAAGATCATCGATGCGCTGACACGCCGCGCCAACCGTCAGCATGAGGTCGGCTCTTCGGCCTATGGTGCGTTTCAGTCGGCAATCGCGCTGCAGGCCCAGGTCTGGGTGAAGACCCGAGATCTCGAACGCACCACCGACGAGCTGCGCAACGCCCGGGACGACAATGAGCGGATGCGGAAGAACCTCGCGGACGCGTTGTCGGCGATGGATGGCGGCGTGGCGCTGTTCACCGCTGGGTGGCTCGAGGCTTGCAACGACATCTTCCAGATGCTGCTGCCGGACATCTCCGACCGTCTGCAGCCTGGGCTTCTGGTCGACGAGTGTTTCGCCTTGATGTCCGAAAGCCGCCATCTGGTCAGCGTGGAGGGCAATTTCGAGGCCGCGCTGGCGCAAGTGCGGCGCGGCATGGTAGGTGCCTCGGTCGTGTCGCTGGTGATTGAGCTGAACGGCGACCGCTGGTACCAGATCAACCTGCAGCGCACGAGCGCCGACAACATGGTTCTGCTCCTGACCGAGATCACCACCATCGTGCGGCGCAACCGATCAGAGAAGGAACATCTGATCGACCGGCAGGCCGACTACCTGCAGGCAGTGTTCGAGAACATGACCTCGGGGGTCTGTACATTTTCGCGCTCGGGCGCAGTCATGATGTACAATCAGCAGTTCCGCCAGCTATTGGGCCTGCCCTATACTATGCTGCAAAAGGGCACCGATCTGCACCGGCTGCTGGACTTTGTCGTCCAGCATGGGCTGATCGCCGATGTGCCGGATTTCGAAATTGTCCCGTGGCTGGATCGTCTGGAACGGCAGGGACGGCTGCGGCGGCGCGTCCGCCACGCCACGGGGCGGATGCTGGACCTTCATGCCCACCGGCTGCCGGAGGGCGGTGTGCTGCTGGAACTGAAGGACGTCACGCTTGAATCGCGCGCGACCGAGATGCTCGAGAACCGCGTGACGGAACGCACGGCCGAGCTGACGCGCGCCAATCAGCGCCTGACCGAACAGTACGAGGAAAAAGCCCGCGTCGAGGAGGAGTTGCGTCTGGCCAAGGAGCGGGCCGAAGCAGCGATGTCGTCCAAGACGCGCTTTCTTGCCGCCGCCAGCCACGATCTTTTGCAACCGATCAACGCCGCCAAGCTGCTGATCGCAACGCTGATGGAGTTCCGCCGCCGACACGAGATTTTCCGCGACGATCGAACGGCTCGACGGGTCGTTCACATCGACCGAGCAGCTTTTGCATTCCCTTCTGGATATCTCGCGGCTGGAATCCACCGATGCCAGCGCGCTGACACCGTCGGAAGTCTGCCTCGGAACGCTGATGCGCAGCGTTTGGGAAGACCAGACCCCGCTGGCGCATCGACGCGGGGTGCGGCTGGACATGGTACCTTCGATGATTTTCGTCCGCTCCGACCCGGTCTATCTGCTGCGCTCGATCCAGAACTTGGTGGTGAACGCCATCCAGTATACCGAGGCTGGCGGTCGCGTTCTGGCCGGCTGCCGCCGCCGGGGCAGCCGGATCGAACTGCAGGTCTGGGATACCGGCGTGGGCATCAACCTCAAGGATCAGAAGCGCATCTTCGAAGAATTCGCCCGTGCCGACAACGTGCCGCTTGGGACCGGCATGGGGTTGGGCCTGTCCATCGTCGACCGAACCTGCCGCCATCTGGGCCACAAGGTAAGAGTGCGATCGAAGCCTGGCATCGGCTCGGTCTTTAGCATCGAGATGGAGGTGGCGGCCGGCGGCCATACTATCATCCCTCAAGAGGGTCGCAAACAGACCGCCGCCGCCGACTACGACACCGACTACATAGTGCTGGTGATCGAGAACGATCCCGATGTGCTCTTCGCCACGACCGGCAAGCTTGAGCAATGGGGGGCAAGTGTCCTGGCCGCGCGATCGACCGAAGAGGCCCTGGAACATGTGCACGACATCGGGATGCCGCCTGACATCCTGCTGGCCGACTACCAGCTTGACGACGGCGATACCGGTGACCGGGCGATCCAGGCAGTGCGAGCGGCGACTGGGACACAGGTTCCCGCAATAATGATCACCGCCGATCGCAGCAACACGCTGTTGCGACGTGGCGTCGAAATGGACTTCTCAGTGCTTACCAAGCCGGTGCAGCTATCGCGGCTACGCTCGCTCATCGAGTGGAAGATCCGCTCGCAGGGGGCGGAGGAGAACCACGCGCCGTGAGCCGGAGGGCTTTGCACCTGACCGGGTTCCGCCCCCTATGCAGGCCGGGGCGCTACAGACAAAGGTCGGCAATGACAGGCGGCGCGAGGGGGATAGGCTGGGACAGGGAGGATTCGAACCATGCGGATGAAAGTGGCCCTCGTGGCGGCGGCTATATCTCTTAGCCTGCCGATGGCGGCGACGACCGGCGAGGTCGGCCAGACCTACGATCTGATTTTCCGGAAAGGCACCCTGGATGACGTGAACCGCACCGCGGTGCTGAATTATTCCAGAACGGTGAGGAACCGGACCAAGCCCGAAGCGGCCGAGCGCGACACCGGCGAGATCGCGCTTTCCTTTGTCGATGAAGAACCGCCGGCGGCCATTCTGGAATTCCGGAAGGACGGGAAGCACCGCAATCTGGGCAGCTTCCCTGCAAGCGTCGGAAACCCGATGATCATGTATTTCTACGAAACCGTCGTTCGCGACATGGCCGAGACGTCGGGCGGCTCGCCCTTCTACATCCGCAACCGCGTCAAGGAAGCGTTGACAAAGCCCGAAGAGGTTGTGAAGGGAGAGGCCGAATTCGACGGCCGCAAGATCGCCACCAGCACCGTTTCGATGCGCCCGTTCGCAGGCGATCCCAACCGCGCGCGTATGCAGGGCTTCGGCGATCTGGAACTGCAGGTGACCGTGTCGGACGCAGTGCCCGGCTGGTATCTGAGTCTCAGGGCCGAGGCGCCGGACGCCGAGGGCATGAAGGGGGCCTACCGGTCGGAAATGACCTTCAACAAGGTGGATCAGCCATGAGGCGGATGATGGTGGCGCTGACGGCGACGCTGAGCTTGGTCGCGCCACCGGCATCTCGCGCGCAAAGCGTGACCGAGCGGCTGAACGACTATCCCACCGAAGCGCGCGCGGATTATGTCTTTGCCTGCATGGCGACCAACGGTCAGAGCCGTCAGGTGCTGCAGAAATGCTCCTGCTCAATCGACGAGATCGCCGCGATTCTGCCTTACGAGAAATACGTCGAGGCCGAGACTGTGCTGTCCATGCGGCTGACCGGCGGAGAGCGGATGGCGGTGTTCAACAGCGCCGCCTCGGCCAACAATCTGGTCACCACCCTGCGCCGCGCCCAAGCCGAGGCCGAGGTGGTCTGCTTCTTCTGACTATGCCTGGGGCAGCCGAGCGCCGCGGGCGCCCTTCGCCGACCTATCCGCCGGCCTTGGACAAGACCGTCTCGAAATGGTTGCCCTCGGTATCGGTGGCCTTGACCGTCAGCATCGTGGCGCCGTTGTCCGCGTAGGTGAAGCGGAAGCTGGGGTTTTCGCTGATCGAGATACCGCCATCGACGGCAAACAGCTGCTCGTCCCCCTGCCAGACCTCCAGATGGTCGATAAAATGTGCCGGGATGAAAAGCTGGGTGATCTGATCGCGCTGCAGCCCGGAATAGTTCGGGTGGCGGATCATGATCTGCGCCTCCTGCCGGGGTGTCGACATGGCCGGCTTCGCGCCGAACAACCGAAGCTTCATCTGCCCCATGGCCGCCAGCGCCTGCTCGGGGTCCTTGGTGGCAGGAGCGGAGCAGCCACCCGAAGCCTTGACGAAGCGCCCGGCCATGCGCAGGCCATCGGGTGTGCCGGCGATCACGCGCAGATTGGAATACTGGTTCACCCGAACCCGCATCTCGAAATCAATCGGCGCCATCGCCGGGGAAAAATTGAACTCGGCGGCGACCGGGGCGGGGTTCTCGTCGATCACCACGGTGGCCGTTTCAATCGGCACGGAAGGATCGGTTTGGACAATATGCACCGGCACGGTGGCGGCATCCTCGGCGCGATAGGGCGCGTCCACGGTGAAAAGGCCGTCCGCCGGCGCGATGGCTGCGTCCCCGACGATGTCGGGACGCAGCGAGTCCCAGGTCGCGCTTTCGACAAGCGGGTTGCCGTTTTCCGCCGCCAACGCCGGGGTGGCCAAGATTGCCGCCAGCAGCGCGGCAGCGATCAGCAATCTGTCCAAGCTTCTCCTCCTCGCATGGAGCGCTCCTACAGTCTGCCAGAAAATCCGGGCGGAGGATACCGAGCAGTTGGTCGGTATGGATCACGCTTTCGAGCGGCGCGAGTTTGGCGGCGGGAGGTAAGGGCATGTTCGAAGCCGTGGTAACTATTTGTGCGGCGCTGGCCGGCAGCGAATGTCGCGACAAGATGCTGCCGGGATATGAATCACCGACGCAAGCCGGATGTGCCGCGGCGCTCAAGGCGCGCGCCTCCGGTGCCGACGGGGCAGTTTGCCGTCCGGCGGGCGAGGCGCTGGAGGTCGTCGAGATCGCGCCCGGGGTCTTCGTCCACGAAGGTGCCATCGAGGAGCCTGACGCCATCAATGCCGGGGATGTATCGAATCTGGGCTTCGTCATTGGCGAACGCACGGTCGCGGTGATTGACAGCGGCTCCGCCGCCTGGATGGGCGAAGCGCTTTGGCGGACGATCCGGGCGCGCACCGATCTGCCGGTGGCCTATGTGATCCTGACCCACATGCACCCCGATCATGTTCTGGGTGCCAGCGTCTTTCCCGGTGCCGAGGTGGTGGGCCACGCGCATCTGGCGCGCGCACTTGCGGACCGGCGCGAGAACTATCTGGAAAGCTTCGAGCGGCTAATCGGAACTGCACAATTCCTGGGGACGGACACGCCACAGGTCGCTGTTGGCGTGGATGGAACGGCGACGCTCGATCTTGGGGGGCGGGCGCTGGATCTGCGGGCCTGGCCTACGGCACATACCGGCAGTGATCTTACGGTGTTCGACCGTTCTACCCGCACGTTCTTTGCGGGCGATCTGGTGTTCGAAGCGCATGTCCCCGCGCTCGACGGCAGCCTGCGCGGCTGGCAGAAGGTGCTGGCCGAAATGCAGGGTATAACGGTCGCCCGGCTGGTGCCCGGTCATGGCGGGCCAGTGCTGGGCTGGCCCGAAGGCGGCGACGCCCTGGCGCGCTATCTGGACGTGCTCGCGCGCGACGCGCGGGCCGCGATCGATGCGGGCGAGCGTCTGGGCGATGCTGTCGGCCATATCGCAGAGAGCGAGCGGAAGCGGTGGAAGCTTTTCGACGCCTTCAACGCGCGTAACGCGACGGTGGCGTTCACAGAACTGGAATGGGAGTGAGCGTCATCCGCCGCCATTTCCGATTTCCTGCAGCATCTGCGCAATGCCGTAGAGCCGTTTTTCGAGCAAGGTCGGCGTTTCGCAGAGATAGGTGATGGTCTTCTGCCGATCGTTGAAGATGCGCTGATCCCAGTCGGTCTGTTCCTCAAGCTTGTCCACCCGGTCGTAGTCGGGTTCGTCCGCCGCCATCAGCGTGTCCATCTCGGTCCGGGCACCCTCGATACGCTTCGATAGCGCAATCTGGTTGAGCGAGAATTCCCCGATTCCGCCGATGATCCGCGTACGCCGCGTGGACAGGGACTTGAAGACCTGTGCAAAGACCTCGCCCATCAGCGCGATGTCGCGCCCTTGCGCCTCGGCGAACGATTCCGCAGCCGTCCGGGCCGCGTCCAGATCGACGCGGCGCAAGGCCAGTCTTTCGGCCAGTTCGGCCACAGCACGTTTGGTCTCGGGTGAGAGATCCGGTTCGGCGGGCGGCGCGGGCCACATGAGTCCGATCGACAACTGCTCGACCTTTCGCTGCATGCATGGCCAGGTCGGATCCGCGAAGTCGGCGGCGGCCACCGCTCCGGCGCAAGCCAGCAGAACCGCGCCCGGAGCGAGCCATTTGACGTGGAGCATGACGCATTCCTCCCTGTTCGGATTATGCGGCAAGGTGGGGCCTGCGTCCATTGAGGGAAATACCCACCAATGGCTGTATTGTCCGTTTGGCGGGGGTGCTCCCATACTTCAGTACAAGCACCTGAGACGGGTACTGCAAAGTTGACATATGGGAGGAGACCGGATGCGCACCCGTGCCGCAGTTGCCGTTGCCGCAGGCAAGCCGCTTGAGATCATGGAGGTGGACCTTGCGGGGCCGAAGGCGGGCGAGGTGATGGTGGAGATCAAGGCCACCGGCATCTGCCATACCGACGAATTCACGCTCAGCGGCGCGGACCCGGAAGGGCTTTTCCCGGCGATCCTCGGCCATGAGGGCGCGGGCGTGGTGGTCGAGGTCGGCGAAGGTGTGACGAGCGTCCGGAAGGGCGATCACGTCATTCCGCTCTACACGCCGGAATGCCGGACCTGCCCGTCGTGCCTTTCCCGCAAGACCAACCTCTGCACCTCGATCCGGGCGACGCAAGGACAAGGCGTGATGCCGGACGGGACCTCGCGCTTCACCACGCTCGATGGCGATCCGATCCTGCATTACATGGGCTGCTCGACCTTCTCGAACTACACCGTCCTGCCCGAGATCGCGGTGGCGAAGGTGCGCGAGGACGCGCCCTTCGACAAGATCTGCTACATCGGCTGCGGCGTGACGACCGGCATTGGCGCCGTCATCAACACCGCGAAGGTCGAGATCGGGGCGAAGGCGGTGGTCTTCGGCCTCGGCGGGATCGGGCTCAACGTGCTGCAGGGCCTTCGCCTCGCAGGCGCGGACATGATCATCGGGGTCGACCTCAACGACGACAAGAAGCCGATGGCCGAGCATTTCGGGATGACGCATTTCATCAACCCGAAGAATTGCGAGAACGTGGTGCAGGAGATCGTCAACCTGACGAAGACGCCGTTCGACCAGATCGGCGGCGCGGATTATTCCTTCGACTGCACCGGCAATGTGAAGGTGATGCGGGATGCGCTCGAATGCACCCACCGGGGCTGGGGCCAGTCGATCATCATCGGCGTGGCGCCTGCCGGTGCGGTGATCGAGACGCGACCCTTCCAGCTGGTCACCGGGCGGGTCTGGAAAGGCACCGCGTTCGGCGGAGCGCGGGGGCGGACCGACGTGCCGCGGATCGTCGACTGGTACATGGACGGCAAGATCGAGATCGACCCGATGATCACCCACACCCTGAAGCTCGACGAGATCAACAAGGGCTTCGACCTGATGCATGCCGGCGAATCGATCCGCTCGGTCGTGGTGTATTGAGCAATGGAAATCGTGTCGGAAAATAGAAGCTTTGGCGGGTCGCAGACCGTCTACAAGCACGCCTCCGACACCTGCGGCTGCGAGATGACCTTCGGGGTCTACATACCGCCGCATGCGGCGGACGGCCCGGTTCCCGTGTTGTGGTTTCTCTCCGGGCTGACCTGCACGCACGAGAATGCCATGACGAAGGGCGGGTTTCAGGAACACGCCGCGAAGCACGGTCTGGCGGTGGTCTTCCCCGATACCTCGCCGCGCGGCGACGGGGTCGCCAATGACGAGTCCTATGATCTTGGGCAAGGCGCGGGGTTCTATGTCAACGCCACCCGCGATCCCTGGAAGCCGAACTACCGAATGTACGATTACATCACCTCGGAGCTGCGCGCGCTGGTGACCGGGAATCTTCCCGTGCAGGATCGCCACGGCATCACTGGCCATTCGATGGGCGGGCACGGGGCGCTGACCATCGCGATCCGTAACGCAGAGATGTTCGACAGCCTCTCGGCGTTCGCGCCCATCGCGCATCCCACGCAATCCGACTGGGGGCGCAAGCAGCTTTCAGCCTATCTGGGCGACGACGAAAGCGGATGGGCCGCACATGATGCCACTTTGCTCCTGGAAGAGCATGGATGGAAGGGTGACATCCTGGTGGACCAAGGGGCTGACGACCAGTTCCTTGACCTTCTGAAGCCCGAGGCACTTGCCGCGACCATGGCCCGCCGCCGTCAGGCGGGTGAGTTGCGAATGCAGAGGGGATACGATCATTCGTATTTCTTCGTGAATACCTTTGCTGCGGACCACGTCGCCTGGCACGCGGAAAGGCTGAGCTGTTGAGAGGTCAGGAAAGGATAGAGATGCTCAAGAACATCCTCTGTTTCGTGCTGGCACTTGCCTTACCCGCCGGTGCGGCGCTGGCCGCAGGCCAAGGCATGGAAGGTATCGCGGGCGATGCCGCTAAAGGCGAGAAGGTGTTCAAGAAGTGCAAGGCCTGCCATGACGTCGGGCCGGAGGCCAAGAACAAGGTCGGCCCAAACCTCACGGGGGTGGTCGGCCGGCACATCGCAATCGAGGAAGGCTTCTCCTATTCCGATGCCATGACGGCGTTGGGCGAAAAGGACGGCACCTGGACGCCGGAGGAACTGAGCGCCTTTCTCACCAAGCCGCGAGATTTCGTCAAAGGCACCAAGATGTCGTTCGTCGGTCTGAGCAAGGACGAGGACCGTGCCGACGTGATCGCATATCTGGCAACATTCAGCATGGAGGGAAACTGAAGCTCATGAACCGATAAGTCCGCATCCGGAGGGAGGCCGAAAGGAACCGGATCGGGGCAACCGGCGAAAACCGCCGAAACAAGGGAGTAGGCTATGAAGAAGTTGACGCTTTTAACGTGCGGGATCGTGCTTACCGGCGCCACCGCGGCGCTGGCGAATGATGATCTCATGACCCAGATGGACAACCCTGCGCAATGGGCGATCCAGACGGGCGACTATGCCAACCAGCGTTATTCCGAACTGGACAAGATCAATAAGGACAACGTGGGCGACCTGCAGGTCGCCTGGACTTTCTCGACCGGCGTGCTGCGCGGTCACGAGGGGTCACCCCTGGTGATCGGCGACACGATGTACGTACACACGCCCTTCCCGAATGTCGTCTATGCGCTCGATCTCAACGAAGATGGCAAAATCAAGTGGAAGTACGAACCGAAGCAGGATCCCAACGTCATTCCGGTGATGTGCTGTGACACCGTCAACCGTGGTGTCGCCTACGCCAACGGCAAGATCTTCCTGCATCAGGCCGACACCAAGCTGGTGGCGCTGAACGCTGATACCGGCGAGGTCGTTTGGGAAGCCCAGAACGGCGACGCGTCCAAGGGCGAGACCAACACCGCGACCGTTCTGCCGGTCAAGGACAACGTTCTCGTCGGGATCTCCGGCGGAGAGTTCGGCGTGCGCGGCTCAGTCACCGCGTACAATATGGAGACCGGCGAGCGCGTGTGGCGCGCCTATTCCATGGGTCCCGACAGCGACATCCTGTTCGACCCGGAAAAGACCACCAATCTTGGCAAGCCCGTCGGAGCCGAACTCGGGCACCAACACCTGGGAAGGCGACCAGTGGATGATCGGTGGCGGCACCACTTGGGGCTGGTATTCCTATGACCCCGAGGCCGACCTGGTCTACTATGGCACCGGCAACCCCTCCACATGGAACCCGTCGCAGCGTCCGGGCGACAACCGCTGGTCGATGACCATCATGGCGCGCGATCCTGATGACGGGATGGCCAAGTGGGTCTATCAGATGACACCTCACGACGAATGGGACTATGACGGCATCAACGAGATGATCCTTACCGATCAGCAGATCGACGGGACGGATCGCAAGTTGCTGACCCATTTCGATCGCAACGGTCTTGGCTACACACTTGACCGGATCACGGGCGAACTTCTGGTCGCCGAGAAGTACGATCCGGCGGTCAACTGGACGACCGGCGTCGACATGGACAAGGACTCGAAAGACTACGGTCGGCCCGCAGTGGTCGCGCAGTACTCGACCGAGCAGAACGGCGAGGATGTGAACTCGACCGGTATCTGCCCGGCGGCGCTGGGCTCCAAGGACCAGCAGCCTGCGGCGTACTCGCCCAAGACGCAGCTTTTCTATGTGCCGACGAACCATGTCTGCATGGACTACGAACCGTTCCGGGTAAGCTACACCGCCGGCCAGCCCTATGTGGGTGCCACCCTATCGATGTACCCCGCGCCTGAAAGCCACGGCGGCATGGGCAACTTCATCGCTTGGGATAACCTCAAGGGCGAGATCAAGTGGTCGCTTCCCGAGCAGTTCTCGGTCTGGTCGGGTGCTCTGGCAACGGCGGGCGACGTGGTGTTCTACGGCACGCTCGAAGGCTATCTGAAAGCCGTCGACGCCGAGACGGGCAAGGAGCTTTATCGCTTCAAGACCCCGTCGGGCATCATCGGAAACGTGATGACCTACGAGCACGGCGGCAAGCAGTATGTCGGCATCCTTTCGGGCGTCGGCGGCTGGGCCGGGATCGGCCTCGCGGCGGGTCTGACCAACCCCAATGACGGTCTGGGCGCCGTGGGCGGCTATGCCGCGCTCAGCGACTACACCGCGCTTGGCGGTCAGCTGACCGTCTTCGCACTGCCGGACTGATCGGCCCGACCGATCGGTCATCTGGACCGGCGTGGTGCTCTCCCGCGCCGGTCCTTTCATCCAGAAAAGGAAGTGAAACCTATGCGAAACACTGGGCTTCTGCTCGTTGCGGGACTGGTGCTGACGGTCGGGCAGGCCGCCTTCGCCGCGGATCCAGCCATCACCGACACTGCGGCCGATCACGAGGAGAACGGCCGATGGTACACGGCCGAGGACATCCCCACTTTCAAGATCGCCGAAGACGGCACCGTGGACTGGCCGACATTCTCGGGCTTTCGCCGTTACAATGCCGAATGCTTCCAATGCCACGGTCCCGACGGGGCTGGCGGATCCTACGCTCCAGCGCTGGAGAAATCGGTGATGCAGCTCGACTATTACGCCTTCGTCGATACCGTCGTGAACGGAAAGCAAGAGGTGAACGCGTCGCAGAATCTTGTGATGCCTTCGCTCGGGGACAATCCGAACGTGATGTGCTACCTCGACGATATCTACGCCTATCTGCGCGCCCGCGGGTCGGGCGAACTGGGCCGCGGTCGTCCGCAGAAGAAGGAAACCAAGAGCGATGCCTTCGCAGCTGCCGAAAATTCCTGCATGGGGTCGTGATCGGCGCGCTTTCGGCGCTATGCTTGTGGCCCTGTCCGTACTCCATGCAGCGCCCGTCGCGGCGCAAACCTCCGATCTCGTTTCTCAGACGGCTCTCAGGGTTTGCGCCGATCCGGCCAATGACCCGATGTCCGTCGAGGACGGAACGGGATTCGAGAACAGGATTGCCGATCTGATCGGCGAAAAGCTGGGCCTTCCGGTTCACTACACCTGGTATCCGATGTCCACCGGTTTCATCCGCAATACGCTGAGGGCGGGCAAATGCGACGTGGTGATTGGATACGCGCAAGGCGAAGAACTGGTGCTGAACACAAACCACTATCTCACCTCGGTCTATACGCTTGTGGTCCCGGCGGACGGCAAGCTTGCCGATGTCACGACGCTGTCCGACCCACGGCTCAAGGGGCTTCATATCGGCGTTATTGCGGGTTCTCCCCCGGCGACCCATATGGCCAAGTCTGGCTTGATCGGCACCGCGAAGCCCTATGCGCTGGTCGTGGACCGCCGCTATGAAAGCCCAGCGGTGGACATGCTGAACGATCTCGACAAGAAAGTGATCGATGCCGCGGTTCTCTGGGGGCCGCTTGCCGGGCCGCTGGCGAAACGCGACCATCCGGGGCTGAAGGTTATCCCGCTGATCAAGGAGACGGGCTTTCCAAAGATGTTCTACCGTATCACCATGGGCGTGCGGCAGGGCGAAAAGGTCTGGCAGCGCAAGCTCAACTCTCTGATCCGCCGAAATCAGGCCGAGATCGACGCCATTATGTCTGAGGCAGGAGTGCCGCTGGTCGACGACATGGGCGATGAGATGAAGGTGCTGGACCAATGAAGGCGATGCAGGTGGCGGCACTGGTCTTGTGGCCCGCCGCTGCGCTGGCCCAAGAAACCGAGCCTGCGGGATATCGCATGGACGAGTACCGCAGCCCGGTTCCCACCACGCTGGCCGGTGGAACCGTGGTCGGCCCCGAAGAGGCCCACGCGCTCTGGGAAGCGGGACAGACGGCCTTCATAGATGTGCTGCCGCAGGCGCCGAAGCCCGCCAACCTGCCCAAGGGAACGATCTGGCGCGACAAACCGCGCAACTCGATCCCCGGCGCGATGTGGCTGCCGAATGTGGGCTATGGCGCCATCGCCGATGTGACCGACGCCTATTTCCGCGAAGGGCTTTCCCTCGCCACAGATGGCGATGCCACGCATGCCGTCCTGTTCTTCTGCCTTGAAAACTGCTGGATGAGTTGGAATGCGGCCAAGCGCGCGCTCGAATACGGTTATCAGACCGTCTACTGGCTTCCCGAAGGCACGGATGGCTGGACGTTGTTCGACTATCCGACCGAACGGCTCACCCCGCGCGAGCCTCAGCCGCAGTAGGGCTAACGGCGCAGATCAATACCCGGCCAGATCCTTGTGCGCGGTGCTCACCGTTCCGTTGGTGTCGGTCATTGTAACGTCCACCGTGCGCGTCGATGCGGGGACCGACAGACTGACCTGCGGGTTTTCGGCCAGCGAGATGCTGCCCGTCATCTCCACATAGCCGCCGCCATCGGTGTCTATGCGCACGTCATCGACATAGCGCATCGGGATGAAGAGCAGCGTGATCTGGTCCATCTGCATTCCTGAGTGCGAGGGATGCGAAATGGCCACGTCCAGCCTTTTCAGCCGCTCTGACAGCGTTGCCAGTTGGTCGGTGACCGATCCCGGCATGTTGTTGGTGACTGACAGCACCATGTCGCCCAGCGTTGCCAGCGCCACATCCGGGTCGGTGCCGGGCGGCGCGGCGCAGGCGCCCTGACCCGAGGTCTTGACAAAGCCCTCCGTCACGAAAAGCCGCCCGTCGGTCATTTCCGCTACCACGTGGACGGGCGTGGGGCCGTTGATCCGCAAGGTCAGGTCAACGAAGAACCGTGGCGGCGGTTCCTGCAAGGAGAACACCGCCGAGACCGGCATGGGGTTCTCGTCCAGGACGACCGTCACCTTGCCGATATGCGCTCCCCGAGGGGCAGCAACCTGCGCCGCGATCTGCGTGCGGGCATCGTTGGATGTGCGATAGGGCGCCTCAAGCGTGATCACCCCGACGCCATCGAGCAGCGCGCGCTCTCCATAAAGCTGCGTCCTGACTGCATCCCAGGCCTCGCCCGGCAGGGCCGGCGCGGCGATGCAGCAAAGTGTCGCTGCAAGAACCACTCGCTTCATGGCACGTCTCCTTTCAGGATGAACTCGCCAAAGGCGCGAGGGCCGTCGGCGGTGTCCATCGTGGCGGTCACTTCCATCGTTTCTGCGTCGATGACGCTCAGCGTATTGTCAAACCAGTTGACCACCACGATCCGCCCGTCGCCAGTGGTATCTATCCCCTCGGGATATTCGCCCACCGCTATGGTCGCCAAGGGCGCCAGCGTGTCGAGCGCGATGACGCTAACGGTGTCCGCATACTGGTTGGTCACGAAGGCGCGGCCTGCGGCGAAACTGACCCCATAGGGCCGCTCGCCCACGGGAACCGTCGCCAGAACCTTGCCTGTGGGCGGGTCGATCACGGTCACGTCGTTGCTGCCGACATTACCCACGAAGAGCCGCCCGTCGGGCGCGAAGCGCAGCCCGAAGGGACGGGTGCCCACCGTCACCGCGTGGCTCCGCGTCAGCGTGTCGGCGTCGAAAATGCTGACCCTGTCGGCATCGCGCTCGGCCGATGCCAACCACCGGCCATCGGCCGACAACGCCAGACCGGCGGGTGCCGCGGCCACCCGCAGTTCGGCCCGCCGCGCGAGCGTCTTGCCATCGAGCACCCAAAGCCGCGCATTGTACCAGTCGGACACGAAGACCCGGCTACGGTCGGCATCGACCGCCACACCGATCGGCCCGCCATCCAGCGTGACCTCTGCAATCAGATCGCCACGCGGCGTAAAACGCCGCACCACCTTGCTGTCGGGCGAGACGGTATAGACTCCGCTTTCCGCCGTCACCGCGATCCCCGCGGGTTTGCCTGGCACGGACCAGCGTGCGCGCTCGTCGCCGGTGGTCAGGTCCAGCACGCTGACAGCGTCGCCATTCTGGCAGGTCACGAAAGCGATATCCGCCGCCGCGGGAAACGCCGCGAGCGCGAGGCCCAGGGTCAGGCAGTGGTCAAGAAGCGGGTGCACCGAAACGCTCGACCAGCGCATCCAGCCCGGCCTTATAAACGCCTGTCATGGCCGCGATGGCGGCTTCGTCACTCAATTCGGGGGGTGGGTCGTTGTTTGGATATCCGCGATAGAAAGCACCGCGCCATTCCACGATCGAGCCGCCGTTCGGACGCGCCTTGACGGTCAGATGCGAAGAGTAGTTTGTCACCGGCAGCACGTCCACGGCCACATCGGTGATGCGGTAGGAATAGGTCATCTTGTCGGCATCGTACTTGTAGAGGATCTCGTCGATCTTCGGACCGTCCTTGCCCGCGTCGCTGAGATACAGCTCGCGCGTGGCATCGATGGCATTGCCGCCGTCGCCGGTCGAGGACACCACGGCCGGATGCCAGCTCATGTCCTGGAAATTGCCGATGGCGGCCCAGACCTCCGCGGGCTCGGCCGCGACTTCGGCGGATAGCGTCAGCTTTTGCCGGGTCGGTCCGTGTGCCAATGCCACGACAGGCATCAGCATCAACACCCCCGCCAACAGCAGCGTTCGTCTGTTCATCCTTCCTCCTCCCTGAAGAAAGTGTGGTTCCAAATCTGCCGCCCGCTTCGCCCCGGCTTCGGTGCCGGCCCGCATCGGGGCGTCGACACCCGCGTTCCCGGGCGTATCCTCCGTGCCATCGCTCCGTTCTTAGAAATTAAAATTCGCGCGCCATGGTGCCGCCGCTACTCTGAAATATGCAATCGAACCAAAAGTATCGGTTGGAAAAGAACCCGGCACATCCGAGTGTTTGCCCCTGAGGGATCAGACTGGCGTCGGGCAGAGTGGGAGGAAAGAGTGTCGCGACTGTTCGCACCGCTGTTCGCCGCAGCCATGTGTTTTGCCATGGCGGCGTCCGCCGCAGCGCTTGAGGTGCGGGCGGCGGTGCTGCGGGTGGACTATCCGGTGCTGCTGCCGATCTCGCGCTACGATCTGCGGGCAGAAGACCTTGGCTTCGCGGGCGCGGCGCTCGCAGACGAGGATAACGGCACGACCGGGCAGTTCCTCGGCCATACCTACGAGACGGTAACCGTCGCCACCCCGCCGGAAGGCGCCGAAGCGGCGCTGGTGAAGCTGCTGGATGACGGTATCCGCTTCCTCGTGGTCGACGCAAAGGCAACGGACCTCCTGCGTCTGACGGACCGGGCGGCAGAGGAGGGTGCGCTCGTCTTCAACGTTCGCAGTCCGGACACGGATTTACGCGGCGCCGATTGTCGGGCCAACCTTCTGCATATCGCGCCATCCAACGACATGAAGGCGGACGCGGTGGCGCAATTCGCGATCTGGAAGCAGTGGCGGCGCTGGCTGCTGGTCGCAGGATCGAACCCCGACGATCAGGCGCTGGCGGATGCCTATGACCGCGCCGCGCGCAAGTTCGGCGCAACTGTCGTTGAGACGCGGGTGTTCCAAGATACCGGCGGCACCAGACGTACCGATTCGGGCTATGTGCTGGTGCAGCGGCAGCTTCCGGTCTTCATGCAGGACACGCCGCCCCACGATGTGGTCATTGCCGCCGACGCGACCGACTATTTTGCCGCCTATCTGCCATACAACCTCTGGACCCCCCGGCCGGTGATGGGCAGCGCCGGGTTGCGTCCCGTCACGATGCACGGCGCGCACGAAGCCTGGGGCGCGACACAGTTCCAGAATCGTTTCGAGGAACTGACCCGGCGCTATATGCAGGAAGAGGACTACAACACCTGGCTAGCCTTGCGCGTTCTGGGCGAGGCAGTGACCCGCACCGGCACCGCCGATCCGCAGGCAGTCGAGAAATACGTTCTGTCGGACGCCTTCGAACTGGCGGCGTTCAAGGGACAGAAGGTGACGTTCCGCGACTGGAACGGCCAGCTGCGCCAGCCGATCCTTCTCTACGATGGGCGCATCACCGTAAGCGTTAGTCCGCAGGACGGGTTCCTGCATCAGGTTTCGCCGCTCGACACTCTGGGGATCGACCGGCCAGAATCGCAATGCACCGCCTTTCAATGAGGAACGTCATGAAATCGCTTCTGCTTGCTCTCGGCCTCGCCTTTTGCGCCAGCGGCGCACTTGCAGGCAAGGCGTTCATATCGAACGAACGCGGCAACACCATCACCGTGATCGACACTGACAGCTGGGAGGTCATCCACACCTTCGAGGGCGGCAACCGGCCGCGCGGCATTGCGATCTCGCCGGACGGCAAATTGCTTTACGTCTGCGCTTCTGACGACGACACGGTTCGGGTCTTCGACACCGAGACCTACGAGGAGCTTTATACGCTGCCCAGCGGCGCGGACCCGGAGCTGTTCGTGCTCGATCCCGCCGGCAACCCGCTCTACATCGCCAACGAGGACGACAACCTCGTCACCGTGACCGACACGGAGACCCATTCTGTCCTGGCCGAAGTTCCGGTCGGCGTCGAACCCGAGGGGATGGCGATTTCTCCCGACGAGAAATGGGTGGTCAATACGTCCGAGACCACCAACATGGCGCACTTCATCTCGACCGAGGATTATCAGATCAAGTACAACGTGCTTGTTGACCAGCGCCCGCGCTATGCAGAGTTCACAGCCGATGGGAGCCGGCTTTTCGTCAGCGCCGAGATCGGCGGCACCGTATCGGTGATCGATGTTGCGCCTGACGGAACGCCGACACTCAAGCAGAAGATCGGCTTCGCGGTGCCGGGCGTGCTGCCGGAATGGCTGCAACCTGTGGGGATCAGGGTGACGCGGGATGGCAAGCGCATCTTCGTGGCGCTGGGGCCGGCGAATCGGGTTGCCGTGATTGATGGGGATTCGCTGGAGGTTGTCGATTATATCATCGTCGGACAGCGCGTCTGGCAAATGGCCTTTACACCGGGGGAAGAGTTTCTCGTCACCACCAACGGGAATTCCAACGATGTGACGGTGATCGACGTGGCGAAGGAACAAGCCATCAAGTCGATCCCGGTAGGACAGCAGCCCTGGGGCGTGGCTATCACGCCCGACTAGGGCGCGGACTTTGGGAGGAGTGAATGCGCATCTATCCTATCCTGACGGCGCTGTGCACGCTGTGGCTGGCCGCGACCGCGGCGGCGCAAGATCTGCCGGTAATCCGAGCAGCCACATTGCAGATCGGCACCGTGAACTGGGAGTTGCAGACGATCGTCGAGCAGGGTCTGGACCGCAAGCACGGATTCAAGCTCGAGATGCAACCTTATGCCGACAACGGCGCAACCCGCATCGCTGTAGAGGGCGACGAGGCCGACACCGCCGTCGCCGACTGGATCTGGGTCGCGCGCCAGCGGGCCGAGGGCAGGGATTATGTCGTCATTCCCTTTTCCCGTGCCGTAGGCGGGATGGTGGTACCGGAAGGGTCGGATGCCAAGACGCTGGCCGACCTGAAGGGCGGCAAGATAGGCATTGCGGGCGGGCCTCTGGACAAGTCCTGGCTGATATTCCGCGCCTATGCGCAGAAGGAATACGGCATGGATATCAAGGCCGAGACGGAGCAGGTCTTCGGCGCACCGCCTCTTGTCTTCAAATCGGCACTCGGCGGGGATTACGCGGGCGCGATCAACTTCTGGCACTTCCTGTCGAAGATGAAGGTCGCCGGCATGCGTGAGCTGATCTCGGTCGAAGCCGCCGCCACCGCGCTCGGCCTCGACCCGGACGTGCCGCTTCTGGGCTTCTACTTCAAGCAGTCCTTCCTCGACGCGCATCCGGGCCTCGCTCAGAGCTTCTATGATGCCAGCCGCGACGCGAAGGACCTGCTCGCCGACGATCCGGAAGCCTGGCAGCCGATCCGCCCGACGATGAACGCCGATACAGACGCGCAGTTCGAACAGCTTCGCAAGGACTGGATCGCCGGCATTCCCGCGCGCGGCCCCGTGGATGCGACGGCGGCCGGCAAGCTCCTCGCCCTGATGGCCGAACTGGGCGGCGCCGAACTGGTCGGGAAGGCCGACAGCGTGCCGCCCGGGCTTTTCGCCGAGGTACAATGACACAGCGCGTTTTGACAGAGGACGGACTCCGGATGGCGCGCCCCCCGTCGCACTCCGCGCAAGGGACGTTACGCGTAGACATCCGCGCCAAGAACTTCGGCGCCACGCCAATCCTGCGCGACCTTCGCTTCGAGGTCACGAGGGGTGCGACCGTGGCGCTGCTCGGCCCATCGGGCATCGGCAAATCCACGCTCCTGCGCATCGTTGCCGGGCTCGATCGTGATTTCGAGGGGACTGTGCTACGCCCCAACTCCGTCGCCATGGTGTTTCAGGAACCCACGCTTCTGCCCTGGCGAACCGCGCTGCAGAACCTGACGCTTGTGCATCCGGGACTTGATGAGGCCGAGGCCCGCGCAGCACTCGGGCGGGTGGGTCTGGCCGGGCGTGAAGCCGCCTTTCCGGGGCAGCTGTCGCTTGGCCAGCAGCGGCGGCTGGCGCTAGCCCGCGCCATTGCCGGGCAACCTGAAATGTTGATTATGGATGAGCCCTTCGTCTCGCTCGATCCGGCGACCGCCGACGAGATGCTCGCCCTGACCGAGACCCTGATCGCCGAGGCCCGCCCGGCCACGCTTTTCGTCACCCATTCTCGCGCCGAGGCCGACCGCCTCGCCGACAGGGTGCTGGAACTGCGCGGCCAGCCAGCCACCCTGTCGCCCCGTCTGGTTTGAAGGAGCACTTTTCATGAAGACATCGCTTGCAGTCGCCATGTTAACCGCGCTTTCGCTGCCCGCCGCCGGTCATGAATACGGTTTCGCCGGTATCCTGTCGCACGAAAATTCGGGCGAGATGCCGGGCATCACCCTTTCGGTCGGCAAGCCTCTGGCTGATGGGCCGATCACCCTAAAATCCGGCACGGTTTACGAACTGGAGATCGAGGCCGATGGCAGCGGTGAACTGGGGCTTGAGGGCCCGGGCTTCTTCCGCGCGATCTGGGTTAACGAGGTGGTTGTGAACGGACTGGAAATCCGGCCCTACGGGCTGGAAAGCGTCGAATTCGACGAGGCGGGAACGATGGAGATCGAATTCCTCGCCATCAAGCCCGGACAGTATTACCTCAAGATTCCCGGGACCAGCGGCGACAGTCAGAAGGTGGATATCTCGATCCAGTAGGCTGCGGGATGCCAAAAATGGATCGGGCCGCGTCTAGCCATCCGCGCGGCGCCGCCGGGTCAGGCCGCGGGCCGGGTCATAGCCGACCAGTGCCAGCGCGAAGAACACCACGAAGCTGAACACTGTCCAGATCAGTGCGGTGCCGCTAAATGAGTCGTAAAGCGCGAAGCGGATCAGTTCGACCGCGTGGGTGAAGGGGTTCACCGCGCAGATATCTCGCAAGACGGGCGACGCCTCGCCCATCTTCCATAGCGGGTAGAGCGCGCTCGACAGGAAGAACATCGGGAAGATGACGAAGTTCATCACGCCTGCAAAATTCTCCAGCTGCCGGATCGTCGACGAGATCAGAAGCCCCAACGCGCCCAACATCAGCCCGCTGAGCAGAAGTGCCGGCAAAACGAAGAGATAGCCCATCGGCGGGACGGTGATTCCGAAACCGGCCGCGACGGCGAGAAAGACATAGACCTGAAGGATCGAAACCGCGACCCCCGCCAGAAGCTTCGACAGAAGCAACCACCAGCGCGGCAGCGGAGAGGTCAGCAAGAGCCGCATGGAGCCCATTTCCTGATCGTAGACCAGCGACAGGGACGACTGCATCCCGTTGAAAAGCTGGATCATCCCGCAAAGGCCGGGAAGGATATAGACCTCATATGTGATATAAGTCTGATAGGGCGGAATGATCGACACGCCGAGTGCCGCCCGGAAACCCGCGGCAAAGACCACCAGCCACACAAGAGGCCGCACCAGCGCCGCTAGGAACCGGCTCCGCTGGTGAACGAAGCGCAGCGCCTCGCGCCGCACGATGGCCAGAAGCGCGGTCAGGTAGGCTGTCATGGCGCAGCGCCCTCTTCGATGGCTGTCATCTCCATGAACACATCCGCAAGCGGACGACCGTTACGCAGCGAGGCAGCCAGTTCATGCGCCAGCATACGCCCGCGGTGCAGCACGATCACATCGTCGCTGTCGCGGATTTCGTCAACCAGATGGGTGGCCCAGAGTACCGCGAGCCCGGCCTCGGCCAGTTCGTGCACGTAGGCGACGATGGCATGGCGGCTTTTTGCGTCAAGCCCCACCGTAGGCTCGTCCAGCAGAAGCACCTCGGGTTTGTGGATCAGCGCCCGCGCAATCTCCATCCGCCGGCGATGGCCGCCGTTGAGGCTGCGCACCTTCTCGCCCGCGCGCTCCGCCATGTCCAACCGCTCCAGCGCCGCCTGCGAGCGCCGCGCCGCCTCGCGTCCGGCGATACCATGCAGCGCCGCGAAATAGCGCATGTTCATCGCCACGGTCATGTCGAGATCGAGCGTCGGCTGCTGAAAGACGACCCCCATCTTCGACAAGGCCGCGCGCGGTTCGCTTGCGATGTCGTGGCTTGCGACGGTGATACGACCCTCGCCCGTGACGAAGAGCCGGGTAAGCAGCGCGAACAGGGTCGATTTCCCAGCGCCGTTCGGTCCCAGAAGCGCGCAGAACCGCCCCGAGCGAAGCGCAAAGCTTACCCCGTCAAGCGCACGTTTCGCGCCGTAGCTGTAGCCGAGATCTGACACTTCGAGCGCGCTCATCGTGTGCGAGAGTAGCGACCGCTTCGTGACGGTCAATGCCGACGAAAGGCGCGAACCCTATTCCCGCCAGCGCCGCGTGCGCCGTTCCCAGGGCTGGAGAACCAGCCATTCTACCGCCAGCATCACCACGATGAAGGAAAACGCGTAGATCAGCACCATGCGAACGTCGAAAAGCTGGAAGTAAAGATGGATCTGAAAGCCGATCCCGTTTGACCGGCCCAGGAACTCGACCACCAGCACGATCTTCCAGATCACCGCGATACCCGATCGTGCAGCGCCGGTGATGAAGGGCGCAAGCTGCGGCAGCACCACATGGCGCATCCGCGTGAGCCAGGGTATCCGGTACACCGCGGCCATAGCGTCGAGCCCCGGATCCAGCGCGCGCGCGCCTTCACGGATCACGGTGGCGACGTTGGGAATCTTGTTCAGCGTCACAGCGACGA
Source organism: uncultured Alphaproteobacteria bacterium (assembly GCA_963847935.1). Lineage (GTDB taxonomy): Bacteria > Pseudomonadota > Alphaproteobacteria > Rhodobacterales > Rhodobacteraceae > Albidovulum. The sequence goes on along the minus strand of CAWKBV010000003.1, from coordinate 30,791 downwards.
TGGCGGCGGTTTCGTTGAGCCCAATCCACAGATAGCACAGGACGATCAGCACCAGCGCAGGCAGGTTCAGGAAGATCACCAGCCAGGGATCGAACCAGCGGTCGATCCGGGGATGGCGCCCCATCACCAGACCGATCGCGATTCCAATGCTCATCGCCAGCACAAAGGCGAAAGCCACCCGCGACAACGTCCAACCGAGATGATAGAGCAGTTCACCCGATTTCAGGGCAGTCATAAAAGGAAGGACCAGCGACCAAGGCTGAGGCAGGACCTGCGGATCGGCGGTGATCGAAGCGGCGATCATCCAGATCAGCAGCAGCCCGGCGAGCGAGACGGCGGTCGCGCCGATGCGCCTGCCGGTGCCGTCCACGCTGGCGGCCCCGGCGCGGTGCGCACCCTCTGCCGTGTCGTTGGCTCGCATCGGCTCCTCCCGGTATCTGCGCCCGATGCTGACGCTTATGACCTCAAAAGGTCAATTGGTCCGAACGGAGGAGGTCAGATTTGTCCTTGCGACCGCCAGCGGGCGGAGGTCGGCTTGGTCAAATGCGGCGGGTCAGGGTGGAGATGCTCAGCGAGCGACGATCGCGCCGCCAGCGCTCCCATTGGGATGCCGTCATGTTTCAGGCCTCGACGGGTTCTTCCGGGTCAAGATGCGCGAGACCTTCTACGACAGCATCGAAGCGCTGCAGACCGATCTCGACGGCTGGCTCGCGCACCACAACACCGAATGGCACACCTCGGCTACCGCAACATGGGCCGACGCCCGACCCCGCACATACGTCCGCTCAGCTCACGTTCCTTTGACAAAAACCGATCCTGATCTCGCCTGCGATTGGCAAGGTGAACCAGAATACGCTGCCAGCGCCCGGCTCACTTTCAAACCCTATCTCGCCCCCCATCAGTTCAACCAGGCTCTTGCTGATCGCCAATCCCAGGCCGGTTCCCTCGGCACGTCGGGTCGACGACGTATCACCCTGTTCGAATGGTTCGAAAATCCTCTCTGCGGTATGGGCGGAAATTCCGCTGCCCGTATCGTGGACGCGGAACAGAACCTTGTCGCCGCTGAGCAACGTTTCGACACCGACACCTCCTTTCTCCGTAAATTTCACTGCATTTGAAAGCAGGTTAATAAGAATTTGCTTAAGGCGCACGGGGTCCGCTCGTACATGCATCGATTGACTTGATACATCGAAACTCAAACCCTTTGTTTCGACGATTTCCCGGAATGGTTCGCCGATCTCGTTCAGGATCGCTTCCACCGATACATCGGAAACTTCCAACTGCGTCTTGCCGGCCGCGATTTTGGAGAAATCCAGCAAGTGATTGATCAGCGCCAATAAATGCTGCGCGGACTTATGGCCCTTGGCCGCCATTTCTTCTGTTGTCGCGACCAGCATCTCGAACTGTGCCACTATCTCCGGTGACGCGTCGACTTCCAATGCCTTGCGCAAGCCGGAAACCAGCGGAAGCTTTCCAATCGACGCCACCAGTCTGACATAGCCAATCACAATTGTAAGTGGCGTCCTTAATTCGTGGCTGAGAACACTGATAAAATTGGACTTTGCACGATCGGCGGCCAACGCGTCGTCGGTTGCCTGCTTCAGTTCAGTTATGTCTACGCGGAAGCCCACGATGCTGCCGTCGTCGGTCTTGCGCTCGGCAACCTTAACCCATCTTCCGTTGTCGAGTTTCTGTTCCGTTATTTGTTGCCCCGAGTAGTGAACTGCCAGGCGTTCTCGGATCCAGGCTTCCTCCCGCCCGATCGCATCGGCATACTGACCTCGCGCCACTCCGCCGCGGATAATTTCTTCAAATGTCGCGCCGGGCACCAAGAGGTCCGCAGAAGTCGCGTAGATTTCGCGGTAGCGACTATTTGACATTAACAATCGTCCATTCGAATCGAAAAGAACGAAGGCGGCATCCAGAGCTTCAATTGCGGCGATCAACCGATCTTCGGCGAGCCGTCGTTTGCGGAGAAGTCCGAAGATGCTTCGCAAAACGACAATAACGATGGCCATGCGAAAGATAGCTATGCCGGTGAAGACTGGTGCGTTCGTGGATAGCTGTGGCCATCCCGATGCCGGCGCTGACGCAACTCGCCAGGCGTTCGATGGGGTCACGAGGTCAGTTGCTACCGGATGCTTCTGGAGCACGGAAGGGCTGCCGTAGATGACCGTCCCGTCTTCTGGGCGTATGATCAAGGTGGCGATGTCACTGCTTTCTACGGCGAGATCAACGGCGCTAAAAAAACTGCGGGCATCGACAACGATCGATATCATATCTCGAGGCCCTAACTGAGCGTCCTCGTTGGCATGTCTGGCAAACGACAATCGTAAGATGAAGCCACGCCCGCCCTGAACCAAGTCGACTGGACCCAGGAAGATCGGCTCGGCAGCATGTTCGGAGTCCAGAACGCCCTGGAACTGGTCTGGAAGATTTCGGTAATCCAACCCGAGTAGTTCCGAGTTCCGGTTTTCAGGATAGACCCGGCGCACGATATTGTCCGTAGCCAGCGAGATGTTCTGCACGATAGACGTACCCACGCTCAGCCGCGCGGCCGCTGCACTAAATTCGACCGGTCCAATGTCGGGATTGAGTGCTACGACTGCCGCCATTCCGTTCGCCCGCGCAACCAGTTCAGAAATCTCGGCACTGAGCCCTGACGCGATAGATTGGTTGATTTTGGCAATATTCTCCGTCTTCGTTTGTGTTTGAAGACGAAAATCTAGCCGCTCGCTCCAGATACCCAGGCCGACGCTTATCACGACAACTATGGCGTAGAGCACAAGCTCTAACTTCTTGTATGACACGCCGACCTCCAAGAGCACGCTTCGCATCCGCGACGCGCATCAATATCGGGTAGGACGAGTATGCAGCCGGTGCAATCACCAAATGTTGCGTCAGTGGGGTTCTGCTCCGAGCGCTCGCATCACCGACCGTTTCGTCGGCCCTGTCTGCGGTGTGGTTCGTGAAACCACCTGCACTGGCGTTATTCCCCTCGCAGCCTGGCCCATATGGCACGTAGATCATCTGCCAAGGTCAGCGGATCGAATGGCTTTACGACGACAGCCACGGCGCCGAGTTGGAGGAAGTTGCTTCTGGCTTCGTCGTGAACTTTCGCAGTGACAAAGACAACAGGTACGCGCGCGACCTCTTTGCGTTTCCTGATCTCGAGAAGCGTCTGTTCCCCATTCATTTCCGGCATCATGGAGTCAAGCAGGATGAGATCTGGCATATAACTGTCCAGCTGTTTCAACGCTTCCTTGCCGGAACCACATTGGACGACGTTCAACCCGCCGATCGTCTCAAGGGCGACCTTCGCGATATCGCGAATATCCTCATCGTCATCCACATGAAGCACAGACTTCAACATGAGGCCATGCCCTCGTCTGGGTCAGTTTCCAAGCTTCGTGCTGCTTCCATCTCGGAAATGATCTCCTCCAAACCGGACAGTATTCGGTCTCTATCAAACTGCTTGCTACCCCAGGCATTCTCAGCGGTCGCTTCCTCCAGGTCCGCTGCCGCATCTCCTATCTTTGAGAACCCGAGCGTACGAGCGATGCCGCAAATGCGGTGAACTATCCTGTGGGCCTCACTCGCGTCCGCGTCAGCCCCGGAGGTCACGATGTCATCGTAAAACCGATCCAGCAACTCGATCTGCCTTTCAAAGCCCGAAACGAAGCTTTCAGACACTTCCTGCAGCACTTGTTGCAGATGGCGCGATTGCCGCTCAGCATCAGCAGGTCTACGCATGAATCAACCTCTTCGATCGCCGCATTGCAGATCTTTCGCACCCCGACTTAACCTTGCGCTCTTTTTCTGTGCGAGAATGGACCTGCTGGCGTCGCAGGCTCCACTCCGGCGATCGCACGATGTATAAGTCCGACCCTCCGATCAAGGGTATGAAGATGATTGCTCACGCGAGGCCCGACAGAAATCTCCACTGGACGGGAAGTTCCGGACGCGTTGATGATATCCAATTCTTCCAGATCGATGTGTATGATATCCGCGATATCTTCCGTCGTCATCCAATCAGGTGTGTGAGAGACACAGACAAAGATACCTGATCCGGCGTAAGAGATAAGATAGCCGCGCCCAGAAAGCGCGTTGGAGAGCGGTTTCGCGATTTTCAGCAACAGTTGGTAGACCTCTGCGGGACTGCACTGCTCGGTCAAATCTTCAAAGTCATCTATCCCCAGCGCAAACGCGTGCGCTGAGAGTGTCTGACCAAAGGATAGCTGGAGAACGAAGTTGCAGAGCATAACGTGGTCGACGACGCTTGGGACGCCAAGTATCGATACAGGCTCAGCCGCGGAAAAATAGCCGGATTCGGTCGATTGAGCGATGTAAGAACTCAGTTGCAACTCGGTTTCGCTAGCTTCCGTTCTGGCCTGGGACAGACCACACGCGACCTTTATCCGGGTTGTCAACTCAAGCGCCTCGAATGGTTTGGTGACGTAGTCGACGGCACCCGCAGCGAACGCTGACCGAATGTGATCTCGATCTGACAAAGAGGAAATCATTATGACCACGGAATCAGAATAGTCTGAAATGCCAAGTATGCGACGACACAATGTAATGCCGTCCATTCCCGGCATCTGTATGTCCAGCAGGAATATGTCGAACGGTTCAAGTGTCTCATGTATCTGACGAAGTGCTTCGTCTGCGGATGCCGCCAACGTGACGTCCGCAAGTCCGCCTTCGGCAAGGTAGGCTGAAAGCACTCTGAGCTGAAGGGGATCATCATCAACAGCAAGAATTCGGATGTTCCGTTTTGGCGCCCTGCTGAAGATCGGCATTTTGGTCTCCGGTTACACCATGATGAGAAATAACCTATTGATAAAACTCGTAGAAACGCCGCGGCGCACCGATCAACTACCATGGCAGTTGTAGGGCCTGCGCCAAGCTATGCTATTACGGGAAAGCGCCTAGCGCCAGACACGATCCCACCGACACTGGCCACTCGCCCCTACGTCACGATTCACTTACCGGGAATCGGTTCGACCTCACATGTTCCGATTCGATGACGCTGAGAGATAGTGAAGCCTGACACACGTCATCAATGAACGGCGTGCGACCCTGTACACTTCAGAAGATAGAACGATATGCAAGTGCCATGTCTGCACGGGCACATAGCTTGCAATTGATGCAGAATCGTCACCGTCGAGCCACAATTGTTTCCCATACACTCACTCGGCGCGGTCCGAGCGAAGGCGCTGGCAACCGCAACTGGCTGGCGGCGGCCAAAGGTTGATTCAAGTGCAGTTGTGGTGAGAAATGCCAAAATATGAGCAGCGCCGTAGGTTGGAGCAATACCTCAAGGACTACGTTGCCGGCGGGCTGAAACTGTTCTGGCAACGGCATGCAATGTACTTCGGCGCGTTTGTCCTCGCAGTGAGCTACTACGGGGAATTCATCGGAATCGTGAGCTATCTCATGGTTCTTGTGACCGAAGTCTTTGACCATTTCGTCGCGCGTCGCATTGACAAATGGAATGATCACGATCCTGCCAAGGCGGAAAGATTTTACTACCTTATTCTGGCTGGCACCATCATGAATGCCTCGTCGATCGCGTTCTATGTGATAGCAAGCTCGCGGATAGAGGGGACCAACCCCCACTTCACTCCGTTGCTGTTCCTGTTTGCGGCAGCGCTTTTTGCAGCAATGAACGTCCATCAAATTATCGTGGCGTTGGCCATTCGGCTGACTATCTATGGCGCGGCCTTCCTCGCAATTTCGCTTCAAAATATCCTGGAAACACATGCGCCTATTTCATCCACTCATTGGTTGAATTTTTTCACTGTGATATTCGTCATGTATTTCATAATAGACTGCTCACTTGCCTTCTTAAAGATGTATCGAAGAAACTTAAAGCAGATGGAGCACTTGCGTCGAGAGCACGCGAGTGCGGTAGAAGCCTATAGCGCCAAATCTGAGTTTTTGTCCGTCGTAAGCCACGAGCTCCGCACTCCGATCACGTCCATAAAAGGTTCTCTGAACCTGACTTGTAGCGGACGGATAGGGGAATTGCCGCCGAACATGGCGCACATGCTGGGTATCGCAAACAAGAATGCGGATCGCCTCGCGATGCTTATCGACGATCTGCTGGATTTTCAAGCTATCGAGGCAGGTAAATTCGGAATGACATTTACTGACATCGATCTGTACAGTTTTGTCTGCGATTCCATTGAAGCCACGTCAAGTTATTTGAAAGATAGGCGCGTCGATGTGAATTACGTCGGATCGGTGCAAAAAATCGCGGTGAGCGCGGACACCAAAAGGCTAATGCAAGTCATGGCCAATGTGCTCTCGAATGCAATCAAGTTCTCAAAAGAGGGTGGTTCCGTCGAGGTGAGTATCGACAGGGCCGGCAATAACGCTTGCATATCTGTACGCGACTGCGGGAAAGGCATTCCGCCAAATCACGAAGATCAGGTTTTTGCCGCGTTCTCGCAGATTGATTCTGCTGACAGGCGCTCTGTAAATGGAACTGGCCTTGGCATGTGCGTTTCCAGGCGCATCATGCTGGAGCACGATGGCGATATCTCGTACGAAAGCGAACAGGGCGTTGGAACCGTTTTCAGGATTAGCCTTCCGGTTACCGAAGGTCACGACCAGGTGACTCGAACGGCCGGCCGGAAAACCGCGGCGGTGCTGCCGTCCATCTTTGTACAGGCCAGTGAGGCACCCCCGAGATTCGGACACTGAACAAGCCACGTTCGCGGTCAGCTCTGCTTCGAAGCGAACATACCCCTTGCCTCGACAGAGCGGCCGCACCGGACCGGCACACGCTTCTCCGAGGGTCGGATGGTCCGCATCGCCAACACCATCCTCCTCGAGCGGCTGTGGCCGCTGGCTGCGCGTCTGCCTGGCTTCATGCCCGGATAGCCCGCACGGACGCAGCCGAAAACGCATTCCCTTCCGCAACAGACGTGGCCCGAATTCCGATTTTCACGCAGCCCGTCTGCGCTTGTCTGCTGGCAGGAAAAGCTCGGTCAGACGATCCGATCGGCGATTGCCGGACTCAGCTTGACCAGTCTGCCATGCTCATCGGGCAACACTTCTGTCGCCCATTTGGTCCTCGCCACCGAATGAACACAGTTTGGTAAATGTTTTGCTCTCCTTTTCGGAAAAGTTGGGTGAAGGATTGCAATTTGGGGTTGTGGCATGTTCCTGGGCTATCTCTTCATGGGTTGCGTGGCGGGCTTGATCGCTTTCGCATCGACCTTGATTGTCGGCAGATCGATCGGCACCGCGCTTTTGTACTATAGCGTGGTGGGCGTCGGCGTAAGCATACTGTTTCCGATGGCACAGATCGCTTTGGAGGCGGTTATGTCTGCTATCAAAGGGTATTGGGCGGTCACTCAAGATCATGTCGACGAACCTCCCGTCGCCCAGAGCGTTTCGGCCGACTTGGCCGCGACAGTCGAGACAACCCGGAGCGCGATAAGAATTCTCGCGGTCGACGACGATCCGTTCATCCGAAGCCTGGTCCCGATAGTCTCAGAGAATGCCGGCTACTCCGAGGTCACCACCGTTTCATCCGGTCAGCTTGCGCTTGACGCAATCGCCCGGACCGAAGCGCCATATGACTGTCTCTTGCTCGACATCAGCATGCCCGGGATGGATGGGATCGAACTTTGCAAGACCATTCGAGAAATCCCATCCTACCGGAACACGCCGATAGTCATGCTGACCGGTATGCGCGACATGAAAAGCATGGATAGCGCTTTCCAAGCCGGTGCTACCGACTACGTCACAAAGCCCTTCGATGTTATCGAACTTGGCGCGCGTCTGAGGCTGGTACAAGAATTGATCGGCGTCGATATCGAACGAACGATTTCTGAAGTAGTGGAAAAGCCGCAGGCGACCCTCGTCGCAGACAACAAGATCGTTGAGCGTTTCGATGAGCAAGAGTTCGGACGGACGGAAAGTCCTCGTAGAGGAGAAGGCGCTAGCAAACTATCTGAGCCTGCTCTCTTCCGCCGAAGCAGCGCGTACACATGTTTGGGCCGTCAAGATCGATCGCGTCGACACTATCTACGCCAAGGTGAAATCTGCGCATTACGACCATGTGCTAAACGAGGTTGCGAGCGCTTTGGCCAACGTTTTTGGAACTGACCAAGAGGTGTTGGCCTACGCAGGAGGCGGGACGTTCCTGATCGCCAGCGATCACACGGAGAAACGTTCACCAGCAGCATTGGAAACCGACCTTAACGAACGTTTGGCATCTCTTGGCACTCGCTCCGTTCCAACGCTTGCCATTCGCGTTTCTGTCGGAATGCCCGTACAGCCCAGGGGTACGAAAGAGCAGCGCAGCGGCAGTGCTTTCGGACGCGCCATCGCGCTTGCAAATAGTCGGGCGCTCGACAAGCAAGGCGACGCGAAATCGAATGCATACCGCTTGGTTGGCTGACGACAAAGCAATTCGACGACCCCATCATGCACGGACCAATCCGGTCTCCGCATGATGGGAGAAGTCTGGTTGGCGTTGCCAGTGATCCCTGACTGTAGGCCGGTCGGGCGCTAGTCTAACCCCCTAGGATGTTCACGCAAATCTTTGATCTTGTCATGCCTGTTCCGGAATCCGGCTGGTAGAAGGAACACTTCTTCGCTCGGGCCGGAACGCATCGGCCAGGCAAAGTGCTCGAGAGTCCCGAAATCACACATTTTCGGGCGTTAGCTCAGGCCGCTTCCAAGCCCAAAAACCCTGACGACGGACAGGTCGGTATGAACCTCGATCCCTCGCACCTGTTCTGGAAGGGCGTGTGTCCGATCGCCGTCGCACGTGCGCTCCGCAAAGCCATCCACCACGTACATGGAAAGGATGCCCGTATCGAACGCGGTCTGGCCGACATCAACGGCCTTCTGGACCTGAAAGAGGTGACCGATGTCGCTAACCGGAGCTGGAGCTATGTCGCCGTCGGCGTGGGCCATGACCTACAATGGTGGAAGGAGTTCTTCTCGGTCGTTGGCATGATGGGCTATGACGGTTGGGCATCTCTGGAAATGGAGGACTTCACCATGTCGACGAATGCCGGCATACAATCCTCGATCGACGCGCTTCAGGCGACGACCCTCCGTTGAGGAACCGGGCAGGTGTATAAGTTCATCATCACGATCGACCCCAAGCCGGGGACGCGCGACAAGATCATCGCGGCCGCGGCCGAGGTTCAGGCGGCGACACGCGCCGAGGCGGGTTGCATCGCCCATGACTTCTACACCTGCGCCGATAATCCGGACCGGTCGGTTTTCGTGGAAATCTGGAAGGATGAAGCGTCCCATGCCTACCAAATGGAGCAGGGCATACGTTGCGCTTCATCGCCTTCCACGAACAGTTTCACCAGGGCCTGACCTTCGGGACAATCAATGTCGCGGCTCCTTGAGAGATCGTGGTGCGAGGCCGAGATCATGACATGCAATCCGATCACCATTACATGCGCGCCCTGCTGCTGGGGTTTCGATGATGTGAAGAACCCGCATCTGCCTGCCTGGGAAAAGGTCTTGGACGAAGCGGCGCAGGCGGGGTTTGGCAGGCTTGAACTGGGACCCTACGGCTATATGCCGCTTGACGAGGACCGTGTGGGTGACGCATTGCGACGGCGCGGCCTCTCTATCATTGCCGGGACGATTTTCGATGATCTTGTCTCGCCCGCGAACCGGGACAGCCTCTTGCGCCAGACCAATGAAATCTGCGCCTTCATCACCGCCCTCCCGAAGCCGGCGGCGCATCCGGGCCAACATTACGATGCGCCCTATCTCACCGTTATGGACTGGGGGCATGACGAACGCGACTACGCAGCCGGTCATCCCGATCGCGCGCCGCGCCTCGACAATGCGGCGTGGTTGGGCATGATGGACAACATCCGCGGTATCGCCGAACTTGCACGGGACAGATATGGCGTGCGGCCCATGATCCACCCCCACGCCGACGGCTATATCGAGTTCGAGGATGAACTTGAGCGGATGGCCGTCAGCATTGATCCCGAAACGGCGGGGCTCTGCCTGGACACCGGGGGGTGCCGGATCGGCAAGGGCAATATCGATTATCTCGCCATTCGTAGTCTACTGACCGAACTCGGCTACGGCGGCTACATTACGATTGAACAGGAGCGCGACCCGCGCAACGCGATATCTCTCCTGGATGACCTTGCTGCCAGTCGATCGTTCCTGCGCGACACCGGATTTTGAGGATGAGGCGATGAAAAAGAAGCTTGATGTCATCACGATCGGGCGCGCGAGCGTTGATCTCTACGGTACACAGGTGGGTGGTCGCTTGGAGGACATGGGGTCTTTCGAGAAGTATGTCGGCGGTTCTCCGACGAATATCGCTTGCGGAACTGCGCGGCTGGGGTTGAAGTCGGCGGTGATCACCGGGGTGGGGGCTGAGCATATGGGCCGCTTCATCCGCGAGCAGTTGCAGCGGGAAGGGGTGGACGTCAGGGGGGTGAAGACAGATCCGGAGCGCCTGACCGCGCTGGTGATCCTCGGCATACGCGACGAGGAGTTGTTCCCGCTGATTTTCTACCGGGAGAACTGCGCGGATATGGGGCTTTGCGAAGCGGATATCGACGAGGAGTTCATTGCCGAGGCGCGTTCGGTCGTGGCTACGGGGACGCATCTGAGCCATGTCAAGACCGAGGCCGCGGTGATCCGCGCGCTGGAACTTGCCCGCAAGCACGGCGCCCAGACCGCGCTCGACATTGACTACAGGCCGAACCTCTGGGGGGTCGCGGGGCATGGCGAGGGCGAGAGTCGGTTCGTGGCAAGTGCGGCGGTTACGGCAAAGCTGCAATCGACACTGCATTACTTCGACCTGATCGTGGGAACGGAGGAGGAGTTCCACATCGCGGGCGGTTCGACCGACACGATCGAGGCGCTGCGCGCGGTGCGCAACGTCTCGGATGCGACGCTTGTCTGCAAGCGCGGGGCGGCGGGAGCCGTCGCCTTCGAGGGCGCGATCCCGGCGAGCCTTGATGACGGCCAAACCGGTCCCGGCTTTCCGATCGAGGTCTTCAACGTCCTCGGCGCAGGCGACGGCTTCTTCTCGGGCCTCCTGAAGGGCTGGCTCGATGGTGAGGACTGGCCGACCGCGCTCAAATACGCCAATGCCTGCGGCGCCTTCGCGGTTTCGCGCCATGGCTGTACCCCGGCCTATCCAAGCTGGGAAGAGTTGGAGTTCTTCCTCAAGCGCGGTGTGAAGCGCCCGGATCTGAGGAACGACGCAGAGCTTGAACAAATCCACTGGGCGACGACACGGGCCAGCCGGGGCCTACCCGACTGGGCGGACTACCACATCTTCGCCTTCGACCACCGGATGCAGTTGGAGGAGATGGAGGGCTACAGCCTGGAGAAGGGCGGCGCGTTCAAGTCGCTCTGCCTCGCCGCCGCCGTGCAGGTCCAAGGGGGTCGGCCGGGCTATGGCATTCTCTGCGACAACCGGATCGGCAAGGCGGCGCTTCATGCGGCCTCCGGCGCCGGGCTCTGGATCGGGCGGCCCTGCGAGTGGCCGGGGTCGCGCCCGCTGGAGCTGGAGCCTGAGCTCGGCCTCGACTGCGGCGGGCTTGAGGAATGGGCGCGCGGCAACGTCGTGAAGGTTCTTTGCTTTTGCCATCCCGATGATGATGCGGCGATGCGCAAGGAGCAGGAGACGACGGTCAAGCGGCTCTTCGAGGCGTCGCGGCGAAACGGACTTGAGTTCCTTCTGGAGATCATCCCGTCCAAGGTCGGCCCGGTCGACGATGCGACCACCGCGACGCTGATCCGGCAGTTCTACGGCATCGGTGTCTTCCCCGACTGGTGGAAACTTGAGCCGATGAAGACACGGGCGGCATGGGGCCAGGCGATTGCGGCAATCGAGGAGAGCGACCATCACACGCGCGGGATCGTGGTCCTTGGACTCGACGCGCCGGAGGCGGACCTTAAGGCTTCTTTCGAGGTGGCGGCGGGTTTCGCCCTGGTAAAGGGTTTTGCTGTCGGCCGGACGATCTTCGGCAGAATCGCGCGCGCTTGGCTGAACGGCGAGCTTGCCGACGACGACGCTGTCGCGGAGATGGCGAGGCGGTTCGGGAAGCTCTGCGGGATATGGGATGCGGCGCGCGCCGCGGCGAAGGAGAAATCAGCATGACCAAGACGAACAGGCTAACCGCCGCGCAGGCGATGATCAAATGGCTCTCGGTACAGATGACCGAAGAGGGCGAGCGCTTCATCGACGGCGTCTGGGCAATCTTCGGGCACGGCAACGTGGCAGGGATCGGCGAGGCGCTGCACCGATACCAGGACGTTTTTCCGACTTGGCGCGGCCAGAACGAACAGACCATGGCCCATGCAGCCATCGCCTATGCCAAGACCAAGAGGCGCAGGCGCGCCCATGCAGTGACGTCGTCCATTGGCCCCGGATCGACCAACATGGTGACGGCGGCAGCCCTTGCGCATGTCAACCGGCTGCCGGTGCTGATGATCTGCGGTGACGTCTTCGCCAACCGCCGGCCTGACCCGGTTCTGCAACAGATCGAGGACTTCGACGACGGCACGATCAGCGCGAACGACGCCTTTCGCCCAGTGACGCGCTATTTCGACCGGATCACCCGGCCCGAGCAGCTGCTGACCTGTCTTCCGCGAGCGCTCTCGGTGATGACCGACCCGGCCAATTGCGGACCGGCCTGCCTCGCCTTCTGCCAGGATGTGCAGGCCGAGGCCTATGACTATCCCGAAAGTTTCTTCGTTCCGCAGGTCTGGCGCATCCGCCGGCCCGAGCCCGACCCACGCGACGTCGAAGACGTCGCCGCGCTGATCCTCGCGGCCACGTCGCCGGTGATCCTCGCGGGGGGCGGGGTAATCTACAGTGGGGCCGAGGCCGATCTCGCGGCCTTCGCGAAGACCCACAACATACCCTTCGCCGAGACGCAGGCAGGCAAGGGCGCGAACGGCTGGGACGACCCGTTCAACTTTGGTTCGCCGGGTGTGACCGGCTCGCAATGCGCCAACGAGCTCTGCGCCACGGCCGATCTCGTGATCGGCGTCGGCACGCGCTTCCAGGACTTCACCACGGCTAGCTGGACCGCCTTCGGGAATCCCGCGCGCAAACTCGTCTCCATCAACCTCGCGGGCTACGACGCGACCAAGCATCGGGCCATTCCTTGCGTCGGCGATGCCAAGGCGACCCTGGCAAAGCTCTCCGACGCGCTTCACAGTCACAAGGCCCCCGCCTTCGACACCAGGTCGCGGGAAAACTGGCACGAGACGGTCGCGACCGTGACCGCGACGCCCGAGGCCGATGCCAACAAGCTGCCCTCCGACGCGCAGGTGATCGGTGCGGTGCAGAGGGTGGCGACGAAGGACACGCTCGCGATGTGCGCGGCTGGCACCATGCCCGGCGCGCTGCAAGTGCTGTGGCAAGCCGCGCAGGGCGGCTACCACATGGAATACGGCTACAGCTGCATGGGTTACGAGGTCGCGGGCGCGATGGGCATCAAGCTCGCCGCGCCTGAGAAGGAGGTGATCTGCTTTGTCGGCGACGGCTCCTACATGATGGCCAATTCCGAACTTGCGACGGCGGTCATGCGCCGCGTGCCATTTACCATCGTGCTGACCGACAACCGCGGCTACGGCTGCATCAACCGGCTGCAGCAGGAATGCGGCGGAGCTGAGTTCAACAACATGTATGCGACGACCCAGGTCGAGGTGCAGCCCGAGATCGACTTCGTGGCCCATGCCGCCTCGATGGGCGCTCATGCCGAGAAAGCCGCTGATATTGCTGACTTGGAGGCAAAGATCGTCGCCGCGCGGGTGCGCACCATTCCCTCCGTCATCGTGATCGACACCGAGGCCCAGTCCGGCACCGGCGCCGGAGGCCTCTGGTGGGACGTCGCCGTGCCGCAGGTCGGAGGACCGGAGCGGCTGGAGCGGGCGCGGCAGAAATACAATGCCAATTCCGCCCGGCAACGCATAATCGACTGAGGAGGCTCCGATGCCTGACCTTCTGCGCAAACCCTTCGGCACCCACGGCAAGGTGCACGAGGTCACGCCTCAAACGGCAGGCTGGCGCTATGTCGGCTTCTCGCTCTACCGGCTCCGGGCGGGGGACAAAGCCGCCGAGGCCACGGGCGACCGCGAAGTGGTCCTCGTCATGGTCGAGGGCAAGGCCGCGATTCAGGCCGCGGGTCAGGATTGGGGCGTGCTGGGCGAGCGGATGGATGTCTTCGAGAAGACCCCGCCACACTGCCTCTACATGCCGAACGGAACGGAGTGGGGCGCCACCGCAGAGACCGACTGCATCATTGCGGTTTGTTCCGCCCCCGGCAACGGCGGCCACGCGGCGCGGCGCATCGGACCCGACGGCATCACGCTGACCGAACGCGGCAGGGGCGTGAACACCCGTCACATCAACAACATCGCGATGGAAAACGAAGATTTCTGCGACTCACTCCTCGTCACCGAGGTCTTCACGCCGGCGGGACACTGGTCATCCTACCCGTCCCACCGGCATGATGAAGACGATTTCCCCCGCATCACCTATCTTGAGGAAACCTACTACCACCGGCTCAGTCCCGCCGACGGGTTCGGCATCCAGCGGGTCTATACCGACGATCTGCAGTTGAACGAGACGATGGCGGTGATGGACGGCGACGTCGTTCTGGTGCCACGCGGCCACCACCCTTGCGGTGCGCCCTACGGGTTCGAGATGTATTACCTTAACGTCATGGCCGGCCCGCTGCGCAAATGGCGCTTCATCGCCGCGCCGGAAGTCGAATGGATCATGCAGCGCGACGCGAAATGATTGCCCGGGCGTTGAACCAGAAGACTGCGCGCCATCCTCCGTTCGCGGAGTTCCTGGACCTTGCACAGTCGGTCGCATGCGTCGGCGTCGAACCGAGGAATGACCCCGGAAGCGGCGGCAGATCTGGCTCGTGCCCGATGTTTGCGTCTGCTGGGGCTTAGCGAGGTCTACGGCTTCAATGTATGGGACGATCAGCGCGCGACGGCGATACGGGAACTGATCGACGTAGCGGAGCGGTGTGGTGCCGAAACCTTCAGCCTGGTCCTTTCGGTCGATGACCGAAAAACGTTGCCATTGAGGGACGTCATTCGAGAGATTCTGCCGACGGAAAAAGGGTGACACCACTGATCGAGACGATCGGCTTTGAAATCTGGTCGCTCAGGCGCAAGTCGGAGCTTGTAGACGCGATCGAAGCCTTCGGCGGAATTGCGCGCTCCAAGCTGGTCCACGACAGGTTCCAGCACGCGATCGCCGGGGAGACCGAACTGTTCGCTTGCTGGACCATCGCCAGCACAGGCACCAAAGGCTTCTTGGAATGGAACGCGGTAGTGCTCCTGACCTGCCACAGGCTATTTCCGCCACCTGTGTCTAAAGTGCGCGCCAACGAATGGACGGAGAATAAAACGAACAGGATTCACCGACGACCAGATCATCGCGATAGCGAGCCTACGGCCTTGGCGAACTGATCTGCTCAAGAGATGTCTCGACCATTACGCGTCCTTTATGTCCTATGAGCGAATACAAATAGATCTCTTACATCAATACGAGTGACATGCCTTCGAGTATCGAAGGAGTTGGCCATGTTGGACTGCATCTACCTCGCCATTGGCATTGGAACACTTGCTGCATTTGCGCTTGCTGTGCGCCTCATCGAGCGGATGTGAGGGCGAACGATGTTCGACCTGATCCTTGGCCTGGCCGTATCCGCCGCCCTGTTCATCTACCTTGGCGCGGCGCTGTTGCGCCCCGACCGGTTCTGAAGGCGGGCGAGATGACCATCCTTTTCAGCTATAGCATCTACTTCGTCGTACTTACCGGCCTTGCCACCGCCTTGGGCGCGGGGATGATGCGCATCTATGCCGGGCAGTTGCCGCAGTCACTCCTGCGGGTTGAGAGCGTGATACTGCGCGCGTCGGGCTCAGATCCAGCGCGCCAGATGAGCTGGTCCGCCTATGCCATGGCGTTGCTGGCCTTCAATCTTGCGGGCTTCATTCTTCTCTATGCGCTCCTGCGCCTTCAGGCCGTTCTGCCACTCAATCCGGACGGGATCGGCGCCATGGCGCCTGACCTTGCCTTCAATACGGCCGTAAGCTTCGTCACGAATACCAACTGGCAGGCCTATTCGGGCGAGGCGCAGCTGTCCTACCTCAGCCAGATGGCTGGTCTGACGGTGCAGAACTTCGTCAGCGCAGGCACCGGGATGGCGGTGGCGGTGGCGGTAGTTCGAGGTTTCACCAACCGCAGCGGCACCACCATCGGCAACTTCTGGGTCGATCTGATCCGGTCGGTGCTATGGATTCTGTTGCCCCTGTCGATCGTCCTGGCGCTGTTCCTGGCTTGGCAGGGTGTGCCGCAGACGCTGCTCGGCGCGGTGACCGCCACAGGGATTGAAGGCAACGAGCAGATCATCGCCCGCGGCCCGGCGGCGGCGCAGATCGCCATCAAGCAATTGGGCACCAATGGCGGCGGCTTCTTTGGCGTGAACTCAGCTCATCCGTTTGAAAATCCGACCGTCGTCTCGAACATGGCCGAATGCTTGGCGATCCTGCTGATCCCGATGGCATTCTGCTTCTTCTTCGGCCGTATGGCAGGCGATCGGCGACAGGGCTGGGCGATCTTCGCTGCCATGGCGGTGATGTTTGCGGCGGGTCTGGCGGTGATCCATGGTTACGAGGCCGCGGGCAACCCGCTGCTTGGCCCCGGCGCCAACATGGAGGGCAAAGAGCAGAGGTTCGGCGCAATGCTGTCCGCGCTTTGGTCAGCATCGACAACGGCGGCTTCGAACGGGTCGGTCAATGCGATGCATGACAGTTACATGCCACTCTCGGGCCTCGTCATGCTGGTCTTCATGCAGATCGGCGAGGTGGTCTTTGGCGGTGTCGGCGCCGGGTTTTACGGGATGCTGCTCTATGTCGTTCTGGCGGTGTTCCTTGCCGGGCTGATGGTCGGACGCACGCCGGAATATCTGGGCCGAAAGATCGAGAGCCGCGAAGTGACGCTGGCCGTGCTGGCCTTCCTGTCAATGCCGCTTGGCATCCTTGTGGGCGGGGCGGTCGCGGCGACTGTACCCGAGGCCTTGGCCGCGGTTCAGGACGCGGGCCCGCACGGACTCAGCGAAATTCTCTATGCCTATTCCAGTGCCACCGGAAACAACGGCTCGGCCTTCGCCGGCTATGGTGCAGCCCTACCCTGGAACACCACCGCAATGGGAATTATCATGCTTATGGGGCGCTACGCGATCATCGTGCCGATGCTCGCCGTCGCCGGGTCGATGATCCGCAAGACCCCTGCACCGGTCACCGCAGGCACATTCCCGACCCATGGGCCGCTGTTCGTGACGCTCCTGATCCTGACGGTGCTGATCCTTGGTGCGCTGACCTTCTTTCCTGTTCTTGCTCTTGGCCCCGTCGCGGAGGAAACCGCGCGGCTAGCCGGCCAGACCTTCTGAAGGACGAACCGATGTCGAAACACCCTCCTCAAACCGTGGACCAATCCGGCCTCTATGCCGCCGCACTGCGCCAGAGCGTCCGAAAGCTGGACCCGGGCCAACTCTGGCACAACCCGGTGATGTTCGTCACCGCCATCGTCGCGGCGATGACCACGATCCTCGGCCTGCGGGATCTAGTAGCCGGCACCCCCGGCGCAGGAGTGGCGCTGCACATTTCGCTTTGGATCTGGCTGTGCGTGCTGTTCGCCAATTTCGCCGAAGCACTGGCGGAAGGCCGCGGTCGCGCACGAGCCGACACGCTGCGCGCGACCAAATCGGAAAGCCGCGTGCGAATGCTGACTTCTCCTGACGACAATCCCGCGACCGCGACCGAGGTTGTCTCTTCCGGGCTGAAACCCGGCCAGTTCGTCCATGTCGCGGCCGGCGATATCATTCCCATCGATGGAGAGGCGGTGCGCGGCGTCGCTTCTGTGGACGAAAGCGCGATCACCGGGGAATCCGCGCCGGTGATCCGCGAGATGGGCGGCGACCGCTCCTCGGTGACGGGCGGCACCACCGTGGTCTCCGACTGGCTGGTGATATGTGTCACGGCCGAACCGGGAAGAAGCTTCCTCGACCGGATGATTGCGCTGGTCGAAGGGGCCGAGCGCCAACGGACGCCAAATGAGATCGCCCTCAACATCCTGCTGGTTGGATTGACCTTGATCTTTCTTTTCGTCGTCGTGACGCTTCCCGCCTTCGCCACCTATTCCGGTACTGACATTCCCGTCGTCGTCCTTGGCGCACTGTTCGTGACGCTGATCCCGACCACGATCGGCGGGCTTCTATCGGCCATCGGGATTGCCGGGATGGACCGGCTGGTGAAGGCCAACGTCATCGCCAAGTCGGGCCGCGCAGTCGAAGCCGCTGGCGACGTGGACACTTTGCTACTGGACAAGACCGGCACAATCACCTTCGGCAACCGCATGGCCGACGCTCTGATCCCCATGCCGGGCGTCGATCTGCGTCGCCTGGCCGAGGCGGCGGCGCTGGCCTCGCTGGGCGACGAAACTCCGGAAGGCAAATCCATCGTCGACAAGGCGCGCGAGATACTGGGTGGCATACCCGGGCTGCCGGCCGGGGCTGAACCCGTGGCCTTTACCGCGCAAACCCGGCTCTCGGGCGTTGACCTGCCCGACGGCGGGAAAGTCCGCAAGGGTGCCATCGACGCCGTGATCCGGCTTATCGGGAAGACTCCGCACGCGGTTCTGGCGGCGCAGGTCGATGCCATCGCGCGGTCGGGTGGAACGCCCCTCCTGGTGGCTGAGGGCAATGACATCCTTGGCGCGGTGCACCTGAAGGACATCGTCAAGCCCGGCGTGCGAGAACGCTTCGCGGAATTGCGCGCAATGGGCATTCGCACGGTGATGATCACCGGCGACAACCCGTTGACCGCCGCTGCCATCGCCGCAGAGGCGGGGGTGGACGATTTCCTGGCCGAGGCGACGCCGGAGATTAAGCTGGACCTCATCCGCCGCGAACAGGCAGGCGGGCGGCTTGTCGCCATGTGCGGGGATGGGTCGAACGACGCACCAGCATTGGCGCAGGCCGACGTGGGCGTGGCGATGAACGCGGGCACTCCGGCGGCGAAGGAAGCGGCGAACCTGATCGACCTCGACAGCGATCCGACGAAGCTGATCGAGGTCGTGATGGTTGGCAAGCAGCTTCTGATCAGCCGCGGTGCGCTGACGACGTTCTCGATCGCGAACGACGTGGCGAAATACTTCGCCATCCTGCCCGCGATCTTTGTCGCCGCCTATCCGGGACTGGGCGTCCTCAACGTAATGCGCCTCGCCTCGCCCACGTCCGCCGTCCTGTCGGCGGTGATCTTCAACGCTCTGGTCCTGATCGCGCTCGTGCCGCTTGCGCTCAAAGGGGTCAGGTATCGACCGGCCTCGGCGGCAGAACTTCTGCGGCGCAATCTGCTGGTCTATGGTGCGGGCGGCCTTATCGTGCCTTTCGTCGGCATCAAGGTCATCGACATGGCAGTCTCCGCGCTGCACCTTGCCTGAGGGGAACCAGACATGCTCGGCCATCTTCGACCCGCCATCAGCTTGACCATCGGCTTTACCCTGCTGACCGGCATTGCGTATCCCCTCCTGATCACCGGTGTCGCGCAGACGCTGTTTCCCGTTGCCGCGAACGGCAGTCTGATCGAACGCGATGGTGTCGTTCTGGGCGCGTCCGTGATCGCTCAACCCTTCGCAGGTGCCGCCTATCTGCACCCCCGGCCGTCGGCGTCGAACTGGAACGCAGCGAGCAGCGCTGGATCGAACCTTGGCCCGACCTCGGCGATTCTCGCGTCCCAGGTAGCCGAGCGCCGCGCCGCATGGGAAGCTGAAAACGGCACCGCTGCCCCTATAGATGCGGTGACCGCCTCCGCTTCGGGTCTCGATCCCGACATAAGTCCCGAAGCCGCGCGGGCTCAGGTCGGCCGCATTGCGACGGCGAGGGCGGCCAATCCGGACCACGTGCGTGCACTGATAGACAACGCCGTTCGGGGGCGGCTACTCGGTCTCTACGGCGAGCCGCGGGTAAACGTACTGGTGACGAACCTCGCGCTTGACAGCGCCTTCCCAATGCCGCCCGCTGGCGCGGAAGGAGGCCCCGCCGAATGACGTCCGACGCCGAGATCCGGCCCTCGCCCGACGCTCTGCTTGCCCATGCGGAGCGCGAGGGTCGGGGTCGGCTTAAGGTTTTCATCGCCGCCGCGCCCGGCGTCGGCAAGACCTGGGCGATGCTTGAGGATGCGCATCGCAAGCGCGCCGAAGGCGTCGATGTCGTTGCCGCGCTGGTCGAGACACATGGGCGCGCCGAAACGCAGGCAAAGCTTGCGGGGTTGCCGCAGTTGCCGCGAAAACCCATGATCTATCACGGTCGCGTCCTGACGGAGATGGACCTCGATGCGCTCTTGGAGCGCAACCCGGAACTCGCGTTGATCGATGAGCTTGCGCATACCAATGTCGCAGGGAGTCGTCATGAAAAGCGTTGGCAGGACGTGGAAGAGGTCCTCGCGGCCGGCATCGACGTCTGTACCACGCTCAATATCCAGCACATCGAGACACTGAACGAAACGGTCGCACGTATCACCGGCGTCAGGGTGCGCGAAACTGTGCCAGACAGCGTCATGGAAATGGCGGACGACATCGAACTGATCGACCTGCCGCCTGACGAACTCGTTGAGCGAATGAAGCAGGGCAAGGTCTATCCGCAGGAGCAGGCCGCGCGCGCCTTGTCTTCCTTTTTCGTCAAGGGCAATCTGACGGCCTTGCGCGAACTGGCCATGCGCGCCGCCGCCGACCGCGTGGATGCCCAGTTGCGCGAACACATGGCGGCAAATGCCATCGCAGGGCCTTGGCCAACGCAGGAACGCATCCTCGTCTGCGTCAACGAAAGCCCAGCCGCGCGCGAGGCGATCAGGGTTGCCAAGCGCTCTGCGGACAGGGCAAGGGCGGAGTGGATCGCACTGAACGTTGCCTCCACGCGGATGGAGGTGCTGCCCGAAGCGGACAAAGATCGCCTGGCTGCCACCTTGAGGCTGGCCGAGCGCCTCGGCGCGGAACTGGGGACGCTCGATGCCGAGCGCGATGTGGCCGATGCGATCCTCGTCTACGCGCGCGACCGCAACGTGCGCAGGATCATCATCGGCCGGCCGCGGCCGCGGTCGATGCTCGCGCGTTTCGTTTCGGAGGACGTCGCGACCGACATCCTCCGCCGTTCGGGACCATTTGAAGTCACCATCGCCTCAGTGCCCGACGGGCGAACGCCGAAACGTGGACTGCATTTTCCTCACCTCGCAGCCGAACCGAATGCCTTCATCGAGGCCGCGCTGGCTATCCTCATCGCCTCGGCTTGCGCATGGGTGGCTGAGCGGACGTTTCCCGTGACCAGCCTGTCGGTCGTCTACATGACCGCGGTCGTGGCGGTGGCCAGCCGCCGCGGGCTCGGCCCCGCCGTCGCATCGGCGATCCTCGGCTTTCTCGCCTACAACTTTCTGTTTACGGAGCCGCGCTTCACTTTTCACGTCTCGCGGCGGGGCGAGCTTCTGACACTCAGCCTGTTTCTTGCTGCCTCGCTCATCACCGGAAACCTGGCCGCACGCCTCCGCGCGCGCGCCGAGGCGCAAACCTCTATAGCCGACCGCACCAACAAGCTCTACGACTTCAGCCGCCGGGTCGCATCAGCGGCGACCGCAGATGACGTGATCTGGGCCTCGGTCAGCCATGTGGCAACGACACTTCGATGCGAGGCAATTCTTTTGATGCCGCGCGACAGGGGCGAACTGGACGTAGTCGGAGGCTTTCCGCCGGAGGACCGCCTCGAAGTCCGTGATGGCTCCGCGGCGCAGTTTGCCTGGGAAAAGGGCGAACCCGCGGGCCGTGGTTCGAACACGCTGCCAACGGCCCACTGGCTCTTCTTGCCTCTCGTTGCCGGCGAGCACAGGCTGGGCGTCCTTGGCATCGCCTTTGCCGACGACCGCACGCTGGCACGCACGGATCGGCGGCTGCTCGATGCCCTGATCGATCAGATCGCGCTTGCGTTGGAACGGCTTCGGCTCACCGAAGAGCTGTCGGCTACGGAGCTTGCGACCGAGACGGATCGATTGCGGACCGCGCTACTTTCGTCGGTCAGCCACGATCTGCGCACGCCCCTGGTCACGATCATAGGCGCAGCTGGAAGCCTGGCCGAAGCGCCCGATCTGCCTGTCGAAACCCGTGTGGATCTTGCCGAAAACATCCGGGAAGAGGGGGAGCGGCTGGACCGATACGTGCAAAACCTTCTCGACATGACCCGACTTGGCCATGGCGCGTTGAAGCCACGGCTCGCGCCGCTTGACCTGGCCGAACTTGTCGGTGCCGCGCGCCAGCGGATGCGCAGTGTCCTGCGCGCTCATACCCTTACCATCGAGGTCCCCGACAATCTGCCAATGGTGCTTGCGGATGGAGTGCTTCTGGAGCAGGTTCTCGTCAACGTCCTCGACAATGCGGCAAAATACGCCCCGGTGGGGACCGAGATCGAACTGTCCGCGCGCCCTGCGGGTTCCAGGTTGGAACTGTCGGTGTCCGATCACGGGCCCGGAATTTCCCAGGCTGATCGCGCCCGCGTCTTCGACATGTTTTACCGCGTTGCCGGCGGCGACCGTCAGCGCGCCGGCACGGGCCTTGGCCTCGCCATCTGCAGAGGTCTGATCGAGGCGATGGGCGGAACGATCGGCATCGAGGCGGGCTGGCCAGACGGCAGCGGGACGCGCATTGTCCTATCGCTTCCGCTTCACAACCCGGAGGTCGTGGCGTGAACGAGTCTGCGCGCATCCTTGTCATTGACGACGAAGTGCCGATCCGCCGGTTCTTGCGCATCGCACTTCAGGCAGAAGGTCATCAGGTATTGGAAGCCGGCACTGCGCGCGAGGGCATCGCCGCCGTGGCGCGAGAAAGCCCTGGACTGGTCGTCCTCGACCTCGGTCTGCCAGACGCAGATGGCACGGCCGTGCTTCACGAAATCCGTGGCTGGAGCCAGGTCCCGGTGCTGGTGCTTTCGGTCCGTTCCGACGAGTTGGGCAAGGTCGAGGCACTGGACGCGGGAGCCCAGGACTATGTCGTGAAGCCGTTCGGCGTGAAGGAATTTCTCGCCCGCGTGCGTAGCCTTCTCCGTGACCGAAGCGGCGAAGGGGCGCCGCCGGTTCTGACGATAGGTGGACTGACGATCGACGCCGCCGCACACGGGGCGGCCTTGGATGGCCAGTCGATACACCTGACCCGTCGAGAGTTCGACCTGCTTTGGATGCTCGCGAGTCACCGCGGTCGGCTGGTCACGCAGGAGATGATACTCAAGACGATCTGGGGCCCCGCTCACACCGAGGATAGCCAATATCTTCGCGTCTACATCCGCCAGCTGCGCCGGAAGCTCGGCGATGATGCGACCAATCCACGCTACATCTTCACCGAGCCCGGCATCGGCTATCGGATTGCCGAAAGCTAGCTGGAGGGCTTGTCCGACAATGTCGCGGCAGAATGATCTTTGCGGCCCCGTCCGTTAATTCCGCCAGAAGCGCGGCAGGAGCAGGATTAGGATTGGCGAGAAGCCCAGACGACCGAGGAGCATGACCACGATCAGCACCCATTTCGCGGTGGCCGGAAACGCCGCGAATGTCCCGGTCGGCGCCAAAGCATCACCGAACCCGTATCCAATGTTGCCGATCGAAGTCCAAACGGCGAAGATCGAAGACACCATGTCGACCCCGGCCAGTCCGAGCAGAACGCTGCTCGTCCCAAGGGCAAGGATGTAGGCAGAAAAGAACATCATCATCGGATCGAGTACGTCTTCGCGGACGATGCGGCCTTCGTAGCGGATAGGGACGACACGAGACGGGTTGTGCAACTTCTTGATGGCCGCGGCGATCGCTTTTGCCAAGATCTGCCAGCGGAATACCGATATCGCGCCTGAACTGGAAGAGGTGCAGCCCCCGATCAGCCCAATGAGGAAAGCGACGACTACTGCGAAGCTGCCCCAGTTGGCGACATTGTCCGTGCCGAACCCCGTGCAGGAAATGATCGAGGCAAGATTGAAGAGCGTACCTCTTAGCGCGGGTTCGAAGCCGACGTCGGATGTGTTCAGTCGCCACAAGACCACGCTGCCCACTGCGACGACGATGATCCCGAGATAAGCGCGGATCTGACTATCCTTCATAAGCGGCCGGGCCGATCCGCTGATCAACTGGACGAACCGGATGTAGGGCAAACTCGACAGGATCATGAAGAAGGCGCCGACATACTCGATTGGACCGTGATACTTGCCAAACGAGGCGTCAGCGGTCGAAAAGCCGCCCGTCGCGACGGTGGCCATCGCGTTAACCACGGCATCGAGAGCTGCCATCCCGAAAGAGAGGTAACTGAGCCCGGCAACGACGGTGATTGCAAAATAGACGAGGAGCAGCTTGAGAGCGATGTCAGCGGCGCGCGGCAATACTTTGCCCATGGTGTCAAAGCCCTCGACATTGAAGAACTTCATTCCACCCACCCGGAGGAACGGGAAGAATACCATTGCGACAAAGGCGATCCCAAGGCCGCCGAACCAATTCAGCATGCCACGCCAGAGCAGAAAGCCGGAGGACATGGTTTCGACTCCGGGAACCACCGAGGAGCCGGTGGTGGTAATTCCCGATGTCGCCTCGAACATCGCATCAGTCAATCCCAGATACGGCTCGCCCAGCATGAAGGGTATCGCGCCAAACATCGCGACGGCGATCCATGTTGCCGCAGTCATCAGGAAGGTCTGGCGAATTGAAAGGCTACCAGCAGTGCCACTGGAGGTCGCCATCGCAAACATTCCGCCGGTGAAAGACGTAAGAAGAGCGGACAGGCAGAACGCTGTCCAATTTTCGCTGCCCGTCATGAAATCCACGGCCGCCGGGAACGCCATCGCGATCCCGAGGACAACCAGGATCAATCCGACAACATGCAGCGGAGGACGTAGGTCGAGCATTGCACCATTTGATTTGCCAAAGGCCTCGGCAGACGGCGTCGTCCTGTTGTTCGCGCGATGTAGCGTAATGAAGCTATTGTCTGCGCAACGCCGGCGCATAAAGAACCCGTAAGGAAAGCAGTTTTCCTGGGAATGGTGAGCCAAATACTTTCGAGCAAAATGTCGACTTGTTTCGCAGTCGCTTTCGCGATTCCGTGCCGACTAGGTGGTGGAAGCCGCTCAGCGGTATCATGTGGTCGTCGGTGGCAACGAGATAGCAGCTCGGCTTTGTCTTCATGCGGCATCGGTCACCGCACCCATCAGCGCCTCCACACCCCAGGGAACCTGAGAGTCGGCCATGAACGCAGCCGTGTCGGCATCGACATCGCCGGCGAAAGACGCCGCGAACTTCGCAGTGTCGAGCAGCAGGAACCCATCGACCGGCGACCTCCGATGAACGCCATGTCGAGGTCCACCTTACGCAGAAGGGGAAGGATCTTCATCCGAAGACCGGCTGTCTGACCGACGACCTTTTGCGCAACGCCGGTTTCAAGGCGCCGCAGATGATCGAACTGAACCGCCAAGTGCAGGCACTGCGACAAGGGATGCGCGATACTGTCGCGGAGCAGCGAACTCGAAGGACGAGCTGGATCAATGATCCGACGACCCGCAAAGGCCTTGAGTATGCTTGGCAACGCTGCGAAGGCGGGGGAATGCTGGCTGTTTCGTCATTCGTCCTGCGCAGGCGTGCCTTGCTCCAATGGGCGCTGCGCTCGACGCTGGTTCGTGGGGCGGGGTCTGTCCCGATCTCGAACATAAGACGGGAACCTGTGCCCAGTTATCTGAAGCCTCTGTCGTCGAACCTCGATCTCTTCCCTTCGCGGCACTCACCCGTGTCCTATTCTAGATCCGTCTGGATCCAGCGCGGCGAGTGATGAATGTCGATCGTTTGCAGCCGTCCCGGTCCCATGTTCTCGAATCTGTGCGGAATACCCTTGGGGCCGAGCACGACTTCCCCTGAGCCCGCCTCGATGACGGAGTCTCCGACAAAGAAGCGCGCCCGGCCCTCTATGACGATGAAGGTCTCGTCATAGGGATGGACGTGCAGTCGCGGACCTTTGCCAGGCATATCATTGCCGTAGGCCAGAACGGTGACAGGCCCGTTGATTGTTTCGCCGTCGACTGCGCCCCGCCACGGTTCGAGCCCTGCCGACCTGAAGAGCGTCGCTTTTGCGGGCAGGCGTCCGTCGGGATCGACGGATCTCGGGTCGAAATCCTTGCGGGCCATAAGTCTGCCTCCTTCGGAAGGTGACCCAGCCTGCGCTTTACCGGTGCGGCCTGCAACCCGCACGTCCTCCAAGGTCTAGGCGTTAGGGAATGCGGCCTCTGTCGAAGAACTCGGCCAGATTTCGGGTTATTCCCGACCGCTTTGAAAAGTTTGACCGTTCGACGTGCGCTTTCGTCGGTGAAAGCGCGTGGGCTTGGATGTTTTGACCGCTCAAATCCCTATTGTCGCCCATTGGAGCATGCACTGGAGTTCTGGCTGGGCGAATTCTCGGAGGTTCTGCGCCATGACGACAAGGAAAAGCTCGTGTGTCGCGCCATTTGGCCATCGCAACTTGAGCCGCCTCGGGTTCAGGTTCCGCCCGGCTTGGGCAACTATCCGCATCGCATTCGCGAGAAAGTCGACCGTTGAGCTGCGGAGACGCTGGTTTTCCTCGCGTTGATCAGACCAAAGACCGTATCAACGCGGAACGTTCTTTCCGAATATGGCACGGTGAAATGGGCCGAAATGATGCGGAGCATACTGGAGTCGCTGAAATCGCTTTCCCTCGTCGCGCAATTTGCGCTGGCGGGCGGTTTCGTTATGGTTCTCTCGATGATCCTGGTCGGCCGACTGGTGGCAGGACGGATCGAAGACAGCGTCGTACGCAATACCGCTCTCGCCTCGGCCCAGTATATCGACAGCATCATCGCCCCCCTGAGCCAGGATTTGGCCGATGCCGATACACTTTCCCCCGGCGCCAAGCGCGCGCTGGAGGAGCTCTTCCAGAACACCACGCTTGGCGAGCGCGTCGTCTCGTTCAAGCTTTGGAAGCCCGGCGGGCTCGTGGTGGAGTCGAGTGATGTCACCATCACGGGCAAGAGGTTCGATGTATCCCCAAGCCTCGCCGGTGCCTTGGATGGTGAAGTTCGTGCGACTTTCGAGGACCTCAACGACGAGGAGGACAAGGGCGAGCATGCGCTCGGCCTGCCGCTTCTCGAGATCTACAGCCCGATCCGCGAGGTCTGGTCGGGCAAGATCATCGGCGTCGCGGAGTTCTACGAGGTCGCGACCCAACTTGAACAAGACCTTTCGGCGGCGCGACGGAACTCATGGGTCTCGGTGGCTGCGATCTTCAGTGCGATCGGCGCGCTTCTCTATCTGATCGTTCTCGGTGGAAGCCGCACGATCGATCGGCAGCGTATGGCGTTGACCGCAAGGCTGGAAGATCTGCGGGCGCTCAGTGAGCGCAACCGGAGGCTCAGGGAGCGGGTGCAGAACGCGGCGGCGCGAAGTTCCGCGATGAACGACCAGGCACTCCGACGCCTTGCTGGCGATCTGCACGATGGGCCGGCGCAGCTTCTGGGCTTCGCCGCGCTGCGTCTCGACAAGCTTCGCGATGCGAACGGCGACAGCGAAGAGATCGATGTGATCGAGCGTGCCGTAAAGGACGCGATCCGCGAAGTGCGCACGATCTCACGCGGGATATCCTTGCCCGACATCGACGCGCGAAGCGCCTGCGATATTGTTCAGGGCGTGGCGGACGCCCATGCCGCGCGGACCGGAGCCAAGGTCGATGTCTTCTGCGAGGTGGGGGAAGGTTGCACACTTTCGGCCGCCGTCAAGATCTGCCTCTACCGCTTCGTGCAGGAAGGGCTGAACAATGCGTGGCGCCATGCGGACGGCAAGGGACAAGAGGTGCGTCTGACCTGCGACCGGGGAGATCTCAGTCTTGTCGTGCGCGATCGGGGACCGGGATTTGTTGGCGGCGAAATCGATATGGAAAGCGATGGTGGCATGGGGCTTTCGGGACTTCAGGACCGGATCGAAAGTCTCGGCGGAACAATGGTGATGCAAAACCGCCCCGACGGCGGTGCGGAACTTTCGATGGAACTGGAGACAGCATGACTGAGCGCGAGGCATTCCGGATCGTCGTGGTCGATGACCATCCGCTCTACCGCGAAGGGGTCGCACGGACACTGTCCGACGATCCCGCCATCGCGATCGTCGGTCAGGGCGGTGACACCGACAGCGCGGTGCAGCTTGCGCGCCACCACCGACCCGATCTTGTCTTGCTCGACCTTTCCATGCCGGGCGGCGGTGGGATTGAGGCGCTGCGCCGTATAAGTTCGCTCGAGAACCCGCCGAAGGTCGCGATCCTCACGGTGTCCGAGGATGACGACGATGTGATGCGCGCGCTGAAAGCAGGGGCGTGCGGCTATCTCCTGAAAGGCATCGGGTCGCGCGAACTTGTCAGCATCGTCAAGGATTTCGCGCGCGGCCAGACCTACGTGACGCCGACGCTCGCCGGACGCATCCTCAGCGCAATGCGGGACGGTGCGGCCCGCAAGGCGCCGAACCCGATCGACGACCTGTCAAAGCGCGAGGAGGATATTCTCAAGCTCGTCGCCGAGGGCAAGAGCAACAAGGAGGTCGGCCTCGCGCTCGACCTTCAGGAAAAGACGGTCAAGCACTACATGACCTCGATCCTGCAAAAGCTGCATGCCCGCAACCGGGTCGAGGCCGCCGTGATCGCCCGCGATCACTGGAGGAAGTAGGTCGGGTTCAGTCGAGGAAGAGCATCGTGCGGAGACGGGCCACATCGGTCGCCTTCAGGCCGCGCCGCGCCACCGTCCGTCCGCCCGGATCGCTCAGCTGATACCGTCCGCCCCACATTTTTTCCCGCCAGCCACGGTAGTCCGTAATCTCCGCGCTGCCGGTACGTTCATCAATTTCGGCAGCGACGACAACGCCGTTTCGGCTGCCCTCGTGGGCAATGTTGGTTTCCAGAGATTTCAGCCGCCGTTCTTCCTGACCCGTTGCGAGGTGGCGTTCGACAAGCCTGCCGCGACGATCCAGCGCTTCGAACACGCCGTCGCGGACACGCTCGATCCGGCCATCGGCATACTGCACATGAATTCCGCCGCCTCCGGTGAAGAAGGGGCGGCCGCCCGTTTGGCTGTGTGCGCCGCCGGGAGATGATCTTGACGGCCCCGAACCGGGAGTCCCGCCGCCGCCAGGGCCGCTGTTGCCGCCGCCTGAGCCTGAATTGTCGTCGTCATCATCGTGGCCGCCACCCGAACTGCCGCTGCCAGAGCCACCGCTACCTGAACTGCCGCTGCCTGAATTCCCGCTTCCCGAACCTGAGTTCGAGCCGCCCTTGGCCAAGGCCGCGTGATCCGAACCCGGTCCGACGATCCGCTCGATCGGCGAATCGAACCAGAAGACCGCCGCCAGCAACAGGATCAGCCATCCCCTCTTGAACGCGTCCAAACCCTCGTTCCCTCTCCTGCCGGAGGACCGCGCGGTCGTTCCGACCCGCGCGGTCCTCTCAGCGTCCACTTCAGTGCGCGTCAGCGCAGCGCGGCCAGCCGGTCGATGTCTGCCTGCGTCGCCGACCGTTCGACGACCGTGCGACCCGCGCTGTTCTTGGCCTCGTAGCGGCCATTCTCAATCTCCTCACGGGAGCCATCGCTGTAGGTCACCTCGATGCCCGAGGACGAGGATTCGACCTTGACGACAGAAGATCCGCCCGAGGCCGCGCCGCCAGTCGCCGTACCGCCGTGATGGCCGCTATCATCGGTTCCGCTGTGATGGCCGCTGTCGTCGCCGCCGCTGTGATGACCGCTGTCATCGCTGCCGCCGCTGTGGCCGCCGCCAGAGCCGCTATTCCCACCGCCCGAACCGCTGCTACCGCTTTTCGCGAGAGCGGCGGAAAGCATGACCTTGGGAACACCGAAACCGTTCTTCATACTCACCGTAATCGGTGATGCCGCGAGAAGGACCGCCAGTCCGAGCGTGCCGCCAAGTTTCAGTGCGAAGAGTTTTGTCTGTTCGTTTGCCATTTGAGTTTCCTCGGGGGTTGGGTTCACCGGACCGCCCGGTGACGCCCCCCGATATTTCGCCACGCCACAAAGACAATGAAGACGGTCGGGACCTCTGCGAAGGGGGCTCGGACTTCATCGTTCCGATCCTCGGACCAAAGCCCTGTCCTGTCATCGGACCAAAGTCCGGCGAACCGGATTTGCGCGCGGAAGCTGCATATAAAGACGACGATCTTCACGTCGCAGCCGGCCATCTCAAAGGTCAAAGGTCCGATCGAAGGGGGGCTATGGTCGGGCCTTCGTCGGTGATTTTACCTGACCTTGGTCAATGGAAATCCGAGGTTTCCGGGCTGAGACTTATGGAGTTCGCATCGACGCGAATGACCAACAAACGATCACCCTTCACCCAGCGAAAATGGAGCAAGACCCATGAAAAAGCTTATTACCCTCTCGACAGCGGCCCTCGTGATCCTGTCCTACACGGTTCCCGCTTCCGCCAAGATCTCGCTCGATACCGGGATCGGCCTGTTCAATGACCAGGGCCAGTTCGACAAGCGCCGGAAGCCCCGCGTGCCCGGCGGGTCGGGCTGCGACGATCCCCGCGATCTGATCGAACACCCGGAGTGCCGCGGCTAAGCCACCACCATCACCACCGTCGGCACGGAAAGAGTCGCGCATCCCACCTGCGCGGCTCTTTTCTGTTGAACGGGAACGCACAGCGCACAGCCTATCGAGGACCGCAAGAAAAGAAAGACT
>CAWKBV010000002.1:0-320834 GCA_963847935.1 uncultured Alphaproteobacteria bacterium | reverse complement strand
ACTACGAAGTCGCAGGCCTGTACGCGCTGGACGTTGAGAACGAACCATCCAACTCCGCCGAGACTTTTGCCTCTGAAATGCCTTTGCAGGAAAAAAGGGTGAGACATTCAGGCACTTGACCACCTCTTGGATCGGAAAATCTGTCAGGACAATACTGCACCACGGCAGGAATGTCGGGTTCGTGGAAGATGCAGCTCAGCGTCGAGGCGGCACCGAGGTGCAAGATAGAGCCGATCTAGGTATCTACCTAGCCCGTCGTCGATCTTTAGCAACAATGGCGCCTGCTTTCGCGACAACAACTGCGAAAAAGCCACCAATCCAACCTACTGCGGGAGCATAGAGAGCGACTGCCGTCCCCATCAGTGCCAGGCCCATGTTGCCTACCAGGACGGTCACAAGAACTGCACAGATGACCGGAACCACCATCAAAATCTGGACGAAAACGGAGCGGCGTCGAAACCAGTGCCAAATCCAACTTACGACCAACTTAATTCGCGTGTACATTTGCTCTCCAAACAGTCTCCATCTCCATGGCCGTGAAATCCTGATCGAGGTCAACCCATGAACTCGAGATTCTTTGATGGCGAAGAGGCGACCGTTTCAGGCTCACCGCAGCGACGCGGCACACACATCAGCAACATCAATTGGGAACCGTGTGCCCGCCAGTACTTCAGTCTTCCGAGTAAGAAACCTACTTCGCGCATGGCGAATACTGAGGCGATACTACGTTCTCTCCAATCAACCTCCTGCCGCAATCTGGACAAATCGCCAACCTAAAAGTCTGTCTGCAACAACAGCGACGATGGGGGCTCATGCGCAACTTAGTAAACCTGCTTTCAGGGATCGGCGTCGCCGTCTTGCTCGCCAGTTTTGCTCAAGCCGAAACCATCTCGCCGCGCGAGGCTTCCCATCACATCGGAGAACAGGTGACTGTTGAGGGTGTGGTGAGCCAAGTTTCGACGAGCAGTGGGGGGACGACGTTTGTCAACTTTGGTGGACGGTATCCCAATCATATCTTCTATGCGGTCCTGTTTCGAAAACGAGCCCATCAGTTCCCCAACCTCCATGCTCTGGAGGGCCGACCAGTTGCAATCTCCGGAATGATTGAGCTTTACAAGGGGAAATCACAGATCATTCTGATTACACCCAGCCAGATCAAGCTTAGATGAGAAATCGACACACATGATGCAGGACAGCAACCTGGCGACCGAAGGGAATTCATACTGGTGGGTCAACAATAAGCAAACCTACGTTCACGAAGTCGGGGGCAACTACGTCTGGTCGCCAATCGCCAGGGCAGATGGCGGCCGAAACGTATTCTACGAAAACATGAAGAGACTGCGGCCAGGTGACGTAGTATTTTCTTTCGCTGGTGGACAAATCCGCGCCATAGGAATCTGCACTGCTCCGGCGCTCCTCGCGCCGAAGCCGAGTGAATTTGGTGCGGCTGGCGAGATCTGGAGCGAAGAAGGTTGGCAAGTTCCAGTTGAGTTCACCCGGCTGAGCAGACCACTTCGCCCAAAGGAACATATGGGCGTCCTGGCACCAACTCTTCCGAAGAAATACTCCCCAATACGACCTGATGGGAATGGCAACCAAGGTGCATATCTTGCAGCTGTGCCTATCGAGATGGCCAACGTCCTGATTGATCTTCTGGGATCTCGCTGGGCTGAGATTGATCGAAGCGCGGTGATAGATCCAGATCACCAACTGGAAGCCTTCGACGCCTCTGAAGATGAAGTGGCGAAGGCGCTGCAGAATCGTACAGACCTTGAAGAGGTCGAGAAGTTGCAGCTCATCCAGGCACGAAGGGGACATGGCGTCTACAGGCGCAATCTCGAGAACTTCGAAAATGCCTGCCGCATCACTGGTGTGACCAATCTTCGGCACCTCAGGGCAAGTCATATCAAGCCGTGGCGCGCCTCAACAACCCGTGAAAAGCTTGATGGAAATAATGGCTTGTTGCTTAGCCCACATATCGATCATTTGTTCGATCAGGGCTTTATCAGCTTTGCAGACGATGGCGGCCTAATGGTCTCTTCAAGCGCGGACATTGATACCTTGATGCGATGGGGCATCGAACCCAATAGGACCTACCATCCGTTCCGCGCCGAGCAGCGGCCCTATCTGGCGTTTCATCGCGACGTAGTTTTCAAGAAATGAGCACTTCGTTACACTGATTTTAACGACCGCAACAGCGCATGGAGCAAGAGTTCAAGATTTTTTCTGTTAGGCGCAAATTCTCGGAGTTCAGATGGCAGGACGGATATACCTAAGCCTATTCAGCGGGTTTCTCGCCCTCGCGTGCACAGATGTCCAAGCCGAGGTATTTGTTGTCGATGGTGATACATTCGACAATGGCGACAGACGCATACGCCTCAACGGCATAGACGCGCCAGAGTACGGCCAGCAGTGCGGGTCGTGGGACTGCGGTGCAGACGCCGTCGAGGCGCTGGATCGGCTGATTCATTCCGGAGAGGTTGCGTGTCAGTCCATTGGGACAGATGGCTACGGTCGTGATATCGCCCGTTGTGCCGTGGATGGGCGAGACATCAGCGCAAGCATGATTTCAGAAGGTCTGGCATGGGCCTTCGTTAAATATTCATCTGAATACGTAGCTGAAGAAGCATCTGCCAGAAACCGTGGCGTAGGAGTTTGGCAGGGAAACTTCCAGACTCCATGGGACTACCGGGCGGAGCGGTGGGCCAGTGCGGAACAGCAGGCCCCGGATGGTTGTCCAATCAAGGGTAACATCACCAAGAACGGCAAGATTTATCACGCTCCCTGGTCACCTTGGTACAAGAAGACAAGGGTGAACGAAGCGAAGGGTGAGAGGTGGTTCTGCAGCGAGGCGGAGGCGGTCGATGCGGGTTGGCGCGCGCCCAGGTGGCGATAGTCCTTTATTCGATTCACCTGAAATGATGGCGTTGACGCTCCCAGTCCATTGGAAACGGCTCCAGAACCTGCGCGAGCGTCACCTCTGGCCCCTGCATACCTGTCCAGGATCGCCTCGACGATGTCCGGCGCGAGCAGGGTAAGGCGCAGGACGCGGGTCATGTAGGACGGCGCGATGCCCTTCACGCTTGGCCAGTTCGGCGATGGTTGCGAACTCGCCTGACTCCAGCAATCGCTTCCATCGGAAAGCACGGGCAAGAGCCTTGATGAGCGTGTTCTCGAATTGAGGACGATCTGTTTCCGAACTTCGAGCCATCAGGCAGGACGATTTCCTTGCGCCCACCACGTTGCCGCAGCGTAATGGGGATGTGGATGGACAGGACGTCGCTCACGCAGCATCCCTCGCGTTGTGTAGGCTAAACTCCTCGACCAGGTGCGTCAGTCCATCCACGCGAATCTTCAGGTTCAGCCCGTCAATATCGATATCGATCCGCTCCACAATGAGCGCCACGATCCGCGCCCGCTCGGCAGGGAAGAGTTCGTCCCATAGCGGATCGAGCTGTTGCAGGGCCGAGAGAGCGTCAGCTTCGGTGATGTCGCTGGCGTGGGCGCTCGCCGCCTTCCACGTCCCGGCCACGATCTCGGGCTGGCGGAACACGGCGCGCAGCTGGTCAATGACGGCCGCCTCGATCTCTCCCGCCGGCACGCGCCCGATTGGGCAAGACCCGGCACCATGTTTCAGCACCGTTTGGCTGACATAGTAGCGATACAGCCGTCCGCCCTTGCGGGTGTGGGTCGGTGAGAACGCCGCGCCATCGGGGCCGAACAGCAGCCCCTTCAGCAGCGCTGGCGTATCGGCACGGGTCCGAGCAGCCCTCTTGCGCGGGCTTTCCTGCAGGATGGCGTGAACCTTGACCCACGTCTCGCGGTCGATGATGGCATCATGCTCGCCGGGATAGCTGTCCCCCTTGTGGACCGCCTCGCCGATATAGGCGCGGTTGTTCAGCATCCGGTAGATGAACTTCTTGTCGATCCGATTGCCGTGCCGGGTCTGGATATCCCGATCCGCCATCTCGCGCGCCAGCGCAGTGCCGGACCCGATCTCGAGGAAGCGTTGGAATGCCCATCGTACGGAAGTTGCTTCGACCTCTTTCACGACGAGTTTGCGATCCTTTACCTCGTAGCCAAGAGGCGGGACGCCGCCCATCCATATCCCCTTGCGCCGAGAGGCGGCGATCTTGTCGCGGATGCGCTCTCCCGTCACCTCACGTTCGAACTGGGCAAAGCTGAGCAGAATGTTCAGCGTCAGCCGCCCCATCGACGTGGTTGTGTTGAAGCTCTGCGTCACCGACACGAAGGTCACCCCGTTGCGGTCGAACACCTCCACCAGCTTGGAAAAATCCATCAGCGATCGCGACAGGCGGTCGATCTTGTAGACCACGACCACGTCGACCAGCCCGTCCTCGATGTCGGCCAGGAGGCGCTTCAGTCCGGGCCGTTCCAGTGTGCCGCCGGAGATGCCGCCGTCATCATACTGGTCGCGGACGAGCACCCAGCCTTCGGACCGCTGGCTGGCGATATACGCCTCGCAGGCCTCTCGCTGGGCGTGAAGGCTGTTGAACTCCTGCTCCAGCCCTTCCTCGGAGGATTTCCGCGTGTAGACGGCACACCGCAGCTTGCGGACGATCTTCGGTTTTTCGGACGGCTTCGTCATCTCCGCCCCCTGTGGTTCCTCAGACCGAAGAAGGTCCATCCGTTCCAGCGGGTGCCGGTGATTGCGCGGGCGATTGCAGAGAGCGACGTGTAGGGCCGCTCCTGCCATTCAAAGCCGTTGGCGGTGACCGTGACGACGTGCTCGACACCTTGCCATTCCCGCAGCAGCCGCGTGCCGGTTATGGGGCGGTCGCGGTCGAGGCGCACGCCGCGCTTCTTCTTGTCGCCGCCGTCGAGGTTTTCGCCGAGCCGCTCCAGCCGCCGGATGGTCTCGGGCTTTAGCCCGCCGTAGGTGAGTTCCTGGATGCGGTACGCCAGTCGGCTCTCAAGGTAGCGGCGATTGAACGGCGGCGGCTCGCTGTCGAACAGGTCGCGCCATTGCTGTTTGAGGTCAGGCGTCGGCGTGGTCTTCAGCGCCGCCAGGCGGGCGGGTATGGGATCATGTGAGGTCATGCGGTTCTCCGGTGCGTTGGAGTTGCATGACCGCTCTGGTCGGGCGGAAAGTGTAGCGAACATTCTCCGGTGCAGTCGGATAGTTCGCTTGACTGACGGGCCCTGAGCCTGATGAGGCCGAGTGCCAGTATGGCGCAAAGCGCGGCGCGGCGGTCCATCGGGGACATCAGGTGGGCGGGATAAGGATTCATCCAGCCGCCTCCACAATTGTAGAGCGCCGATTGAGCGAGATGCCGTGCCAACCGCGCGCACCCTTCACCTTGCCGTCGGTGAATCCGCGGGCTCGAAGCATTTCACCCAGGGACTTGGTGGAGCCGGCAGGATAACCTCCCGTTTCGCTCCATGACTGCCAAGCCGCGTAGAGTTCGCGAGACGTGGCGCGGTGTTGCGGGCCACATATGCAGCACTCGTCGATCCACTGACCGACGTGGTCTTCGGAGGCAAAGTAGTCCTCTGCTGCATCTGCGACGGCCGGTGGCGGGATCAGGCCCATCCGACGCCATTCGGCGCAGCCCGAGATCATCCAGCCAAGGATGCCATCGCGCTCGGCGAACAGTTTCTCCGCCAGTGTCGGATCGCGTTTATCCACCGGGATCGTCACGGTAAAGGGAACGAGATGCAGGCGTCTTCGCAGGGCTTCCCCGACGCTCGTCAGAGCCGGGCGGTGATTGCCCGCGACGAGGAGCTTGAACTGCGGTTGAAACTCGAAGTGATCGCGATGCATGAAATTCGCGCGGACCTTTTCACCGCCGGTCACCTGCTTGATGCGCGCTTCGGCCCAACTTTGTCCTGCCTCCGTTTCCGGTACCAGCACGAGACGCGCGGCGCGGAGCCCGGCAAGTTCGGTGAGGTGCCTTGCGCTCTTCGTGGCCATGAAGGTGTCGAGCGCGGCGGTGGCGGCGTAACTTCCCATCACCCTCACAATCGTCTGCAGGAAAACCGATTTGCCGTTCGCACCCTGACCATGCAGAAAGGCAAACACCTGCTCTGCGGTTGAGCCGGTCAGACAATAGCCAGCAAGCCGCGCGAGATAGGCCTGCAGTTGCGTGTCGCCCCCCGTGATCTCGGTGAGAAAGGAAAGCCAGCGCCGACACGAGATGCCCGGCGAGGCTTTGGTCATCTGCGTCAGGAGGCGGGTGGGATCGTGCGGCTCCAGCTCGCCGCTTCCGAGGTCTATAATGCCAGCAGGCGTGTTGAGCAGATCCGCATAAGCATCCCAGTCACTAGTGCGCGTAGCGATGCGGGGATCGCTTGCCGCGATGCGCAGAACGGCCGAGAGCGTCCTGTCGCTCGCGATGCGTTTGGCTTCATCTGGTTTTTCAACACTGACGGCTGCGGCGCGGCAGATTTGCCGGATCTCTTCTCGTACGCGCTTCGTTTCGTCCGTCTGCCAGTGCCCGCCCGTCCAGCGGAGCCACTGGCCCCAAGCCGGCACGTGCCGCCAGTCGGCGCCATGTTTTGCAGTGAAGGCCGCCGCGAGTGCATCTTCGCTGAAAGACGGAGCTTCGACTGAGGCACGTTTATCGTCCGACGTACCGGCTACCGTTCCAGGCATCGGCCCAAAAGTGTCGATGTCCTTTTGCATGAGCGCTGAGAACTCGCGCATCAAGCGTCGTTCGTCCCAGGGCGGCGCGATCATTGCCTGATTATGGTCGAACACCGCTTGGCGAGCCTCGTCGATGGTGCAGATCCCGCGCCGCACATTCCGTATCCAGTGGCCGATGACACTCGACAGCGCTCCAAACCGCGTAACGCCATCCTGTCCACCTTCCCGGACGAGCTGCTTTGAGAGGTCGCGGACGGATGGTCCCTTTCCACTCCCAGTATCAATCCTGATTTCAGGTTCAATTCCTGGCAGGGGTGGCATCGCATCGACGGCGTCGGCGAGATCACTGAGGTCGAACTCGATTTCTTGCCGATTGAGCAGACGCACCGCATTCTGCACCCCATGTTTTCCATGGATCGTGCCAGCCACGCGGATCGGTTGGTGAATGCTCTTGAAGGAGGAGTTGCCTCCGACTTTGGCAGCGATCGTACCCCGAAGGCTGCAAACAAGATCCAGATCGCTTCCAGTCGCGGCTTCTGTCAGACGCCAGTAGAGGTGCAGCTTTGGCGAGCCACCCTCTGTAACTCCTCCTGAGGCGATCTCCAGCGTGGGCTGTCCAAGATGGTATGCGAGGTGATTGCGGGCGGCTTCAACATCACCCTTGTCGAGGTCGACGAGCAGAACTCCGGTGGCTACCACGTCCTCAGCTCTCGCCGATCCGGAAGCGACGACCGTGCCGGGGACGACAAAGACACCACGCTGCTCAGCCGCCGCGCGTTCTGCTTCGGCGAAGATTGCCCCTGCGACGGCGATCGTGCTGGGGAACAGGAGTCTCGCACTGCGCGAAGGGGTCCCGGATTCCGAGAGCAGTCGGATCGGGGCCAATCCTTCGAGATACCCGAAGACGATCTCGCAATAGGCACTGATCGCCTCAGGATTGATGTCCGGCTGAGCCGCAACAGGTTTTGGAGCACTCATTTGTCCGGCTCCCCGCCGCGCCGCATCCGGGTCTCAAATGTGAGGATGTCACCGACCCGGTAGTAGACGCTGCGGCCGATATGGATAAAGGCCGGACCATAGCCCTTCGCGCGCCATCGCTGCAGTGTGCGCAGCGACTTCATCCAGCGATCAGCCAGTTCACGTTCGCAGACGATGTCGGGCGGGTCGAGGCGCGGCGGGTAGTTCTGCTCTTGTGTCATGTTCAGCATCTCGCTCTTGATCGAAGATGCAATATAGTCTCACAATATCAGGGACTTAGATATATGCCTGCGGATGACTTCTTTCTGCGCGAGAGTGACAGAAAACTCTGCGTTCGGCCCTTGTTTTGTGGGTGGCGGTCGTGCCGAAAATGACAAGAGAGGTGTGCGAAAATGACAGGCTTGCTCTTCGTGTCCAGAGGAATGGCAGAAGTTGACTTATCCACGAAGCTGATCGCGGCGAATGGCGCAAATCGTCGGGTCCAGCCGGTAGCCGCGAGGTCGGTAGTTCTCAATCAGGAGATCTTTCGGCGGAGGTTGTCCTTCCACCGCTTCGTAGAACTCCGCCAGCGTCCTGCGGCACCGGGAGACCGATTGCGAAACGGTATTGGAAGTCACATGGCGTCGTGCCTTCGCCAGTACATGCGGGCGCACATACTGATGATTTTCGGGCGCAAGTTCGGCGGCTACGTCCCTATCGAAAAATACTTTCAAGTCATGGGCGACGGCGGCCGGTGCGCGCCGAACACAACCGAGACCTTCGACTTCGACAACCGCAACCCCGCAATCGTCATAGAACGCGACCCGTAGCGGAAGGAGATCCGGCGCAAAAGTCTTCGCATCGGTTCGCTCGACCTCCATCATCCGGGCAGGTTCCTGGGCAACCATGTCAAATGCACCCTCAGCCAAGTCGGCATCGTCCCGCAAAAACATTACAAGAAGAGATGACGACGGCAGATGGTGGCGACTGAGCGCAAAAGCATGTTTTGAAATTGATTTTTCGATAACCTTGCGAACGGCGTTGCCATGCCGACGTTGAAGATCGAATGCCTGTTCGAGGATCGCGCCAGGGTCATCTTGATCATATGCGGCGACTAACCTGGTCAACTCTCCCAGATATTGAGCTCCAAAACCCACGACGTTGAAGTCGGCAAGACGGCACGCGTGCCGGGTCCAATCGATGGCCATAGTGCGGGACCGATCGGTGTCGCGCGCACCGGTCAGCACATCCACCTTGTAGTCGCTTGGGGGGTCAAATTCCTCTAGGCCGGTGGCCAGAATGGCGAAGCGCCGGTCGAAACACTGGGAGCAGCATCCGCAGTGATGGACTTTGCCGGACTCACCACGAAGGGTCGTGCAACTTACAGTGTGTTCGACGTGGCGCGCGCCGCCAAGCTCGGCGATCTTCGCCACGACTTCGGTCTTTGTGTGCCATTCGAAGCGGTTGCATAGCTCGATCGACGTGGGCCCAATCAAGTCAAAGAAGGCGCGAAGTTTTTTCAGCGCCAGCGGATGGGTCGTCCGCGAGGCCATCGTGCCCACGACATGCGGGTTGATCGGAAGATTGTGGCTCACGACGCCGTTCTCATAGAAACTCACCCGCTTTGTCTCAAAAGCTCGAGCCGCCGCATATCCAAGAGCCGCAAAGAGGAACGAGCGGGATCGCTGCGTTGATTCCTTTGAGACCTTGCCTGATCGTGTTGCTCTGACCTGGACGTGCAACACTCTGCCGTGAAATTCATGTTTGAGGATCGTTGCCAGGTTTTCCTGTCGTGGAATCGACTTGGGAGCCGATCGATGAGTCAAGAGAACGATGTTACCGGGTCGTGTCTTTAGGGCTTCCAGCGCGCCGGCAAATGAGTCGAGGCCACCTGAAAAAAGGATTACTTCATCCGCCTGAAATGGCGCGGAGCCTTCCTTGTAGGGAAGATAGGGTTGGCGACTTGGCTCGGATACTTTCCGGGTGAACTGAAACGAAATGTGGTCATCCGTCAGAAATCCGACGGCATCGGCAAGTGCGGCTGCAA
This sequence comes from uncultured Alphaproteobacteria bacterium, assembly GCA_963847935.1. GTDB lineage: Bacteria > Pseudomonadota > Alphaproteobacteria > Rhodobacterales > Rhodobacteraceae > Albidovulum. The sequence goes on along the minus strand of CAWKBV010000002.1, from coordinate 311,223 downwards.
CATCCGAGCGCGACCATAAGTCCGGCCGACGAACGGCAAGATGGAAATCGAACCGTCGCCGCCAAAACTCACCCATTGAACTGCGAATGTCGCTGCCGCGCCGAAAACTCGTATCCGCGAAGAAAACGGCAGAGGCGATTTCGAGAAGATCGTTCAGTACGTCATCCAGTGGCGTGCCTGCCTGTGCTTCGATAATATCGCTTTTGAGGGTGAATGTGCTTTCTGCGCCGTTGATGCGAATAGGATAACGCTGTACGCGTCCGGCCTTGTCCGGAACGAAAACGTTAGGACTCAACCATCGGCACCTCGCTTCAGGCGAAGTTCCTCGTTGATCTTCTTGAAGGCGACGGCGCCGTAGGCCGCCGCGGAGCGACTGTCGAACATTCCTTCGCGGTGAAGCGTCTTTGCAAACCATCCCGCTGAGAATTCCTTGATGATAAATGTCGCTTCCGAGCAGTACTGTGTGATTGCCTGATCAAATGCCGATCGGCTGCGCGCGTCGCGGAAGCGCTGGCCTGGCCCAACATGCGCCGAAAGGGTTCGATCGAGCCAGTAGTGGAGTGTCTCTGAAAGTAGTCTCGTGAAAAAACTGCGCGAATAGGTCGCGAACGATCGAGGGCCCGAAAGACTTCGTGCAGCAGACTTGACGTCGGATGCGGCGACGTCAAAGAGGCCCGGAAGCCTGTCGCTCATCTGATTGGAGAAGCTTGCCAGCAGTGCCCGGCGAGAAAGTTCACCAAAATCACTTTGCCTGCCAAGTTGTCGCGCAACTTCGTCGAGGCGTTTGCCGATCGCAACAGCGATATCCATGAGACTGGGGTCGGTTTGCACCGGCACGTCGAGATCGCGCAGGGCGTTACCGAAATCTTCCGATCTTGCGGCTACGGGTACCATCGCAAGCAGCCGGACCGCCTCGACAAAAGTCGGGTCATTTGCTGCCGATGCAAGATCCTTCTCTGCCGCACATGCGCTCGCTGCGAGCACATCCTCATCGACCGCCCCGTCCGCAAGTAGGTTGACGACTTCCCGCCATTTCTTGGAACCTGGCAGGACACCGAGGTGGATATGCCCCATGGTGTCCGGTCTCCCAATTTATTTTCTTTCAGTTCAACCCCCGCGAGTGTGATCTGTCAAACTCTGAATTACCTAACGGGACAGATGGGACAGAAGAGAACCATTTCTCGTTCACGCGCGCGCATGAGAGAACTATGGATATCTAGTGTCCCATCTGTCCCGCCCTGAAAAACTCTCGAAGGGCACAAGTCGACCATTTGTCGCCCCTTGTCGCAATTTGTCATTTAATGTCATGATTACAATGCGTTACTGACCTGCTATCCTGCGCCGAAGAGGCGGATAACCCGCAGTATTCCCAAGGCGGGGGTAAGACAGGATGGGCAGGCAGGAGCGGCAGATCGAGGCCGAGGACCGGGCGGCGATCGCCTCCGGTGCAGGCTTGCGGATCGAGCATCGGCCGATCAGTGATCTCATCCCCTACACCCGGAATGCCCGGACCCACAGCGCGGCGCAGGTGGCGCTGATCGCGGGCTCGATCCGGGAATACGGCTTCACCAACCCGGTGCTGGTCGATGGCGAGAATGGCATCATCGCCGGGCATGGCCGGGTGATGGCGGCCGAGATGCTGGGGCTGTGCCACGGTTCCGGTGATCGAACTCGGCCATCTCACCGAGGCGCAGAAGCGGGCCTATATCCTCGCCGACAACAAGCTCGCCGAACAGGCGGGCTGGGACCGGGATCTTCTGGCGCTGGAACTCGGAGACCTGCGGGATCTCGGCGTGGAGCTGGGTGATCTTGGTTTCGAGGCCGGAGAGATCGACGCACTCTTCCGCGCCACGGAGACCGATCCGCGCGAGGATGTCGTGCCGGAGGTGCCGGAGACACCGGTGAGCCGGGCGGGCGACCTCTGGTGCCTCGGCAGCCACCGTCTGCTCTGCGGCGATGCGACGGATGCCGCAGCGGTGCGCCCGGCTTCTGAACGGCGTGACACCGCATCTTCTGGTCAGCGATCCACCGTTCGGCGTGAACTACGATCCGGCCTGGCGGAACGCCGCGGGGCTTTCGGCAACGCGCCGCACCGGCAAGGTGATGAACGACCACCGCGCCGACTGGCGCGAAGCCTGGGCGCTCTTTCCGGGCGATGTCGCCTATGTCTGGCACGGGGCGCTTCACGCGACCACCGTCGCCGAGAGCCTCATCGCCACGGGCTTCGCCATCCGGAGCCAGATCATCTGGGCCAAGGAACGGCTGGTGCTGTCGCGCGGGGATTATCACTGGCAGCACGAACCCTGCTGGTATGCGGTGCGGACGAAGGCCAAGGGACACTGGTCGGGCGACCGCAAGCAGACGACGCTCTGGCAGATCGCGAGCCGGGACCAGGATGCCACCACCATTCACGGCACCCAGAAACCCGTCGAGTGTATGCGCCGGCCGATCCTGAACAACTCGAGCCCGGGACAGGCCATCTATGAGCCCTTCTCGGGATCGGGGAGCTCGATCATTGCCGCCGAGACCACGGGACGCGCCTGCTTCGCCATGGAGCTTGATCCGGCCTATGTCGATGTCGCCGTGAGCCGCTGGGAGGCCTTCACCGGGCAGACGGCCATGCTCGAGGGCGACGGAGGCAGCTATGACGAGATCCGCGCGGAACGGACGGAAAAGCGAGCCGAGCCATGAGCCAGACGCGTCGCATGTCGGCCGTGGAATCCGCCACGAACCTCTTCCTGGGCTTCGGACTTGCCGTCGGTATCCAGCTCGCCATGTATCCAGCGATGGGCCTTGCCGTGACGCCCGTCCAGTCGATGCAGCTTGGCGGTACGTTCACGCTGGCATCTCTTCTGCGGAGCTACGTCCTGCGGCGGGTCTTCAATCGCATCGCGCGCGGGAGGCGTCCATGAGGGGACGCAAGCCCGCTCCGACATCGCTACGGCGGTTGAATGGCAATCCCGGCAAGCGCGGCTACAACCACGCAGAGCCGGTGCCGCCCGAGGGCCTGCCGGACTGTCCCGCCGCATCTGGCGGAGGTCGCCCGAGCCGAATGGGCGCGGATCGCCCAGGCACTCTACGACATGGGGGTGCTGACGATGGTCGACCGGGCGGCACTCGCGGCCTATTGCCAGGCCTATGCCCGCTGGGTCGAGGCCGAGGAGAAGCTGAAGGAGACACCGGTGATGCTGAAGACGCCGTCGGGCTATGTCCAGCAGTCGCCCTGGCTCTCGGTCTCGAACAAGCAGATGGAGCTCATGGTGCGCTACATGTCCGAGCTCGGGATCACACCGGCGTCCCGCTCGCGGGTCGCGGTATTGGGTGGGCCAGAGAACACGGTTGAACCTCTGGTCTTCAAGGTGATCTACGAAAGTGACGATGAGGCGAGAGATCGGGTCAAGGTCACGAAAGGTGGCACGCCGGTCGAGATGCCGGATGACAGTGAGGTTGACTACGTGATCAACGGCGATCTCTGACACGGGCGGCACTTTGTCAGCGGAGAGGACACCAGTGACCGCTCAGAGCCCACATCGACTGATGCTGCAGAATGCAGGAATGGCAGTTTAGTTAAGGAGCCATGAAGCGGCGTCGGGCTTCGACCGCAATAGTGTAGCGTTGCTCCAACTCTGCGATCAGCGCCATCGCGACATGTTTTTCGTCTTCTGTCTTCGCAGCCCGATAGTTCTCCCTGGCAGCTTCGAGAAGCTTCTTGATCTTGAACTCTTCCGGAAGCGTTCCCGCTTCGGCCATAATCCGAACCGCGACTGCTGTTGCCATATCTGTGAACGCTTCGCCTGAACGGTCAGGAAGCGGTTTTCCTTCGCCCTCCAATCCTTGAAGTTTGCCTTCAGCCAATGCTTTCTGAATCTGGCGTTCTACAAGGCGACCAAGAGATTGCGACATAGCGTTGCTCTCACGAAAACTGCATTGCGGAGAATGCGATAAACACCCCGCGAACATAGCACGTTTTTCGAAAGCCGACACACGGAGAGGAATTCAAAACGACCGCAAAGTCCCGCATTACTGCCGTTGGCGCTGACCAAGTTCAGAAACCTCTACGAGGTGGCGTGAACCTACGGTACACACCTGCGCAACGAACGTTAGGCAGTTTTGTACACCCCGCCCATGAATGCCCCAGCGCCCCGGTTCATCGCCTACGAGCGGGTCTCCACCGCCAGGCAGGGGCAGTCGGGGCTGGGGCTCGAGGCGCAGCGGAGGACGATCGATGCGTTTGCAGGTTCCAGATGAGCCGATGTGCTCGCGCGTTTTACCGAGGTCGAGAGCGGCCGCAATCCCGACCGGCCCGAACTTGGCAAGGCGATCCAGCTGGCGCGGCTGACTGGCGCTACGCTCGTCATTGCCAAGCTCGACCGGCTTTCCCGCAACGCCGCCTTCCTGCTGACCCTGCGTGACAGCGGGGTGAAGTTCCTGGCGGTCGACATGCCGGAGGCCAATGACCTGACCGTGGGCATCATGGCACTCGTCGCCCAGCAGGAACGTGAGGCAATCTCGCGGCGGACGAAAGAGGCCCTCGCCGTCGCTAAAGCCCGGGGTGTGAAGCTTGGCAATCCGAATGGCGCGGCGGCGCTCAGGCGGGCCGGGAAAGGCGGGGGGGCGCTGCGGGCAGTCGTGGCGCGAAATGCGGACCGCCACGCCGAAAGCCTCGTCGCCGTGCTCGCCGACATCCAGACGGAAGGGCACTCCTCGCTCCGTGACATCGCCATTGAGCTGAATCGGCGGGGAATGATGACGCGGCGCGGCGGGCGATGGCACGTGTCGAATGTGCGGAACTTGATCGGGCGACTGAAAACGTCTGGATGAACGAACGTTCGGAGAAATCACTCCTGCCGTTGAGAAGGCGCGCGTGGACAATACTCCGCCTTCGGTGGAGGCGACCGGACCTGCTTCAAGAACGGACGCCAGTTTGCCGCCTGGCTGGGTCTGGTTCCCATGCAAAGGTCCAGCGGCGGCAAAGCCCGGCTGTTCGGCATCAGCAAACGCGGTGACCGATACCTGCGCACGCTGATGATTCACGGCGCCCGGGCCGGCCGGCGACAAGCAGGACCCGAGAAGTCAGTGGATCGGGCGGATGCGCGAACGCCGGCACCCGCACGTGGTCGCCGTCGCGCTCGCCAACAAGAACGCCAGGATCGGCTGGTCCATCTTGTCGCGGGGCGATGACTATCACCTTGCTCAGGCGGCATCGCCGGCCTGACAGCGACAGCGAAGAAATAGAACAAGGGAGGGCATCTTCCGGAACATTGCAGCAAACTGGCAGGAGATGGTGAAGGGGTCACCCCGATCACTTCGTGAACCTGATGTGTGGACCGGCAAGGCGAACGCCTATGTCTCGGGAGCATTGAGGACGAAGCGCGCGGAAATCCATCGGGGCTCGCGGCAACGATGTATCGGGCCGCCTCAGGAAGCCGGATATACGTCAGCAATCGTGACCGTAGATCCAGAAACAGCCAGACTGTTGCAATCAGGCGGGGTCCATATACGTCCACACGTGACAGCACCGATAGGCCCCTTAGCCGCAAACTCCGGTTTGTTCCTCAGCTGCCGTTACGCCGGTTGCTTCTACGCCGTGCCGCGGCTCCCAACCCAGCGAGCGCGCCGCCAAGCAACAGGAAACCGGCCGGCAGTGGTACCGGCGCAAGCGAGACATCCGCAGTCACGGTTGAGCCCGCGGCATAGACGTTGGACCCGGCGAAGTTGAACAGGACTGTGTTGCCGATCAGGGATACGATGCCGGGGAAGCCCCCGGTCTGGGTCACGCCGGTAATCATGTGGCTGATCCCGAAGATGCCGATGCCGTCAAAGGGGCTGGGTGGCCCGAATACCGTGTTCTGGAGGAAGGTCACGACAATTGATGTCGGCTCCATGTTCACCGTGAAATATGGTCCGCCAGGGAAGGCATCCGCCACCACGTCCGATGGTCCCGGCGCCACGGTCACGTCGACCGGAAAGCCGTATCCCGTCAGCTCGGTCGTCGCGTCCGGGTTGAGATACTTGATCGTCACCGTGTCGCCGGTCATGTTCACGGTCGACGCCCCGGCAACGGAGGCCTTAACCACCAGCGCGACCGCCAGGGCGGCCAAGGCGATCCATGTCTTCACTTTTCTTACCACCTCATGAGTTCGGGCTGATTCCACGACCCCCCTGAAATTCGCCTATCGCAGCGGCAAATTCATGCTCGGCTGGGGTTCGAATTGCGGCCAATTGTTGTCGGCAGCTTGCTTCGCCGTGACCACAGTGTTCCGTGACCAGCATTTTGGGTGGTGGGTGGTTTTGACAGGCATCGGCAGGGTCCAAGATCCCGTTATTGCTGCGGTGCGAGTATTGCGAGGTGCACGGATGGCAGCAATGAAACGCCGCCGCCCTGCGTCATAGACTACCGCGAAAGTCCAGCGAGGACCGGTAGTAGCGCTGCCATGGCGGTTGTGAGCCTGGCTATCGCCGCGCCGCCGCAAGTCAGCAGAGAGCCCATTCGTAGTCATGCGCTCATCCTGTCGTGACGGCCGGTAGGCGAGCGGGCGAAAGAATGTTTTCGATGTGCCCCTGATGAGCATTCGTTTGGCCATGCAGGCAAGGTTGCAGGTGTGGCAATTCTACAAACGCTGAAACTTCATTTGACCAATTCCAATCTAGCATCGCAATTGCGCAGATTTGGGCGCATTACTCAACTTAGGGTGGAACAAAAAAGGATTCAGCGCGATGCGCATACGCTCCCGTCGATCGGTTCAGTCAGCGGCAGCGATGTTGATGCTGGTCGCGATGGCAGACCCTGTCTCTTCGCAAGAGGTCAAATCTTACGCAAGCCTGTTCGGGGGGGCCAATTATCCTCAGAATTCCGACCTTCGTGTCGAATTGGCAGGGCCAACCTCCATTTTGGGCACGATGCATTATAAGGATGGGGGCACCGCCGGTGTCGCAGTGGGCCGCCGATGGACAAACGGGAACGCCATTGAGGGCGAACTTGCCTATTCACGGGACCGGTTAGACTATGAAACCCTTGCAGGCGTTGGCACACTTAGCTTGGATGGTGGCGTCAAGGCCTACACACTGATGGTCAATGGCTTCCACTTCTTCGAAAACGAAAGTGGTTTGACACCATACATCGGCGCGGGTGCGGGCATTGCTTCGATGCGGGTTTCTGCTTTGGCGGCAGGGTCTACTGACCGATTCCGGGATACTGATGTCGGCTTCGCCTATCAGGCTATTGCCGGTGTCTCGTACAGGATCGGAGAACGGACCGATCTTGCCCTCGAGTACAGATATTCCGGTACATCAAGGGCGAGTTTCACCGACAATCCGGGCGGGACCGGGAGCGTTACCTCCCGTCTTGATAGGAACAACCAATCCATTGTGCTCAAGCTGAGTTATTCCTTCTGAAGGTGATGCTGAAGCACGCGCCGGGCGGCTGTCTGACGTCAGCGCCTATGGGACAGTTTAGGGCGATTTGATAAGGGAGGATTTCTGGCTCATCGTAACCACCAAGGAGTGAAGATGAGACAGACATCCGGAACACGGCAGAGCCACGGCGAGAAGGTCGTCAAAGACATTCGCCGGGCCACGCGCAAACAGTATTCGGCGGAAGAGAAGATCAGGATCGTGCTGGACGGCTTGAAGGGCGAGGACAGCATTGCAGAGCTGTGCCGTCGTGAGGGCATTGCCCAGAGCCTTTATTACAGCTGGTCCAAGGAGTTCCTCGAAGCCGGAAAGAAGCGGCTGGCGGGGGATACAGCGCGTGCTGCTTCGACAAGCGAGGTCAAAGATCTGCGTCGTGAAGCCCATGATCTCAAGGAGGTCGTTGCCGAGCAGGCGCTGGAACTGCGGTTGCTCAAAAAAAGCATGATCGCGGATGGGGAGGACGACGAATGAGGTATCCTGCATCCGAGAAGGTCGAGATCATCCGTCTCGTCGAGCAATCGCATCTGCCGGCAAGGCGCACGCTCGACAAGCTCGGCATTCCGAAGACCACGTTCTACCGTTGGTATGATCGCTATGTCCGTCGTCAGAGTTTTTGGGACTGAGAGCGTCTTGAGCTTAGAGAGGATCTGGCTCATCTGGTTGGCTTGATTTATGCGGCCGTGCTTGCGGTGCAGCAAGCGCCGGTTCGATGGTCTTCGTTTGATCCTTTCTCTTTCGATTCAGGATGGTCTGGCCGCGGCCGAAGTAGACGTCGGCGGGCGTGAGGTTGTCCAGGCTCTCGTGGTAGCGGCGGTGGTTGTAGTGGTCGACGAAGGCGGCGATCTGGCGCTCGAGATCGCCGGGCAGATAGTAGTTTTCCAGCAGGATGCGGTTCTTCAGCGTCTGGTGCCAGCGCTCGATCTTGCCTTGGGTCTGGGGATGATAGGGCGCGCCGCGGACGTGATTCATGTCCTGTCTTCGAGCCAATCGGCCAGGTCGCCGGCGATGTAGCTGGGCCCGTTGTCGCTGAGCAGCCTGGGCTTGTGCAGCGACCGGTCGCCTGATCGCAGCCTGAGGCTGCGAGGCCAGGTCCAGCGTGTCGGTGACGTCGTCGGTCTTCATCGTCGTGCAGAGCTTCCAGGCGATGATGTAACGGCGAGAAGTCGTCGAGGACCGTGGAGAGATAGAACCAGCCCCAGCCGATGACCTTGAGATAGGTGAAGTCGGTCTGCCAGAGCTGGTTTGGGGCCGTGGTCTTGTCCTTGAACTCGTCTCGGCCGCCTTGATGACGATGTAGGCCGGGCTGGTGATCAGGTCATGGGCCTTGAGGAGACGATAGACCGAAGCCTCTGAGACAAAGTACTTTTCCGTGTCGGTGAAGCGCACGGCCAGCTCCCGCGGCGACAGCTCCGGTCTCCTCAAGCGCCAGGTCGACGATCTTGCTCGCGGACCGTCTCGGGGATGCGGTTCCAGACCCGTGCGGCCTGGGCTGACCGATCTTCGAGAGCCTCAGGGCCACCGCAGCCGATAGCGGTCGTACCAGCGGTAGAATGTGGTCTGGGGAATGCCGATCTTGTCCAGCGTGCGCCGGACCGGCAGATGCGACTGCTCGACGAGCCGGATGATCTCGAGCTTCTCGGATGCGGGATATCTCATTCGTCGTCCTCCCCATCCGCGATCATGCTTTTTTTGAGCAGCCGCAGTTCTCGAGCGCCTGCTCGGCAACGACCTCCTTGAGAGCATGGGCCTCGCGCGCAGATCCTTGACCTCGTCTGAGTCGCCTGCCGGGCCGTATCGCCCGCCAGCCGCTTCTTGCCGGCCTCGAGGAACTCCTTCGACCAGCTGTAATACAGGCTCTGGGCAATGCCCTCCGCCGGCACAGCTCGGCAATGCTGTCCTCGCCACGCAGGCCGTCCAGCACGATCCGGATCTTCTCCTCGGCCGAGATACTGCTTGCGCGTCGCCCGGCGAATGTCTTTGACGACCTGCTCTGCCGGCGCTCTGCCGTGTTCCGGATTTCTGTCTCATCTTCACTCCTTGGTGGTTACGATGAGCCAGAAATCCTCCCTTATCAAATCACCCTAAACTGTCCCATAGGCGCTGACGTCAGACACACCTTTCAACCCTGCGTTGTTCTCCAAGCTCTTGGCCGAATTGTGACGGCAAGTTGAATTGATCGAAACTTTTGCAGCATCTCCGACAATTCGTCCTGCTCATCAATCTGTGTTCGCCGCCGGCCTGATTGTTGCAATTCAGTCATCCGCCCTTCTCCGACAGAGAAGAGAGGAGGTCGGAATCCCCGATCGCCCAAGATTGCTCGCTCACCGAGCGTGTTCATTTTCGATCAACAAACTCCTCCGGACAGAGCTCGGCGCTGTCCAACAACCGGCTGAACCTCGCCGGGTTTGCCGGAGGCCGTTTGATTTAAGCTACGCGGCCATGTCTGATCTTTCCAGAGCTGCATAGAAGTTTGCTTCGGCCTCTGCTGGCGGGATGTTTCCGATGGGTTCCAGCAGGCGGCGGTTGTTGAACCAGTCCACCCATTCGAGGGTTGCGTATTCCACGGCGTCGAAACTGCGCCACGGGCCGCGACGGTGGATGACTTCTGCCTTGAACAGACCGTTGATCGTCTCGGCCAGGGCGTTGTCATAGCTAGTCACCGACACTGCCTACCGAAGGTTCGATACCCGCTTCGGCCAATCGTTCGGTGTAGCGAATGGATAGATATTGCGATCCGCGATCCGAATGATGGATCAGCCCTGATCCGGGTTGTCGCTCGATGAACGGCCTGTTCGAGGGCATCCAGCACGAACCCGGCATGGGCCGCTCGACTGACCCGCCAGCCGACGATGCGCCGTGCGAAGGCATCGATGACGAATGCGACGTAGACGAACCCCTGCCACGTCGCGACATATGTGAAATCACTGACCCAGAGGACGTTCGGTGCCGGTGCCTTGAACTGACGGTTCACCTTGTCCAGCGGGCATGGCAGGGCCTTGTCGGGTATTGTCGTCCTGGCTTTCTTGCCGCGAATGACGCCTTCCAGTCCCATGTCGTGCATCAGCCGTGCCACCGTGCATCTGGCGACATCGAAGCCTTCCCGGCGCATCTGGTGCCAGACCTTGCGCACGCCGTAGACCTTGTAGTTCTGCTCCCAGACGCGCTCGATCTCGGGCCGCAGCGCCTTGTCGCGCCTGGCCCGATCCGACAGCAGATCAGGCTTAGCCCGCTTGGCCATGTGGTCGTAGAATGTTGACGGGGCAATCGGCAGGTGCTTGCAGATCGGCTCGACCCCGATATCCCTGTTCTCTTCGATGAAGGCGATCATGTCCTGGACCGGCGGTCGAGCTCCGCCTGAGCAAAATATGCGGACGCCTTGCGCAGGATCTCATTGGCCTGCCTCAACTCGCGGTTCTCGCGTTCCAGCGCCTTCATCTTCTCGGCCATCTCGGTCGTGACACCGGTTCGCTCGCCACGATCCACCTCGGCCTTCTTGACCCATTCGTTCAGTGTCTGCGGCGCACAGCCGATCTTCGACGAAATCGACAGGATCGCCGACCAGCGGCTCTCATGCTGCCCTTGATTGTCCAGCACCAGGCGAACGGCACGCTCGCGCACTTCAGGGGAATACTTGTTCGTTGTCTTGCTCATGATGCTCCATCCTACTCAGGAGTTGGAGCCTCCGGCAAACCCGGCGCGGTTCAGACTGCTTCGCTGAATAACCTTCTGCAGGCACAAATCTCGCCACGATGAATGCACGCATCTCATGACCGAAATGCAATCTATACGTGCAATTTGTACCCGATTTGCCTTTCTGATGACACAATGGCCGCAGAGGCAGGGAACTGTTGGTCAGGCGGCGATTGGCCGGGGCGTATGCGGCGACTGCGGAGCAGCGCTCGAGTCCTTGATGATAGACCGTTCAGGTGAGAGATGTCTAAAGCAGAACAAAGCAGAGCGAGAGAACAATACCTGAAAGACTACGTCGCTGGCGCCCTGAGCCTGTTCTGGCAGCGCCACGCAATGTATTTTGGGGCATTTGTGCTGGCGGTCTCCTACTACGGAGCGACGACTGGCATCGTCAGCTACTTTTTTGTTCTGCTCACCGAGACATTTGACCACCTTGTCGCGCGTCGGATTAGCGATTGGGACGATCATGATCCCCGAAAGACGGATTGTTTCTATCGTCTCATCCTACTGGGAACGGTCCTGAATGCAGCCTCGATTAGCCTGTTCGTCGTTTTTGCTGCGGTGAGAGAAGGAACAAATCCGCACTTTACACCCCTGCTTTTCCTGTTTGCGGCCGCCCTCTTTGCCGCGATGAACACCCACCAGATCCTGCCGGCTTTGACCATTCGCCTTGCCATTTATGCTGTCGCTTTTCTGAAGATTGCGACGCAGAACATAATTGGAACGCAGGCTCCGATGTCATCGTACCACTGGCTTCATTTTTTCACTGTCATGTTCGTAATGTATTTCATTGTGGATTGCTCTCTGGTGTTTCTGAAGATGTATAGAAGAAATTTGAAGCAGTTAGAGGATTTGAGAAGTGAACATGCGGCAGCAGTGGAGGCATCCCATGCAAAATCGGAATTTCTCTCGGTTGTCAGTCATGAACTGCGTACTCCAATAACATCGATAAAAGGGTCACTTAATCTCGTGTGCAGCGGAAAAGTTGGAGATCTTCCTCCCAATGCTGAGCATATGCTGGCGATTGCAAGCAGGAATGCGGATCGGCTTGCCGCGTTGATAGACGATTTGCTGGATTTCCAGGCTATCGAAGCTGGCAAGTTGGCTATGACGTTCAGCGACATTGACATTACCAAATTGGCGCAAGAATCGATTGAGGCGACTGGCAGCTATTTGAAGAACAAGCATATCCAAGTTCAATACACCGGAACCGACAAGGCCGTGATGGTTGCCGGAGATACCAAACAACTCATGCAGGTTATGGGCAATGTGCTGTCCAATGCGATAAAGTTCTCTCGAGACAATAGCTCGGTGGAAGTAAGCATCACAACTTCTGGGGACCGCGCATGTATCTTGGTACGAGACTTCGGCAAGGGCATTCCACCGGATCGCGAGGAACAGGTTTTTGCGGCGTTCTCACAAATAAATTCGTCGAGTGTGCGGTCTGTGAACGGCACAGGGCTGGGCATGAATGTATCGCGGCGCATCATGATAGCGCATGACGGCGACATTGCCTACGAGAGTGAACTCGGCGTCGGCACGGTGTTCAGAATAACACTTCCGCTTTCCAACGCTGGAGAGCAGGTTGATCGCACAGCACGCCAGGAATGTGTGGGGCAGCAGAAGGCACTGCTCGCAGCACCTGTGATGCGGCAGAGGTCGACATAGGATTCGTTTCTACGACCGATTGCCGCTCAAGTGATTGGTTTCTGCCAACTGAAAGGTCTCGATGACATCCCGACTGGTTTGCACGGAGCTCTTGAGCGGCGTGGTATCCGGCTGTGGCACGTTGGCATAGGTTCGCCAATCACCGGTGTGGACGGTCGACCAGAGTGCCGCCAGGGCGCCCGCCTTGGCGTGAGCGAGGTGTCGCTGTGCCGGACCGAGTGACACAAATTTCTCCCGGATCTGCTGCTCGCGAAAGTGCTCGGCAAGATGCCCGTAGGTTTGTGCAACAGTTCGTGTGTCCGCGTGTCCGAGTTGACGAGCGACAACTTCGAGCGGGACGCCGACCCGAATGAGTTCGCTGGCATAGGTGTGACGAAGACCATGAAATACGAAACTGCGCGGCAAACCGGATAATGCGACTGCGCGCCGGAACAGGTTGGCGTGCTGGCGCCTCCAGACCTTGCGCATGTCCGAGAGGAATACCCTGTCCCGTCCCGACTTGCCCTCGCAACAGGCGAGAAAGAAAGCCATGCCTTCGTCGGGAATGAACACAAACCGCGCCGGGCTCCGCTTGAAGGCCTCAACCCTGATCCCGTAGCCTTGATAGGCTACGTCTTCCGCCCGCAGGTTTGCCAGCTCTCCAACGCGGCACCCGGTATAGAGAGCCGCGAGCACCAGCTTGTGAAGCGCGGGCGTGCAATGGGATAGCAGGAGGCTGCACTCGCTCCGCGTCAGGAACACCCGTCTTGGGCTGTGCACCACGGGAACCCGCTTCAGGCACCGCCATGGGCGCTCGGTCTCGATATGCCCGCTATCCCAGGCGTGACGAAAAGCCATCCGCAGGATGGTGACGAGGGAATTGAAGGTTCGCTTGCGCTTGCGCAGGTCTTCGGGCGACAGATCCTCGATCCGCACGCCGCTCTTGTATCCCTCGAAGCCAAACCGTGCGGGCGTTCGAAGAACATTCAGCGCCAGGTGCTGCAGATGCGTCGCGTTGAAATCCTCCAGCGGGATAGCACTGAAATCCGGCGCGATGTGATAGTTGATGAGGACGATATTGTTGTAGTGTCCGCCTGTCGAGCGCGCGATCCGGGTCCAATCGGTGTAATCGCGGAGCGCATGACCAACGGTGTAGACCGCGCCAATCGGACAGAAGTTCACCGCGTTCGTCCGGCCCCGCGGCCGCGACTGGCTCGCCAACGATGCCACATCCGGCGACGCAAACCAGGCAAACGCCCGGTTCACGGCCTCTTCATAGCCAACCAGACCCCTGCCGATATCCAGGGCGGGGCCAAGACATTTTTGAAGATAGCGCTTGTCGTTTGTCAGGAACCGCGCCGTCCAGTTGCACATGGAGTCGTCCGGCCTGTGGATGCCCAGGTGACGCCCTTCGAGCAGCGTGTGCCAGTAGGGTGTCGGTCGAAACGCGAGTGAATTGATTTCGTCCAGGTTTGCGAAACGGCAGGCCGCGATGCGGTCCTCCGCTCCCGCATGGCGGGCCATCTCATATTCCCTCGAATGCATGACTTCCCTCCCAACCTGGCAATGCAGCGCTCGACGAGCACCGTCCGCGTTAACGATCCGTTAAGGATGCTGCGCTATCCAGCTGAAAGGAACGCGAAAGGAGGCCAGTTTGAGAACAGAGCGGATGGAAATGCAGGAAGAAGCCCTTCTTGAGTACATCGAGCGATACGGCTTGTTAGACAAGGCGCGCAGACTGTTTGCGATGAACGATGAGCGGAACAGGAACAGGGTAGAGATCGACAACTGCCGCCACCAGTCCCAAGGCATCATGAAATCGCTCGCCTAGTTCGACGGAAGCGAAGAGAATTGGATGATACCCACTGGTGATCGCGCGCTAGGCGGAAGGGGGTGATCACACCATCATGTCCGTTCCACACCCCTGGCCTGCCACCGACGTCACGCAACAGTACTGTCAGCCCGCGTTCTTTTGCAGTATTCTGGGAAGCATTCGGAGCGGCGCTTCGGAGCATAAGGAAACTTCGCCCGGGTTGGCGCCGCCGGTCAGAGCTGGCATCACCACAAAGTCTGGTGGGAGAGAACCGATCCGTCAGAGAAGTTTCGCGAGGCAACGCAATGACCGAGGCGAGTTCACTCTTCGAAATCCTGCGCAAGTCCGCCGACCCCACGATCGCGGATTCCATCCAGGCACTCGTGAATGACGGACCCGACCGGACGCTCTGCCGTATCAACGCGCTGGCATTCGCAACCCGGTACGGATTCGACGAAGAGCAAACGATCGCCGCGTTCCTGCATGCCGCGTCGATCGGGCTGTTCGACCTGTCCTGGAATGTGCTGTGCCCTGGCTGCGGCGGCGTGTTGGACAGCAACGCGACGCTGAAGACCGTGATCAAGGACGAGTATGTGTGCGCGCTTTGTGCGGCCAACTACACGCCGACGCTGGATGAACTGGTCGAGGTCACCTTCACGATAAGTCCGCGGGTCCGGCGCATCGGCGCACACAATCCGCAGGAACTGCCATTGATGGAGTATCTGCGTCAGATCTACTGGGGCTCGGGGGTCGACGTCCAGGAAGAGCGGTTCGACGAGATCATGGACCGCGTCGTGATCGACACGGTAGAGCTGTCGGCGGGAGAGAAGGGCGTACTATCGCTGCAATTGCCGCGGCAGTTCATCATCATCTTCGAGGTTGTCACCCATGCGGTCCAGTTCATCGACATCAAGGGCGATTCGACGCGCGAGCGCCAGAGCCTGTCGCTGATCTATGACCGCGATCACACCCACAACCAGATACTTGAAATGCACCCGGGCCCGGTTCGAATTGCTTTCGAGAACCGTACCGAGGCGCGAGTTATGCCGGCGGTATTGATCGCCGGAGAGGACCTGCATGATTTTCTCAGCAACAGGCGGCCGTTTCTCACTGCCAAGCGCTTGCTCACCAATCAGACTTTCCGAGATCTCTACCGGACCGACACACTCGATGTCGACCAGCGCCTGAAGATCACCAGCCTGACATTTCTGTTCACCGATCTGCGCGGATCAACCGAGCTCTACGAGCGTGTTGGAGATCTGGCGGCCTTTGACCTGGTGCGCGGTCATTTTCGCGTCTTGCACGAGATCGTGGCCTCGGAAGCCGGTGCGGTCGTGAAGACCATCGGTGACGCGGTCATGGCCACGTTCGCGTCGCCCGACCGGGCAATTGCCGCTGCTATCCGTATGCGGGAGGCGATGCGCGAGATGAACCACGCTTCTGGACGCGAGGATCTTCTCCTGAAAATCGGCGTGCATGAGGGACCCTGTATCGCGGTCTCGATGAACGAACGGCAGGATTATTTCGGTCAGACTGTCAATATCGCTTCGCGCGTCCAGGGCCTCTCAGACTCGAAGTCGATCTTCGCAACTGGTTCAGTTGTCCACGACGATCGGTCCGCACGACTTCTCTCGGCCATGAACCTCACACCTGTATCACACAGTACCGCCCTTCGCGGAATTGAGCGCGATGTCCAAGTTTTTGCCATTCCTTAGGCTGCGGCCACTGCAGGGCGTTCAGTTCAACCACGAGACAGCGGGCAATGGCATGTGTCGAACGTGCGGAACCTGATCGGACGGCTGAACGGGGCTGGATGAACGCATGTGCGGAGATTTCGCATCAGCCATTTCGAGGACGGGAGCGGGCGATGCCCCGCTTCAGGCGAATGCGAAGTCTGCAGAAATTCGCCGCCGTTCACGCCTCCGTCTCGAACCACTTCAACCAGGAACGCAGCCTTTCCAGCAGACCTCTCTTCAGGGCCAACCGCGCCGCCGCTCTCGTCGAGTGGCGTGGTCTCTGCGCGGTATAAGGGACAGCCATCCTGTCCTTGCGTAGACTGCTTCGAATTCGTCTGCCAGCACCCCTTTGACAATGCCCTCGCCGGATATCTCAAGCTACAGACCAACCGCAGCGCGTCCTGCAACCCGCCTACTCGGGCAACTCCAGTCCCGCCGACCCCATCAGCTCCTTCAACCGCTCTGGGTTGAGCACGCGCACGCGGCCGGATAAATCCACATTGACCATTGGAACCAGCGCGTCAAACCAAAGCCCAGCAGCCGCCGCATCGCGGGCTGTGCCAAGGACGCCTGCCGGATTGTCAACGCACTCGACATAGCTGGTACGCCGATCGGTGGTCGCGTCGCCGGGCGCTGGATCGAATGTGACCTCCCAGCGATAAATTTTCCCCGGAGCGAGGGACAGCTTCGAGCGATCAAGGGCGAGTGCGTACCAACCCTTGCGCAGCTTGCCGTTGAGTTGAATGCCGACGCTGCTTGAGTCCGATGGAATCGAGTTCGATCCGGGCGCTCATGCGGCCCGACGCCGCTGCGTTCAGCCGCCAGATCAGCGGGGGCTTGGCCAGTGTCGTCAGACCACCGCCCTCCGGCACCAGCAAGCTCAGCAGTGACTCGCCAGAGCGAATGCTGCGCGTACCAGCCCCGACGCGGTCGGCCGGGCGACCGGACTTGGGTGGGACAAAGACCACGCTGCTCGAATCGGCGGTACCCGATTGGGGTGAATTTGTCTTCGGCGCCTCTTCTCCGAGCAAAGGCGTGGCGAGGAAAACGAGCGAGCCGGCGAATACCGTGCGCCGTCCAAGCGTTTCAGCGTTCGGCCGAGCCATGATTCCCTCGCGCCAGAGCCTGATCGTTCAGCCCGATCAACTCGAACATCTCGAATTGGTGACGGCCGTCGTCGTGGTCCAGCACTCCGAGCGCGCGAGCTTCAATCGCATCCGCTGCCAGTCGTGCCGTTACTTCGGTCATGCTGATCATCACGTCATACCTCTCGCGGGCGTGGCGCTTGCCGAATGCCTCGGCGCGGGCCGCTAGGTTCGCGGTGTCCCCGATTATGTTGTACCGTAGGTTTCCCGTGCTGCCTATCGTGCCGCCGAACACCTCGCCCGAATGCAGCCCGATCCGGACGCGGTACGATCCGAGCGCCTGGGGAACCGCGTTCAATCGACGCACTGCGTCTGCCATCGCCAAGGCACAGGCACAGGCTGCGGTCGCATCGGCGCGGTGCTCAGCATCTGTTTCATGGGGAAGCGGGGCCCCGAATGCCACCATGATCCCGTCCCCAGTAAACTTCTCGACGAAGCCGTTGTGGTGGGTCGCGACTTCGGAAAGGGCGTCGAGGCAGCGCGTGATCCAGTCCATGTAGGCGGGTGCGCCGGCATTGCCGCCGACGGCGGTGGAGCCGGCGAGGTCCGAGAACAGTATGGTCACGAAAAGCCTTCGCGGCATCGGCTTGCCACCCGTTAGAAAGGTCGTTCGATTGGCCCAGATTTCGGCGAAGAGTTGCGGGGAGAGGTGCTTGGTAAAGAGTTGCGTGACCACTCGGCGTTGCCGCCACGCTTGTGCCGATAGAGCTGCAAATGCGCTGAAGAAGGCGAGAAGCCAGGCGGCACCGACAGGCAGTGCTGGCAGCCATGTCCCACTGCCGATTTGCAGCGCCATGGCACCGCCGATCCCGAGTGGCAAGATGACGCCCGTTGCGAGTGCCACCAGCATCGTGCGTGACAGCCAGGCGGCAAGCGAACCAAAGATCGCTGCGGCAAGGATCATGGCAACCGCGGTCTGCGGAGCAGGCGCCGTCAGAGGCGTCGCGCGGTGCTGGGCGTAGGAGAGAATCTGGTCGACGATAGCACCATGGAGATCCATGCCATAGGTCGGGCTGACCGCGGTCGAGGGGTCGATGGGGGTGCGGAAACTGTCCTTGATCGTGTCGCTAGCGATGCCGATAATCGCGACCTTGCCGGCAATCGCTTCGGCGGCGATCACGCCCGACAGCACATCCCCGGCCGCGACCGAGGGCACGAGGGGGCGATGGGGAAACGCGATCGGAATCTGGTATCCACTGTCGTCGATGTTCCGGTATGGGCCAAACCCGTTTGCAATCCGCGGAACCGGCGTATCCCCGAACATCAAGACCGTCGGATCCTCTGGCCAGGCGTCGAGCGAGTTGAGTCCCAGTGCGGCCCGTGTGAGGCGGAGTGCGAAGGATTCGTGAACGCCATCCTCGTCGGCGACCACCAGAAGGGCGCGCCGTACGCTCCCGCCGGGATCGGGGACCACGTCGGAAAATCCACTCTGGTCGGTTCCGGTCAGGAAGTCGGGCGCCTGTGCAGCAATCCCGTCCATTGCACCCAGCCGGTAGACTGCGATGGTCCGGGGGTCGGCGAACGCCTCCTTCAGCGCAGCGTCGCCCGGTGACCTCGGCTGCGCCCGGTAGATGTCGAGACCTACAGCCGCCGCGCCTGCGGCATCGAGAGCACTGACCAGTCTGGCAAGCCGGACATCGGGCACAGGCCAGCCCCAACTGTCGAGGTCGCTGTCGCTGATCCGGACCGCAACGACCCGGCTTGCATCGGGGGGCCGCGCAGACGCGGAAACGACGACGTCGTAGAGAGCCAGTTCGGCGCCCTGCAACATTCCCAACCGGCGAGCCTGTGTAACTGCCAAAGAGGCAACAAGCGCGGCGAGAACAAGGATTGCGGCTACCCCCACAAAGTCGCTCTCTAATATTCGGGCGATAAGGGATTTGCTGTGCACGGGCGGACGCTAATCGAATTCGAAGATGAAGGCGGCAAACTCACCCCAACCCGCTCCAGTGTCATCCCAAAACTGGGCCGGCCGGCCTTTGCCTCCGCCGTAGTAGCGGGCGTAGTGCTGAAAGCCGCCGAAGTTGTCTGGATTGCCGGGATTGAAATTGCGGTAGTTCAGGGTCTCGCCGGTCACCCAGGCCCATCCACCGGAAGGCTCGTGGCTGCGATCGACCTGGTAAAGACCGAACATCGGCCCGAACAAGCTGCCGCCATCGCGGTGGATGAACAGCTCATCAGTAGAAAACAGGTCGTAGATGAACCGGTCCTCCTCGCGGCTGGTGATGGTTGCAAGATGTCCACCGACCTGGCTTGCAATTCGGTTCGCGCTGCTGAAATCGATGCCGAAGCCCTCCATCACCGCGATATAGAGGTGGCCACGATAATATCCGAACCGCATCTTGCGGTGCCCCAGGCTGAAATAAGCTATCGCTCTGGCTAGCCGTGGCTCAACGCCTTCGGGCAGGTCCTTGGCATCGTAGATTCTGGCTTTCTCCGACTTGAGGGCGGCCGTGGCCTTGGCGTCGGGAAGGGCGCGGGTCAGAGCGGCATCTACGTGCGTTCCCGGTGACAGCCCGTAGCGCAACCGTGCTGCCGAAATCGCGGCGAGCGTCTTCGGTCCGAAGGCGCCGTCGGGTGCGCCGACATCGTAGCCTGCATAGTTCAACGCCTCCTGTATCAGCCGGCGGTCGTCGGCCGACAGGTTGGGCGTTCCGTCGGGGTTCGTCTTCGGCTCCAGCCAGAGCGCACGGCTTGCGGAGCGCGCCTTCTTGTCGGCCTCGGTCCTGAGTGCATCCCGCTTGGCCATAGCCAACTGCACAAGGCGGTTGTCGGGATGGGCAGCCCATGTTTCGAGAAACGCGTTCCAACTCGACAGCGTCGACGCGCTTTCGGCATCGGCATAAGCGGCGACGATGCTAGCTTCGGCCGGATCTGTCGGCGCCGGCACGGCGGCGATCTGCAAGGGCGCGACGAGGTACAGGTCCTCGCCCGGCAGCGAGCCATAGGTGAAAGGCTCCTGCGCGCCATCAGTCGTCACCATCACCGTGTCGCGCACCTTGCGGAACATCTTGCCGATCTCAAGCCCAGGCTCGCCGATGTACCGCAGAAGCGCCTGAGCATAGGGACTGTTGCGGCCATCGCCATCCTGCGACACCGTTCCCGACCGCGCCGCATAGCCAACCAGCACCCCGCCTGGTTCGATTCCGCTCAATCCACGACCGATCGAGCGGGTGACAGCGCTGCGCGTCATCGACGATAGGAACGGATTGTTTCGACAGGCATCGAGAAGAACGACCTTCAGCCCCGGCGCGGCCTCGATGGCGGTGAGAACCATGTCGAGCGGGACGGCCTCGAACTCGACATCGCGATCGCTCTTCAACTCCGCATTGACCGGCACGAGATAGTTGGTGTTGTCGATCTCGATGCCGTGCCCAGCGTAGTAGATCAGCGCCACATCTGCGCTGTGCACGGCGTCGGCGAAGTCGCGCAGGACGAGGCGCATGCGATTGTAGTCCAGGTCGGCCGCCTCAGTCACATTGAAGCCCATCTGGGTTAGTACGGCTCCGATATCAGCGGCGTCATTGGCTGGGTTCGGCAGCCGTCCGACATGCTCGTAGGCCGAGTTGCCGATCACCAGCGCGACACGGACGTTTGCAAGCGCCGACGACGCCAGGCCAGCAATAAGGGCGAGCATGGCAACGAAAATACCAATCAGCATACGGCTCATTGCGAGTTCCCTGCAGCGATGCCCAGCACTAAGGTTCACATGACCGCTGCCGCTGCGTCAACATCGCCGGGGATCCTAAGGTTCTAGCGATCCCATTCTTCCACCGAACACGAAGGACTTAGGTGACAATGCGAGGGTGATATCAATTGATTTGGTAACCTGAGAGTCATTATTTTCAGTTAGTTTGAAGGCAGAGAGGGTTGAATGGCGTTGTCAGAAGGAGTCCGCTTGGGGTGGGCGGGGCGGTTCCCTAGCCTCCGGGAATGAGCACGAAAGACCCCTTCTAGTGTTTCCACAGCAGCCCGGAGGTCATCCGGCTCGCGGTAATGATGTACATTCGGTTCCCGCTCTAGCTGAGTGGCGTGATCTATGCGCGGTATAAGGGACAGCCATCCTGTCCTTGCGGAGACTAGTTCGCATTTGTCCGTCAGCACCGCATAAAGACAAGCGATGATTGACGTACCTCAAAAATTTCCCATACCGTGCAGGTCGGAGGAAACTCATGTCGAAACCTACAGTGCATGATATCGCTAAGTCTGCGGGCGTTAGCTTGGCGACCGTTGACCGCGTGTTGAACGCGCGCCCAGGGGTTCGGGAGAAGACCATCGCGCGGGTGAACGAGGCGGTGCGAAGCCTTGGGTATGTGCGCGATACCTATGCAGCCAATCTCGCCCGCAAGACCCAGTACCGCTTCGCCTTCGTCCTGCCGGAGGGCGACGGCCAATTCGTCGGAACGCTGAAGGCCGCGCTTCAGGAGGCGATCGCCGCGCAGCTTGCGGACCGCGTCTTCGTACGCCTCGTCCCGGTTCAAGTCCAAGATCCGCATTCGGTCGTCCGCGCGCTGAATTCACTCTCGGCCGACCATATCGACGGCGTTGCCATCATGGCGCCAGAGACACCGCAGGTCCGTGACGCCGTTGCGCATCTCAAGCTGGCTGGGCTTTCGGTCGTGGCGCTGGTCGCCGACCTCCCAACCTCGGGGCGGGACCATTTCGTTGGCATCAACAGCCTTTCTGCGGGTCGAACGGCGGGGGTTCTGATGGGCCGCTTCGCTGGCGCGGGCTCCGGTAAGATATTGATTGTAACAAACTCTATGCTTGCCCGCGACAGCATTGAGCGTCGGCTTGGCTTCGATGTGGTGATGGCCGGGAATTTCCCGAACCTGACGGTCCTTCCCTCGATAGAATCCCGCGACGATCCGGCGCGGATGGAGACGGTCGTGAGCCGGGCTGCCGCGTCGCACCCCGATCTTGTTGGCGTCTATTCGATGGGGTCCGGCAACCGATCGCTTCTTCAGGCGCTGCGTGCATCCGGCCGCCTGCCCGACCTTGCTGTCATCGCTCACGAGCTGACACCAGTGACCCGCCAGGCTCTTGTCGACGACGAAATGGACGCCGTCATCACGCAGAATGTCGGCCATCTCGTCCGAAGTGCACTCCGTGTTCTCCGTGCCAAATGCGACGGCGTCGCGATCTTCGAGGCGCAGGAGCGCATCCGGATCGACATTGTTCTGAAGGAAAACCTGCCCTGAGGCGTCACGGCGCTGTCGCTTGAGGCGGGGTGGAGCCGCGCGCAAGGATTTGGCGCCCACGGTGTGCGGGCCGCACCGACTCACCCAGTTGAACCTGTGACGGCGCCGGGGCGACGATTCGTCTCCGGACAACCATGCCTGCCGCGAGCTGGGCTTTGTCTTGTAACTTCTTTCGACGCATGGGCCGCCAAGATCTTTAGGGATGCCGACATAATATATACGTTATATTTCAATTTGATAGGACTTGTATCTTCTGGTGTCGCTAGCTGGAAATTCAAAATGAGGTACGCACCTCAAATAGTTCTTTACGTACATGGCTCCCCTCCTTTACCGTTTGGCATGACCGGATGGCGCCGTGACCGTGTGCCGACCGGGCAGACATAGGGAGGAACAACCAATGAAGACCAAGGGACTCTTGGCGGCCATCGGAATGGCTGCCGTGTCGGGCTTGACGGCGGCGGGGGCTCAGGCGGAAGACCTGACGCTTTGCTGGGCATCGTGGGATCCGGCGAACGCGCTCGTCGAACTCAGCAAGGATTTTGAACAGCAATCCGGCAATACGATGCATTTCGAATTCGTGCCATGGCCCAACTTCGCCGACCGGATGCTGAACGAGCTCAATTCCGGCGGCCAGCTTTGCGACCTGATGATCGGCGACAGCCAGTGGATCGGCGGCTCGGCCGAGAATGGCCACTATATCAAGCTCAACGACTTCTTCGATGCGAACGGCATCAAGATGGACGATTTCATCGACGCCACCGTCACCGGCTATTCCGAATGGCCGAAGAACACCCCGAACTACTGGGCGCTCCCAGCCTTCGGCGACGTTGTCGGCTGGACCTACCGCAAGGACTGGTTCGAACGGCCCGAACTGATGGAGGAATTCAAGGGCAAGTACGGTTACGACCTCGCCGCGCCCAAGACCTTCGCTGAACTGAAGGACATCGCCGAGTTCTTCCAGAACCGCGACATCGACGGCAAGACCGTCTACGGCGCCTCGATCTATACCGAGCGTGGCTCCGAAGGGATCACGATGGGCGCGATGGATGTCCTCTATTCCTTCGGCTTCAAGTATGAGAACCCCGACAAGCCCTATGACATGGAAGGCTACGTCAACTCACCCGGTGCCGTCGCTGGCCTTGAATACTACAAGGCGCTTTACGATTGCTGCGTACCGCCGGGATCATCCAACGGCTATATGAGCGAAGGCATCGACGCCTTCAAATCCGGTCAGGTGGCGATGCAGATGAACTTCGCGTTCACCTGGCCGGGCTTCGAGTCCGACGCCAACGTGGGCGGCGGCAAGACCGGCTACTTCGCCAACCCGGCCGGCCCGGATGGCGAGAAGTTTGCCCAGCTCGGCGGGCAGGGCATCTCCGTCGTCGCTTATTCCACCAAGCAGGACGCCGCGCTTGACTATATCAAGTGGTTCGCCCAGCCCGACGTGCAGGCGAAGTGGTGGCAGATGGGCGGCTTCTCCTGCCTCAAGGCTGTGACGCTCGCCCCCGACTTCCCGGCGAGCCAACCCTATGCCCAGACCTTCCTCGACTCGATGGCCATCGTGAAGGATTTCTGGGCCGAACCGTCCTATGCGACGCTGCTTCAGGACACGCAGAAACGGTTCCACGACTATGTGGTCGCCGGAAACGGCACCGCGCAGGAAGCGCTCGACGGGCTCGTCAAGGACTGGACCGAAACGTTCGAGGACGACGGCAAGCTCTAATGTGCGTATCCCTCTCCGTCAGGGCCGCCATCAAGGCCCTGACGGCCAAGTCCTGAGAGACCGAAATGACCCATAGTTCGATCGAGCGTGTTGCCGCCGCCACGCCTCCGGCTCTTGCATCCCGTTTCAGGGGGCTTTCGGACCGGACATTGGCCTGGATCTTCGTGGCACCGACTATCTTCCTGCTTCTGGCGATCAATATCTTTCCGCTGATCTGGACGATCCGCCTCAGTCTCACGAACTACCGCGCCAACCGGACAGGGGCGGAACTCGAATGGGTCGGCCTGCGCAACTACAGCAGCATCCTGACCGATGCCGACATCTGGAACACTATGCAGGCGACGGCGCATTTCCTGATCTGGACAATCGTCCTTCAGGTGCTGATCGGCTTCGCGCTCGCCTATCTCATCAATAAGAAATTCAGGGGAAACGACCTCTGGACCACGATCATCGTGCTGCCGATGATGCTGTCGCCCGCCGTGGTCGGCAATTTCTGGACCTTCCTCTATCAGCCGCAGATCGGGCTCTTCAACTACGTTGTCTCGTTTTTCACCGGCATTGACCCTTCCTCCTTCACAATGATCGGCTCGGTCGATCTTGCGCCCTGGGCCATCGTCATCGTCGATACCTGGATGTGGACGCCCTTCGTGATGCTGATCTGCCTCGCGGGGCTCCGCTCGATCCCCGACTATATCTACGAGGCGGCGGCGATCGACCGCGCCTCGCCCTGGCGGCAGTTCTGGACCATCACCGTGCCGATGGTGCTGCCGTTCCTGATGCTCGCCGTCCTGTTCCGAGGCATCGAGAATTTCAAGATGTTCGACCTTGTGGTGCAATTGACCGGTGGGGGGCCCGGTTCGGTGACCGAGCTGACCTCGATCAACCTCAAGCGTGAGGCGTTCGAGAAGTGGCGCACCGGCTATGCCTCAGCCTATGCCATCATCCTCTTCGTGACCGTCTTCGGCCTCGCCTCGATCTACGTCAAGGTACTCAACAAGGTGAAGGAAAGATGAGCGCCTCCTCGATCACCGAGCCGTCACTCCGGCAGAAATGGATCGCGGGAACGCTGGTCATCCTCTATGCGGTCATCACCATCCTGCCGCTCCTCTGGATCATCGCGACCGGCTTCAAGTCACCCGCCGATTCCATCGCCTATCCACCGAAGGTCGTCTTCGAACCGACGCTCGAAGGTTACGTCAACCTCTTTACCACCCGCTCACGCGCGACGCCCGAGGCGCTTGAGGCGCTCGGCCCGCCCGCGACCTGGTATGACCGGATCGTCCGCCAGTACGGCATGGTCATCTCCGGCCCCTCGCGCTATGGCGAACGCTTCCTGAACTCGGTCATCATCGGCTTCGGCTCGACCTTCCTTTCGATCTTCCTCGGCACGCTCGCCGCCTACGCATTCTCGCGCTTCAAGGTGCCGCTGAAGGACGATCTTCTCTTCTTCATCCTGTCCACCCGCATGATGCCGCCGATCGCCGTGGCCATCCCCATCTTCCTGATGTTCCGGACGCTGGGCCTCAGCGACACCCATCTCGGTATGATCCTGCTCTATACGGCCGTGAACATCTCTCTCGCGGTCTGGCTTCTGAAGGGCTTCATCGACGAGATCCCGCGCGAATATGAAGAAGCGGCGCTGATCGACGGCTACACCCGCTTTCAGGCCTTCACCAAGGTCGTGCTGCCGCAAGCCGCGACAGGCATCGCCTCGACCGCGATCTTCTGCCTGATCTTCGCCTGGAACGAATATGCCTTCGCGGTCCTCCTGACCTCGGGCACCGCCCAGACCGCGCCGCCCTTCATCCCGACGATCATCGGCGTTGGCAAGGATTGGCCCGCCGTAGCCGCCGGGGCGACGCTTTTCCTCTTGCCGGTGATGGTCTTCACCATCCTCCTCAGAAAGCACCTCCTGCGCGGGATCACCTTCGGCGCGGTGCGGAAATGAGCGGGTTTGGGAAAACAGGGACCGTGTCGTCTGTAGCTACAGATGCACTACGCATGCACTACGGCAAAGCTACGAAAGGACGACGGCCATGACCGGCTTTCTGAGCGGCCTTTTGCGACTTCGCCGCGGACCCTGGGAACTCGTCGCCAGCCTCCTCATCGCCCTCGGGGTGGTGATGCTGATGCAACCCTTCGCGCTCTGGGCCTACACCTGGTCCTTCCTCGTCACGCTGACCGGAACCGTCATGTTCATCGTCGTCAGCCATTTCCCGGAGTAAGCATGGCCGAGATCGTCATCAAGAACCTCCGCAAGGAATTCGGCAGCTTCACCGCCGTCCAATCCTCGTCCTTCAAGATCGAGGATGGTGAGTTCTTCATGCTCCTCGGCCCCTCCGGTTGTGGCAAGACCACGACGCTCAGAATGATCGCCGGGCTTGAGCTTCCGACCAGCGGTGAGATCTTCATCGACGGAGAGGAAGTCGGCCAAAGGCCCGCGTCCGAGCGGGATATTGCCTTTGTTTTCCAGATGTTTGCGCTCTATCCGCATATGAACGTGCGCAAGAACATCTCCTACCCCCTCGTGAGCCAGGGCATGCCCCGTGCGCAGGTCCGCGACCGTGTGGACGAGGTCGCGAAAATCCTCGGGATCGAGGATATCCTTGACCGCCCCGTGGGTGGCCTCTCGGGCGGCGATCGCCAGCGCGTCGCCCTTGGCCGCGCCATCGTGCGCAACCCCAAGGCCTTCATGATGGACGAACCCCTCGGCGCCCTTGACGCCGAGTTCCGCGAACATATGAGCCTGGAGCTGCGCGCGCTTCACGACCGGATGGGTGCCACGACCGTCTATGTCACCCATGACCAGTTGGAGGCGATGCAGATGGGCGACAAGATCGTCGTTATGAATCATGGGGTTATAGAACAGTTCGGCACCCCGCAGGACATATACAACAAGCCCGCGACCCTCTTCGTCGCAGATTTTATCGGCTCACCTTCGATGAACTTTCTCGACTTCCACGGCGCGGTTCATCCCGGCACAACCAGTGTCACGCTCCACCATCAGGCGCTTCCCACGCCGGCGGCGAAAGTGCCTTTCGAGGGCGACATGGTCTATGGGGTCCGACCCGAATACATCCGCCTCTCCGACACCTCCGCCTATCGCGGCAAGGTCACGGCGACGGAGTACCTTGGCACCACCCAGATCGTCACGATCGAAACCCCCAACGGACAGGTCAAGGCCCGCATCTCATCCGATCAGCCCGCGCGGCCAGGCGAGATGGTCGGCCTCGATTTCAATGGTGCGACGGTGACGCTTTTCGACAAGCAGACCGGCCATGCCCTAAGGTCCGAGCTGAACGAGGGGGTGCTGTCCCATGTCTGAGGTCACGCTTCGCAACATATCGAAATCGTTCGGAAAAACCCTTGCGGTGGCGGATGTCTCCATGACAATCCCGGACGGCGCCTTCGTCGTGCTGCTCGGTCCCACCGGGGCCGGAAAGACGACGTCCCTGCGGCTCATCTCGGGCCTCGAAACGCCGGATCGGGGCGAAATCCTCATCGACGGACACCCCGTCGCAAACCAGACCCCCGCGCAGCGAAACCTCACGATGGTGTTCCAGCAATACTCGCTCTACCCGCATCTGACGGTCCGCGAAAACCTCGCCTTTCCGCTCCGCTCGCCGATCCTGCGGACACCGGAGGACGAGATCGCGCGCAAGATCGGCAAGGTGGCCGAGGTCCTGCAAATCTCTCATAAGCTCGACAACAAGGCGACGCAGCTTTCGGGCGGCGAGATGCAGCGCGTTGCAATCGGACGGGCGCTGGTGCGTCAACCGTCGATCCACCTGATGGACGAACCCCTGTCCTCGCTCGACGCGAAACTGCGCGCCGACCTCAGGGTCGAGTTGAAGCGCATCCACCAGGAGTTGGGCGCGACCCTCCTCTACGTCACCCATGACCAGATCGAGGCGATGACGATGGCGACCCATGTCGGGGTCCTCGATCAGGGCCGGTTGGTCCAGTTCGCCCCCCCGCGCGAGATCTACGAAAACCCCGTCAGCCTGTATGTCGCGACCCGTCTGGGCCTGCCACGGATCAATGCCCTGCCCGCGTCGCTCTTCCCCGGCGCGCCCGCCGGAGCAAAGACCATCGGGCTCAGGCCCGAGCATGTCGCGCAAGGCGAGGGTAAGCCATCCAAGGTCGTGCGGGTGGAGCACCTGGGCGATCAGACCCGCCTTCTCCTGCGGCTCGACGGGCATGAGATCGTCACGCTGACCGATGCCCAGAGCAGGATCGAACCCGGCGACGACATCGCCATCGCCCCCCGCAACCCGCTCTATTTCGACGCCGCGGGCACGCGCGTTTCCTGAGGAGAAGTGGCCATGAAGCAATTCATCAACACCAAGGAAGGCCTCGTGACCGAGGCCATCGACGGCATGCTGAGGACGGCGGGCGGCAGGCTGGCCCGGCTCGACGGATACCCGCATATCAAGGTCGTCCTAAGAACGGACTGGGACATGTCCAGGGTCGCGCTGGTCTCGGGCGGCGGCTCGGGACATGAGCCATCACATGCAGGTTTTGTCGGGCAAGGAATGCTCACAGCGGCGGTCTGCGGCGATGTCTTTGCCTCGCCTTCCGTCGACGCGGTTCTGGCGGGCATCCTCGCCGTGACCGGCAAGGCGGGCTGTCTTCTCATCGTGAAGAACTATACCGGCGACCGGCTGAACTTCGGTCTGGCCGCCGAGCGGGCGCGGGCCTTCGGTCGAAAAGTCAAAATGGTGATTGTTGACGACGACGTCGCGCTCCCCGACCTGCCGCAGCCGCGCGGTGTGGCGGGTACACTATTTGTCCACAAGATCGCGGGGATGCTCGCGGATCAGGGCGCCTCGCTTGATGCCGTCACCGAGGCGGCGGAACGCGTGATTTCCGGTGTCGTCTCTATAGGCATGTCACTCGATACCTGCACCGTGCCGGGATCGCCCAAGGAGGATCGGATCGGACCAGGCAAGGCGGAACTCGGCCTCGGGATCCATGGTGAGGCCGGCATTGAACAGGTCGATTTCCGTAACGCGCGAGACTCGATGGCGATGGTGATCGACCGGCTCGCTCCGAATATCAGGCCAGGGCCTCATGTCGCGCTTCTGAACAATCTCGGCGGTGCGACTCCGTTGGAGATGGCGGTGTTGACCGAAGAGCTCGTGCAATCGCGGATCGGAGATCAGATCCGCTGGCTGGTCGGGCCAGCCCCCCTGATGACCTCGCTCGACATGCAGGGCTTTTCCGTGTCGCTTCTGCCGGTAACCAAGACTGAGGAGGCAGCTTTGTGCGCCCCTGTCGCGCCTTGGGCTTGGCCCGGATGCCTGCCCGTCGGACAAGTGGCGGTTTTGCCGCTCCCGGACGGACTGATGCCCATTCAACCGATGCCGTCGAAAAACATTGTGACGCAGGCCTTGATTGAGCGCTGCTGCAGGATCCTGATCGGCGCGGAGGACGACCTGAATGCGCTCGACGCTAAATCCGGCGACGGCGATACGGGAAGTACGCTCGCTACGGCATCGCGCGCGCTGATCGACGCGCTCGACCGGATGCCGCTGGCCGATTTGACCCAACTTTATCGTGCTGTGGGTCTGGAACTCAGCCAGACTATGGGGGGATCGTCGGGGGTGCTTCTTGCTATTTTCTTCGCTGCTGCCGGAGATGCCTCATCCAGCGGGGAAGACGCGTTCGGCGCATTGCGATCGGGGCTCGACCGTGTGCAGCAGGTTGGCGGCGCGAGGCCCGGTGACCGGACCATGATCGATGCGCTGCTGCCGGCACTCAATGCGCTGCCCAGGGGGCTTAGTGCGGCTGCGGAGGCCGCCCGGAAGGGCGCAGACTTCACTGCCACGATCACGAAAGCGAAAGCAGGGCGCGCGAGCTATATCGCTGCATCAAAACTTGAAGGACATAATGATCCCGGTGCGGAGGCGGTGGCGCGGCTCTTCGAGCAATTGGTCATGTCGGAGACCTGACAGCCAGTCTGACGACGAGAACGGACAATGCAGCGCTTCCCGCGATTGCAAAAAATTCGCCTCAGTCCACGCCTCCGTCACCAACCACTTCAACAGCAAGTGCAGCCTCTCCAGCAGACCTCTCTTCAAGGCCAACCGCGCCGCTGCTCTCGCCGAGTGGCGTGGTCTCTGCGCAGCATAAGGGACAGCCATCCTGCCCTTGGTGAGACCGGTTCGAATCCGTCTGACAGCTCCGCCAACCGAACCCCCAGTCTCTTTCCTCCGTTGCCAATTCTGACCGCCAAATTCCGGCGCAATTGCCCGGCCGCTTACCGAACCCCTTCGGAGGGTGGTGTCAAGGCGAAGGAGCTTGAGCGGGGCAGGGTGGCCGCTTAGCGTCTCAGGATGACGAAAGACGAACCTTTCAAGTACTTCCGCACGAGCCGCGAGATCATCCGGCTCGCGGTCATGATGTACGTGCGCTTCCCGCTCTCGCTGCGGAACGTAGAGGACCTGCTGCACGAGCGCGGGATCGATATCAGCCATGAGTCGGTCCGGTTCTGGTGGCAGCGTTTCGGCCCGATGTTCGCCTCCGAGATCCGAAACAAGCGCGCCGAGCGTCTGCGTTCCGGGCCGCAATGGCGTTGGCACCTCGACGAGGTTTTCGTAAAGATCAACGGCGAACGACACTACCTCTGGCGGGCGGTCGACCACGAGGGCGAGGTCCTGGAAAGCTTCGTCACAAAGACACGGGACAAGAAAGCCGCATTGAAATTCTTGAAGAAAACAATGCGGCGGTACGGTCGGCCCGAGGCCATCGTCACTGATCTTCTGCGATCCTACGGCGCGGCCATGAAGGCGATCGGCGCGGCAGCTCTGCAAGAAACTGGTCGCTGGTTGAACAACCGAGCAGAGAATTCGCATTTGCCATTCCGACGACGAGAACGGGCAATGCAACGCTTTCGGCGGATGCGAAGTCTGCAGATGTTCGTCGCCGTCCACGCCTCGGTCTTCAACCATTTCAATTCGGAGCGCAGCTTCTACTCCAGAGCCAACTTCAAGAAGAACCGCGCCGCCGCTCTCGCCGAGTGGCGTCAACTCGGCGCGGCATAAGGGACAGCCATCCTGCCTTTGGTGAGGCCGGTTCGAATCCGTCTGACAGCTCCTTGCGGAGAGCTTCGGGTTCCAGGGCGTCGCTGTTGGCTCAGCGAAGCTGGACGAGATGCAGCACAGTATGGATCTGACCGTGGATGCGACCGGAAACGCCCAAGTCGCCGCCGGTCTTATTGGTTACACGGCGAATGGTGGATCCTGCCTGTTCTTCGGTGTTTGCGCGCCGGAGGCCCAGATCAGCATCGCTCCGTTCGAGGTGTTCCGCCGCCAGTTGACGCTCGCGGGCACACATTCGCTGAACCACAACATCCCGGAGGCGCTCGCGGCGATCCGGGCCTATGGCCCGGACATCGCTCGGCTAGTGTCGCATCGGCTGCCACTCGCCGAAATCGCAGCAACATTTTCGGGGGCGGCCCGTCCGGGGAGTTCTGAAGATTCAAGCAGTCGCTGAATGAGCATCGCTCGTGGTGGTGTCAAGGCGATGGAGCTTGAGCGGGGCAGGGTGGCCGCGTAGCGTCTCAGGATGACGAAAGACGAACCTTTCAAGTGGTGTTGTCAGAAGAACTTGATCTGTTAAGCTGCCAACGGCTCGGTTGTTGGTTTCGTCGGTGCTCTGCAGGGTCTTTTCCCTTACAGATCAATTTTATGCGCCTTCTCTCCACGGGAGAGGGCAGGAACGGCTGGCCAGTCAAAATTCCTCTGACAATACCCCCGTGGAATGTTGACCCGGCGCGGAGGCAGGTGGCATGTGTCGAACGTGCGGAAGCTGAAGCGGAGGCTGAAACCGAAGCCTTCGAGGGATTGTTGACCCAGGCTAGTTGTGCCATAGCACTCACCGCAAGAGCAGGACGGGAACCTTGCACGAACGCATCATCTCGCTCGTGGTGGAGCCGATCACGAGGCTGCGGATGCGGCTGTGACCGTAGGCGCCCATGACCAGCATGCCGTAGCCTTCCTCATCCACGATCTTGCCGAGTTCGATCTCCGGTTGTCCGGAGACGATGCGCGTGTCTGCGTCGATCCCGGCAGCGGCGAGCTGAGCCTTGGTATCCGCGAGTGCCTTCCGGACCTCCGGCATCTCGCTGCCGACAGTCACGACGGTGACCGCCATGTCTGCGAAGAAGGAACTGCGCGCGATGTGGTCCACGGCCTTAATCGCCGACCGACCCCCATCATAGGCGACGAGGACGGTCTCGATGGGCTTGAAGGCGCGCGCTCCGACAAGCACCGGACGATGCGCCGCACGCACGATCCGTTCCAGGTTCGATCCCAGATGCCCCTTCGCGAAATCCGCCGCCTCGCCGCGCTTGCCGATGACGATGACGCGGGCGTCCCCCTCGATCTCGCCGATGGTCTCGACGATATCGCCATGACGCAGGCGGGTCGTGATCTCCGTGACGCCGTCCTGGTCCACGATGGCGCGAGCATCCTCGAGGATGGCGCGCCCGCGATGGCTGACAAGTTTCGCGCGCTGCGCGTCCAGTTCAGCCAACTCCTCCATCAGCTTCGTCCGAGCGCCGAGCCGGATCGCGCCGGACAGGTCCGATTTGTCCGGCGCTTCGCGGCGACCCAGAACGTGGATCAGTTCGACCGGAGCCTGGGACCTCTGCGCGATCCAGGCGGCATGATGGCAAACGCTTTCGGAGTAGATGGAACCGTCCACCAGGGCGATGATCTTGTTTGTCATGATTTTTCCTCCCTCAATGCGCCATCAGTTTGTCCATGGCGCCGGGCTTGTCGTGGATGGCAAGCCGGTCGACCAGGGTTTCGGTGGCCGCGTTCATGCCGACGACCTCGACCTCAGCCCCGTCGCGGCGGAACTTCAGGATCGCCATGTCGAGCGCCTGCACCGAACTGATGTCCCAGATATGGGCGCGGCTCACGTCGATGATGACGCGTTCCGGCGCCTCCTTGAAGTCGAAGGCGTCCATGAAGTCCTCGACCGAGCCGTAGAAGAACTGACCTTCGACGTGATACGTCCGCACGCGCCCGTCATCGCTCAT
Source organism: uncultured Alphaproteobacteria bacterium (assembly GCA_963847935.1). Lineage (GTDB taxonomy): Bacteria > Pseudomonadota > Alphaproteobacteria > Rhodobacterales > Rhodobacteraceae > Albidovulum. Next base: position 277,806 of record CAWKBV010000002.1, on the reverse strand, counting down.
CTCGGCGCGGACACCGAACAGCTGAGCGATCTTGCCCGCGAAGAAGATGCCCGACAGCAGCACGCCCACCAGCACCCCGATGGCGAGGTTGTGGGTATAGACCACCGTGACGACCGTCGCGATCATCACGACCGAGGATGAACGCGGATGCACCGCGAGGTTCTTGATCGAGGACCACGAGAACGTACCGATCGACACCATGATCATGATTGCCACCAGCGCGGGCATCGGGATGATGCTGACCAGATCGCCGAGGCCGACGACGAGGATCAGCAGAAAGACCCCGGCCACGAAGCACGACAGACGCCCACGTCCGCCAGATTTCACGTTGATGATCGACTGACCGATCATCGCGCAGCCCGCCATCCCGCCGATGAAGCCGGTCGCGGTGTTCGCTAGCCCCTGACCGATGCATTCCTGGTTCCGGTTGGACTTCGTGTCGGTCAGGTCGTCCACGATGTTCTGCGTCATCAGGCTTTCGAGCAGACCCACGACGGCCACCGCCACCGAATAGGGCAGGATGATCATCAGCGTCTCGAGGTTGAGCGGGATCTGCGGGATCAGGAAGGCCGGCAGCGTGTCGGGCAGCGCGCCCATGTCGCCCACCGTCCGCACGTCGAGCCCGAGCGCGACGGCCAGACCCGTGAGTACCACGATGGTCACGAGGGGCGAGGGAATGGCCGTGGTCAGAAGCGGAAAGAGATAGATGATGGCAAGCCCCGCCGCGACGAGAGCGTAGGTGATCCACGTCACCTCCCGCGGGTCGAGCTCCGGCAGCTGCGCCATGAAGATCAGGATGGCGAGCGCGTTGACGAAGCCGGTCATCACCGATTTCGAGACGTAGCGCATGACGAAGCCGAGTCTCAGGACGCCCGCGCCAATCTGGATCAGCCCGGCCAGTACTGTCGCGGCCAGCAGGTATTGCAGCCCGTGGTCGCGCACCAACGTCACCATCAGGACCGCGGTCGCGGCGGTCGCGGCAGAGATCATGCCGGGTCGTCCGCCGGAGATGGCGGTGATGACTGCGATGGAGAAGCTGGCGTAGAGCCCCACCTTGGGGTCCACACCGGCAATGATGGAAAAGGCGATGGCCTCAGGGATCAGCGCCAGCGCGACGACAAGACCGGCGAGAAGGTCGCCGCGGATATTGCCCAGCCACTGGGCACGGTAAGCGTCGAGTGAAATCATGAGAATGTTGTCCGATACCGGTCTGGCGGCTTGCGCGAGATCGGCGTGCAAGTGCACCGTATTCTTGTGGTTGTCCGGCGGATCGGCGGCCGGAAGAGCCACCCGGAATTGCTTCCGGGTCCTGGTTCGCTGCGGTGCCGCATAACCGCTGGAGCCGAAAATGGCAACACGCAAGGTCCTTTGGCAGGCCGCAGCCAACGTGTTGGCGGTCGTCGGCTGTTTGGACTGCTAGTAAAAGCAGCTGTTCCGCACCTACATACAACGATTTCTCTCCTCGTTCACTTAGGCATGGCGCGTGGCCCTCGGTCTCGCGACGATCTGGTTAAGCGGCTGCGCGACGGGCGATTTGAACGACCGCGGCATCAAGGCATTTCCGCCGGTCGTCGAGTACAGCCGCGAGGTCCAGGCGCGGGCGGCGGAGGAACTGGCCTTGCTGCCGGAAGGCTCTGCGATAGCGGAGATGCGGAGCGACTACGCCGTGATGCGAGAGCAGGCGCGTGACTGCGGATCCTCGCCGTGATCTGGGCTCGATGCGCCAGGTCCAAGGGATGTTGACGCTCCACTCTGGCTCAATTCCAGCGCCTGCCGACACCCGGACCAGGTCCCCCCTGGTCGACACGTATGTCGCCCGCGCCGGGGGTGGCGGAGCTTGATATGGATCAAGGCGCATATGCGCAGTGACGCATAATCATCCCACGATGCAGGATGTACTCACCGCCATTTGCGACCCGACCCGCCGCGCCGCGCTCGTCCTTCTCTGGGATGGGGGCGAGCATTGCGTCTGCGAATTGATGGCGAGGCTCGACGCGAGCCAGAGCCGGATGTCGCGGCACATGAAGGTGCTGCGTGAGGTCGGCCTCGTGCTGGACAGACGCGACGCGCAATGGGTGCGCTACCGCCGGAACCCCGACCTCGCGCCGGAATTCGCGGCCGTGATCGACGCTGTGCTGACCGCCGAATTTAATCTTGAAAGGAAGGTCGCATGACCGTCGAAACACATGAGCCGACCGTTCGGCAGGGACGCTCCGACTGGCTCTGGCATACTGGCGTGCTGGGATTTGTCGCGATCTGGTACGCAGTCTATGGGCAGTTGATTCCGTTGTCGGAATGGGTCACGTCGCTTTTTCACGTCGACCGCCACAGCCATACCGGTGAGGCAATCGCGTTTTTCTTCTACGACGTGCCAAAGGTGATGCTGCTGCTGACGCTCATCGTCTTCGCCATGGGCGTCGTGCGCACATGGTTCAGCCCGGAAAAAACCCGCGCGCTGTTATCGGGCAAGCGCGAGGGCGTGGGCAATGTCATGTCGGCGTCCTTGGGTATCTTGACCCCTTTCTGTTCCTGTTCGGCGGTGCCCTTGTTCATTGGCTTCGTGTCGGCGGGGGTGCCGCTGGGCGTAACATTTTCCTTCCTGATCGCGGCGCCGATGGTGAACGAGGTGGCTCTGGTGCTGCTGTTCGGTCTGGTCGGCTGGCAGGTGGCTGTCACCTATCTAGCCTTTGGTCTTGGCATCGCCATCGTCGCGGGTTTCGTCATTGGAAAGCTGCGGCTGGAGGGCTGGTTGCAGGACTGGGTGCGCGACATCCATTCCGGCGCGAACACCCCGGTCGCGATCGAGGATGCGCGGATGACCATGGTCGACCGCTACCGCATGGGGCTGGAGGCCGTGCGCGAGATCTTCGGCAAGGTCTGGATGTGGATCATCCTCGGCATCGGAATGGGCGCCCTGATCCACGGATACGTGCCTGAGGACCTGATGGTGCAGATCATGGGGGCGGAAGCCTGGTGGTCGGTGCCGGTCGCCGTTCTGATGGGCATCCCGATGTATACCAATGCCGCGGGTGTCATCCCCATCGTCGAGGCCCTGCTGGGCAAGGGTGCTGCCCTTGGCACGGTTCTGGCCTTCATGATGAGCGTCATCGCGCTGTCGCTGCCCGAGATGATCATCCTCAAGCAGGTGCTGAGGCTGCGCCTGATCGCCGTCTTTGTCGGGGTTGTCGCAAGCGGCATTCTGGCAGTCGGCTTCATATTCAACCTCATCTTCTGAACCGCGAAAGGAAACTCCCATGAAAACCGTCAAGGTCTACGGCCCCGGCTGCAAGCGCTGCGAGACGACCGAACAAATGGTCAAGGATGCGGCCGCCAAGCTTGGCGTCGCGGTCGAGGTCGAAAAGATCACCGACGCAAAGTCCATCGCGATGGCGGGCGTCATGTCCACACCGGGGATCTCGGTCGACGGCAAGCTCGTTCATGCCGGCGGCCTGCCGGATGCGGGCAAGCTCGAAGGCTGGCTCCGCGCATGATCCGCGCTTTCATCACCGGTATCATTCTGGCGGCGCCGACGGTCGCCGCAGCCGAAGTCCTGGACGTGCGGCCCGTGACAGAGGGCGTTTGGGCCATCGTCGGCGAGAAAGAACAGCGCAGCCCCGAAAACCTCGGCAACAACGCGACCTTCGGCCTTGTCGTCACCGATGCGGGCGCGGTGCTGATCGATCCGGGCGGCTCTTGGCAGGGCGCAGAGATGCTGCACGATGCGATCCGCAGCGTGACCGACCAGCCCGTGACCTATGTCATCAACACCGGCGGGGGCATTGTCAGATTAAACCCACCTGATAGGGTAGGAACCAGGAGTTTCGGCTGTCTTCGTGTCGCGCTGCTTGGTGACAACCAAGCAAATAAGGGAGTTTTGTCGGAGAGGCGAGACTCCGGGCGGCAAGAGATAGGCCAGTCTGTTTAATCTGACAGTGCCCAACTGCACTATGGCGCATCGCGACGCCGATGGAGCAGGAGCCATCCACATGGGGTAATCGCGGGAGCGAGTTGCCCCGGCACTGAGCCAAGATGTTGGCGGGTTGAACCGCGCCGGGTTTGCCGGAGGCTCCAACTCCTGAGTAGGATGGAGCATCATGAGCAAGACAACGAACAAGTATTCCCCTGAAGTGCGCGAGCGTGCCGTTCGCCTGGTGCTGGACAATCAAGGGCAGCATGAGAGCCGCTGGTCGGCGATCCTGTCGATTTCGTCGAAGATCGGCTGTGCGCCGCAGACACTGAACGAATGGGTCAAGAAGGCCGAGGTGGATCGTGACGAGCGAACCGGTGTCACGACCGAGATGGCCGAGAAGATGAAAGCGCTGGAACGCGAGAACCGCGAGTTGAAGCAGGCCAATGAGATCCTGCGCAAGGCGTCCGCATATTTTGCTCAGGCGGAGCTCGACCGCCGGTCCAGGACATGATCGCCTTCATCGAAGAGAACAGGGATATCGGGGTCGAGCCGATCTGCAAGCACCTGCCGATTGCCCCGTCAACATTCTACGACCACATGGCCAAGCGGGCTAAGCCTGATCTGCTGTCGGATCGGGCCAGGCGCGACAAGGCGCTGCGGCCCGAGATCGAGCGCGTCTGGGAGCAGAACTACAAGGTCTACGGCGTGCGCAAGGTCTGGCACCAGATGCGCCGGGAAGGCTTCGATGTGGCCAGATGCACGGTGGCACGGCTGATGCACGACATGGGACTGGAAGGCGTCATTCGCGGCAAGAAAGCCAGGACGACAATACCCGACAAGGCCCTGCCATGCCCGCTGGACAAGGTGAACCGTCAATTCAAGGCACCGGCACCGAACGTCCTCTGGGTCAGTGACTTCACATACGTCGCGACGTGGCAGGGGTTCGTCTACGTCGCATTCGTTATCGATGCCTTCGCACGGCGCATCGTCGGCTGGCGGGTCAGTCGAGCGGCCCATGCCGGGTTCGTGCTGGATGCCCTCGAACAGGCCGTTCATCAGCGACAACCCGGATCAGGGCTGATCCATCATTCGGATCGCGGATCGCAATATCTATCCATTCGCTACACCGAACGATTGGCTGAAGCGGGTATCGAACCTTCGGTAGGCAGTGTCGGTGACTCGTATGACAACGCCCTGGCCGAGACGATCAACGGTCTGTTCAAGGCAGAAGTCATTCACCGTCGCGGCCCGTGGCGCAGTTTCGACGCCGTGGAATACGCAACCCTCGAATGGGTGGACTGGTTCAACAGCCGCCGCCTGCTGGAACCCATCGGAAACATCCCGCCAGCAGAGGCCGAAGCAAACTTCTACGCAGCTCTGGAAAGATCAGACATGGCCGCGTAGCTTAAATCAAACGGCCTCCGGCAAACCCGGCGCGGTTCATACAAAGGGTTCATCGCAACCCAAGGCCAGCGTAGCAGTCGGCGTCATAAGTGAAAGCAAGAACGGCAAAAGCAGCTGCGCTATATAGCAGGCCATGTATTTGAAGGTTTGCTTGCTTTTCGTCATGGTTGGCATGGGAGGCCTGCTATCGTTCCACGTTTTCTCTACTGTAGGCCATAGGGCAATAATTCGCCAAGAGGCCGTATAGGTGCGTGACCAAGGCGTCGCTCGACCCTCTTACCAGAACGCTAACCTGCAAGAATGCACGGTTCGTATAGGCTGACCACGTCCGTCTCTCACCTGCAGGCCAGCCGAATTTTGCGAAGCCCTTGGTGACAAATGGCCTCGGGGCGGCAGTGTCAAAGGAACTGGGCTTGAGCGGGGCGGGGCGGTTTTGTAGCCTGCATCCATGACAAAAAGCTCCCAATTTTGCGGTGTCAGAGCAACTTGGCTTGAGACGGGGCAGGGGGACTGGGTAGTGTCCCTGAATGAAGAAACGTGACCCGTTCAAATACTTCAAGACGAGCGAAGGGTCTTGTCAGAGGGAATCCGGTTGAGGCGGGCAGGTCGGCCTCGTAGGCTCCTGCCATGACGAAACGCGACCCCTTCAAGTATTTCCACAGCAGCCCGGAGATCATCCGCCTTGCGGTGATGATGTACGTCCGGTTCCCGCTGTCACTGCGCAACGTCGAAGACCTTCTGCACGAGCGTGGCATCGACATCAGCTACGAGACTGTCCGGTTCTGGTGGAACCGTTTCGGCCCGTTGTTTGCCGCCGAAATCCGGCGGAAGCGTTGTGAGCGGCTGCGCTCCTGGCCGCATTGGCGGTGGCATCTCGACGAGATGTTCGTGAAGATCAACGGGGAGAAACATTACCTGTGGCGGGCAGTCGACCATGAAGGCGAGGTGCTTGAGAGCTTTGTGACGAAGACATGGGACAAGAAGGCCGCATTGAAATTCCTCAAGAAATCAATGAAGCGCCACGGACGGCCGCAGATATTTGTGACGGACAAGCTTCGGTCCTACGGTGCCGCGCTGTGGGGGATCGGCGCGGCGGACCGGCAGGAAACCGGCCGATGGCTGAACAACCGGGCGGAGAATTCGCACCTTGCATTCCGACGACGGGAGCGGGCGATGCTCCGCTTCAGGCGCATGCGAAGTCTTCAGAAATTCGTCTCCATCCACGCCTCGGTCCACAACCACTTCAGCCAGGAACGTCACCTCTACTCACGACAGAATTTCAAGCACAACCGCGCCGCCGCTCTCGCCGAGTGGCGGCAGCTTGGCGCGGCGTAAAGGGCAGCGCTACTGTCCGAGCTGAGACTCGTTCGAATCCGTCTGACAACTCCGCCATTATCCTGTGGCGAACATGAGATGAGGCTCCTGTTGGGGGCCTTTTTCTTTTTGTTTCAAAGGCGTTTAGCCGAGGCGACCGAACCTCGGAGACTGGCGCCGGGTCCAATTTCCGTCTCCGAACGGCCATCCGTCTCTAACGGAGCGAACCTCGTCCTGCCCGGTTCGGTTTCGCGCACGCCAACGTTTTCAGCAAATTCCGCGCTCTGCGTGGGCGCACCTTTTGCTGCCGTGCTCGCGGCTGGCGTCGGCGCCCAGAGAACGCGAGGTAGGCGTTTTATGGCGAAGCGCGACGCAGCCCTAAGTGATTGATCAGATTGTCATGCGCCGTGAAGCATCGGGATCGGTCGGCGGTTCACAGAGCAGCAATTGCTTGGGTGATGATGCCGACGTCCTCCCCTCGTGCGCTTCCATTGCTCATTTCGGTGAGAACGCCCGAAAGAACGACAGCGCCCTTGAGCAGTGCCAAGCTGTCTACCATAGGGCCACCAGAAAGCCCTCTGGGGGTCGGCGATACCGCTGAAACGCCCGTAGACGTATTGACGTTTCGGCGCTTGGGGTGCCGCAATCCTATCATGCCGGGCGCGGCGGAAACGGCCACGTTCGTGTACACGCGTGGAGCGGGGCGCAGCGTGTTCCCAGATCTCTTGAAATCTCGGCAGAGGTAAGGGCAGTGTCAAAGGAACTGGGCTTGAGCGGGGCGGGGCGGTTTTGTAGCCTGCATCCATGACAAAAAGCTCCCCATTTCGCTACTTCAAGACGTCGCCTGAAATCATCCGCCTGGCGGTGATGATGTACATCCGGTTCCCGCTCTCGCTCCGGAACGTGGAGGACCTGCTGCACGAACGGGGCATTGATATCTGTCACGAGACGGTGCGGTTTTGGTGGCACCGGTTTGGGCCGCTGTTCGCCGCGGAGATCCGAAAGCGACGCGTCGAGGGGATGCGGTCGAGCCACTGGCGCTGGCATTTGGACGAGGTCTTCGTGAAGATCAACGGTGAGCGGCACTATCTATGGCGGGCCGTTGATCATGAAGGCGAGGTGCTCGAGAGTTTCGTGACGAAGACCAGGGACAAGAAGGCGGCATTGAAATTCTTGAAGAAATCGCTGAAGCGGCACGGCACAGCCGATGAACTCGTGACTGACCATCTTCGCTCTTATGGCGCCGCACTTGGCGAACTCGGCATCCGCGACCTCCAGCAGACCGGCCGGTGGATTAACAACCGCGCGGGAGAACTCGCATCAGCCATTTCGAAGACGGGAGCGGGCGATGCTCCGCTTCCGGCGGATGCGAACATTACAGAAGTTCGCCGCCGTCCACGCCTCCGTCTCCAACCACTTCACCCAGGACCGCAGCCTCTCAAGTCGCCCCCTTTTCAAGCTCAACCGCGCCGCCGCTCTCGCTGAGTGGCGTGGCCTTTGCTCTGAATAAGGGCAGCCATCCCGCCCTAGCAGAGACTGGTTCGAATTAGTCTGCCAGCACCTGACGGAACACTGTCTGGACCGATGAATTGGCCTGACTTCGGTTTCCTTCACAGCCCGCCATCGTAAATTGGGGCGCCGGCCCCCATATGCCTAAGACCGATGCGAAACATCTCGGTCCGTCATGGACGAGGAATTCGGCATCGGCCTGCCAAAGGATCGATGACATGTCCTTCAAGGACCTGACTGCCAGGGCTGCGGCCGCAATGAAGCCGAAGCCGGCCGAAACGGCAAAGGCCCCTGCCAATGCGAACGAGCCCAAGGTCGCCGGCAAGGAAGCGCCCGCGAAATCCAAGATATCTTGAGACCTGCACAGGCCACGCGCCCAATTCCTAAGGGAGGCTTACCACCCGTAGCAACAAGGGAAGGGACCCAACCCATGGAAGATCTGACCGGCAAGACCATCGCAGTCTTCGCGCGGTCATTCACTGTTCCGGGTTTTAACGAAACTCTACCTGCGGGAGAGTACGAGATCGAGACCGAACTGGTTCCGCCTCCCGACCATCTGCATCCCGAGGTCTGGAAAGCTTCGGTATTGTTGAAGCTTCATCCTCGCGTATCGCATCCCGGACTGGCGAGAACCCTTACCGTTTCGCTTGCCGACCTGGACAGCGCCCAAGCCAAGGATAAGCTGACCAGGAAAGAGCTGTCGAATTTCTTTCTCGAAGAGATGCTGGCCGATCCTATGGTCCGCCTTGTGATGGAGGCCGACGGCGTTTCTGAAACGCAGCTGCGGCATTTCTACTGCCCGATGCGGAGCGATGATGCATAGGAGGGCAATGGCATGACCGATGATCTGGTAAATCTTGATGCGCGGCGTAGTGCCGAAAGCAAGATGGCGACAGACATCCGGCGGCATTCACTCAAGGATTTCGAAGCAGATCAGGAAGCGCTTCGGCTGCGCCAGGAAGAATTAGAGGTGCAGCTTCTCGCCGAACCTGCTGAGACTTGGCATGAGGTAGCGGTCAAAGCACAATATCTGATCCGTCGCTACGCCGAGACATCCGAGGCACAAGACGCTCGCCGGAAGAAACTGATACAGCGCGCGCTTGGTGACCTCGCCCGCTTGCTCGAAGATGAGCTGAAATACCCATGAACGAACTCTCCAGCCCAGCTTCGGTCGCGAAACATATCCCAGAGGATGTCGCGTACGAGCGCCACTGTTTTGGCTGCGAGGTCTATTTCTGGAGTGAACGGTTCGCCGAAAGGGTCTATCGGCAGTGCAAGAGTTCGAACTCATGACAAAGCATTACCCGCTTCAGCTATGGCTGGTTTCGACGACGCTGATTGATATCGAGCAAGCGCGCTGCCCGGCCCTTCACCTGATAAAATGCATTTATCACTCTCGAAGCAGTTCACACGACAACTGATCGCCGAACGCAACATCACCGCAAGACGCTCTTGCCAAACAGGATATCGCCACATGACCAAGCCCGCGACCGACCAGAAGGCGACCCGACGCCCCTTCGAGCGAGATCGCACCACCGGAAAAACAACGGCGGCTCCATCGCCCGAAAATTCCTCTGCCGCGAAACGTTCTTCAATCTTCGATGAGTTTTTTGCGCCAGTCGGAGCAGAGCAACGCAAGGATTGGTCGCGCTTTGACCGCAAGCGATGACGCTGGCCCGACAGTCGTCTTTTCGTCGGCGGTTGCAACGAAGTGGCGACCTGGCAAGCGGTCACCGTACGAAGACGTGTCCCCTCTGATGTCCGGGCGCAGTTTCGACGCCGATTGCGTGAAAAGCGAAGCCATTGTTGGCGGTCGGGTTCGGACCGCTTTGGCGCGCAAGTGTTCTGCAGAAAACACCGAAATGGAGCCTAAATATGCGCATTAAGCTAGGCTGCCGGTTCGATTTGCGCCTGACGCAGCCGACACCGATGATCGCACTCTTGAATGTGCATTTCTCTCGCACGCGAGATCTGGAACATCCGGACCACATCGTGACAACACCGTCAGTGCCGCTTACGGCGTATCGAGATTTGTTCGGAAATTGGTGCACGCGGCTTGTTGCACCCGCCGGCCTTTTCAGCATCGCAACCGATGCGGTGATCCGCGACAGTGGTTTGACAGATGTGCCTGCCCCCGAGGTGGGCCAAACACCAGTAGAGGCGCTGGCAGACGAGACGATCCCCTTTCTGCTCGGTTCGCGCTATTGCGACACGGATCTTTTGTCGGAAGAAGCGTGGCGTCTGTTCGAACATACGCCGTCTGGCAGGGCGCGGGTTCAGGCGATCTGCGACTTTGTACATCGACACATCCGGTTCGACTATCTTCAGGCGAGGGCGACCCGCTCAGCGGCGCAGGCGTATTCTGAAGGCGTTGGCGTATGCCGCGACTACACCCATCTCGCCATTGCCTTTTGCCGCTGCATGAACATCCCGGCACGCTACTGCACCGGCTATCTTGGCGACATCGGTATGCCACCGCCTTACGCGGCGGGTGATTTCGCCGCCTGGATGGAGGTCTATCTCGACGGAGCCTGGTGGGTCTTCGATCCACGTAACAACATACCCCGGATCGGGCGCATTCTCGTTGCGCGAGGCCGTGATGCTGCCGATGTGCCGCTCATTCACTCTTTCGGCGCGAACACGCTGAGCGGGTTTCAGGTTTGGACGGATCAAATCGACTGAGGGTTCGAGGCGCAAACGGCGATGTCCCGGCCTTGCGGCTTGGCGATGCTTGTTGTTCGCGGACCAATCAAGTCGTGGTAACATCGCGGCGATCAACCGGAGGATCGTGCGATGAACCGACGCGACCTTTTCGTCTTTGTGGCAGCCGCCGCGGTGGCAGGGATGACTTCAGGGCGGACGACGGCTGAAGCTGTGTTGGGCGACGATGGACTTCACAAGCAGCCGTTCTTCCTCGACAGCTTCCTTGAGCTCGGCGACGATCTCGAAGATGCCGCCGCCGAGGGAAAGGGTCTTATCATCCTGTTCGAACAACGCGGCTGTCCCTACTGCCGCGAGCTCCATCTGGTCAATTTCGCGCGCAAGGAAATCACCGACCTGATGGAGGCAAAGTTCCTGGTCGTGCAGCTGGACCTGTGGGGGTCGCGGGCGGTCACGGATTTCGATGGCGAGGAGATGGAGGAGCGGGACCTGGCGCAAAAGTGGTTGGTGAATTTCACGCCGACCCAGATCCTGATCCCGGCGGAGAACGCTGGCGCTGCCGACTATCGACAGGCCGAAGCTTTCCGCTTGCCTGGTTACTTCAAGCCTTTCCACCATCTCTCGGGTCTTGAATACGTTGCCTCCGGCGCCTATCGCAAACAGCCATTCCAGCGTTTCCTGCAGGAAAAGTTCTCGGTGCTGGAAGCGCAGGGGATTGACCCGGACGTTTGGTAGATTTCGGCGATATAATCTCCGCACCGTGATCGGTAGGTTGTAGATCCTGAGCTTTTGCGGGGCGCCGGTGGGGGCAAACACCTACCCTCAAACCGCCTTTCGAACAGTGCCGCGCCAGATCAGCCGCGCCGGCAAGACAATCGTTTGATTTTCGTGGCCTGCCGCCAACGCATCGTGCGCGGCTTCGGCTACTTCGTCGACGTTCTGCTGGAAAGTGGTGAGGTTGTAGGACTCCCATCCCGCCTGCGCAATGTCGTCGAACCCGATCACTGAAAGCGTTTCGGGAATGCGCACGCCGAAACGGTGACGCGCGGCGTCCACGACCCCCAGTGCGAGCAGGTCAGTGGTGCAGAATATGCCGTCAGGCGCCTCCGACCGGGCCATCAGTCGCGTGCCCAGATCGAGGCCGGTCTGGTAGGAGGTCGCGCCGAGCCGCTCCTCGATCAGGGGCATCCGGGCCTCCTGGGCGGCTGCGCGAAAACCTTGTTCGCGTCCGGCAAGGCTGGGCGTGCCCGACCGCGAGGATGCAAGAGCCGGTCGCACGCAGCCAGCGGCCATGAGCGAACGGAAAGCCTGGCGGCCAGCGGCCTCGTCATCAAGTCGGATGCGCGTGGTTCCTGGCCGCTCTTCATTTCGGTTTATCAGGACAAGTCGCATCCCGTAACGCAGGCAGGTCTCGGCAAGTGACACCGGCGGCATGCCTGAAAGCACGATCGCGGCGTCGGTGCGGTAAGCGATGGCATGACGGAGCGCCTGTTCCACACTTCGGTCAGACCGATCCGTATTGATCAGAAGCGCCAGCTTTCCGGACTGCTGGAGCCGCGCGGACAAGGCTGCCAGGAGATCGGAGCGATAGGGCGTATTTACCTCGGCGGCGATCAGAGCGACGAGTTCGGTTTCGGCCCGCATCAGGCCGCGCGCCAAGTGATTGACATGGTAGCCGAGGCGCTCCGCCGCAGCATGCACTTTCGCGCGGGTCTCCGGCGAAACACTTGCTCCGGGGGTAAAGGTGCGCGACACGGCAGCCCGCGATACGCCGGCAAGCTCTGCCACGTCCTGCGCACTGACAATTGTACGCCCCATCGCTCCTCCCGTTGCACAGCTGTCCAGTAGCGCGTCCGCCAGACTATTGAGTATCGCAAGCATCCGTTGTTGACAACGGATGCGCCGCCTTCCAACCTGTTGCACAGGTGTGCAAAACACTGCTCCAAAGAGCATAAGGGAGGAAGACATGAAGCGACTGACGATTGCCCTTGTGGGCACAACCCTACTCGTTCCCGCCGGCGCGATGGCGGCCGAGCTTAATTTGATCTGCTCCGCCGATGTCGTCATCTGCGAAAGGCTGGTCGAAGAATTCGAGAAGAGCCATTCGGACATCAACGTCAACATGGTTCGGCTGTCTTCAGGTGAAGCCTATGCGAAGGTCCGTGCCGAAGCGCGCAATCCGCAGACGGATCTCTGGTGGGCGGGAACCGGCGACCCGCACCTTCAGGCCGCTGCCGACGGGCTCACGGCGGAATACAAGTCGCCCATGCTCGACCAGCTTCGGGACTGGGCAGTCAATCAGGCCGAGGTGTCGGGCTTTCACACCGTGGGCGTCTATTCCGGTGCGCTCGGCTGGGGCTACAACAAGGACATCTTCGAACAAAAGGGCATCACACCGCCGAAATGCTGGGCCGATCTGCTCGACCCGTCGTTGAAGGGCGAAATCGAGATCGCGGACCCGAACTCCTCGGGGACTGCCTACACGACGCTGGCCACGCTCGTGCAGATCATGGGCGAAGACGAAGCCTTCGACTATCTCAAGAAACTGAATGAGAACATCGCGCAATATACGAAATCGGGCTCCGCTCCGGTGAAGGCTGCCGCACGCGGCGAAACGGGTCTCGGCATTGTCTTCCAGCATGACGCCGTTGCGCAGGCGGTCGAGGGCTTCCCGATCGTGGTTGGTTCGCCTTGCGAGGGTACTGGCTACGAAATCGGTTCGATGTCGATCATCGAAGGCGCCCAGAACCCCGACGAGGCGAAGATCTTCTATGATTGGGTGCTGACGCCGGAAGTGCAGGGAGTGATGCCCGAAGTCGGATCGTTCCAGATTCCATCGAACAAGAATGCCAAGATCCCCGAGCAGGCGCCAGACTTGTCCTCGATCAAGCTGATCGACTACGATTTTGCGCAATACGGCTCGTCTGATCGTCGCAAGGAACTTCTGGCCCGCTGGGATGCCGAAATCGGCGGCCACGCGACAGAATGAGGCTGCGGGCGGGGCGCGCGCAGGCGTACCCCGCCTAATCCGGGCGAAAGAATGAGTTCTGACAATCGCAGACTGGACATTGTCTTCGCGGCCGGTCTGGCGGCATTGATCGCGTTGCCGTGGTATCGGGTTCGCTCGGGGTTCTTTTCCTTCGAGTGGATGGCGGAGTTGCCGGGCAAGCGCGATCTCTGGCCGGGGCTGGCGCAGGCCATGATCGGGCGCTGGCAGCTTTGGCCTGTGCTCGTCCTGTGCGGACTTGCGGTACTGCTTCGCCTTGCAAGGAAGCCGGGCAGGCGCGGGGGATTGCTCGCGTTCACGGGTGCCGCGGGTCTGATCTGGATGTTTGCGGAGGGTCTGTCGGTTGGCCTGCGCGGATGGAACTGGGGGTTGCTGGAAGCCTCGTTGGGCGAGGTGGCGGGCCAACCCGCCTTCGGCGCAGGCGCGGTGGTGCTTGGTTTGCTCTTCACGCTGCTCGTCGCCTTCGGACTCGCCGAACGCGGCGCGCTCAAGGGTGATGCGTTCGTCTTGGGGGCGATCGCGACCATCATTCTTCTGGTTGCAACCTTCGTGTTCTACCCGATCGTGTCGATGTTCACCGGGGCGTTTCAGGATTTCGATGGATCGTTCACCACAGAGGGTGTTCTGCGCAACATAGGCGACGCGAAAATCTGGTCGCTCGCCTGCCTCACCGGAGGCTATTGCGGTGTAGCCTGGCGGACCTTTTTCCTCGCCTTCTGTACGGCCACTGGAACGACGCTGCTCGGGCTTGCTTTTGCGCTCGTCGCCACGCGCACCGGGTTTCCGTTCAAAAAATCGCTGAGGCTTCTCACAGTCCTGCCAATCATCACGCCACCCTTCGTCGTCGGTCTCGCGCTGACCATGATGCTCGGACGGGCCGGCACCGTTACCCAATGGATCGAGGCCGCGACCGGCTGGGAACTCGGTCGCTGGCTCTACGGCCTTACCGGTATCTGGCTCGCCCAGATGCTGAGCTTCACGCCGATCTCCTTCCTCGTGCTCATCGGCGTTGTCGAAGGCGTCAGCCCATCGATGGAGGAAGCCAGCCAGACGCTGCGATCTGATCGCTGGCGCACCTTTCGCAAGATCTCCCTGCCGCTCATGGCACCCGGTCTCGCCAATGCCTTTCTGATCGGATTCATCGAATCTATGGCCGATTTTGGCAATCCTCTGGTGCTGGGCGGGTCCGGCGGCGTGCTTTCTACCGAGATCTTCTTTGCCGTTGTCGGCGCGCAGAACGATCCGGCGCGCGCCGCCGTACTTGCCGCCGTCCTGTTGTTCTTCACGCTCTCGGCCTTTCTCGCCCAAAGGCTGTGGCTGTCCGGCAGAAACTTCGCCACCGTCACCGGGAAGGGGGACGGGGGTCGCAATGCCCTTCTGCCCGCCCGCGTCGCGGGGCCGACCATCGCGGTCGTCGCCGTCTGGAGCCTCTTCACGGTCTCGATCTATGCGATGATTCTTTTCGGCGGCTTCGTGAAGGTCTGGGGTCTCGACCACTCGCTGACGCTTGACCACTACGCCCGCGCTTTCAGCGTGAGTTTTGACGGTGGCATACGTTGGACCGGCGTCGCCTGGAACAGCTTCTGGACGACGATGAATATCGCGCTGATCGCGGCGCCACTGACCGCCGCGGTCGGATTGCTCACGGCCTGGTTGATCGTCCGGCAGCGTTTTCCGGGTCGCGCCATTTTTGAGTTCGCGCTGATGATGAGCTTTGCGATCCCGGGCACCGTGATCGGTATCAGCTACATCATGGCGTTCAATCTGCCGCCGGTTCAACTGACCGGATCGGCGCTGATACTCATCACCTGCTTTGTCTTCCGCAACATGCCCGTCGGCGTGCGCGGCGGCGTCGCAGCCATGGCGCAACTCGACGGCTCGTTGGACGAGGCGTCGCTGACCCTTGGTGCGGGCTCGGGGCGCACGCTGAGGCGGGTAATCCTGCCGCTGCTCCGGCCCGCGATCCTCGCAGCACTGGTCTACAGCTTCGTCCGCGCGATCACTTCGATTTCCGCCGTCATCTTCCTTGTGAGCGCGAAGTACAACATGGCGACCGCCTACATCGTCGGCCTCGTCGAGAATGGAGAATATGGTATCGCCATCGCCTATTCGTCTGTGCTGATCGTCGTGATGCTTGCTGTGATCAGCGGCTTCCAGCTTCTTGTTGGCGAACGGCGTTTGCGGGGCGCGCGGAAGGTACAGGAGGCGACGGGATGAGTGACACGCGGCATGGCGCAGTGGCGTTTCGGAGCGTGGTCAAGCGGTTTGGTGCGTTCACGGCGATCCCGGGTCTGAACCTGGAAATCGAGCCCGGAGAACTGGTTACGCTGCTCGGACCCTCAGGCTGCGGCAAGACGACAACGCTTCGGATGCTGGCGGGCCTCGAAAGTCCGACCTCCGGACAAGTTCTGATCGCGGGCCAGGACGTAACGCGGCTGCCCGCGAACCGCCGCGAGGTATCGATGGTTTTCCAATCCTACGCGCTCTTCCCGCATATGAGCGTTGCGCAGAACGTGGCGTACGGGCTCGAATCCAGTGGGATGAGCAGGGTCGAAGCCAAAGAAGCCGCGGCGAGCGGGCTTGAACTTGTGGGGCTCGCCGGGCTTGGCAGCCGGTTTCCCTCCGAGCTTTCGGGCGGGCAGCAACAGAGGGTCGCCGTCGCCCGCGCACTCGTCCTTGAGCCGCAAGTGCTTCTGCTCGACGAACCGCTATCAAACCTCGACGCCCGGCTCCGCCGCCGCGTCAGGACCGAGATTCGCGACCTTCAGCAACGCCTCGGTTTCACGGCCGTTTATGTCACCCACGATCAAGAAGAGGCGCTCGCCGTCTCCGACCGGATCGTGGTGATGCGTGAAGGACGGATCGCGCAGGTGGGTACTCCGCGCGAGCTTTACGACAGCCCCGCGTCCGAATTCATCGCTGACTTCATCGGCGAGGCTAACGTTGTGGACGGAGAGATCGTCGCATTGCGGGGCGACGTCGCAGAGGTCCGTCTGGCGGGGCTGACGGTCAGGATGCCATCTCGCGGGCTTGGTCCCGGCAAGGCGCGGCTTTCGCTTCGCGCGAATTCGCTTCGCGTCCGCGAGGGATCTGGCGATGGTATTGACGCCACCGTAGCCTCGTCCGCCTATCTCGGCGACCACATCGAATACGAGATCGACGGACCGCTCGGCCGGATATTCGTAGTCGACGACGAAGGCGACGTGCCGCTCGCGCCTGGCACGGCGGTATCGCTCGAATTGAGGCCGCGCGGCGCGGCGCTGATCCCCCGAGGAAGTGACGAATGACCATCGATCTCGATGCCCGGCTTGCTGAAGCAGTCAGAATCGCAGAGTCGGCGGGCGCGCTGGCGCTGGATTACTTTCACCGGCGCGAAGCTCTCGTGATCGAGACCAAGCGCCACGTCACCGATCTTGTGTCTCAAGCCGACCGCGAGGTGGAGACACTCATCCGCGACAGGATCAAGGCGGCCTTTCCGGAGGATGCCCAGATCGGCGAAGAGCATGGCATGAGCGCCGGCACATCTGGCCTGACCTGGCTCATTGATCCAATCGACGGCACGGCGCCCTACTTGAACGGTCTGCCGGGCTGGTGCGTCTCGATCGGCGCCTGTGATGGCGAGGGGCCCGCGCTCGGGGTGATCTACGCGCCCGTTCTGAACGAGATCTTCGTGGCGGCGCGCGGGCGCGGCGCGACGCTGAACGGCGCAGCGATCAGGGTCGCCGAGGGTGATCTGCGCTCGGGCCTGCTTGGCGTCGGAGCGAATGACCGCGTCCCGGCCGCGCGGGTGGGAGAGGTTCTGGGCGCACTCATGGGGGCGGGGGCGAGCTGGGTGCGCTACGGCTCTGGCGCTCTGATGCTGGCCTGGGTCGCCGCAGGGCGGCTTGTGGGCTACGCGGAACCGCGGATGAGTGCATGGGACTGCATGGCGGGCTATGCCCTCATCCTTGCCGCGGGGGGCCGCATAATGGACTTCCCGAGCGGCCCTGCGCTGACGGAACCGGCGCCGGTTCTGGGTTCCTGCCCGGGGGCGCATGACGAACTGGTCCGGCTTTGTCGGCTTTCGGAAGGTGGTTACTGGGAAACACGGTAACACGGAATGCCAGGCCGCTGATGGATTGCCGGAAAGGGGCATCACATGGCGATCGGGAACGATCTATCCACCCAGCAACCGGCCCGTCCGCGCCAGCGCGAGCCGTTGCGTCATCAGCCCCGCGAAAACGCCGGTCCCATGCAATAGCGCCGACGACGTCAGGAATCCGAGCGCGAAGGTTATCCCCGCAGCGGTTTCCGGCATTTCTGCGCCATGGGCCATGCCGTGGAAGCTACCGAAAGCCGCCGCCGCCACGAACGCGACTGCCGCAGGCAACCGGATCACCATGGCCGCAAGGACTCCGAAGGTCACGATCGACACCGCAATCATCAGTTCGACCCCCGGCACGGCGACCCCGGCCATCCCCGCAATGCCGCCGCCCAGCATTCCCGCCATGAAGCCGAGGGGCGCGACCCAGAAAAGTCGCGGCGCCGCCAAAGCCGCCCACAACCCGACGGCCAGCATCGCCAGCACGTGGTCGGGTCCGGTGAGCGGATGGGCGAAACCAGCGCCAAAGCCGATTATGGCACCATGGCCTGGATGGGCCAAGGCCGGTGTCGCGGGCAGCAGAAGCATCACGAGAAAGCTCGCGACAACGCCTGTGATCTTCATCTCTCACTCTCCCACAGTGCAGTTCTTCGTTTCCCCAAATCCCGAATGATATCCCGGCGCGGGACGATCATCCTCATACCTGTCGGCGCTGCCGGCCTTCGGCAAGCAGAATCTCATCGTAAAGGCTCCAGGTGCTTTGCGCCTCTTCCGGCGTGACGCGGGCGGTGATGTGGCCGGACTGGATCAGGACATGGTCGCCGACGATCATTTCTTCGTGCTGAAACAGGAACAGGCTCGCCTGACGGCGGATACCGCGCGCTTCGCATTCGGCCATCATGCCGTCGATACGGACGATCTTCATCGGAATTGCGAGGCACATCGCATGATCCTTGGCCGCTCCCTACCTCGCTATCCTGCCGAAAAGAGCGGCGCAGTGACATAGATCAATGCCGCACCGATCGTCCGGGCCCATCTTCCGGAAAGTTCCGAGGAGTCCCATGGCCAGTTCGGAGAGTGATATCATTCAGGTTTCCCTGACGCCCCTGGTGCTTGGGATAGGCAACACGCTTCTCAGCGATGACGGGATTGGCGTCCATATCGCCAGGGCCGTCGAGGCCGCTCTGTGTGACACAGCTCGCCGGGTCCGGGTTCGCGATGGCGGGACCATCGGTCTGTCGTTGCTGGCCGAACTTGATCCGGGTGCGCCGCTGATCGCGGTCGACGCGACCGCACTTCATGCCACACCCGGAACGGTTCGTATCTTCCAGGGGCCGGAAATGGACCGCCAACTGCGCGGTACCAAGCGCAGCGCGCACGAGGTGGCATTGGCGGACCTCATCCAGGCCGCGGATTTCGCCGGGATCGGGCCGGGAAGGCGTGCGCTGGTGGCGATCCAACCCGCGGTGACGACTTGGGGTACCAGGCCGACTCCGGCGGTTGCGCAAGCGATTCCGCGCGCGGTGCGCGCCATTCTGGAACTGTTGGAGGAATGGGATGAACGCTGAGGACCGACGCACCGGCATGGCGCAAAGCCTGCTGCGAGAGTTGGCGGTGGCACTCTCCACCCTTGCGGCCTCGGGCGCCGAGGCGGCCATCGACCTACGCAGCCTGCCGATGACGACCGCGGATCGGGACGAGCTGGAAGCGGCGCTCGGGCGTGGCGAGGTCGGCGTGACGCTCGCGGCCGCAGGCGCGAGCGAGATCTGGGAGACCCGGTTTGCCGGCATCTGGTGGGTTCGCCATTTCGGCGGCGACGGGCGCGTCGCGTCCGAGGTGATCGAGGTGACGCACTTGCCCGACATGCTGGCCGCGCATCCCGATGACATAAAGGCCGCTGCAGGGCGAATGGCGACCGAACTCGAGGAGGCGACAGATGTCTGAGCCTGGAACCATCGGCGAGGCGATGGCCGCGCGCGGCATTTCGCGGCGATCGCTGCTGAAGTACACTGGGTATCTTGCGTCGATCCTTGCCCTGCCGCCGATGGCGTCGCGGGCGATGGCCGAGGCGATCGCGGGCGCCCGGCGGCAATCGGTGATCTGGCTGTCGTTTCAGGAATGCACCGGTTGTTCGGAATCCCTGACGCGGTCGTTCAGCCCGACCATCGAGGACATGATCTTCGACCTGATCTCGCTCGATTACCACGAGACGCTGATGGCGGTGTCGGGTGAGGCCGCGGAAGCTGCGATGCAGGCGGCGCGTGTCGAGAACAAGGGGAAATATGTGCTGGTTGTCGATGGGTCGGTCTCGACGGGCGATGGCGGTGTCTATTCGACCAATGCGGGGAAGGCGAACCTCGACACGTTGAAAGAGATGGCGGCGGATGCGGCGGCGGTGCTGTCAGTCGGCACCTGCGCGGCTTTCGGAGGTATCCCGATGGCAAAACCTAACCCGACGGGCGCGGTGCCGGTGAGCGAGATCGTCACCGACAAGCCCGTGATCAACATCTCCGGTTGCCCGCCGATCCCCGAGGCGATCGCCGGAACGGTCGCCTATATCCTCACCTTCGGAAAACTGCCCGATCTGGATCATCTGAACCGGCCCAAGGCGTTCTTCGGCGACAGCATCCATGACCGCTGCTATCGTCGGCCATTCTACGACAAGGGGCTGTTCGCAAAGTCCTTTGACGATGAAGGCGCGCGCAATGGTTGGTGCCTCTATGAGGTCGGCTGCAAGGGGCCGGTGACCTACAACGCCTGCGCCACGCTGAAATGGAACGGTGGCGTGAGCTTCCCGATCCAATCCGGCCACGGCTGCCTGGGCTGTTCCGAGCCCGATTTCTGGGATCGCGGCGGGTTCTACAAGCCGCTCTCGGCCTCGGTCATGGGCAACCGTGCCATCATTGGCGGTGCGGCCGTCGCGGGCGCGGTGGCCGGGGCGGTAAGCGTCGCCCTCGCGCGCAAACGCCGGGCGGATGCGCTGGCGGCGCAGGGCGCGGCCCAAACATCAGCAGAGACGACGGGGGAGAAGAAGCCATGAGTTTGCTCGACTTCGCGCGGGGACCCGCGCTCAGCTTCGCGTTCGCGGTGTTCGTGCTCGGCGTGTTGTGGCGACTGGTGTCGCTCATGGGTCTGCCATGGGGAAAGGAACGTTCGGTGCGGCGGCTGGGCGCGCCGTCTGATTTCAGGGCGGCGGTCAGCGGTTTTGTCCGGCACCTCTGGGTGCCGAAGGCGATGGGCCAGACCTCCATGTTCGCGGTCATCAACGGATATGTCTTCCATGTGGGGCTCGCGGTGATCGTCTTCGGCTTTGCCCAGCACATCCTGTTCCTGCGTGAGCTTTTCGGGCTGGGCTGGCCGGGGCTGCCGACCAGCGTGATTTCAATCGTGGCAATCGTGACGCTTGCGTCCCTGATCGCCGCTCTGGTCCGGCGGATGACGAGTCCGGTGTTGAAGCTGATCTCGACCTTCAACGATTATTTTTCGTGGCTGATCACGACGCTGCCGGTTCTGACCGGCCTCATTGCGGTGAGCCACCTTGGCGCGCGGTATGAGACGCTGCTTGCCGTTCACATGCTGACCGTCGCGGCCCTGTTGATCTGGTTCCCCTTCGGAAAGCTGATGCATGCCTTCCTTGTGTTCCTGACGCGGGCCGAGACCGGAATTTCCTATGGCCGTCGCGGCGTGAAGATCTGAGGGGATGAAGCCATGACCCAACGTGTTGTCGTTGACCCGATCACCCGCATCGAAGGCCATCTGCGGATCGAGGCCGAAACCGCCGCGGACGGTTCGATCACCAGCGCCTATTCATCGGGTACCATGGTGCGCGGGATCGAGCTGATCCTGCGAGGGCGCGACCCGCGCGAGGCATGGGCCTTCGCGCAGCGCATCTGCGGGGTCTGCACGCTGGTGCATGGCATCGCGAGTCGTGCGGGCGGTGGAGAATGCGCTGAATTATCCGATCCCGCCGAACGCGCAGTTGATCCGCAACCTGATGATCGCGGCGCAGTATGTGCATGATCATGTGATGCACTTCTACCATCTGCACGCGCTTGACTGGGTGGATGTGGTCTCGTCGCTGAAAGCGGACCCTGCGGCGACCTCGACGCTGGCGCAGTCGATCTCAAGCTGGCCGAAGTCGAGCCCCGGCTATTTTGCCGATGTGCAGAAGAAGATCAAAACCTTTGTCGAGGGAGGGCAGTTGGGGATCTTCGCCAATGGATTCTGGGGTAATCCCGGCTTCAAGTTGCCGCCCGAGGCGAACCTGATGGCGGTCGCGCATTACCTCGAGGCGCTGCAATGGCAGCGCGAGGTGGTGCAGATCCACACGATCTTTGGCGGCAAGAACCCGCATCCGAACTTCCTGGTCGGTGGCGCGCCCTCGCCGATCAGCGTCAATCCCGGCGCCTCGGGCGGGGTTTCGGGGACGGCGCTCAACATGGCGGGGCTCGACCAGATCAAATCGGTGATCGCGCGGATGCAGGACTTCGTCGATCAGGTCTATGTCCCGGACACTCTGGCGATCGCTTCGTTCTACAAGGACTGGTTCGCGCGCGGGGAAGGTGTCGGCAACTTCATGACCTTCGGCGATTTCCCGGAAAAGGGGATGGACGATCCGTCAAGCTGGCTGATCCCTTCGGGGGCGATCCTGAACCGTGATCTGAGCACGATCCACCCGGTCGATCTGAACGACCCAAGCCAGGTGCAGGAGTTCGTGTCGCATTCCTACTACGATTACAGTGCGGGCAAGGTCGGCGGACTGCACCCCTATGCGGGCGAGACCACGCTCAACTACACCGGGCCGAAGCCGCCCTTCGACCAACTGAACGTCGAAGACAGCTATAGCTGGCTCAAGTCGCCGCGCTGGAAGGGCAACGTGATGGAGGTCGGGCCGCTGGCGCGGGTGCTGATGCTCTACGCCAAGGGGCATGAGCCGACGAAGGCGCTGGCGGATATGGCGCTGAGGCAGCTCGACCTGCCGTTGACGGCGATGTTTTCCACCATGGGGCGGACCGCGGCGCGGACGCTGGAAAGCAAGATCGTCGCCGACCAGATGTCGGTCTGGTACGCAAATCTTATCGCCAACATCAAGGCGGGCGACATGAGCGTGCACAACGAGGCGAAGTGGGACCCGTCGACCTGGCCGGCCGAGGCGAAGGGCGTGGGCTTCATGGAGGCGCCGCGCGGCGCTTTGGCGCATTGGGTCGTCATCAAGGACGGCAAGATCGAGAACTATCAGGCGGTCGTGCCATCCACCTGGAATGCGGGGCCGCGCGACAGCAACGGCAAGCCCGGCCCCTACGAGGCGGCATTGATGGACCGCCACACGCTTTACGACCCCAAGCAGCCGCTGGAGATCCAGCGCACAATTCATTCGTTCGATCCTTGCATTGCCTGCGCCGTCCATGTCGTCGATCCCGACGGCGCGGAACTGACGCAGATCACAGTCAACTAGGAGCGCGCCATGTCCATCGACGTTCAGGCCGCAACCCGCACATTCCTCGCCCAGACCGAGGAGCATATGGTGAGCTATCTGGAGGCTTGCGTGCATTGCGGGCAATGTGCCGATGCCTGTCTCTTCTACCGGACCTCGGGCGATCCGCGGCATACGCCGGCCTACAAGCTCTTCCCGATAGCCAAGGCCTACCGGGGCCAGAAGTGGCCTCTGAAGTGGCTCGGCCTCGCGCCGAAGATCACCGAGACCGACCTGAAGGAGTGGGAAGAGCTGATCTTCGATACCTGCACGATGTGCGGCCGCTGCACCGAGGTCTGCCCGATGGGGATCGACATCGCCTCGATCGTCGGGCAGGCGCGCAAGGCGTTTGTGGCGGCGGGGCTGGGGCCGGAGGACTTGCTGGCGGCGGCAGAGAATTCCCGCGATCATGGCAGCCCCCTCGGCCTGACGCCCGACAAGCTGATCGACCGTCTGGACTGGCTGGCCGACGACGAGGAGGTGGAGATCGCAGTCGACAAGGCGAAGGCCGATGTCCTTCTGACGGTTTCCTCCATCGAGGCGATGAAGTATCCGACCTCGCTTTCAGCGATGGCGAAGATCATGAACCACGCCGGGGTGGACTGGACCTTTTCCACCAAAGGCTATGAGGCGACGAACTTCGGCTATCTGGCCGGAAAGGGCGATATCGCGAAGATCATGGTGCAGCGGCTTGTCGATGCCGCCGAGGCGGTCGGTGCCAAGACGCTGGTGATCCCGGAATGCGGCCATGCCTACGGCGTCCTGCGCTGGGGCGGGGCGAATATTCTCGGCCGTCCGTTGCCGTTCGAGGTTTTGCATATCACCGAATACATCGCGAAGCTGAAGCGCGAGGGCAGGCTGAAGCTGAAGCCCTACGACAAGCCGATGACCTATCACGACCCCTGCCAGGTTTCGCGCCGAGGTGGGGCAGCGGCGGATGCGCGCTATATCCTTGACGGTTTCGCCACCGACTTTCACGAGATGGCGCCAACCGCCGAGATGAACTGGTGCTGCGGCGGCGGCGGCGGGGTGCAGGCAATCGGACGGGCGGCGGACCTGCGACACAAGGTTTTCAAGATCAAGATAGATCAGGTCGCGGCGACCGGAACCGGCACTCTCGTCTCGGCCTGCGCCAACTGTCGGCTGACGATGGACGAAAGCAAGACCTACTGGAAGTGGGAAGGCGGGCTGGAAAGCCTGGTCGAGATCGTTGCAGAGCATCTCGACGAAGGGGCCGCAAAACCGGCCTGAGCTTCGGTGCGACGCCGCCCGCTCATGACCCCCGCTCAGCAGATGCGGGGCAGTTGTTCGCCGACGAGCATGTCGACGATGCGCGTGCCACCGAAGAGGGTTCGCATGGTGACCAGCCCGGCGTGGTCGGCGACAGCATGCCCAATGGCCACCGCATCTTGGCCTCCCTCGGTGCCGCGCAGCGCTGCCAGCACGGGTTCGGCGGCTTCCGGGGGGACAAACATCACCAGGGTGCCCTCATTGGCAAGATAAAGTGGGTCAAGCCCGAGAATCTCGCACATGCCGCGCACTTCGGCGCGCATCGGCAATACACCCTCGTCGATTTCGATACCGACCTTGGCCGCGCTGGCCATTTCGTTCAGTACGGCGGCCAGTCCGCCCCGCGTCGCATCCCGCGCCGCGCGCACTGGCCCGGCGGCCTGAGCGGCCTCCATGAGCGCCCCGAGGCTGCGGCAATCAGACTGAAGGTCGCTCGACAGCGCGAAATCGCCGCGCGCGGCAAGGATGGTGGCGCCGTGATCGCCGAGCGGTCCGTTGACGATGGCCACGTCGCCGGGACGGATCCGAGCCGCCGCCATATCCCGCCCCGGCGCGATCACGCCCAGCCCAGAGGTCGTGACGAAGAGCGTGTCGGCCGCGCCGCGACCGACGACCTTGGTGTCGCCGGTGACGATACGTACACCGGCCGCCGCCGCCTCGCGCGCCATCGAAGCCACGACACGGCGCAGGAGTGCGATCTCGCATCCCTCTTCGATGATGAATGCCGCCGAAAGCCAGAGCGGTCGCGCGCCCCCGACGACCAGATCGTTCACCGTGCCGCACACCGCGAGTTTGCCGATGTCGCCGCCCGGAAACTCGACCGGTGTCACCACGAAACTGTCGGTGGTGAAGGCCAGCCGCGCGCCGGGTTGCCGGAGCGCCGCGTCCATCAGCCGGGCCTGATCCTCCATCCCCGGCGGCGCGAAAACATCGGTGAATACGGCTTCGATCAGGTTGCGCATCGCCACGCCGCCGCCGCCATGTGCAAGCATCACGTGAGTGTCTCGCAATTCTTTCTCCCGATTCTGAGTTTCTGCCCGGAGACGGGTGCAGCATCGGCCCGGCTTTGCCGTCACTCTGCCGCCGCCCGTGCACCGCCGTATTGCCAATAGGCGGCGCAGGCGCCTTCAGACGAAACCATCAGCGCGCCAAGGGGCGTCTCGGGCGTACAGCCACGTCCGAACTGGGGGCAGGCGGTGGGCTTGATCCGGCCCGTCATAACCGCGCCGCAGGCACAGCCTTCCGGTTCCGACACAGCGCGCGTCCCGGCGCTGTAACCGATGCCGAACTTTGCCTCCGCATCATATGCGGCATACTTCGCCCGCATTCGCAGGCCCGAAGCGTCGATCTCACCAAGGCCGCGCCATTCGAAGCTCGGTCGCCGCTCATAGACATCGGCGATGGCGGCAAGGCTGACCGCGTTGCCATTCTCGGGCACGACTCGGGCATACTGATTTTCCACCTCCGCGCGGCCCTCGGCGATCTGGGTCAGCACCATCAGAACCGACTGCAGCAGGTCCAGCGGCTCAAAACCCGCGACGACAATCGGCTTGCCGTAGTCCCTGCCAATGAAATCATAGGGATGGGTGCCGATCACCATCGAGACATGGCCCGGCCCGATGAAACCGTCGAGCATCATGTCGGGGTCGTTCAGCAATGCCCGGATCGGTTCCGGCACCGTGATGTGGTTGCAGAAGATCGAGAAATTCTTCACCCCTTCGCGCGCTGCCTGCTGGATGGTGAGCGCGGTCGAGGGCGTCGTCGTCTCGAACCCGAGCCCAAAGAAGACCACCTCGCGCTCCGGATTGCGCCGCGCCAGTTCCAGCGCGTCGAGCGGCGAATAGACCATGCGGACATCGCTCCCCATGGCCTTGGCCTGGCTTAGGCTGCCGCGGGTTCCGGGAACCCGCATCGCATCGCCAAAAGTGGTGAAGATCACGCCCGGCCGACCGGCAATCTCGACCGCCTCATCGACCCGGCTCATCGGCAGGACGCAGACCGGACATCCCGGCCCGTGGATGAACTCGATGCCTTCATGCACGAGTTTGTCTAGCCCGAAGCGGAAGATCGCATGGGTGTGACCGCCGCAGATTTCCATGATCCGCACCGGGTGTTCGGCGGACGCGCCGATCCGATCGGCAGTCCGCGCGATCGCGGCGATCAGCACGCGGGCGGCGACGGGGTCGCGGAATTCGGTAGCATATTTCATCGCGCGTCCCCTTGGGGCGAGAGGGCGGCCTGACCCTCGGCCATTGCCGCCAGCGCCTCTTGCGCTTCGCCGAGGTCATGCAGCGCCGCAAGCGTGCGCGCGGCCTCGTCCGCGTCGATCCGGCTCATCGCGAAGCCGACGTGGATCAACGCCCATTCGCCGACCAATCCCTCGAGCGGGCCGTCCGCGATGCAGGCGAGGTTGACCTCGCGGCGCACGCCCGAAACTTCGGCCATCGCCATCTGGCGGGCGGCGTCGGTGATGGCGATGATCTGGCCGGGTATCCCGAGGCACATGCGTTCGTCCTTCTCTCGTTGCGTCGTGCTGCCGGACCGGAGCCGTCACCCGGCCATCGACAATGTCTTCGCGGCGTGTTGCCTACGCAACCATTTCAGCCAGTCCGCCATGCCCTCGCCAGTTTTTGCCGAGACGCGCAGGATCGCGATGGTCGGATTGATCCGGCGCAGGTTCGCCTCGTAGGTTTCAAGGTCGGCATCGCAATAGGGCGCGAGGTCGATCTTGTTCAGGATGGCGAGCCGCGCGGCGGTGAACATGTCGGGATATTTCAAGGGCTTGTCCTCGCCCTCTGTCACCGACAGGATCGCCACCTTGGCGTCCTCGCCAAGATCGAAAGCTGCCGGGCAGACAAGATTGCCGACGTTCTCGATGAACAACAGACTGCCGCGTCCCAGGGCGAGGTGTTCGAGGGCGTGTTCGACCATCTGCGCATCGAGATGGCAGCCCTTGCCGGTATTGACCTGTACCGCCCGCGCCCCGGTTGCGCGGATGCGGTCGGCATCGTTGGAGGTCTGCTGATCGCCCTCGATCACCGCAAGCGGCGCGGCACCAAGTGCTTCGATCGTCCGGCACAGGAGCGTCGTCTTGCCCGATCCGGGCGACGACACGAGGTTGACGGCATAAGCGCCGAGCCGAGCGAGTTGATGCCTGTTGTCGCGCGCATAGCTATTGTTCTTGGCGAGAATGTCGGTCTCCACCTCGATCAGGCGGCTTTGACTCATTCCCGGGACGGAAACGCCGGCCGGGCCGGTGCCGAAATGCAGGCGGCCGTGGCTATGCCCGTGATGGAACCGCTCTTGATGTTCGTTGGCATGAACATGAGGGCGGGGCGCCTCGGAGCCGGCCGCTTCGAACTTCGGCGTATCGCCGCAGCCACATGTGGTACACATCACTCCACCTCCATGTCTCTGATCCGCATTTCGTCGCCGCCGAGCGGCACCAGCCGTCCGCCACCGCATAACGGGCAAGCGTCCAGCCGGTCGTCGATCTCCACGACCCTGCCACAATCGTAACAGGTCGCGCGTCCGGGCAGATCGATCATCTCAAGCGTCGCTCCCTCGGCAGGGCCGCCCCGCATGATGGCATCGAAACAAAACGCCAGCGCCGATTTCTCGACCCCCGCAAAACGCCCGATCTCGATGCGGAGCAGTTTGACCCGGATAAATCCATGCCGACGCGCGTGGTCCTCGACGATACCGCGAATGCTCTCCGCAAGGGCCATTTCATGCATCTTCTCACCTCCCGACCATGATCTGCGTCAAGGAGACCGGAACGCACGGGTCCAGAATGTCGAGCACGAGAGGCGCCAGTTCGGCCTTCGACGGCGGCAACGAGGAGACGGACCGCGCCAGCATTCCGTCTGGGGCCAGCATGTGGTCGGTCGGCGTGACCCGCGTGAAGGCCGCGACCCGTCCAGCGCTGACCCGGGCGCGCACGGCGTAGATACCACGCGCCGCCGGGGTCAGGACCGTGCCGTCGGCAAGGATCGTCGGGGGCGCGAGGGTTTGGTCAAGGCAGGCTTTGGCGTCGACCAGCCGGGCCACGGCGCGCCACAATGGACCCGGTCCATGATTTGCCCTCAGTGCATCGAGAAGCAAATGGCCGGGATGGCGCAGCGCGGGCGAATTCTCTTGCGCGCCTTGCTGCATCGCTGATTGAGGCGTTACCAGGGGCAAGTCGGCAATTGCCTCGCCAGGCGCGAAGGAGTTCGCGATGGCCCGGAAAAGTGAGGCAGTGCCGGTCCCGGCAGCCTGCCATGACATGAAGTCGTCAATCCTCGCGGGCAGGCGACCCGTCGGACCGAAAAGCGCGGCGGCGATCTGGTCTGTTGGCGGGAATGGGCGTGCGCGCAGGCGCAGCAGTTCCGGCCAGACGACGAAAAGCTTCAGCATGTGGTCGCGCAAGACTTCGCGATGAAGCGTTTCGGGGGCCTCCGGGTTGGGCAGGCCAAGGGCCAGATGGGCCGCCGTCGACTGCGCCGAGCGGCAGAGGTTGAACAGCCGTGGCAGGAGTTCTGCAACCTCTTCCGGCGTACGGCCGATCAGGAACGCCTCGGTGGCAGAAGCGGGGCCACGGTTTATGGTTGCATCGCAGCCGGTTTCGGCGGCCCGGACGGTGATGGCGACCGATCCGATCATGGCCGCGCCGCCTCGATCGCAACGGCCCCCGGTGGCGCGTTGATCGCGCGCGCTGCCGCGATCAACGCCTGTCCAAAGGCGAGGCCGCCATCGTTCGCCGGAACAGCGTGGTGGAGAAGCACGCGAACGCCCTCCAGTTCGCGCAGGCAGAGCGCCAGAAGAGTTGCATTCTGAAAGCAGCCGCCCGAAAGCGCGACGGCGTCCGCACGCCCCTGATCGACAAGTTCGCGCGCAGGCGCGCAGAAGGCGCGGGCCAGACCTGCGTGGAACCGTGCGGAGATGTGGGCGGCGGATCTCTGCGCGGCGAGATCATCGACCAGCGCGCGCAGCATCGGCGCGGGGTCGATGAGAGGGCCATCGCGCCCGAACCTGTAGGGTGGGGCGGTCTGATCGGTTGCGAGCGCCTCCAGCGCCATTGCGGCTTCGCCCTCGAAACTCTGCGCGTCGCGGATCAGGCCGACGGCGGCAGCAACCGCATCGAAAAGCCGTCCGGCGGAGGATGACAACGGGCAGTTGATGTCCCTTGCCATCGCTTGCCGCAGCGCCGCGAGCGGGCGATCCGCGAGAAGCTTGTCCGCCCAGCCCTCCAGCCCGGATGCGTCGAGCCGCGCGAGAAGGTTTCGCCACGGCTCGCGGTTCGCGGCATCCCCACCCGGAAGCGGTGCGGGAGCAAGATGGGCGACCCGCTCGACGCTGAGGTAGTCGCCCACCAGCACTTCACCGCCCCAGATCGTGCCATCCGTACCAAGTCCAAGGCCGTCCAGCACGATACCTGCGACAGGCCCCCCGGTCCGGGGCCACATCGCGTCGCCGAGCGCCGCCGCAAGATGCGCATGATGATGTTGCACTTCCAGCAACGTCAGGTGATCGGCCCGTGCCCGTTCCGCGGCCAGCTGGCTTGCGCGGAACCCCGGATGCAGGTCGCAAACGAGCACCTCGGGGTTGTGATCGAAAAGTTGGGCGGAGTCAGCATGGGCAGCCAGATATTCCTGCCAGGTCCGTGCATCGTCGAGATCGCCGAGATGGTGTGACAACAGCGCGCGACCGTGCTTCAGAAGGCAGATCGCGGATTTCATCTGACCGCCATAGGCCAGAACCGGGGGTGCAGCCTCAAACCCCGGAGGCAAGGGCAGGGTTGCCGGAGCCCGGCCGCGCCCGCGCCGCAGCACCATTCGCCCGCTCGGGACGATCCGTTCGACGCCATCGTCGAGACGCCGTGCGATGGGCCTGTCATGCGTCAATGCGGCGTCAGCAAAGGTGGAGAGTTTGCGGCGCGCGTCGTCGTTGTCGATCACTTGCGGCTCGCCCGAAATATTGCCCGAAGTCATTACCAGCGGACCGTCGAATGCGTCGAGCAGCAGGTGGTGGAGCGGTGTGTACGGCAGCATCCATCCCAAGAGAGGCTGGCCCGGCGCGACCGCCTCGGGAAGCAGGGGGCCAGCCTTCGCCAGAAGAACGACGGGCGCTGCGGGGTCGCGCAAAAGCTGCGTTTCGGCCTCGGTCGGGGCGGAATGTCTGGCAATCATCGGCAGCGTGCCCATCAGCGCGAAGGGCTTGGCAGGCCGCCGCTTGCGCGCGCGGAGCCGGTCGAGCGCCACGGCACTACGGGCGTCGCAGGCCAGATGAAACCCCCCGAGCCCCTTGATGGCGACGATGTCGCCTCGGCGCAGTCGAAGCGCCGCCGCGGCGATCGGATCACCTTCGACACGCCCCTCCGCGGTTTCGAGCCAGAGGACCGGGCCGCAATCCGGGCAGGCGATGGGCTGGGCATGGTAGCGACGGTCCGCAGGGTCTTGGTATTCGGCGCGGCAGGCGGGGCACATGGGGAACCCCGCCATCGCCGTGTTGGCCCGGTCGTAGGGCAGGGCATTGACGATGGTGAACCTTGGGCCGCAGTGGGTGCAGTTGGTGAAGGCGTAGCCGACGCGCCTGGCGCGCGGATCACGGATTTCGGCGAGGCAGGCGGGGCAGGTCGCGGCGTCGGGCGTGATGCCGGTGTCCGAGCCGTGGCCTTGACTTTCAGCTATGGAAAATCCCCTGGGCGCCACGCCAAACCGGAACCGGGCGGAATTGATCGAATCCACCCGCGCCAAGGCCGGGGCCTCGGCGCCAAGGGCCGCTTCGAAGGCGTCAAGGCCGGCGCCGCAAGCGTGGATCAGGACGCCTTCGGTATCGTTCCGCACATCGCCCGCAAGGCCCATGCGCTGCGCGAGCTGCCAGACGAAGGGGCGAAAGCCGACGCCCTGCACCTGCCCGCGGACCCGGATCACGCGCGCCTCCGCCATCTCAGGACGCTCCGCCCGGTGCGGGTGCCATGGTCCGCGAGATGTTTTCGTTCAGCGAGGTGGCGGCGGCCTTGACGCTTGCCGGCCGTTGATCGCGCCGCAGATCACTTGCCAACCCTTTCGGATCTGGCAGCAGCGCGGGTTTCGGGGCGCACGGCATCGCAGTCACTCCTGTTCGCTTCTTATTTGAACAGATTCAACAACCGGATGACTTGATATGGATCAGGACAAGCCATGTCCCGTCGGCATTGTTGCAGGCATCGGTCTTGCCGCGGAAAACCGGCGTGAGACGCAGAGGTCGGGCGGCGCAACTGCACCGCGCCGACACTCTCGCAGGGCGTAGCTGCTCCCGTTCGAAAATCGTAGGGCGAGGGCATCCTGTCCGGGACGAATTCCTCAGAACCGCCGGGTCCATCCGATGCTTGCGCTTACCTGATGCATGTTCAGTTTCACGGTTCCGGGAGTGGGGCCGCCCGGGGTGGTTTCGGCGCCGGTAACGGTATTGCGCAGCGCAAGGTTTACCGAAAAGTCGAGCGAGTCCCGCTCATTGAACTTGTAGGAACCGCCGCCGGCAATGTGATGCTTCACGATACCCGGCGCGATGATATTCAAGGTCACGTCCTCGGGGCCGACAGGGTTCGTGACATAGGCGTAGCCCGCACGCCAGATCATCTTGTCACTCTTCTGCCATTCGACACCGAGCTTGACCACATTCACATCGTCCCAGCCGAACCCCGCACCTCCGGGTGCACCCAACGGCCCTGCCGAATTGGCGTTCCCCACGGCGCCGATATCGCTGTAGAAAATTCGCTGATAGTCCGCCAGCAGCGTAAGGTCGGGTCGCGCCTTCCAGGCAAAGCCAGCCGAGATCGAAGCCGGGATGTCAAAGTCGCCACCATCCTCGAACAGTCCGGCATATCGTTCGAACCGCGACATCCGCATCTTTGTCTGGCCTGCCAAGCCGAACTGCAGGCTCGGCGACATCTCG
This sequence comes from uncultured Alphaproteobacteria bacterium, assembly GCA_963847935.1. Lineage (GTDB taxonomy): Bacteria > Pseudomonadota > Alphaproteobacteria > Rhodobacterales > Rhodobacteraceae > Albidovulum. The sequence goes on along the minus strand of CAWKBV010000002.1, from coordinate 245,240 downwards.
ACCTCGATACCCGCACGCAGGCCGTATCCGTAGGACATATCGTATCCATTGTCGGTCAGATGCGCGGGATCGACCGAGATCGCGCTGAACGCGCCGAGCCCGTCCGCCGAGAACCTCTGGATCGCGATAGTCGGCGCGATGCCATAGGAGACCGCCCCCACCTTCTGCGCGTAAGTAAACGACAGGAACAACTGGGACAGATCGACACCGGCGCGTCCGCCGCAATAGACCGATCCGCAGCCGGCCAGCCCGGTCGGATAGGTCGTATTCATGCCGCCGTTGCCATACGCGGAAAAGTTCAGGACCGCACCGTTGGCGAGTGGCTTGTTGAAACTGAAATTCGGGATCGGAAACAGGTTCTCCCTGCTATCCACCTGCCCACTGGGGACAAAGAATGTGCCGGTCCCCTCATAGCCGCGGAACGGCGCGAAAAATTCGATGCCGAGTTGCATTTGCTTGCCAACGCTTGCGACGCCCGCCGGGTTGACGGCGGTTGACATCGACTCGAAACCGCGCGCCACGCCGGCCCCTGCCAACGCGCGTTGGGCAGGGTCGTAGCCGAGCGCGAAGTAGCCCTCAGTGGCGTGCGACGATGTACCCGCCAGCATCAATGACAGCGAGAAGGATGCGATCCCCACGCCGCGGCGGTAGTGATACTTTTTAGCCAATGTCGCCTCCTCGTTGCGCCCGGTTGGTTCGCGCCAGGTCGAATGACCAGCGATCCGCCTTTTCCGGAAACACCGCCTCCCCGCGATGGTGTTGAAACAATATATGCGAATATGTAGTTGGCAATAGGAATCTTTGCGCGCGATAGTGGGCTGCCGACCCCCTTAGGGCACGATGGTCGATACCGGCAACCAGCGGCAGGGAAACCCGATGAAAACGCTCTGCGTCATCCAGCACACCGAGGCGGAATACCTCGGCCTCATCGAAGATCATTTCGAAGGCCGCAACATCCGGTTTGCCTATCGGCGCCCCTTTACGCCGGGCGGCATGTTGCCGGAGGGGCCGGGGAATTTCGATGGATTGGTCCTGCTGGGCGCCGGCCCCTATGGCCTGGTTTCAGGGCACCTCTTGCCAAGCATGGGGCACGAACTGCGGCTGACGAAGGCGTTCCTCGGGGCGGGACTTCCGGTCCTCGGCCTCGGGCTGGGGGCGGTGCTTTTGTCTGTCGCGGCCGGTGGCGGTGCGGCGGAGGCGCCCTTGCGGTTCGAGGTCGGAGAGGTGCGAACGGTGCCCGGCACCGACTTTGCGGAACACCTGCCGCCGGCCTTCCCGATGGCGTGGTATCTCCGCGATCGCCCGCTGCTGCCGCCGGGTGCCGCAGTTCTGGCGACAGGCGCAGAGGGTGCGCCCGTGATGTTTTCAGTCAACGAGAACAGTATCGGCTGCATCGGGCATCCGGGGATCAAGCGCGGGATGACCGAAGACCTCATCATGGAATTCGCCGATACGCCGGAGGGTACGGTCGAGGGATTGGATCGCCTCGGGCGCGAACAGGGGCGGATCGCGGAAGTGCTGAGCGGCTTTATGGTCGGGCTCATCAACCATACCGGCTGGATGTAGCTGCGCTGCGCTGCGGCATATTTTGCTGCGGCGCTACACGAAAGCTTCAATTGACTTGCCATCGTTTGCATATATCTTATTTTGTGAATTTATGATGCAGACCCTGAAAGGGAGACGCGTCGGTTCGCCTGTTCTGGGAGGAATTCATGGCGTCGAAGCTGATTATCGTGATGGTCAACACCGACCCGCGCAACCCTGAAGAGCTGGGCGCACCCTTCTTTCAGGCGACCGTCGCCGCCGCGATGGACTACGAGGTGGACGTGGTATGCACGGCAACGTCCGGGCAACTCATGAAAAAGGGCGTGGCCGAGAAGCTTGTGGTCAAGCCGGGTTCGGGCAAGAGCGTGTACGACTTCATCAAGGACGCGCATGAAGCCGGGGCGAAGTTCTACTGCTGCTCGCCCAACCTCGATCTCTTCGACATGACCGAAGACGACCTGATCCCCGAATGCGAGGGAATCGTCGGCGGTGCCAAGGTCATGGAAGACATCATGGAGGACGATGACGTACGCGTCCTGACCTACTGAGCGCGGACCGTGGGGAGGAGGGCCGGATGCAAGCACATGTCCAGACGGCGAACCCGCCGATCAGCGATCCGGTTTCGGAAAAGCCGGTCGTGCCGTATGAAAAGCTCGAAGAGATCTTCGACGATATCCGCAACCACGCCGTCTATGACCACGAAATCCATGGCTGCCTGAACTGCGGCATCTGCACCGCGACCTGCCCATCCGCGCATTACTACGACTATTCCCCGCGCGAGATCGTGCAGCTTCTCTGGACCGAGAACCTCGAAGGCATCTACGACGCGATGCAGGAAAAGATCTGGGCCTGCGCCCAGTGCTACACCTGTGCCGCGCGCTGCCCGTTCGAAAACTCGCCCGGTGGTCTGGTGATGATCATGCGCGAAGTCGCGATCAAGCATGAGATGGAGAGCGCCAAGGAAGTGCTGCGGCCCTTCAGCCGCGTGCTCCTGAAGGTCATCTCGACGGGCAACCAGCTTGCCCCGAACATGATCACCAAGGAGGCTTTCCCGGACTGGGGGCCGAATGTCAGCCGCATCGACGCGCCGCTCGATGTGCTGCGCAAGGCGATCCCGATGCCGACGATGCATACGCTCGACACCGCCTGGGTGGTGAACCTCAAGACCTCGGTCGAGCTTTACACGATCTGGGAAGCGACCGGCGTGCTCAAGCAACTGGAATTGATGGATGAGAACCTCTTCGACGTGGTTTCCGACGTGATGGAGGAAAAGCGCGAGGAATGGGAAGAGTGGGTCGAAGACAACGAAGACGAGGATGATGACGACTGATCCCGTCAGGGACCCGGTTGCACATGCAAGGGAGGAAGTCATGACCGAGACACCAAAGGATGCCGGCAAGGGCGGGGCCTATAACGGTTTCGGCGCGGACTGGACGCCGACGCAACTGACCGAAACCGAGGCGCGCCGTGCGACGGACTGGGTCGAGGCGAAGATCGACAAGCGCGCGCTTCTGACCGGCAAGGAGCGCAAGCAAGACGTGCGCGACATCATGTGGCAGCTGGAGAAGGACGGCGAGATCGTCGTCCACAAGGTCGGCGACGTGCACGAACCGGTCATGGCCAAGACGCTTTATGGCTGGGACAAGAAGATCCCGACGACGAACCTCTGGCACCACAAGTCCTGTGGCCAGTGCGGGAACATTCCCGGCTATCCGTCCTCGGTCCTCTGGATCCAGAACCAGTTGGGGGTGAAATACCTCGACGAGACGGACCAGACTTCCTGCACCGCGTGGAACTATCACGGCTCGGGCATCGGCAACGTGGTGTCGCTGGCGGCGGTGTTCCTGCGCAATTTTCATCAGGCCTATGTGTCGGCCAAGGCCGAAGGGCTGCCCGAAGGCACCTACTATCCGCTCGTGCATTGCGGAACATCCTTCGGAAATTACAAGGAGATACGCGGCTTTCTTCTGCATTCGGCTGAACTTCGCGAAGAGGTGAAGAAGATCCTCGCCAAGCTCGGGCGGCTGGTTGACGGCAAACTGCTGTTCCCCGAGGAAGTCGTGCATTATTCCGAATGGCTGCATGTGATGCGCGAGCGGATCAGGGATCGCCAGACCATCGACGTGTCCAACATCCGCACCACGGTTCATCCGGCCTGCCATGTCTACAAGATGGTGCCCGAGGATGTGATCTATGACGACACCGTTCTGGACGGCAACCGCGTGGCGGTGACCACGGGCCTTCTCCAGACGCTCGGCACCCAGGTGATCGACTATTCGACCTGGTACGATTGTTGCGGCTTCGGCTTCCGTCACATCATCGGCGAGCGTGAATTCACGCGCAGCTTCGCCATCGACCGCAAGATCAAGGTCGCGGTGGAAGAGGCGCGATCGGATGTGATGATCGGCCATGATACGGGCTGCATCACCACGCTCGACAAGAACCAGTGGATCGGCAAGGCGGTCGGCAAGGTCTATGCCCTGCCGGTGATGGCAGACTGCCAGTTCGCCGCCCTGACGATGGGCGCGCATCCCTACAAGCTGGCGCAATTGCACTGGCACGCCTCGCCGTTCGAGACGCTTCTCGAGAAGATGGGCATCGACTGGGAGAAGGCGAAGGACGAATTCGAGGGTTATCTGACCGAGGTCAAGGCCGGGAAGATCGAGACCCTCTATGATCCGCGTCGCGCGATCACGTCAGGTCCGGGCTATGTGAAGAACAAGGCATTGGCGGGGGCAGACAAGTGACGAAACCGGTTCTGATCGTCGGCGGCGGGCCGGCGGGACTTTCAGCGGCGCATGCCCTTTCGGCCGCGGGGCAAAAGGTGGTTCTGGTCGAAAAGGAGGACAAGCTCGGCGGCGCGCCGATCCTCTCGGGCTATGCCAAGCTGGTGCCGAGCCACGAATGGGCCAAGGATGCCATCGGCGGCATGGTCGACCGGGTGACCGGCAAGACGAACATCGACATTCGCCTTGACGCCACGGTGCAGCGTTTCGATGGCGAGGCCGGAAACTTCTCCGCCACGCTCAAGGACGGCTCTCAGGTCGAGGCGGCGGCGACGATCCTGACCACCGGATTCACCCATTTCGACAGCATCAACAAGCCGGAATGGGGCTTTGGCACCTATCCCGACGTGGTGACGACGGTGCAGGTCGAGCAGATGATCTCGTCGGGCAAGGGCATCCGCTGTCCTTCCGACGGCCGGGTGCCCGACCGGGTGGCGATCCTGCTCTGCGTCGGGTCGCGCGACCGGCAGATCGGCCGCGAATGGTGTTCGAAGATCTGCTGCACGGTGTCGGCCAACATCGCCATGGAAATCCGCGAGCTTAGCCCGAAGACCAACGTCTACATCTACTACATGGACATCCGCACCTTCGGCCTGCTGGAGGGCGAGTATTACTGGAAGAGCCAGGAAGAGGCGAAGGTCAAGTACATCAAGGCCCGCATCGCCGAGGTCACCTCGGACGGCAAGCGGCTGCTGGTGAAGGGCGAGGATACGCTCATCAAGCGGCCGGTCTCGATCCCGTTCGACATGGTGGTGCATGCCATCGGCATGGACCCCAACGTGGACAACATGACGCTGTCGGCGGTGTTCGGCGTGGACCTCAACCGCTGGGGCTATATCGACAAGCAGTCGGCTTATGTCCACACCGCCATGACCTCGCGTCCCGGCGTCTTCGTGGCGGGTGCCGCGACGGGGCCCGAGACCATCGACGACAGTATCGCCCAGGGTCATGCGGCGGCAATCGCGGCGCTGAACATGCTCAGCGCACCCGCCAAGGTGGCGGCAGAGTGATGTTCGGCTTTGCGCGAAAAGCTGCGATACCGGAACCCGCAAGGGCGGAAGCGCCGGTGCTGGACCTCTCCGGTCCGCGTCTGCGCCGCGCCTTCGCAAATCTCGTCTCCTCCGCCGAAGATACCGGCGGGGTCGAACGCTATGTCACGGCACTGGCACTGAAGGCATCGCTTTTCGAGGAACTGCTGGGCAAGGGGCATATCGACCAGCTGACCGAAACCGAGTTTCTCGACCTCGCCGCCTTCGTGACCCCGGCGCGGCGGCGCATTGGCGGCTGGCTGGCCGAGAACTCCTTCGACGGCTTGCTGCCGCGCCTGAAGCTGCTGCTCGACGGCTGGAGCGATACCGCCAGCGCCGACGACCGCATCCGCCGCTTCGTCGATACCTTCCCCGCCGACCGGGCGCATCGCTGGGCGCGCGATCTGGCCGCCGAGGCGCTGCATTTCACCGCCCCCGACCGCTATCCATTGATGACCCGCTGGGTCTGGGACGCCGGCGTGGGGACGGGGGTCCTGCGCGAGATCTGGCATGCCGAGGATGTCGATGCGGCGGTCATCAGCGCGCCGGACAGCTATGCCACCTTTGCCGTTCTGCGCGACGAGTTGGAGGGTTTCCTCAATGGAGAAGGCGTGTTCCGCGATCTTCCCTTCTATGTCGATCTGCTGATGAGCCACATCTATTCCGGCTATATCAACGACCGTGGCGGCCAGTATCTGCGCTCGGATTTCACCACCGACGGCGATCCGATGAACCACACGCGGCGGATGCTCGGCCTCGATGCGGTCAATACCGAGACGGGGCGCACCCGGCTCAGGCTGATCGACGGTTCTGCCCATGTAATCGGCGGCTCGCTCGCCCTGGACGCTCCGGAAGCACCCGATGCCCATTCATGAAAAATCGCTGATCCGGCCGGAAAACCTTGTCGAACAGGACAACCTCGTCATCGACGGGGTCGATGTCTCCGGCCACTGGTCGACCTTCATCAACTCGCGCGCGCTGACCGATTACAACGAGGCGATGCAGGACGAGATTCAGGCGCTACCCGGCGGCGAGCATATCGACCGCTGCTGGCAATGCGGATCCTGTTCCAACGCCTGCACCGTCAACGCCGTGAACGAGGATTTCAACCCGCGTTATTGGATCTACCTGATCCGGCTTGGCATGGAAGAAGAACTTCTGCGCGACAAGGACATCATCTGGCAATGCGTGAGTTGCAACAAATGCACCTATGCCTGCCCGCGCGATGTGTTCCCCGAAGGTGTCATGAAGGCCACGGCGCATTGGCTGGAACTGAAGGGGCATACCGAGAAAAGCCCCTCGACCCATTTCGACGAGGGTTTCACCGAACAGATCGTCAATACCGGCAAGATCGAGGAAGGCCGCGTGCTGCGAACCTTCTTCAAACGCACAGGTCAGCCCTTGAACCAGCCCTGGCTGGTGGCTCTTGTCACCGGACTGGTCAAACGCTTCCCGGTTGCCTTCCTGATGCGTCTCGGTCTGACCGCGCTCATCACCCCGCGCACGCGTGACTGGGGCCGCAGCAAGCGGGCGATCAGCGAGTTCATCGACGAATCCGAGGCGCGGAACCGCGTGGCGCTGGGGCTTGACAGGAAGGGGGGCCATTGATGGACGGCAACGACATGAAACGGGTCGCCTATTATCCCGGCTGCGCGCTGGAAGGAACCGGCCACGCCTACAACCGCTCGACCAAGGCGGTCGGCAAGGCGCTGGGGCTCGATCTGGTCGAGTTGAAGAACTGGAACTGCTGCGGCGCGATGGAAGTGAAGAACATCGACCCCAAGATCCAGACCTATCTCTCGGCCCGCAACCTGACGATCACCGAGGAGATGGGCTTCGATACCGTCATGGCGCCCTGCAACGGCTGCTATCACAACCTCAAGAAGGCGGAATACGACCTGGCGAAAGACCCGGATTCTGCCGAGGTGAACGACCGGCTGTCGGCGAAATCGGGCCACAAGTCCTACACGCCCGGCAAGGTGGAGACCATTCACGCGCTCGACTGGATCAAGCGGGCGATGAGCGAGGAAGATCTCGCGAAGCGCGTCAAGAACTCGCTCAAGGGCATGAAGGTCGCCAACTACTACGGCTGCATGTACACCCGGCCCCGGCATATCTTCCCCGAGAAGGATCAGGGGCCGGGCTCCGAGAGCACCGCCAAGCCGCATTTCATGGATGACATCCTCGCCACGGCGGGGGCGGAGAATGTCGATTTTCCACTCAAGACCGCCTGCTGCGGCGGGGCGCATTCGCTTTCGGACAGCGACATCTCTACCAAGCTGGTGCTGAACATCTTGACCACGGCAGAGGCGTGTGGGGCCGAGGTGATCGCCACCGAATGCCCGACCTGCCACACCGGGCTGGAGATGCACCAGATCCGCGCCGAGAAGGTGCTGGGCCGCAAGACCAATGTGAAGATCCTCTATTTCACCCAGTTGCTCGGCATGGCGCTCGGCCTGTCGGCCTCGAAGGTCGGGGTGCAGGAAAACTTCTCGGACCCGCGCACTATTCTGCGGGAAAAGGGGCTGGGATGACCGCGACCGACGCCAATATATTCGCCGATCTTCTGGCCGGTATCGACAGGCTTCTCGTCCGGCTCGACCGGCTGGAGGATCCCGTTGCGGAAGCTGACCGGCTCTTGGCCGAGGCCGAAGGTGTCATTGCCGCCTGGGTCACGGCAAAGGGTGGCGTGCCGACCGATGAGACGGTCGAAGGCTTTCGCCTGCTGGCGCTGCACCGTCAGGGCGCGCGTGGCGAACCCACCTTCAATGCCTGTCGCGAAACGGCGCGCGAAATCGTATTTCTGCGCAATGTGGTGGCGGCTTCCGGCGACGACTCGGCGCAGGCACGCCATCACCTGCGCCTTCAGGCCATGGTTCTCAGGCATCTTGCGCTTTTCGTCGGCGGCAAGTTGCAGGAGGCGGGGCTTGGCGATTTCTGCTGTTCCTCTCGCCCGGTGCGCACCGCTGCGGCTGAGACGGCCCATTCAAATGCCCCGGCGACGGGCGCGCCTTAAAGGAGACCGATGATGCCTGTAGTCCGTGGCTGCAACTTGCCAGACGACCTCGCCTACGATGTGCCGAACAACCTTTGGTACAAGGACGAAGGCGACGGCACCTATACCGTCGGCATGACCATGATCGCCGCCGCCATGGCCGGGGCGCTGGTCGCCTTCACCGCCAAGAAGGCTGGCAAGACGATCGCCGCCGGCAAGTCGGTCGCCACGGTCGAAAGTGGCAAATGGGTCGGTCCCGCCAAGATCGGCTTCGACGCCGAAATCGTGGCGACCAACGAAGATCTGACCGCCAATCCGAAGCTCGTGAACAGCGACACCTACGGTGCGGGCTGGATGGTCAGGATTAAGCCGGTCGATGCGGCTTCCGTTGCGGCGGTTCTGACCCCCGGCAACGCCGTCGCCGCGCCATATGAGGCCAAGATGGCCGCCGACGAGTTTGCCGGCTGCGCCTGAACTGAAGAAGGCCCGGCCAGGGCGAAGGTCGGGTGATGAGGCAAGCAAGGTCCGGGCAGCGAACATTTGCCCGCCGGACCGACACAAAGGGAGAAAGGCATGCTCGACGACAGCAATGCAAAGTCGATGTCGATCATCGTGACCAAGGGCACGCTTGACTGGGCTTATCCGCCCTTCATCCTTGCCACGACGGCGGCGGCGATGGGGCTGGAGGTGACGATGTTCTTCACCTTCTACGGCCTTACGCTCCTGAAGAAAGATCTGAACCTCAAGGTTTCGACCCTTGGCAACACGGCGATGGAAATGCCGATGATGGGCGGCCATATGGCGATGCCCAACATCCTGGCGGCCCTGCCCGGCGCCAGCGCGCTCACTTCGACGATGATGAAGAACATGATCAAGAAGAAGGGCGTCGCGTCGATCGAGGAACTGCGTGACCTTGCCATCGAGGCGGATGTCAACATGATCGCCTGCCAGATGACGATGGACCTCTTCGAATACAAGCGTGAGGACATGATCGACGGACCCACCATCGGCGGTGCTGCGACCTGGGTCGAAGTGGCCACGAAAAGCGACATCAACCTCTACATCTGAAGGAGACACCCGGCCATGGCCGATCAAGTACTCGACGCCAAGGGGCTGAACTGCCCGCTGCCCATCCTGCGCGCCAAGAAGGCGCTGAAGGAACTGCCGACAGGCGGCACGCTTGAGGTCCAGGCGACCGATCCCGGCGCGGTGAAGGATTTCGAGGCGTTCTGCCGCACGACCGGCAATGAACTGGTGGAACACCATACCGACGGCAAGACCTTCGTCTTTACCATCCGTCATACCGGCTGATCCCGGTTCCTGCCCATGATCCCTGCGGGTGCGGGGTTCGAACCGGAGACAAGAGGAGGCAGATGCAGGTCAGCTTCGTCAATAGCGCCGTCTATGGCGAGACCGGCTATCGCGGCAACCACCCGCTCGCGATCCAGCGGATCGGCTCGGTTGTGACGCTTTGCCATGCGCTGGGGTGGCTCGGTGATGGTACGGCGCCGCGCTGGGTCGAAAGTCCGGTCGCGTCGGTGGACGCGTTGCGCGGCTTTCATGACGCCGACTACATCGCCGCCCTGGAGTTCGGCAGACAGGGCCGGCAGGGCCACACAGGACCAGCGCGACCGCTACCGGATCGGCACGATGGAGAACCCGGTCTTTCCAGGCATGTTCCGGCGCGCCAGCACCTCGGTCGGCGGGTCGATCCTCGCGGCGCGGCTCGCGATGCAAGGCGGCATCGCCTATCATCCCGCCGGTGGCACCCATCACGGGATGCCCGGCCATGCCAGCGGCTTTTGCTATTTCAACGATCCGGTTTTCGCGGTCCTGACGTTGCTCGACGAAGGCGCGGCGCGGGTTCTCTATGTCGATCTCGACGCCCATCACGGCGACGGGGTCGAGGCGGCGTTCGCCGGCGATCCTCGGGTGATGACGATCTCGGTTCATGAGGAAGGCCGCTGGCCGTGGACCGGAACGCTCGGCGACCGCGCGGGCGGGCAGGCCCGCAACCTGCCGGTGCCGAAAGACATGAACGACAGCGAGATGGAGTATCTCTTGCAGGCGGCCATCCTGCCTCTGGCGAGGGGCTTTGTGCCCGAGGCCGTCGTCATCACCTGCGGGGCCGATGCGCTTGCGGGCGATCCTTTGTCCTCGCTCGCCCTGTCGAATACATGCCTCTGGGATGCGGTGATGGCGCTGACCAAACTCGCGCCCGCCACGGTGGTCCTTGGCGGCGGCGGCTACAACCCCTGGACGTTGGCGCGCTGCTGGGCCGGGTTGTGGGGCCGGATCGCGGGCTATGAGATACCGGAGCGGTTGCCGGACCCGGCGTCGCGCTACCTGGCCGGGCTCGATTGCGATCTGGTGGATGAGGACGAACGCGACCCGGCCTGGCTGACGACGATGGCCGACCCGCCGAACCCCGGCCCGGTGCGGCCGGAGTTTCACCGGATCGCCGCCACCGTCATGGCGCCGTCGGCAGATCGGGCCGTGGCATGAGAAGGACTGTAAGATGAGCGACTGGCACGACCGGATCATGGAAGTAGAGGCGCTGGAGGATGCGGATTTCGACGCGAGCCTTGTCGCCGAGATGCAGCGCGCGGCCGCCCGGCGCGTGCTGCCGCGCATCCGCTTTTCCACGCCAACCTTCAAGGAATACGACAGTACCGAGGTCAAGGGCTGCGGCAAGAACAGCTTCCCCGCCTTTTCGATCACCGCCGGGGCCTGCGCGCTCGACTGCGATCATTGTCAGGCGAAAATCCTCGAACCGATGATTCCCGCGACCAAGCCCGAGATGCTGGACCGCAAGGTGCGGGACCTGATCATGCTGCAAGGTTTGCAGGGGTTTCTTCTGTCGGGCGGCTCGAACCGGCGCAACGAGATCCGTTACGAACGGTTCTATCCGGTGATCGAGGGGCTGAAACGCGACTTCCCCGATCTCAAGGTCGCGATCCACACCGCCCTGACGGATGAGGCGGGGGCAAAGCGCATGGAAGCGGCCGGCGTCGATACCGCGATGATGGACGTGATCGGCTCGGAAGACACGATCCGCGAGGTCTATCACCTCGACCGGCCGGTCGAGGATTTCGAGGCGACGCTGGCCGCCCTGACCGCGACAAGCATGGAAATCTCGCCCCATATCGTCGTCGGCCTGCATTACGGCGAAATCCGTGGCGAGGCGCGGGCGCTCGACATGATCGCGCGTTATCCGGTCAACGCGCTGGTGCTGGTGGTGATCATGCCGTTCTACGCCCGGCCCGGCACGTTCCGCACACCCGCCACCGCGGATGTCGGGCGCATCTTCCTTGAGGCGCGGCAGCGGCTGCCGGAACAACAGGTGCTTCTCGGCTGCGCCCGACCTGCCGGGATGCACAAGCGTGTCACCGACGCCTATGCGGTTATGGCCGGGCTCGACGGGATCGCCTTTCCCGCCGAGGGCGCGGTCGAGGTCTGTCGCGCGATCGGGCGCGACTGGCATCAGGAGCATGCCTGTTGCTCGATCAAGATCGGCGCCGATCTGGGCAAGGTGGCGGGCTTGCGCGCCTCGTCCTGTGCGGCGTGAGGGGCGGATGACGGAAACCTGCGACATTGACGTGCTGGTGGTCGGGCTTGGCCCGGCCGGTGCCTGCGCGGCGGCGGAGGCGGCGCGCGCCGGTGCCCGCGTGCTGGCCATCGAGCGGAATGCCGAACCCGGCCTGCCGGTGCAATGCGCCGAATTCGTGCCGAAGATGCTGGGCGCGGAGATCGGCGCAGTCGCGTCCGCGCGGGTGCAGGACATCGCCACGATGGAGACCTTCGTGCTGGCGGAGCCTGCCGATATCACTCCGGATTTCCGGGGCCACATGATTGACCGCGCCCGCTTCGATCAATCCCTGGTTGCCGCTGCGCAGGCTGCGGGGGTGGAGTGCCGCTTTGCCACCCCGCTGCGCGAGATCACGGGCGACGGCACGGCCGTGATCGGCGCGGGCGAAGAGATCGCGGCGCGGGTCATCGTCGGCGCGGACGGCCCGCGCTCGCCGGTCGGGCGGGCGATTGGCTGCGTCAATGCAGAGGTGCTGGAGACGCGGCAGATCACCGTCGACCTCCTCCGCCCACATGATGGCACCGACATTTTCCTGCGCCCCGAGATCGTCGGGGGCTATGGCTGGCTCTTCCCCAAGGGAGGGCTCTGCAACCTTGGTTTGGGCCTCGTGCCCGAACAGAAGGCGCGGCTGAAGCCGCTTCTCGATGCGCTGCACGCGCAACTGATCGCCGGAGGGCGGGTGGGCAGCGCACGTGCATCGCACCACGGGCGGGCTGATTCCGGTCGGCGGCATCACCGCGCTGGCGGGCAGGGTGGGCGCAGTGACCGTTCTCCTTGCCGGAGATGCCGCGGGGCTGACCAATCCGATAACCGGGGCAGGGATTGCCTCGGCGGTCGTTTCAGGCCGGTTGGCGGGGCAGGCCGCGGCTGCGATCCTTGCCGGACAGTCCGACGCGGCCGATGGCTATGCCGAAGAGGTCGAAGACCTTTTTGGACCCTCGCTGGCGCTTGCCTTGCGACGGCGGCGCGGCTTGATGGCTGCCTATGCTGAGGGCGGAACGCCGGATGCGCCGACGCTGCGCGGCGGATGGATCGCCTATCCGCAATATTGGTCTCGGGCGGACTGCAGAAGCAACGGGGATACCCCGGCTACGACGAATTCGGAGGCGAGAGAGACAGCATGACCTGCCAGAAGCCAGAGAACGCCATGCCGGGCGCCAAGGGGGCGGGCGGCCTCGATTTCAACGCTTACGACCTGATGGAGCCGCGCCACCCCGGACAGGTGCCCGCCGCGCTGAGGAACGGCCGCCCGGTGAAAGAGGCGAACCGGATGCCCGAGGGCTTCTACCGGCCGAACTACAATATCCTGACGCCAAACATGCGCTCGCCCGACTATGTGCAGATGTCGACGGCGGCGGCGATCACGCTGGGGCTGGCCGAGGGCAAGATGCTTGGTTGTTCCTGCACGCGCTGCCTCAACCTTCTTCTGACCTATCCCGAGGGGTGCCGCGCGAATTGCGCCTATTGTGGCCTCGCCCGCCACCGCGAGGCGGAGCGCAACTATGCCGACCGCAACTTCATCCGCGTCGACTGGCCGGCGGTGTCGATGGACGAGGTGGTGGACATCGTCGCGAAAGACGTGGCGGGTAGTCCTTTCCACCGCATGTGCATCTCGATGATCACCCATCCGAATTCCGACGAGGATACGGTCACGGTCCTGAAGAAATGGACAGACCGCATCGACCCGGACGCGATCCCGATCTCGATCCTTTCGAACCCGACGACGATGACGCGGGGCGACGTGCAGGTGCTGCACGACATGGGCTCCGATATCTTCACCGTCGCGCTCGACGCCGCGACGCCGGAGCTTTTCGACCGCACGCGCGGCAAGGGTGTGCAGTCGCCGCACACCTGGAAGAAATACTGGGAGATCATGCTGGAGGCCCGCGACATCTTCGGCCCGAAGAAGTTCGGTGCCCACATCATCGTCGGCATGGGCGAGACGGAACACGATGTGATGAAGATCGTCCAGGAACTTGTTGATCTTGGAGGACATTCCCACATGTTCTGCTTCTTCCCGGAAAAGGGCAGCCTGATGGATCATCTGCCTGCCACGCCGCGCGATCAGTGGCGGCGGGTGCAATTGGCGCGCTATCTCGTCGACTATTGCGGCGTCCGCGTCGATCAGATGACCTTCGACGAAGAGGGGCGCATCAGCGATTTCGGGATGCCCAAGTCGGAACTTTCGGTGATCGTCGACGCGGGGATCGCGTTCCGCACCTCGGGCTGTCCCGGCAAGTTCGCCGACGACATCTCGGCCTGCGACCGTCCCTATGGCGACAGCCCGCCGTCGAATATCGCCAGCTACCCTTTCCCGCTGAAAGAGGTCGATATTCGCCGTGTGCGCAGCCAACTCGATATGGAGAGGCCGGGGGAGAGCTACACACCCGGCGAGGAGTTCGACCTGCTCTGAGGAATTTGACCGATGAAACCCTTTCGCGTGATCGATACCGGCGTGCGCCCCTGTCGCGAGCAGATGGCGTTCGATCAGGCCCTGATCGACCTTCACAAAGGCGGCCAAATCCCCGATACAATTCGTTTTCTGACCTTTCCGCCCTCAGTCCTCGTCGGTCGGCATCAGGCGATCAGCCAGGAGTTGAACCTGCCCGCCTGCCGCGCGGCCGGCGTCGGTATCGGGCGGCGCGTGACCGGCGGCGGGGCGCTTTATCTCGACGAGGGGCAGTTCGGCTGGGAGCTGGTTTTCAATCGCAACACGCTAGGTCTCGGGTCGCTGGGCGATGTCGCGCGGGCGATTTGCGAGGCGGCGGCGGGCGGTCTGTCGCGCCTCGGCATCGCCGCCCGATACCGCCCGCGCAACGATATAGAGGTCGAGGGCCGCAAGATTTCGGGCACCGGCGGATTCTTCGACGGCGATACGATCTTCTATCAGGGCACCACGCTTTACGACATGGACGGCGCCAAGATGGCGTCGCTGTTGAACATTCCCGCGGCCAAACTCGCGAAACACGGGCAGACGAGCGGCGCGCAGCGGGTCGTCACGATCACGGAACTCTTCGTCGGCGCGCCGCCGCCCGTGGCCGAGGTCAAGGAAGCCCTTCTCGAAGGATTCGCCGCCGGTCTCGGAATCGCGCCCGAAGCGGGCCAGATTACCGAAGCGGAGGAGATCGCCGCGCGGGAAATCCTGGCCGCCGAAATCGGCACCGACGAGTTCGTCTATGGCCTCGACGATCCGCGCGGCGCTGGGGTGCTTTCGGGGCAGATCACGGGCAGCGGCGGCACTATCGCCACGCATCTGCGCCTTGAAGGACCGGCACAGAACCGCATCCGGGAGATTGTGATCACCGGCGATTTCTTCGTCACCCCGCCCAAGACCATCTTGAATCTTGAGGCTGCCTTGCGCGGTGTCGACCTCGCCGATCTGGAAGCCTCTGTGCAGGCGTTCTTTGACGCGGCCGACGTGGGCATCCTGTCGGCCCAGCCCGCAGATTTCATTGCGTCGATCGAAACAGCGAGCGCCGGCGCACGGGGAGTGGACTGAAGCCGGCGTCGTCGCATTGACCTGACGGCACCAGCAGGCCAGATGACATTCTGCGCGGATTTGCGGCGTTCTGGCCGGCGTCTGTGCTCATTTTGTGAACAGAGTTGCGCGGGACTCCGCCGTCGGTTCCCATCCTTGAACGAACAACACAGTTTCGCCACATTTGCCAATGATTCTCTGCAATCGTGGATTGAGTGTTGGGTGTAAAAATTATCTTTGGCGCTGTTCGAACCTGGCGACTGGTCGCTGAACTTTCTTGATGTCAGAAGGCAGTCAGATGAAACCAACCGTGATCGGTATTGGGGCGCAGAAATGTGCGTCCTCATGGGTTCATTCCGTTCTGGGTGCCCATCCGCTGATCGCCGTCTCCGATCCCAAGGAGATGGACTTCTTCAGCTACTATTTCGACCGTGGCTACCGCTGGTATGAATCTCATTTCGGCGACACGTCGGATGCCCTCGCGCGTTGCGATACCTCGCCATCCTATTTCTACGACCCGAGGTCAGCGGAACGGGCGCGAACCTACAGGAGTGATCTGAAGATCATTGCGATCCTCCGCGATCCGGTCGCGCGGGCCTACTCAAATCATCTCCATGAGGTGATCAAGGGCCATATACCGCGACAACCATTCGAGGAAGGGCTGCTGGGGAACCCGACCTATATCGACCAAGGGCGCTACCATACGCATCTGAGACGCTGGTTCGACGCCTTCGGACCTGACCAGGTCCTTGTCCTCATAGCAGAAGAGATAGCAGACGATCCCGGTGGCGCGGCGGCGCGGCTCTACGACTTTGTCGGGGTCGATGCAGGCTTTGTCAGCGCCGTCGCCTCCGAGGGACGGAATATCAGCGACCGGGCAAGGTCGCCCGCGTTGCGGCGCGCCTTGCGAAGCGGCGGCGATCTGATGCGCCGGGCGGGCCTTGAAGAACACCTCGTGCGGATCAAGTCGGCCGCGCCTGTCGCCGGTCTCCTGCGCGCGAACAGCGTCGACCTGCGCGCCGAGGTTCCGCCGATGACGGCAGCGACCCGGGCGATGCTGACCGATCTTTTTGCACCTGAAATGGCTGCGCTTGCCGGTCTTCTGAAGCGTGACGATTTCCCTTGGCCAACATGGGACGCTCTGACCGATCGGGCCGAAAGCCGGTCGATCGCGGTCTGAAGCACGATCCCGAAAACGCCATATCAAAGGAGTATTCCAAAAGTGGTCCAGATCGAGCGGAGCATCCTTACCCCGCCGCGCCGCCCGGACGGCGGCGAGCCAGCGAGCGTCGTCGAGGTTCTTTCGTCCGCTCTCAGCGCGCTCAGACGGCGCTACTGGCTGGTGGTCCTTCCCGTGCTGGCATGTCTTGTTCTTTCGGTTGTCGCGATCGTGACCCAGACCCCGATGTATACGACCACGGCGACCATCTATATCGACCCTCGCGACAGCCGCGGGTTTCAGGAAGCCGGCGGCATCCTGTTGAACTCGGACGCGCTGATCGTGGATTCGGAGGTTGAAATTCTCCTGTCCAGCACGCTGGCCGAACGGGTCGTCGGTCAGCTCGGGCTGGCCAATCTGGCCGAGCCGGAGCCGGCTTCGCCCACAGTCACGGCCAAGCTGAAGGCATGGTTGATGCCGGATGCAGCGGGAGAGGATCAAACCGGCCTCCTGTCCCCGCAGGATGCCGCGAAGCGCCGCGCGGTTTCCAACATCCTCAGCAATCTCGAGGTTGCCAGGCGCGGCGACACCTACGTCATCGAAATCACGGTGCAGAATTCCGACAAGCAACTCGCGGCTGCGATCGCGAACGCCTATACCGAGGAGTATCTGAAAAGCAGCCTCGAAGTTCAGTCCTCAAAATTTGCGCAACTGAACACGTGGTCGTCCACGGCGCTGCACGAGGCGCTGAATTCGTTGCAGCAGGCGGATGCGAAGGTCAATCAGTTCAAGCTCGTCAACCAGATCGATTCCGAAGGCGGACAGGTCGCGGGATCGGAACTGGCGCAAACGAACGTGGCGCTCGTGACACTGCGCAACGAGCGGTTTCAGAACGAGTTGATGCTGGAGCGCATTCGCAACTTTCTGAACGTCGGAAGCACCGATTCCGACGTGCCGGATGTTGATGACCCAGGCATCACCGAGATCAGGTCAAAGATACTGGAGACGGAAATCGAATATGCGAGGCTGACCGCGACCGGCAACAAGAACTCGCCGCAGGCGGTCGTCATGGCGCGCGATATGGAGGCCATGAGGGCACAGCTGATCGACCAGTATCAGCGCATTTCGACGCAGCTCGACAAACAGGTCCAATTCTCGATCGCCGAGGAAAAACGCCTTACGGACCGGGCCGAGGAACTTCGCCAGCAGGTTGCCGGCATTTCGGAGAAGGAGGCCCAGCTTCGCGAGTTGGAAATGCGGACCGAGGGGGAGCGCGCGGTCTATCAGGCCCTGCTGACGCGGTTCAACGAAACTTCGGACGTGCTGGCCTACAAATCCAATTCCGCGCGCGTACTCACAGCCGCGCAGGTCCCTGCCGGGCCCAGCGCGCCGCAAACCGGCAAGGTTCTTGCGCTCGGGTTCGTCGCCGGGCTGTTCATGGGGATGGTTCTGATCTTCGTTCGCGAGCAACTTGATGATGGGATACGCCAGCCGCGGCAAATCGAAGCGACCGGTCTGCGTTATCTTGGTGCCATGCCAACGATCCCCGGCGCCCTATTCCGATGGCGAGGCCGGCGGCGGCGTCGCGAACTGACCAGCCCGTTTGTCACCGGCGGACAGCGCCGGCGCGAAATCGCGCGAATGTCGGCTGCGGTCGATTTTCCAATGTCGGAACTGTCCGAAACCGTAAGGTCGATTGTCTTTGACGCCGCTTCCCGAAACCGCGCGACAAACGCCGCGCAAATCGTCGCCGTGACTTCGGCTCTCCCTGGCGAGGGGAAGTCCATGCTCGCGGCGAATCTCGCGGCGTATTTCGCCAAGCAGGGCAAGAGGGTACACCTCGTGGACTTCGATCTGAAGAATCCAGCGCTCTCGCGGCTGTTTTCGAGGCGCCGCAGCTATCAGGAACTGGTCGATGACTCCGGTCCGGGCCGCGGCGAAAGCGGGCGATTGGACAGGAGCGCAGAGCTCGATTTCGAATTCTCGGGCCAGACCGATCAGACGAAAGCCGCGGACTTCATCGAGCTCGTCAACCCCGAGGCCATCGCGAACTATCTGGAAAGTCTGAAGGCAAATTACGATATCGTGGTTCTGGATGTCGGTGCGCTGAGCGAAAGCTCGGACGCGCGCATGTGCGCCGATCTTGCCGACTATGTGGTGTTGGCGGTGAAATGGAATCTGACTTCGGTCGAGCAGCTGGAACGCGTGTTGGCGCGTGGTCTGAGCCGGCCGGGCAAGTCGGCGGCGGCCGTCCTGACGATGGTTCCCCCGTCCGAAAAGCTCGAACGTTCGGCTGCGGCGGATCAGGCCGCGCGCCGGCTTCAGGTGGCGTAAGATGGATGCGCGACACATCAGTCCCGCGCCAAGATCCGTCGCGGTCTTCGCGCACAACGAAGCCTCGCATATCGGCGCCTGTCTGGCAGCGTTGCAAGCCTCGGGGCTTGGACCCGATGATCGGATTCACGTGCTCATCAACGGTTCGAACGACGATACCGGGGCCGTCGTGGCGCGCCTTGCCGCGGAAGATGCGCGTATCCGGCCCGTCTTTATCGCGCTTGGCGACAAGGCCAATGCCTGGAGCTACTATGTGAACCGTCTGGCCGCGCCGGATGCGCGGCTTCACGTTTTTGTCGACGGCGATGTACGGGTATCGGCCGGGTCCATCCAAGCGATCGAGGCAACGCTTGACCAACACGCCGAGGCATTGGCGGCGTCGACCCTGCCTCGGGGCGGGCGCAGCGCGCGGCGGTGGTCGGAACGCATCCTGCGCGAACACGGAATGCCGGGGAATTTCTATGCGCTGACGGGGGACACGCTGGCGCGGATTCGCGCCCTCGACGTCAGTATGCCGGTTGGTCTGATCGGTGACGACCCCCTTCTGCGCTGGCTGCTTCTGAACGATTTCACCCCGAATGGGCCTGTGGAACGGTCCCGCATCCGACCGGTGCCCGGTGCGCATTTCGATTATGAATCGATCCCGATGGCAAATCTGCGGGGCCTTCGCACGCTTTTCGCCCGGCAGATGCGCTATCAGCTGCGCGACCTCCAGATGAATCTGCTGACCCGGCATCTCAAATCCTTCGGCTTGGCTGCGATGCCCCGCCGCGTGGAGAGCCTGTACGGTCAGGCGACACCGATGCTGGCCCTCAAGGGGCGGTTCAAATTGCGAAAGATTGCCTTTCTTTATACCTATCTCAGGGTCCGTGGGCATCGTGCCCGGCCCGAAACCGGGTCGGCCTGGTATGAGGCATGAAGATACCGCCCTTGCCACTACGAGAGATGCCTTGCCCGCTGTGAGCAAGCATCAAGAGCAGATCGCATCGCGGAATGGTTCCAATGTTCCCGCTCCGGCTTCCAGACCGGCCGCCCCGCAACCGCGTCCGGATCGGCTGGCCGGTGCCTTCGCCCCCGATTTCTTCGTCATCGGCGCGATGAAGGGGGGGACGACGACGCTCTACCGCTATCTGGACCAGTTTCCGGCGATCGGGTTGTCGCGGATCAAGGAGACCGACTATTTCATCGCGGGCAATAACCATGCCCTGGGCGAGGCGTGGTATCGGCGCCAGTTCGACCTTGACCGCCCGCTGCTGGGCGAAGTGTCGCCCAACTATAGCAAGTTCGACATCTTTCCGGGCGTGCCTGAGCGGATCGCCCGCGTCGCCCCCGGTGCCAAGCTGATCTTTATCGCCCGCGATCCGGTCGCGCGCTTTGCCTCGCACTACCGGCATTCCTGGAGCTTTGGCCACATGCGGGTCAAGCCCGCCGACCTCCTCCGTAGCGACAATGGTCGTCACATGATCGAAAGCAGCCGCTACGGTGCGCAGATCGAGCGGTTCCTGGTCCATTTCGACCGTAATCAGTTCCTGTTTCTCGATTTCGACACGCTCTGCGAGGCGCCGCAACACGTTTGCGACGAGGTGGCAGATTTTCTCGGGATCGAGAGGCGGGAGATACAAACGGAATTGCCGGCAAATACCGCGGATCAGGTGGCGCGCATCCCGGCATTTGTGAAACGCGCGGCGCGGTCGACCCTGGCGCGCAGGCTCGACCGTTTTATCCCTGGCACCGCACGCAAGATCCTGCGCCGCGCTTTGGCCATTCGAAAACCGGAACGCGCGCCTGAACTTGATGCGCGATTGCTGGAGGAGGTGGCCGAT
Source organism: uncultured Alphaproteobacteria bacterium (assembly GCA_963847935.1). Taxonomy (GTDB): domain Bacteria; phylum Pseudomonadota; class Alphaproteobacteria; order Rhodobacterales; family Rhodobacteraceae; genus Albidovulum. The sequence continues at coordinate 224,503 of CAWKBV010000002.1, read as the reverse complement.
CTCGTTCGCGCCGACGCCAGGCATTTCCGTGAGATCTCGGGCATGGAGTTTGGGCTGTGGCGCGTCTGATCGCACCAATTCTGATGGCTGCGGCATTGGCGATCGCCAGCGCGGCACCGGCAAATTCGGCACCCGACCTGAGCCGGTTCACGCCCGTGCTGGTCGAGGATTTCAATGGCCCTTTCAGTCGTTTCGACGGTCTCACCGGCATCTGGAGGGATTTTCCCCGGCGCGAGAAATACATCGGAAACGGTCCGCCATCACTCTATGTCAATCCTTCGATGCAGCGACGGGACGGCACCCCTCTTGGCTTGAACCCGTTCAACGTCGCGAATGGCCTGCTCGGCATTTCGGCCGCGCCGATTCCGGCCGGCGATCTTGACGATGTCCAGAGCTTGCTGAAGCGTGCCGGGTACAAGGCCGCCGCCGCCGACAGGGTTCGCTACTATTCCGGTTCACTCTCGACGCGGTCAAGTTGGGCGCAAACCTATGGCTATTTCGAGATGCGTGCCCGCCTGCCAGAGGGGCGGGGCCACTGGCCGGCCTTCTGGTTGGCGCCAGCGGTGGACGGCTGGCCGCCCGAGATAGACATTTTCGAAGTGCTTGGCCGGGAAAATGGTGACCATGCGCCCGATAACCGGCTTCATCTGCGGGTACACTTCGACGAAATCGCGGCAGACGGAAAACTCGCGCCGGAACCGACCCTGGTGAATCCGTTCGACGTGGTGGAGGGGGCGGCGCAACCCGCGATCCGCCGCGAAAGGCCGGAAGGGCCGCGATTTACCTTCGCAAGATCGGTCGATGTCGGGAAGCGGTTCGGACGCGATATCTTCGACGGGTTCAACGTCTATGCGCTGTCCTGGACGCCTGAGGAAATCGTGTGGTGGTTCGGTCCGTCCAGCGAACAACTGACAGAGGTATTCCGCAGCCCCACGCCGCGGGACGTGAACGGCCCGATGTCGGTCGTGTTCAACGATCAGATCGGTGGCAAATGGCCCGGAAACCCCGATCCCGCGTCGGACGCCGAAACCTTCCGCCATGACTTCTCGATCGATTACGTGAAGATCTATGCGTTGACGCCGCAGAACCAGATTGCATCGGATCAGGCCGAAGTTCGCGGCGGAAAGACCGACGACGTCTTGGTGGGCACCACCGCGAGCCAGACCTTCTCGCCGGGTGCGGGGTTCGACATCCTGACCGGCGGCGGCGGGGCGGACCGTTTCGTCATCGCCGGTGACGCGGGATCGAAAATCCTGACCGATTTTGGTCCTGACGATGTTGTCGTCCTGCGACGCTGGACCTTCGGCACCTCCGCGCAAGCACTCGGTCGGTTGGTGCAGGTCGGGGGGGATGTGTGGCTGGTCGATACGCAGGAGCCCGAGGCGCCCCAGACGCTGATATTCCGGAACCTGAAGATCGGCGACCTAAGCGCGCGCAGCTTCGAGTTCGGAGGCGACGGTTGACGACTGATGTCTTGACGACTTACCCGATGACCGCCGGAGTGGTGCGCCCCCGGCGCAAGACGGCTTCGATGGTGTTTCTGCTGGCCGGGTATGACCTGATGCTGGCCACACTCATCGTCGTCGCCGGCAGCCAGGGCATCTACCGTTTCGCGCCGCCCTTGCTGCTTTGGGCGGCGATATACGCGATGATCGGGCTGAAATTCGCGACCAATCTACGTTCGATGATGTCGGTAATCAGAGACAACGCCGCCATCCTTGCCTACCCGGCCGCAGCCCTCATTTCGGCGGTCTGGTCAGTTGAGCCGGCCCATTCAGCCTACTCGGCGGCACAGTTGACGGTGACCTACCTGGCCGGTTTCTGGCTCGGCTGGCGCTATCGTCCGAACGCGATCGCATTCATCATCGTGCTCGGCCTGTCGCCCCTGATCGCGCTATCCTTGGTCAACTGGGCGACCGGCATGTTTGGCGAGGTCTATTCCGATGCCGGCGGTCTTCTGGGGATCTTCGGCAACAAGAATACGCTGGGGCGCATGTCGCTGCTGCTCGCTCTCGCGGCCTTCGCGCTTTACCTGGATCGGACGCCCCGGCTCCGACATCGTGCGATACTTGTCTGTACGTTCGCGGTCGCGCTGTTTGCGCTCCTGCTGTCGAAATCGGCCACTTCGGCAATTGTCATGGTCGCTGCATCCGGCCTGCTTGTCGCTCTGACGATGCATGGATATCGCGCCAGTGTCCGGCTGGGCATCATGGTTTCCGGAGGCCTCGCATTTCTGCTGGGTTGTGGACTTTTGGCATTTGGCAATCTCGATCCGGCCGGCGGCATATTGGATCTGTTTGGCAAAAGCTCCAACCTGACCGGTCGGACATCGCTCTGGAACGTCGCCGTGCATCAGATCGTCGCGCATCCCTGGCTGGGCGTCGGGTTTGACGCCTATTGGGACAGCGGCGCGTTCCGGGCGGCGGACAGGATCCAGTTGAGCTTCGGCGAAGGGCTGACGAGCTTTCACAACTTCATCCTGGATGTCTGGGTCGGGACGGGGGTTCCGGGTCTCATCGGCATCGCCGTCACGCTCGGAACTATCGCCACGCTGTGTTTTCGCTATTTCGGCGCCAGCCGCGGGGTCGAGGCGGCGATGATGTTGGCCTTCCTCGTGGCGGGCGTCGGCGTGGCGCTTTTCAATCCGCTGCTCTATGTCCAGCACGAGAACATGATCGTGATCCTGATCGCATTCGCGGTCTCTGCGCGGATCACTCGTTCCGCCTGATACCGGTTGACGCAGCCCGGGCAGGCGGGTCCAGCCTCTCCCGGACCTGATCGATCCGAGCCAGTATTTGCGATTGCCGTTCCTTGAGGATGCGGTCCGAACTCAGGAACGCCCTGGTTTTCTGGGCGCGGCGAATGTCACGGACGAGCATGCTCTCAATAGCCGGCGACAGGACAGACGCCCATTTCCGCGCGGCGGTCTTCGCTTCTTTCGAAAAGGTGGGGGCGACGTGCGTGCCATGCGGCAAGGACCCGGCCTTTGGCGCCTGATTGTCCTTGGTCTTCCTGCCGGCGACGGCATTCCTGATCAGGGCGGCCACGGCGCGGGCCTTCTTCACTCCGCCAAGAAATTCCAGAAGTGCGATGTCGATCTGGAGGGAATCCGACCAGTCCCGCCATTTATGTTCGTTGAAAGTGGGCGAGATGGATATCGGCAACCAGGGAACGCGAAAGGCGTCCGCGATGATCGCGCCGTGCAGGGATTCCGCAAGAACAAGACGCGCGCCGGCAATCCCCCTGATGACCTCATGCGACTCTCCCGCGGGCGAGAGATAACGCACACCGGCCCGGTCGGCGATACCATCCCAGTTCAGAGGGAGCTTGGCGGTCCCGACATGCGGGATGAAGATGACCTCGCCCGTCGAATTGATGTTCTGGAAGCTTTCGAAGGTCGATACCATGGCCGCGGGATCGGTGATCGCCGCATCGGCATCGAGATTGAGCAGGCGGGCGGTTCTTGGTCCGCGAACAAAGCCGATTTGGGCGTTCCGGGGCACCTCGTTCGGAATCACGCCGTAGCCTGATCCGCTGCCCATAACGACGACATTGTCGATCCCGGTGAAATTGTCCCGCCAAAGAATGCTGCCGATCCCGAACAGGGTCGCGTCCGGGGCGAGGTCCCGGAAGTCGGGGAAGAGTTCATCCCAGAACCACTCATTCATGTCGTCGCCGAAATTGCCGCCATCCACCTTGCAAAAGAACAATTTCATGCGCCGCATTCCTTCCCTGGGCAGTCCGAATCTGTAGTTGCCATTACAGCGATTCCCTGGCGAGCAACTGGCGCCGGATCAGCGCGCCGAGGAACGACGCGTCTATGCCGGTCCGCCACAGGCAAAGGAGCCATCGCAGCGCCTGAAGCGCAACCATCGCGAAGGCAAAAGATCCTGCGGTCGCAATCAGGGGATCCATGCCGCGCGCGATCAGGACCGGTACGCCATAGATCCCTACGAGCGGCAGCGTTGCCAGCGCCAAGAGGCTGGTCAGAAAGAATTCCGTGCGTTGATCGAAGATCTGCATCACGAGGCTGGTGTTGCCGAAAACCGCATTCGCCATGGGTATCAACATGAAACACCAGGCGGCGGGTGCTGCGTCGGCATAGGCCGGTCCGAAAAGGCGAACGATCAGCGGCAGCAAGAGCCAGAGCACCAGTACCGCCGCCACCACCATCGCCATCTTGAGCACGCCCGTGACCGCGATGAAGTGAATGGCTCGCCGCATGTCGCGCGGGGCGACTCCATTGGCGAGGTCGCGGGTCAGGCTGCGCGCGGTCTTGGGAGAAAACGAAGTCTCGACGGCGTTGATCGCAAAATTGAGGAAATTGATGAGGCTGAGGGCAACCGTGATTTGTGCGACGCCAACCGCGCCGAGCGGGACCGAACTGATGAGAACCAGCAGATCCTTCAGCCGATCCGTCAAAAGCCGTCCGGGCGCGAGGAGTAGGCCCGCCCCAACCCAGCGCCGCCAGCCGGTGACATCCGGCGCGGCGGATTTCATGAAGCCGAAATAGGGCCAGACAAGCTTGAACTGCACCAGCGCGATCAGGATGACGATGACCAGATAGATCGCGATGACGGATTCCAGTCCAAGCGGCAGTGCCAGTGCCCACATGGCCCCGAGCACCGTCATGAACACGAGCGGCCGCAACAGCATCGGGGGCACCTGGCTGCGCAGCACCTGGTCGAGGGCTGCGGCCTGGGCGGAATTGGTCGCATTCCAACCCATCACCGGTATCGTCGCCGCCGCGAGCCAGACCGCGACGGCGTGATCGGCCAGGAGTTCCGGGCTGCGCCACCATGTCAGGCCGACGAATCCTGCGATCACCGGGACAGAGACGACCAGCAGTATGCGTCTGCTGATGACGATGAATCCCGCTGCCGACGCATCGTTGCCGGTCGCGCGGGCGTGCACGACCTCGCGGATCGCGGTGGCACCTATGTTCAGCGTGGTGAGATAGGACGCGATAAACACCGCCGACCAGAGCGTCCAGGCGAGGCCGAATTCCTGCGGCGTCATCATTCGCGCCATCAGCACCGTATAGACGAGCGTACCAAGCGTGCCGACGACGCGCGTCGCGACCATGATGCCTGCCGACATGCTGGCACGAAGCGTTTCCGACCCCGCCAGCCGCGAGGTGAGCTTGCCCTTCATGGCTTTGACATCATGGTGGACAACCCGGTTTTCTCCTGTTCGGGGGTTTTCGTCTTCCGGATGACGCCCATCCGGTCCGGCGTCACATCGGGCGAAGCTGCATCACCCCGGCCTTCGGCCTCGATCCGCGGCATCAGACCGGAAAAGTTCCGACGCGGGGAGCCGATTGAGGCCGGCAGACGCCTGAACGGGTCTCTCCTTCGCAGAACTTCCACCCCCTGCGGCGTCAGTGGGGCGGTCACGGGGATGTCGCGCTCTCATTTTCCGCAGTGCAGAAAGTCGGGCGGATCGATTGGCCATTATTGTTTCCAGCCTAGTTTCGAAATGCGGCTGAAATTGGGAGAGCACGCGGCGTCGAACGATGCCAGAGAATACGCAACCCAGCAGATCGACACGATACCCCAATCTTGATTTCGCCAACATTTTCAGCGCTTTTTCGCCAGATCGGATGCGATGGCGGCGGAATATCGCCAAAGTTGTCTTTGCAACCGAAGGTAGATCAGCAGCACTGTCCTCGTGCCATAGTTTCGCCACTTTTGATCGCCTATTTTTTCTGGACCACGCAACGGACGACGCATCCGGGGGATGTTTTTATGGCGGTATCACAAGCTAAAGCCGAAGATTGCGAAGCCACCTTCGCAGCCTGCAAGATCATCAGCAACGACCCGCCGGTCGGTGGTGCCGCGAAGCGCACCTTCGACATCCTGTTCAGTCTTGTCGCGATGCTGAGTGCGCTGCCATTCTTCCTGATCCTGCCGGCAGTCATCTATTTCATCTCTCCGGGGCCGGTATTCTATTCACACAGGCGCATCGGGCTTGGAGGCAGGACCTTTCCGTGCCTGAAGTTCCGGACGATGGTTCTGGATGCGGATCGGATTCTGGAAGAGCATCTTGAGGAAAACCCGGACGCCCGCGTGGAATTCGAGCATCACAGGAAACTCAGGAATGACCCTCGTATCATTCCTGTTGTTGGATCGTTTCTGCGCAAGTCGAGCCTCGATGAATTGCCGCAGTTCCTGAACGTCATCCGTGGAGAGATGAGCGTCGTGGGACCGCGCCCCCTTACACTGGATGAGTTGCACGACTACGGCAACGCCGCCGGTCACTACAAATTAGCCCGTCCTGGCATAACCGGCTTGTGGCAGGTGTCCGGGCGCAGCGACCTGTCGTTCCGCCAGCGTGTGGAACTGGACAGCAGATATGTGCTGAACTGTACGCTCCTCACCGACATGCGGCTGATCGCGAAAACGGTCGGCGTGCTGCTCAATCGCCGCGGCGCCTACTGAGGTGGCGGTCTCCAGGCAACCCGACTCGAAGCGTGTTGCGGGGGCGCGCATGAGTTTGGACGCTGACCACAGGATGACCCGAATGGTGATTACTTTCGCAGATTTCCCGCCTATAGTTTCATGCAAGGGGTGTGGGGAGACGGGAATTGCGGGGGCTGCTGCTGTTACTGCCCATGGTAAGTTGCGCGTTCGCGGTCGGCGCTTATGTGTTCGGCGGCGGCCTGTGGACGATCCTTGCCGCATTTTTCGTCGCCGGCCCGCTCGTCATCGTGCTTCTCGGCCTGTTGCTGAGTGGTCGCGCCGATGACAGCCGTGACAACCTGCCAGGCGACAACCGCAACTGACCGGGATGCGTGGGTCGCAGATCCGGCAGAAATTCTCATCGTGCTTCCGGCGCTGAACGAAGCCGAACATATCGAGGCCTGCCTTCGCTCGCTCGTTTGCCAGAAGGACTGGGTTTCTGCCTGTCGCATCATCGTGACGGACGGCGGCAGCACCGATGGCACACAAGGGATCGTGCGCCGGCTGGCACGGGAAATCCCCAACCTGCGGTTGGTCGATAACCCTGGACGGTTGCAATCCGCCGGGGTGAACCTCGCGGTCGCGACCTGTGCGGAACCCCGACACAGGATCCTCGTGCGTTGCGATGTGCATGCGATCTACCCGCCCGGCTATGTCCGCACCCTGGCGGAAGAGCTCCGACGCGTCGGCTCGGCCTCGGTCGTGACGGCGATGGACGCCACCGGCGGCGAGGGGTTTCAGAAGGCGGCGGCCTGGATCGTCGACACCCCGCTCGGCTCCGGAGGGTCGGCGCATCGCGGCGGTCGCAAGGCACAATTCGTCGATCACGGCCACCACGCGGCGTTCGATCTCGACTGGTTCCGGCATGTCGGCGGATACGATCCGGCGATCAACTACAACGAGGATGCGGAATACGATCTGCGCCTTGCCCGTGCGGGCGGAAAGATCTGGCTGACCGACCGCACCCGGATCGCCTACACGATGCGTCCGAGCCTGCGCAGCCTGTGGCGGCAGTATTGGCGCTACGGGCGCGGCAGGGCAAACACACTGACCAAGCACCGCACCATGCCACGCCTGCGCCAGATCGCGCCGGTGATGAATGTGTGGCTTCTCGCGGCGTCGATGGCGGCTATGGTCGTGACACCGCTGGCGCTCTTTTGGCCGGCGCTCTACGCGATTCTCCTGATCGGGGCATCCATCGCCGCCGCGGTCTCGCTCCGCGGCATCGGTGGGCTTTGGGCCGGTCCGGCGCTCGCCGCAATGCATCTCGCCTGGGGGCTTGGCTTCACGCAGCGCATTCTGGAAGGCCCCGGCGCGACCCGCAAACCGCAAATCCAGACCGGCTGAGGACATGGCGACGGACCGCCCGACAAGCATCGACATCTGCGTCTGTACCTTCCGGCGCGCGCATCTGGCCGTGACCCTCAACTCTCTGGCAGAGATCAAGCGGCCGGAGGGTTGCCGGATCCGAGTTCCTCGTGGCCGACAACGATGCGATCCCGAGCGCGAAGGCGCTGGTCTCGCAGTTCGACCGCGCCGATATTCATGTGGACTATGTTCATGCGCCGGAGCGAAACATATCCGTGGCGCGCAATGCCTGTCTCGATCATGCGACCGGCGACCTGATCGCCTGGATCGACGATGACGAGACGGCGGACGCGCTCTGGCTCGTCCGGCTTTGCGACACGCTGCGTGACGGAGGCTTTGACGCCGTCTTCGGCCCGGCAGTCGCAATCTATCCCGCTGACGCCCCCGCGCATTGGGTGCGTGGCGATTTCCATTCGAACCGTCCCGTCAGACGGCATGGCGATGTCCGCACCGGCCATACCTGTAACGCGCTTGTCGACATGCGCAAGACCGCGACGCGCGGCCTGCGGTTCGACATCGCCAAAGGCCGGACCGGTGGCGAGGATACCGACTATTTCCACCGTCTGTGGGCATCGGGCGGCAAGCTTGGCATCTGCGAGGGCGCACAAGTTTTCGAAGAAGTTGCGCCCGCCCGATTGCAACTCGGCTGGTTGATCCGCCGCAGCTTCAACTCCGGTCATATCTTCGGAGAGCTGTCGCGCGGGGGCGCTGATGCGCCGTCCGTCGTGGGGATTTCGGGCGCGGCGCTCGCGAAGGCGCTCTACTGCTTTGCCGCGGCGTTGGTGAACGGCGCATCCGCGATGAAGCGGCTGTGGTGGGCAAGACGCGGGGTCATGCATCTCGGCGTCATCGCCGGAGTGATGAGGATCAGGCCGAAGGCGCAGTATTAGCGTCGCGCGCGGAGTTCGGCCGCTTGCGGTCCGGGCCCGCGGATATCGATGGCCTCGGATACAAGTTCCTTCAAGGTACCCGCCGGCTCGATGAAGGTCTCGGCGGGAAGCGACAGAAGGCGGTCGCGGGCCTTCAGCAACGGCGTGCGGTCCGCGACGAGCGATCCGATCAGTGAGGGCAGCGTTTCTCCCAGTGGCTCCGGCAAGGTGAACCCGCAATCATGCGCGGCGACCCATTTTCCGGTCTGCGATGCAGATGGAGCAATCGGCGGACAGGCATACCAGCCACCTTCGTAAAGCCGGTTGGGCAGCAACCAGTCGGAGTTCTTGCCGGCGTCCATGAAATCGCCCGCCCAGACAACATCGACACCGCCATAGATGGATGCGAGGTCGTCCGGCCATCGATAGCGACCGCCGAAGGTCAGTCCCGGCTGCGCTTCGACAATCCGGTGAAAATCGGGGATCTCCGTTTCCGCCGGGTAGCCGCGCAGGATTATCTCGACCGCGCCGCCGCAGGCCCGTGCGACGTCGCACAGCAGCGAAAGCGACCGCGCGCAGCGCAGGTTGCCGAACCAGCCGATGCGCAGTTTCTCGGTTGCGTTTTCCGTCGTTCGCTCCGGCCTCGGCCCTGGCGGCGCCTGCAACCGGTTCTCGAGCAGACGCCCGCCGCGCGCATCTGGGTGATGGATGGCGAAGTGCTCGTCGAGGAAGGCCGGCGAAGACACCCAGAAGCCCGCGCACCTGTCCAGCGCGTACCCTTCCACGCGGCGGAAGACCGACCCGATTGCGTCGTCGTGCGCCACGAGACGGTGAATGTCGAGACATTCGTAGATGACGGGCGTGGAGAGCCGTGCACGACGCCGCGCCGCAAGCGCCACCAGCAGCATATCGAGGTTCCGGGCGACGATGATATCCGCCTTTAGAAGTGTCGCGCCTTGCGCAAGACGTGCCGCGCGCGGGATCGAAAGCGCGCGTTGCAAATACTTGTTGTCGTGCGTTTGCCCGAGATCGGCGACCACCCAATCCGGCCTGCCGCCTTCGGCCCGGTGCATGGCAAAACCGGCAACCGACATGCCATCACGGCGGAACCCGGCAACCCGCCGACCGATCGCGGCATCGCCCCAATCATGGGCGAAATAGGCGACGAGGGGTTTGTCCGGCGTGCTAGACGGCTGCACCGGTCCGGTCTTTCGCCGTCAGCGCACGCGCGCGTTCGTAGATCGCGCGGTCGGCAGCGCACATGTCGTGCAGTCTGGCCATCTGCGCTTCGCTCAGACGCGCTTCGGCGCCCTTCGCCTGATTGTATTTGTGCAGGGCGAGCTTGGCGCCGAATACCTCTTCGAAACCCCGCGCGAACCCGTCCTGGTCCTCGAGGAAACCGATCAGGGAAAACAGTTCCAGCGCCGAGAGGGCGCGTTCAAGGCAGGCATCCTCGTCCTCGGGTGCCACGCTGTGCTTGCCGGCGAGATAGCGAAGATAGGTTGTCGAATGCGCGCGGGCGATCGGACTGTCGAGCCAGACCTCCGGATCGGGATCGGCGATTCCGGCGACGACCGCCATCCGGTAGTTGGAGATCGTGCGCGCGATCGGATCGCGCATGATGGTGAGTAGCTTGTAACGCCCCAGAAAATGCGTCCGCAGCGTGTCGGTCAGAAGCACATGGCCGGAGACGAGATGGGTGTTCCAGCAGCAATGTGTGGCGAGCAGCCGTTCGCGCAAATCGAAGGTGCGGTCGCCGAATTCGAGGTCATCGTGACATTTCCAGGCGTCATCGGCGCCGAACTCCAGTATTGAGGCCGCGCGCCGGGTGGCGACGGCGTCGATCACACCGATACGCTTGTGCATCGGAACCGTGGCGTAGAGCGCCTCGGACAGCGAGGTCCCGCCACATTTCGGAAGGTGCAGGTAAATGGCGGGATGCTTCAGGCCGGCGCCAAAGATAGACCGCCTGACGCGACCCGAATAGAATTCTTGACCGGCGCGTGGTGCGCTCGCCTGTCGCATCGAGAATGTTCATGTCAGAACGCCCCGGAATTTGCGGAAATGCCTGGAATCCTGACTACGGCCTAAAAGTGGCAACTTTGCGTCATTCCCCTTGAACCCACGCTTTTCCGGTTCGGCCGGAAGGTCGGCAATGGCCGGCAAGAAGAGATCGCGGGGATCGTCCTGCACCGCAGCCGAATCCCGCCAAAATAGCGTCTCGCGCCAATCGCTCAGAGGTCGAACGCGACGCTCCCCTCGTCCGCGAACCAGTCATGATTGCTCGATGCGATGCGGTCGATCTGTTCCTTGATGCGGCTCAGGTGCATGCGGATGGCTTCCTGCGCCCGAACCGGATCGCGATCCCTGAGCGCCGAAAGAATCGTGACGTGATCGTCCCAGGCCGTACGCGACGCGAAAGACAGAGACAGCATCCGGACCCGGTCCATGTGGCTCTTGTTCTCGGCGATCAGCGTCCATGTGAAACCGAGACCGCTACGCTCGCAGATCTCCTTGTGGAACTGGTCGTCAAGCTTGTGAAACGTCGCCTTGTCGGCCTTGCCGATGGCAGTATCCTGCGCCTCGATGATCCTGTCGAGCGCAGCGATGTCTTCCGCTGAAAGGCGGATCGCCGCGACGCGGACGGTTTCAAGTTCAAGCGCCGTACGGATGAACCGCGCGCGCATCACCGAATTGCTTGAAATCAAAGAGATGGTCGTGGCGCGCTGCGGCCGGATCAGCACCAGACCAAGCTGGGACAATCGGTAGAATGCATCCCGCACCGGTTGCCGGGACACGCCCATCGCCCGCGCCACATCGCCCTCGGATATCTTCGCGGCCGGCTCCAGTTCGAGCGACAGGATCTGACGGCGCAACTCCTCGAAAACCTGGTCGGCGACAGAAGGTCGGCTGACGACATCCAGTAGCGGCAACTGTACGATCTCTCTCATGTCCGGCCCCGTTGACAGGTCTATTATTCTAGAATATTAGTCTATCACCGCTACGCTTGTCCACCCTGGGAGGAGCAACATCGGGATGTTGAGGTGAGAATGTCACTGTTGGACCCAGATCGTCTGTTTCCGCCAGAAGGCAAGCCGCGTGATCTTGCGCGGGCTCTCTACCAGACTGTCGCACACGCCCCCATCGTCTCGCCCCACGGCCATACCGACCCCCGCTGGTTCGCTGAAAATGAACCGTTCCCAGGGCCGGCAGAGCTTTTCGTGACGCCCGATCACTACGTCTTCCGGATGCTGCATTCTCAAGGGATACCGCTCGAGGCATTGGGTGTTCCGCGCGTCGACGGTGGGATGATCGAAACCGACGGTCGCAAGATCTGGCGGCTTTTCGCGGCGCATTACCATCTTTTTCGCGGAACGCCTTCGCGCCTCTGGCTCGATCATGCGTTTCAGGAGGTTTTTGGCCTGACGGAACGCTTCGGTCCCGATACGGCCGACGCCTACTACGATCACATAGATGCCTGCCTGAAACGCGAAGACTTCCGCCCGCGCGCGCTGTTCGAGCGTTTCAACATCGAGGTGATCGCCACCACCGAAGGGCCGCTCGACGATCTGAAATGGCACCGGATGATCCGCGAAAGCGGCTGGAAGGGCAGGGTCGTCACCGCCTATCGGCCGGATCAGGTCGTCGATCCGGATTTTGCCGGGTTCGTCCGGAATATCGAGGAATTCTGCGGGTCGGGCGGCGTATCGGGGACGGGCTGGACGGCCTATCTGGAAGCGCACCGCGCGAGGCGCGCCTATTTCAAGGAGTTCGGCGCGACCTCCACCGACCACGGCCACCCGACCGCGCGGACCGAAAACCTGCCGCAAACCGAGGCCGAGGCGCTCTACAACCGGGTCCTCTCCGGCAAGGCCGATGCGGAGCAGCGGGATGCCTTCCGTGGTCAGATGCTGACCGAAATGGCGAAGATGTCGCGCGAGGACGGGTTGGTCATGCAGATCCATCCCGGTTCCATGCGCAATCATTCCGGTCCGGTGCTGGAAGCGTTCGGGCGCGACAAGGGCTACGACATTCCGACCCGCACCGACTATGTCCGGGCACTGAAACCGCTTCTCGATGCAGTGGGCGAGGCGACGGACCTGAGTGTCATCCTGTTCACCCTCGACGAGACGTCCTATTCCCGTGAACTCGCACCCCTCGCCGGTGTCTATCCGTGCCTGAAGCTTGGCCCGCCCTGGTGGTTCCACGACAGCTACGAAGGCATGATGCGGTTCCGCCAGATGGCGACCGAAACCGCAGGCTTCTACAACACCGTGGGCTTCAACGACGATACCCGCGCCTTCTGCTCGATCCCCGCGCGCCACGACGTCGCGCGCCGGGTCGATGCCGCCTTCCTCTCCACGCTGGTCACCACGGGGCGACTAGCGGAGGACGAGGCTTACGAGGTCATTCAGGACCTTGCACATCGGCTTGCACGACAAGCCTACCGGCTCTGACGGGCCATCCAAAGGGAGGAAAGACATGAAGATAGTTTCGACAATGGCCGCACTTCTGGCCAGCGCGGCCTTTGCCACGGCCGCAGGCGCCTGCGAAAAGACGTTCCGGTCATCCGACACCCATCCTGACGGCTATCCGACCGTCGAGGCCGTGAAGGCGATGGGCAAGATACTGGAAGAAAAGACCGGCGGCCGGCTCTGCGTCGAGGTGTTCCATTCCGCGCAACTTGGCGAGGAAAAGGACACGATCGAACAGACGCAGTTCGGCGTGATCGACATGAACCGCGTCAGCCTTGGACCGTTCAACAACATCATCCCGGAAACGCAGATCCCCTCGCTGCCCTATATCTTCCGGTCGACCGAGCACATGCACCACGTCATGGACGGCCCGATCGGGGACGAGATACTGACCGCGTTCTCCGATCACGACCTGATCGGACTGGCCTTCTACGACGGCGGATCGCGCAGCTTCTACAACAGCCAGAAGCCGATCAACTCGATGGCCGACCTGAAAGGCATGAAATTCCGCGTCATGCAGTCGGACCTCTTCGTCGACATGGTGGACGCGCTCGGCGCGAATGCGACGCCGATGCCCTACGGCGAGGTCTATTCCTCGATCCAGACCGGCGTCATCGACGGGGCCGAAAACAACTGGCCGTCCTACGACAGCTCGGGCCATTTCGAGGTGGCGAAATACTACACGCTCGACCAGCACCTGATCGTGCCGGAAGTGCTCGTCATGTCGAAGAAGACGTGGGAAAGCCTTTCGCCGGAAGATCAGACCGCCGTCAAGGAAGCGGCCAAGGCGTCGGTTCCGGTGATGCGCGAACTTTGGGACAAGCAGGAAAAGGTCTCCGAAGACAAGCTCGAATCATCCGGGGTCAAGGTCATCAAGGATATCGACAAGACGCCCTTCATCGAGGCGATGGTGCCGGTCTATGAGAAGTACGTCACGACGGACACTCTCAAGGACATGGTCAAGCGTATTCAGGCGACCGAGTAAGCGCAGTCGCGGCGCGGGAAGCTCTTCCCGCGCCGCGCAAGTCGGCCGACAGCCACCGGGTTCAAGGGAGATACGCGTGAAAGACGCGATGGAAAATGTTGCGCGTGCGACGGGCGCACTCGCCCAGATTGGACTCTGGGTCGCGGGAACCGGCGTGGTCCTGATGACGATCTTCATCGCCGCTCAGGTGTTCTGGCGCTATGTCCTCAACGACTCGCTGCAATGGACCGAACCGGCAGCGGTGATGATCATGGGCTGGTTCATCTTCATAGGCGCCGCGGTCGGCATCCGCGAAGGCTATCACCTCAGCTTCGACGTTCTTCTCTACTTCCTTCCCGACGGGTTCCGGCCCTGGCTCTATTCGATTTCGGACATCGTCGTGACCGGCTTCGGCACAGGCATGGTCTACTACGGCTCCGAACTGGCGGCGCAAACCGCGAGCAACAAGATCCCCGGCCTCGGCATCTCGGGGGCTTTCGATTTCATGCCCATCGTCGTGGGTGGCGTGTTGCTGGTGTTGTTCTGCATCGAGCGGATCGCACGGCGGATTGCCGGACTTCCGACCTCGCGCTTCGGGGATGACATGGAAGAAGATCTGGTGGAGGCGAACTGATGGAGCTCTGGATCCTCTTCGGGACTTTCGTGACACTCCTTCTGATCGGCACGCCGGTTGCCTTCTGTCTGGGTGTCGCGTCCTTTGCGACCATCCTTTACCTGGGTCTGCCGCCGGTGGTGGTATTCCAGCGCCTGAACTCGGGCGTCTCGGTCTATGCGCTGATGGCGATTCCGTTCTTCATCTATGCCGGCGACCTGATGGTGCGCGGTGACATCGCGCGGCGGCTCGTGGCGCTGGCGGGCGCTTTGGTCGGACACCTCCGGGGTGGCCTTGGTCAGGTCAACATCATGGCCTCGGTGATGTTCGGCGGCGTGTCCGGCTCGGCGGCGGCCGATGCCTCGGCGGTGGGCGGCCTCATGGTGCCGCAGATGAAGGCACGCGGATATGGCACTGACTATGCAGTGAATATCACCGTCGTCGCCTCTATCATCGCGCTGATGATTCCGCCCTCGCACAACATGATCATCTATTCGATCTCGGCGGGCGGCAAGATTTCGATCGCGGACCTTTTCACGGCCGGAATCATCCCCGGCCTCGTTCTCGCGCTCTCGCTGATGGTCGCGGCATGGCTGGTCGCGAAAAGACGCGGCTATCCGACCGAGCCTTTTCCAGGGTTCCGTGCGCTCGGCAACCTCTTCGTGAACGCGGTGCCGGGACTGATCCTCATCGGCATCATCTTCGGCGGTGTGCGGTCCGGTATCTTCACCGCCTCCGAAAGCTCGAACATTGCGGTGGTCTATGCGCTGTTCGTGACTTTCCTGATCTATCGGACGATGACCTGGCTCGATTTCGTCGAGGCGACGAAGGCGGCGGTGCGGACGACCGCAATGGTCCTGATGGTGATCGGCTGTGCCGCGTCATTCGGCTGGCTTCTGGCCTACCTGCGGGTTCCGGCGGAACTCGTCGGCGCCTTGCAGGGTATGTCGGACAATCCGATCGTGATCCTCCTGCTCATCAACGTCGTCCTCCTGATCCTCGGCACATTCATGGACATGTCGCCGCTCATCGTCATCACGACGCCGATCTTCCTGCCGGTCGCGCAGGCCTTCGGCGTCGATCCGGTGCATTTCGGCGTCATCCTGATCCTGAACCTCGGCATCGGTCTTTGCACGCCGCCTGTGGGCGCCGTCCTCTTCGTCGGATGCGCCGTCGGACGGGTGCCGATCTGGACCGTGATGCGGACGATCTGGCCCTTCTACTTCGCCGCCTTCGTGACGCTGATGCTGGTGACCTACATCCCGGCGCTGTCGCTCTGGCTGCCGTCCGTGTTCCACTGAGGTCTTTGCAATGATCCGATCCTTCCCGCGCGTCCCGACCGATCCCGGCATTTCCCGGCAGGTTCTGTCGGAATCGCCCGACATGATGGTCGTTTCATTCCGCTTCGAGCGCGAGGGGGCGGAGGGAAAACTGCACAATCATCCACATGTGCAGTCGACCTACTGCCGGTCCGGGCGGTTCCGCTTCACCGTAGGGGAGGAGAGGTTCGACATCGCCCCCGGCGACAGTTTCGTCATCCCTTCGAACGCGGTGCATGGCTGCCTCTGCCTCGAACCCGGTGAACTGATCGACACGTTCGCCCCGCGCCGCGATGATTTTCTCTAACCTGCAGGAAGACCCATGCTTCACGTCGAAACCCGCCACGCCATTCATCAGGACCACGCCCGGACGATGCGCACCGAGGATCTGCGGCGTCATTTCCTTGCCGAAGGCATGTTTGCGGTCGGTCAGATCAGGCTGATCTACACCCACTACGATCGCTTCGTCATGGGGGCAGCGGTGCCGGACGGAGGAACCCTGACGCTTGACAAGGTCGAGGAGACGAAGACCGCGAGCTTTCTCGAACGCCGGGAGATGGGCGTCGTGAACATCGGCGATACAGGGACAGTATCGGCGGGTGATGAGACGTGGACGCTCAAGCGCGGCGATGTGCTCTATCTCGGCATGGGCGCGGGACCCGTCACCTTCTCGGGCGAGGGGCGGTTCTACATCACTTCCGCGCCAGCGCACCGGACCTTTCCGAACCGCCTGATCTCACTGGCCGAAAGCAAGGAGGTCCGGCTGGGTGAAAGCGCGACCTCCAACAAGCGTGTCATCAACCAGTTCATCCACCCGCAGGTGATGGAAAGCTGCCAACTGGTCCTCGGCTATACCACGCTTCTCGACGGGTCCGTCTGGAACACCATGCCGGCCCATATCCATGACCGTCGGATGGAGGCCTACCTCTACTGGAACGTGGATGAGGCGGCGCGCGTCATCCACCTGATGGGCGAACCGCAGGAAACGCGCCACCTCATCGTCGCAAACGAAGAAGGTGCGATCTCTCCGCCGTGGTCGATCCATGCCGGTGCGGGAACCGGCCCCTACACCTTTATCTGGGCGATGGCGGGCGACAATATCGACTACACCGACATGGACTTCGTGCAGCCGGGAGAGCTTCGGTGACCGTGTTTTCGCTCGACGGCCGCCATGCGCTGGTGACGGGCGCCAATGCCGGTATCGGTCAGGCGATCGCCGTCGCGCTGGCGGCGCAGGGTGCGCGCGTCACATGTGCTGGTCGCCGTCCGAGCGCGGAGACGATTTTGCGGATCAAGGAGGCGGGCGGCGAGGCGGAGAACCTTACGCTCGATTTCGCCGACCCGATGGCGGCGCGCGATGTGTTTGCGGGCGGGGGCTATTCGATCCTTGTGAACAATGCGGGCATCATCCGCCGCGCGGATGCGGTTGACTTCACCGAAGACGACTGGGACGCGGTGATGGACACCAACCTGAAGGCGCTGTTCTTCACCTGCCAGGCCTTTGCGAGGGCCGTACTGGCCGATGGCAACGCACCCGCGGCGGTGGTCAACATCGCCTCGCTCCTGTCGTTTCAGGGCGGCATAAGGGTGCCGTCCTATACCGCCTCGAAGCACGGTGTCGCGGGACTGACGAAACTTCTGGCCAACGAATGGGCGCCCAAGGGCATCAATGTCAACGCGATAGCGCCGGGCTACATCGAGACGAACAACACCGAAGCGCTGCGCGCCGATCCCGAGAGAAACCGCGCCATTCTGGACCGGATTCCGGCGGGACGCTGGGGCCAGCCCGAGGATATCGGCGGGACGGCGGTGTTCCTCTGCTCCCCCGCGGCGCGCTACATCCACGGAGCCGTTCTGAACGTCGATGGAGGCTGGCTTGCCCGCTGAACGTCTGACACGGCAAGGACCGGTGCCCAAGGTTGGTATCGTCCACCTTGGTCTCGGCGCCTTCTTCCGGGCGCACGGCGCGATCTACACCGCCGAGGCGATGGAGAGATCGGGTGGCGATTGGGGTATTCTCGGGGTCTCCCTCCAATCGCCGAAGATGCGCGACCAGCTCGAACCCCAAGGTTGCGTCTATACGGCGCTTGAACTCGGGCCGGCGGGCGAAATCGCGCGGCATGTCGGCTCCGTCGTCGGCGTCCTTGTCGCGCGCGAGGATCCTGCCGCCGTGATCGCGGCGATGGCCGATCCGCGCGTGAAGATCGTTACGCTGACGGTTACCGAAAAGGGCTATTGTCATGAACCTTCGACCGGGGCGCTGAACCTTGCGCATCCGGATATCAGGCATGACATCGCCGATGCGTTGCCTGTTTCCGCGCCGGGCTTTCTGGTCCGTGCGCTGGCGGCGCGGCGCGCGGCGGGCATCGCACCGTTCACGGTCCTGACCTGCGACAACCTTCCAGAAAACGGCCGTGTCGTCAGGGGAGTCGTTCTGGCGCTTGCGCGGGAGATCGATGCCGCCCTGGCGGACTGGATCGCGGCCGAAGGGCGGTTCCCGGCAACGATGGTGGACCGCATCGTACCCGCGACAAAGCCCGAAGACATCGCGCGCGTCGAAGCGCTGAGCGGGTGGCTCGACGCCGCGCCAGTGATGCATGAACCTTTCCGGCAATGGGTCATCGAGGACGATTTCGTGGGCGGCCAACGGCCCGACTGGGGCGGCGCCGGTGCCGAGTTGGTCGGCGACGTCACACCTTACGAGCACATGAAGCTGAGGATGCTGAACGGCACGCACTCCTCGCTCGCCTATCTCGGCTATCTCGCGGGACATGAGACGATTGCGGACACTATGGCCGATCCGGTCTTCGCCGGCTTCGTGCGGCATCTCTGGGCGGACGAGATCGTTCCGGTGCTGGCGCCACCGCCGGGCGTGTCGCTGCCTGACTACGCCGACGCGCTGGCCGCGCGCTACGCCAACCCGGCGATCCGGCACCGGACCTGGCAGATCGCGATGGACGGCAGCCAGAAATTGCCGCAGCGCATCCTCGGCACGCTGGCCGAGAATTTCGCGGCGGGTCGGTCGGCGCCTGGTCTCTGCCTCGCGGTCGCTGCCTGGATGCGGTATGTCGGCGGCGTGGACGAAAGGGGCGGAGCCATCGACGTGAAGGACCCGCTGGCCGATCGCCTCAAGGCGCTTTCGGACGGCGCGGAGGGTTCTGCGGCGAAGGTGAGCGCGCTGCTTTCCGTGCGCGAGGTATTCCCCGGCGATCTGGCGGAGAAGCTTTCCGCCACCGTGACGGATGCTTATCAGACCCTGATCGCCAAGGGCGCCCGCGCCTCGGTCGCGGAGATCGCGGCATGATCGAAAGCTGGCGTTGGTACGGACCCGAACTGGATCGCATCGGGCTTGACGAAATCGCCCAGACCGGCGCGACCGGCATCGTCCATGCGCTGCATGAAATCCCCTATGGCGAAGTCTGGCCGCGCCAGTCAATCGCCGCGCGCAAGCGGATGATCGATGCGGCCGGCTTCGACTGGGTTGTCGTCGAAAGCCTGCCGATCCATGAACGGATCAAGCGCGGGGATGGCGACCTTGAAGGGCTTTTCGCGAACTACCGCCAGTCGATGGCGAACCTCGCCGCCGAGGGTCTCACTACGATCTGCTACAATTTCATGCCGGTGCTGGACTGGACCCGCACCGACCTTGCAGCCCCGGTCGCGGGTGGCGGCAGCTGCCTCCGGTTCGAAGCCTACCGGATGGCGGCCTTCGAGATTCACATGCTCAAGCGCGACCAGGCCGAAGCCGACTATGGCGAGGATGTGCGCCGGCGCGCCGCCGCATGGTTTCAGATATCCTCCGAAGCGGAGCGCGCAGCACTTCTGCATGCGATCATGGCGGGGCTTCCGGGCGCGTTCGACCGCTATGACATCGAAGGGTTGCGGCGGCAACTCGCGCTCTATGACGGCATCGGCAGGGATGCGATCCGCGCGAACTACCGTCGCTTCCTCGAAGAGGTGATCCCCGCCGCCCAGGACCTCGGGCTTCGCATGTGCGTTCACCCCGACGACCCGCCGCGCGACATTCTCGGCCTGCCGCGCGTCGTATCCGATCAGGACGACATCGCCTGGATTCTCGGGGCGGTCGAAAGCCCCGCAAACGGACTGACGCTCTGCACCGGATCGCTCGGTGCGAATCCCCGTAACGATGTGCCGACTATCGCGGAGCAATTCGCCGACCGCATCCATTTCGCCCATCTGCGCAACGTCCGCAAAGACCCTGACGGCGCCTTCGAGGAGGCCAGCCATCTGGACGGCGACACCGACATGGTGGCGGTCGTCGCAACGCTCTTGCGCGAGGAGGCGCGCCGAAGCGCCGAGGGGCGCGAGGACCGGCAAATTGCGATGCGGCCCGATCATGGGCACGAGCTTCTTTCCGATCTTGGGCGCGGTGCTTTCCCCGGCTATCCTCTGATTGGCCGGATGCGCGGCCTCGCGGAATTGCGCGGTGTGATGCGGGCATTGTCTCACGGGGGTCTTCATGGCTGACGTCATCATCCTTCATCCCGGCGACACGGTCGCCGTCCTTTCCCGCCGCGTGACGGCAGGAGAGGACCCGCTGGGTGCGGGCGTCCCCGTCGCTGCGCCGCTTTCGGCTGGCCACAAGATCGCGCGTGCCGCGATCAGGAAGGGCGCGCCGGTCATCAAGTTCGGTCAGGTCATCGGTGTGGCGACAGATGACATTCCGGCGGGCGCGCATGTCCACACCCACAACTGCGCATTCAGCGACCACGACCGCGCCTATGCGGTCGGCGCCGACCTCGCGCTGGCCGAAGCGGCGATCCCGGAACCCGCGCCACGGACCTTCATGGGGTATGTCCGCGCGGATGGCCGGGTTGGCACGCGGAACTACATCGCCCTTTGCGCCACCGTGAACTGTTCGGCGTCCGTGATCCGCCGCGCCGCGACGGAACTGGAGTCCGAGCGGGCGTTCGACGGCTACGACAACATCGACGGGATCAGCGCCTTTGCCCATGGCACGGGCTGCGGCATGGCGGCGACAGGGCGGGGGGCTGACTATCTCGAACGGGTTCTCTGGGGCTATGCCACGCATCCGAACGTTGGCGCGACGGTCTTTGTCGGCCTCGGTTGCGAGGTCATGCAGATCGAACGGATGCGGAGCCGGTTCGGCCCGGCCGGCACCGATCGGTTTCAGTCGCTGACCATTCAGGAAACCGGTGGCACACGCGCGACGATCGACGCGATCAAGGCGCATGTAAGGGCGATCCTGCCCACGGTGAATGAGGCGCACCGCGAAACCTGTCCTGCATCCGCCCTCAGAATTGCGCTGCAATGCGGCGGCTCGGACGGCTTTTCGGGTATCACCGCCAACCCCGCGCTTGGCATCGCCTCCGACCTGATCGTGGGGCAGGGCGGTGGCGTGATCCTTTCGGAGACCCCGGAGATCTACGGCGCCGAACAGCTCCTCCTGCGGCGGACGACGCCTGATGTCGCCGGGAAGCTGATCGACTGCCTGAACTGGTGGGAGGGCTATGCCGCCCAGGGCGGCGGGTCGATGGACAACAACCCCTCGCCCGGCAACAAGCAGGGCGGCATCACCACCATTCTGGAAAAGTCGCTCGGGGCCGTTGCCAAGGGCGGCGCGACCCCGCTTCGCGCCTATTACGACTATGCCGAACAGGTTGCGGCGCCGGGTTTCGTCTATATGGACACTCCGGGCTATGATCCGGTGTCGGCCACCGGCCAGATTGCCGGCGGGGCGCAGGTCGTGGTTTTCACCACCGGGCGGGGATCCGCCTTTGGGTCGAAGCCCGCGCCGACGATCAAGCTTGCTACGAACGATGCGCTCTACGCCCGGATGCCGGACGACATGGACATCAATTGCGGCGACATCCTTTCGGCGGGCACCCGCATCGCGGACAAGGGGCAGGAGATCTTCGAAGCGATCCTGCGCGTCGCATCTGGCGAGGTCACGAAGTCCGAGGGGCTTGGCCTCGGCGACAACGAATTCGTGCCCTGGCAGGTCGGCGCGGTGATGTGACGATGAAGACAGCACCCGTGATCGCCTGCGTCGGCGAGGCCATGATCGAGCTGAACATCGACAGCCCGGACCGCCAGATCGGCTTTGCGGGCGATGTCTTCAACACCGCCGTCTATCTTGCGCGCGGACTGGCCGGGGCGGGAAAGGTCGAATTCGTTTCGGTGATCGGACGGGACGCTCTCTCGGACCGGATGGCCGCCTTCATCCGCGCGCAAGATGTGGGTACGGCGTTGCTGCGGCGCCACCCGGAGCGCTTGCCCGGCATATATTCCATCGCGGTGGACGCGGCGGGCGAGCGCAGCTTTTCCTACTGGCGCGACAGATCCGCGGCACGCACGCTGTTCGAGGACGGTTTCGGCGCGCTTGAGGGCGCGGACCTGATTTATCTCAGCGGCATCACCCTCGCCATTTTGCCGCCGGAGGTGCGGATGGCGCTGATCGACCATCTTGGCGGCCATCCCGCGCGGATCGCGTTCGATTCCAATTTCCGGCCTCGCCTGTGGGAGGATCGCGCGACGGCGCAGAGCGTGACCGAGGCGATGTGGCGCATCACCGACATCGCCCTGCCGTCTCTGGACGATGAAATGGAGCTCTTTGGCGCTGCGAACGAGGCGGAGACGTTGTCGCGTCTTCGCGGCTACGGGCTGACGGAGGGCGCGCTCAAGCGCGGGCCCCTCGGACCATGTCCGCTGAACGCCGACGCACCGTCGGACGGCTTTGCGAGTGCAGCGAGGGTCATCGACACGACCGCAGCGGGCGACAGCTTCAACGGCGCCTTTCTGGCGGCAATTCTGCTCGGACTGCCATGCGAGGTCGCACTGCATCGCGGACACGACCAGGCCGTCAAGGTCGTCGGCTGGCGCGGCGCGATCATCCCGGCCGACAGCGGGGCGTGAACGCCGAACAGGAACTCCCGCGCGCCAGGCGCAGGATCGCATGGGCTTTTTCATCCCGATGGGCCGGCGCGAAACGGCAGTCCGGACTCCGCGCTGCTTATGGGATTGAACTTTCTTTCGACAGACGTTTCGCTCATCATGCTGGCAGGAGATGCGAGGAATACCCTCTGACACCTCAATTCCCGCCAAGATCGATGCCGCGGCGCGACCTGCGCAAAGGGGCCTGGTGCATGCGTGACAAGGTGTCGTTCACCAAAACCGTAGCCGCCATCGCTTCGCGCATGGGGAAGCTCCCGATCCTTCTGACATTGATCGCGGGCTGCGCCGGCCCCGCCCGCGCCCCCTACACACTTGCCGACGAGCTTGCGGCAACCGTTCCCGGCTACCAGGACATCAGGTTCTATGCCGATATGCCCCCGTCGCGGATCGCAGCGCAGCGTGAACTGTTCCTGCCGCATGGTCGGGGGACAGACAGGCATGCAAACTGGCTGGTGCTGTCCGCGGGTGGTGCCGGCGGCGCCTTTGGGGCGGGTGTCCTCACAGGATGGAGCGAGCGCGGCGACAGGCCGAAATTCGATCTGGTCACAGGGGTCAGCGCCGGCGCCCTGATCGCGCCGTTCGCGTTCGTCGGACGGCAATCCGATGAGGCGCTCGCGCGGCTTTTCACCGACGCGTCGACCTCGCACCTGAACCGGAGCCGATCGCTTCTGGCCGGCGTCCTGGGGCAGAGCGCGATCCCGGCGGCCCCGTTGCGCGCGCTCATTGACGCGCATATCGACGCCGACCTGATCGAGCGGATCGCGGCACGGCATCGCGCCGGCGCCCGGCTATTGATCGTCACCACGAACCTCGACGCGCAGCGCAGCGTGGTGTGGGATCTCGGTGCCATCGCCGCCTCGGGCAGAAGCGATAAGGGCAAGCTTATCGGCGACGTGATCGAAGCCTCGGCAAGCATTCCCGCGATATTCCCGCCTGTCCGTATTTCCGTCACCGGCAACGGAGAGATTTTCGACGAACTGCATGCGGATGGCGGCGTGATCCGCCAGCTCTATCTCCTCCCCGACGCCTTCTATGATCACGCAAACCTCGACGGGGCGCGACCCGACATCTACGTCATCGTCAATGCCGAACTAACTCCACGCTTCAGCCTGGTTCCGCAAAAATCCATTCGCGTCGCGGAACGTGCGCTCACCTCCCTCGAAAAGTCGAGCGCGGTGCGAAGCGTCGCCGAATTGGCGGAGTTCGCGCATCGGAACGGCGCGACGTTTCGCTTGGCGTTCATCGATCAAGCCATTCCATTCAATCGCAAGGTCACCTTCGATCCCGATTTCATGCGTGGGGCATTCGCCCTCGGACAGGCCAAGGGGCGATCCGGTGCCTGGGAATTCGGGCCCCCGATCGGCACTTCGCTGCTCGAAGAGAACTGATGCAAAACAGGATCAGCCGGAGTGGCCCGGTCGCGCCTTGCGGGCCGGGGGCCGGGGTTTCACGCGGCGTCCGCGCGACATGGCCGGCAACCTCGTTGCCCTGGCAAAAGCGGCCCCGCATTTGTCCGCCAGCGATGACCCGAGGAAGAATTACCCGCCGGTGCGGTCAATTTGTCTTGAACCTGTTAGGAAAAGTTCTGAGGATCAGGCAGGGATCGGACAAGGCCGGTTTCGCCGGAACTGCCGCGAGATGCAGGGCGTTGCACCGCCACATGTCCAGGAACACATGACTTTCCAGCGACGGAGAGAACCGTCGAACACTCAGGGAGGATGATATGAAACGCAGACACCTTCTCGCCGTTGCGGCCGCGACCTTCGCATGGCCGGCGATCCCGGCTGCCGCGCAGACCGAAATCAGCTGGTGGCACGCGATGACCGGCGCAAATGCCGAAGTGGTCGAAAAGATCGCGGGCGACTTCAACGCCAGCCAGTCCGACTACAAGCTCAACCCGACCTTCAAAGGCACCTATCCCGAGACGCTGAACGCCGGCATCGCCGCGTTCCGTGCCGGGCAAGCGCCGGACATCATCCAGGTCTTCGACGTCGGTACCGGCGTGATGATGGGCGCCGAGGGCGCCATCAAGCCGATCGCGGACGTGTTGGAAGGCGCGGGCATGACCTTCGACAAGTCGCAGTACCTGCCGGGGATCGTTGCCTATTATTCGAAGCCCGACGGCACGATGCTGTCCTTCCCCTACAACTCCTCATCGCCGATCACCTATATCAACAAGGACATCTTCGAGAAGGCCGGGCTCGACCCGAACGCGCCGCCCAAGACCTGGAACGAGGTCTGGGACATGGCGAAGAAGATCAAGGAATCGGGCGCCGCACCCTGCGGCTATACCTCGACCTGGCTGACCTGGATTCACCTCGAAAACTTTGCGGCCTGGAACGACGTGCCCTTCGCGACGCAGGAGAATGGTCTTCAGCCGGACGGCGTGCCCGAGCTTCAGATCAACGCGCCGATCTTCGTCAACCACTTCCAGGCACTGGCGGATCTCTCCAAGGACGGCACGTTCAAGTATGGCGGCCGGACATCGGAGGCCAAGCAGATCTTCCTCGCTGGCGAATGCGGGATCTTCACCGAATCCTCGGGCGGTCTCGGCGATATCGTCAAGTCCGGCATGAACTACGGCATCGGCCAGCTGCCCTATGACAGCGACGCGGCGGGCGCGCCGCAGAACACCATTCCCGGCGGCGCGAGCCTCTGGGTCATGGGCGGCAAGTCGGACGAGGTCTACAAAGGCGTCGCCGCCTTCTTCGAGTATCTGTCGAAGACCGATGTGCAGGAATACCTGCACCAGAAGTCCGGTTATCTGCCGGTGACGCTGGCGGCCTACGAGGCCACCAAGGCGAGCGGTTTCTATGACGAGAATCCGGGGCGCGAGACGCCGATCACCCAGATGATGGGCAAGGAACCGACGGCAAATTCGAAGGGCGTGCGGCTGCCGAACCTGCCGCAGGTGCGCGACATCGAGAACGAAGAGTTCGAAAAGATGCTTGCCGGGCAACAGGATGCCCAGAAGACGATGGACACCATCGTCGAGCGCGGCAATGCCGCGATCAAGGAAGCCTACGGTAATATGTGAGGCTGTGGGGCCGTCCCTTCGGGGATGGCCCCGGACCGTTCAATGAATCGCGCAACCTTTCCTCATCGGCTCTTGCCCTGGCTTCTGATCGCGCCGCAACTTGCGATCAGCCTTGTCTTCTTTTACTGGCCTGCTGTGCAGGCGTTGTGGCAGTCGACCTTGCGCGAAGATCCCTTCGGTCTGCACTCGACATTCGTCGGCCTCGCCAATTTCCGCAAGGTGCTGGCGGAACCCGCCTATCTGAACGCGATCCAGGTGACCGTGGTCTTCTCGGTGCTGACGGCCTTCCTGTCGATGGCGATAGCGCTTCTGCTGGCGGTCCAGGCCGAGAAGATCGTCCGGGGCCGCGGCTTCTACCGGACGCTGATGATCTGGCCCTATGCGGTTGCCCCCGCCATCGCCGGGATGCTCTGGCTCTTCATGTTCAACCCGTCGTTCGGAACGCTCGCGGCGATCCCCCGTGCACTCGGCATCGACTGGGATCCGCTCCTGAACGGCAGGCAAGCCATGACGCTGGTCATCGCGGCCGCAAGCTGGAAGCAGATCTCGTACAACTTCCTGTTCTTCGTGGCAGGGTTGCAGGCGATACCGAAATCCCTGCTCGAAGCCTCGGCAATCGACGGGGCCGGAGCGGTCCGCCGGTTCTGGACAATCGTCTTTCCGCTGCTTGCCCCGACCTCGTTCTTCCTTCTGGTGGTGAACACCGTCTATGCGCTTTTCGACACTTTCGGCATCATCCATGCCGTGACCTCGGGCGGTCCGGGCAAGTCCACCGAGACGTTGGTCTACAAGGTCTACAATGACGGCTTCGTGAACCTGCTCCTCGGTTCTTCGGCGGCGCAGTCCGTCATCCTGATGATCATCGTGATCGGTCTTACCGCCTTCCAGTTCCGTTATGTGGAGAGAAGGGTTCACTATGGCTGAGGGCATGGCAGGCATGTCGAACCGGAGCAGGGTGCTGGCGCATCTGCTTCTGATCCTCGGCTGCGTGATCGTGGCCTTTCCGATCTGGTATGTGACGGTCGCGTCGACACATTCGTTGCGGACCATCCTGAACCCTCCATTGCCGATGCTGCCGGGACCGGAAGCCTATGCGAACTACCGCGACGCGCTTACCGGCTCGATCACCCGGATCGGCGGGGTGTCGGTCGAGAGGCTGCTGCTGAACACCACGATCGTCGCTTTGGGCATCGCGGTGGGCAAGATCATCATCTCGATGGCGTCGGCCTTTGCGATCGTGTTCTTCCGATTCCCGCTGAGGATGGCGTGCTTCTGGCTGATCTTCATCACGTTGATGCTGCCGGTCGAGGTTCGGATCATGCCGACCTACAAGGTCATGGTGCAGCTTCATCTGATCGACACCTACGGCGGACTGATCCTGCCGCTGATCGCCTCCGCCACGGCGACGCTTCTTTTCCGCCAGTTCTTCATGACGATCCCGAATGAACTCCTGGAGGCCGCCCGCGTCGATGGTGCCGGGCCGTGGAGGTTCTTCAAGGACATCCTGCTACCCCTCTCGGCGACCAATATCGCGGCACTCTTCGTGATCCTTTTCATCTACGGCTGGACGCAATACCTCTGGCCGCTGCTGGTCACGAATTCCAATTCGATGAACACCATCGTCATCGCGCTGAGGAAGATGATTTCCTTCGCCGATGCCGACACGCCCTGGAACCTCGTCATGGTGACGTCGGTGCTGGCGATCCTGCCGCCAGTGCTGATCGTGGTGCTGATGCAACGCTGGTTCGTGAAGGGTCTTGTGGAGACGGAGAAGTAATGGCCACACTTTCGCTCAGGGATGTCCGCAAGAGTTATGGGCGCAATGAGGTCGTCCACGGTGTGTCGATCGACATCGCGGACGGAGAGTTCGTGGTGATCGTCGGTCCTTCGGGCTGCGGCAAGTCCACCTTGCTGAGGATGGTGGCCGGTCTCGAAGAGATCACGAGCGGCACGGTCGAGATCGGCGGCAAGGTGGTGAACGGGCTCGAGCCGCGCGCGCGGGACATCGCGATGGTGTT
Source organism: uncultured Alphaproteobacteria bacterium (assembly GCA_963847935.1). Classification (GTDB taxonomy): domain Bacteria; phylum Pseudomonadota; class Alphaproteobacteria; order Rhodobacterales; family Rhodobacteraceae; genus Albidovulum. The sequence goes on along the minus strand of CAWKBV010000002.1, from coordinate 196,443 downwards.
TCAGAACTACGCGCTCTATCCGCATATGAGCGTCTTCGACAACATGGCCTACGGATTGAAGATCGGCGGCATCCGGGGCGAGGATCTGAAGTCCCGCGTCGGCAAGGCCGCCGAAATGCTGGACCTTTCCGGGCTTCTCGCCCGCAAGCCGCGCCAGCTTTCGGGCGGACAGCGGCAGCGGGTCGCCATGGGGCGGGCGCTGGTTCGCAATCCGGCGGTTTTCCTTTTCGATGAACCGCTCTCGAACCTCGATGCCAAGCTCAGGGTCTCGATGCGGCTTCAGATCCGCGACCTTCAGCGACGCGTGGCGACGACGTCGCTCTACGTCACACACGATCAGGTCGAGGCGATGACGCTCGCCGACCGGCTGATCGTGATGAATGCAGGTGTCGCAGAGCAGATCGACACGCCGATCGAGATATATGATCGCCCGGCGAACATTTTCGTCGCCGGTTTCATCGGATCGCCCGCGATGAATTTCCTGCCGGCTCGGCGCGCGGGTAACGAGTTCCGGCTGTCGGACGGTTCCGCGTTGCCATGTCCAGCCGATTTCGGTTCGGACAAGGACGTGATCATCGGAATACGGCCAGAGCATCTGTCCGTCGCGTCGCCAGACGCAGGCGATACGCTGCCCGCCAAGGTTTTCGCGGTCGAGACGCTCGGTGCGGACACCTTCGTCCACGCCAAACTCGGCGGGACCATGCAGGACGATATCGTCTTCCGGGTGCCCGGACACGAGCGTCTGGCCGAAGGCGCTGCGGTGGCGCTCCGTCCCGAACCTGGCAGGGAACATGTCTTTGATGCTGTCAGCGGCAGGCGCCTAACCACTTCCTGATGCCGGGCAGCCGCACCGGTACGGAGGCCGAGCCGGTCGCCCGGCGGGGATTGTCACCGCGCACGGCTTCGGGCGGGTATCCGGAAGCTTGGCCAGTTCTTTCGCGTGGCGGGCGAGGTCGTCATATCGAAAAATGAAGACTCCGGACGGCGGGGCTAAACATGGTTGAACAGTAAATTGATCGACGCTACCGTAACAAGGAAGTGACAAGCCTGCGGGCCTCTAAGGCCTACCGCCACATGCGATTCATCGTCGTATGGTGGCAGGCGTTCATGAGAAAGTCGTAAACGGACCGGCGGGTCCGGCCTCTAGGCGTTGCATCGGCAGCGCAATGAAAGGACGTGCGTTCAGAAGGCCCGAGCGGCCGAATATTGGCGACCAGCCGGGGCGGTGAAGATCCCGGGCGTCATCGAGCATCACAGTTTGTGTGACAGGGAGATAGACGATGACCTACCTTAAGACCCTTGCCCTCGCGGGCGCCATGGCGCTGGCGACAGCGGCAAACGCGGAAGAGCGGTTCATCACCATCGGAACAGGCGGCCAGACCGGCGTCTACTTCGTGGTCGGGCAGTCGATATGCCGCCTCGTGAACCGCGATACGCCGACGACCGGGCTGAAGTGTACCGCGCCCTCGACCGGCGGCTCCATCGCCAACATCAACGCCATCGCGGCAGGCGACATGGATATGGGCGTCTCCCAGTCCGACTGGCAGTTCCACGCCTATAACGGCACCTCGGAATTCGAGGGCAAGAAGGTCGACAAGCTGCGCGCGGTCTTTTCCGTGCATGGCGAGCCCTTCACCGTCGTCGCCCGCAAGGACGCCAACATCACCAGCTTCGACGACCTCAAGGGCAAGCGGGTCAACGTCGGCAATCCCGGCTCCGGCCAGCGTGCGACGATGGAAATCGTCCTGGACGCGATGGGCTGGAGCGACAGCGATTTCGCCCTCGCCTCCGAACTCAAGCCCGCCGAACAGGCCGCGGCGCTTGGCGACAACAAGGTCGATGCGATCATCTACACGGTCGGCCATCCCAACGGCTCGATTCAGGAGGCGACCTCCACCGTCGAGGCGAACCTCGTGCCGGTCACGGGCGAGGCGATCGACAAGCTCGTCGCGGACAACGCCTATTACGCCAAGGCGACGATCCCAGGCGGCATGTATGCGGGCAGCCCCGATGACGTCGAGACCTTCGGCGTGAAGGCGACCTTCGTAACGTCCGCCGATGTCCCTGACGATGTCGTCTATGAGGTGGTCAAGGCGGTGTTCGACAATTTCGACCGCTTCAAGGGCCTGCATCCGGCGTTCGCCAACCTGAAGGAAGAGGACATGATCAAGGATGGTCTGTCCGCGCCCCTGCATCCGGGTGCCGAGAAGTACTACAAGGAACGCGGCTGGATGTAAGCCGCCTGCGCCGCCCCTTCCCCGGGGCGGCGCGTTGCCCGGCCCGAGGGCATTGCGCCCTCGAGAACCGGAGATCTTGAGCGTGACAGGCCGGAACCGGCCAAGGGGGACCACATGACGGAACGGGACCAGCAGCAGGCGGCGGCGGTCGAGAACGAGGCTGCCGGTCACGGTGGACTGAGCCAGGAGGAACTCGACGAAATCGTCGCGTCTTCCGATACCGGGGCTCGCGGTTCCACGGGCCCGGTCGGCGCGCTCATCGCCATCGTGGCTTTGGCCTGGTCGCTGTTCCAGGTCTGGATCGCGTCGCCCGTTCCGTTCATTCTGGGATTCGGCGTGTTCAACGATACCGAGGCCCGCTCGATCCACCTTGCCTTCGCGATATTCCTCGCCTTCGCCGCCTTTCCCGCCGCCCGCACGAAGGTTCAACTCACGCTTGGGGTCGGCGTTCCCCTGGTCCTCGGCGCGCTCTTCTTCGTGTCCGCGAAGGTGGGTACACCGGTCTGGTGGATTCCGCTCGTCTCCGTCGCCATCGTCGCCGCCATCCTTCTCGGCTCGCCGAAAGACCGCATCCCGGTCTGGGAATGGGCGCTCGCCGTGGTTGGCGCCGTGACCGCGCTCTATCTCTATGTCTATTACAACGAGATTTCGGGGCGCGTCGGCGCGCCGATCATGCAGGATTTCGTGGTCTCGGTGATCGGGCTGATGATCCTGCTCGAAGCGACGCGCCGGGCGCTCGGACCGGCACTGATGATCGTGGCGAGCGTGTTCCTCATCTACACCGTGCTCGGCCCCTACATGCCCGAGATCATCGCACACAAGGGCAACAACCTGTCCGAGATCGTGAACCATCAATGGATCACGACGGAAGGTGTCTTTGGCATCGCACTTGGCGTTTCAACCTCGTTCGTCTTTCTCTTCGTCCTCTTCGGCTCGCTCCTCGACAAGGCCGGGGCCGGGAACTATTTCATCCAGGTGGCCTTCTCGCTGATGGGCCACATGCGGGGCGGTCCGGCCAAAGCGGCGGTCGTTTCGTCGGCCATGACCGGACTCATCTCGGGTTCGTCCATTGCGAACGTGGTGACGACCGGCACCTTCACCATTCCGCTGATGAAGAAGGTCGGCTTTTCGTCCGAAAAGGCCGGCGCCGTCGAGGTCGCATCCTCGGTCAACGGTCAGATCATGCCGCCGGTGATGGGCGCCGCCGCCTTCCTGATGGTCGAATATGTCGGCATTCCCTATTTCGACGTGGTGCGCCATGCCGTTTTGCCCGCCGTCATCAGCTATATCGCGCTGGTCTATATCGTCCATCTCGAAGCCTGCAAGGCCGGGATGGAGGGGCTGCCGCGCGCCTATACGCCCAAGCCCATCGTGCAGCGGCTGATCGGCATTGCCTTCACCATCGCGGTCATCTGCGTCGTCTCGCTTGCCGTCTATTACGGCATGGGGTGGATTCGTCCTGCCTTCCCGGCTGCGGCCGGCTACATCGTCTTCGCCTTCCTGTGCCTGGTCTATGTCGGCCTCCTCTGGGTCGCGTCGCGGGAAGAGCCGCTGCATCTCGACGACCCCAACGCTCCGGTGACGAAGCTGCCGCTTCCGGGGCCGACGATCCGCGCAGGGCTGCACTACATCCTGCCGGTCGTGGTGCTGGTCTGGGCGTTGATGGTCGACCGCCTGAGCCCCGGCCTCTCGGCGTTCTGGGCGACGGCCTACATGGTCTTCATCCTTTTGACGCAACGGCCGATCATGGCAATGATGCGCGGTGAAGGCGACTTCGGCGGCGCCGTCGGCAAGGGCGTCAGCGATCTCTTCGACGGCCTCATCACCGGCGCGCGCAATATGATCGGCATCGGGATCGCCACCGCGACCGCCGGCATCATCGTCGGCGCGGTCAGCCAGACCGGCGTCGGATCGGCGCTTGCCGACGTGGTCGAGGTGATGTCGGGCGGCAACATTCTCGCGATCCTCGTCCTGACCGCGATCCTGTCGCTGATCCTCGGGATGGGCCTGCCGACGACGGCGAACTACATCGTCGTCTCGGCGCTGCTCGCGCCGGTCATCGTCACGCTCGGTCAGCAGAACGGACTGATCGTGCCGCTGATCGCCGTCCACCTCTTCGTCTTCTACTTCGGCATCATGGCGGATGTGACCCCACCCGTCGGCCTCGCAAGCTTTGCCGCCGCCGCGGTTTCGGGCGGCGATCCGATCAAGACAGGCGTCATTGCCTTCTTCTATTCGCTGAGAACCGCCGCATTGCCGTTCCTCTTCATCTTCAACACCGAGCTTCTGCTCATCAACGTCACCTGGGTCCAAGGCATCTTCGTGTTCTGTATCGCGACCATCGCGATGCTGCTTTTCGCGGCGGCGACGCAGGGCTGGTTCCTCGCGCGGAACCGCTTCTATGAAAGCATCGCGCTTCTGCTGGTGGCCTTCACGCTCTTCCGCCCCGGCTTCTGGATGGACATGGTCTTTCCGCCCTTCACCGAGGTCGCGCCCTCGGAAATCGCTTCGGCCGCCGCCGATACGCCTGCGGGGGAAAACCTGCGCGTCCGTGTGTCCGGCGTGAACGACCTTGGCGACCCGATCCAGTTCGTGGCACTCGTCCCGATGGGATCGGAGCCGACCGGGGATGAGAAGCTTTCCGCCGCCGGGCTCGCATTCAGGCAGGATGGCGACAAGATGATCATCGACGACGCTGCCTATGACTCTCCGGCGCAGAAGGCGGGACTTGACTGGGATCAAGAGGTGCTGCGCGTCCTGCGGCCCGCTTCCACGCCGTCGAAATACTGGATGTTCATCCCCGCGCTGCTGCTCTTGGCACTGGTCGTGATGATGCAACGGGGCCGCGCGTCCAAGCCGCGCCGCGCCGCAGCCTGAGGAGCCCGCAATGTACAAGACCATCCTTCTGACCGTCGATCTCGGCGACGCGGCATCGTGGAACAAGGCTCTGCCGGCAGCGACCGAAATCGCCAGGGAATCGGACGCGACGCTGCACGTCTTGTCTGTCGTGCCCGATTTCGGTTCTCCGCTCGTCGCCGTGGACTTTCCGCCGGATTTCCAGAAGAAGGCGGCCCAGAACGCGAAGGCGCGGCTCGATCAACTGCTGGGTGAAGAAATCCGCGACCCGCTCAGGATCGTGAGCCATGTCGCGGTCGGGCGTGTGCACGATGTCGTCCTCGATCATATCAGGTCTACCGGCGCCGATCTTGTCGTCATGGCAAGCCATGCGCCCGACCGTGTAAGGGAGTTCCTCGTCGGCTCGCAGGCAGACCGTGTGGTGCGGCGTTCGCCGGTTTCCGTTCTCGTCGTGCGGTGATAGGCAGGGGGGCGGCCCGGTTCCGGACCGTAAGACCGATCGACACAGGCAGACAAATGACCCCTTTCGCAATCGCCGGCGTACAGATGTATGTCAACGCGCTGCAAGCCAATACCGATGGCATGCTCCATCGCCTCGATATACTGATGGCGCGCTTTCCCTGGACGCAGATGGTGCTGTTCTCGGAACTGGCACCCTTCGGCCCCCTGCCGAAATTCGCGCTGCCATTCGAAAATGAAAGCCTGTCGCGCTTTCAGGACGCCGCGCGCAAGCACAATATCTGGCTGATCCCCGGCTCGATGTTCGAGAAGACCGGGGATGGCCGCATCTACAATACCGCCGCCGTGATAAATCCGGGCGGAGAGATCGTGTCGAGCTATCGCAAGATGTTCCCGTTCCGGCCCTATGAGACCGAGGTCGATGCGGGAACCGACTTCTGCATATTCGATGTTCCGGACGTTGGCCGGTTCGGTCTTTCCATCTGCTACGATATCTGGTTCCCGGAAACCACGCGGCAGCTGACCGCGCAGGGCGTCGAGGTGCTGCTGCATCCCGTGTTGACCGGAACCACCGACCGTGACGCGGAGCTTGCCATCGCGCGGGCCACTGCGGCGCAGTTCCAGTGCTACGTCTTCGACGTCAACGGGCTTGGCGCGGGTGGCAATGGCCGCTCCTGCGTGGTCGATCCCACGGCAACCGTCCTGCACCAGTCGGCGGGGCAGGAGGACATGTTCCCGATCGAGGTCGATCTCGACCTCGTGCGGCGCCAGCGCGAGACCGGGATGAAGGGCCTCGGCCAGGTGCTGAAAAGCTTCCGCGACCGCTCCGTCGATTTTTCGGTCTATGATCGGACAAGCGGCGCGGACAGCTACCTGCACAACCTCGGGGCGCTTGAAATGCCGCAGCAAGGGTCGCGGTCCGGGCTGGACCTGCGCGATACCACCGTGACAGGCGAGGACCACAAATCGATGGGCCCACCTTTCCGCGACGACGAAGGCGTGCCGCCGCTGGCGGGGCGAATTTCCACGGGCTGATCACCTGTCGAAGCGCTCGGGAGGAGCGTGCATCGACTGTGGCGGCTTCTTGAGGAGGAAGAACCGATGCAGTCGATGAGCGATTACTACTCGGCAACGCAACTGCGGTCCGACCGCTGGAGCGCACTGCGCGAAAAGCTGGAGCAGCTTGAGCGCGAGCCGGAGGGAAGGCGCTCCAAACAGCTGCGCGCCGGGGCCGAGGAGCTGTTCGAATTCGCTCGCCGTCATCGAACGCTACTGGGCGTTTCCGGGCATGGCGGCGTTTGACCACATGCGCCGCCAGTTCGATCACGGTCTTCTCGAAGAGGTTGCCTTCGCGGCGCGGCGCGTGACGCGCGGGCTCGGGACCGGTGCCTACCGGCGCCGCCACATTCCGCTGGAACGCGGCAGCCTGGATGAGGACAAGGAGGAAGAGGCGCTCCTGCCGCCCGAGGCGCGGGCACTGTCGAAGCCCTATTTCGAGGTCCTGATCGTCGACGAGGTGAATGAGCATCAGGAGCGCTGGCTGAAGTCCAACATGACCTCGATGCGGCGGCCCGAGGACGCGTTCATCTACGAGCCGGTCGTGGTTCCGAGTCTGAAGGACGCGCTGATCTGTGTGCTGTTCAACTACAACATACAGGCCATCGTCGTGCGGCCCGGGCTGAAGCTCGATTCCGATGTCGATCTGCCGATCCTCACCCGCTATCTGAACCGCGCGGGGGGCGAAGAGAGCATCGAGGACATTCCCCCGGAGGATTACGGACCCGAGCTATGCCGCCTGATCGCGCGGGTGCGGCCCGAGCTTGACGCCTACCTCGTGACCGACCGTTCGGTCGAGGCTATCGCCGGCCTCGATCTCGGCATCTGCCGGCGGGTCTTCTACAATCAGGAAGATTTCATGGAGCTGCACCTGAACATCCTGCGTGGGGTTCAAGCACGCTACAAGACGCCGTTCTTCACCGCGCTCGTCGAATATTCCAAGCAGCCGACCGGCGTCTTCCACGCCATGCCGATCAGCCGGGGCAAGTCGATCACCCGGTCGCACTGGATTCAGGACATGGGCGCCTTCTACGGTCCGAACATCTTCCTTGCCGAAACCTCGGCGACGAGCGGCGGGCTCGACAGTCTTCTTGAACCCACCGGGCCGATCAAGAGGGCACAGGAATACGCCGCGCGGGCCTTCGGGTCGAAACAGACCTTCTTCGCCACCAACGGCACTTCGACCTGCAACAAGATCGTCGTGCAAGCCCTTGTGAGGCCAGGGGATATCGTCCTGGTCGACCGCGACTGCCACAAGTCGCACCATTACGGCATGGTGCTCTCCGGGGCGCAAGTGCGCTACCTCGACAGCTACCCGCTCAACGACTACTCGATGTATGGCGCAGTGCCGCTGAGGGAGATCAAGCATCAGCTTCTGAAGATGAAGGCGGCGGGCAAGCTCGACAAGGTCAGAATGCTGCTTCTGACCAACTGCACCTTCGACGGCATTGTCTACAATGTCGAACGGGTGATGGAGGAATGCCTCGCCATCAAGCCCGACCTCATCTTCCTCTGGGACGAGGCGTGGTTCGCCTTCGCCCGGTTCGGGCCGACCTACCGGCAGCGGACGGGAATGAATGCCGCCAACATGCTCCGCGAAAGGCTGAAGTCGCCGGGGCATGCCAAGGCGTATGAAAAGCAGACCGAGAAGCTGAAGGATGCCGACGAGGCGACGCTTTTGAAGACCCGCCTCATTCCGCCGCCGACGGCCCGCGTGCGGGTCTACACGACGCAGTCGACGCACAAGACGCTGACAGCACTCAGGCAGGGGTCGATGATCCACGTCAACGATCAGGACTTCAAGGGCGAGGTCGAGGCGAGCTTTCACGAAGCCTACATGACCCATACTTCGACAAGTCCGAACTACCAGATCATCGCCTCGCTCGACGTCGGTCGGCGCCAGGTTGAACTGGAAGGCTTCGAATTCGTCCAGCGCCAGGTCGAGGCGGCCATGGCGATGCGGCGGGCGATCTCGACCCATCCGCTCTTGCAGAAGTACTTCAAGGTTCTCGCGGCGGGCGACATGATCCCCGAGGAATTCCGCGAAAGCGGGGTCACCAGCTACTACGACCCGGAACAGGGGTGGACCGATATCTCGGATTGCTGGGAGAAGGACGAGTTTGTCCTCGACGCGACTCGGGTGACGCTTTCGGTCGGCGGCACCGGCTGGGACGGCGACACGTTCAAGACCCAGGTGCTGATGGACAAGTACGGCATCCAGATCAACAAGACCTCGCGCAACACCGTCCTTTTCATGACCAATATAGGCACCACCCGGTCCTCAGTCGCTTATCTGATCGAGGTGCTGGTTGAGATCGCGAAGGAGCTTGACGACAGGCTTGACGACGCCTCGAAGATGGAACGTCTGTCCTTCGAGCGGCGTGTGAAGAACCTCATGCAAGACCTTCCGCCGCTTCCTGATTTTTCACATTTCCACGAGGCGTTCTGCGCCGATCCCGGCACCGGAGAGGGCGACATCCGCAGCGCCTTCTTCCTGTCCTATGACGAGAACAATTGCGATTACCTGGAGCTTGACGGCGGCATCGAGAAGGAGATGGACAAGGGCCGCGACGTCGTCTCGGCCTCGTTCATCATTCCCTATCCGCCGGGCTTCCCGATCCTCGTTCCCGGCCAGGTGGTCAGCCGCGCGATCCTCGGCTTCATGCGGGCACTCGACGTCAACGAGATCCATGGCTACCGCGCCGACCTTGGCCTGCGTGTCTTCACCGATGAGGCGCTGGCGGGCCAGATTACCAAACTTGCAACCGCGGCCGAATAGAGAGAGGGAGAGAACATAAAATGCCCAAGAAACAGCTTAACAACATCTCGGAAATCCGCCGCTTCTTTCACCGCAACGAGGACCCGATCTATTTCGTCTCGGCCACCAATTTCAACCTTCTGGGCATCGACGAATGGTGCAAGAATTTCAAATACATCTGCTACATCGACTGCTATGACGGCCGCCATCCCAACGTGTTCTGCCCGTCCGAAGAGCCGCATGCGGAATTCCAGTCGATCGAGGACATCAACAACTACCTCCTGCAGCACAAGGAGGTCGTCGACCTCGTGAAACGCCGGGGCGGCAAGCCGAAATTCGTGTTCCTGATGTTCGACGCGGAAACCGAAAGGCTGGCCAAGGAGTTGGGCGCCGAGGTCTGGTTCCCGAAGGCGAAGCTGCGCACCAAGATGGACAACAAGATCGAAACCGTCCGCGTCGGCAACAAGGCGGGTGTGCCGTCGGTGCCGAACACGCTGTCCGAGGTGAAGGACTACAAGCATCTCACGCAGATCTGCGACAAGGCGGGGATCGGCCATGACCTCGTCCTGCAATCGGCGTTCGGAGACAGCGGCCACACCACCTTCTTCATCAAGTCCGAGGCCGATTTCCGCAAATACGAGCACGAGATCGTCGGTGAGGGCGAGATCAAGATCATGAAGCGGATCGACTGCCGCGGCTCCGCCATCGAGGGCTGCGCCACAAGCAAGGGCACGATCGTCGGGCCGCTGATGACCGAGCTTGTCGGCTTCAAGGAACTCACGCCTTATCGCGGCGGTTGGTGCGGCAACGAGATCTTCGCCACCGCCTTCCCGCCCAAGGTCCGCGAGAAGGCGCGCGACCTGACCTTCAAGTTCGGCGAACAGCTTCGCAAGGAAGGCTATCGCGGCTATTTCGAGCTCGATTTCCTGATCGACAAGAAGTCCGGGGACATCTGGCTGGGCGAGTTGAACCCGCGCATCACCGGCGCAAGCTCGATGACCAATCACGCCGCCTTCGCCCATGCCGACGCGCCCTTGTTCCTGTTCCACCTGCTCGAATTCTCGAAGACGAAATTCAAGCTGGACGTCGATGAGTTGAACGCGCGGTGGGCAGACCCCGACATGATCGACGGCTGGAGCCAGATGGTCATCAAGCATACCGAGGATTCAGTCGATCTCCTGGCCGGGGCGCCGCAATCGGGCATCTACAAGATGCTGGATGATGGCCGCGTGGTCTTCGACCGCTTCGACTATCACCGCCGCGCCGTGGAATCGGAGAACGAGGCGTTCTTCCTGCGCATCCTGAAGAAGGGCGACTACCGCTACGAGGGCGCCGACCTTGGCATTCTGGTGACGCGGGGCCGGTCGATGACCAACAGCTTCCAGTTGAACGAACGCGCGAAACGCTGGATTCACGGCATCAAGTCGGCTTTCTCCGCCAGCCCCCTGCCGATGTCGGAGGCGGGCCCGGCGCTTGCCGATCCGGCTTTCAAGATCATGTGATGGACGTCTGGTGGCGCGCCATAAGCGAAGCGAAACCCGGTCCGAAATGGGCCGGGCTCTTTGCCGAGCTTTGGCCCGCCTACCGCCAGTGGTGGCTACGCGAGGGCGCCGATGCGCGGCCGACCTATCTTGAAAGCCTCCGCGCGCTCGAGGCGCACATGCCTGAACTCGTTCCGCTCTATGACCAGCTTTGCGCGCTCGCGGGCGGCGGCGACCTTGCCGCCCGGTTCCTCAGCTTCTACCGCCCGCCGCCCTATCTGTCGGGGTGCAGTCAGGCGATCTGGCCGGGGAAGGAGCCGGTTCTGGTCCGCAACTACGACTACGATCCGCGCGCCTTCGAAAGCGTCGTCCTGCACACCTCGTGGCAGGGCCGGACCGTCATGGGCACGTCCGACGGGCTTTGGGGCCTCGTCGACGGGATCAACGATGCGGGACTTGCCGTGTCGCTGACCTTCGGCGGGCGGCGGGTCGTCGGCGACGGGTTCGGCGTGCCCCTGATCCTGCGCTATGTGCTTCAGACCTGCACCACGGCGGAGGAGGCGGGCAGGGCGCTCGCCCGGATCCCGACGCATATGAGCTACAACGTTACCGTCCTCGACCGGAACCGGAGCTTCCTCACCGCCTTCATGGCGCCCGACCGGCCCGCCGCGCTTACCCATGCGGCAGTCGCGACGAACCATCAGGAGCGCGTGGAGTGGGACGCCCATGCCCGCATGACCGCGACCGTGGAGCGCGAGAGGTTCCTCTTGCAGCGGCTGACCCTGCATGTGGAACCCGAGGAGAAGTTCATCGCGGCCTTTCTCCGGCGGCCGATTTATTCCTCGGCCTTCGACCGGGGCTTCGGCACGCTCTACACCGCGGTCTACCGCCCCCGGAAGGGCGAGATGGAGCTTCGCTGGCCGCGCGCCGCCTGGCCGCTGAATCTGCACGCCTTCGAGGAGGGCACGCGGCGGATCGTGACGCCGGAACCGCGAAGCAAGGCGTCCTGACACCAAAGGAAGATCGCCATGTCCCACATCTTTCCACGTCATACGAAATCCGCGCCGCCGGTCGTCGCGGGCGGCGAGGGCTGCTACCTGATCGACAGCACCGGCAAGCGCTATCTCGACGGATCGGGCGGTGCCGCCGTGTCCTGCCTCGGCCACGGGGATGCCGAGGTGACGGCGGCGATCAAGGCGCAGCTCGACAAGGTCGCCTTCGCCCATACCGGCTTTTTCACCTCCGAACCGGCCGAGGCCCTGGCCGACCTCCTCATCGCCCATGCGCCCGGCGATCTCGACCGGGTCTATCTGGTCTCCGGCGGCTCCGAGGCGACCGAGGCGGCGATCAAGCTCGCCCGGCAATACTGGGTCGAGAAGGGCGAGCCGCAGCGCGGCCGTCTGATCGCGCGGAAGCAGAGCTACCACGGCAACACCATCGGAGCGCTTTCGGCTGGCGGCAACGAATGGCGCCGTGCGCAGTTCGGACCGCTGCTTCTCGACGTCAGCCATATCGAGCCCTGCTACGAATACCGTTACCGTGCGGAGGGAGAGAGCCTCGAAGCCTATGGCCGCCGCGCCGCAAGCGCGCTGGAGACGGAAATCCTGCGCCTCGGACCGGAAACCGTGATGGCCTTCATGGCCGAGCCGGTTGTCGGTGCGACGGCGGGCGCGCTCACCCCGGCGCCCGGTTATTTCCGCCGCATCCGCGAGATCTGCGACCGCTACGGCGTCCTTCTGATCCTCGACGAGGTGATGTGCGGGATGGGCCGGACCGGATCGCTTTTCGCCTGCGAGCAGGACGGGATCGCCCCCGACATCCTCTGCATCGCCAAGGGGCTCGGCGCCGGTTACCAGCCCATCGGCGCGATGCTGTGCACGTCGCGGATCTACGACGCCATCGCGCAAGGCTCGGGCTTCTTCCAGCACGGCCACACCTATATCGGCCACCCCACGGCGGCCGCCGCCGGCCATGCGGTCGTGTCGGCCATTCTCAATCGCGGTCTGGTGGACCGGGTCAAGGTCCAAGGCGCCAAGCTGACGGAGCGGCTCGCGGACCGCTTCGGGCAACACCCCCATGTCGGCGACCTTCGCGGACGCGGGCTTTTCCGCGGCATCGAGTTCGTCGAGGACCGCGAGAGCAAGGCGCCCTTCGATCCGGCGCGCGGCATCGCGGGAAAGATCAAGAAGGCGGCGTTCGAGGCGGGTCTGATCTGCTACCCGATGACCGGCACCATCGACGGGCAGACCGGCGATCACGTCCTTCTCGCCCCGCCGTTCATCATCGAGGACGCGCAGATCGACGAACTGGTCGACAAGCTCGACGGGGCAATCGCGTTGGCGCTCGGCTGACGAGGCGGTGACCATGTGGAGATCCCCGGCCTCGGGGAGAGCGGCTCGGAATCCGCGCAGGCTTCGCCGGAGACATCAATTTCTGCCGCGTCATGGCTCATCATCCCCGGCTGCCCGGCGCATGGGCGGATATGCGGGGTGCAGGCTCCGATCTGGCGCCGCCTGCGTCAGCCGCAGCTGCCGGGTCCGTCCGCGCTATGCGCCAAATCTGAAGTCCCCGGGCCTTTCCGGCAGTCTGTCGTAGAATTCGACGAGGCCATATCCTATCTCGATCGCGACGCCCTTGCACCTGTCGAGATCCTCGGGAACGACGCGGCCGGTCGAAGAAATCTGCCGCATGAGGTCTTCGTGAAGCGATCTCAGCCGCACGAAGGCCGGGCTTTGTTCCACGGACTGATCACCGACCAGTATATGAAGGGCCTGGCGATCCGACTTCCCCTTCAGCCCGATCCGGCCGGCGGGGAGCGTCGCCATGCCGGCAACGCCTTCGCGGGTCTCGTCGGAAATGACCACATCATAGGCGACGTGACGGCAACTCGCCTCGATCCGTGCGGCCACGTTGACGGTATCGCCAATGGCCGAATAGCTATGGCGCTGGCGCGATCCGATATTGCCGACACAGGCCGGGCCGGAGGACAGCCCGATGGCCACGGCCAGCAAGGGCATGCCCTTGGCGTCCCGCTGCTCGTTGAACGCCACCAGCGCCTTTCTGATCCGCAGGGCAGCCTCGCACGCGCTTTCTCGGTGGTTCTTCATCTCCAGGGGCGCATTCCAGAAAGCCATGATCGAGTCGCCGACATATTTGTCGATGGTCCCGCTTTCCTGAAGGACGCAATCGGAAAGCTGGCTGAAAAGACTGTTCAACATCGACACAAGATCGGTCGGCGGCATCGCCTCGCTGAGCGACGTGAAGTTGCGCAGGTCGCAGAACATCACCGTCACCGTCCTTAGCTGCCCGCCAAGCTCGACATGATGCCCGCTTCTTTCGATTTCCTGCAGGACCGAAGGTGCGACGTAGTGCGAGAAGGATTGGCGAATGCGGCGTTTGTCGCGATCGGCGACAATGAACTGATAGGCGGCAAACACCAGAAAGACGAAAAACCCGCCGAGCATGGGGAACGTCGCGTCGAAGAGCGACCCGGCTTCGAAAAACAGCCAGCTCGTGATCAGGACCAATGAGGCAGACGCTCCTCCGACAAGCATGGATATCGTGGGGCCGGACATCGACAGCACGGCGATCACGATGGTCGAGAGGGAGATGAACGCGATGATCTCAAGTCCGGACTCGTAGTCGCTGCGCCTGAGAAAGTCGTTGGTCAGAATCTGCTCCAGTATCTGGGCCTGTATGGATACGCCGGGGACATTCTCGCCCAGAGGGGTGGCGCGGATATCCAGAAGGCCCGCCGCCGACGCGCCGACAAGAACGATATTTCCCTGAAGAAGCGCTTTCAGGTCCGGGTCGTAGCCGGGTGCGAGCACCGACTTTGCCGAAACGTAGACCGCCGGATTCTCATGCCGGTAGTGCACCCAGACCTGCCCGTCGGGAGTTGTCGGAATCTCGTAGTCGCCGGTCCGGATGGACACGGTGACCCCACTCGTATCCTCGGCGCCGTAGATCATCGTCGTGGTTTCGCCCAAGGCGACGCGGAGGGCTTCGAGGGACAGGCTGGGAAGCAATCCTCCCGGGGAATTCCAGATCATCGGAACGGTGCGCACCGTGTCGGAGTCGCCGAAGGGGCTGACATTGATCCCGCCGATTCCCGCGGCAGCGTCCCGCAGGGCCGGTACGATCCGGGTGGTCGAGCGCAAGGCGGGCGCGCCCTTTCCCGGTTCCGCGCCGATCTGGACAAAACCGGATTTGTCGTATGCCTCGGAAGGCTGATCCGTTTCGGCATCCGCGACGCCAAGCACGACATGGCGGCCTGACATCGCATTCGCGAGATATCGGTCATTGTCCAGATCCGACAGTTGTGCCGCAGTCAGCGGCGCCTTCAGCAGACCTGAAATATCGCTCCGCGCGAGAATCCGCGATGGCGAAAGACGGTCGGGTTCCGAAAACAGAACATCGAACACGACGACGGCCGCGCCGTAATCGTCATGCAGCCGCGTGACGAGATCGCCGATCTGATCCCTGGGCCAGGGCCACTGACCAAGGGATGCAAGGGACGCCTCGTCGATATCGACGATCCGGACGGGCAGACTGGCATATGCTCGCGGGTTGATGCGCTGGAGATAGTCGAAATAGAACAGCCGCACCGCCTGAACGGGGTAGGGGTCGGCTATCCGAACGCCTGCCACCAGGATCAGGATAACAAATCCCACCGCCATGAACCCGACACGTCGCATTGGTTCCGTCTTCACTCGGCTGAATTGTCCGCGCCCTTCCGGTCATGGCTGGCGGCCTTCGTTGCCGCCGATGTCATGGACGGTCCCGTCAATCTCGCCCTCCCGGTGGATCTGGTCTGATGGGGGGATCCGGTGGATCGGGTGGGCCGGGCGGGGTCGGCGGTTCAGGAGGCTGCGGCGTTGCCCTTTGGTTTCGGTCCTCGCGGGACCTGTTGACCGGTAGTGCGACGATATCCCGCCCGCAGGAGCGAACATTCGTACGGAAGTCCGGTGACAGGGTGGGCTGCCGCGTCACGAATGAAAAACCGTCGAGGATCATCTCCTGCTTTTCCTTTTGCGCCGAGATCGCGCTGACGGCGCCATTCTGGCTGGTGCGTGCCGCAGTGCACCTGCCAGTCACCCGCAAGCAGTTTCCGGATATGCCGCACATGCGGACGATCCCGGAAAACAGGACCAGATCTGTCCCGACGCGATTGCGGACGACAAAGTCGAAAGCTGTGCCCCTGATGCCCATCGTCGCCGTCGGCGTGCGCACGGAATAGGCCGACTTCGCACTCTTCCCGGTCAGGAAACGAAACCCTCCCGCCACCGCCGAGACCACGAATTTGTCGGCCGTTCCGTTCGGTCGCATCCGGATGTCGTCGATCGAGAGGGACGAACCCGGCCCGACCGCCATCTTCGTTCCGTCGGTGAACAGCAACTGGACCTGGCCCGCCCGGTCGGTTGAGACCACATCGCCGCTGGCCAAGGTCTGACCGGTCGATAGTCTGGCTGCTTTGCCGGATCGCGTCACTGTCGCGCCGGGAACGACTTTCACGGCGGTGCCCACGTCTTCAGCCAGAACGCGCCCAGACGCTGCCGCGACCATCAACAGGACTGATACTGCGCACAATACTCTTGAAGTCACCGTACGCGCCCCCCCACCCATATCGAGGTTCACTGGCCGGACTTACCGATTACCCTTCGCAACGACGTCACCGAAATCGCCCGATCGAACCGGCGCGGAGACTGTTATCCGGGGCGACTGAATGCCTCCGCCCGATGGTGTTACTATCTGAATATTCGCAGAGAATTACCGTTCTGGCAATCCGGGGCTTTGCACACTCGAAACGCATGGACGGGCCAGGCCGCGATCAGATCGGCCAGGGCCGATCCCGCCGCCTTGAAGCCGGTGATCTGGTCGGAGCTGGTGCAGCCTTCGGCCTTGGAGCGGGCCAATTGGGCAAGGGTGGCGCGGACATGACCCGCGCGATCGCCACGGCTTGATCGGTTGCACCAGATCGCCGGCCTCGGTCAGCGCCTCGTCGACACGGACAAACAAGACCGCCCGGCGGATCGCCTCGCATCGGCCACCACATGTGCGGCCTGCGGCTTGCATAGCGCTATGACGACCCCAAACAGCAAAACGTCCCCGCGAAGGGCCGCTTAAGTATTGTTGTAGCTAGTAAATTTGGCTCCGGCGGTAGGGATCGAACCTACGACCAATTGATTAACAGTCAACTGCTCTACCGCTGAGCTACGCCGGAACACCGGGGGCGCGTATAGCAAGCGGGAGCGGGGGCGTCCAGTGGGTTCTGTCACAAAATTTACGCCCCGCCCAGCAGGTGGAATATCGCGTCGGGGGTGATCGGGCCGTCGCTGGCTGCGACGTTTCTTTCAGTCAAATCAATCAGATGGGCGAGGACGTTGCGTTCGGCCGCAGGTATGAGGGCAGGCGCGGTGTCATGGTAGACGCCGCGCGTGAGCGTGGGGATGTTGGCCGGGGCGTCGCTGAGGGCGGCGCGGATCTGCGCCTCGCGCTTCAGGCGGTGCCCGCGCAGCTCCTCCAACCGCCGGGCGGGGGCGTCGATGGGCGCGCCGTGCGCAGGGTAATAGCGCTGCGCATGCTCATTCGCGAGACGGTGGAGGCTTTGCATGTAGGCGCCCATGTCGCCGTCGGGCGGCGACACCAGCGAACTTGACCACCCCATGACGTGATCGCCGGTCAGGATCGCGTCGGAGCCGTTCAGGCGGGTCGCGAAACTCAGGTGATTGCAGAAATGGCCGGGGGTATGAATGGCGCGAAGGCTCCAATCCGAACCTTCCACCATGGCGCCGTCGGGCAGTGTGATGTCGGGGCGGAAGGCGATATCGACGCCCTCGCCGCCGCGGATCAGGCCGGCAGCGGCGAGGGACTTCATGATCGGCGAACGCCCTGCTTCGGCGTCTCCGAACGCCAGCACCGGCGCACCGGTCAGTCTCGACAGGCTGCGGGACAGCGGCGAATGATCGAGATGGGCGTGGGTCACGAAGATGTGGCTGATCTTCTCGCCGGAGCCGAGCGCGGCGCGGATCGCCGCGAGGTGCCGGGGGTCGTCGGGACCGGGGTCGATCACCGCGACATCGCCGGTGCCAAGAAGGAAGGTATTCGTGCCGTGAAGCGTCATCGGCGAGGGGTTTCGGCAAAGAACGAGACGCAGCCCCGGCTCGGGGCTCTGCACCGCGCCCGGAGCGTTGCGATACTCCCCGCTCTTCGCCATCTTGCGCTTCCGCTCGCCTGCCGCCGCCGCTAGTCTTTGGCCATGTTGTCCCAGTGGATCAAACGTTTCATGCCGCGCGGTCTCTATGGCCGTGCCGCGCTCATCCTGATCCTGCCCATCGTGACCATTCAGCTCGTCGTGTCCATAGGCTTCATCCAGCGGCATTTCGAGGATGTGACCCAGCAGATGACACAGAATGTGGTGCAGGATCTGCGGCTGGTGCTGACGCGGGTCGACAAGGCCCAGGATCTTGCCGCGGCGCAGAAGGTGATTAGGCAATTCGCCGAGCCCCTCGGCCTGACGGTCGCGCTGCCCGCCTTGCAGAAGACCGGAGATGCGCGCGTATTCTACGATCTGAGCGGCCGTGTCGTCATCGCCACGTTGCGCGAGGTCTTTCAGCGCATTACCGCGATCGACCTGCGCGATCTCAGGACGGTGCGCATCACCATGACGACATCGAAGGGGCCGATGCTGGTCGAACTGGCGCGGCGGCGGGTCTCGGCCTCGAACCCGCACCAGCTGCTGGTCATCATGCTGTTGACCAGCCTCCTGATGACGGCCATTGCCTTCGTGTTCCTGCGCAATCAGCTGCGCCCGATCCGGCGCCTGGCGCGGGCGGCGGAAGCGTTCGGCAAGGGGCGGGTTGTTCCCTATAGGCCCGTCGGGGCGCTCGAGGTGCGGGCTGCGGGCAACGCGTTCCTCGACATGCGCGCGCGCATCGACCGGCAGATCGAACAGCGGACCCTGCTCCTGTCAGGCGTCAGCCACGATCTGCGCACACCGCTTACACGCCTGAAGCTCAGTCTTTCGCTGATGGATGACGATGCCGAGACGGACGCCATGCGGCGCGATGTAACGGAGATGGAGCGGCTTCTGGATTCCTTCCTCAATTTCGTGCGCGAAGATGCCCGGGAAGAGGATGCTCAGCCGGTCGATCTTGTGCAACTGGTCCGTTCGGTCGTCGAAGATTCGCGTCGGGCCGGGCAGGTGGTATCGCTTCATGCGGTCGAGGGCGGCGGCACCGCGCTCGTGCGCGAAACCGCGATCCGCCGGGCCCTTGGCAACCTCGTCGGCAACGCAGTGCGCTATGGCACGCGTGCAGAGGTGTCTCTTTCGACCAGCGATCGCGCGGTGCGCTTCACGGTCGAGGACGACGGCCCCGGCATTCCCCGCGACCGGCGAGAGGAGGCGATGCGACCCTTCACCCGGCTCGATACCGCGCGCAACCAGAACAGCGGCGTCGGCGTCGGGCTGGGTCTTGCCATCACCGCCGACATCGCCCGCAGTCATGGCGGCACGCTGCGCCTTGCCGACAGCGAGCGATTGGGCGGATTGAGGGCTGACCTGGTGCTGGCGCGCTAGTGGTCAGCCCAACGCCATCCAGCCGATCACGCCCCACATCGCCAGCGACATGACGATTGCGGGAAGGATCCACCAGCCCGGCGGAAAGGGCCGATCCTGTTTTGACGGAACCTCCGCATCCGACGGCGGCAACGCCACGTGTTCCTGTTCGTACCAGCGTTTGAGCGCTTCGCCCCAAAGTTCATCCGCCGCATGCGCCGCGAGACGCGGCCCCCCGCGTTTTCCCATGACGATTCCCCTACTACCCGTTTCCAGGAATAGGCGCCGCGTCTTTCGGGAAGTTTAACGATCACGCATCTCCGCTTCGCTTGGATCAAAGCGGAGATCGGCCCGGACCGACCCTTTGGGCTTTATTTCATCTCGACAGGTTGATACCAGCGCACAGTCCTCTTATCTCGCGATCCGGCATTCCGAATGGTTCAGCAGACCAAGAAAAAACAAGGCTTGATGGCGGCGTTCAAGGACGACGGCGAAGCCAGCAGCCTGATCTGGCGCCTGTTGAAGGACGGGCTGCGTTCGCAGGGCTGGCTATATGCCATCGCGATCCTGGCGATGTGTGCGGTCGCGGCCACCTCGGCGCTGACCGCCTGGGTCATGAAGCCGATCATCAATGCGCTGACCGCCGGCGAGGATCACAACCAGGTTCTCTGGGTGTCGCTGTTGATCGTTGTGATTTTCGCGGCGAAAGGTATCGCAAGCTATGTCCAGACGGTCTACATGGCGCGTGCGGGCAACCGGATCGTCGCGGAAAATCAGGCGAAACTCTACAAGAAACTGATGCGCCAGGGCGTGGCCTTCTTCACGCTGACCGAATCCTCCGACATCCTCGCGCGCGTCACTCAAAGCGCGCAGCGCGCCCGCACCCTCATCGATCTCATGGTGACGTCCTTCGTGCGCGATCTCCTGACGCTTATCGGGCTTGTCGGCGTCATGTTCTACCAACAGCCGCTTCTGTCGCTGGCCTCGCTCGTCGTGGGGCCGATCGCGTTGATCGGCCTGCGGCTGATCCTCCATCGAGTACGGGATATCGTCACGAAAGAGATGGCCCTGATGGGCGAAATCATGAAGGTCATGCAGGAGACCGCACGCGGTATTCGGGTGATCAAGGTGTTTTCGCTCGAAGAGCAGATGAGCGTCCGCATGGAAGACGCGATCCACGCGATGGAGCGGCGTTCGAACTCGATCGTCAAGCTTCAGGCGATCACGAGCCCGTTGATGGAGACGCTGTCCGGTTTCGCGATCGCGCTCGTGGTCTTGATCAGTGCGAATGGGGTCTTCGGTGGCGAGCCGACCACGCCGGGCCAGCTCATGTCCTTCGTCACCGCGCTTCTGATGGCCTACGAACCGGCAAAGCGTCTGTCACGGATGCGGATCGCGGTGGAACAGAGCCTCGTCGGCGTGCGGCTCCTGTTCGGGCTTCTCGACATGGAGGAGACGCTGAGCGAGGCCGTGGACGCAAAGGATCTGCGCGCCGGGCCGGGAGAAGTCGAAGTGCGCGACGTCAGCTTCTCCTACCGCGGCGACGAGCGCGTGTTGAAAGGTGTGAACATCACCTTCGAGGCTGGCAAGACCACCGCGCTCGTCGGGCCTTCGGGCAGCGGCAAGTCC
Source organism: uncultured Alphaproteobacteria bacterium (assembly GCA_963847935.1). GTDB lineage: Bacteria > Pseudomonadota > Alphaproteobacteria > Rhodobacterales > Rhodobacteraceae > Albidovulum. The sequence goes on along the minus strand of CAWKBV010000002.1, from coordinate 175,410 downwards.
ACGATGCTGAACGTCGTCATGCGGCTCTACGATCCCGTCGAAGGCGCCGTTCTGATCGATGGCCAGGACATCCGGGACGCCACCTTCGCTTCGCTTCGCCGCAGGATGTCCTTCGTCGGGCAGGATACGTTCCTCTTCTCTACCAGCGTCATGGAGAATATACGGATGAGCCGTCCGGATGCGACCGATGACGAGGTCCATGCCGCCGCCCGCGCCGCCAATGCCCACGAGTTCATCGAGGCGTTGCCGGAAGGCTATGAAACAGAGGTCGGCGAGAACGGCGCGTTCCTGTCAGGCGGTCAGCGGCAACGTCTGTCCATCGCGCGGGCAATCCTCAGGAAGGGCGAAATCCTTTTGCTGGACGAGGCGACAAGCGCGCTCGACGCCACGTCGGAGGCCTATATCAAAGAGGCGTTGCGCCATGTGACGATGGGGGTGACGACCATCGTGATCGCCCATCGCCTCTCGACGATCCTCGAAGCGGATCGCATCGTGGTGATGGACGAGGGCCGGGTCATCGAAACCGGCTCGGCGACCGAACTGCTGAAGATAGACGGAGCGTTCCGCGATCTCTTCCAGAAGCAGTTCGGCGGGTCAGAGCTTGTCGGACTCAATGCCTCGCAAGGCTAGACCCCATCGTCGAACGGTTCGAAGCCTTTCGAACTCGACCGACGCCAGCGCTTGAGATAGCCGAACCGCTCGTCATCCTCGCGCAACAGGAAGCCCACGGGCATGTAGGGATAGACATCTTCGCCCGTGACCATGTCGCGGTCTTTCTCGCGCATCAGAAGATGGTGGGGCAGGAATTGGCTCGGATGGGTCAGGCCGGCCGCGCCCGACATATCACCGAGCGCCTTCATCGTGTTCTTGTGGAAGTTGTAGACCCGCTCCGACTTCTCGGGGACAAACAGGGCGCGGTAGCGGTTGGGGTCCTGCGTCGTCACGCCCGTCGGGCAATGGTTGGTGTGGCATGCCTGCGCCTGGATGCAGCCGATGGAGAACATGAAGCCGCGCGCCGAATTGGCCCAGTCCGCCCCGAGCGCCAGCGCCTTCGCGATATCGAAAGAGTGGATCAGCTTGCCCGAAGCGCCGATCTTGATCCTGTCGCGCAGACCAACGCCGCGGAGGGCGTTGTGCGCGAAGGTCAACCCCTCGACCAGCGGCATCCCCATATGGTTGGCGAATTCGAGCGGTGCGGCGCCGGTGCCGCCTTCCTTGCCGTCCACCACGATGAAATCGGGCGTGATCCCTGTATCCAGCATCGCCCTGACGATGCACATGAATTCGCGCCGATGCCCGATGCAAAGTTTGAAGCCCACCGGCTTGCCCTGGGCCAGTTCACGCAGGCGCTGGATGAATTCCATCATCTCTATGGGCGTTGTGAAGGCCGAATGGGACGACGGCGAAATGCAGTCCACACCCATCGGAATGTCTCGCGCCGCAGCGATTTCGGGTGTGATCTTCGCCGCTGGCAGCACACCGCCCTGGCCCGGCTTCGCGCCCTGGCTCAGCTTCAGCTCGATCATCTTCACCTGATCCTCGGCGGCGACGGCGGTAAATTTCTCGGCGTTGAACGTACCGTCGTGATTGCGGCAGCCGAAATAGCCCGATCCGAGCTCATAGACGATATCGCCGCCGCCCTCGCGGTGATAGCGGCTGATGCCGCCTTCGCCGCTGTCGTGGTAGAAGTTCCCCATCTTCGCGCCCTTGTTCAGCGCGAGGATCGCGTTGGCGGACAGGGCCCCGAAGCTCATCGCGGAGATGTTGTAGATCGAGGCGTCGTAGGGCTGGGTGCAGTCGGGCCCGCCGATGGTTAGCCGGAAGTCGGTATTGGCAATCTTGCGCGGCCGGATCGAATGGGTAAGCCACTGGTAGCCGCCGTCATAGACGCGCTTCTTGGTGCCGAACGGCCGCTTGTCCTCGACGTTCTTGGCGCGCTGGTAGACGATCGCGCGCGCCTCGCGGGAAAAGGGAACCTCGTCGTCGTCCGATTCGAGCAGATACTGGCGGATTTCCGGCCGGATCAGTTCAATGAAGTAGCGGATATGGCCGAGGATCGGATAGTTGCGCAGGACGGAGTGATTTGTCTGCGCGAGGTCGCGGAACCCGACAAGTGCGAGAAGTCCGAAAACGACCGCGGGCAGGGCGTAGGTATCCGTCCAGAAAAGCCCGGCAAGCGACAGCAGGCACAGAAGAATGCATAGGGTGAGAGCGGAAAACCGCGCGTAGGTGGATATCATGTCATCTCCCTCGTCGCCGCAGGACTGGTTCCCGGACAGCTTTTCCCCACTACTCCTCCAAAAAACGGGCGCCCCGCAACCCATTCCATCAGCATGGCGTGAAATACCGCGGCCCAGGGCGCAGATGGATCTTGAAAGATAAGCATGCTTATATTATGTGGCGCTTATGAAAACCATGAAGACAAATACACTGGGCTTTCTGCTGCACGACGCGTCGCGTCTTCTCCGGCGCCGTTTCGAGGCGCGGGGGCAGCACTACGGCTTGTCCTCGGCGCAATGGCGGCTTCTGGTCCATCTCGCCCGCGAAGGCAGTGCTTCGCAGGCGCGAATCGCGGAACTTCTTGAGATCGAGCCAATCAGCGTTTCGCGACTCGTCGACCGTATGGAGCAGGCCGGCTGGGTTGAACGCGGCAGCGATCCCAACGATCGCCGTGTCCGGCTTTTGCAGCCGAGCCAGAAGGCCATGGACGCCTTCGAAGAGGTCCGCGCGATCGCGGGCGATATCTATGACCGCGCCCTCGCGGGGTTGAACGCCGATGATCGAAAGACGCTGATGCGCGGGCTGGAGATGGTGGTCGCCAATCTGGGCCGGATCGAATGCGATGACGCGGCCGAGGATGCGTCGCGGAAAGGGGCTGCGGAATGAACGCGATGTCGAAGAAGGATGCGGTGACGCAAGGGGCGCAGCCCGCGGCAGAGAAGACGGGAGACACCGCGCCGCCGAAGAAGAGGCGCTTCGGTCGGGTCGCGTTGATGCTGGCCCTGCCGGTGGCGCTTGCGCTTGGCGGCGGCTATGTCTGGCTGACGGGCGGACGTTACGAGACCACCGAGAATGCCAACCTCCAGCAGCCGCGCGTTTCGATCAGCGCCGGCGTCGCGGGGCGCGTGACCGATGTCATGGTGCAGAACGACAGCGTCGTGAAGGTCGGCGATCCGCTCTTTCAGGTCGATCCGGAGCCATACAGGATCGCGCTGGAGCAGGCCAATGCGGCGCTTGCCGCAGCCCGTCTGAACGTTCAGCAGATGCAGGCAGCCTACGCCCAGACCAAGGCCGAGGCCGATGTGGTCAAGGGCGACGTCGACTATTATCAGACCGAATACACCCGCCAGAAGGCGCTGTCCGACAAGGGCGTCGTCACCGCTTCGGGTCTCGATGAGGCCGCACGCAACCTGCACGGCGCGCAGGAAAAAAAGGTCGCCGCCGATCAGGCCGTACTCAGCGCGCTGGCGGCCCTCGGGGGCAAGGCCGGAATCGAGATCGACAAGCATCCCGCCGTTCTCTCCGCGCTCGCGGCGCGGGATCAGGCGGTCTACAACCTCGACCGGACGCTCGTCACCGCGCCCGAGACGGGCATGATCGCGCAAGCCTCCACGTTCAGGGCGGGCCAGTATGTCACGCCCGGCAGCGCGGTTTTCGCGCTCGTCGAGACGGGCGATACCTGGGTCGACGCCAACTTCAAGGAAACCCAGTTGGGCAAGATGCAGGTCGGCCAGAGCACGACCGTCGAATTCGACACCTACCCGGGCCGCGAATTCAGCGCGCATGTCGCTGCCATCGGCGCCGGCACCGGGGCGGAATTCTCTCTCATCCCGGCGCAGAACGCGACAGGCAACTGGGTGAAGGTCACGCAGCGTATCCCGGTGCGGATCAAGCTCGACGGCGATGATGCCCTGCCGATGCTGCGCACGGGGATGAGCGCGAGTGTCACCGTCGACACCAAGACCGAATCCGGCACGGCCACCGCCGCGACTGTTCCGGCCGCGAACTGAGGCCCAAACCGATGTCGGCCGCTCATCAGGAAATCGACCACACCAATGTCCCGCACAAGGGTCTTATCACGGTCGCGATCATGCTCGGCACCGTGATGCAGGTGCTCGACACCACGATTGCCAACGTCGCGCTGCCTTCGATGACCGGCGACCTTGGCGCGTCGCCGGACACGATCACCTGGGTGCTGACGTCCTACATCGTCGCCGCGGCGATCATGACTCCCCTTACGGGGTGGGTGGCGGACCGGATCGGCCGCAAGGAATTCTTCATCGTCTCAATCGCTGGCTTCGTCGCCGCCTCGGTCGCCTGCGCGGGGGCGTGGAACCTGAGCTCGATGGTCTTCTTCCGGCTCCTCCAGGGCGTCTTCGGCGCGGCCATCGTGCCCCTGTCACAGACCTTCCTTCTCGACATCAACCCGCGCGAACGGCACGGGCAGGCGATGGCGATGTGGGGGGCGGGGATCATGGTCGGCCCGATCATCGGCCCGACGCTTGGCGGCTGGCTGACCGAAAGCTACAACTGGCGCTGGGTCTTCCTCATCAACCTGCCGGTGGGCATCATCGCGCTTCTCGGCTGCATGGCCTACCTGCCGAGCCTGCCGAAACGTCTCCGGGGCTTCGATTTCTTCGGCTTCGCCATGCTGAGCATCGGGATTGGCGCCTTGCAACTGATGCTCGACCGGGGTGGCGAGGTGGACTGGTTCAGTTCCCCCGAAATCTGGATCGAACTTGCCATCGCGATCTCGGGGTTCTGGGTCTTCGTTGTCCATATCGCGACCGCCAAGACGCCTTTCGTCGATCCGCGCATGTTCACCGACCAGAATTTTGCCGCGGCGCTGATCTTCATCTTCATCATCGGCGTGATCCTGCTGGCGAGCCTCGCGCTCTTGCCACCGATGCTGGCACATATCTTCGCCTATCCGACGATCACGACCGGCTTCGTCATGGCGCCGCGCGGGGTGGGCACCATGATCTCGATGCTTCTCGTCGGGCGGCTGGTGCAGAAGGTCGATGCGCGTATCCTCGTGATGATGGGCCTCAGCCTCACGTCGGTCTCGCTCTACATGATGATGGGCTTCAGCCCCGAGATGAACGAATCGCCGATCGTCTGGAGCGGCGTCGTGCAGGGCCTCGGCCTCGGCCTGGTCTTCGTGCCGCTCACGACCCTTGCCTATGCGACGCTTGAGCCGAAGTTCCGCGCCGATGCGGCGGCCTTCTTCAGTCTCGTCAGGAATATCGGATCGTCGATCGGCATCTCCATCGTCTCGGCGCTTCTGGTCCATAATACGCAAGTCAACCATGCCGAGATGGCGTCCCTGATGACGCCCTACAACCCGGTTCTGGCCCATGCGATGCCGGGCGCGGTCGCGGGCGATCCGGCGTCGCTGTCCTCGCTCGACGGCCTCATAACGCAGCAGGCCCTGATGGTCAGCTATGTGGACGACTTCAAGTTCATGTTCATCATCACGCTGTTGGCGATGGGCCTTGCGCTGTTCTTGCGCAGCCCGAAGAAGGGGCAGGGTGCCGCCGCGGCTACGCCCCCGGCTGCGGCGATGGCGGAATAGCGTCAGCCAAGGCGCACCTCGATCAGGTGCGGACCATCGACGCCTGCCGCACGCTTCAACGCCGATTGCAGCCCGGCGGGACCGTCGATCGCCTCGCCATCCATCCCGTAAGCTCTCGCGATGGCAACGAAATCCGGCGCTGACGGTGTGACACCGATCGGCGTGATGCCATTCTTCACCATGTAGCTTTCGATCTCGCCATAGCCATGATTGTTCCAGACGAGGAAAATGACCTTCACCTTCTCGTCCATCGCGGTGCCGATCTCGGACAGGCAGAACTGAAACCCGCCATCGCCGACGAGGCAGACGACAGGGCGGGCTTCGGGATCGGCGAGCGCCGCGCCGATGGCGGCGGGCGGGCCGTATCCCAGCGCGCCGAAACCGGTCGCGGCGTTGAACCAGGCGCCGGGGCGGGCGATCTCGGAATAGAGGTTCCCGGCATAGACGAGTTGCGTTGAATCCCCGACGATCGCGGCGCCGGGCAGGGTTTCGACGATGGTGCGGATGACGCCGATCTCGCCTTGCATTTTGGCCCCGAGCGCCGCGAAGGCGGCCTTGCGCGCCGCATCCGCCCGCTCCGCGCCGCTGCCGGCGAGGCGAGCGGGACCGATCAGTTTGACGAGCGCGGCAATGGCCTCTGCCGCATCCGCCACGATCGCGGCTGAGGCACGCGCGCCACGTGTGACCTGCAAGGGATCGGCGTCGATCCGGAGAAGGCGCTTCAGGGCGGGAAAGTCGCCGTCGCCATACATGTCGTAATCTGTCGGCCCGATCTGGGTGCCTGCCGCGATGACGAGGTCGGCGCCCGCGATCAGGTCGCGCACCGGGCCGAGACTGGGCGAGGCCGGAACGCAGAGGTCATGCCCTGCCATGAGACCGCGTCCATTGACCGTGGTCACCACCGGCGCATCGAGATGCGTGGCCAGCCTGCGCAACTCCGCATCCGCCCCCTTCGCCCCGCCACCGGCGAGGATCACCGGCTGACGCGACGCCGCGATCAGGGCCGCGGCTTCCATGACGGCCTCGGGCGCGGGCATTGGAATGCCGGGCAGGGTGGCCATGTGGGTCGGGACGTCGATGCGCTCCGACATCACGTCGATGGGGATCTCGATATGAACCGGGCCGGGGCGGGCGGACAGCATCGCCGTGAAGCCGCGGTCCAGCACCGCCGGAAGGTCTGCGCCGTTCATCAGCGTATGGGAGAAGAGCGCGACGGTACGCATCATTCCGGCCTGATCTGGCAGTTCGTGCAGATGGCCTTCCCCAAGCCCCAGGGTCGCGCGGCGATTCACGCCCGAGATGACCAGCATCGGCACCGAATCCGCCCGCGCCTGACCCATCGCGGTGATCGCGTTGGTCAGCCCCGGCCCGGTGATGAGGAAGCACACGCCGGGCTTGCCGGAGACGCGGGCATAGCCATCGGCCATGAACCCCGCCGAGCCTTCGTGGCGCGGTGTGACATGGCGGATATTCGAGGCCGAAAGACCCCGGTAAAGTTCCACCGTATGGACGCCGGGGATGCCGAAGACAGTATCGACCCCGCGCGCCTCCAGAAGGTCGACCAGAACCTCGCCGACCGTTCTCCGCAGGGTCATTCGGCGACCTCCATGCGGCTCTGCGCATCGGCGAAGTGTGCGATGCGGGTGCAGGCTTCGGCCAGTTTCGCGTCAGGAACGGTCAGGCTGAGGCGGATGAAGCCCTCTGCCTGCGCCCCGAAGGACGATCCGGGCATGACAGCGACGTGTTCCGCCTCCAACAGCCCGCGTGCGAACGCGTCGCCGGTCAGGCCCGTGCCGCGAACATCGACCAGGATGAACATACCCGCATGGGGCGGGAGGGGCGTCAGCGCCGCGTTGCCCGCCAAGGCCTCGCAGACGATCCTGGCACGGCGGCGATAGGCATCGCGCATTGTCGCGGCGGTGGGAATGTCGTGCGTCAGAGCGTGAGCCGTCATGTCGGCGATGAAGGGCTGACCGCCGAACAGCATGATTTCCGACACCGGCAGCAGCCGTTCGCAAAATTCGGCAGGTCCCACGGCCCAACCGCTGCGGAAACCGGGCGCGGCGTGGGATTTGGAGATCGAGGAGACTACGATGGTCCTTTCTGCCAGTTCGGCCATATCGAAGGGCGAGGCGAAAGCCCCTTCGAGGATCAGCGACTCATAGACCTCGTCGCAGACGATCCAGAGATCGTGCCTGCGGCAGACCTCGCCGATGGCGGCGATTTCCCCGGCCGTCAGCACCGCGCCGGTCGGATTATGCGGGTTGTTGAGCAGCAGCACCTTTGCCTCGGGCGTGATCGCGGCTTCGAGGTCGGTCGCCTGAAGGTGGAAGCGGTGGCGGTCCCAGGTCGGCACCGGAACCAAGGTGGCGCCCGTCGCGCGGACGACGCCTTCGTAGGTCGCGTAATACGGATCGGGCACAAGGACGGCATCGCCGCTTTCCGCCAACCCCAAGATCACGGAAAAGAGCGCGGTCTGCGTTCCGGGAAAGCAGAGCACCTGATCGGTCCCGATCCGGCGCCCGGTGCGGCGGCTGTATTTCGCGGCCAGCGCATCCAGCAGCGCGGGCTCGCCCCGGCCGCCGGAATAACGTGTGCGGCCCGCCCGCATCGCCGCGGCGCAGACATCCATGAGTTCGGCGGCGGGCGGAATGTCCGGCTCACCGATGGTGAGTTCGATCACCTCATTCCCCGCCGCCCTCATCTGGCGGCTGCGGAAATGCACCTCCCACTTGCCGGAGCCGAGACCGGCGAGGCGGTCGGTGATGGATGCATAATTCATGGCCAGGCCTCCGCGTCGTTGTTCAGGTCGGTCGCAAGAATGCGCCCCGCCGCGTCGAGCGCCAGCGTAGCGAGATCGTCGCCCTCGAAGAGCGCGGGCGCGAGGCAGCCTTCGAGCCACAGTCCGTCGATCAGCGCGGCAATCTGGCGCGCATGGCGCGGGATTGCGGCGTCCGGCGCGCGCCGCCCGGCGGCGAAATGGGCCGCGATCAGCGGTTCGAGGACCGAGCAGAAGCGCAGATAGCCCGCGCAGTGGATCGCGGCCATTTCGGGATCGGTGCGGATCGGGCCGATGAAACCGGCCCAGGCAGAGAGCTTGCGCGCGTCGAGGACGGGCGGCCGGCAGTTCGCGGCGATGAAATGGGCGAGCCTTCGCGCCGGCGGGGCGGCTTCCGCGGCGGCTTTCGCCGCGCCGGTCATTCCGTCGATCAGCGCGCGGTAGGCGGCGTGGATCAGCGCCTCCTTCGTTGCGAAGTGGTGCCGGATCAGGCCATTCGACACCCCCGCGCGTGCGGCGACCTCGCGCACCGTCGCCGCAGCGATTCCCCCGTCCGCCACACAGTCGATCGTCGCGCGGATCAGATCCGCGCGGCGTTCCGCCTCGGGCGCGCGCTGCCAGGCGCGCTTCTCGCCGGCTTCGATGAAATCGGGATCGGACAAGTGTCACTCCGCGCTTCTTTTGTTATTATGCGTGTGCATAATATCATCCGCAAGCGGAATGTCTTGCAAGCTCGCGTCGCGAAGAAAGCCGCGCGTTTCCAGCTTGTCGAAAGCGGTGGCCGACGGGATGGCGCGGGCAGCGTGAAGGTCAGCCACGGCCCCGGCTTGGGCCGCGGCGCGTCAGGCGGCGGACATTGGACTTGGTCTTGACACGGACGGGCGTCAGCGCGGCATGGGCGATGGCCGTCGGGGACCGCCCGAGCGATGCGGCGCGGGCCGCGGCGAAGGCTGAATCCCGTGCTGCGGCGGCCTTTTCGCTGAACATGCGCCGGTTCTCGAAGGGTGTGACATTCCACAGGCCCGCCAGTCCGAAGAGACGCATGAGGATGACCGCGTTGGCCTCGGCGAGCATAAATCCCATCTGTGCGGAAAGCCGTGATGTTTCCATCCAGATTTCGAACGGCGTCGCATTGCGCATCAGTGTTTCCTCATCATTCTTGCGTTGAAGCCACAGATTTCCCGCGCGCCGCCCAGCGGATGAGGCATCCCGGCGGGGAAAGTCCCTGCGCCAAAATGTGGCGTGGGATTGACGATGACAAGGGCGCGTCGCTTCATTTGCCTGCCTCAAGCGATCTGATGAAGGCGAGCCATCCGGACTTCCATTCGCTGACGACAGGTCTGGCATTTCGCGCGGCTGGCACAATGCGGATGCGCTTCTGCGTCGCGCCATACCTTTCATCGTCCTGCGTGCCGCCCGTTTCCGCGCCATATCGCTGTTTATTTGCGCATGATCCGAAACGTTCCTTCCAATCACAGCCATCGGCGCCGGTGACCGTAGCTTTCACCGGACTCAAATGTGTGTTAGCGGTAACGCAACATTGATCGATTGCGCCGTTTTTGCCGCCCCGACGGCTGAACGGGTTGATCTGGCAACTGTGCTGTGGTCTCTCGGTCGCCGGGGCGGAGTTGCGGTGAACGGGGTATCCGAGTTGGAAGACATGACTTCGCAAGGCCTGACCAAGCAACAACTGCGCAACGATATCCTGCGCCATCTCACCTATACGCTTGGCAAGGATGCCGGGCGTGCCTCGCACTACGATTGGCGAATGGCATTGTCATTCGCCATCCGTGACCGGATCGTCGGCCCCTGGTTCGCTTCGACCCGCCGGACCTGGGCAGAGGATCGCAAGCGCGTCTATTACCTGTCGATGGAGTTCCTGATCGGTCGAATACTGGAAGACGCGACGATCAACCTTGGGCTTCGCGACATGGCGGCGGAAGTTCTGGCCGAGGTCGGGCAGGACTTCGCGGAATTGGCCGACGAGGAGCCCGACGCCGCGCTCGGCAATGGCGGACTCGGGCGGCTCGCGGCCTGCTACATGGAAAGCATGGCGACGATCGGCTGTCCGGGCTACGGCTACGGCATCCGCTATGAACACGGTCTTTTCCGCCAGCGGTTCGAGGGCGGTCAACAGGTCGAGACAGCCGAGGAGTGGCTGAAGACCCGCAATCCCTGGGAATTCGAGCGCCCCGAGAGCGCCTATACGATCGGCTTCAAGGGCGAGGTCGTCGAGAAGGACGGTCGCGCAGTCTGGACGCCGGGCGAAAGCGTCATCGCCTCGGCCTTCGACACGCCGGTCGTCGGCTGGCAGGGTCGGTGGGCCAATACCTTGCGCCTCTGGAGCGCCAAGCCCACCCAGCTTTTTGACCTCGCGCGGTTTAACCGGGGCGACTATACCGCCGCCGCGGAACCCGAGACGCTTGCCCGTACGATCAGCCGGGTGCTTTACCCCGAAGACACGACCTACCAGGGCAAAGAACTGCGTCTGAAGCAGGAATACTTTCTGACCTCGGCGGCGATCCAGGACATCCTGCGGCGCTATCTGAAAAACCACGACGACCTTCGCGCCCTGCCGAAGCATGTCGCGATCCAGATGAACGACACGCATCCCGCGCTTGCCGGACCGGAACTGATCCGGCTTCTGACCGACGCGCATGGGCTGGATTTCGACGAGGCGTTCGGCGTCGCCCAGACCTGCCTCGGCTACACCAACCACACGCTTCTGCCCGAGGCGCTGGAACGGTGGTCGACCTGGCTCGTCGGGAACATCCTGCCGCGCCATATGCAGATCATCGAGCGGATCGATGCGCTGCATCTGCAACGCAACCCGAAGCGCCCGCACTACGTCGGTGTCGTGAAGCACCACGAGGTGCGGATGGGCGAACTGGCCTTCGTGACCGCCCACCGGGTGAATGGCGTCTCGGCGCTGCATTCCGAACTGGTGAAGGAAAGGCTGTTCCCCGAACTGAACGCGCTCCATCCCGGTCGGATCGTCAATGAGACAAACGGCGTCACGCCGCGGCGCTGGCTTCGGATGGCGAACCCCGCGCTCTCCGGCCTCATCACCGAGACGATCGGCGAGGGGTGGGAGGATCAGCTCGATCGCCTGAAAGGGCTTGAGCCGCATGTCGAGGACAAGGGCTTCCGCGACGCCTTCGCCGCAGCAAAGCGCGCGAACAAGGTCGAGACGGCGAAGTGGATCGCCGAGACGACAGGTGTCATGGTCAGCCCGGATGCGATGTTCGATGTGCAGGTCAAGCGCTTCCACGAATACAAGCGCCAGCTTCTGAATATCCTTCAGACCGTCGCGCAGTGGCACGCGATCCGCGAGAACCCGAACGGCAATCATGTGCCGCGTGTGAAGATCTTCGGAGGCAAGGCCGCGCCGGGCTACGCGGTAGCCAAGGAAATAATTCACCTTATCAACGATGTGGCGGCGGTAATTAACACCGATCCGAAGGTCGGCGACGTTCTGAAGGTCGTATATCCCGCGAATTACAACGTCTCGATGGCCGAACGGCTGATCCCCGCAGCGGACCTTTCGGAGCAGATTTCGACCGCAGGCAAGGAAGCTTCCGGCACCGGTAACATGAAGCTGTCTTTGAACGGTGCGCTGACCATCGGCACGCTCGATGGCGCGAATGTCGAAATCCGCGAGGAAGTCGGCGCGGAGAACTTCTTCCTCTTCGGCCTGACGGCGGATGAGGTCGTCGAGCAGCGCAAGGACGTGGAGCATTCCCGCCACGCGATCATGGCGAGCCAGTCCTTGCAGGATGTTCTCCAGATGATCGCCGAAGGCCGCTTCAGCCCCGGCCAGCGCGACCGCTACCACGGTATCGTCGACCGGTTGTGGCACCACGACTATTTCCTCGTCGCCTCCGACTTCGCTTCTTACCATGCCGAGCAGGGTGAGGTGGACCGCAGCTATCGAGACCTCGACGACTGGACGCAAAAAGCCGCGCTCAATACGGCGCGGATGGGCTTTTTCTCATCGGATCGGGCGATCCGTGGTTACATGAAGGATATCTGGGACGTCGACTCGGCACTTTAGGGGGAACGCTATGGCGCGCAAGGAGAGTGTGAAGACGACCCTGCCGGAGGCGGACGCCCGTGCTCTGGCCGAAGGTCGGCACTGGGACCCGTTCGCCGTTCTCGGGCCGCATGACGGCGTTGTGCGCGCGATTGTGCCCCATATCGGCAAGCTCTGGCTCGTCCAGGGGCGGACGAAGCCGGTAGAGATGGCGCGCAATCCGGACGCTGGCGAGATCTTCGAGGCACCGCTCAAATCCGGCAAGCCCTACACGCTTCGCGCCGAGGCCGAGGACGGCACGGCGTGGGACTTCGACGATCCTTACCGCTACGGCCCCGTCCTGGGCGAGATGGACGAATACCTGATCGGCGAGGGCAGCCACCGGCGGCTCTGGCAGAAGCTCGGCGCGCATGTCATCGCGCATGAAGGCGCGGAGGGCGTGCATTTCGCGGTCTGGGCGCCAAACGCCGAGCGCGTCTCGGTCGTCGGCGATTTCAACGCCTGGGACGGACGGCGGCACCCGATGCGGCGGCGGGGGGCGACCGGGGTGTGGGAGATATTCCTGCCCGAGCTTGGCGAAGGTACGGTCTATAAATACGAGATCCGCGGGCAGGGCGGGGCGATTGGTCCCCTGAAGGCCGATCCGGTGGGCTTTGGGTCAGAACACCCGCCAAAGACCGGATCGGTCGTGCGCAGCGCGGGTGGGTCCGATTGGACGGATGCCGACTGGATGGCCAGCCGCGTGCAAGCCAATTCCGTCGATGCGCCGATCTCGATCTACGAGGTGCATCTGGGAAGCTGGCGGCGCACCGACAATGGCACGCGGCCGCTCTCCTACCTCGAACTGGCCGAGGAACTCGTCGACTATGCGCTCTGGATGGGCTTCACGCATCTTGAGCTGATGCCGATCTCGGAATTTCCCTTCGACGGCTCCTGGGGCTACCAGCCGGTCGGCATGTACGCGCCCACCATCCGCTTCGGCACACCGGCGGAATTCGCGGCGCTAGTCGACGCCGCGCACCGCAAGGGGCTTGGCGTCCTCTTCGACTGGGTGCCGGGGCATTTCCCGACCGATCCGCACGGCCTTGGCTGGTTCGACGGCACGCCGCTCTATGAGCATGCCGACCCGAAGGAAGGCTTCCACATCGACTGGAATACGCTGATCTACAATTACGGCCGGGCCGAGGTGTCGAACTACCTCATGGCCAACGCCTTGTATTGGCTTGAGGAATATCACCTCGACGGGCTTCGCGTCGATGCCGTGGCCTCCATGCTCTACCGCGACTATTCGCGCAAGGAGGGCGAATGGGTGCCAAACAAGGATGGCGGGCGCGAGAATTACGAGGCGATCGACCTTCTCCAGAACGTCAACACCTTCGCCTATGCGGAATGCCCCGGCATCATGACGGTGGCCGAGGAGTCGACAGCCTTTCCCGGCGTTTCGCGCCCTGTCGATACCGGCGGCCTTGGCTTTGGCTTCAAGTGGAACATGGGCTGGATGAACGACACGCTCAGCTACATTCAGAAAGAGCCGATCTTCCGCAAATACCACCACAACCAGATGACCTTCGGCCTTGCCTATGCCTGGACCGAGAACTTCATCCTGCCGATCAGCCATGACGAGGTCGTCCACGGCAAAGGCTCCATGATCGGCAAGATGCCGGGCTCTGACTGGGAGAAATTCGCCAACCTGCGGGCCTATTACGGCTTCATGTGGGGGCATCCGGGCAAGAAGCTTCTCTTCATGGGGCAGGAGTTTGCGCAGAGCGCCGAATGGAACCACAACCGCAGCCTCGACTGGCATCAGGCCGGCGATCCGCTGCACAAGGGCATCCAGTCGCTGGTGCGCGATCTGAACCTGCTCTACCGCCTGACGCCCGCGCTGCATGCCAACGACTGCCGCCCCGAGGGCTTCGAATGGCTTGAGGTGAACGACGCCGAAAACTCTGTGCTGGCCTTCATCCGCAAGGGCGCGCCCGGCGATTCGTTGGTCGTGGTCGCCGCGAACTTCACGCCGGTCGAACGCAGGGCCTACCGGATCGGCTTCCCCGCGGCAGGCGCATGGGAAGAGGTGATGAATACCGATGCGTCGGTCTATGGTGGCGGTAACCGGGGCAATCTGGGCACGGTCATGACCGAGCCGAAGGACTGGCACAATCAGGCGCAGTCGGCGGCAGTGGTACTGCCGCCGTTGTCCGTAGTCATGTTCCGTCAGGCGTGAGGCCGGGACGGCGAAAGGGAGGATGGAATGCACAAGCCAAGACCGAACCAACGCCTGTCGTCTCAGGCCATGGCCTTTGTTCTTGCCGGCGGACGGGGGAGCCGTCTGAAGGAGTTGACCGACCGGCGCGCGAAGCCGGCGGTCTATTTCGGCGGCAAGACCAGGATCATCGACTTCGCGCTGTCGAACGCGCTCAATTCCGGCATCCGCAAGATGGCGATCGCGACGCAGTACAAGGCGCATTCCCTGATCCGCCACATGCAGCGCGGCTGGGGCTTCTTCCGGGCGGAACGGAACGAATACCTCGACATCCTGCCCGCCTCGCAGCGGGTGTCGGAAACGCAGTGGTATCTCGGCACCGCCGATGCCGTGACCCAGAACATCGACATCGTCGACAGCTACGGGGTAAAATACATCGTCGTGTTGGCGGGCGATCACATCTACAAGATGGATTACGAGGTCATGCTGCGCCAGCATGTCGAAACCGGTGCGGACGTGACCATCGGCTGCCTCACCGTGCCCCGGATGGAGGCGGTGGCCTTCGGCGTCATGCATATCGACAAGACCGGCCGCATTACCGACTTTCTCGAAAAGCCGAAAGACCCGCCCTCGATCCCCGGCGATCCGGAAAATGCGCTCGCCTCGATGGGTATCTACGTCTTCGACTGGGCCTTCCTGCGCGGACTTCTGATCCGCGATGCGGAAGACGCGAATTCCAGCCACGATTTCGGCCACGACCTGATCCCCGACATCGTGAAGAACGGCAAGGCGATGGCGCACCGCTTTTCCGAAAGCTGCGTGCGTTCCGGATTGGAAGAGGAGCCATACTGGCGCGACGTCGGCACGGTCGATGCCTTCTGGCAGGCCAATATCGATCTGACGGATTTCATCCCGAAGCTCGATCTTTACGACAATACCTGGCCGATCTGGACCTATGCCGAAATCGTACCCCCCGCGAAGTTCATTCATGACGAGGACGGGCGGCGCGGCTCTGCCGTATCCTCGCTGGTCTCCGGCGATTGCATCGTGTCAGGGTCGGAGGTACGAAATTCCCTGCTTTTCACAGGGGTTAGGTCGCATTCCTTCTCCTCTCTGGAATGTGCCGTCGTGCTGCCCTACGTCACCGTCAACCGAAAGGCGGAGTTGAAGAACTGCGTCATCGACCGGGGCGTGATGATCCCGGAAGGGCTGATCGTCGGGCAGGACCCGGAGGAGGATGCCAAGTGGTTCCGCCGCACCGATGCGGGGGTGGTCCTGATCACGCAGGATATGCTCGACCGTCGCGCGGCGGCAAAGGGCTAGGGGGTGGGCATGGCGGCGGCTGGCCGGGTTCTTTCCGTCGCGTCCGAGGCGGTGCCCCTGATCAAGACCGGCGGCCTCGCGGACGTGGCGGGCGCGCTGCCCGGCGCGTTGGCCGGCGAAGGCTGGGACATGCGGGTGATGCTTCCCGCCTATCCCGGCCTTGCCGCGAAGCTGCGAAAGGCGACGGAAATCTGGTCTGCACAGGATCTTTTCGGCGGCCCGGCGCGGGTCCTGCGAGGGGAAGCGGGTGGCGTGGCCTTCCTGCTTCTCGAAGCGCCGCATCTCTATGACCGGAAGGGCGGACCCTATTCGGCCGACGGGCACGACTTTCCCGACAACGCGGAACGTTTCGCGGCGCTTTCGTGGGCGGCCGCGGAACTCGCGCGCGGCGGCGGCGCGGACGGCTGGGTGCCGGAGATCCTCCATGCCCATGACTGGCAGGCGGGCCTCGCCCCCGCCTATTTGCGCTACGGGCCGGAAACGCGGGTGAAGACGGTGCTCACCATTCACAACATTGCCTTTCAAGGGGTCGCACCGGCACACAAACTCGGCGTGCTGCGCTTGCCGGGCTGGGCGTTCAGCGCGGAACAACTCGAATACTACGGCAGCATCTCAACTCTGAAGGCGGGCCTCGTGACAGCGGATGCGATCACCACCGTCTCGCCCACCTATGCCGAAGAGCTGATGAGGCCGGAATTCGGGATGGGGATGGAGGGCGTCATCTCTCATCGCGCCAATGACTTGCACGGAATTCTTAATGGCGTGGACGAAGCCGTCTGGTCGCCGGCGATCGATCCGAACATCACCGAGTATTCGGCCGGCAACCTGAAGGGCAAGTCCGCGAATCGCGCCATCCTCGCCGCGGAATTCGGCCTGACGCCTGGCGACGGCCCGCTTGCCATCGTGGTCAGCCGCCTGACCGACCAGAAGGGCGTCGATCTTCTGGCCGCCGTGCTGCCGGATTTCATCGAGGCGGGCGGCAGCCTTGCCGTTCTCGGGACCGGCGACCCCGTGCTGGAACGCGCGATTCTGGCGGCGGCTGAGCGCTGGCCGGGCCGGGTAGGCGTCCGCGTCGGCTATGACGAGGCGCTATCGCACCGCATGTTCGCCGGCGGCGATGCGGTGCTGGTCCCGTCGCGGTTCGAACCGTGCGGCCTGACGCAGATGTACGGGCTGCGCTACGGCACCATCCCGGTCGTCGCGGCGACCGGCGGCCTCAACGACACCGTGATCGGCGCGACCCCGGCGAGCCTTTCGGCCAAGGCGGCGACAGGGATCAGTTTTCATCCGGTCGACAAGACAGCATTCCGGGGTGCGTTGCGCAGGCTCACGCAACTCTACGCGGACCGACCGCTCTGGACGGCCCTGATGAAGCGCGCCATGAAGGCGGAAGTCGGCTGGGCCACCCCCGCCGCCCGCTACGCCACCCTCTACCGGAGCCTGACGATTTGAACGCATCCCGCACCATTCCCGCGCCCGACCGGCTGGAACACCGGAGGGTAGGTGCAGGCCGTCCCTGGCCCCTGGGCGCGACCTTCGATGGTGCGGGCGTGAATTTCGCGGTCTTCTCGGCCCATGCCACGAGGATCGAGGTCTGCGTCTTTTCCGATGACGGGCGGAAGGAACTCGCGCGGCTGGCACTTCCCGAACGCGACGGCGACATCTGGCACGGCCATATCGAGGGCTTGTTGCCCGGCGCGCGCTACGGCCTCCGGGCGCATGGCCCCTACGACCCCGAACACGGCTATCGCTTCAACGCGAACAAGTTGCTGCTTGATCCCTATGCGCGCCAGATCGTCGGGCAGATCAAATGGACCGATGCGCTGATGGGCTACCGGGTGGGCCATCCTGCCTCGGACCTGTCCTTCGACAGTCGTGACAGCGCCTTCGCCATGCCCAAATGCATGGTGACCGATACGAGCTTCGACTGGGGCGGCGATCATCCGCCGCAGACCCCCGCACGCGACTCGTTGATCTATGAGGCGCATGTGAAGGGGCTGACGGCGCTCCATACGGGGGTTGAACGCGGGCTTCGCGGTACCTTCATGGGGCTGAGTTCCGACCCGATGATCGAGCACCTCCAGAAACTCGGCGTCACCGCGGTGGAGCTCCTGCCGGTTCAGACCTTCGTCGATGACCGTTTTCTTGAAGTCCGCGGGCTTCGAAACTATTGGGGCTACCAGACCATCGGCTTCTTCGCACCACAGCCGCGCTACATGAGCCAGGGCGCGGTGTGGGAGTTCCAGGCGATGGTGCGACGGCTTCACCGCGCCGGGATCGAGGTGTTGCTCGACGTTGTCTACAACCATTCGGGCGAGGGCGACACACTCGGTCCGACCCTGTCCTTTCGCGGCCTCGATAACCGCAGCTACTACCGGCTGGCGGATGATGGGCGGCACTACATCAACGATACCGGCACCGGGAACACGCTGAACCTCGCGCATCCGATGGTCCTCAGGATGGTGATGGACAGCTTGCGCTACTGGGTCGAGGTCATGCATGTCGATGGCTTCCGCTTCGACCTTGCCAGTTCGCTCGCGCGCGGAACAGACGGCTTCGATCCGGGCAGCGCGTTTCTCGACACGATCCGTCAGGATCCGGTCCTGTCCCGCGTGAAGCTGATCGCAGAGCCCTGGGATGTCGGCCCTGGTGGCTACCGCCTTGGCGCTTTCCCGCATCCGTTTCACGAATGGAACGACCTCTTTCGCGATGACGTACGAAAATTCTGGAGGGGTGACAGGGGGATGGCGCCGGATCTTGCCAAGCGGCTTCTGGGATCGGCGGAGCGTTTCGACCATTCCGGCCGCCCCGCCACCGCCAGCGTGAACTACATCACGAGCCATGACGGCTTTACCCTCTCCGACGCCGTGGCCTACGTCACCAAGCACAATGAGGCGAATGGCGAAGAGAACCGCGATGGCCACAACCCCAACCACACCGACAATTTCGGGGTCGAGGGACCGACCGAGGATGCACGGATCAATGCCGCGCGAAATCTGCGCCGGCGAAACCTTCTGACGACGCTCTTTCTGTCGCAGGGTCTGCCGATGGTTCTCTCGGGCGACGAGATCGGCCACAGCCAGGGCGGCAACAACAACGCCTACGCACAGGACAACGAGACGACGTGGATCGACTGGGAAAACGCCGACCATGCCTTCCTGCGCTTCGTCCGGCGAATTGCGAAGCTGCGGCGCGACAATAGGGTACTGTCACAGCGCGGTTTCCTGCACGGCCAGAAGCGGGAAAGCGACGGCAGGCCTGATATCGAATGGCGGCGCACCGACGGCAAGGTGCCGACCGAAGCGGACTGGAACAACCCGTCTTTCAACGCGCTTTGCATCGTCATCCGCGAAAACGCCGAGATCGCCCACAAGTCGGGCGAGGGCACGGCCTTCGCGGTCTTCAATGCCGGACCGTCCGGCAGCGTGGTTCTGCCGGAGGGTCGCTGGGTATGCGCATTGGACACCACCCGCCCGGATGCGGCGCCGGTTCCCGTCGATGGCGCGAAAATGGAACTGCCGGCGCAATGCGTCCTGGTCTTTATCCGTCCGGCAGAGGCCGGATGACTTTCAGGAGGAGGCTCTGATGGCCAATACCCGACCCACTAAACCGATCGAGGGGCAGAAGCCCGGCACCTCCGGCCTGCGTAAGAAGACGCGGGTCTTTGCCGAGCCCGGCTATCTGGAGAATTTCGTCCAGTCGATCTTCGAGGCGATCGGCGGGGGACAGGGCAAGACCTTTGTGCTCGGTGGCGACGGGCGCTATTTCTCCGATCGGGCGGCGCAGGTGATCCTGAAGATGGCGGCGGCAAACGGCGCCGCGCGGATCATTGTCGGGCAAAACGCCATCCTCTCAACTCCGGCGGCCAGTCATCTGATAAGGCTCAACAAGACAGACGGCGGTTTCATCATGTCGGCAAGCCATAACCCCGGCGGACCGGATGAGGATTTCGGCCTGAAGTTCAACGCCGCGAATGGTGGCCCCGCCCCCGAGGCGCTGACCGAGGCGATGTTCGCGGCGTCGAAGGCAATCACGGCGTACAGGATTGTCGATGCGAACGATGTCGATCTGTCCCGGCTTGGCGAGGCGGAGCTTGCCGGCGTGAAGGTCGATGTCGTCGATCCGGTGGCCGATTACGCGGACCTCATGGAAACCCTTTTCGATTTCAAAGCGTTGCGGGCGCTCGTTCAGTCCGGATTCCGGATGCGCATGGATTCGATGAATGCGGTGACGGGGCCATACGCGACCGAAATCCTGGAAAACCGCCTTGGCGCC
Source organism: uncultured Alphaproteobacteria bacterium (assembly GCA_963847935.1). Taxonomy (GTDB): domain Bacteria; phylum Pseudomonadota; class Alphaproteobacteria; order Rhodobacterales; family Rhodobacteraceae; genus Albidovulum. The sequence goes on along the minus strand of CAWKBV010000002.1, from coordinate 155,225 downwards.
GCGAAGGGGACGGTCGTCCACGGCACGCCCTTGCCGGATTTCGGCGGGATGCACCCCGACCCGAACCCGGTCTGGGCGCATGAGCTGATGGCCGAGATGTTCGGGGACGACGCCCCCGATTTCGGCGCGGCCTCGGATGGCGACGGCGACCGCAACATGGTCGTCGGGCGCGGCATCTACCTTTCGCCCTCCGACAGCCTTGCCGTGCTCGCGGCGAATGCGCACCTTGCGCCCGGCTACCGGGGCGGGCTGAAGGGGATCGCGCGGTCCATGCCGACTTCGGCGGCGGCGGACCGGGTGGCGGAGAAGCTTGGGATCGCCTGCTATGAGACGCCAACCGGCTGGAAATTCTTCGGCAATCTGCTCGACGCCGGCCGGGTGACGATCTGCGGCGAGGAAAGCTTTGGCACCGGGTCGGATCATGTGCGCGAGAAGGACGGCCTCTGGGCGGTGCTCCTTTGGTTGAATATCATCGCGGAACGCAAGGAAACCGTTCATGAAATCATGGAGGCGCATTGGCGGGAGTTCGGCCGCAACTACTATAGCCGCCACGATTACGAGGCGCTGCCGGCGGACCTGGCCGAAAAGGTCATGGGCGGCCTGCGCGCGCGCCTGACGACGCTGCGGGGCATGGTCTTGCAGGGATTGACCGTCGCCGCGGCGGATGACTTCGCCTATGACGATCCGGTCGATGGATCGGTGTCGAAGGGACAGGGCTTGCGGGTGAGCTTCACCGACGGCTCGCGGCTGGTGCTGCGGCTGTCGGGGACGGGAACCGAGGGCGCGACGCTGCGGCTTTACCTCGAACGCTATGCGGCGGGGCCGGAGGGCCTCGATGAGGACGTACAGGCTGCGCTGGCGCCCGTGATCGCGGCGGCGGAGGAACTGGCGCAGATCCGGGCGATTACCGGGCGCGCAGGGCCGGAAGTGATCACCTGAGGCGAGGCCGGGGGTTCTACCCCGCGCCGGCTGGTTCTCGAACCAGTGGCGCACCAGCTAGCGCCCCGAGGTATTTCCGGCAAGATGAAAGGGACCGGCATGACGGCGGAATGGTGGCGCGGGGCCGTGACTTATCAGGTCTATCCGCGCAGCTTTCAGGACGATGACGGCGACGGCGTGGGCGATCTCAACGGGATCACCCGGCGGCTAGGCCATATCGCCGATCTGGGCGTCGATGCGATCTGGCTGTCGCCGGTCTTCACCTCGCCGATGAAGGATATGGGCTATGACGTCTCGGATTACCGCGACATCGACCCGGTATTTGGCACACTCGCGGATTTCGACGCGCTGGTGGACCGGGCGCATGATCTTGGGCTGAAGGTCATCGTCGATCAGGTAATCTCCCATTCCTCTGACCAGCACCCGTATTTCCGCGAAAGCCGGATGGGCCGCGATAACCCCTATGCCGACTGGTATGTCTGGGCCGATCCAAGACCCGACGGTACGCCGCCCAACAACTGGCTTGCCATCTTCGGCGGCGGCGCCTGGACCTGGGAGGCGCGGCGGCATCAGTATTACTTCCACAACTTCCTCGCCGAGCAGCCGGATTTCAACTTCCACAACCCGGAGGTTCAGGACTTCCATCTCGACACCATGCGCTTCTGGCTCGATCGCGGGGTGGACGGGTTCCGGCTCGACACGATCAACTACTACTTCCATGACCGGATGCTCAGGAACGATGCCTCGGATTTTCGGGTCAAGAAGAAACCCGACGCCAACCCCTACGCGATGCAGTATCATCTCTTCTCGAAGAACCAGCCGGAGAACCTTGATTTTCTTGCGAGAATGCGCGCTCTGACGGATGAATACGACGCCCGCATGATGGTAGGTGAGGTCGGCGACAGCCATCATGCGATCGAGCTGATGGGGCAATACACGTCCGGTCATCGCGTGCATCAGTGCTATTCGTTCGAGATGCTGGGGCCGGAATTCACGCCCCGGCACTTCCGCTCCAAGATCGAGGGCTTCTTCTCCGGCGCGCCGGAGGGCTGGCCGGCCTGGGCGTTCTCCAACCACGACGTGAACCGGCATCTGACGCGCTGGATGTCGCATGGCGCCAGTCGCGGCGCGCTGGCGAAACAGGCGGCGGCGCTTCTCCTGTCGTTCCAGGGGTCGATCTACCTCTATCAGGGCGAGGAACTGGGCCAGACCGAGACGGAGCTGGACTACGAGGAACTGACCGACCCGGCGGGCATCAACTTCTGGCCCGAGGAGCGCGGTCGCGATGGGTGCCGCACACCGATGGCGTGGGAGGCAGCCGCGCCGAACGCGGGGTTTTCGGCGGCGAACCGGACCTGGCTGCCGGTGAAGGCGCCGCAGGCCTCGGTGGCGGTCGATACGCAGGGCGAAGGCTCCGTGATGGCCTTCTACCGCGACATGCTGGCGTTCCGGAAGGGTCGTGCCGATCTGGTGACAGGCGCCACGCGGTTCTTCGATCTTCCGGAGCCCGTGCTTGGCTTCCGGCGGGGCGAGGCGACGCTCTGCCTCTTCAACCTGTCGCCTGTCGACGGTCAGCGTACCCCTTAAGGGCGGCGCGATCCTGCTGTCTCAGGCGGTCGAAGTCGAGAAGGGCCATCTGCGGCTCGGCCCGAACGGCTTTGCGATCCTCGATGGCGGCGACGTCGGCTGATCTATTCGCCGCGCGGGAAGCGCTTCGACTCCTCCAGCAGGTTCAGGTCCATGTGGTTGCGCATGTAGCGCTCCGAAGCGTCGCGGAGCGGCTGGAAATCCCACGGGAAGTAGCTGCCGTTCCTCAACGCCTCATAGACCACCCAGCGTCGGGCCTGGCTTTGCCGGACCTCGGCATCGTAGGCGACGAGGTCCCAGCGCTGGTCGGCGATCTTCCGGAAGGCCGCGAGCGTCGCTGCATTGGCCGGGTCCGTGGCGAGGTTCGTGCGCTCCGCCGGGTCGGCGGCGAGGTCGAAAAGCTGTTCGGGATCAAGGGCACAGCGCGTATACTTGAAGTTACCTTGACGCAGGCAGATGAGCGGTGCCCAGCTTCCCTCGGCGGCATATTCCATGGCGACGGGGCTTTCACGCGCCGTCCCCTTGGCCAGCGGCACGAGGCTCATCCCGTCGGTCCAGTCCATGATCTCCGCCATCGAAATGCCGGCCAGATCGCAGAGCGTCGGCAGCACGTCGATAGTCGAGACGGGGGTTTGCTCCAGATGCGGTGCGAGTTCCGGCGCGGACACCATCAGCGGCACGCGGGCGGAGCCTTCGAAGAAGTTCATCTTGAACCAGAGGCCGCGCTCCCCGAGCATGTCGCCGTGATCGGAGACGAAGAGGATTATCGCCTCCTGACGGGTCGCTTCCAGTACCGAAAGGATTTCGCCGATCTTGTCGTCGATATAGGAGATATTGGCAAAATATCCGTGCCTTGCGCGGCGTATCTGATCTTCGGTGATGTCGAATTTTCGCCAGTCGCAGCTGTCCATCAGCCGCTTGGAATGCGGGTCCTGATCGTCGTAGGCGATTGCCCCACCCTCTGGCAGGAGATGCGCGCAATCCTCGTAGAGGTCCCAGTATTTCCGCCGCGCGACGTAGGGGTCGTGCGGATGGGTGAAGCTAACGGTCAGGCACCAGGGAAGCTCATCCTGTCCGCGCGACAGGTCGTAGAGCTTCTGCATGGCCTGAAACGCAACGTCGTCGTCGTATTCAAGCTGGTTGGTGATCTCGGCCACGCCCGCGCCGGTCACCGAGCCGAGGTTGTGATACCACCAGTCGATCCGTTCGCCGGGCTTGCGGTAATCCGGCGTCCAGCCGAAATCGGCGGGGTAGATGTCGGTGGTCAGCCGCTCCTCGAAGCCGTGAAGCTGATCGGGGCCGACGAAATGCATCTTGCCCGACAGGGTCGTTTTGTAGCCCGCGCGGCGCAGGTGGTGGGCGTAAGTCGGAATATCCGAGCAGAACTCGGCCGCGTTATCATAGACGCGGGTGCGGCGCGGCAGTTGGCCGGACATGAAGCTCGCCCGCCCCGGCGCGCAGAGCGGCGAGCCGGTATAGGCGTTGGCGAAGCGGACCGAGCGGGCGGCGAGCCGCTTCAGGTTCGGCGCATGGAGCCAGTCGGCCGGGCCATCGGGAAAGAGCGTCCCGTTCAGCTGATCGACCATCAGGATGAGTATGTTCGGCTTCGTGGTCATCGCCTTCCCCGTGTTCAGTTTGATCTTTAGCTGCCCGAGACCTGAGACCCGAAGCATAATGATTGCGACGAGACGCGCCGCTTTCCGACACCGCCAGTCATTTCGCCGGACGGCACGCCGTATTCGGCAAGAGAATTGCCGCAAACGGGTTGCAAATTCCGGTGGACCGGGAGTTTGATAGGATCGTGGCACGTCACGGGGGGCAACGCAGGTGACCGATCTGCCGTTCGAGGTTGTCGAAGACCCCGACATGGGGATTATGCTTTCTGATGGCTGCCGCCTTTCCGCGCGCGTCTGGATGCCGACGGATGCCGGCGAGAGACCGGTTCCGGCGATCCTTGAATACATTCCCTATCGCAAGCGCGACGGAACCCTGCCGCGCGACGAGTTGATGCACCCCTGGTTCGCCGGACAGGGCTATGCGGCGGTGCGCGTCGACATGCGTGGCAATGGTGACAGCGACGGTCTGATGGCGGACGAATACACCGCGCAGGAACTGTCGGACGCCTGCGAGGTGATCGCCTGGCTTGCCGCACAGCCTTGGTGCTCGGGCACCGTCGGGATGATGGGGAAAAGCTGGGGCGGGTTCAACTGCCTCCAGACAGCCGCCTTGCGGCCTCCGGCGTTGAAGGCGGTGATCTCGGTCTGTTCGACGACCGACCGCTTCGCCGACGACGTCCATTTCAAGGGCGGCTGCCTTCTGGGCGAGAATTTCGGCTGGGGGGCGGTGATGCTGTCCTTTTCCTCGCGCCCGCCCGATCCGGCGCTGCGCGACGACTGGCGGGAGGTTTGGCTCGGTCGCCTGGAAGCCGAACCATTCCTCGCGCCGAAATGGGCGGGGGAACAGGCGCGGGGGGACTATTGGAAGCACGGTTCGGTGGGCGAGGATTATGCCGCCATTCGCGCGGCCGTCCTCTCGATCGGGGGCTGGGCCGACAATTACATGAACACCGTCTCGCATCTCGTTGAGAACGTGAAGGGTCCGGTGAAAGGCATTGTTGGGCCGTGGGTGCATCAATATCCACATACCGCCGTGCCTGGGCCGCAGATCGGGTTTCTTCAGGTGGCCTTGCGCTGGTGGGATCGCTGGCTCAAGGGCAAGCAGAACGGGGCCGAGAATGACCCTGCCTACCGCGCCTACATGATCCATTCGGAGCCGCCAAATCCGTCATCCGCATTTCGCAGGGGTCATTGGGTCGCGGAAGCGGAGTGGCCGACGTCGCGGTCCCGGCAAGAGGTCTGGGCACTGTCGCAGGGTGGCCTTCTCGGCGGTCGGGCGGAGGCGCTGCACGAGGTCATCGCGACACCGCAACACCTTGGCATGGCAGCGGGCGAGTATTTTCCGATGGGACTGAACGCCGAGATGCCGGGCGATCAGGCCGGGGACGATGCGCTGTCGCTAACCTTCGACAGTGCGCCGCTGGAACGGCCGCTCGACCTTTTGGGTGCGCCGGTGCTTCGCGTGACGCTGGCCTCGGACAAGCCGCGTGCGATGCTTGTCGCGCGGCTTTGCGACGTGGGGCCGGACGGCGCATCGGTCCGCATCTGCCACGGCATGCTGAACCTTTGCCACCGCGACAGCCGTGAACACCCGGCGCATCTGGTGCCGGGAGAGAAGGTGACGGTCGATCTGGTGCTTGATCAATGCGCCTATCGCCTTGCGCCCGGTCACCGCTTGCGCATCGCGCTGTCAAACAGCTACTGGCCCTTCCTCTGGCCGTCGCCCGCGCCGGTGCGCCTGAGCCTGAGCGCCGGAGAACTGCATCTGCCGGTGCATGAGGCCAGCACCGGCGAAGAATGGACGTTCCCGAAACCCGAGATGGCGCCGCACTGGAAACACCGGGTCATAACGCCCGGCCAGTCTGCGCGGCGGATCGAGGCCGATCTTCTGACCGGACGCCGCAGCCTGATCGTCGAGGAGGCGGGCGCGGAATGTGAAAATCTCGAACACGGCCTCGTCACGCGGGAAAACATGCGCGAAGTCTGGTCGATCCATCCCGGCGATCCGACCTCGGCCAAGGCGGAGATCTGTTGGACCCAGGCCTTGTCGCGCAGAGAATGGAAGGTCGAGACCGAGGCGAGAGCCATCATGTGGAGCGATGCCGAAGCCCTTCATTTCGAAGCGGAGCTGGTCGCGCGCGAGGGCGGTGGGGAGGTTCTGCGGCGGCATTGGCGCGACAGCGTGGAGCGCCGCTTCGTGTGATTGACTCGCGAATCAATAAAAAACGTTGCCGATGTTTGCGATCACGGGTTATCAATAAGAAAACAACAACACCAACAGGGAGATCTCGATGTCACAGGAACTCAAGTACCTGCTCACGCTCGCGGCGCAGGGCAAATACAATCGCCGCGCCTTTCTCGGCAAGGCTGCTGCTGCCGGGATAACCGGCGCCATCGCAAACACCATGCTGGCCAAGGCCGTGCGCGCCGAAGGCCCGAAGGCGGGCGGCACGCTGCAAATGGGGCTTGGTGGCGGCGAAAGCACCAACTCGCTCGATCCGGCCCTGGCGGCGAGCCAGGTGCCCTTCAACTATCTCTCCACGATGGGCGATTTCCTCGTCACCCTTTCGCCGACGGGGGAGGTCATTCCGCGCCTCGCCGAGACGATCGAGTCCTCTGCCGACGCCAAGGTCTGGTCCTTCGCGATCCGCAAGGGCGTGGAATTCCACGACGGCAAGACGATGACGCCCGACGACGTTCTGGCGACGATGCAGCGCCATTCGGACGAGAAATCGCAGTCCGGCGCGCTCGGCATCATGCAGGGAATCGAATCGATGCGGGTCGATGGCGACCGGGTCGAATTCACCCTGACCACGCCAAACGCCGACTTGCCCTATCTCATGGCGGACTATCACCTGGTCATCCAGCCCAACGGCGGGCTTGACGACCCGACCGCAGGCGTCTTCACCGGCCCCTACAAGCTGAAGAGCAACGAGCCCGGCGTTCGTCATGTGATGGAGAAATTCGCGAACTACTGGGATTCCTCCATCGGCCACTATGACACGATCGAGATGCTGGTGATCAACGACTCGACGGCGCGCAACGCGGCGCTTCAATCGGGTCAGGTCCAGATGGTCGATCAGGTCGAACCGAAGATCGCCGATCTGCTGAAGCGCTCGCCCGCCGTCACCGTCGCGTCTTCGGCCGGCCGGGGGCACTATGTCTTCATCATGCGCTGCGACGCGCCGCCTTTCGACAACAACGACCTGCGCATGGCGCTGAAGTTCGCGATCAACCGCGAGGAGATGGTGCAGAAGATCCTGGCGGGCTATGGCTCCGTCGGCAACGACATGCCGATCAACGCGGCCTATCCGCTCTTCGACGACACCATCCCGCAGCGGACCTACGACCCGGACAAGGCGGCCGAGTATTACAAGAAGTCGGGCCATGACGGCAGCCCGATCATCCTGCGCACCGCAGACGGCGCCTTTCCGGGTGCGGTCGACGCGGCGTCGCTGTTCCAGGAATCGGCCAAGAAGGCCGGTATCCCCTTGGAAATCAAGCGCGAACCGAATGATGGCTACTGGTCGGACGTGTGGAACAAGCAGCCGTTCTGCGCCTCTTACTGGGGTGGTCGTCCGGTGCAGGACCAGATGTACTCCACCGCCTATCTTTCCTCGGCCGACTGGAACGACACCGCCTTCCGTGACAGCCATTTCGACGAGCTGATCCTGCAGGCGCGCGGCGAACTCGATGCCGCCAAGCGCAAGGCGATCTATTCCGAGGCGGGGCAGATGGTTCGCGACACGGGCGGCCTTATCTGTCCGATGTTCAACGACTTCATCGCCGCGTACAACAGTGACCGGGTCGTCGGTTGGACCGATAATCCCAACCAGGAGATGATGAACGGCCTTTCCGGCGTGTTGTGCTGGGAAGCCTGACCCTTGGTCGTGCATCCGGTAGTAAAACTCATGACCCAGCGCATCGCGCTGGGTCTGCTCCTGCTTCTCGCGGCGTCGGTGCTGATCTTCGTCGGCACGCAGATCCTTCCCGGCGACGTGGCGCAGGCGATCCTCGGGCAATCGGCGACGCCGCAGGCGCTGGCCAACATGCGCGAGACGATGGGGCTGAACGACCCCGCCTACATACGCTATTTCCACTGGCTCTTCGGCGCCCTGCATGGCGACCTTGGGCAGTCGCTTGCGAATGGCGAAGATGTCGCCGCCGCCATCGGCAAGCGATTCGGCAACACGCTTTTCCTTGCGGTCACTGCCGCGGTCATCGCCGTGCCGACGGCGATCATCCTCGGCCTGATCGCGGTCCGCTACCGGGGCCGCTGGCCGGACAAGCTCATCTCCGGCGTCACGCTGGCAACGGTATCGGTTCCGGAATTCCTGCTGGGCTATATCGTCATGTTCCTGCTGGCTGTGAAGTACCGCCTCGCACCGTCCGTCTCGACGATCTATGATTCCATGAGCCTGGGAGAGAAGCTGCATGCGATCACGCTTCCCGTGCTGGTGCTGGTGCTTGTCGTCCTTGGCCACATGATGCGGATGACGCGCGCCGCGATCCTGAACGTGATGCAGTCGGCCTATGTCGAGACGGCGGAACTGAAGGGCCTGCGTCCCTTCCTCATCATCGCCCGCCATGCCTTTCCGAACGCAATTTCGCCCGTGGTGAACGTGGTGATGATCAACCTCGCCTATCTCGTGGTCGGTGTCGTCGTCGTCGAGGTGGTCTTCGTCTATCCCGGCATGGGCCAGTATCTCGTCGACCATGTGTCCAAGCGCGACGTGCCGGTGGTGCAGGCCTGCGGACTGATCTTCGCGGCTGTCTACATCATTCTGAATATCGCGGCCGATGTGATCTCGATCCTCGCCAATCCAAGGTTGAGGCATCCGAAATGAGCCGCATCCCGCTTTCCGCGCTCATCGGCCTCGGTTTCACCGGGCTCTACTTCTTCGTGGCGATCTTCGCCGGCTGGATCGCGCCCTACGGCATGTCCGAAGTGGTCGGCGGTGTCTGGGAACCGTCGTCGTCGCAGTTCTGGCTGGGCACCGACAGCATCGGGCGCGATCTCTTGTCCCGGATGATCTATGGCGGCCAGACCACCATCGCGGTCGCCACCGCCGCAACGGTGCTGAGCTTCGTCATCGGCTCCATCCTCGGGCTGACCGCGGCGGTGATGGGCGGGTGGATCGATCAGGTCCTGTCGCGCGGCATCGACCTCGTGATGGCGATTCCCACGCTGATCTTCGCGCTGGTGGTCCTTTCGGTCATGCCGGTGACGGTGCCGATCCTGATCCTCGTGATGGGACTGCTCGATTCCACGCGGGTGTTCCGTCTGGCCCGCGCCGTCGCGGTGGACATCACGGTGATGGACTATGTCGAGGCGGCGCGTCTGCGCGGCGAAGGCGGCCGCTGGATCATCTTCCGCGAGATCCTTCCCAACGCATTGTCGCCGCTGGTCGCCGAAATGGGCCTGCGCTTCATCTTCGCGGTGCTGTTCATCTCGACGCTGTCCTTCCTCGGGCTTGGGGTTCAGCCGCCGCTGGCCGACTGGGGCGGCATCGTGAAGGAAAACAAGGACGGCATCGTCTATGGCATTGCCGCCGCGCTTTATCCCGCCATCGCCATCGCGACCCTGGCGATTTCCGTCAACCTCGTCGCGGACTGGGTTCTGGGCCGCACGAGCAGCCTGAAAGGGGGGCGCGGTGGCTGATCCCCTGCTCGACGTCAGGAACCTGAAGATCGGCGCCACGGTTTATCCGCCCGGCGAGCCGCCGGAGGACATTACCATCGTCCAGGGCGTGTCCTTCACGCTTGAGAAGGGCAAGGTGCTGGGTCTGATCGGCGAAAGCGGCGCCGGCAAATCCACCATCGGACTGTCGGCGATGGCCTATGGGCGCGGCGGGGTGCGCATCACCGGGGGCGAGGTCATCGTCAACGGACGGGACATCCTGAAGCTCGGGTCCGGAGGGCTGCGCAAGATCAGGGGGCATGAGGTCACCTATGTCGCGCAATCGGCGGCAGCATCGTTCAACCCGGCGAAAAAGCTGATGGAGCAGGTGATCGAGACGACGTTGCTCCACGGTCTGTCGAACCGGGCCGAGGCCGAAAAGCGGGCGGTCATGCTGTTCGCCAAGCTTGGCCTGCCCAATCCCGAAACCTTCGGCAACCGCTATCCGCATCAGGTCTCCGGCGGGCAGTTGCAGCGCGCGATGACGGCGATGGCGCTGTGTCCGAAGCCGGACCTCGTGATCTTCGACGAACCGACGACCGCGCTTGACGTGACGACGCAGATCGACGTGCTGGCCGCGATCAAGGAGGCGATCCAGGATACCGGCGTCGGCGCGCTCTACATCACGCACGACCTTGCCGTCGTCGCCCAGGTCTCGGATCACATCATGGTGCTGCGCCACGGCAACAGGGTCGAATATGGCGATACCCGCCAGATCATCGAGGCGCCGCGACAGGACTACACCAAGGCGCTGGTTTCGGTCCGCTCCATCGAGCATGAGGAGAAGGCGCCGACGCCCGATCCCGTGCTTAAGGTGGAGAATATCACCGCGCGCTATCGCGGCACGAATTTCGATGTCCTGAAGAATATCTCGGTAGAGCTTCATCCGGGCCAGACGCTCGCCGTCGTGGGCGAAAGCGGTTCGGGGAAATCGACGCTGGCGCGGGTCATCACCGGCCTTCTTCCGCCATCGAAGGGGCGGATCAGCTTCGCCGGGCGCGACCTGACGCCCGATCAGAAGGCCCGCACCCGCGACGATCTGCGCGAGTTGCAGATGATCTACCAGATGGCCGATACGGCGATGAACCCGCGCCATACGGTCGGCACGATCATCGGGCGGCCGCTGGAGTTCTATTTCGGCCTGAAAGGCGACGCGAAGCGCAAGCGCATTCAGGAACTTCTCGACGAGATAGAAATGGGAAAGGGCTTCGTCGACCGCTATCCGGCCGAACTTTCGGGTGGCCAGAAGCAACGCGTTTGCATCGCACGGGCCCTGGCGGCCAAGCCCAGGATGATCATCTGCGACGAAGTGACCTCGGCGCTCGACCCGCTGGTGGCCGACGGCATCCTGAAGCTGCTGCTCAATCTCCAGAAGATCGAGCATGTCGCCTATCTCTTCATCACGCATGACCTTGCGACGGTAAGGGCAATCGCCGATTCCATCGCCGTGATGTATCGCGGCGAGGTCGTGCGCTACGGCTCCAAGTCCGATGTGCTCGCGCCGCCCTTTGACGCCTATACCGACCTTCTGCTGTCCTCGGTCCCGGAGATGAAGCTTGGCTGGCTGGAAGAGGTCATCGCGCACCGCCGCATGGAAAGCGCGGGGAACTGAAGCACCGCGCGGGGGACGTCATGGACGGTAAACTTCTGCTCATCATTCTCGACGGCGTGCCCTGGCGCAACTGGCGCCGCCTTTTCGGCAACCTCGAAGGTTGGGCGGCCGCGGGCGAGGCGCGGGTCTGGCGGATGCGTGCGGTGCTGCCCTCGACCTCGGCCTCCTGCTATGCCTCGATCCACACCGGCGTCACGCCGCAGGTCCACGGCTGCACCGGCAACGGCAACGTCTTTCGGCTGAAGGCACCCGACGTGTTCTCGCAGGTCCGACAGGGTGGCGGCGTGACCGGGGCGGTCGCGCACAGCTTCTGGTCGGAATTATTCAACCGCCATCCCTTCGATCCGGTGCGCGATGTCGAATATGACGAGCCGGAAAGCGCCACGATCAATCACGGCCGGTTCCACACGATGACGGGCTACGGCCACGAAAATCAGATGACGCCGTCGGATGTGGACCTCTTCGCCACGCTGACCTCGCTCTGTGGGCGGTTCGGGCTGACCTACGGGATGCTCCATACCTGCACGCTCGACAGCATGGGGCACCGCTTTTACCACGACTGCGAGGAGATGGACCACGCCTGCTTCGTCATGGATGAGATGCTGGCGCCGTTCATCCCGCGCTGGCGGGAGATGGGGTATGAGGTCATCGTGACGGCGGATCATGGGCAGGATGCGCGCGGCCATCACGGCGGGGCGGGCGAGGACCAACAGGACTTCGCGCTCTACTATTTTGGCGCGGGGCAGGGACCGGAGAAGGAGGTGCTTCTGCACCAGTTGCAGCTCGCCCCCACAATACTCAGCCGCCTCGGTGCGCCGGTGCCTGAGACGATGAGGGCGGAGAGCTTCCTGATATAGCGCCGCTCAGGCTGCCGCTTCGGCTTCCGCCATTGCCTCGGCCGTCGCTTCGAGCGCGAGCAGGATCGAGGCATGGCGGTTCTTGTAATCCCGCGCGGGTTCCAGAACCTCGTAGCCTGTGAAGGGCGCTTGCGGGGGTGCGGCACCTTCCTTCAACATGGCGCGCAGCTCGTCGCGGGCCTTTTCGACCTCCGCCTTGGTGCGGCCGATCATGTGGCGGCCGGCGATGGATGCGGACGCCTGACCGAGGGCGCAGGCCTTCACGTCTTGCCCGTAATCCGCAATCCTGCCGTCCTTCACGTCGATATCGACGGTGACGGTCGACCCGCAAAGCGGCGAGCGCTTGCGGACCGTGGCCGTGGGATGGTCGAGCCGATTGCTGTGCGGAATATCCGCCGCCAGCGCAAGGATGCGCTGCGAATAGAGCTTGATGAGGTCGGTGTCGCTCATGGCTTTCCCCGTGCGGGCTTTGCCCCTAGATAGGATGCCTGAGACAAGATGGAAAGATGAGGCATGACCTTCGACCCTTCGACATTGGTCTATGACGCGCGTGGCCTGATCCCGGTCATCGCGCAGGATCATGCCTCGTCCGAGGTGCTGATGCTGGCCTGGATGAATGCCGGGGCCGTGGCGCGGACGCTTCAGACCGGGCGCGTCACCTACTGGTCGCGCTCGCGTCAGGCGTTCTGGGTGAAGGGCGAGACTTCCGGCCATGTGCAACGGCTCGTGGACCTGCGGGTCGATTGCGACCGGGACTGCCTGCTGGTTCTGGTCGAGCAGACCGGCCCGGCCTGCCACACCAACCGGCGGTCGTGCTTCTATACCGGCGTGCGGGGCGGCGAGGAGGTCGAGCTGCTGCGGCCCGAGGCGTAGCGGCGCGGGCGGGAGCCTCCGGCGGAGGTATTTGTCGGCAAGATGAAAGCGCAGGGCTCAGGCGAGGCCGACCAAGCGGCGGATGTCTTGCGGGGTTGCGCCATCTTCGCGGTATTTGCGGATCGCGCGGGCGTCGTCGCGTTTGGCGAGGCGGCGGCCCGTCTCGTCGCGGATCAGCCGGTGGTGATGGTAGATCGGTGTGGGCAGGCCGAGGAGGCGCTGGAGGATCACCTGAATGGGCGTGAAGTCGAAAAGATCCTCGCCCCGGATGACTTGCGTGATCGCCTGATCGGCGTCGTCGAAGGCGGAGGCGAGGAAATAGGCGACGATGCCTTCGCCCTTGCGGCTGAGGACGATGTCGCCGATCGAGGTGCGGGCGGCTGCGGGATCGACGCGGTGCAAGCCGGCATGGATGGGGCCGGTATCGGTGAAGATCAGGAACTCGGGCGCGAGGGCGGCGAGCGCCCTGTCCAGATCGAGGCGGAGCGCGTCGCCTGGTTTGCGGTCAGAGATCGGGCGGCCGCGACAGGTGCCGGGATAGACCGAGTGCGCAACGCCTTCCTGCGGCGCGGCGGCGGCGGCGCGGATGTCGGTGCGGGTGCAGGAACAGGGATAGAGGAGGCCGCGTTCCGCGAGGGTTTCAAGCCGGTCGTTGTAGCTGTCGAGATGCTCCGACTGGCGGTGGACCGGCCCGTCCCAGACGAGGCCAAGCCAAGCCAGATCTTCGAGGATCAGCGACTCCCATTCGAGTTTCGATCGTTCGAGGTCGGTATCCTCCATGCGGAGCAGAAACTCGCCGCCCTCGGCGCGGGCCATGTCGTGGGCGAGGATCGCGGAATAGGCATGGCCGAGATGCAGGGGGCCGGTGGGCGAGGGCGCGAAGCGGGTGCGCATCAGCCCTGCGCCGCGAGCCAATCGGTGAAAAGAGCTTTCGCGCGGTCGGTATAGGCCTTGTAGCGGTCCTTGCGGCCCTTGCGCCCGCCTTTTGCGTCGATGGGCGGGAAAAGGCCGAAATTGACGTTCATCGGCTGGAAGGTCTTTGCCTCCGCGCCGCCGGTGATGTGGGTGACAAGCGCGCCGATCGCGGTTTCGGGCGGTGGTGGCGGCAGGTCGCGGCCGAGAATCTGGGCGGCGGCCATGCGGCCCGCCAGAAGCCCCATCGCGGCGCTTTCGACATAGCCCTCGACCCCGGTGATCTGGCCCGCGAAGCGGATATTGGGCTTTGAGCGCAGTCGCATCCGGTCGTCGAGCAGGGTCGGCGAGTTGATGAAGGTGTTGCGGTGGATGCCGCCGAGGCGCGCGAAGCTGGCGTTTTGCAGCCCCGGGATCAACCGGAACACGTCGGTCTGCGCGCCGTATTTCATCTTGGTCTGGAAGCCGACGATGTTGAAGAGCGTGCCGAGCTTGTTGTCGCGGCGCAGCTGGACGACGGCATAGGGCTTGACCTCCGGTCGGTGCGCGTTGGTCAGGCCGACGGGTTTCATCGGGCCGAAGCGCAGCGTCTCATGGCCGCGCTCGGCCATGACCTCGATCGGCAGGCAGCCGTCGAAATATTTCGCCGTCTCGCCGTCGTGGAATTCGGCCTTGTCGGCGGCGAGGAGGGCGGCGATGAAGGCCTCATATTGCGGGCGGTCCATCGGGCAGTTGAGATAGGCGGTGCGCTCCTCCTCGGTGTCGCCCTTGTCATAGCGCGACTGCATCCAGGCGACGGACATGTCCACGCTTTCGGCATAGACGATGGGGGCGATGGCGTCGAAGAAGGCGAGTTGATCGGCGCCGGTCTCGGCCCGGATCGCTTCGGCAAGGGCGCCGGAGGTCAGGGGGCCGGTGGCGATGATCCAGTGGCCGTCGGTGGGGAGCGTGGCGATCTCGTCGCTTTCGATGTCGATCAGCGGGTGTGCGCGCAGTTCCGCCGTCACGGCCTCGGCGAAGGGATCGCGGTCGACAGCCAGCGCGCCGCCCGCGGGCAGGCGGTGACGGTCGGCCATGGCCATGACCACGCCATCGCCCGCGCGCATCTCCCAATGGAGAAGACCCACGGCATTCTGTTCGTCATCGTCCGAACGGAAGGAGTTCGAGCAGACCATCTCGGCGAGGTGCCCGGTGCGGTGGGCGAAGGTGCCGACCTTGGGGCGCATCTCGTGGATGGTCACGGGGACGCCCATGCGGGCCGCCTGCCAAGCCGCCTCGGACCCGGCCATGCCGCCTCCGACGATGTGAAGTCGTGTTTCCATGCCCCGCGATTTAGGCGGATCGTGCGGCGATGGAAAGGGGTCAGCGCCGGATCAGGACGCCAACGCGATGTCGGCGTCGTCGCGGAAGATGTTGTCGGCCTCGGCCAGCGCCGTGTTGCGCGCCACGATGCGCAAGCGCGGTTGCGGCATGTAGGTCACGAGACGCCGTGGCACGACGGGGCTGGCGGGCGTGATGCGGCGTGCGCGGCGCTTGAAGCGGATTGCGGCGCGGCGGCTTTCTGCGCGGGGCATGGTTTGGGTGTAGGTCAGGATCAGGGCGCCGATCAGGGCGAGATCGCGCCAGAAGCCTTCAAGGTTCCCGGCGCCAATATTCTCCAGGTAGCTCGACCAGAACAGGACCGTGGCCAGGATGAGCGCCGACAGGCGGAGCCAGACGCCGAGGAGCACCAGATAGGCCGATGCGAAGACGATGGCCTTGCTCGCGGCATCGGCATAGGGCTGAGGCAGGAACGGTTCCGTCAACGGCAGGGCGGTGGTGCCCGGGATCAGGCCGAGTGAAATCGCGATGAAGTAGGAAGCGATGACAACCCTAACGAGGTTCTGACCGTTCTGCCCGAGATTCTGGGCGCGCTGGTGGCGATGCGGCATAGCTTTGGTACCCCTTCGAAGAGATCAGATACGGTAACCAGGCAACTCGACTATCGGCACACGCCCCCACAGGTTGATTTTAGGTAAATAAAATCGTCCTAAATTTGCATGAAACAAGGCGGAAATACGGCCAAATGGCCCCAATCTCACGCGAATTCATGCTTGGCTGACGGTATCGGTGCGTTCTGCGAAACAGAGAAGGAAGGCAGCGGCGGCTGCCCCCTTCAAGTGCGGCGGCCGGTCGATCACGCGGGGGCGTGAGTCCGGCGTCCGAGAATCGCATCGGCGGAATAGGCGCCCGCACCGTGGGCCGCCAGCAGGGCGAAACCGCCCGCGAGTTCGAGATTCTTCCAGAAGTTGACCATCTGCGTGGCGTCGGAGGGGACGAAGTGAAAAAGCAGCGCGGCAAGGATCGAGAAGCCACCGAGCGCGATTGCGGCGGGACGTGTAAAGAGGCCGATCAGGACCGCGATCCCGCCGAGGAATTCGAGGGTGATGGTCGGCCAGGCGAGAATGGCGGGAACGCCACCGGACGTCATGTAGCCGGTGAAGCCGGCGACGTCCTGCAACTTGCCGAAACCGGCGATGATGAAGAGAAGGCTGAGAAGGATGCGCGCCGCGAGGGTGGCGCTGGACTGGATCTGGGTCATGCTGTTCTCCGTGTCAGCGCCATGAGTGACGCGAACACGGAAGTACGATCCATCAGGGTCGGGAAGAAGACCGATCAGCAAACATCTCTTGTGCGAATACGCGCAATGGATGGCGATGCGATCTGCGTCCGGTTTCAGAAATTGACGCTCATGTCGATGTCCCGCAGATAGCCGGGGTCGATGTCCTTTGGCGCGGACTGAAGCGAACGCTCTTCCTGTGGCGCGTAGCGCAGGCTGACAAAGGTGGCGTGAAGCTTGTCACCCAGCGCCATGAGGCCGGATACCAGCCAAGGTGCCTGTCCTGCGCTTTCGCCCTGCGAGGCCGTGAAATCCGATTGAGCCATCTTCCGTCTCCCCTTTCGCTGCTTTGCTCCGGTCGGTGGCGATAGCGTGGTGGGTCGCCAGTCCGGAACGTTGTCAGCAGCAGAATTCAGTTCATTCCTTTAGGGACCGTTAAAGCATGGCGAAAATGGGGCGACAATCACACCTTTAGCGGGAACTATTTTGGCAAGAAACGGATAGTCCAAGAAAAAAAGGGAATTCCTGCTGGGGCATTCCGCAATTAAATGGCAAAAAACTCTGCGATTTACCTGGCTTTACCCTTCGGAAGCCTCCGGATCTCGACTTGATCGAATCAACCTTCGGTTGTTTTCCGGCGGCGCGCGCAGACGGATGTGAAGGTGCCGGGGGCGATCACTCGTCCCCGGACAGCTCGTCTTCCTCGCCCTGATCGGCGATGCGGGCCACGGAAACCACCTCTTCGCCCCTGGTCGTGTCGAAGACCTTGACACCGCCTGCAGAACGCGATCGGAAGCTGATCCCGTCCACGGGGCAACGGATGGATTGGCCCGTCGATGTCGCAAGCATTATCTGATCGTCGGTATCCACCGGGAAGCACGCGATGAGCCTGCCGCCGCGATTGCCCGCCGAGATCGCCTTCACTCCCTGGCCGCCACGACCGCGTACCGGGTAGTCGTGCGACGAGGAAAGCTTGCCGAGACCGCTTGCCGTGATCGTCAGGATCAGGTCTTCAGCCGCCGACATCTCGGCGTAGCGCTCGGGCGAAAGCTGGCCCTCGGCCACGGCTTCCTCCTCCTCGTCAGCCACTTCGTCCTCCGTCACACCGGCCATGAGGCGGCGCTGCTTGAGATAGGCGGCACGCTCCTCGGGGTTGGCTTCGAAGTGGCGGATGACCGACATCGAGACGACCGTATCGCCCTTGGCGAGACGGATGCCGCGCACGCCGGTGGAATCGCGGCCCTTGAAGACCCGGACCTCGGTCGTCGGGAAGCGGATCGCTCGGCCGAGGGCGGTGACCAGCATCACGTCGTCATCTTCGTCGCAGATGCGGGCATTCACGAGCAAGGTGCCTTCGGGCAGCTTCATCGCGATCTTGCCGTTCCGCATGACGTTGGTGAAGTCGGATAGTGCGTTCCGCCGCACGTCGCCGTCCGACGTCGCGAAGAAGATCTGCAAGGCTTCCCATTCCTCCTCCGGCACGTCGACCGGCATGATCGCCGCGATGGATACTCCGGTGGGGATCGGCAGGATGTTGATGATCGCCTTGCCCTTCGCCGTGCGTCCGCCAAGCGGCAGCCGCCAGGTCTTGAGCTTGTAGACCATGCCGTCGGTCGTGAAGAACAGAAGCTGGGTGTGGGTATTCGCCACGAAAAGCGTCGTGACGACGTCATCCTCTTTCGTGGCCATGCCGGACAGGCCCTTGCCGCCCCGGCGCTGCGCCCGGAAATCGGCAAGCGGGGAGCGCTTGATATAGCCGCCGGACGTGATGGTGACGACCATATCCTCACGCTCGATCAGGTCCTCGTCGTCCATGTCGCCGGCCCAGTCGACGATCTCGGTCCGGCGGGGAACGGCGAACTGTTCCTTCACTTCGCGCAATTCGTCCGAGATGATCGTCATGATGCGGTCGCGCGAGCCGAGGATTTCCAGGTAATCCTTGATCTTTGCGGCGAGGTCCTGAAGTTCGTCCGTAACTTCCTTGACGCCCATTGCCGTCAGGCGCTGGAGCCGCAGGTCGAGGATCGCGCGGGCCTGGGTCTCCGAAAGATTATAGGTCCCGTCGTCGTTCATCTTGTGGGTCGGATCGTCGATCAGCTTGATGTAGGCGGCGATGTCATGCGCCGGCCAGCGCCGTGTCATCAGCCTTTCGCGCGCCTCGGCCGGATCGGCGGAGGAACGGATCGTAGCCACGATTTCATCGACGTTCGATACCGCAACGGCGAGACCGCAGAGGATATGGCTGCGTTCACGCGCCTTGCGAAGTTCGAAAGCCGTTCGTCGTGCCACGACTTCTTCGCGGAAGGTGATGAAATGCGTGAGAAAATCCCGAAGTGCCAGCGTTTCGGGACGGCCGCCGTTCAGAGCCAGCATGTTGCAGCCGAACGAGGTCTGCATCGGCGTGAAGCGGAAGAGCTGGTTCAGTACCACCTCGGGCGTCGCGTCGCGCTTCAGTTCGACGACAACGCGAACGCCGACGCGGTCGCTCTCGTCCTGGACATGGGCGATGCCTTCTATCCGCTTGTCGCGGACCATCTCGGCGATCCGCTCGATCATCGTGGCCTTGTTGACCTGGTAGGGGATCTCATCGAGAACGATGGCGTAGCGGTCCTTGCGGATCTCCTCTACCCGCGTCTTTGACCGGATGATGACGGAGCCGCGGCCCTCGAGATAGGCCTTGCGCGCGCCCGAGCGGCCAAGGATGAGGGCGCCGGTGGGGAAATCCGGCGCGGGGATGAACTCCATCAGCGCCTCGGTCGACAGGTCGGGGTTGTCGATCAGCGCCAGCGTGCCGTCGATGACCTCGCCGAGGTTGTGGGGCGGTATGTTTGTCGCCATGCCGACCGCGATGCCGCCCGCGCCATTGACGAGCATGTTCGGGAAGCGCGCGGGCAGGACGGTCGGCTCCCTGTCCTTGCCGTCGTAATTGTCCTGAAAGTCGACCGTGTCCTTCTCGATGTCGGCGAGAAGGGCGCCAGCGGGCTTGTCCATGCGCACTTCGGTATAGCGCATGGCAGCCGCGTTATCGCCGTCCATGGAGCCGAAGTTGCCCTGACCGTCGAGGAGCGGCAGCGACATCGAGAAATCCTGCGCCATCCTGACCAGCGCGTCATAGATCGCGGCGTCGCCATGCGGGTGGTATTTCCCCATGACGTCGCCCACCGGCCGCGCCGACTTGCGGTAAGGCTTGTCGTGCGTGTTGCTGGTTTCGTGCATTGCATAAAGAATGCGCCGATGAACAGGTTTCAGGCCGTCGCGCAGATCGGGGATCGCGCGCGATACGATGACGCTCATCGCATAGTCGAGATAGGCCGTCCGCATCTCGGCGGCGATATCGACCGTGGGGCCGTCATAGACCGGGCGCTGAGGTTTTTCCTCTGCGTTTTCAGGGGTTTCCGGGGTGTCTGTCACGGATGCTCGCCCTTGTTTGTGGGGGCCGCTGGCCGGCCCAGATATTGTTGCGCGCGACTATACCCTATGCCATCCGTGGGGTGCAATGGCAGCCGAGCGGCTTTCTGGCGACCACGCGTGCCACAAAGATAACGCACTGTTTTCATTGTCATTAACCGCGACTCGGGTACTCTTGATTCCATGGGGTCACGGAGGTTGGCATGCGTACTGGCGAAGGCGGGTCCGAGACGGAGCTGATGCTGAAAGGCTACGGGCTCACGACCGCCGAACTGTATTACCGGTTGCCGGACTACCGGCACGTACTCAACAGCTACATCTGGCAGGAATACGATCTTGCGCCGGACTATCCGGAATTGTTCCGCTTCATCGAGTTCTGGCAGGAAAAGATCGAAGGCCCGCTCCATTCGGTGCGCTTCTGCCACCGCAAGCTGATCTCGCCCGGCGAATGGCGCAACGTCGTGGGCGAGTTCCGCCTGCACTAGGGCGCCAAGGGTGGACGGAAGCCGCGACTTAGCATAGGAGAGCGGCCTTGTTCACGAAGGGCGCTGCGATGGCGGAGAAGGCGACTGAGGCGAAGCGGATGGATCAGGTCCGCGCGGCGCGCCTCTCCGTCGCGCCCATGATGGACTGGACCGACCGGCACTGCCGCTTCTTCCATCGCCAGATCAGCCACGAGACGTTGCTCTACACCGAGATGGTGACGGCGCCGGCGGTGATCCACGGCGATCGGCGGCGGCTCCTGGGCTTCGACGAGGGCGAGCATCCCGTGGCGCTGCAACTCGGCGGATCGGACCCGAAAGAACTGGCCGAAGCCACACGGATCGCGGCCGGTCTCGGCTATGATGAAATCAACCTGAATGTCGGCTGCCCCTCGGATCGGGTGCAGTCCGGCTGTTTCGGTGCGGTGCTGATGGAACGCCCGGCGCTGGTGGCCGAGTGCGTCGCGGCGATGATCGTGGCGAGCCCGGTCGAGGTGACGGTGAAGTGCCGGATCGGCGTGGACGATCAGGTGCCGGAGGAGGTCCTGCCGGACTTCCTGGCGCGGATGTCGGAGGTGGGTGTAAAACGCGTCGCGATTCATGCGCGGAAGGCGTGGTTGCGGGGGCTTTCACCGAAGGAGAACCGCGATATTCCGCCGCTGGACTATCCGCTTGTCCATCGGATGAAGACCGCGTTCCCGCATCTGCATATCTCGGTGAATGGCGGCATCGCCAGTCTCGCGCAGGCCGAGGCGTTCCTAGCGCAGGGGCTTGACGGCGTCATGGTCGGCCGTGCGGCCTATCATGAACCCTTCGAGGTTCTCGGCAAGGCGGATGAACTGATCTTCGGCGGCCCCGCCGGACCCGACAGGTTCGAGGTGATCGACCGGATGCGGCCCTATATCGCGGCGCATCTCGCGGCGGGCGGAAGGCTCCACCAGATAACGCGGCATATGCTCGGCCTCTTTCACGGCCAGCGTGGCGCACGGCAATGGCGGCGTATGCTGTCGGAGCATGCAAATCAGCCCGATGCGGGATTCGAGGTAATCGAGGCGGCCCTCGCTCCGGTTCGGGATGAGGCGGCGTGAGGTCAGACCTGGCCGTTACGGGGCCCGCGAGGCGCAGGTCCGGCTACGGCCAACCGTTTTGGTTCCTGCAAGCGGGGCTGACCGCCATCGGGGCGGCGATGTCGCCGACCGCCTTCGGGGCCGGTCGGCAGATGCGAAACGATGCTGCGGCGGTGGCGTCGGCGCGCGCCGCGGATGCCATCGCGGGGTCTTGCCGATACCTGATCATCCGCTGAAGTGTCGGCCACCCGCCGGGGGTGACAACCGCTCTGGCCAAGCACCTGCAAGCGCGGTAGCAAGCGGCAAGACGCGTCCTCAGGAACCACCATGCCCGCCTTTGCCGACCTCCTGCCGATGATCCTTCTCCTTCTGGCGATCGGAGCGATTGCGGGCGTGATCGCGGGCCTTCTGGGCGTGGGCGGCGGGATCATCCTCGTCCCGGCCTTCTTCTATGCCTTCTATGCGCTCGGCTATGACGGGCCGGACCTGATGCAGGTCTGTCTTGCGACCTCGCTCGCCACGATCATCGTGACCTCGTTGCGTTCGGTCCTCCTGCACAACAGGAAGGGGTCTGTGGACTGGACGATTCTCAAGGGCTGGAGTCCGGGGATCGCCGTTGGCGCGGTGCTGGGGGTTCTGGTCGTGGCACAGCTTCGCACGCCGGTCCTGCAGGCGATCTTCGGGACGCTGGCGCTGGTCGTGGCGCTCTATCTTGGCCTCGGGCGTTCGCAGTGGCGGATCGGGCCGGAAATGCCGAAAGGCCCGGCGCGGGTGGTCCTCTCGCCGCTGGTCGGCTTCCTGTCGGTGCTGATGGGGATTGGCGGCGGCTCTTTCGGCGTACCGCTGATGAGCCTTTATGGCACGCCCATCCACCGCGCGGTCGCGACGGCGGCAGGCTTCGGCGTGACGATCGCGGTGCCCTCGGTCGCGGGGTTCCTTCTTACGCCGGTCACTGGTGCGCCGCCCTACACGGTGGGTTCGGTCAACCTGCCCGCGTTCCTCCTCATCATCGCGATGACGCTCATCACCACGCCGATGGGCGTGAAGTTCGCCCACGCGATGGACCCCAAGCCCCTGCGGCGGGTCTTCGCGGTATTTCTCGCCGTCGTGGCGCTCAACATGCTGCGCAAGGCGGCGGGATGGTAGAGGGGTTCGCGGACCGGGGCTGGGCGCGGTTCACGGCGGAGCCTTCGGTCGCGGATTGGGCACAGGCGGCCTTGGCGTCGCTCGGGGGCAGGCCCTTGGCGGATCTCCGGCTTGGCGGGACCTGGGATGTGGGGCTTGAGGGGTTGTCCAATGACGAACGCGGGGCGGTCGGTGGCGTCCCTCTCGCGGGGCAGGTGATCGACGCCCTGCGGGAGTTGTATGGTGATCTGCCGCTGCACCGCGCGCAGGTCTCGACCGTCTTTCCCGGCTATCCGCGACCGTCGCCCGACGAAAGCGCCGCTGCCTTCGCCTATCGCCGCGACCGCGATTCCGCCCATGTCGACGGGCTCCTCCCGATCGGACCCGACCGCCGCCGGATGGTGCGGGAACCGCATGCCTATATCCTTGGCCTGCCCTTGACGGATTTCGACGCGGGCGCGAGCCCGCTCGTCGTCTGGGAGGGCAGCCACAAGATAATGGCGCGCGCCTTCGTTGATGTGTTCCAGGGTATGCCAGAAGCCGAGCGGCCATTCACCGACATTACCGAGACCTACCACGCCGCCAGGCGCGAGGTCTTCGCCGCCTGTCCGCGCGTCGCGCTTCATGCCCGGCCGGGCGAGGCGGTGCTGGTTCACCGATTGGCCCTGCACGGGATCAGCCCGTGGCGCGACGGCGCGACGGCGCCTGCGGAGGGGCGGATCGTCGCCTATTTCCGCCCGGAACTGCCGAGTGTCTCCGCCTGGCTGGCGGAATAGCCGGACCGGTCCTCGGGGGCCTGACAGGGCGGAATGTCGTTTTCGAGTGCCAGATGACGCAAACCGCAGCCGCGCGACCGGCTTTGGCGGTAAAAGATGCGGAACCAGCGGCATCAGGAGACGTCAAGATGAGTGAAGTTGCGGAAGGCCGCAGGGCACGGGGTGGCGGCGGCGCGGCGCGGCGCGCGGAACGTACCGCGGTCCGCATCGAGGTCGCCAGGTTCATCGAGCGCAACATTCCGAACCTCGAAATCCTGAACGAGGAAGCGCTCCAGATCATCGAGTACAACGCCGAAACGGTGTTGGAAGAGATCGGTGTCAACTTCGTGGAAAACCCCGGCGCTCTGGAACGCTGGAAAGCCGCCGGGGCAGAGGTGAGGGGCGAACGCGTCCGCATTCCGCGCGGCCTCGCGCGCGAACTTTGCCAGACCGCGCCGTCATCCTACGTCCAGCACGCACGCAACCCCGACCGCAATGTCACCGTCGGGGGCAGAGGACTTGTCCTCGCGCCGGTCTATGGGCCGCCCTTCGTGCGCGATGCCAATGGTGGCCGGCGCTACGCGACGATCGACGACTTCCAGAAATTCGTGAAGCTCGGCTACATGTCGAAATGGCTGCACCATTCCGGCGGCACGGTGTGCGAGCCGACGGATGTGCCGGTGAACAAGCGCCACCTCGACATGCTGCTGGCCCATATGACGCTGTCGGACAAGCCCTATATGGGGTCGGTCACGGAGCCGAGCCGGGCCGCGGATTCGGTCGAGATGTCGGAGATCCTGTTCGGTGGGCTTGATGGCCGCACGGTGATGACCTCGCTCATCAACATCAACTCGCCGCTGACCTTCGACGGCATCATGATGGGCGCGCTCGAGGTCTATGCCAAGGCCAACCAGGCCGCGATCATCTCGCCCTTCATCGTCGGTGGCGCGATGGCGCCGGTGACGGTCGCGGGCACGCTGACGCAGGTTCTGGCCGAGGTTCTGGCCGGCGTCGCCTACAGCCAGTTGGTCCGCAAGGGCGCACCGGTGATCGCCGGCGCCTTCGTGACCTCGATCGACATGAACTCCGGCGCGCCGACCTTCGGCACGCCCGAGGCGAGCCTCATCACCTATGGCGCGGGCCAGCTTGTCCGCCGCCTGGGTCTGCCCTACCGTTCGGCCGGCGGCTTCACCGGGTCGAAGGTGCCGGATGCGCAGGCGGCCTACGAAAGCGCAAACTCGCTCAACATGGGGCTGCTCGCGGGCGTGAACTTCATGCTCCATGCCTGCGGCTGGCTGGAGGGTGGGCTTGTCTCGTCCTTCGAGAAATTCGTCATGGACGCCGACCAGCTCGGCGTGCTGCACGGTCTGGCCAAGGGCGTCGACGTGTCCGAAAACGGTCAGGCCATGGACGCGATCCGCGAGGTTGGGCCGGGCGGCCATTACCTCGGCTGCGCCCATACGCAGGCCAACTTCAAGTCGGCGTTCTGGCGGACCGAGGTATTCGATTACAAGCCCTATGAGACCTGGGAAGAGGAAGGCGCCCGCGATACCATCGCGCTTGCCCGCGATCGGGTGACGAAACTGCTGAACGACTACCAGAAGCCCGCGATCGACCCGGCCATCGAAGAGGCTCTGAACGACTACGTCGCCAAGAAAAAGGCGTCCATGCCAGACGCCTTCATGTAACGAACGCTTCCCCGAATGGGGTCAGAGGCCGCCCTTCCGGGCGGCCTTTTTTCATGCGTGGGTAGGGCGCGGCAGAAGCTGCGCCTCGGCGATCATCGCGATCAAGAGTTCGATATGGCGCGTGAAGCTGTAGGCGGCGTCGCCCTTCTGACGGGTCTCCTCGATCTCGGCCTCGGCCGCGATGAGCGCCGAGAGCGCCCGCGCGGGTGCCGGCGGCTCGGCCACGCGCATCACGCGCTTCAGATCGCGGTTCCGGTTGTAGCCCGTCACTCCGGCGCGCGCAGCGCGGATCAGAAGCCGCGGGCGGCGCAGTTCCGTGACGAGGGAAAGCAGATCGGTCATGTCAGTCTCCGGGTGAGTACAACCGTAAGATGAAACAAGTTTCGCGCCTGTTGCGGATTGTTGCGTGCAGAGCGCGCGGCAGTCGCAGACAATTTTAGAATAATTGGCCGAAACCTATGCCTGCACGGCACCTTAACCAACAGGTAACCAATACAACTCACGGTTGCGCGTCGTAAGGTTAAGGCAGCGTAAAGCGTGCCGCAGATTTTGGGGGAACCATGATACCTGCACCACACCATGGCGGCTTTCCGAACTGGCTGCCAGACGGCACGCGGCTCTATTTGCGGCATACCGAAGACGGCCTGTCCATCCGGGCGATCGCGCGGGAAGAGGGCTGCCACGCCTCGACCGTGCTGCGGCGCATCCGGTCCTGCGAAAACCGGCGCGACGACCCGCTGATAGACCGCGCGCTGACCGAGTTCGGCAGCCTTCACAAAGCCGCGCAAGCCGCATCCGACATCACCGATATCACCGAGGAAACCAAAGACATGACCGCACCCATCCGCCATTCCCAGGGCAAGATCGCCGACGAGGCGACCGTCAAGCGCGAGGCGCGCCGGATTCTCCGGCGGCTCTGCGAGATCGGAGCACTTCTCGCCGTCGCACCCGAAATGGAGAAGGCCGCGGTGCTGAAGGGCGATGTCCGGACGGCGGTCCTGGACCGAACGGTGGCGCAGGCCTTCGCGCTGAACGACTGGATCGCTGTGGAACAGACGGGACGGGTGACGACCTATCGGATCACTACGGCAGGGCGGTCCGCGCTGAAGCGGCTTCTGGAGGAGGAGCAGGACCACGCAACAGGCTTCGCCGAGGCGCCATCGGCCTTCGCGGCGCAGCACCGGGTCTGGGGCGAGCGCGCGATGCTGGAGCCGGGAGAGGATCAGCCGCGCCGGATGCGTTTCAACCTCGCCGAAAGCCCGCTTTCGCTGCTTGGGCGGCGGCGTGACAAGGACGGCAAGCCGTTCCTCGCCGCTGAACTCGTCGTTGCCGGGGAACGGTTGCGGGAGGATTTCGAACTGGCGCAGATGGGGCCACGCATCGCGCAGAACTGGGAACGCTTCCTGACCGCCGGCGACAGGGGCGGCTTCAGCCCGGATGGCGGCATCGGCGGCGGCTCGGCCCGCGCGCGCGACCGTGTCGCGGCGGCCTTGCGCGACCTCGGCCCCGGCCTTGGCGACATGGTGCTGCGCTGCTGCTGCTTTCTCGAAGGGTTGGAGGCAGCGGAAAAGCGGCTCGGCTGGTCGGCGCGGTCCGGCAAGATCGTACTTCGCATCGCACTTGTGCGCCTCAAGCGGCACTATGACGAGGCGAACGGCGGCAGGGCTCCGCTGATCGGGTAGGGCGCCCGCATCGCCGGGCGGGTATCCGGCTTGCCCATGACGCATGGGCAAGCCGCGTTGCCTTATGCTATGAAAGTGCATATTTCAGGCGCATACCCGCAATCAGGGGGACCAGACTTGCGTGACCTCAAGATTCCCGATCAGCGCCACCCCGAAAAGGCGCGCAGGCCCGATCAGGCACAGCCGAAGAAACCTGACTGGATTCGGGTCAAGGCCCCGACCTCGGCCGGCTACAAGCAGACGCGCGACATCCTGAAGTCGCACAAGCTCGTCACGGTCTGCGAAGAGGCCGGCTGCCCGAATGTCGGCGAGTGCTGGAGCCAGGGTCACGCCACCATGATGATCATGGGCGAGATCTGCACTCGTGGCTGTTCCTTCTGCAACGTGGCGACCGGGCGGCCCGACGCGCTTGACGTGTTCGAGCCGGGCCGTGTCGCCCATGCGGTCGAGACGCTGGGGCTTCGCCACGTCGTCATCACTTCCGTCGATCGCGATGATCTTGAGGACGGCGGCGCCGAGCATTTCGCCCAGACGATCCGCGCGGTCCGCCACCGCGCGCCGGGGACCACGATCGAGATTCTGACCCCCGACTTCTTGAAATGCAGCGCCGAGACCCTGGAAAAGGTGGTCGAGGCCAGGCCGGACGTCTTCAACCACAATCTCGAAACCGTGCCGGGCCTCTATCCCTCGGTGCGCCCCGGCGCGCGCTACTTCCACTCGCTGAGGCTTCTTCAGCGGGTGAAGGAACTGGACCCGGCTATGTTCACGAAGTCGGGCATCATGGTCGGTCTGGGTGAGGATGCCCAGGGCGTGCGGCAGGTGATGGATGACATGCGCTCCGCGGACGTGGATTTCCTGACCGTCGGGCAGTATCTGCAACCGACACCGAAGCATCACCGGGTCGAGCGTTTCGTGACGCCGGAGGAATTCAAAGCCTATGAGAAAGCGGCTTATGGCAAGGGCTTCCTCATGGTCTCGGCAACGCCGCTGACGCGGTCCTCCTATCATGCCGGCGACGACTTCGCGCGGCTCCGCGCAGCGCGCCTCGCCAAGCTCGGCCGCGTGTGAACGCACTGAAAAGGCGAAGAAAAAGGCCGCCAGAAGAGGCGGCCTTGGCGTTTCGACGTGATCGTATCAGAATTTGAACCCGACCGCCACGTCCCAGATCGCGTCGGTATTCCGGGTGTCGCTGATGCCGGCCTGAACATACCCGCCCTGCGAAAAGCCGTACTTCGCGCTTAGCCCCCAGATCGCGCTGACGCTCTCGGCGTCAAGAACCGTGGCGGTCAGGCCGAGCTGCTCGATGGGCCGGTAGCTGGCCCAGGCCTGCCAGGCATCCGGCAGGATAGTGTCGCCGCTCGTCGCGCCGATGCCGGCCTCGTAGAAATCCGTCGCCGCGCCGACCTCGCCGTGGAAGACGGTTCCATTGGCGGCGCCCTTCGGGTCGAAATACTGGAGCGAGCCGTTGGCGAAGAAGAAGCCGCTGTCGTACTTGACCGCGATATCGGCGAAATCGCCGCCCGAACAGCAGAAATGATGCAGCGACACGGCGGTCTTGAGGGCGCCGTAATCGCCATCGTAGCGAAGGCCGTAGAACGACCTGTCCGCACCGAGATAGAGCAGTTGCGGCAGGTCACCGAGATAGGCCTGCTGCGCGTAGCCGACGGTACGGACGCCGCCGGTCACCGGCATCCTCGACAGGCCGGAAGAGGCATTGCGCGGCGCACCAAAGCTGAACTTGCCGTAGCTCGTCGTGTAGGTGATCGCGCCATAGAGCGCGAGGTCGTGGAGCGCCTTGTTACCCTCGTAGGCCGTCAGCCCTAGGTCGAAGCCAAGCCCCTCGCCACCGCCAGAGAGGGAATAGCTGCCGTCCACATCGCCGTAGAGCAGCGTCAGATCGGTATTGCCATCTGTCGCGTAGGAAAGCTCGACGGTGCCGGTGACGGACGAGCCGGGCGGAAGCGACTGCGCCGCAAGGATCGCCGGGCTGCAAGAGATAACCAGCGCCGAAAGGCGCAGCATGGGTTTAAGGAACTGCATATACCAACCTCAAAGTCTGTTCATTATTATGATGCGGCGAGTCATTTGCCTGCCCGCTGCGCCATCATCCTACCTTTTGTAGGGGTTGCAGGCAATTGGACCTGCAAATTTCTACCAGATTTTGTTCCTGCAGGGTCGGAGGCAACTACTCTGCCGGCGGCACCTTCTTCAGATAGGCGGCAATTGCGGCGCGGTCGGTTTCCGGCAGCTTCGCGGTGTCCTGTACGACAAGCGCCATGTGGCCGCCGACACTGTCATAATCCGGTGTGAAGCCCGAGGTCAGGTATTCGACGATATCGGCCTTCGACCAGTCGAGCTTTGTCGGGGTGATATTCGGGAACTTGCCCTTGCCGTCGGGCGAAGGCGCACCGGCAAGCCAGCGGTCGCGCTCCATCCCGCCGAGAGCGCCCCGTGGCGTGTGGCATTCGCCGCAATGGGCGAGCGCCTCGACCAGATAGCGGCCCCGGGTCTCTTCCGGCGTCAGATCGCCTTTGACCACCCAGTCGGTGTCGAAGAAAAGAAGCTTCCAGCCCCCAAGCGCCGCGCGGATGTTGAACGGGAAGGCGACATCATGCGGTTTCGACGGAGTCGGAGCGGATGGCAGCGTGGCGAGAAAGGCGCGCAGGTCCACGACATCCTGCAACGCGGTCTTGCCGTAGCTGGCATAGGGAAAGACCGGATAGAGGTGCTGGCCCGTGCGCGATACCCCGCGCAGCATCGCATTGCCAAGGTCCTGCGCCGTCCAGTCACCGATGCCGTGCTCGGGGTCGTTCGAGATGTTCGGTGCATAGAACGTGCCGAAGGGCGAGGGGAAGGCCTGGCCGCCCGCGAGAACGAATTTGCCGTCCCCGGTGGCGTCGGACGCCGCGTGGCAAGCGGGACATCCCGCCGCCCAGAATACCTGCTCGCCGTGCTGCGCGTCCGCAGTCAAACCGTCGAACGTGTCGCGCGGCAGCGGTTGCGGGCGTGTGACGAACCAGCCACCCGCCGCCGCGACAAGCGCGACTGCGACCAGACCGATGAGGATGCGGCCTTTCGACATGGTTCTCCCAAAGGTTCGGACGCGCCTGCTACGGCGCCGCTACTGCGGCACGCGATATGCCTTGTGACAGGCACCGCAAGACTCGCCGACCTTGCCCATCGCAGCCTTGAGCGGGTCCAGCCCGGTTCCCGCCGCCGCCTGCATTGCGGTCGCGGCTTCGATCGCGGCCTTGCCCTTGTCACCTATGTCGGAGCCGTCTTCCCATATCTTGGCCAAGGCCTGGGATTCCGGCACGGCGTCGTGGTCCGACCCCTTGGGCCAGAGCATGGAGGTGTCGACCGAGACGGCGACAAGAAGATTGTCGGCGGCCTTCTGAGCCGCCTCGGCGTCATACTCCGCCTCGCCCTTCGCCATGGCGCCGAGCGTGCCGAGTTGCACCGCGCGGTATGCCATGATGCCCTGACGCGCCTTGATCTGCATCCCGAACGGCATGTCCTGCGCGCTCGCGAAACCGGTCAGTGCGATTGATGCGGCAGCAGCGGTGGTGAGAAGTCTCAGCATGAACGCCTCCATCGTTGGTTCACGATCAGAGTAGCTGTGCTTTTATCGCTGACCATCCGAAATTTTCGCAGTAGCGTTGTGCGGAATCTCACATCCAGCCCCCCGAGGCCTGAAATCGGGGAACTTGTGATCCAAATGCCCCGGAACGGGCCGTGAGATAACGCGATTGTGAGGGCAGGGGAACGCGATGCGCGACAATTGGGACGATCTTCGCTTTGTCCTCGCCGTGGCCGAGGAAGGCAGCGTCAGCGGTGCGGCCCGGCGGCTCGGCGTCAATCATGCGACCGTCCTGCGCCGGGTTGCGGCATTCGAGCATGCGTCGGGGATCGCGCTTTTCGACAAAAGCCCGCATGGCTATGACGTTCCCGCCGGTCAGCGCCGGATCATCGAAGCTGCGCGCGAGGTCGAGCAGGCGGTGCAGGCGGTGCGCCGCATGTTGCAGGGTGTCCGCGCGCCCCTGGTGGGTGAGGTGCGGGTGACGTCGACGGACACGTTCTGCCTGTGCGTCATGCCTGAAGTCCTTTCGCGCCTGCGACGCGCTGCGCCAGATCTGAGGGTGCATCTGCTCTGCTCGAACGCGCATCTCGACCTTGCCCGCACCCATGCCGAAATCGCGGTGCGGCCCGCGGTGCAACTGCCCGACGACCTTGTCGGCGAAGCGCCCGCGCGCCTCGGCTTCGCGGCGTTCCGTGCGAAGGGCCACGCGGGCGAAGACTGGCTCGGCATTTCCGGCCCGCTCGCCCGGTCGGTTCCGGGCCGCTGGATCGCCGCCAACATCGATCCCGCGCGCGTGGTGGGAACGGCGGACAGCTTTCCGGTCCTCAAGGAGATGATCGCGCGGGGACTGGGCCAATCGATCCTTCCGGCCTTTCTTGGCGCCGAAGATCCGGCATTGGAACGCATGACGATCCGGACCGAGACGATGGAGGTCGACATCTGGGTGGCGAGCCACGCCGATCTCGCCGACATTCCGCGCATCGCCGAGACGCGGCGGACGCTCTGCGATGCGCTCAAGGCGATGGCGCCGCGACTGATCGGGAGCGTTCAGGGCGCGGCGTGAATCCTCGGCATCCCGTTCCGGGGCGAGAGCGTCAGCGCGTCCGGCCAGAGCCCGGCCCAGTTCAGTGCCGCGATCACGAGGCAGGCGGCGAGGACGCCAAGAAGCAGAGCCACCCGCCGCTCCGAGGGCGGGTTGCGCGCCCAACGTGACATGCGAAGCAGGAAGCGCGGGATCACCTGGTCCCGGCCTCGTCCGTGAAGCGGACCTTGCCGATATGCGGCAAGTTGCGGTTCCGTTGCGCGAAGTCGATGCCGTAGCCAACGACGAATTCGTCCGGGATCTCGAACCCGGTCCAGGTCGCCTTGATCGGCACCTCGCGCCGCGTGGGCTTGTCGAGAAGCGCGCAGACTTCAAGCCGCTTCGGGCCACGGCTTTTCAGGAGGTTGACGACATGGTGAAGGGTAAAGCCGGTGTCGACGATATCCTCGACCACCAGCACGTCCTTGCCCGAGATCTCGCCGCGCAGGTCCTTGAGAATGCGCACCTCGCGCGAACTTTCCATCGCGTCGCCGTACGACGACGCTTCGAGGAAATCGACTTCGACCGGCAGGTCGATCTCGCGCACCAGATCGGCGATGAAGACGAACGATCCGCGCAAAAGTCCGACGACGATCAGTTTGTCGGTGTCCTTGTACGCCTTGGTGATTTCCTTCGCCAAAGCCTCGACCCGCGCGGCGATTGCCTTGGCCGAGATCATTTCGTCGATCACATAGGGTCTATCTGGCATGGCGCCCCCTTGATTTCACGCTTCCATTTAGCGACACGGGGCGGTGAAGTCACTTGCGAAGCTATGCCGAGACATTCCGAAACCCGCCCGCTGCCCTACACCGCCCGCCAGATGTACGATCTGGTGGCCGACGTGGCGCGCTATCCTGAATTCCTGCCCTGGACGGCGGCCGCACGAATCCGGTCGGTGACGCCAAAGCCCGACGGGTCCGAGGTGATGGACGCGGACCTCGTGATCTCGTTCAAGGTCTTCCGCGAACGCTTCACGAGCCGGGTCGTGCTCTGGCCCGAGGCGATGAAGATCGACACGGAGTATCTCGACGGTCCGTTCAAGTTAATGCGCTCCAACTGGGCCTTTTCCGACCGCGCCGATGGCGGCTGCGATGTCTCGTTCTTCGTTGATTTCGAGTTCAAGAACGCGATCCTGCAAAAGCTGATCGGCGTGGTCTTCGACGAGGCGATGCGCCGCGTGGTGCGCGCATTCGAAGCGCGCGCGGTGCAGCTTTACGGACCGGCCTGAAGGCCACGGGCCGAAGCCCCCGCCGCTACGACATGATGTCGTAGGCGCGTTCCCCGTGGGCCGAGATATCGAGGCCGTTGTGCTCGCTCTCCGAATCGACCCGGATCGGCACGATGGCGGCGCAGAGTTTCGCCAGCGCGAAGCTAACGATCAGCGTGTAGGCCCCGACGATCCCGAGCGCCCCGAATTGCGCCAGCGCAGAACCCCCGCCGACGAAAGCGACCATGATCGTTCCAAAGATGCCACCGACGCCGTGGACCGCGAAAACGTCGAGCGTGTCATCGAGGCGAAGCCGGTTGCGCACGAGGTTCACCGCCTCTTGGCACAATACGCCGGCGACGAGACCGATGAGAAGCGCCGCAGGCGGTCCGACATAACCCGATGCCGGCGTGATGGAGGCCAGCCCGGCGACGGTGCCGGTGACGATGCCGACGAGCGAAGCGCGCCCGAACTTGATCCGCTCCCACGCGGCCCAGCCGAGCGAGGCAGCGGCCGCCGAAAGATGCGTGACCGTGATCGCCATCGCGGCGGTGCCGTCCGCCGCCAGCGCCGAGCCGCCGTTGAAGCCGAACCAGCCGACCCAAAGCAGACCCGCGCCGATGGCGACGTAACCCGGGCTGTGCGGCGGTGTGGTGCGGTTCTTGCGCGGCCCGATCAGGACGGCGAGGAGAAGCGCCGCAAGGCCCGCGGTTTCGTGCACGACGATGCCACCCGCGAAATCGCGGGTGCCGGTGGCGCCGAAGATGCCGCCATCGGACAGGAACCCGCCGCCCCAGACCCAGTGCGCAACGGGCGCATAGACGAGAAGCATCCAGAGCGCGGAGAAGAGCAGCACGAAGCCGAAATTCACCCGCTCCACGAAGGCGCCGAGGAACAGCGCCGGGGTGATGATGGCGAAGGTCATCTGGAAGGCGAAGAACAGGACCTCGGGCAGGGTGCCCTTGACCGTGGTTGCGTCCACGCCCGCGAGGAAGGCGCGTCCGAGACCGCCCCAGAACAGCCCTTCGCCTCCGAAGGCGATCGAATATCCGCACACAAGCCACAGGACGCTCATGAGGCAGGCGACCGCGAAACATTGCATGAATACGCTGAGGACATTCCGCGCCCGGACAAGTCCGCCATAGAAAAGCGCCAGCCCCGGCAGGCTCATCATCAGGACGAGCGCCGTAGCGACCAATATCCAGGCTGTATCCGCCCCATTCATCATGCCTATTCCCCGGTGAAAATCAGGTCAGGCGCAGAGACCGTGCGGGTCGCGCCGAGAAAAGGGGCAATACGGAAAATCCGCGCTGAAATTTCGGGCGGATTGCCAAATGCCCGACTACTGACCGGATTTGCGGCGGAGTGAGGAAATAATAGGCGGTAAAGAATCAACCGGCGAGGGCCGAGAGCAGGAGCGCCAATGCCCTCTCGACTGTCGCGCGGCGAACATTGGCGCGGCCGATGGCGCCGAACTCCATGGTTTCCGTCTTCGTGGTTGCACCGCTTTGGGCAAGCCCGAAGCAGACGCGCCCCTCGGGCTTGAACTCCGATCCGCCGGGTCCGGCGATGCCCGTCACCGCGACCGCGAGCCCTGCGCCCGACCGCGCGAGCGCGCCCTCGGCCATCTCGCGCGCGACCTCCTCGCTGACGGCGCCGTGGGCGGCGAGCGTCCCGGCGCGGACGCCGAGCATCTCCTCCTTCGCCGCATTGGTATAGGTCACGAAGCCCCGGTCGAAGATCGCCGACGACCCGGCAACATCGGTGATCGCGGCCGAGATCATGCCGCCGGTACAGCTTTCCGCCGTGGCGACCGTCACGCCCGCCTGTTTCGCGGCGGCAAGGATCTGTTCGGCGGCGGTCATCGCATCAGAACGCCATGATAGAGCCCCGCCGCGATCAGCGTGGCCAGCCCGGCGAAAAGCCCTGCCCAAATGTCGTCGATCATCGTGCCCGCCGCATCGCCCCGCCGGTCGGCGCGCCCGATGGGGCCGGGTTTCCATATGTCGAAGAGGCGGAAGAACAGGAAGGCCGCGACATAGCCCGGCCAGGGGAAATCCCAGCTGTCCATGCCGCGCATCCAGAACCCGGCGGAGGGGAAGAGCAGCGCGATCCACTGGCCTGCCACCTCGTCGATGACGATTTCGGAGGGGTCCTTATCCGCTTCCGCTGCGACCGTCCGCGCCGTCGCCCAGAAGCCGAGCGGAATGACCGCGATGGTCGCGGCGAGAAGCAACGGAAAGCTGCCGATCCCATGGATCAGGACGCCGATAGCCGCCGCCGCGGCCGAGCCCCAGGTGCCCGGCGCGGGTTTGAGATAGCCGATGCCGAAGAAAGTGGAGATGAGACGGGGCAGGCTCATGGGCGCAACAGCGTGACGGTGGCGATGGCGGCGATGCCCTCCTCGCGGCCGGTGAAGCCGAGCCGCTCAGAGGTCGTCGCCTTGACGCTGACGCGGTCGGGGTCAACGCCCAGGACCAGCGCAATGTTGTTCGCCATTTCAGTGGCATGAGGGCCAATCTTCGGGCGTTCGCAGATCAACGTCACGTCCGCGTTCGACAGATCGAAACCCTTGTCGCGCGCCAGCCCGATGGCATGGCTCAGGAAAAGCTGGCTCTCGGCGCCCTTCCACTGCGGGTCCGACGGCGGGAAGTGACGGCCGATATCGCCTTCGGCGAGGGCACCATAAAGCGCGTCGGTGAGCGCGTGCATCCCGACATCGGCGTCGGAATGACCGAGCAGCGACCGGTCATGCGGCACCTTCACGCCGCAAAGCATGACGTGATCGCCCTCGGTGAAGGCGTGCACATCGAATCCGTTGCCTGTGCGAATATCCATCCGGCCCCGCGCGATCCGTTCGGCCCGTTCGAAGTCGCCGGGCCAGGTGATCTTGATGTTCTCCTCCTCGCCCTCGATGATGCGAACGTCAAGCCCCGCGGCGAGGGCGATTTCCACATCGTCCTTGGCTTCACCGGCAAAGCGGCGATGGGCGGCGAGGATCGGTGCAAGGTGGAACCCCTGCGGCGTCTGCGCGCGGAACAGTCCCTCGCGCGCGGTCAGGCCGGTAACGCATCCTTCCGCCCCGGTCCAGAGCGCGTCCGTTACCGCAAGTGCGGGTGCTGCCGCCGGAGAGTACCGGAGCGCGTCCAACACCCGGTCGATCAGCGCGCGAGAGACGAGAGGGCGCGCGCCGTCGTGGATCAGAACCTTGGAAATCTGTGCAGGATCAAGGACCTCCAAGGCGTTTATGACAGAGCCTGCGCGGGTCTCGCCACCAGCCACCAGCGTCACCTTGCCCCGGAAGAGGTTCGCACCCCGCACGATATCTTCAGGGTGGAGCACGACGACGATACGCCCGACGCCCTCGAAGGCCCGAACCGTGCGCAACAGCGCCGGTTGGCCCGCGATCGGCCGCCATTGTTTCGGCTCGCCGCCGCCCGCGCGGGCGCCGCGCCCCGCCGCGACGATGATCACAGCTGTGTCGGTTTCGGTCATTCGCCCCAGGTCTCCTCTCTGACCGATCTATCCTGCCGGACCCTGGGGAGCAATGACGGAAGAAGCCGCAGCTTGGGCGATAACCTGCCTAAAAACTGTGCAGAAGCGAAATCGCCGGCCTCTTCAAGCTGACGTTGGTTGCCTATCGCGCTGATGGCGACTAACTGGGAAGCAATTGCACAAGGATTAGGCGTTGGC
The DNA here is from genome assembly GCA_963847935.1 of uncultured Alphaproteobacteria bacterium. Lineage (GTDB taxonomy): Bacteria > Pseudomonadota > Alphaproteobacteria > Rhodobacterales > Rhodobacteraceae > Albidovulum. Next base: position 118,782 of record CAWKBV010000002.1, on the reverse strand, counting down.
CCTGCGTCTCGGAGATACTGAACTGAGCTTGCCGGTGTTCCTCGCGCCGATGGCCGGGATCACCGACCTGCCGTTCCGTCGTCTCGTCGCGCGGTTCGGAGCGGGTCTCGTCGTTTCGGAAATGGTCGCCTCGGGGGAGCTTCTCACCGCGAAGCCCTCGGTCAGGGCCAAGGCGCGCACCGATCTGGGGCTTGCGGACGGCGCCCTGACCTCGGTGCAACTCGCGGGCCGCGAGGCGGGCGCGATGGGTGAAGCGGCGCGCGTGGTGGCCGACATGGGCGCGCGCATCGTCGACATCAACATGGGCTGCCCCGCCAAGAAGGTGACGGGCGGACTTTCCGGCTCGGCGTTGATGCGCGATCTCGACCATGCGCTTGGCCTCATCGACGCGGTCGTTGGCGCGATCGATCTGCCGGTGACGCTGAAGTGCCGCCTCGGCTGGGATACCGACTGCCTCAATGCGCCGGGTCTTGCGCGCCGGGCCGAGGCCGCGGGCGTCCAGATGATCGTGATCCACGGTCGCACGCGGCAGCAGTTCTACAAGGGAACCGCCGACTGGGCAGCGATCCGCGCGGTAAAGGAGGCGGTGAGCATTCCGGTCATCGCGAACGGTGACATCGTGGATGGCGGGTCGGCGCGGGCGGCGCTCGTGGCCTCTGGCGCGGATGGCGTGATGGTCGGGCGCGGCGCGCAGGGCGCGCCCTGGCGTCTCGCCCAGATCGCCGCCGAAGCGTTCAAGGAAGGACCCGTCAGCAGACCGAGCGAGACGCAACTTATCGACATGATTTCAGAACATTACGAGTCCATCCTTACATTTTACGGGCGGGAGCTTGGCATCCGCATCGCGCGCAAGCATCTCGGCTGGTATGCCGACGAACTCGGTGCTTCGGCGCATCTGCGCGCGCGGATGATGCGAGAGACGGCGCCGGCCGAGGTCCAGCGCCTCATCGAAGCCGCATTTTCCGCCGGAACGGAAAGAGAAGCCGCATGACATTGCCCTCCGCCCCGCTTCTCTGGGCATCGCTTCCGGTTCCGGGAATCCTGATCGACGCCACGGATCACCTGATCGACCTGAACCCAGCGGCGGAGCAGTTCCTGAACACCTCCGAAAAGATGCTGAAGGGTCAGCCGATCTTCGACCGGCTCGCCATCGACGCGCCGTTGGAGGAGGTCTTCGCCCGCGTCCGCGCCAGCCATTCCTCGCTCTACATCAACGAGGTCGATGTCGGCACCGGCGATCGGGCGCCAGTGATCTGCAACCTCCACGCCGCCTCGGTCGTCGATAGCGAAGGGGTGATCCTGCTGCTCATCTCGCCGCGCGAGTTTGCTGACCGGTTGGGGCGCGGGCAGGGGATGAAGACCGCCGCACGCTCGGCTATCGGCATGGCCGAGATGCTGGCGCATGAGATCAAGAATCCGCTCGCCGGTATCACCGGCGCGGCACAGCTCTTGTCGATGAACCTCGGTGCCGAAGACGTGGAGCTGGCCGACCTCATCGTGCTTGAGACGCGGCGAATCCTGAAGCTTCTCGAACAGGTCGAACAGTTCGGCAATCTGCGGCCGCCGGAACAGAAGGCGGTGAATATCCACGATATTCTCGACCGCGCACGGCGATCTGCGCTTCTCGGCTTTGCGTCGCACATGACGATCCTCGAGGATTACGATCCCTCACTGCCCGCCACCATCGGCGATGCGGACCAGCTTTTGCAGGTCTTGCTCAATCTTCTGAAGAACGCGGCCGAAGCATCCGGCGACCGCGCCGGGACGATCCGCATCCACACCTTCTACGACGCCGCGCTGCGACTGCGCCGGGTGGATGGCGGCGGCACGCGGCTGCCCTTGCAGATCGAAATCACCGACGACGGACCGGGAATCCCACCCGAAATCGTCGGCGACATCTTCGAACCATTCGTCTCGGGCCGCGAGAACGGCACCGGGCTTGGCCTCGCGCTCGCGTCCAAGATCATCGCGGAACATCAGGGCTGGATTACCGTCGATTCAGTACCCGGACGTACCACCTTCCGGCTGTCGCTTCCCGTGGCGCCGAAATCGCAGGAGTAAGTATCGATGGACGGCACCGTACTTGTCGCCGATGACGACCGCACCATCCGCACCGTTCTGACCCAGGCGCTGACCCGTGCGGGCTGCAAGGTTCATGCCACGTCGTCGATGATGACGCTGATGCGCTGGGTCGAGGAGGGCAAGGGAGATCTGGTGATCTCGGACGTGATCATGCCCGACGGTAACGGGCTTGAAGCGCTGCCACAGATTTCCAGGGAACGGCCCGGCCTGCCGGTCATCGTGATCTCGGCGCAGAACACGATCATGACGGCGATTCAGGCGGCGGAGGCCGAGGCGTTCGACTATCTGCCAAAGCCCTTCGATCTGCCTGACCTGATGAAACGCGCCTCGCGCGCGCTCAGCCAGAAGCGGCGCGTCGTGCCCACGCCCGAGACGCAGGCGCGCGATGGCGGTGACGATCTGCCGCTGGTCGGGCGAACCCCGTCGATGCAGGCGCTCTACCGGCTTGTGGCACGCGTGATGAACACTGACCTTCCCGTTCTCATCTCTGGCGAGTCAGGGACCGGCAAGTCGCTGGTCGCGCGGGCGATCCACGACTTCTCGGACCGCCGCACGATGCCATTCGTCACCGCGCAGGCGGGCGACCTTCAGGGTATAGACGGCCCTGCCGCACTTCTCGCGCGGGCGCGGGGCGGGACGCTGGTGCTGGACGAGGTCGGTGATTTTGACCTGGAGACGCAGGGCCGTCTGGTGCGGATGCTCGACGCGCTCCCCGGAAGCGCGCCGCGCATCATCGCCACGACGCAGGGCGATCTGGCGCGCAAGATGGAGGGCGCTGGCTTCCGCGACGATCTCTATTACCGGCTGAGTGGCGTGACCATTCCCGTTCCAGCGCTGCGCGACCGGGTGGAGGACATCCCGCTTCTGTCCGAGCATTTCCTTGCCCGAGCCGAACGCGATGGCACAGCGCCGCGCCAGCTTGCACCCGAAGCGATGGAACTGGTGCGTGGCTACCGGTGGCCGGGTAACGTCCGGCAGCTCGAAAACACGCTCCGCCGCCTGATGGTGACGGCGCTGGAGTCCGAAATCAGCAAGGCCGAGGTAGCGGCCGCGCTCGGCGCGCTGCCCAACGATCCGCCGCGCGTCGGCGCCTCGGAAGAGGGCGAGCGGCTTTCCGCCTCGATCGCGCGGCATTTGCGGCGCTACTTCGATCTTCATGCCGATAGCCTGCCGCCGCCGGGGCTATACGACCGAATCCTGCGGGAAATGGAGACTCCGCTGATCGAAATCGCACTGGATGCGACCGGCGGCAATCAGGCGAAATGCGCCGATCTCCTCGGCATCAACCGCAATACTTTGCGCAAGAAGATCACTGACCTTGATATCCGCGTGACACGACGCCGCAAATTGATGTAAAACCGCAACACAACCCGTGGCCCATCGGCGTCAGCCGGTGAGAGGACCACGACAAAGAGGCGGTCGCCGCTTTCGCGCGGCAAATTTCAGGGGCGAGTGGTGCAGACGCTTGCACGCACGGCATCATGGGAGCGGCTCAACCGCTTGCGTCGGCAACGGCGCTTCCAGAATGTGCTGACGCTTGGCCTCGTCGTTCTTGGCCCGCTTCTGGCGCTGGCGACCTTCGTCGTCCTCGGGCCGATGGGGCAGGGCGCCAATTCCAGCGCATTGCGCCTGATCCTTCTGGCCGATCTGGTCTATTTCCTCCTGCTCGGCGCGCTCGTCTTTTCGCGTCTCGCCCAGATGATCGCCGCGCGGCGCGCGAAGTCGGCGGGTTCGCGCCTGCATCTGCGGCTGACAGGTGTCTTCGCGGGGATCGCGCTGGTTCCGGCGGTGCTCGTCGCGGTTTTCGCCGGGCTGACCGTGAATATCGGCCTCGAAGGCTGGTTTTCGGACCGCGTCCGCAGTGTCGTCGGCACCTCGCTGCAAGCCGCCGAAGCCTATCAGGACGAACACCGCCGCGATCTGGTGACGGATTCCGATGCTTTGGCCAACTACCTCGAAGGCGCCAAGCGGCAGAATTTCTTCGTCTCGGACGCCGACCTTCGGCAATTGCTGACCCAAGGCCAGGCGCTGATCCAGCGGGGCCTGCGCGAGGCGTATGTCATCGACGGCACCCGCGATTTGAAGGCGCGGGGCGAGCGCAGCTATCTCTTCAACTTTGAAAAGCCGAGCGAGGATGAGATCAGGCGCGCCGCCGATGGCGAGACGGTGCTGATCGAGGACTGGCCCAACAACGAATTCCGCGCTCTCGTCGCACTTCCGGCCTATGTCGACCGCTACCTCTATGTCAGCCGCGACGTGGACGGCAAGATCCTCAGCCTGCTTGATGACACGCGTGAGACGGTCGGGCTTTACCAGCAGCTCGAGGCGTCACGCGGACGGGTGCTTTTCGAATTCAGCCTCGTCTATCTGGGCTTCGCGCTTCTTCTCGTTCTGGCGGCGATCTGGATGGGGCTTTGGTTCGCCGAACGCCTGTCGCGTCCGATCGGTCGGCTCGCGGGGGCGGCGCAACGGGTCGGGGCGGGCGATCTTGAGGTGCAGGTCATCGAAGAGCAGGGCGATGACGAGATCGCCATGCTCGGCCGGGTCTTCAACCAGATGACGCAGCAGCTGAATACCCAGCGACAGGCGCTGATGGATAGCCATCGCACCACGGAACGGCGGCGGCGGCTCTTTGATTCCGTCCTCTCCTCGGTCACCTCGGGGGTCATCGGTCTCGATCCCGAGGGCCGCGTCGCGTTCGTCAACCGCTCGGCGGCGAAGTTGCTTCACCTCGATGAGGAAAGCGGCCAGGAGCAGTTCCTCGGTGCGTTGGTGCCGGAATTCGCCGCCCTCTTCGAGAAGCTCCGTGACGGTGTCGGCGAGGTCGCGCAGGAAGAGATCAAGCTGACCCGTGGCGTGCGGCTTGAAAGCCTGCTGGTGCGCATGGCGATCCGGCGGAATGCCGACCGCAGGCTCGAAGGCTATGTCGTCGCCTTCGACGACGTGACCGATCTCGTCAGCGCGCAGCGCATGGCCGCTTGGGGTGATGTCGCGCGCCGCATCGCCCATGAGATCAAGAATCCGCTGACGCCGATCCAGCTTTCGGCGGAACGCATCAAGCGCAAGTTCACCAGGATGCTCGGTCCGGAGGATGCCGAAGCGCTCGACCAGATGACGGGCGTCATCGTGCGCCAGACCGGCGATCTGCGCCGCATCGTCGACGAGTTCTCCAAATTCGCCCGGATGCCGGAGCCCGACCGGCGCGAGCACGATCTCACCAAGCTCGTCCGCGATGCGGTGACCTTGCAGGACGGCAGCGTGCATGGCGCGGTGATCCACGCCGATCTGCCGGACCAGCCGCTGATCCTCGAATTCGACGCGACGATGATCTCGCAGGCGATTACAAACCTTATCAAGAACGCCGGGGAAGCGGTTGAATCTCTTGTCGAAAATGGCGCACCACAAGGCTACGCCCCGGAAATTCGCGTGACGATGAAGGCCCAGGATGACCTCGTCACAATCCGCATTTCCGACAACGGAATCGGCCTGCCTGCGGACCGCGCGCGGCTCTTCGAGCCTTATGTGACGACGCGGGAAAAGGGCACCGGGCTTGGCCTGTCGATCGTCAGGAAAATCATCGAGGAACATGGCGGCACCCTCACGCTGACGGATGCCGACGTGTTCGAAGGCAGCGCCCATGCGGGCGCGACGGCCGAGGTGCGCCTGCCAAGGGCGCGCTCCGGCCGTGGACAGAAAGAGAGAGCGCCCGAAGTGGCCGGAGGTGAGGCATGAGCGATATTCTGATAGTCGACGATGAACGCGATATCCGGGAACTGATCTCGGACATCCTGCAGGACGAGGGGTTTTCGACGCGACTTGCGTCGAATTCCGACGAGTGCATGGCAGAGATCAACACCGAGCCGCCGGCGCTGATGATCCTCGACATCTGGCTGAAGGATAGCCGGATGGACGGGATCGATATCCTGAAGTCGGTGAAGCGCGACAACCCGGATGTGCCGATCATCATCATCTCGGGCCACGGCAACATCGAGATCGCCGTAGCGGCGATCAAGCAGGGTGCTTACGACTTCATCGAGAAACCTTTCAACATCGACCAGCTGACTGTGGTCATCAGCCGCGCGATGGAAACCTCGCGGCTCCGGCGCGAAAACTCCCAACTGCGGCGCCGCGACGTCGCTTCGGCCGAGATGATTGGCACGTCGCATTCCTTCCGGGCGCTGAAATCGCAGCTCGACAAGGTCACGAAGTCCAACGGACGGGTGATGCTGACCGGCCAGCCGGGATCGGGCAAGGAGGTCGCCGCGCGCTTTATCCACGAAAATTCCAATCGCGCGACCGCGCCCTTCGTCTCCGTCGCGTCGGCCTCTATCGAACCGGATCGGATGGAAGAGGTCCTGTTCGGACGGGAGACGCCCGAGCGCGGGTTGGAAAAGGGGCTTCTGGAACAGGCTCATGGCGGCATCGTCTATTTCGACGAGGTGGCCGACATGCCGCTCGGTACCCAGTCGAAGATCCTGCGCGTCCTCACCGAACAGCAGTTCACGCGGGTCGGCGGCTCCGACAAGGTTCGCGTCGATCTCCGCGTCATCTCCTCGACAACGCGCGATCTTCGCGCCGAGATTGCCGCGGGCCGCTTCCGGCAGGAGCTTTACGACCGGTTGAACGTGGTACCGATCCACGTGCCATCCCTGGAGGAGCGGCGCGAGGACATTCCTGAACTCGCGCGCCACTTCATCGAGGTTTTCAACCGCACCCAGGGCCTGCCGCTTCGGAACCTCAGCGAGGAAGCGGACGCCCTGATGCAGACCATGTCCTGGCCGGGCAACATCCGCCAGCTGAGGAACGTGATCGAGCGCGCGCTGATCCTCGGCGAAGGCACCGGGCCGATCGAGGCACGGGAGCTGCCGGGGCAGAGCGATGGCCCGGCGGAAGAGGGCCGTATCGTCCTGTCGGGCGGTCTGGCGACGCTGCCCCTGCGCGAGGCGCGAGAGCTGTTCGAGCGGGAATACCTGCTGACCCAGATCAACCGCTTCGGCGGCAATATCAGCCGCACGGCGAGCTTCGTCGGCATGGAACGGTCCGCGCTGCACAGAAAACTGAAATCGCTCGGCGTCGTCACCACCTCCAAATCCGGCGCGCGGATCGCGCATCTGGAGGAGGAGGACGAAGAGGCGGAGGTGTGAGTGTCGCGGCGCGGGCAAGGCTCGCGGGGCTGCGCTACCTCGTCATCATTTGGCGCGGGGATCTGGGGCGAGGCGGTCGCGCGCGGCGGGCTGTACGTGCCGGGCGATGCGGAGGCGACGGCGGCGGCCATAAGCGGCAGCGAGGGTCTGTTCCGCGCCGCGCTTCTGACGGCCCTGCTCATGGCTTTGTGCGACGCGGGCGTGGCCGTGCTGCCATCGGTACTGGGCTGGCTTCTGGCCGCAAGCGGCGCGGTGTACCTTGTCGGCACTGCCGTTCACATTGCCGCCCCGGCGAACATCGGCGCGCATTGACCCCGTCCGTCGCCCGTGCGTATCAAGAGCGGCATCCTCTGACGGGAGAGACGGCATGAAGGTCATCATCTGCGGCGCGGGCCAGGTCGGCTGGCAGATTGCGCGGCATCTCTCGGGGGAAAAGAACGACGTCACGATTGTCGACAACAACGCCGATCTCGTCCGTCGCGCGACCGAGACGCTGGACGTGCAGGGCGTCGCGGGCTTCGCCTCCTACCCGGACGTCCTGGAGCGGGCGGGCGCGCGGGATGCCGACATGATCGTCGCCGCGACCCATTCGGACGAAGTGAACATGGTCACCTGTCAGGTCGCGCATTCGGTCTTTGGCATCACCCGCAAGATCGCGCGGCTCAGGGCGCAGTCCTACATGGACGCGATCTATTCCGACCTTTATCGCCGCGATCACCTGCCCATCGACGTCGTCATCAGCCCCGAACGCGAAGTGGCCGAGGCCGCTCTGCAACGGCTCGCAGCGCCTTCGACCTTCGACACCGAAAGCTTCATGAACGGCCGCGCGCAGCTTCTGGGCGTGGCGCTGGATGAGGATTGTCCGGTCCTGAACACGCCGCTCAGGCAGCTCACGGACCTCTTTTCGACGCTGCGCGCCATTGTCGTCGGCATCCGGCGCGAAGGTCGGCTTTTCGCGCCGGAACCCGGCGACCAGTTGTTCGAGGGCGACCAGATCTATGTCTGTAGCCATGTCGAGGACGTGAACCGCACGCTCGACATCTTCGGCAAGGACACCAAGAAGCAGGAAAGGGTGGTCATCATCGGCGGCGGAAATGTCGGGCTCGCCGTGGCCCGCGCACTGGAAAAGCGCACCGACCGGGTCCGCGCCAAGATCATCGAGAGAAACCGCGCGCAGGCGGAAAAGGCCGCGGATTCGCTGGAACGCACCATCGTCCTGAACGGCGACGGCATGGATATCGAGCTTCTGTCAGAGGCCAATATCGACCGCGCCGACGCGGTTCTGGCGGTAACGGACGACGACAAGACCAACATCCTCGCCGCGGTTCGCGCCAAGCAGGCGGGCTGCCCGATGGCGATCTCGCTCATCAACGACCCGACGCTGGTGCCGCTGATGGGGGCGCTCGACATCGACGCCTATATCAACCCGCGCGCAACGACGGTCAGTTCGATCCTGCGCCACATACGGCACGGGCGGGTGCGGGCGATCTATTCGATTGGCGACGCCGAGGCCGAGGTGATCGAGGCGCAGGTCCTTGGCACCTCGCCCATCGCCGGACGCCTGGTGCGGGACATCGAATTTCCCGAAGGCGTGCTCGTTGGCGCGCTCATGAAAGGTGACAAGGTGGTGAAGCCCACTGGCGATACCAAGGTCGATGAGGGCGACGTGATACTTCTCTTCGCCATGGCCGGCGACGTGCCGGAGGTGGAGCGCCTCCTGCAGGTCTCCATCGACTTCTTCTGATCGATGCGGCGACTCCTCCAGCTTCCTCTCTTCGTGATCCTGATGGGCGCCGGATCATTGGCCATGTATGTGCCGGCGATCCACGCCTTTGCGGTGCGCAACTACTTCGTTTCACGGACCTTCTTCTATTCGGGGACGCTCTTTCTGATCCTCGCGGTCCTGATCGGGATCGCCACCGCGGCAAACCCACCGTCACGGGGGCCGCGGAATCAGCTGCTCCTGCTGCTTGGCGCTTACTCCGTCCTGCCGCTGCTGTTCGCGGTACCCTTCGTCGAGGCGGTGAGCGACACGACCTACTACAACGGCTGGTGGGAGATGGTGTCCTCGTTCACCACGACCGGGGCGAGCATTTATCCGCCCGAGCGCCTTGCGCCGAGCCTGCATCTCTGGCGGGCGCTTGTCGGCTGGATGGGCGGGTTCTTCGTGCTCCTGACCGCGATTGCGATCCTCGCTCCGATGAATCTCGGCGGGTTCGAGGTGTTGTCGGGCGCGCCAGCAGGGCAGGGAGCGGTCGCCGGCGAACGGGGTGTGCGCATGGTGGACCCCTCCGAACGGCTGCGGCGGTATTTCGGGACGATCTTTCCGGTCTATTTCGGGCTGACGCTTCTCTTGTGGGTTGCGCTCCAGATTGCCGGCGACCCGCCGCTGATCGCGGCAAGCCATGCGATGTCGACGCTGTCGACCTCCGGCATCTCGCCCGTTGGCGGGATGGAAGGCACGGCCTCAGGTGCCTGGGGCGAGGCGCTGATCCTGTGTTTCCTCATCTTCGCCCTGTCGCGCCGGCTTTACCCGAGTGGACGGACGCTGAGATCGGGGCGGGCGCTTTGGGACGATCCCGAGCTTCGCATGGCGCTGCTGCTCGTCACCCTGGTTCCCGCCCTACTGTTCCTGCGCCACTGGGTCGGCGCGCTCGAGGTGGACGAGGTCGAGGACGCGCCCGCGGCGCTCCGTGCGCTTTGGGGCACAGTGTTCACCGTCCTTTCATTCCTCACGACGACCGGCTTTGAATCCGTCGACTGGGCCGAGGCGCGCGACTGGTCCGGCCTTGCCACGCCGGGCCTGATCCTTGCCGGACTTGCGGTGATCGGCGGCGGTGTCGCGACGACGGCGGGCGGCGTGAAGCTGCTTCGGGTCTATGCGCTTTACCGCCACGGCGAGCGCGAGATCGAGCGGTTGGTTCACCCGAACTCGGTTGGTGGATCGGGGGTTCAAGCGCGGCAGCTGCGCCGCCAGGGCGCGCAGATCGCCTGGATATTCTTCATGCTTTTCGCGCTGTCGATCGCAGTGACGATGCTTGGCCTGTCGCTGACGGGCCTGGACTTCGAAGCCTCGACGACCTTCGCGGTGGCGGCGCTATCCACCACTGGCCCTCTGGCTCAGGTGGCGGGGGAACATCCGCTCTCCTGGGCCGAGCTTGACCCGATTGCGCGAAGTATCGCCGCCGCTGCGATGGTCCTGGGACGCCTTGAGACGCTTGCCATAATCGCGCTTCTCAACCCGGAATTCTGGCGCGGCTGAACGACCTGCGCCTCGGCGCAACAATCCGCCATTTTTCTGGTGGAAGTTCCCCAAAACATACGCATACTCGGGGCAAGCTTCCGGTGCAGCGCCGAGAAGCGGGACCAAGCGCGATATAAAAACAAGGCGACAAATAGAATGGCTGCCGACAAACAGAATTTACAAGATGCCTTTCTGAACCACGTCCGCAAGGCGAAGGTTCCAGTGACGATCTTTCTCATCAACGGCGTGAAACTTCAGGGCGTGATCACCTGGTTCGACAATTTCTGCGTTCTTCTGCGTCGGGACGGCCAGTCGCAGCTTGTCTACAAGCACGCCATCTCGACCATCATGCCGGGGCAACCGATCTCTCTTTACGAAGGTGAAGACTGAGCGAGTCGACAACCGTCCGACAGGGCCCGACGCGGGCCTATGTCCTGCATCCCGACCGGAGCAACAGCCGCCTGCGCCGCCCGCCGCGGCTTGCGCTGGAAGAAGCTGCGGCACTGGCCGCGGCACTTCCCGATCTCGAGGTCGTGGGCGGCGAGGTGGTGCGCCTGCCCAAGGTCAATCCGGGGACGCTTTTCGGCTCAGGCAAGGTCGCTGAACTTGGGGGGCGTTTCGCCGACGAGAAGGTGGAACTGGTTCTCGTCGATGGCCATGTCGGGCCGGTGCAGCAGCGAAATCTCGAAAAGGAATGGAACGTCAAGGTTCTGGACCGCACCGGCATGATCCTTGAAATCTTCGCGGACCGGGCACGGACGCGCGAGGGCGTCTTGCAGGTCGATCTCGCGGCGCTGACTTATCAGCGGACCCGTCTTGTGCGGGCCTGGACCCACCTTGAACGCCAACGCGGCGGCCTCGGCTTCGTCGGCGGCCCCGGCGAGACCCAGATCGAGGCGGACCGCCGCGCCATCGACGAAGAGGTGGTGAAGATCCGGCGCCAGCTTGCCAAGGTGGTCAAGACGCGCGAACTGCACCGCGCCGCGCGGCGCAAGGTGCCGTTCCCGATCGTGGCGCTGGTGGGCTATACCAATGCCGGGAAATCGACGCTCTTCAACCGTATGACCGGGGCGGAGGTGCTGGCCAAGGACATGCTTTTCGCGACGCTTGATCCGACGATGCGCGGCGTCACGCTGCCCTCGGGCCGCAAGATCATCCTGTCCGACACGGTGGGCTTCATCTCGGACCTGCCGACGCAGCTTGTCGCCGCGTTCCGCGCCACGCTGGAAGAGGTGCTGGAGGCCGACCTGATCCTCCATGTCCGCGACGTCGCGCATCCCGAAACCGAAGCGCAGGCCGCCGATGTGAGGGAGATTCTCGAAAGCCTCGGCGTGGACGAAGACCTCCCGGCCTTCGAGGTCTGGAACAAGATCGACCTGCTCGACCCCGAGCGGCGGCAGGCGCTGCGCGTGGAAGATCATCGCAAGCCCGGGATCCACGCGGTATCCGCGCTGACCGGCGACGGGGTCGATGACCTCCTGAGCGCGATATCGGCGACGCTGGACGAAGAGCGCGTGAGCGAAGCGGTGGACTTGCCGTTCAGCGATGGAAAGCGCAGGGCCTGGCTGCATCAGGCCGGTGTGGTGTCAGACGAGCGGCAGGATGACACGGGCGTGCATCTTTCCGTCCGGTGGACGGTCCGTCAAAGGGCCGCGTTCAAGGCGCTGTAAGGCGCGCGCTTTCCGGCACCGATTCGATCCTTCAAACCGTGCGGCGGATCTAACAATCAGGGTTTGAAGGCGCCATTGATGCCGACATCGCGCCACATGCCGGGCGCCACGTCATCGCCATATTTCAATGCGCTTCGCCGTCGGGCCTGTTGATTGTTGACAAATTGTGACCGCGGCAACCAATACCTCGCGCTTCCTTGGTCTGAGGCCCCGATATCTCCTTCGCATTGTCGCCCTTGCAGGGACAGCGGAAAACGCGGGACCATCTTATTTCCGCCATGATTTCAATGGTTTCGTTTTGGACGCGGTCAGGGCCGCGCTACGATACGTCAAGGTTGGAGGGGTCGCGCTGGCCCCGGCAGGGTGGCGGAACGGGTGCGCCGCACCGGACATGTCGGGGAAGAAAGCGCGCGACGCGGCCGCTTAGGGTGAAGGGCGCGTGGTGGGGGCACCGCCTGCAGGAAGGAGCCTTGATACGTTCCGCGCGTCAAGCCGATGTGACTGTGTGGCGTGCCAGATTTTTCGCTAAACCCGAAGACGTTCCGGGGCTCGCGGCACCTGTCCGCTCCGCCGCCGGAACGGTCTTGGGCAAGGGCGGCGTTTTGCCTGGATCAATGACCTCGGACTGCAATCGAGAGTTGAATCCGGCAAGCGCCGCCCTGACGAATTGCCCGATTGTCCTCTATGCCATCCCGGCGGCCCGGTCGGCGCGGTCAGAGCGTGGCCGACAGCCGGACTTCGGACGCTGCCGATACCGGTGCCGTTGACGGGCCGCAGCCATAGCGCCGGAGCAGGGATGAGCAGGCGCGCCGCGCAAGTGTGTCCTCGCCGCCAACCACCGCATCACGCTGGCTTTTGATGGGCACGCGGCGCGTTTCGAGGCAAACACCTTCGCTACATGATTCGCCAAGGCGTCTCGCGCACCGCGCCGGGACGGTGCGCGCCACAGCAATGCCGTGATCTTTCCGCATCGGGTCAGATGGAGATTGTTCTCAAATGATAAACACAACCAAAGATTGTTTCATTGTGCCTTAAGTGTGGTAAAGCAGCTTCGCTTGTCACCAAGCCTCCTTAATAGGGCCAGATTTAGTGCGTAACACTGCCCTTTGAGGAACTAGTAGGTTTGCAGGTGTTCAGAGGTTGTAGGATGTGTGACGATTCAAAAACTCATGGTTTCCAGTCCGGACGTGACGGGGGGAGGGCGCGCAAGACGCCCTATACGCCATGTTTCGTCGAGGGGAGCAGAATTGCGACCGACCGGGGAGCGACTCCGGTGGAGTCGCTGCGCCTCGGCGACCGCGTTCTGACGCGGGACCATGGCTACCGCCCGATCCGCTGGATCGGCGCACGCGAATTCACCGAAGCGACGCTGGCCGAGTTTCCTGAGCTTCGCCCCGTGCGGATCGCGCAAGGCGCACTGGATCGCACCTTGCCGCTCGCCGATCTGAGCGTGAGCCCTCAGCACCGCATGTTGGTGACCGACGACGGCGCCGCCGAACGGGAGATGTTGGTTTCGGCGATTTCGCTCACCGGGCGTCCGGGAATCCAACAGCAGGAAACCGGAGGCGTCATCTACTACCACGTCATGTTCGACGCCCACGAGGTGATCTGCTCGGAGGGTGCGTGGAGCGAAAGTTTCCTGCCGGAAGCGGCGGCGCTCGACGGGATGCACTCCGCCCAGCTTGACGAAATCCTGACGATCTTCCCCGAACTCGCCACCTCTGCGGGCGTCGCCGCCTACGGCGGGGCCGCGCGTTTTTGCATGGCGGAACAGGCCGGGTCGCACGTCCCCCTCGCCGCCTGACCGGAGTCAGCGCGCTGCGCGCCACGCCGCCCAGTCTTCGGGTGTATCGAGATCGATCAACGCGCGGCGCCCCTGAAGCGGGTGCAGGACGACCTTCTCGCCCTCGATCACGCGCCGCCCACCGACATCGCCGGTGGCGACCGACAGTTCGGCATAGAGACGGCGCGGAAAGATCACAGGATGACCCGGTGTTCCGTCCTCGGTCGCAGCCCGCAGGACGGTCGTGGGAGCCTCGTTGAACGCCACGATGAGCGCCACGAGATCGTCCATGGTTAGGTCCGGCATATCGGGCAGAAGCACCATCAGCCCCATTGCGCTGCCGGCCGCCGCGACGCCCGCGCGGAACGACGCCGCCATGCCCTCATGCGCGTCGCTGATCGGCAGTGCGCGGACCTCGAGCCCGGTCAGCTCTCCCTTGCGCGGCGCGGCATGGGGCCCGCCTTCGGGCAGGGTGACGACGACCTTCGCCCCGGTCGCTCGCGCGAAGCGGGCGGCGCGGTGCAGGGCCGTTTCGCCGCCCACATCCTCCATGAGCTTGTCGCCGCCCCGCATCCGGGATGAGGCACCCGCCGCAGGAATCAGGATCAGAACGTCCTCCATGCCAAGATCCTTTCGCGCCAATACTCGTATTTGGGTCGAATATCGGGCCTGCCTGACGCGACGGCAAGGAAAACAATCAGCCCCGCATGCGCGCGCCGTCCGCGTCCCACAAGGGTCCGTCGATCATCGTCGCCTTGCGGCGTTCGCCGAGGATCTCGATCTCGGCTTCGAGCCCGTCGCGGATCAGATCGACCGGCACGAAGCCGAGCGCGACGGACTTGCCGGTCCAGTGCGAGTAGCCTCCGCTCGTGCAGAATCCGACAACCTTGTCGCCGATCCAGATCGGCTCGTATGCCACCACGTCAGCATCCTTGGCATCGACGACGAAGGCGCAATTCCTGCGCTTCGGACCTTCGGCCTTTTCCTTCAGGGCCGGGGCCTTGCCGATCCAGCCGGCCTCCTTGTTCCAGCGGATGAAGCGGTCGATGCCGGTCTCTCCGGGGAAGTAATCGGGCGAGAATTCGCGCGCCCATGAGCCGAAGAGCTTGTCGAGCCTGAGCGACATCATCGCCCGCATTCCGAACGGCTTCAGCCCAAGGTCCTGCCCGGCGGGCCACAGCGTATTCCAGAGCGCCCGCTCTTTCATGAAATCGCAGTAGATCTCATAGCCGAGGTCGCCGGTATAGCTGACCCGCTGGACGAGGCAGTCGACCATGCCGACGGTGATTTCCTTCGCATCCATGAACCGGAACGCCTCGCCCGAGACATCGGCGCGGGTGACGCTGGCCAGTAGGTCGCGGGCGCGGGGACCGGCGATCTGGAAGCCCGTCACGCGGTCGGAGACGTTCTCGACCGTCACGCCGTCATCCAGGTTCTTCTGGAACCAGCGCAGATGCTGATCCTGCGCGCCGTAGGAGCCGGTGATCTGGAACACGCCTTCGCGGACACAGGTCACGGTGAAATCGCCGATGATCTTGCCCTTTGGGCTGAGCATCGGGGTCAGGCTGAGGCGACCGGGCTTCGGGATCGCCCCCGCCATGATCCGGTCGAGCCATTTGCGCGCATTCGGACCGGTCACGCGGAACTTGCCGAAGTTCTGCACCTCGTTGATGCCGACGCCTTCGCGCACCGCGCGGACCTCGCGCGCCGTCGCCTCCCAGGCGTTCGAGCGCTTGAAGCTTGGCGTCTCGTAGCGCGGCTCGTCGCCATGGGCGAAATAGTTCACCACCTCCAGCCCGTATTGCTGGCCCCAGACCGCGCCCATCTTGTCGAAGATGTCGTACATCGGCGTGGTGCGGAACGGCCGCGCGGCGGGGCGCTCCTCGTTCGGGTAGCTCACCGAGAAGCGCATCTGGTAGTTCTCGATCACCTTCGGGACGGTGTAGCCGGGCGACGTCCACTTGCCGAACCGCGCCACGTCGAAGCCGCGCGGATCGACCTCGGTCTCGCCGTGGATCATCCATTCGGCGAGGGACTTGCCCATGCCGCCGCCTTGAGAGAAGCCCGCCATGACGGCGCAGGCCGACCAGTAGTTGCGCAGGCCGGGGATGGGGCCGATCAGCGGGTTGCCGTCCGGGGCGAAGGTAAAGGGGCCGTGGATCACGGTCTTGACGCCCGCGCGTTCGAGCACGGGGAAGCGGCGATAGGCGAAGGCGACGGAGTCCTCGATCTTGGTGAAGTCCTCCTGCAACAGCTCATGCCCGAATTGCCAGGGTGTGCCGTCGAGCGACCATCCCTCGCAGGGCTTTTCATAGAAGCCGATGCACAATCCCCGTCCTTCCTGGCGCAGATAGCTTTCGCCGCCGGGGTCCATGACATGCGGGAATTCCTTGCCGGATTTCAGGATCTCCATGATCTCCGGAATATCGTCCGTTACCAGGTACTGATGCGCCATCGGCAGGAGCGGCAGATAGACCCCCGCCATCGCGCCCACTTCGCGCGCCCAGAGGCCGCCGGCATTCACCACATGCTCGGCATGGATCGTGCCCTGTTCGGTCACGACGTCCCATGTCCCGTCGGGGCGCGGGTTGGTCTCCAGGACGCGGTTATGCAGCACGATCTCCGCCCCGCCCATCCGCGCGGCCTTGGCATAGGCATGGGTGGTGCCGGACGGGTCGAGGTGGCCGTCCAGGGGATCGTAGAGCGCACCGATGATGCCATCGAGATTGACCTGCCCATAGGTGAATTTCTCGATCTCCTCCGGCCCGAGAACCTCGGTATGCAGGCCCATGTAACGGTGCTTGGCGCGTTCGGCCTTCAGCATCTCGAACCGGGCCTGATTGTCGGCCAGGGTGATGCCGCCGACATGATGCAGTCCGCAGGACATGCCGGTGATCTTCTCCAACTCCTTGTAAAGCTGGATCGTGTAGCCCTGAAGTGCCGCCATGTTGGTGTCGCCGTTCAGGGTGTGAAAGCCGCCCGCGGCGTGCCAGGTAGAGCCCGAGGTCAGTTCCGACCGTTCGATCAGCATCACGTCGGTCCAGCCGTATTTCGTCAGGTGATAAAGGACGGAACAGCCGACAACGCCGCCCCCGATGACGACGACCTGAGCCTGGGTTTTCATGATGCTCTCCCGGAATTATGCGCTGCGGCAGCTTTATTTTCGGGCCGATGTTTACAAAGGTTGCGATCGGTTGAGCAGTAAAAGGCGACAAAAGGCGTCGCTTTCCGGCCACGGCGCTTCGCATTTTCGCCTGCGCGCAGGTAAAAGCGCGCCCGCGCCCGCGCCGATTGGTGGACGCGCCACGAGGGTTGAGGTAGCACGAGTTGCAAGTCAGGGACGCTGTGGGGGATGGTCCGATTCGTATCGCTTTGCCGCTGACGCTCGCGATCTTCGCGGCGCTGCTTGTGCTTCAGGTTCTGGCCCGGCCGCTGCTGCCCATCGACGAAACCCGCTATCTCGATGTTGCGTGGGAGATGCACCTGACCGGCGACATCGCCCATCTCACGCGGAATTTCGACCTCTACACCCACAAGCCGCCGCTTCTGTTCTGGCTCGTCAACCTCGTCTGGCTGGTGACGGGCGTCAACGAATTCGCGGCACGTCTGATCGGCCCGGCTTTCGCTTTGGCCGCCGTCGCCCTCACGGCGGGGCTTGCGCGGAGCCTCTGGCCGGTGGATCGCGGCGTGGGCGCGCGCGCCGCGCTGGTGATGCTCGGCTTTTCGGTCTTCGCGATCTATGGCAGCGCCACGATGTTCGACACGATGCTGGCGGTCGCGGTATTGGCGGGCATCTGGACGCTCTGGCGGATCGGGCTGGGGGATTCGGGTGGCGCGGCCTGGATGATGTTCGGCCTTTGCCTTGCGCTCGGCACCTATGCAAAGGGGCCGGTGATCCTCGTCCATCTGGCGGTGCCGTTCCTGACCCTCCGGTTCTGGGCGCCGAACCCGCCCGCCGTCAGGCACATCGCGCGCGGCGGGGCGCTTGCGCTTCTCGTCGCGCTTGTGGTCGTCGCGCTGTGGCTGGTGCCGGCTGTGGTGGGCGGCACGCCGGCATATCGCGAGGAACTCCTTTGGACGCAATCCGCAGCGCGGGTGGCGGGCGGGATGGCACATGACCGGCCGGTCTGGTTCCTCGCGGCACTCCTGCCGGTCCTGCTGTTTCCGTGGGTCTGGTCTTTCCGCATCTGGCCCGCTTTGGCCGAGGCGATCCGGGGCGACGGCGCGGCGAAGCTCTGCCTGATCTGGGCGGGCGCGGGGCTGGTGCTTTTCTCGCTTATCTCGGGCAAGCAGGTGCATTACCTCCTGCCGGAGTTGCCCGCCGTCGCGATGTTGCTGGCACGCGCTTTCGGGGCGGAACGGATGCAGGACGGGCGGGCGCTTCAATTCGCGCCTGTGCTGCTGATCCTCCTCGGGATCGGGCTGCTGGCGGTTGCGTCGGGTCTCATCGCGCCCAAGGACGACATCGCGCTCCTTGTCCCGAAGATGGCGGTGATCGGCGTGGCGCTCTTCGCCTTCGCGCTGGCGGCGCTGTCATGGGTCACGCCGGGCATGGGCGGCTTCGCGGTGGCGGGCGTCGGCCTTGTCCTGGTGCTCCATGCGCTGATCGCGGGGACTGGCCTGCAATCGGGCTATGACGCGAGACCCATCGCCGAAAAGCTCGCCACTGCCGAGGCGACCGGCCTTGCCGTGACGGGAATGCCCTACAATGCCGAGTTCAACTTCGCCGCGCGCCTGACCACGCCGGTCGCGACGCCGGGCGACGCGACGCAGCTTGACGACTGGGCCAAAGCGCATCCCGAGGGGCTGATCTTCGGGCCGGTCGGAGCGTTGAAGGCAGCACCGCAAGCGACGGAGCGGTACAACCGGAAAACCTACGGCTTCTGGCCCGCCTCCGCCGTCATTTCTCCGGAATAAGGCCCCGCGGACTGAACCTGAGCACAAGAAGTAGCACCAGCCCCATGGTCAGAAGCCGCATATGGGCGGCGCTGTCGTGCAGGTGCTGCTTCAGCGGCCCGTCGGACATGCCCGAGGTGATGAGGTCCATCAGGTCGTAGCCCCAGGGTTCCACCTTGATCCAGAGGAACCAGATCAGGAAGCCGCCGAGAATGGCGCCCCAGTTGTTGCCCGATCCGCCGACGATCACCATCACCCAGACGAGGAAAGTGAAGCGAAGCGGGTTATAGGTGCCGGGGGTGAGCTGGCTGTCGAGCGTGACGATCATCGCCCCCGCAAGACCGCAGACCGCCGAGCCGATGATGAAGGTCTGCAAATGCCTTCGCGTCACGTCCTTGCCCATCGCCTCGGCTGCCGTCTCGTTGTCGCGGATCGCGCGCATCATCCGGCCCCAGGGGCTTTTGAGCGCAAGCTGCGCGCCGATCAGGATGAGCGCCAGCACCGCGGCGAAGAGAAGCGCGTAGAGCAGCTTTATCGCGACGGTCGAGCCGGTGACGGGATCGGACCCGAACCGGGCCGCCAGATCGACGAAGCCCGGATCGGCTTGCAGGTTGATCTCGTAGGGAACCGGCCGGGGAATTCCGATCACGTTCTTCACGCCGCGCGCCAGCCAGTCCTCGTTCTTCATCACGGCGACGATGATCTCGCCGATGCCCAGCGTGGCGATGGCAAGGTAGTCCGAGCGCAGGCCGAGTGCCGTCTTGCCGATGACCCAGGCGGCGCCCGCGGCCAAGAGGCCGCCCACCGGCCATGAGAGCAGGACCGGCAGGTTCAGCCCGCCGATATTGGAGTGGGTCGCCGGCTGGTAGCTTTCGACGAAATCCGCGGCCGGGTCGAAGATCGCGCGGAAGATGAAGAAGCCGCCGATCAGGGCGGCGAGCATGGCCAGCGCCTTGACCCTTCCGTGAAGCCGCTTGTTGAGAAAGATCGCGAGCGCGATCGCGCCGGCGCCGACAAGAAGCGCGAAGAGGATGCGGAAGGCGCCGCCCGTCGTCCAGACCGGCAGGACCGGCGGCGTCGAGACCAGCACCGGCGCGAGGCCGCCAAGCGCCACGAAGCCCACGACACCAACGTTGAAAAGCCCAGCATAACCCCATTGCATGTTCACGCCGAGCGCAAGGATCGCCGAGATCAGCCCCATGTTCAGGATGCCGAGCGCGGTGTTCCAGCTTGCCGTGAAGCCCTCGCCGATGATGAGGGCCGCGACGAAGGCGAAAAGAAGGATGTTGCGCATGTTGACGCTCATACCGATTTCCCCTTGAAGAGGCCGGTGGGCTTGAAGAGGAGAACGACAATCAGGATCGCGAAGGACACGGCGAACTTGTAGTCGGTGGACAGAAGCTGCATCAGTCCGTCGGGTGCGAGGCTTTCGGGCAGCACATAGGTCGCGACCTTCTTCCAGGCATAGGTAAAACCAACCTCCGAGAACGCGACGAGGAAGCCCCCCGCGATGGCGCCGAGTGGGTTGCCGAGCCCGCCGACGATGGCACTGGCGAAGATCGGCAGGAGAAGCTGGAAGTAGTTGAACGCCTTGAACGCCTTGTCGAGGCCGTAGAGCGTGCCCGCGATGGTGGCAAGGCCGCCCGCGATGATCCAGGTCACGGTGACCACGCGTTCGGGGTTGATACCGGAGAGAAGCGCCAGATCCTCGTTATCCGAAAAGGCCCGCATCGACTTGCCGGTGCGGGTCCGGTTCAGGAACCAGAAGAGTGCCGCGACGACGACCACGGCGGTGGCGATGGTGATAGCCTGCGTGGTGCGGAAGGCCAGCCCCTCGGCCAGCCCCGTCGCGGCCTTGAACCCGCCCGCCGTGATGACAAAGCGCTCGCCATCCTCGAACCGGATCTCGTCGACGCCGATGATAAAGCGGGTGACGCCGTTCATGATGAACATCACCCCCATCGAGACGATGACGAGGATCACTGGTGCTGCCTTCTGCCTGCGGTAGAAGCGGTAGACCGCGCGATCGGTGAACAGCACGAGTGCTGCCGTGATCGCGATGCCGAAGGGAAGCGCGAGCAGGGCGGTCGGCAGGGGACCGAGGTGGACGCCCATGCCTTGCAGCCACCAGGTGAAGAGGATCACCATCGCGGTGCCAAAGGCCATCGTGTCGCCGTGGGCGAAGTTCGAAAACCTGAGGATGCCGTAGATCAGCGTGACCCCGAGCGCCCCGAGGGCAAGCTGCGCGCCGTACGCCGTCGCGGGGATGATGACGAAGTTCAGCAGTGCGACGATCGCGTTGAGGAAATCCATCAGGGCGTCGCCTCCTTGCAGGTGCCTTCGGTCGAGCGGGTCAGGATGCCGTTCTCGCCCGGGGCGGCGGCGCTGATCTGGGCGGGGCGGGTGCCGTCCTTACCGCGCGCATCGACGGCGATCATCACCGGCCCGGCATCGAGCATGGCAAAGACTGCGCCGATCTTCGCCTCCGATCCGGGCTGGACGACAGCGGCAGGGAAGTAGAACTCGCCGACCTTGAGGCGGGACTGGCCCGACGCCTCGACCAGCGCGACATGCTCCCCGGCGAAGTCGCAGTCCATGAGGGTGCCGTTGCGACCTTCGGCGAAGGCGGGTGCGGCGAGAAACACAAGAAGGATCGTCGGGCGCATTTCACCCCCCCAGAAACGTGCGGCGGACCTCGGGGTCGGCCAGCAGCGCCGCCCCGGTATCCGTGTAGCGGTTGGCGCCCTGGACGAGGACGTAGCCCTTGTCGGCGATCTCCAGCGCCTGGCGGGCGTTCTGTTCGACCATGAGGATCGAGATTCCCGTGCGGGCGACCTCGATGATGCGGTCGAAAAGCTCGTCCATGACGATGGGCGAGACACCGGCCGTCGGCTCATCCAGCATCAGAAGCTTCGGCTGCGTCATCAGCGCGCGGCCGACCGCGACCTGCTGGCGCTGGCCGCCGGAAAGCTCGCCCGCCGCCTGACGGCGCTTGTCCTTCAGGATCGGAAAGAGGGTATAGACCTGCTCCATCGTGCGGTGAAAGTCATCGCGGCGGATGAAGGCACCCATCTCGAGGTTTTCCTCGACCGACATAGACGGGAATACGTTGTTGTTCTGCGGGACGAAGCCCATGCCCTTGGCGACCCGGTCCTGTGGCGACAACTGGGTGATGTCCTCGCCGTCGAGCTTCACATGCCCACCGCGCAAATTGAGCATACCGAAGACCGCTTTCATAGCGGTGGACTTGCCCGCGCCGTTCGGGCCGACGATCACCGCGATCTGGCCCTTGTCGACGGTCAGAGTGCAGTCGTGCAGGATGTCGGCGGCGCCGTAGCCGCCAGTCATGTTCTCGGCGGCGAGGAAGGGGGCGCCGGGCGCGGGCGAGGCGCGGCCCGAGACCTCGGGCAGGACCAGCGTGCCGCCGCCTTCCCTGGTGATCGTCCGATCCTTGTTGCCGCGATCGTCGTGATAGGGGTTCTGCCCGCTCATGCCCCGGCCTCCGCGAGTGCTTCCGCCTTGACCTTGTTCTTGAGCCCGGTGCCAAGGTAGGCCTCGATCACCGCCTCGTTCTGCATGATGCTGTCGGCGCTGCCTTGGGCCAGCACCTTCCCTTCGGCCATGACGATGACCGGATCGCAGAGGCGACCGATGAAATCCATGTCGTGCTCGATCACGCAGAAGGTGTAGCCGCGCTCCTTGTTGAGCCGTACGATGGCGTCGCCGATGGTGTTGAGAAGCGTCCGGTTGACGCCTGCGCCAACCTCGTCGAGGAACACGACCTTGGCATCGACCATCATCGTGCGGCCAAGCTCAAGAAGCTTTTTCTGACCGCCGGAGAGGTTCCCCGCCTTCTCATCCGCCAGATGGGAAATCGTCAGGAAGTCAAGGACTTCATCGGCCTTCCTGGCGAGTGCGGCGTCCTCGGCGCGGATGCGGGCGCGGCCGAACCAGGTGTTCCACAGCGTCTCGCCCGACTGCCGGGCGGGCACCATCATCAGGTTTTCGCGCACCGTCATCGAGGAAAACTCATGCGCGATCTGGAAGGTGCGCAGCAGACCCTTGTGGAAAAGATCATGCGGCGGCATGCCGGTGATATCCTCGCCATCCATGACAACCTTGCCGGAGGTCGGTTGATGGACGCCCGCTATCACGTTGAACAACGTGGATTTTCCTGCGCCATTCGGCCCGATCAGCCCGGTGATCGAGCCCTTCGCGATCTCGATCGACGCGCCGTCAACCGCGCGAAAACCGCCGAAATGCTTGTGCAGATCATGGACATTGATCATGCAATCCCCCCAACCCCGCTTGCGTTTACGCGAATTGCGTCCGCAAAGCATTTGTTATTGTAGTGAAAAGGCAGCCCGGACACGCCGGGCTGCCTTCTGATTCAAAAGGTCAGCGGTAGCCGACCGTGGTGATCTTTCCGTCCTTGAACTCGTATTCACGATAGGAACCGGCGGCTTCACCCGGTCCGATGAGTTCGACCGCCGTCGCACCGACATAGTCGATGTCGGTGCCTGCGGCGATCAGGTCCAGACCCTTGGCCAACTCGCCCGGGTAGATCTTTTCGCCCGGCTCGTTGGCGACGTCCATCACCTTGTCCTTCAGGTCGGCCGAAGTCGAAGACTTCGCCGCCTGCATGGCGAGCATGATGAGCGCGGCGGCGTCGTAGCTTTCCCCGGTATAGGACGAGGTGCCGTCGAAACCCGCCGCCTTCGCCATGTCGAGGAAGGTCGTACCGCCGGGGCTGTCATTGCCCGGAACGGTGCCGAAGGAGCCGTCAAGCGACTTGCCGAACTTCGTCTCGAGAACCGTGCCGTACATCCCGTCCGGCAGCATGAAGGTCGAGAAGGCGCCAGTGTCGAGCGATGCCTGGATGATGCCCGAGCCGCCCTGGTCGACATAGCCCGCAACGACGAGCGCATCGCCGCCAGCCGAGGCCAGGGCGCCGACTTCGGCCGAATAGTCGGCCTTGCCGTCTTCATGCGCGGCGACAATCGTGACCTTGCCGCCAGCGGCTTCGACGGCCGCCTGGATCGAGTTCGGCAAGCCCCTTGCCGTAGTCGTTGTTGGTGTAGGTAATCGCCACCGAACCGATGCCGCGATCCTTCAGCACGTTGGCGATGACCTCACCCTGACGCGCATCCGAAGGCGCGGTGCGGAAGAAGAGGCCATTGTCCTCGGCGGTCGTGAGGCCGGGCGACGTGGCGGAGGGCGAGATCATGACGATGCCGTTCGGCACCGCGACGTTGGCGAGGATTGCGCCGGTGACTTCCGAACAGTCCGCGCCCATGATCGCGCTGACCTTGTCGGTGGTGACGAGGCGTTCCGCAGCGGCGGTCGCGGCGGCGGCGTCGATGCAGGTGGAATCTGCGCGCACCGGCGTCACTGTGGAACCGTCCAGCAGCTTGCCGGAATCGCTGACCTCCTTCATCGCCATCTCGGCGCCGGCGGCCATGTTTGGCGTGATCGATTCAAGCGGCCCGGTAAAACCGAGGATCACGCCCAGCTTGACGTCTTCGGCCAAGGCGCCGGAGGACATCAGGGCGACCATCGCGGTCGCCGAAAGAAACTTCTTCATCCATTCACTCCCTGTTGGATTTTAGTTCTGAGCAGAGCCTAGTTTGCGGCCATGCAAAAGAAAAGTGCCTTGAAGGCAGGCAAACGCCACGGAAATCGACTGTTTCCATACCGTGTTCGGGCGGTGGCGCCGACCGTGTCAGAACGACAGGCGCGGGGTTGCGATGGCTTGCGAACCGTGGCTGCCCCGTTCGCGGTATGGCGTCGTCTGGTAATGCGCCCGGTAGCATTTCGAAAAATGCGACGGGCTGGCGAACCCGCAGGCCAGCGCGACGTTGATGACGCTCATATCGGTCTGCATCAAGAGGTTGCGCGCCTTCTGCAGGCGAAGCTCCATATAGTACCGTTTCGGGCTACGCGTCAGGTAACGGCGGAACAGCCGTTCGAGTTGTCGTGTCGACATGCCGACATGACTGGCAAGATCGGCCGGACTGATCGGGTCCTCGATATTGGCCTCCATCATCTGGATGACCTGGCTCAGCTTCGGGTGGCGCACGCCGATACGGGTCGGGATCGACAGGCGCTGGATATCCTGGTCGGTGCGGATCGACGAATAGATGAGCTGGTCGGCGACGGTGTTCGCGATCTCCTCGCCATGATCCTGCGCGATGATCTTCAACATGAGGTCGATGGAGGCGGTGCCGCCCGCCGTCGACATGCGGTTGCCATCGACGACGAAGACCGACTTCGTCAGCTTCACATCCTCGAATTCCTCGATGAAGCTGTCCTGATTTTCCCAGTGGATCGTCGCGCGCTTGCCATCGAGAAGACCGGCTTTGGCGACGGTATAGGCCCCGGTGCAGAGGCCGCCGACGGCAACCCCGCGGCGCGCCTCGCGCCTCAGCCAGTTCAAAACCGCCTTCGTGGTCGCCTGCTGAACATTGATGCCGCCGCAGACCAGGATGGTGTCCTCGCGTTCGATCTCGGCCAGTCCGATATCGAGTTTGAAGGAGGCCCCGTTGGAACAGGTGCTTTCAACGCCGTTCTCGCCGGCCAGAACCCAGGTATAGGACTCGCGTCCGATGATGCGGTTGGCGATACGCAAGGGTTCGATCGCGCCCGCGAAGGACAGCATGGTGAAGTGGTCGAGAAGGAGGAAGACGAAGCGCCGCCGGTTGGCCCCGGATGGGCCTTCATGCCTCTTGCGCTGGTGTGTGGCGAGCATTCTGCGACCTTGGCTGTCGTTTTGGGCACAGAACCACTATTGTAACGCGTCGGCAAGAGGCTGAGAAAGTATCGCAGGAATTGCATGGGCCTGCCCCCTTGGCTATAAGCCGCGCGTTAAGGCCCTCAGGAGAGTGAAGATGACCAAGGCATGGACGAAATCCGACTGGCGTGCGAAGCCCCGGGTGCAGATGCCGGTCTATTCGGACGAGGCCGCGCTGCGCGCGGTCGAATCGCAACTCGCGAAATTGCCGCCCCTGGTTTTCGCGGGCGAGGCGCGGAAGTTGAAGCGCGTGCTGGCCGACGTCGCGGCGGGCCGGGCCTTCCTTTTGCAGGGCGGTGACTGTGCCGAAAGCTTCTCGGAATTCTCGGCCGACAACATCCGCGATACGTTCAAGGTGCTTTTGCAGATGGCCATCGTCCTGACATGGGGCGCCAAGGTTCCGGTCGTGAAGATCGGCCGCATGGCCGGCCAGTTCGCCAAGCCGCGTTCCGCGCCGACGGAGACCGTGGACGGGGTGGAGCTTCCTTCCTATCGCGGGGACATCATCAACGGTTTCGACTTCACGTCCGACGCACGGGTGCCCGATCCCAATCGGATGCTTACGGCCTACACTCAGGCGGCGGCGACGCTGAACCTGCTGCGGGCCTTCTCGACCGGCGGTTTTGCCGACATGCACCGCGTCCAGAGCTGGATTTCCGGCTTCACCGAAGAAGACGAGGCGCAGAAATACCGCGAGGTGGCGACGCGCATTCAGGACGCGATGGAATTCATGGCGGCGGCGGGGGTCACCTCGGACACGGTCCACGCCATGTCGGCGGTGGACTTCTACACCAGCCATGAGGCGCTCCTGCTCGAGTATGAGGAGGCGCTGTGCCGGATCGAACTCGACCTCTGGCCTGCCGGTCGCGGGGTCCGGGCACATGATCTGGATCGGTGACCGTACGCGTCAGCCGGACGGTGCGCATGTCGAATTCGCGCGCGGCGTTCAGAACCCGATCGGGCTTAAATGCGGGCCATCGCTGACCTCGGACGACCTGAAGGTGCTGATGCGGAAGCTGAACCCCGAAAACGAGGCGGGGCGGCTCACGCTCATCGCGCGGTTCGGGGCAGGCAAGGTGGCTGACACCCTGCCGCGCCTCATCCGGACGGTCGAGGAGGAGGGCGCCAAGGTCGTCTGGACCTGCGACCCGATGCACGGCAACACGATCAAGGCGGCCTCCGGCTACAAGACCCGGCCCTTCGACAGCGTCCTTCGCGAGGTGAAGGAGTTCTTCGCCGTCCACAAGGCCGAAGGCACCATTCCGGGCGGCGTGCATTTCGAGATGACCGGCAAGGACGTGACCGAATGCACCGGCGGTGTGCGCGCCGTGACCGACGAGGATCTGTCGGACCGCTACCACACCGCCTGCGACCCGCGTCTCAACGCGTCGCAGTCGCTGGAACTGGCCTTCCTTGTCGCAGAAGAGCTTCAGGATCGCCGCGCGATGCAAAAAGCGGCGGGCATGTAGTCCGCCGCCCACTTGGCGCCAACATTCGGAACGGGCGGCCGGAACCTGGCCGCCCGTTACTCCTTGTCCGGGACGACGAGCCGGAGATAGGGCCGTGTGGACGGCGAGTTCCGTCCCGCCGGCCCCGCGAAGGCGGAGCTCGATTCCGCAAAACCAAGCGGCGCCGTAGCGGCAGGAACGCGCGGCTTGCCACCGTGTGTCGGCGTGGACCGCACGCCCGCGATGGTGAAGCGGCGCGGGGTCTGGCCGACCGAACCTTCGCAGACGAGGCAGCCGAGCGCGCGGCTGACATCGCCAAGATCGCTTTTCATCGGCAGGAGCAGGAAGCGCCCATGCATCTCCGGGCGCCCCGGCGCGCATTCCGCCGAGAGGGTCAGTTCCGCCGTTTCCGGTCCGTCGAAGACACGGGTGAGGATTGCCTCGATCTCCGCCCGCGCCTCGACCGCGAAGAGCGAGGTCAGCGGCATTCCCCGCACCTCGACCCCCATCAGGGCGTTCAGATGTGCGCCGGCGAGCCGGAACCGCGCGACGCGCGGCGCGATCCGCTCGAGAATGAAGGTATGCTCCAGAGCGCTTTCGATGCCGCGCGGGTCGATCTCCGACCGGAACGGCGCGTCACGCCCGTCGCGCAGCGCCTCCCAATAGGCCCTGACCACCGAAATGCTGGGAAATCGCATATCGTTCCGCAGTCTCGAAAAGGGGACCACACCGTCCCGGATAAGATCATCGTAAATCATGTCGAACCGCCTGACCAAACCTTCAAGTCACTCATCCGACCGCGTTGTGGCGGTAGTCAGGTTTTGTTAACCCTAGGAAGAGAGTGTTACCGAAACCTTAATTCAACATAGTGGTACACCCAAAGGCACCACGGGCAGAAAGGCAAAATTGTTAAATGGTTAAGCACCGCACGCGGTCGATGACCGGCTTCGCGGCCCGGCGGGGACAGGCCGAGGGCTATGACTGGACCTGGGACATGCGTTCGGTCAACGGCAAGGGCCTCGATCTGAGGCTGCGCCTGCCGGACTGGGTGGAGGGGCTGGAGCAGGCGCTGCGCGCGCGGCTGACGGCGGCGCTGGCGCGGGGCAACGTCTCGCTCTCGCTGAAGGTCGACCGACAGGCGGGGACAGAGAGTCCGCGCGTCAATGCCGGGGCGCTCGATGCGGCTTTGACGTCGGTGGCGTTCGCGCGGGCGCGCGCCGAGGCCATGGGCATCGCGCTCGCCGATCCGACACCGGTCGATATCCTGGCGATGCGCGGCGTGACCGAGACATCGGGCGCCGCCGAGGTGCCGGAACCGTTGCTCGCGGCGCTGCTTGCGGATTTCGATGCGCTCGTGTCCGACCTCATCTCCATGCGCGAGGCCGAAGGCGCCGCCCTGGCGGGGATCATCGGGGGCCAGATCGACCGGATCGAGATCCTTGCGCGCGAAGCGAAGGGGGCCGCCGAGGCTCGCCGCCCGGAGACGGCGCGGCAGTTGAACGAGAACCTTGCCCGCGTGTTGGCCGGCGCCGCTGCCGATCCCGACCGGGTGGCGCAGGAACTGGCGCTTCTGGCGGTGAAGGCCGACGTGACGGAGGAACTGGACCGGCTGACGGCGCACGTTTCCGCCGCACGCGCGCTTCTGGGCGAAGACGGCACGGTGGGGCGCAAGTTCGACTTCCTGATGCAGGAATTCATGCGCGAGGCGAATACGCTCTGTTCCAAATCCGGCAATGCCGCGCTGACGCGGATCGGACTTGACCTCAAGACCGTGATCGACCAGATGCGCGAGCAGGTTCAGAACGTGGAATGAGAATGAAACGCCGGGGCTTGCTCATCATCCTGTCGTCGCCATCGGGGGCGGGAAAGTCGACGCTGGCGAAGCGGCTGATGGCTTGGGACCCGACCTTGCGCTTCTCCGTCTCCGCCACGACCCGCGCGCCGCGCCCCGGCGAGGTGGACGGGCGCGAATATTATTTCCGCTCCCGCGCGGATTTCGAACACATGGTCGCCGAGGGCGAGATGCTGGAACATGCCGAGGTCTTCGGCAATCTCTACGGCTCACCCAAGGCGCCGGTCGAAGAGGCGATCGACGCCGGGCGCGACACGCTCTTTGACATCGACTGGCAGGGCGGGCAGCAGATCCGCAATTCCATTCTTGGCAACGATGTCGTGTCGATCTTCGTCCTGCCGCCCTCCATCGTGGAGCTGGAGCGCCGGCTCCGCTCACGCGCGCAGGACAGCGACGAGGTGATCGCAGGGCGGATGGCGACGTCCGAAGCAGAGATCAGCCATTGGGCGGAATATGATTACGTCCTGATAAACGAAGACCTCGACCGCGCCGAGACCGATCTCAGGACGATCATCATGGCGGAACGGATGCGCCGCGACCGGCAGCCGGACCTTTCCGGCTTCGTGCGCGGCCTCAACAGGGAGTTCGAAGCAAGATGATCTACGCTCTTGACGGTATCGCGCCGACCATCGGCACGAATGTATGGATCGCGCCCGGCGCGCATGTGATGGGCAACGTCGTGCTGGAGGACGAGGTCGGCATCTGGTTCGGCGTCACGATGCGCGGCGACAACGAGACGATCCATATCGGCCGCGGCACCAACCTGCAGGAAAACGTCGTCTGCCATACCGACATGGGCTTTCCCCTGATTGTCGGCCCGGACTGCACCATCGGCCACAAGGCTATGCTGCACGGATGCACCATCGGGGCGGGGACGCTGATCGGCATGGGCGCGACGATCCTTACCGGCGCCGTGATCGGCGACGGCTGCCTGATCGGGGCAGGGGCGCTTGTGACCGAGGGCAAGGTCATCCCCGACGGCAGCCTCGTGATGGGCGCGCCGGGCAAGGTGGTGCGCGAGCTGGACGCGGCGGCGCGGGCGCGGCTGCTGGCCTCGGCCGAGGGCTACCGGGCGAATGCTAGGCGCTTCATGGCCGGGCTGAGGGCGGTGTGATCGGCCGCCCGCCAAGCTTAATGGCGATAGATCGCTGTGGCCTCGATCGACAGCAGCAATCCCATCGGCAGTTCGACGATCGGCGTGGAGCGCGTTGGCGGGTCATTGGGGAAATATTCCGCGAACAGCGTATTGAGTAGCGCGCGCTGAGAGGCGTCGGCGAGGTAGGTGACGACTTTCACGACATCAGCCAGCGTAGCAGCCGAACAGTCAAGACAGGTCCTCAAATTCTCGAAAGCCTGTCGCGCCTGCGTTTCGAAGTCCTCCCCGGCCTTTTCGCCGCTCGACGGAACGATACCTGCCAACCCGGAGACGAACAGAAAATCGCCGGCGCGGATCGCAGTGGAATAGGCGCCGTAGGGTTTGGGCAGGTCCGGATGCTCGATAACGTGCTTTTCAACGGGCATGGCCACCCTCCCAGTGAATTTGGGGTTGAGCTTATCCTAACTGCTTTCGCCAGTCATATTGTTTGCGCGCGACTCCCGCCCCGACCGTCCGCCTCGTCGTTGCCTCAACCTCGGCGCGCGATCCGGCAATTCCGCCATCACCGCGCGGCGAGCGTCGGGCGTCATCCGGCTCCAGCCCGCGATCTCCTCGACGGAGCGCAGGCAGCCAACGCAGATCCGCTCGGTCGGATGGACCACGCAGACTTTCACGCACGGGCTTTCGACCTCTTCGCGTTTCCAGACCTCGTCGATCATCCCACCCGCCTCATATGCCCGATCCGGTCGAGCGCGCCCTGAAGAATATACCCCGCCGCCACATGGTCGATCACCTCGGAGCGACGTTTGCGCGACGTATCCGCCTCCAGAAGCGCGCGTTCGGCGGCAACGGTGGACAGGCGCTCGTCCCAATAACCGATGGGCATGTCGGTCAGCCGGACAAGGTTGCGCGCGAAGGCGCGGGTGGACTGGCAGCGCGGCCCTTCGCTGCCGTCCATGTTCATCGGCAGGCCGAGGACGAGCCCGGCGATCTCCCGGTTCGCGCAGATCGCGAGCAATGCCTCAGCGTCGAGCGTGAACTTCTTGCGCCGGATCGTCACAAGCGGCGTCGCCACGGAAAGCCGCCGGTCGGACACAGCCACGCCGATGGTCTTTTCGCCAAGGTCGAGCCCGGCGACGGCCCGGTCACGCGGCAAGGCCGCGGCGAAAGCCGCGATGTCCTCGCAGATCATCCCGCGACCCCGGCCTTTTCCGCCGCCTGCCGCAGCGTTTCCAGCGCCGCGTCCTGACCGGCGAAGGCGGCTTGCGCCTTGCCCCAGGCATCCTTCGCCTTGTCCTTCTCGCCCAGCACACCGAGTGACGAGATCAGCCGCGACCATTCCTCAGGGCTTCCACCCTCGCTCATCAGGCGTTCGGAAAGCTGCGCCACCATGCCCTTGATCATGGCCGTCCGGTCCCCGGTGGACATGTCGGCGGCAGCGGCCACATCGCCCGCACTCGGTCCCTTCAACGCATCCGCAGGGGGCGGCGCGGCGTAGTCCACGCCCGCAGCGGCCGCGAGCATTCCGATCTGGTCGCGGATCGGCGCGATCCAGGGCGCGTCTTGCGGTCCTTCCTCCAGAAGCGCACGCCAGAACTTGAAGGCGAGGTCGGGGCGCCCGGTCTGCGCCCACATGAGGCCGATATAGAACCGCGCCGTGCCGTTCTGCGGATCGCGGGTGAGGGCTTCGCTGGCGGCACTTTCCGCCTCGGGTGAGACATAGCCACCAGTCGCAAGGACGTAGAGATCCGCGAGCGTTGCGTAGTCGTTCGCGCTGGAGCTGTCACCGGTAAGTTCGATCACCTTGACCTGCGCCCTCGCCGCCGCGCCATAGTTGCCGACCGCCGCCTCGTTGCGCGCCAGAAGCTGCTCTCCGGTCAATTCGTTCGGGTTGGCCGCAACGGCTTTGCGAAGCCGGTCGAGAAGGTCCGAATATTTCGCCTCCGGCGCCGGCGCGGGCGGCAATACGGCCTTCGCCTCGGCCTCGGCCTGGGACGGCCGGTCGGCGCGGAACGCGGCCGCACGAGCAATCCGTTCGGACCTTGGAAGATCGGGATAACCCGGCGCGCCAAGCCTCTGGTAAAGCCAGAATGCGCCGCCCAAAAACGCGAGGATCAGCAGCGCCGGCAGGATCACCGGGCCGGCGCTGAGGCCGCGTCCGGCCCGGGCACCGGCGGCGCGGTCGGCGTCGAGGATGCGGCGCGAAATATCGATCCGGCTGCGTTCGGCCTCGGCGGCGCTGACCGTGCCGCGCTCCGCATCGCGCGTGACCTCGGCCAGCTGATCGCGGTAGACGGCGATATCGGCGTCTGGCGTCGAGTGCACGGCGCTTTGCCGCCGCATGAGGGCGCGCAAGAGAAGCGCGGCCAGCAGAGCGGTCAGAACGGCGGCGGCAATCCAGAAGCTCATCTATTCTCCCCAAGCCCGGCAACGCGGGCGATCCCCGCTGACTTAATGCTTTCGGCACCGGCACGGAAGGCCAAAGCCCGTCCATCCGGGCGCCCTGATGTCGCAGTTGCGCGCAAATGTCGGATTTCGCCCGATTGCGACGTTTGGCACTATGTTGCAATCCGCGCCATGTCCCATCACTCCGGGCAGCGACGCGACCGCGCCGGGGAGGGGATTCGCATGGGCCTGAAACGCTATTCGGTTTTTGCCATCGCGCGTGAGGCGATGACCTGGCACCAGAACTGGGAACGCGCCTGGCGCAACCCCGCCCCCAAGGCAAAATACGACGTCGTCATCGTCGGCGCCGGCGGCCACGGCCTCGCCACCGCCTATTACCTCGGCAAGAATTTCGGCATCACCAATGTCGCGATCATCGAGAAGGGCTGGCTCGGCGGCGGCAATACCGGCCGCAACACCACCATCATCCGCTCGAACTACCTGCAAGACCCCTCCGCCGCGATCTACGAAAAGGCCCGCTCGCTCTACGAGACGATGAGCCAGGACCTGAACTACAACGTCATGTTCTCCCCCCGCGGCCTTCTGATGCTCGGCCAGACCGAGCATGAGGTCCGGGGCTACAAGCGCACCGTCTATGCCAACAACCTGCAAGGGGTGGAGACGCGCTGGATCGAGCCGGCCGAGGTCAAGCGGTTGGTGCCGATCATCAATATCGACGGCCCGCGCTACCCGATCCTCGGCGCGCTCTATCAGGAACGCGGCGGCACCGCGCGGCATGACGCCGTCGCCTGGGGCTATGCCCGCGCCTGTTCGGCGATGGGCATGGACGTTATCCAGCAATGCGAAGTGACCGGCGTCAAGACCGAGGGCGGCAAGGTCGCCGGCGTCGAGACGACCAGGGGCTTCATCGGCTGCGGCAAGCTCGGCATGGTCGTCGCGGGCCATGCGAGCGTGCTCGCCGAAAAGGCGGGCTTCCGGCTGCCGATCGAATCGCTCGCCCTTCAGGCGCTGGTCAGCGAGCCGATCAAGCCCGCGATCGACGTCGTCGTCATGGCAAACACCGTGCATGGCTACATGAGCCAGTCCGACAAGGGCGAACTGGTCATCGGCGGCGGCACCGACGGGTTCAACAACTACACCCAGCGCGGGAGTTTCCACCATGTCGAGGAAACCGTCCGCGCCCTCGTGGAGACCTTCCCGATCATCTCGCGCCTGAAGATGCTGCGGCAATGGGGCGGCATCGTCGACATGACCGGCGACCGCTCGCCGATCCTGTCGAAAACGCCCGTGGAGGGCATCTTCGTCAATTGCGGCTGGGGCACGGGTGGCTTCAAGTCCATTCCGGGGAGCGGCTGGGCGATGGCGGAACTGATGGCGCGGGGGCAATCGCCCCTGACCGAGGAATTCTCGATGTACCGCTTCCGCGAGGGCAAGTTCATCGACGAAAGCGTCGCCGCGGGGGTGGCGCACTGATGAGGTCGAGCGTCATAGTCGATCTATTGGGTTGGTCCGGCATTTTGCTGTGGCTCGGTCTGTCGGCATACTTTGCGTGGAGCGGCAATGGCACGCACTTCCAAGCTGTTGGTGTCGTCGGAATATCGTCCGCTATCACTTACTTCGTGATGCAACGGCACGCCGCTGCATATCCCGACGGCGCTTTGGAGCTAAACCTTTGGCGCGACAAAAGGATTTCGCAAGCGACCGACGCGGCGCTTCGAGCGCACGCACACATCTCGATTGTGGCGAAAGCCTTGGAAAAAGATGCTCATAGAGAAGGGCGCCAAGTTTCACCCGCCATAAGGGAGCTAGCACAGGTTCCTATTGAGCACATTGCAAACGATATCGAGCGTGATCCAGAACACGACCGCCAGTCGTTCCAGAGCGGGGCTGAAGCTCAGGAAAGCGCAAATGAGGAAGTCAACTTGGCGCGCAGGCGGTCGGAATTGCTCCAAGCAATCGTCGTGGTTTTAGGAACGTTACAGTCCGGATTGGGCAGCTTGCTGTTCGCCGGTCCTACCCCAGGAGCCCAGTAATGCTAACCCTTGAATGCCCCTATTGCGGCGTGAAGGCCGAGGAAACCGAACTCGCAGCCGGGCGGCGAGGCGCATCTGAAGCGCTATGGCCCCGGCTCCACCGACGAAGACTTCGACGGGTACATGTTCAGCCGGAAGAACCCCAAGGGCGTGCATTTCGAGCGCTGGCGGCATGCCTATGGCTGCGGCAAGTGGTTCCTCGCGGCACGCTGCACCGCGACGCTCGAGGTCTTCGGCACCTATCCGGCGCAATCGAAAGAACCACCCGCCGACTTGCAGGCGACGATCAAGGCGAAACGCCCCAACTGGGAGGGCTACAAGTGAGCACGCGTCTTTCCAGGGGCGGTCGCCTGATCGACCGCACGAAGCCGATGGGCTTCAGCTTCAACGGCCGCAAGATGCAGGGCTATCGCGGGCGACACGCTCGCCTCGGCGCTGCTCGGCGCCGATCAGATGCTCGTCGGGCGGTCGTTCAAGTATCACCGCCCGCGCGGCATCGTGGCGAGCGGCGCGGAGGAGCCGAACGCGCTCGTCGGTCTCGGCACGGGCGGGCGGTTCGAGCCGAACCAGCGCGTGACGACGACGGAGCTTTTCGAAGGCGCCGCCACCGAAAGCCAGAACCACTGGCCGAGCCTCGATTTCGACGTGGGTGCCATCAACAACAATCTCGCGCGGTTCTTCCCGGCGGGGTTCTACTACAAGACCTTCATGTATCCGCGCGCCGCCTGGAAGCATGTCTTCGAGCCGGTCATCCGCAAGTCCGCCGGTCTCGGCAAGGTGCCGACGAACCGCGACGAGGATCGCTACGAATACGCCTATGCCTTCGCCGATCTGGTGATCGTCGGCGGCGGCATCGCGGGCCTGACGGCTGCCTTGTCCGCCGGCCGCAAGGGCAAGCGGGTCTGGCTGATCGAGCAGTCGGCCCATTGGGGCGGACGGGCGCCGGTCGATGGCGTCGAGATCGATGGAAAGCCTGCGGACACCTGGGTAAAGAACGCCGTGGAAACGCTTGAGAAGATGGAGAATGTGACGCTCCGTCTTCGCACGATGGCGTCCGGTCTCTACGATCACGGCTATCTTCTGGCCTATGAGCGTGTCGCCGACCATACCCCCGGCGACGGGCGGCCGCGTCACCGCCTCTGGCGGATGCGGGCGGGCCATGTGATGACCGCGACCGGCGCCATCGAGCGGCCCTTGAGCTTCGCGGGCAACGATATTCCGGGCGTGATGCTGGCCTCCGCCGTCCGCGACTACGTCGTCAACTGGGCCGTCAGCCCCGGCGACCGCACCGTGATCGTGACCAACAACGACGACGCCTACCGCACTGCTCTGGCATTGCTGGAGGCTGGCCTCGCAGTCCCCGCCGTCATCGACGCCCGACCCGAGGTCAAGGGCGCTTTGCCCGAGGCAGTGCGGGCGCGCGGCGTCCGCATCCTCGCCGGTCACGGCGTTGCCAAGGTCAACGGGGCCAAGCGAGTCACCGGCGTCTCCACCTGCGTTCAGGCGGGCGAGGGGACAGAACTTGAGACCATCGCCTGCGACGCGATCGCGATGTCGGGCGGCTGGTCGCCGGTCGTCCATCTCTGGTCCCATTGCGGCGGCAAGCTGACCTGGGACGAGGATCATGGCATGTTCCGCCCCGACCCGCAGCGCCCCGCGACCGGCGCGGACGGCGGGGCGATGGTAACGGCCATCGGCGCCGCCAACGGCATGTTGCGCGCCGCCGATGCCGTCGCCGACGCGCATATGGCCGCTGGCAGCGAGGGCGAGACGCCAAAGGCCGTCAGTGCCGAGGAAGCGCCGATGCTGCCGGTCTGGATCATGCCGCAGGGCGCGTCGAAGGAACTTCGGGCGAAGATGTGGCTCGACTATCAGAACGACGTGAAGGTGTCGGACGTGCAGCTCGCCGCGCGCGAGGGCTATGAGAGCGTCGAGCACACCAAGCGCTACACAACGCTCGGCATGGCGACGGATCAGGGGAAGCTGAGCAATATCAATGGTCTCGCCGTGCTTTCCGATGCTCTGCATCAAGGTATCCCGCAGACCGGCACCACCACTTTCCGCCCGCCCTACACGCCGATCAGCATCGGCGCCATCGCGGGCGAGGCGCGGGGCGAGATCTTCCAGCCCTTGCGCAAGACGCCGATGCACGACTGGCACGAAACCCACGGCGCGCATTGGGAGCCGGTCGGCCAGTGGCGGCGGCCCTATTGCTACCTGCGCCACGGCGAGGGTGTCCACGACGCGGTGAACCGCGAGATTCGCACCGTGCGGAACGCGGTCGGGCTGCTCGACGCCTCGACGCTCGGCAAGATCATCGTCAAGGGGCCGGATGCGGGGCGCTTCCTCGACATGCTCTACACCAACATGATGTCGACTTTGCCGGTGGGCAAATGCCGCTACGGGCTGATGTGTTCCGAGAACGGCTTTCTCAGCGACGACGGCGTGGTGGTGCGGCTGTCGGACGACGTCTGGCTTTGCCACACCACGACCGGCGGGGCGGAGCGTATCCACGGCTGGATGGAAGACTGGCTGCAATGCGAGTGGTGGGACTGGAAGGTCTATACCGCGAACGTCACCGAGGAATATGCGCAGGTGGCAGTCGCCGGCCCCAACGCGCGGAAACTCTTGGAGAAACTCGGCGGCATGGATGTCTCGAAAGAGGCGTTCCCGTTCATGGAATGGCGCGAGGGCACGCTCGGCGGCTTCCGGGCGCGGATCTACCGCATCTCGTTCTCGGGCGAGCTTTCCTATGAGGTCGCCGTGCCCGCCAGTGAGGGACGCGCTTTCTGGGACGCGCTTCTTGCGGCGGGTGAGGAGTTCGGTGTAACCCCTTACGGCACCGAGGCAATGCACATCATGCGGGCCGAGAAGGGCTTCATCATGATCGGGGATGAGACCGACGGCACGGTGATCCCGCAGGACCTCAACCTCGGCTGGGCGATCTCGAAGAAGAAAGAGGACTACCTCGGCAAGCGGGCGCAGGAACGGTCCTTCATGGCCAGCCCCGAGCGCTGGAAGCTCGTGGGGCTGGAGACGCCGGATGGCAGCGTGATCCCGGACGGCGCCTATGCGGTCGCGGACGGCGTGAACGCGAACGGCCAGCGCAATACGCAAGGCCGCGTGACCTCGACCTATTTCTCGCCGACGCTCGGCAAGGGTATCGCGATGGGCCTCGTCCGGCACGGGCCGGACCGGATGGGCGAGGTGCTCGACTTCCCGGTGGACAACGGCAAGGTCGTCAAGGCGCGGATCGTCGATCCGGTGTTCTACGACAAGGATGGGGAGAAGCAGAATGTCTGAAGCATTTCCAGAAAAGGTGGGAGCCGGTTCTTCGTCCGTAAATGCACACGGGCGGGCTGTCAGCGCCTTGGGGGGCGTTTCTCACAAAGGCTTCGTGGAGGTGGCGGAGGCTGGTCTGCGCGGGATGATCACCCTGCGGGGCGATCTGGCGTCTGCCAAGATGAAGAA
This sequence comes from uncultured Alphaproteobacteria bacterium, assembly GCA_963847935.1. GTDB lineage: Bacteria > Pseudomonadota > Alphaproteobacteria > Rhodobacterales > Rhodobacteraceae > Albidovulum. The sequence continues at coordinate 80,867 of CAWKBV010000002.1, read as the reverse complement.
GGCGGTGAAGGCGGCGACGGGAACCGCCATGCCGGAACCGCGCCGGATCGTCATGGGCGAGGGCAAGGCCGCCGCCTGGATGTCGCCGGACGAGCTGCTGATCCTCGTTCCCTACGAAGCCGCCGCCGAAACCGTCCAGGTGCTGGAAAAGGCGTTGTCGGGCGAGCATCACCTCGTCGCCGACGTCTCCGATGCCCGCGCGGTCTTCACCATCCGGGGCGACAAGGCAACGCAGGTGCTGATGAAACTCTGCCCGGTGGACATGGCGACGCTGGCGGAGGGCGAAATCCGCCGCACCCGCGCCGCACAGGTCGCGGCGGCGTTCTGGAAGTCCGCGCCGGAGGAGTTCACCCTCGTCTCGTTCCGCTCGGTCGCGGGCTATGTGATGGGGATTTTGGAAACGTCGGCGCGGTCGGGCGGCGAGGTGTTCTGAGTACGGACTTCGGAAACAGACAATCGCCTATTCGATTATAGACGCGGCGTGGGGACAGCCTATGGTTGCGCAACCGTGATCCTTGGAAAGGGTAGTGAGTTGCGCTGCTTACAGGTAATTTGTCTCACCGTGGGATGCCTCTTCGCGGCCCCGGCCATTGCAGAGCCGATGGCGTGGGACTGCTCGGTCAAGAATGGCGGCGACTGGGTCACCAACCGCTATCTCATCAACTACGATCCGGCGCAGAAGGAAGCCTCGGTCTTGGATGGCGTCATCTATCATTTCAAAAGCGCCTTCATGCCGGTGACCGTGAAGAAGGACGATGGCGAGGTCTTGTCGCTGGAATGGATCGTGCGGGTCAAGGTCCACGGCAAGTCGGGAACCATTGGCTACAAAGTCTCGGTCAATCAGAGAAGCGGGGCCTATTCGGTGTCGGCAATACCGCGTGGCTACGACAATATCGGTAGCGGACGCGGGACATGTGAGCGGGTCAAGGCTCCGGTCGGCCTCAAATAATGCGAAAATCGCCACGTCACCGCGCTGCTTCGGCGCGCGGGATGTGGCCCCCGCACATAGCGCCTTCCGCCCTTGACCTTCGGAACCCGAAGGGTCTTATTCGCGTTAAGTTGCAAACCCGCGAAAGGAGCAGAAAATGGCCTTCACCCTACCCGATCTTCCCTATGCCCACGACGCCCTCGCCGCGCAGGGCATGTCGAAGGAAACGCTCGAATATCACCATGACCTGCACCACAAGGCCTATGTCGACAACGGCAACAAGCTGATCGCCGGGACGGAGTGGGAGGGCAAGTCGCTCGAAGACATCGTCACCGGCAACTACAAGTCCGGCGCGGTCGCGCAGAACGGCATCTTCAACAACGCCTCGCAGCACTGGAACCACACCCAGTTCTGGGAAATGATGGGTCCGAAGGGCGGCAAGATGCCCGGTGCGCTTGAAAAGGCGATCACCGAAAGTTTCGGGTCGGCCGACAAGTTCAAGGAGGAGTTCTCTGCCGCCGGTGCCGGTCAGTTCGGGTCCGGCTGGTGCTGGCTCGTCAAGGACAAGGATGGCAGCCTCAAGGTCACGAAGACCGAGAACGGCGTGAACCCCTTGTGCTTCGGCCAGACCGCCCTTCTGGGCTGCGACGTGTGGGAGCACAGCTACTACATCGACTTCCGCAACAAGCGGCCCGCCTATCTCACGAACTTCCTCGACAAGCTGGTGAACTGGGAAAACGTGGCGTCGCGCCTCTGACGTGATCTCACGTCGGAACGTCTTGAAGGGCCTGCTGGGAACGTTCCTGGCGGGCCTTTTCGTGTCGGCCTACGGTTTCGTCATCGAACCGGCGCTGCGGCTGCGCGTCCAGCGCTGGCGGATAGCGCCGCCGAATTGGACGGGCGGGCCGCTGAAGATAGCGGTCATCGCCGACCTTCACATGGGCGAGCCGACGGTGAGCCTTGCGCGGCTGGAACGCATCGTGACGCGGACCAATGCGCTCGGCGCCGATCTGATCCTGGTCCTCGGCGATCTGGAGGCGGGGCATCGGTTCGTCACGAAGAAGGTGTCGATGCAGGCGACGGCGGAGGCTTTGGCGAAGCTTGACGCCCCGCTCGGCCGCTATGCGATCCTCGGAAATCATGACTGGTGGCACGACCGGGCGGCGCAGGCGCGGGGTGGCGGGCCGAACGTGATCGCGGGGCTTTTGAACGCCGCGGGGGTGCCGGTCCTGCAGAACCGGGCAGTGAGGATCGGCGAGGGGGCAGGGGCGTTCTGGCTCGCGGGACTCGACGATCAGCTTGCGATCGGGATCGGCGACATGGTGTTTCGCGGACTCGATGACCTGCCCGGCACGTTGGCCCAGATCACGGACGATGCGCCTACGATCCTGCTGGCGCATGAGCCGGATATCTTTCCGAAGGTGCCGGACAGGGTGGCGCTGACCCTGTCGGGCCATACCCATGGCGGGCAGGTCCGGCTGTTCGGCTGGTCGCCGGTCGTGCCGTCGGACTACGGCAACCGCTTCGCCTATGGGCATATCCGGGAGGGGCGGCGCGACCTGATCGTGTCGGGCGGGATCGGCTGTTCGATCATACCTTTTCGGCTGGGTGTCGTGCCCGAGATCACGGTGATCGAGGTCGCGCCGCCGGGGATCGGGGCCTCAGCCTAGCGCCGAACTCAGCGCCGCCTCCAATGCCGGCACATCGGCCGCCACCTCGACGGAGCCCCTGACATCGGCCTCGGCGAATCCCTCGGCCACGATCCGGTCGATGAGGGCGACGAGCGGGGTCCAGTAGCCTTCGGTGTTCAGCAAGATGATCGGCTTGGCATGCAGACCCAACTGCCGCCAGGTCAGCACTTCGAAGAATTCATCGAGCGAGCCGCCGCCGCCGGGCAAGACCACGATCGCATCGCAATTCATGAACATGACCTTCTTGCGTTCGTGCATCGTCTCGGTGACGACGAAGCTGGAAAGATCGCGCTTGCCGACTTCGCGGTTCAGGAGGTGAACCGGGATCACGCCGAAGGTTTCCGCACCTTCCGCCTGCGCTGTCCGCGCCACCTCACCCATCAACCCGACATCGCCCGCGCCGTAGACGAGCCGCCAGCCATTCCGGGCCAGCATCCTGCCGGTCGCCCTCGCATCGGCGGCATAGGCGGGATTCGCCCCTGAACGAGAGCCGCAAAAGACACAGACGGACGCTTTACTGGGGGGCATGCTCGACCTCGCTCGCGGGTTTCTTTGACCCCTGATACCCGCGTTGCTATGGTCGCTCAAGCGCGGCTGGGACAACGCGCAGTCACGGGGACTTGCATGGCCGAAGACAAGGTCGAAGCCGCTGGCGGCGGCGGTGGAGCAGCGAAGTGGGGCGCGGGCGCCCTTTTGGGAGCCCTCGTGGCCGGGGGCGTCTGGTATTTCGGCTTCAGGCCGACACCCGAAGCGCCGCCCGATGCGAGCGCCCCTGCGGCAATGACGGCGCCGACGCCCGAGCCGCCCGCGGCGGCGACGGCCGAAGCCACCGTACCCGACGCGGCGTCCGCGACCGGGTCGTCCCCGGCCGCCAAGCCTTCAACGGAGAGCGCGGGCGGCACGGAAGCCGCCAGACCGACCGGGGCCGAAGTTCCGGCAGCTGGCGCATCCTCGAACCCCACGGCACCTGATACTCCGGCTGCGACAGCGCCCCTGGCGCCGAATTTCGATACCGTCCGGGTCGACGCCGATGGCTCGGTGCTCGTCGCGGGGCGGGCGATGCCGGACGCGGCCCTTTCGCTTTACCTCGACAGCAGCGAGGTCGCGCAGGCGACGGCAAGCGGCGACGGCTCCTTCGCCACGCTCTTCACCATCCCGCCAAGCGACGCTCCGCGGACGTTGTCGCTCGTCGGCGTCATGCCGGACGGGACGCGGGTCAGTTCGGAGCAGACGGTCATCATCGCGCCCTTTGCCGCCGCCGCGCCGCCGGAAGTTGTGGCCGAGGCCACGGGTCAGACGGCGGCCAGCGCCGCCAGCAGCGTGCCTGACAGCCAGGAGCCCGCACCAGCGGCACCTGCGGCACCTGCAACCAGCCAACCCGCGACCCCGGAAGGCACCCAGACGGCAACCGCCCTGGCTGTCGAACCTGCCGGGCCGGAAGTGCTCATTGCCGATCCAAGCGGGGTTCGGAAGCAAACGGTCGCGGGCTCGATCTCGGCTATCGTGATCGACACGATCGGCTACGGCGCGTCGGGCGAGGTGCGGATCGAGGGGCGTGGCACGGCAGGGAATTTCGCCCGCATCTATCTCGACAACGAGGCGAAGGTAACTGCGGACATTGCCAAAACGGGCCTCTGGTCGATCGTGCTGGAGGGTATTGCGCCCGGTATCTATACGCTCCGCGTCGATCAGCTCGACGCAGGTGGCAAGGTTACGTCGCGCTTCGAGACGCCGTTCAAGCGGGAGACGCCGGAAACCGTCGCCGCCGCGATGGCGCCCGAGGCGCCGCAGACGGGGGCGACGGCGCTCGCCGCCGTACCGGGGACGGAGGCCGGGCAGACAGCCTCCGCGACGGCGGTGCAGCAAGGCGACCAGGCGGCACAAGGCTTCGGCGCATCCCTTGCCACGCGGGAGGCCCCGCCGTCCGCCGTGCGCGCGGGAATCGTTACCGTGCAGCCAGGATTCACGCTCTGGCGCATCGCGCGGGAGAACTACGGCGACGGTATTCTCTATGTGAAGGTGTTCGAGGCCAACAAGGACCAGATCCGCAACCCGGACCTGATCTATCCCGGCCAGATCTTCAACGTTCCTGCGCCGTGAGATCACCCTTGCAGCAGGCCGAAACCTTGGGATCGGCCTTGCAGCAATCGTTCAGCAGATAGGAAATCAGCCCGCCCATGCCCGATGGATCGACTGCGTAGAAGACATGCCGCGATTCCCGGCGCGATGTCACCAATCCCGCCTGTTCCAGCGCCGAGAGGTGGAATGAAAGGCGTGAGGCGGACATGCCGAGTTCCCCCGCAATGCGCCCGGCGCACAGCCCCCTTTCGCCGCGCGCGATCAGCCGGCGAACCAGGTCCAGCCGGGTTTCGTTCGCAAGCGCCGAGAGGGCGGTGAGGGCTTTACTCTGTTTCATGCTTCAACTACTCATGAAATATTGAATTATAACCTTGATACCCGGCTTCGAATGCGCGATCAAGCGCCGTCGGGGTGTCGGCCTCACGGCAGAGCGAGGGTTCGATGACAGCGCAGGAAGGCTGGCGGCGTAACGTCAGAACATTGAGGCGGGTGGCGCCTTATCTCTGGCCCGCCGACCAGATCTGGGTCAAACGGCGCGTCGTGCTGTCGCTCTCGGCGCTTCTTGTCGCCAAGCTCGTCTCAGTGGCCACGCCGTTCTTCTACAAGGCGGCGGTGGATGCGCTGAGCGGTGAGGCGCGGGACGATTCCCTGCTGTTCGTCCTTGGCGCCGTCGGGCTGACGGTCGCCTACGGCGTCGCGCGGCTCAGCACCGTCGGGTTCAACGAACTGCGCGATGCAATATTCGTCCGGGTCGGCCAGCGAGCGCTGCGAAAGCTCGCGCTGGAGACCTTCACGCATATTCACCGCCTGTCGATGCGCTATCACATCACGCGCAAGACCGGCGGCCTCAGCCGCATCATCGAGCGGGGCGTGAAGGGCGTGGAGTTCCTCTTGCGCTTCATGCTGCTGTCCATCGGCCCGCTGATCCTCGAACTGACGATGGTCACGGTGATTTTCGCGGTGCTGTTCGACTGGCGCTACGCGGTTGTCGTGCTCATCACCATCACGCTCTATGTCGCCTATACGTTCAAGGTGACAGAACTGCGCGTGAAGATCCGCCGCCAGATGAATGAACAGGACACCGATGCCAACCAGAAGGCGGTGGACAGCCTGCTGAATTTCGAGACCGTCAAGTATTTCGGCGCCGAGTTGCGCGAAGCCGATCGCTACGACGACGCGATGCGGGGTTACGAGGCGGCGGCGGTCAAGACCGGGCTGTCGCTTTCGGCGCTGAACTTCGGCCAGTCCTTCATCATCACGACGGGCCTCGTGATCGTCATGGTGATGGCGGCCATCGGGGTTCAGGCGAAGCTGCTGACCGTCGGCGATTTCGTCATGGTCAACGCCTATATGATCCAGATCACCATGCCGCTGAACTTCCTCGGCACGGTCTATCGCGAGATCCGCCAGTCGCTCGTGGACATGGGCGAGATGTTCGATCTGCTCGATCAGCCGGCAGAGATCACCGACAAACCCGGCGCGCCCGACCTGAAAATTTCGGGTGGCCGGGTCGAGCTTGACGATGTGCGTTTCGGCTATGATGCCGCCCGGCCAATCCTGAAGGGCGTGAGCGTGACCGTCGGCGCCGGTGAAAAGGTGGCGATCGTCGGGCCGTCCGGTTCGGGCAAGTCGACGATCGGGCGGCTTCTGTTCCGCTTCTACGACGTGACCGGCGGGGCGCTTCGGATCGATGGGCAGGATGTGCGCGATATCGGCCAGGATTCGCTTCATGCGCAGATCGGCGTGGTGCCGCAGGATACCGTGCTATTCAACGACACCGTGCTTTACAACATCGCCTATGGCCGCCCCGACGCACCGCAGCACGAATTGATCGCCGCCGCCAGGGCCGCGAAGATCCACGATTTCATAATGTCGCTGCCGGAAGGCTACGAGACGAAGGTGGGCGAGCGCGGGCTGAAACTGTCGGGCGGCGAGAAGCAGCGCGTCGGCATCGCGCGGACGCTGCTGAAGAACCCGCCGATCCTGCTCCTGGACGAGGCGACATCGGCGCTCGACACCCAGACGGAACGGGACATCCAGGACAGCCTGAAGGCGATGGGCGAGGGGCGCACGGTCATCACCATCGCGCACCGGCTCTCCACCATCGCCGACAGCGACCGTATCGTCGTGCTGGAAAAGGGCGAGATCGTCGAGGAAGGCCGCCACGAGGCGCTTCTGGCGCATGGCGGGCGCTATGCCGCGATGTGGGCGCGGCAATCGGCGGAGGAAGAGGACATTGGCAAGGCGCCGCAGGACGAAGATTCTGACGATCAGGGATGGGTCGGCTACCGCACGCTGCCGATGAGTTGACGCGGCAGTTGACCCGCGCGGGCTTGGCAAGCGCGCGGCCTTCCGTGTAAGACGGGCCGGAAGAGAGGGCCGAGACAAGGTCCGCCGGGGTGGGAGAGCCGCGTGAGCGAAACCGACAGTTTCATCGACGAAGTCACCGAGGAAGTGCGCCGCGACAAGCTGTTTGCGACGTTCCGCAAATACGGCTGGATCGGCGGCGTCCTCGTCCTCCTGATCGTCGGCGGCGCCGGTTATACCGAATGGCAGAAGGCGCGCGCGCGCGGCGATGCGGAAAGCTTCGGCAACGCCATGCTTTCGGCGCTCGACAGCAGCGATCCGGCGGCGCGGGTTGCCGGGCTTGACGCGATCTCGCCGGATGGCAGCTATGGCGATCCTGCGGCGCGCAAGGCAGTCCTGGCAATGCTTTCCGCCGATGAGGCGTTGCGCACCGGCGACCTGGAAGAGGCGAAGACGCGGCTTTCCGAGGTCATGGCGATGGACGCCCTCGATCCCGCCTATCACGATATGGCGCAGTTGAAGCTCGTGAGCCTGTCCGGCGACAAGATGGACCCTGTCGAGCGGGATCGCATCCTCGCCGAGCTGGCGGTCGCCGGCCGGCCCTACCGGGTGCTTGCGCTGGAACAGCAGGCGCTGGTCTTGATCGAGGTCGGAAAGACGGATGAGGCGGTCGCGGCACTCAAGACGCTTTTGCAGGACGCGGACGTGCCGGCGGGCTTGCGCCGCCGCGTATCTCAGTTGATTGTTGCACTCGGTGGCGATCTGGATGCGGCATGAACACTCCGACCGGACTCATGGTCGGTTGCGGCGAAAAGAACGGAAGGGGCGAACGGTGTCGGTGAAGTTATCCTCCGGATGCGGGGCCTTGGCTCTGATTGCGGCGCTTTCGGCCTGCGGCGAGAAGGAAGTCACGCTGACGGGCGTGAGGCAGGATCCCCGGACCGCGGAGATCGGGTCGGAACCCGATCCGAATGCGCTCGCGCCGCAGCCGGTCGTGGCGCAGCCGATCAACATTCCGGTCGCGCGGACGAACGCCGATTGGACGCACCGCGGCGGAAGCGTAACGCACGAGATCGGCAACGTGACGCTGAACGGTACGCTGACGCCAGTATGGCGCGCGAATATCGGAGAGGGCGAAAACCGCAAGCACCGGATCACCGCCGATCCCGTCGTCTCTGGCGGGCGCATTTTCACGCTGGACAGTCGCGCGCGCGTCACTGCGACAGGGACGAACGGCGCGACGCTCTGGCAGGTCGACCTGACGCCCGCATCCGATCGCGCCGACGACGCATCGGGCGGCGGCCTCGCGGCGGGTGAAGGGCTGGTCTTCGTCACGACAGGCTTTGGCGAACTTGTCGCGCTCAATCCGGCCTCCGGCGCGGTAGCGTGGCGGCAGAAGTTCGACGCCGCGCCTGCGGGCGCTCCCGCCGTGTCGGGTGGCCGGGTCTATCTGACCGCGCGGGACGGATCGGCCTGGGCCGTCGCCGCCTCGGACGGCAAGATTGAATGGACGCTGCCCGGCACACCGGGCGCGGGTGTGACGAGCGGCACGTCTCCCGCGGTCGATGGCCGTCAGGTCATCTTCCCGTTCTCTTCGGGCCTCATGGTCTCGGTCGACAAATCCAGCGGACAGGCGCTTTGGACCGGATTTGCGTCGGGCGAGCGGCAGGGCCGGGCCTATGCCTCGGTCCGCGACGTGACCGGCGATCCGGTGATCGCGGGCGGCACCGTTTATGCCGGCACCTCCTCGGGCCGCACGGTGGCGATCAACGCCGATACGGGCCGTACGATCTGGTCGACGGGCGAGGGCGCGGTCAGTCCGCCGCTGGTCGTCGGCGGATCGGTCTTCGTGGTGAACGACGAGGATCAGCTCGTGCGCCTGAGCGCTGCGGACGGCTCGGTGATCTGGCGCGTCGATCTGCCGTACTATCTGAAGGACCGGCTCGGGAAACGGAAGACGATCTACACCTATTACGGTCCGATCCTCGCGGGTGGGCCGGCTTGTGGTGACGACCTCGGCGGGCTTCGTGCAAGCCTTCGATCCGGCTTCGGGCAGCCTCGTATCTTCGGCGGAGCTTGCAGGTGGCGCGGCATCTGGACCTGCGGTTGCGGGCGGCATGCTCTATGTCGTCTCGTCGAACGGGCAGCTTGTGGCTTTCCGCTAGGCGAAAGACCGTGTAAGGGGGCGGCTTCGTCCCTATAGGATCAGGCCATGAGCTTTACCCTCGCCATCGTCGGGCGACCAAATGTCGGCAAATCGACCCTGTTCAACCGGCTGGTCGGCCGGAAGCTGGCGCTTGTCGACAACCAGCCCGGCGTAACCCGCGACCTGCGCGAGGGCGAGGCGAAGCTGGGCGATCTGCGCTTCATCGCCATCGATTCCGCCGGGCTTGAAGATGTCAGCGACGACAGCCTTCAGGGCCGGATGCGCCGGTTGACCGAACGCGCCGTCGAGATGGCCGACATCTGCCTTTTCGTCGTCGACGCGCGGGCAGGGGTCACTGCGCAGGATGAGGTCTTCGCCGACATCCTTCGCAAGAAGAACGCCCATGTCATCGTTGCCGCCAACAAGGCCGAAGGAAATGCCGGAGAGTCCGGGTTTCTCGAAGCCTATTCGCTGGGGCTCGGGGAGCCGGTCAGGATTTCGGCGGAACATGGTGAAGGGCTGGACGAGCTTTACCACGTCATCCGCCCACACGTTGCGGAACTGACCGCGAAGGCAGCACTTCACGCGCCGGAAATCGATGTGGCCGTGTCTGACGAGGATGCCGAGGAGGGTCCGAGGACGCCGACCCGCGAGCGGCCATTGCAGGTCGCGGTGATCGGCCGCCCGAATGCGGGCAAGTCGACCCTCATCAACAAGATCATCGGGGAAGAACGGCTCCTGACCGGACCGGAAGCCGGGATCACCCGAGACGCGATCTCCGTCTCGGCCGATTTCCTGGGCACGCCGGTGCGGATCTTCGACACCGCCGGAATGAGGAAACGCGCGAAAGTCGTTGACAAACTTGAGAAACTGTCGGTTTCAGACGGCCTTCGCGCGGTCCGCTTCGCCGAGGTCGTGGTGGTGCTTCTCGACGTTGATATCCCGTTCGAGCAACAGGACCTCCGGATCGCCGATTTCGCGGAAACCGAAGGCCGCGCCGTGGTTCTGGCCGCGAACAAATGGGATCTCGAAGAGAACAAGACCGAGAAGCTGAAGGAGCTTCGTGAGGCATTCGAGCGGCTTCTGCCGCAGCTCAAGGGCGCGCCCCTCGTGACGGTTTCGGCGAAGACCGGCAAGGGGCTCGACCGGCTGCATGCGGCGATCATGAAGGCCTACGACGTCTGGAACCGCCGCGTTACGACCGCCAAACTGAACCAGTGGCTGGGTGCGATGACCGAGGCGCATCCGCCCCCCGCGCCTGGCGGGCGGCGGATCAAGATGCGCTACATGACGCAGATCAAAACTCGGCCCCCGGCCTTCGTCGTGATGTGCAACCATGGCGACAAGTTGCCGGAAAGCTATTCCCGCTACCTTGTCAATGGCTTGCGGTCCGACTTTGAGATGCCCGGCACGCCGATCCGGCTGACCTTCCGCGATCAGGGCGACAAGAACCCATTCAAGGACCGCAAATTCCACACGCCATCCCGGCTCAGAAAGCACCGGGGCGTGCAGGTCAAGAAGGACTGACACCTTTCATCTTGCCCGAAATACCTCGCGGGTCGTTCATTGGTACGAGACTGATGCACGACGGGGTGGAATCCCCGCCGTGACCTCAGACTAGAGCGCCGTCCGCCGTCAGCCGCGTCTTGCCACCGAGCCACGGGTGGAGCGCATTCGGCAGATCGACCGATCCATCGGCCTGCTGGCCGTTCTCCAGCACCGCGATCAGGCAGCGCCCGACGGCAAGGCCCGATCCATTCAGCGTATGGACGAAATCCGGCTTGCCGGCCGCGGGGCGGTAGCGGGCGTTCATCCGCCGCGCCTGAAAATCGCCGCAGACCGAGACCGATGAAATCTCGCGATACGCATTCTGGCCGGGCAGCCACACCTCGATGTCGTGGGTCTTCCGCGCGCCGAAGCCCATGTCGCCGGTGCAAAGCACGACCGTGCGGTAGGGCAGTTCCAGCCGCTCCAGCACCGCCTCGGCGCATTTCGTCATGCGTTCGTGCTCAGCCAGCGAGGTCTCGGGCGTGGTGATCGACACCATCTCCACCTTCTCGAACTGGTGCTGGCGGAGCATCCCCGACGTATCCTTGCCCGCGCTGCCCGCCTCCGACCGGAAGCACTGGGTGTGGGCGGTCATGCGGATCGGAAGCTGGCTTTCGTCGATGATTTCGCCGGCGGCCGTGTTGGTCAGCGTCACCTCCGAGGTCGGGATCAGCCACCAGCCGTTGGTGGTGCGGTAGCTGTCCTCGGCGAATTTCGGCAACTGGTTGGTGCCGTACATCGCCTCGTCCTTGACGAGGACAGGGGTGATCGTCTCGGTCAGGCCGTGCTCGGTCGTGTGCAGGTCGAGCATGAACTGCGCCAGCGCCCGGTGGATGCGGGCGATGCCGCCACGCAAGATGACGAAGCGGCTGCCGGAAAGCTTTGCGGCTGTCTCGAAATCCATGCCGGGTTTCACGCCGGCGATGTCGAAATGCTCGGCGGGCTCGAAGTCGAAGCTGCGCGGCGTGCCCCAGCGGCGGAGTTCGACGTTGTCGTGTTCGTCCTTGCCGGTCGGAACGTCATCGAGGGGCAGGTTCGGGATGGTCAGCAGAACGTCCAGAAGACGCTGATCTTCGTCCTTGGCGATCGCCGCAAGCTCCGCGATCTGCGTCTTGCGCTTCGCAATTCCCTCGCGGATTGCTTCAAATGCCGTCTCGTCGCCCGCGCGCTTTCGCTGCCCCGGCCTGCTTACTGAGGCCATTCAACTCCGCTTGAGCCTGCTCCGACAAACGGATAGCCGACGCTGCGGGCCTCGTCGATGGCAAGTACTGCCATGGACAACACGTCATCATACCCCCGCCGCGCCAAAGCGGCGTCGAAGGCAGCGGGGTTTTCGCGGATGGCGCGGATGTCGTGCATGTCGGACCTCTTCGGGGCGTTGGCGCGCGCGTTATGCCCGATAGTGCAAGGAAAGAAAACCGGCTGCGGGATGGGGTGGTTGTGCGGTTCAGGTCCGCTCCAGTTCCCGCCCGAGCAGGAGCACCTCGCGGATCAGCAGGTCGAGATCCTCGCGCCGGGTTCGGTGGTTGTTGATCGCGACCCTGAGGCAGTGGCGACCATGTACGGTGGTGTCGGAAGGAACGGCGGTGCCTTCCTCCTGCAAGCGCAGCATGATCTCGGTGTTCAGCGCCTTCAGCGTGGCCTCGTCGCGTTCGTCGCCGCGATAGCGAAAGCAGACGATATTGATCGGCACCGGGGCCATGAGTTCCAGATCGGGGTCAGCCTCGATCAGACTGGCGAGATAGGCGGCTTGCGCGATGTTCTGGTCGATGAGGCGGCCGAATTTCTCGACCCCGTGCTCGCGCAGCGACATCCATATCTTCAGCGCCTTGAAGCCGCGCGACAACTCCAGCCCGTAATCGGCGAGAAACTCGCCCGAGGCGAGGCCGCGCGGTTTCACTTCAAGGTAGTCACCGTGGAGGGTGAAGGTCTCGAAATGCCGGCGCCCGTCGCGCACGATGGCGCAGCCCGCCTCGAACGGCGTGTGGAGCCATTTGTGCGGGTCGAGCGCCAGCGAATCGGCGGTTTCGATGCCCTCGACGAGATGGCGATGACCCGGAGCGATGCGAAGGAGCGCGCCGATGCAGCCATCGACATGGAACCAGAGTCGTTTTTCACGGCAGAGCGCGGCGATCCCCGCGAGGTCGTCGATCGCTCCGGTATTGGTGGCGCCCGCTGTCGCGATCACGCAGGCGGGTTTCCAGCCGGCGGCCTCGTCCGCCGTGATGGCGGCAGCGAGCGCATCGGGGGTCATGCGGAAGTCGGGTCCGGTTTCGATCAGCCGCAAGGACCGGCTGCCGTGACCGAGCGTCTCGAGCGCCTTCTGGTGGCAGCTATGGGCCTGGTCGGAAACGTAGAATCGCAGGGGCCGCGGCAGGGTGGCGATGCCTTCGGTCCGAACGTCCACGCCGGCCATGGCATTGCGGGCGACGGTCAGCGCGACGAGGTTGGCGACCGACCCGCCGCTGGTCAGCGTAGCACCCGCGCTATCGGGAAAGCCCATCATCTCTTTCAGCCAAGCGGTCACTTGGCGGTCGATGGCGGCGGCGGCGGTATCTCCGCCGCCGAGGTTCGAGCCGTCGATGGCGGCAAGGAAGTCCCCGAGCGCGCCGGTGAAATTGCCAGCGCCCATATACCATGCCCAGAAACGCGGATGGACGTTGCCCATTGCGTGCGGCAGGACATTTTCCCGGACGTCGCGGACGATATCGGATAGCGGCGAATGCGTCATCGGCAAGGGGCGCCGGAACATCGCGCGAACGTCCTCTGGCATTGGCCGCCAGACGGCGCCTTCGCGGAGTCCCGATACGCGGGCGACGGCCGCATCCATGATTTCATGGCCAAGGGCGCGGACGGTTTCCCACTCGGCCGGATCGAGCGTCTCTTCCGGTTGGTATGGCATCGTGCAGCCCCCAGATTCTCCGCGGGAGGCTGCGCCTGCGGCGGCAAAGTGTCAATTTCGATGACAGCCATTGCCGGGCCACGCCGATCGTCGGTTTGCGCAACGGCAGTGCGACAGACGCTCGCGCCGCCTTGCAAAGCCCCCCTCGCGACTATAGGTTCCGCCGAAATTCGAGAAGCCGGGCGGCCAGCGCCCCGATCAAGAGGACGTATCCGATGTTCATCACCCCTGCTTACGCGCAGGCCGCCGGCGGCGCCGCTGCAAACCCGATCTTGCAGTTCCTGCCGCTGATCCTGATCTTCGTGATCATGTATTTCCTCATGATCCGTCCGCAGCAGAAGAAGGCCAAGGAACACAAGGCGATGGTCGAGGCGATGCGCCGGGGCGACCAGGTCGTCACCCAGGGCGGGGTGATCGGCAAGGTGTCCCGCGTCAAGGAAGGCGAGAACGAGGTCGAGGTCGAGATCGCGGACGGCGTGAAGGTGCGGATCGTGAAATCCACCATCGTGCAGGTTCTGAACAAGACTGAGCCCGCGGCCGCGACGAAGTAACGCCGCAAAGACAGACAGAACCAGCTCCGAGCGCCCGAACATGTTGCAGATGCCCCTTTGGAAGCAGATCATCATCCTGGCGCTCTGCGCCATTGGTGTCCTGACCGCGGCCCCGAACCTCTTCTACAACCGTGTCGAAACGCACAACGATGCCTTGGCCGCGTCGGAAAAAGCCGGTTTCGCGAGCGATCAGCAGACGGCGGACATGGCGCTTTGGCCATCCTGGTTGCCGTCGGGGATCGTGAACCTCGGCCTCGATCTGCGCGGCGGCGCGCATCTTCTCGCCGAAGTCGAGGTCGCCGATGTGTACAAGGCGCGGATGGACGGCCTCTGGCCGGAACTCCGCCAGGCGCTGACCGAGGCGCGATCCGAGATCGGAGGCATCCGCCGCGTGCCCTCCGCCGCGTCCGTCCTGCAGGTGCAGATCGAAAAACCCGAGGGCATGGCCCGCGCGGTCGAGGTCGCGAAGGGTCTGGCGAGCCCGGTCGTCACCCTGACCGGAGTTGGTCAGCCAAGCCTGAATGTCACGGTCGATGGCAACGATCTCGTCGTCCAGCTCAGCGATGCCGAAAAGGCCGCGACCGACGACCGGACGATGCAGCAATCGCTCGAGATCATCCGCCGCCGCGTGGACGAGGTCGGCACCCGCGAACCGACGATCCAGCGCGAAGGTACCGACCGCATCCTGATCCAGGTACCGGGGATCGGCTCTGCGTCGGAGTTGAAGGAATTGATCGGCACCACGGCGCAGCTCACCTTCCATCCCGTCCTTGGCCGCACGCAGGACGCCAACGAGATCGCGCAGCCCGGACAGGTGATCTATCCCTCGCTCGACGAGAAGGGCGTCTATTACAAGCTTGACGCGACGCCGGTCGTGACAGGCGAGGATCTTGTCGATGCGCGGCCCGATTTCGATCAGAACGGACGGCCCGCCGTTGCCTTCCGCTTCGATCCCACAGGCGCGCGCGCCTTCGGTGACTATACCGCCGCCAATGTCGGCCAGCTCTTCGCGATCGTCCTCGACAACGAGGTGATCTCGGCACCACGGATCAACCAGCACATTCCCGGCGGGTCAGGCATCATCACCGGGAATTTCACCGTCGAAAGCTCGACCAACCTCGCGGTTCTGCTGCGCGCGGGCGCGCTGCCCGCGAAGATGAACTTTCTTGAGGAACGTACCATCGGGCCGGAACTGGGGCAGGACAGCATCGACGCCGGCCGCATCGCCGCCATCGTCGGATTTGTCGCCGTCGTCGCGTTCATGATCGCCAGCTACGGGCTTTTCGGTGTCTTCGCCGCCGTCGCCCTGACGCTCAACATGGCGATGATTTTTGGAGTTCTGTCTTCCATCGGGGCCACGCTGACGCTTCCCGGCATCGCCGGTATCGTGTTGACCATCGGTATGGCGGTCGACGCCAACGTGCTGATCTTCGAACGCATCCGCGAGGAATTGCGCACCGCGCGCGGCCCGGCACGGGCCATAGAGCTTGGCTACCAACGCGCCATGTCCGCGATCATCGACGCCAACATAACGACCTTCATCACCGCGGCGATCCTCTTCTTCCTCGGCTCCGGCCCGGTGAAGGGCTTCGCCGTCACGCTCGTCGTGGGCCTTGTCACCTCGGTCTTCACGGCAATCTATGTCACCCGTCTTTTCGTCGTCCTGTGGTTTGACCGCAAGCGGCCCAAGACAATCACCGTATAAGGGGGCAGGCACATGGCATACCGTCTCAAACTCGTCCCCGAACACACGAATATCGACTTCTTCCGCTGGCAGAAGCTGACTTTCGGCGGATCGCTGCTGCTCGTCGTCGCCGCGATCATCGCAAGCTTCGCGCTCGGGCTGAACTTCGGCATCGACTTCAAGGGCGGCACCACGATCCGCACGGAATCGACGCAACCCGTTGATGTCGGTGCCTACCGTCAGGCGATCCAGCCGCTGAACCTTGGCGACGTGTCGATCACCCAGGTCTTCGACCCGACCTTCCGCGCCGATCAGCATGTCGCGATGGTCCGTGTCCAGGCGCAGGAAGGCGCCGAGTTCGATCACGCCGGCAACGATCAATGCGATCGAGGGCGCGCTGAAACAGGGCGATCCGTCGATCAGCTTCCCGTCCGTCGAATCCGTAGGGCCGAAAGTGTCGGGCGAACTCATCAAGACCGCGGTCTGGTCGGTTCTGGCAGCAACGGCGGCGATCGTCGTCTATATCTGGCTGCGCTTCGAATGGCAGTTCGCGCTCGGCGCGGTGGTGGCGCTGATCCACGACATCGCGCTTACGATCGGCATCTTCGCGGTCTTCCAGCTCAAGTTCGACCTGACAATCATCGCGGCCCTGCTGACGATCCTCGGCTATTCGATCAACGACACCGTCGTCGTCTTCGACCGGCTGCGCGAAAACCTCATCAAGTACAAGACGATGGCCCTGCGCGACGTCTGCAACCTTTCGGTCAACGAGACGCTGAGCCGGACGGTGATGACCTCGGGCACCACGCTGATCGCATTGATCTCGCTTCTCGTCCTCGGTGGCGACGTCATCCGCGGTTTCGTCTTCGCCATGACCTGGGGCGTGATCGTCGGAACCTATTCCTCGGTCTATGTCGCCAAGAACGTGGTCCTGATGCTGGGTGTCCGTCGCGACTGGGGCAAAAAGGACAGCAAGGCCGCGGGAACCCAGTTCACCGCACCGGGTAAATGATCCGGCTGAACGAGGTCAATTTCGACAATGCCCGTCCGGTGGACGGTTACGGCCCCGATTTCTACCGCGTCGGCGGCGAGGTATTTCGGGGCCATGTACTGGTGACGGCGAAGACTGCGCGCATCTGGGGCGGGTTCGACGATCGCGCGCCCCTTCTGGCCCTGGGTGGCAAGGTCGATGTCCTGATGCTCGGCACCGGCAAGACGATGGGCCGCGCGCCGGCGGGGATGGTTGCGGCGCTCGAGGCCGTCGGCATCGGAGTCGAGGCGATGGACAGCGCTGCCGCCGCACGCACCTACAACGTCCTCCTGTCCGAAGGCCGCCGCGTCGCGGCGGCGCTTCTGACGGTCGGCTGAGGGGCGGGCGGTGCTGACGGTCCGTGACCTTGCCGTGGCGCGCGGCGGCATCCCGATCCTCGAAGGCGTCTCCTTCCGCCTCCTGTCAGGCTGCGCCATCGTGCTGCGGGGGCCGAACGGCATCGGCAAGACGACGCTTCTAAGGTCTATAGCCGGGCTTCAGCCTCCTCTCGCCGGATCGTCCGAACTTCCGCCCGAGGGGTTGGCCTATTCCGGTCATGCCGACGGGCTAAAGGCGACGCTGACGGTGACGGAGAATCTGACCTTTTGGGCGCGCATCTTCGGCCAGTCCCGGATAGACGCCGCGCTTCAGGCGATGAACCTCGTCACCCTCGCCGACCGACCGGCGCAGAATTTGTCGGCCGGGCAGAAGCGCCGCCTTGGTCTCGCACGGCTTCTTGTCACTGGCCGGAAGCTCTGGCTTCTCGACGAACCCACAGTCTCGCTTGACGCGGCCTCCGTGGCACTCTTCGCCGCCGCCGTCCATGCCCATCTCGCCGCAGGCGGCGCGGCGCTGATGGCCACCCATATCGACCTCGGCCTCGACGATGCCGAGACGCTCGACCTCAGCCCGTTTCGCGCGAAACTGCCGGAACCGGGGCAGGGCGGTGGCTTCGACGAGGCCTTCGCATGACCCGCTCTTTCATCTTGCCAAGAATGACTCGGGGGCGCCGGCTGGTGCGCCACTGGTTCGAGAACCAGCCGGCGCGGGGCAGCGCCCCCGGCGCTTTCCGTCAGCAGGACCGGATATGCTAGCGCTCCTCCTCCGCGACCTCAGGCTCGCCACGCGGGCGGGCGGCGGCTTCGGCCTCAGCCTCGCCTTCTTCCTCATCGTCACGGTACTCGTTCCCTTCGGCGTCGGACCGGAGGGCGGCACGCTCGCCCGCATCGCTCCGGGCATCCTCTGGGTCGGCGCGCTTCTGGCCTGCCTTCTCTCGCTCGACCGGATCTTCGCGCTGGACAGGGAGGACGGGTCGCTTGACCTGCTGGCGACCGCGCCCCTGCCGATGGAGGGGGCTGTCGCAGTGAAGGCCGCCGCGCATTGGCTGACGACCGGGCTGCCGCTGACGCTCGCCGCGCCGGTGCTCGCGGTTCTGCTGCATCTTCCAACGGCAGGCTATCAGCCCCTGACGCTGTCGCTGCTGCTCGGCACGCCCGCGCTTTCGGTCATCGGCACCTTCGGCGCTGCCCTTACGGTCGGGCTGAAACGCGGCGGGCTTCTGCTCTCGCTCCTCGTCCTGCCGCTCTATATCCCGACGCTGATCTACGGCGCCGAATCCGCGCGGCGCGGGGCAGAGGGGCTGGCGACCCAGACACCGCTTCTGATGCTCGCCGGGATCACGCTTGGCGCGGTCGCGATCCTGCCATTCGCCGCCGCTGCGGCAATCCGCGTCAATCTGCGCTAGGGCGCGACGTGATATGTGTATTGAGGGGGCTGGCCTGAAAAGGTAGCAAGGGCGCCATGTCGATCTGGGAATACGCGAACCCGAAGAAATTCATGGTGACTTCGTCCTGGGCCTTGCCCTGGGTGACGGGGCTTGCCGTGGTCACGCTGCTCACCGGTCTGATCTGGGGCTTCTTCTTCACGCCCGACGATTACCGGCAGGGCTCGACGGTGAAGATCATCTATATCCATGTCCCATCGGCGATGATGGCGATCAATGCCTGGGCGATGATGCTGGTGACATCGCTCATCTGGCTGATCCGGCGGCATCATGTCTCGGCTCTTGCCGCGAAGGCGGCAGCGCCGATCGGCATCACGATGACGCTGATCGCGCTCTTCACCGGGGCAATCTGGGGCCAGCCGATGTGGGGCACATGGTGGGCCTGGGATCCCCGGCTGACCTCGTTCCTGATCCTCTTTCTCTTCTATCTCGGCTATATCGCGCTCTGGGAGGCGGTGGACGATCCGGATACCGCAGCGGACCTCACCTCGGTCCTCTGCCTCGTCGGCTCGGTCTTCGCGCTGCTGTCACGCTACGCGGTCCTGTTCTGGAATCAGGGCCTGCATCAGGGCGCATCGCTGTCGCTCGACAAGGAGCAGCATGTGGCGGATATCTTCGCCTATCCGCTCTGGCTGACGATGGCGGGGTTCGTGCTGCTCTTCGTCACGCTCGTCCTGTTCCGCACCCGGACCGAGATTCGATCGCGCCGCCTCAGGGCGCTGGAAGCGCGGGAGCGGATGGCGTGATGCTGGATCTCGGCAAATATGCGGGCACCGTGCTCGGCGCCTATGGGGTGACGGTCGTCCTCCTTCTCGGCCTCGTCTGGCTTTCGCTCAGGAAAAGCGCCAAGATGCGCAAGCGGCTGGAAGCGCAGGAAAGGCGGATGGGCCGGCATGGCTAGGATCTCGCCCCTGATGCTCCTGCCGCCGCTGATCTTCGCGGGGATCGCCGCGATGTTTGTCATCGGCATGAACCGCGAAGACCCCGACGCGCTGCCCTCCACACTGGAGGGCCGCCAGTCCCCTGCGGTCGCCGTGATACAGCTCGCCGATCTTCCGTCCTTCTCGGACACCGACCTCCGCGACGGCAAGGTCAAGCTCGTGAACTTCTGGGCAAGCTGGTGCGCGCCCTGCCGGGCGGAGCATCCGAACCTGTCGAAACTGAGGGATGAGGGCGTCACGATCTACGGCGTGAACTACAAGGACAAGCCGGACGCCGCAGTTCGATTCCTGAGCGGCCTCGGCAATCCATACGCCGCGATTGGCGCGGACGAAAGCGGGCGGATGGGCATCGATTGGGGCATCTACGGTGTGCCGGAGACTTTCATCATCGACGGTGAAGGGAAGGTCGTCACCCGGTTCGCCGGGCCAATCACCGAACGCGTCATGGATGACGTCATTCGCGCAGGCATGAAAAAGGCCGCCGCGGAGTAGCTGCTCCCCGCGGCGGCCAGCCGTCAGTGCGTCCGTGTCGCGTAGATCAGGATCAACAGCCCCATGGTCTCCAGCCACATCACACCCGGGACGAACGGCATCCTTTTAACCAAGTATCTCAACCGCCTATTCCCTCTTCTTCGTGAGACCTGAATGGGGGATCTGGCGGCGCGGGTCAAGAAAGCGGGCTAAATTCCGTCCTGGCGGAGCACAGGGCGCGACAAGCGGCGCTGAGGACGCCGACAATTTCCAGCGTGGCGTCAATGTAACAGATCGTTAACGATGGAATTGGTCATAAGGAAAGGGCCGCACCAGGTGGCGCGGCCGCTTCGTTGGCACAATATCTCGCTTAAGACTTGGCGAGGTTCCGCAGCACATAGTGCAGGACGCCGCCGTTCTCGACATATTCAATCTCGACCTCGGTATCGATCCGGCACTTGATCTGGATCGTCTTCTCGGTCCCGTCGGCGTAGGTGATGGTGCAGGGCGCCTGGCTCAGCGGCTTCAGGTCGCCTTCGAGGCCGTGGATCGCGATCACCTCGTCGCCCTTGAGACCGAGCGTCGTGCGGTTCTGGCCCTCGGTGAACTCGAACGGAATCACGCCCATGCCGACGAGGTTCGATCGGTGGATGCGCTCGAAACTCTCGGCGATCACCGCCTTGACGCCCAGAAGACTGGTACCCTTGGCCGCCCAGTCACGGCTGGAGCCGGCGCCGTATTCGACGCCGCCGATCACGACAAGCGGCGTCCCAGTCTCCTGATACGCCATCGAGGCGTCGTAGATTGACGTCTGCTCGCCGTCGGGGCCGAGCGTGTAGCCGCCCTCGACGCCGTCGAGCATCTCGTTCCTGATGCGGATGTTGGCGAAGGTACCCCGCATCATGACTTCGTGGTTGCCGCGCCGCGACCCGTAGGAGTTGAATTCGCGCGGCTGGACCTGACGTTCGGTCAGGTAGATGCCGGCGGGCGAGGAGGGCTTGAACGACCCCGCGGGCGAGATGTGGTCGGTGGTGATCATGTCGCCAAGAAGCGCCAGGATGCGCGCGCCGTCGATATTGTGGATCGTACCCTTTTCCTTGGACATGCCCTGGAAGTAGGGCGGGTTCTGGATGTAGGTCGATGACGGGGGCCAGTCGTAGGTTTCGCTGTCGGTGACCTCGACGCCCTGCCATTTCTCGTCGCCCTTGAAGACATCGGCGTATTTCGACTGGAACGCCTCGCGCGTTACCGTCGCCTCGACGATCTCGGCGATTTCCCTGGTCGCGGGCCAGATGTCCTTGAGATAGACGTCCTTGCCGTTCTTGTCCTTGCCGAGCGGGTCGTTGACGATGTCGACGTTCATGTCGCCGACCAGCGCATAGGCCACGACGAGCGGCGGCGAAGCGAGGTAGTTGGCGCGTACGTCGGGCGAGATGCGGCCCTCGAAGTTGCGGTTGCCGGAGAGAACGGAGACGCCGATCAGGTCGTAATCGGCGATGGCCTTCGAGATCGACGGCTCCAGCGGGCCGGAATTGCCGATGCAGGTGGTGCAGCCATAGCCCACCAGATTGAAGCCGATCGCGTCGAGGTCCTCCTGAAGGCCCGCAGCCTCAAGATAGTCCGACACCACCTTCGATCCGGGTGCGAGCGAGGTCTTGACCCACGGCTTGCGGTTGAGGCCCAGTTCGCGGGCCTTGCGGGCGACCAGACCCGCGCCGACCATGACGTAGGGGTTCGAGGTATTGGTGCAGGAAGTGATGGCCGCGATGACGATCGAACCGTCATGAAGCTGCACATGGCCGTCGCCGATCTTGACGTAGCCGCGCACATGATGACCCTCGTCACCCGGAATGGCGACCGGCACCGGCTGGCCACCCTCGGCCTCCCAACGTTTGGCGGCATCCTCGCTTGGCTTCTTGCCGCCACGCTGGCCCTTCACATAGGCCGCAAAGGCCGTCGCCGCTCCGTCGAGCGCAATGAAGTCCTGTGGCCGCTTGGGGCCGGAAATCGCCGGCACGACGGTACCCATGTCAAGCTCCAGGGTCGAGGTGTAGATCGGCGCATAATCCTTGCCGCGCCACATGCCGTTCTCCCTGGCATAGGCTTCGACCAATGCGATCCGGTCCTTGTCGCGGCCGGTCTGGCGCAGATAGCGGAGCGTCTCGTCGTCGACCGGGAAGAAGCCGCAGGTGGCACCGTATTCCGGGGCCATGTTGGCGATGGTCGCGCGGTCGGCAAGCGGCAGGTGATCAAGGCCATCGCCGTAGAATTCGACGAACTTGTTCACCACACCGTGCTTGCGCAGCATCTCGACCACTCTCAGGACGAGGTCGGTCGCGGTGGTGCCCTCGACCATCTTGCCGGTCAGCTTGAAGCCAACGACCTCAGGGATGAGCATCGAGATCGGCTGGCCGAGCATCGCGGCCTCGGCCTCGATCCCGCCGACGCCCCAGCCGAGAACGGCGAGGCCATTGACCATGGTGGTGTGGCTGTCGGTCCCGACGAGCGTGTCGGGGTAGGCGACCTCATCGCCGTTCTGGTCCTTGTCGGTCCAGACGGTCTGGGCGAGGTATTCGAGGTTCACCTGGTGGCAGATGCCGGTGCCGGGCGGCACGACGCGGAAGTTCTGGAAGGCGTTCTGACCCCATTTCAGAAAGACATACCGCTCCATGTTCCGCTCGTATTCGCGGTCCACGTTCATCTGGAAGGCGCGGGGGTTGCCGAATTCGTCGATCATCACCGAATGGTCGATGACCAGATCGACCGGGTTCAAGGGGTTGATCTTCTGCGCGTCGCCGCCAAGCGCCTTGATCCCGTCGCGCATCGCGGCAAGGTCGACGACCGCCGGAACGCCGGTGAAATCCTGCATCAGGACACGGGCCGGGCGATAGGCGATCTCGCGCGGGTTCTTGCCGCCCTTGGTCCCCCATTCGGCGAAAGCCCTGATGTCATCGACCGAAACGGTGCGGCCGCCATCCTCGAAACGGAGCATGTTCTCCAGCACGACCTTCAGCGCGGCCGGGAGCTTCGAGAAGTCGCCAAGTCCTGCCGCCTCGGCAGCCGGGATCGAGTAATACGCGAAGGAATGGCCGCCGGCGGACAGTGTCTTGCGCGTCCTGGCGGTATCTTTTCCGGTGACGATGGGCATGGGGGCCTCCGTTCTGAAATGAAGCTGGGGCAGAGTCTCTCGCGTAATGCCGGAAGCGACAACGGCGATCAAGTGCCCCTTTGCCCGACTGTATACTATTGTGTACCAAACGGTGCAAGATGTCCGATCACGAAGTCTATCGCAAAACCTTGATTGGCCAACCCGGATCGGTTTCACTATTTCCGGGGACAGAAACAAAGCGGGACAATCGATCATGCGGGCATTCTTGGGTGCCGCACTGGCCATTTGGGTCGGCGCGGCGGGATTCGCGTCGGCACAGGACAACGGCAGGACGCCGGTGGTGGTGGAACTCTACACGTCGCAAGGCTGTTCCTCCTGTCCGCCCGCCGATGAACTGCTGGCCGGGCTTTCTTCGCGAAACGACGTGATACCGCTCGCCCTCCATGTCGATTACTGGGACTACATTGGCTGGAAGGACGCTTTCGCCGATCCGCAATTTACCGAGCGTCAGCGCGCCTATGCCCGCGCCGCCGGGGCGCGGACTATCTATACGCCCCAGATGATCGTCGCCGGGATGGATCACCTCGTCGGCGCGCGTCCGGCCGAGTTGACCGCGCTCATCAAGCGCCATGCGGCCATGCCGGGCAATGTCACGCTTAAGGTTCGTCGCGATGGCGGCGCGATCGTCATCACCGCAGATTCTCTGACGACGATGGCAAAGGGCGCGGTGGTGCAGATTGTCCGCTACAAGCCGGAAGAGACGGTGAAGATTCGCGCGGGCGAGAATGCGGGGCGGCAGATCGCCTATCACAATATCGTCACCGACTGGCGTCGGGTCGGCAACTGGGATGGGCGATCGGAGCTTTCGCTGCGCGTCGATGCGCCTGCCGGAGATCCTGCCGTAGTGATCCTGCAGGAACCGGGACCGGGTCGGATTGTCGCGGCCGCGAAACTAAGATGAGCTTTCGCGCCGAACCGCTTCGGCGATGAGCGACGGCACCTCTGGCATGGTGCCAATCGGATCGAGCAGGATTCCTGGAAAAGTCCGCCTTGCGCAGTGCGTCCGGAATGTCGTCCATGACATGACCCCAGCGGCCCACGAAAAGCGGCAGGCATATTGCGCGCATGCCGGCGCCGCGGGCGGAGTCCGCAAGGAAGGGGGATTCCTCGATGAAGCCGGTACGGATCGCGGCAAAGGGTACGGCGGCGGCAATGGACGTGGCTGTCACCCCCGCCGCTTCCGCAGGATAGGGGCTGCGGCCCGATCCGTGGGCGGCGAGGACCAGCGTGACTTCCTCCGGCTGCCAGCCTTTCGCGTGGGCAGCGCGTGCGGCCACCTTGGCCGCCAGATCGTGAACCTCTGGCAAAAGCCCGAAGGGTGTGAGGATCCGCGCACCCGCCGCCCCCGCCTTGGGCGAGCCGGTCGGGCAGGGCAGTGCGGGTGAACCAGCCGTCGGCCATGAAGAGCGGGAAGACAAGGGGAGCGTTCGCACCCTGGAGTGCGCGTTGCAGCGCCTCCGGCGCCGCGAGCGTGGCCGAACCCACATCCCAACCGGGAAGCGCCGCCGCCACCTTCCCGGCCAGGCCCGCGACTTCAGCCTCGGCCGGGGCCGGGTCCGACGGTTGGCCATGGGCGACAAGAAGAACTGATGCGGTCATCCGCTATATGTCCGCCAGCGCCGTCAGGATGGCAAGACCGGCGACCGGCGGCACGGCCAGTCGGTCGCCCGGTGCCATGCCTCGCCGATGGACAGAAGCTGTGCATCGGCTCCCTGCGGGCCGAATATCTGCATGCCCATCGGCAGCCCACCCGCGCCAAAACCCACCGGTGCGGCGAGGCAAGGCAGGCCGATCAGGCTGACCGGCACCACGACCTCCATCCAGCGGTGATAGGTGTCCATCGGGCGGCCGTTGATGCTTTGCGGCCAGCGCCAGTCGGCCGGGAAGGGCCAGACCTGCGCCGAGGGCAGGATCAGCGCGTCATAGCTTTCGAAAAGCTGCGCCGCGCGGGCGTGCCAGCGCGACCGGATGGCGCTGGCCTCGTAGACCGCCGCCGCCGACAGGGTCAGGCCCTGCTCGATTTCCCAGAGCGTCTCAGGCTTGGTCTGCGCCCGTTTGGCGGGATGGTCGTGGAGCGCCCGTTTTGCGCCCGCATTCAGCATGGCGCGGAGGGTGGTCCAGGACGACCACATCTCCTCGGCCGGAAAGGGCGGGGTGACGGGTTCGACCCTTGCCCCGAGGGTTTCAAGCGTGTGGAGCGCATCCTCGCAAAGCTCGGCAATGCCCGGTTCCAGCGGGTAGGCGCCGCCCCAGTCGCGGAGCCAGCCGATCCTGAGGCTGGTGAGATCGGCGGGGGCAAGCGTCTCGGGCAGCCTGTCGGTCCGGCAGAAGGGCACGGCGGGCGACGGACCGGAAAGAACGCGAAGGAGGAGAAGCAAATCCTCGGGGCAGCGCGCCATCGGCCCTTCGGTCGAGAGCGTGGTCAGGTAGGTATCGCCCTCCGCATCCTGCGGAACCAGCCCCCAGGTCGGGCGAAAGCCGTAGACATTGCAAAAGGCCGCCGGATTGCGGAGCGAGCCCATCATGTCCGACCCGTCCGCGACGGGCACCATGCGCGCCGCGAGCGCCGCGGCCGCCCCTCCCGACGATCCGCCCGCGCTGCGGGAAAGGTCGTAGGGGTTGCGGGTGGTGCCATGGACCGGGTTGAAGCTGTGCGATCCCTGTCCCCATTCCGGGGTGTTGGTCTTGCCGATGAAGATCGCCCCCGCCGCCCGCATCCGGGCCGCCACAAGATCGTCGGCGGACGGCACGAAATCGGCAAAGAGCGGCGATCCCCAGGTGGTTCTGAGCCCCTTCGTCGCCACAAGGTCCTTGACCGCGACCGGCAGCCCGTGCAGCGGACCGCGACGGGGGTCTCTGTCCAGCGCCCGCGCCTCGGCCAGAAGGGCGTCGCGCGGTCGGAGCGAGACGATGGCGTTCACCGCCGGATTTGTCGCCTCGATACGGTCGAGAAACGCGGCCATGACGGTTTCGGCCGTGATCCCGCCCGCTGCGATCCGCATGGCGAGGCCGGTGGCGGACAACTCTGTGACCTCATCCATGGCTCATTCCCGATGGTCTTTACCCAATGTTGAACCTTGAGCGCCTATTTCGAACATCAAGGGATGCCGGACGATAGTCGCAACATGGGCGCTGCTGCAATCGGCCTTGCGCCCCTTGCAGCCCCCGGTGCGCGCTACTAAGACTCGGTCAAGGTTCGGTGCGTAAGCATCCGGCCCAAGGAACAGCGACAGGCGGACGAGCATGAAAGACCCCTTGGAAATATACATGAACACCCTCGTGCCGATGGTGGTCGAGCAGACCTCGCGCGGGGAGCGGGCCTATGACATCTATTCGCGCCTTCTGAAGGAACGGATCATCTTCCTGTCCGGCCCCGTGCATGACGGCATGTCGACGCTGATCTGTGCCCAACTTCTGTTTCTTGAGGCGGAGAACCCGTCGAAGGAAATCGCGATGTACATCAATTCGCCCGGCGGCGTCGTGACCTCGGGTCTCTCGATCTACGACACGATGCAGTATATCCGGCCGAAGGTCTCGACGCTGGTGATCGGGCAGGCGGCCTCGATGGGGTCTCTCCTGCTGACCGCAGGCGAGAAGGGGATGCGATTCTCGCTGCCGAATTCCCGCGTGATGGTCCACCAGCCCTCGGGCGGCTATCAGGGTCAGGCGACCGACATCATGATCCACGCGCAGGAGACCCAGAAGCTCAAGGATCGGCTGAACGACATCTATCACAAGCATACCGGGCAGCCGGTCAAGAAGGTCGAAGCGGCGCTGGAGCGCGACAATTTCATGTCGCCGCAAGAGGCCAAGGACTGGGGTCTGATCGACGAAATCCTCGAAGCGCGCAGCAGCGAGGAAGCGAAATCGTGAATTCGGCCCCGGCGCAGCGGCGGGGAAGGTCAGGATTTTTGCATTGTGGTGACTGGGGGGCTGCCCTAATCTTGTCGAAAAGGGCAGTCACAAAGTACTTATATTGACGCGGGCGAAACGCGCGGACCGCAGAGGATGACGATGGCGACGAATTCAGGCAGCGACAGCAAGAACACCCTCTACTGCTCATTCTGTGGAAAGAGCCAGCATGAGGTGCGCAAGCTGATTGCCGGCCCGACGGTGTTCATCTGTGATGAATGCGTCGAGCTTTGCATGGACATCATCCGTGAGGAGACGAAATCCTCCGGGCTGAAATCCTCGGACGGCGTGCCGACACCGCGCGACATCTGCAAGGTGCTCGATGATTACGTGATCGGGCAGGAACATGCCAAGCGCGTGCTTTCGGTCGCGGTCCACAACCATTACAAACGCCTGAACCATGCCTCGAAATCCGCCGATATCGAGCTTGCGAAGTCCAACATCCTGCTGATCGGGCCGACCGGCTGCGGCAAGACCCTGCTGGCGCAGACCTTGGCGCGGATTTTGGATGTGCCGTTCACGATGGCTGACGCGACGACGCTGACCGAGGCCGGGTATGTCGGTGAGGATGTCGAGAACATCATCCTGAAGCTTCTCCAGGCGTCCGAATATAATGTCGAGCGCGCGCAACGCGGCATCGTCTATATCGACGAGGTCGACAAGATCACCCGCAAGTCCGACAACCCCTCGATCACCCGCGACGTGTCGGGCGAGGGTGTGCAGCAGGCTTTGCTGAAGATCATGGAAGGCACTGTGGCTTCGGTTCCGCCACAAGGTGGGCGCAAGCATCCGCAGCAGGAATTCCTGCAGGTCGACACGACCAACATCCTCTTCATCTGCGGCGGCGCCTTCGCCGGGCTTGAGCGCATCATCGCGCAGCGCGGCAAGGGCAGCGCCATCGGTTTTGGCGCCGAGGTGAAGGACCCGGATTCGCGCGGTGTCGGCGAACTCTTCGGCGAGCTTGAGCCGGAAGACCTTCTGAAATTTGGCCTGATCCCGGAATTCGTCGGCCGCCTTCCGGTGATCGCCACGCTGACGGACCTTGATGAAGACGCGCTCGTCACGATCCTGACGGAGCCGAAGAACGCGCTGGTGAAACAGTATCAGCGGCTCTTCGACCTTGAGGACGTGAAGCTGACCTTCACTGTCGATGCGCTGACGGCCATCGCCAAGCGCGCGATCAAGCGCAAGACCGGCGCGCGCGGGCTCCGCTCGATCATGGAGGATATTCTCCTCGACACGATGTTCGAACTGCCGGGCCTGACCTCGGTCGAAGAGGTTGTGGTGAACGAAGAGGCCGTCGATTCCGGCGCCAAGCCGCTTCTGATCCACGCCGACACCAAGCCTGAGAAGACCGCGACGGCGGGCTGAACTCCATCACATGTCAGGAGTGCGATTTCTGGTCGAGGTTTGACCCTAGACCTCGCCCGCCCCTGCGCTATAAGGGGGCAGCACTGACCGGAGGCCACCCATGAACTTCCTGCTTCGCCTTTTGACCTGGTGGAACAGCCAGACGCTCGGCACCCAGATATTCACCTGGCGCAAGGGCGTGAAGGTGGGCGAGGACGATCAGGGAAACGCCTTTTACCAGACCCGCGACGGCAAGCGGCGCTGGGTGATCTACAACGGTGAATCCGAAGCCTCGCGCGTGAGCCCCGACTGGCATGGCTGGCTGCATTTCACCTGGGATGAACCACCGGCCAAGGCCGGGCTCAGTCACAAGCCGTGGGAAAAGCCGCATCAGGAAAACCTGACCGGCACGGACCTGGCGTATGTGCCGGCCGGTTCCATCCGACGCGAGAACCCTGTTGCGCGGCAGGATTACGAGGCTTGGAGCCCGAACTAGGATGAGCGAAAGCACCACCGAAGTCCTGACCGGCGCGGGGGTGCTGCTTGTCGCGCTCGGCTTTCTTGCCTATGCGGCGGGCGGCACTGGTATCGTTGCGCGCGCCGACAGCTATGCGCTGACCGCGAGCTTCCGCTCGGTCGAAGGCATCACGGTGGGCACCGATGTCCGCATGGCCGGCGTCAAGATCGGCTCGGTCACGTCGCTGGCGCTGAACCCGACGACCTTCTTCGCCGACGCGACCGTCAGCGTGAAGGACGGCATCGCCGTTCCAGATGACAGCACGATCGCCGTCGCCTCCGAAGGCCTTCTCGGCGGCGCCTTCGTCGAGATCCAGCCGGGCGGCAGTCCGTCCGATCTGGAACCGGGTGCCGAGATCGAGAACACCCAAGGTGCGGTGAGCGTGATCTCGCTTCTGATGAAGTTCGTCGGCGGCGGATCGGAGAGCACGGATACGCCGGCGCCATGACGCGCCTTGCCGCCATCGTCGCGATTCTGGTCCTGTCCGGCGCCGCGACGGCACAGGAGGTGGCGAGCGCACCCGGAGCGGTGCTGCGGGCGCTCGACAAGGTTTCCGGCGTCACCGAGGATCTGGAAATCGGCAGAGGCGCGGCGCGTGGATTCGGTCGCCTGACGGTGGCGCTGTCGGACTGCCGCTATCCGGTCGAAGACCCGTCGTCGAATGCCTATGGCCATCTGACGATCAGCGACACCAATAGCGGGACGGTAGAATTCGACGGCTGGATGGTGGCGTCGAGCCCGGCGCTCTCGGCACTCGACGATCCGCGCTATGACGTCTGGTTGTTGCGCTGCAACAGCAACTGAGGCGAAGGTGTCTCGGCCGCGGCGAAATCCGCGTCGAGGGTCAAGGCCTTGGCCAGCCTTTCACGATAGTCCGCGCGCGCGATCTCCTCGGCGCCGAGCGACGCCAGATGCGCCGTCAGGAACTGCGCGTCGAACAGTCGAAAGCCGCCCATATTCAGCCGGTCAACCAGATAGGCGAGCGCGATCTTCGAGGCGTCGGTGCGGCGCGAGAACATGCTTTCGCCGAAGAATGCGCCGCCGAGGGTGATCCCGAAGACGCCGCCGGTCAGTCTCCCGTCCTGCCAGACCTCCAGCGAATGGGCATGACCCATGTCATGTAGCGCGTCGTAGAGCGAAACGAGCGGCGCGTTGATCCAGGTTTCATCCCGTTCCCCACAGAGCGCGACAACCTGCGAAAACGCGGTGTCCGCGCGAATGCTGTATGCCTCGGTCCTGAGACGTCGTGCGAGTGAGCGCGAAATGTGAAAGCCGCGCAGGGGAAAGATGCCCCGCTTGCGCGGATCGAGCCAATGCAGGGTCGCCGCGTCGCGCGACTCCGCCATCGGGAAAATCCCCTCGGCATAGGCGGCGAGCATGAGTTCAGGCTTCAGCATGTCGCATCGCCAGCGATCGCGTCAGCCGAACTGCGCCGCCAGCCACTTTTCCAGCCAGTGAATCGAATAGTTGCCGGTCTGGATGTCCGGCTCGTCGAGCAGCGCGTGGAACAGCGGAACCGTCGTGTCCACACCGTCGACGATCAACTCCCCCAGCGCGCGCTTGAGCCGCGCCAGCGCCTCGGGCCGGTCGCGACCATGGACGATGAGCTTGCCGATCAGGCTGTCGTAATAGGGTGGGATCGAATAGCCGTCGTAAAGCGCGGAATCCATTCGAACGCCCAGACCGCCCGGCGCGTGATATTGGGTGATCTTGCCGGGGCAGGGCGCAAAGTTCGGCAGCTTCTCGGCATTGATCCGAACCTCGATGGCATGGCCGCGGATCCTGAGATCCTCCTGCCGGAATTCCATCTCCTCGCCCGCAGCGACGCGGATCTGTTCGCGCACGAGGTCGACGTCGAAGATCGCTTCGGTGACCGGGTGTTCGACCTGAAGGCGAGTGTTCATCTCGATGAAGTAGAACTCGCCATCCTCGAACAGGAACTCGATCGTGCCCGCGCCGATATAGTCGATCTTGGCCACCGCATCGGCGCAGATGTTGCCGATCTCGGCGCGCTGCTCGGGCGTGATGACGGGGCCGGGCGCCTCTTCGAGCACCTTCTGGTGACGGCGCTGGAGGGAGCAATCGCGCTCGCCCAGATGCACGGCCTTGCCCTTGCCGTCGCCGAAGACCTGAATCTCGATATGACGCGGGCGCTGGAGATACTTCTCGATATAGACCTCGTCATTTCCGAACGCTGCCTTGGCCTCGGACCGCGCCGTGCGGAAGGCAATCTCGATCTCGCTCTCGTCCTTGGCAACCTTCATGCCGCGCCCGCCGCCACCGGCCGTCGCCTTGATGATGACCGGATAGCCGATCTCCTTGGCAGCCTTCTTGGCCGCCGCCGTGTCCGGCACACCGCCATCGGAGCCGGGAACAACCGGAATCCCGAGGTTCTTCGCGGTCTCCTTCGCGGTGATCTTGTCGCCCATGATGCGGATATGTTCCGCCGTAGGGCCGATGAAGGTGATGCCGTGGTCCTCGAGCGCCTGAACGAAGCTCGCGTTTTCGCTGAGGAAGCCATAGCCGGGATGGATCGCCTCGGCGCCGGTGATCTCACAGGCCGAGATGATCGCCGGGATCGAGAGGTAGCTTTGGGACGAGGAATTCGGGCCGATACAGACGCTTTCATCCGCCATGCGCACATGCATCGCGTCCGAATCCGCCGTGGAATGGACTGCAACGGAGCGTATGCCCATCTCGCGGCAGGCACGAATGACGCGGAGCGCGATTTCGCCCCGGTTGGCGATCAGGATTTTCTGGAACATGACACCCTCACTCGATGATGAGAAGCGGCGCGCCGTATTCCACGGGGCTGCCATCCTCGACGAGGATGCGCTTCACCGTCCCGGCCTTGGGTGCGGGAATGTGGTTCATGGTCTTCATCGCCTCGACGATCATCACCGTCTGACCTTCCTTGACGCTCGCGCCGACGGTCACGAAGGGATCGGAGCCAGGCTCGGGTGAGAGATAGACGGTGCCGACCATCGGTGAGGGTACGGCGCCGGGATGGCTTGCCGGATCGGACGGTGCGGCGGCAGGCGCTGCCGCGGCGGGTGCCGGAGCCGCGGACACGGCGGGCGCCGCGGGCGCGGGCATGGCTGGGGCGGGCGCGGCATACTTTGTCACGCGGACGTTCAGGCTGTCATTCTCGGCATATTCCCGTTTCACGGTCAGTTCGGCGAGCCCGTTCTTGTTCAGAAGCTCAGCCAAAGCCTCAATAAAAGCGACGTCACTGTCATGCTGGGGTTTGGTCATTCCGTCCTCGATCGGTTCTTGGATGCCATCCGTCTTTGCGGATGTCGGCCTGTCTTTCCGGCTTATACGCGCTCATGCGCAGCGTGAAAAGGCGCGAAAGCGGGCAGATGAGGCGGGGAGGCGCGCTAAATTCGCGGACAGAAGAACTTTACCAGTTGATAAAAAATTGAATCGGGTGCAGCCTTTTCGGCAATGACAAGCCAGGGAGGCGCCGTTGTCCCATTCCCCTCTGACCCCGGGCATTGCCTCCGGGCGCCTCGCGGTCGATGTGTTGGCCGAGCATTTCGCGGACATCGCTCCGCGCCTTGACGCGCACGAGGCGCGGGTGGCGGCGGATCGCTGCTATTTCTGTCATGATGCGCCCTGCATGACGGCCTGTCCGACCTCGATCGACATACCGCTTTTCATCCGCCAGATCGCGACCGGCACGGCGGACGCAGCGGCCAAGACGATCTTTTCGCAGAACATCCTCGGCGGCATGTGCGCCCGCGTCTGCCCGACCGAACAGTTTTGCGAGGAGGTCTGCGTGCGCGAGGTGGCCGAGGGCAAGCCGGTGGAGATCGGGCGGCTGCAACGCTTTGCGACGGACGGCCTGATGGAGAAGGGCGCACATCCGTTCACCCGCGCCAAGGCGACGGGCAAGACCGTTGCCGTTGTCGGCGCGGGGCCGGCAGGGCTTGCTGCGGCGCACAGGCTGGCGATGAAGGGCCATGACGTCGTGATCTTCGATGCTCGCCCCAAGGCGGGCGGGCTGAACGAATACGGCATCGCGAGCTACAAGACGCCGGACGGGTTCGCGCAGGCCGAGGTGGATTGGCTCTTGAAGATCGGCGGCATCCGGGTGGAGCATGGCAAGGCGCTGGGGCTGGGCTTGACGCTCGACGGGCTTGCGCAAGGATCATGACGCTGTGGTGCTGGCCGTCGGACTCGCAGGGGTGAATGCGCTCCGCGCCGAGGGCGAGGCGTTGAAGAATGTCCTCGACGCCGTCGATTTCATCGCAGAGCTGCGGCAGGCGAAGGATAAGGCGAAGCTCGCCGTGGGGCGCGATGTCGTGGTCATCGGCGGCGGCATGACGGCGGTCGATGCCGCCGTGCAGTCGAAGCTGCTGGGCGCCGAGAATGTCACCATCGTCTATCGGCGCGGGCAGGAGCGGATGAGCGCTTCGGACTACGAACAGGAACACGCGAGTCTCGGTCGGTGTGCGGATCATCCATAACGCAGCGCCGGTGAAGGTCCACGGCAACGGCACGGTGGAAGAGATCGAGTTCGCCTATACCGAGGACGGGCCGTCCGGGTTGAAGCTGAACGACGAGACGTTCCGGCTCAAGGCCGATCAGGTGATGAAGGCCATCGGCCAGACGCTGGACGGCACGCCGGAGGGCTGAAGATCGAGGGCGGCAAGATCGCTGTCAGCGGCGTCGGGCCGGACGATCGCTTCCCGGTGTCTGGGCGGCGGGCGACTGCGCGTCGGGTGGCGAGGATCTGACGGTGACGGCGGTGGCCGAAGGCAGGGATGCCGCCGAGGATATCCATCGGGCGCTGAGCGCATGACCGAGGGAGCGGCAGGGTCCATGAGACGAATGACGCTTCCCGCCGAGGGTGGCTGTCGCTGCGGGCAGTTGCGCTTCCGGATCAAGCGGCACCCTATGGCGACGTCGGTCTGCCATTGTACCGGCTGCCAGCGGATGAGCGGGAGCGCCTTTTCGACCACAGCCATCGTTCCGGGCGATGCGTTCGAGGTGATCGCGGGGAAGTCTGTTCTCGGCGGTCTGCGCGGCGCGGAAATTCACCACCATCATTGCCCGGATTGCCTGAGCTGGGTTTTCACCCGCGTGGAGGGTATGGACCAGTTCGTTAACGTCCGCGCGACGATGCTGGACGACGCCTCGTGGTTCTCGCCCTTCATCGAAACCTACTCGTCCGAAATGTTGCCTTGGGTGACGACGCCTGCGGTCCACAGCTTCGAGAAATTCCCTGACTTCGAATCCTATGCGGGGCTGATCGCCGAGTATGCGGCCAGCCTTGAATCTGAGGAGTGACATCATGGCTGACCTGACCACCACCTTCATCGGCATCAAATCCCCGAACCCGTTCTGGCTCGCCTCGGCGCCGCCGACGGACAAGGAATACAACGTCCGCCGCGCCTTCGAGGCGGGCTGGGGCGGGGTCGTCTGGAAGACGCTCGGCTCAGAAGGGCCGCCCGTCGTCAATGTCAACGGCCCGCGCTATGGCGCGATCTGGGGGGCGGATCGGCGGCTTCTGGGTTTGAACAACATCGAGCTTATCACCGACCGGCCGCTCGAGGTGAACCTGCGCGAGATCAAGGAGGTCAAGCGCGACTGGCCCGACCGGGCCCTGATCATCTCGCTGATGGTGCCCTGCGACGAGGAAAGCTGGAAGGCGATCCTGAAGGCCATCGAGGATACCGGCGCGGACGGGGTGGAGCTGAACTTCGGCTGCCCGCACGGGATGAGCGAGCGCGGCATGGGGTCCGCCGTCGGCCAGGTGCCGGAATATATCGAGATGGTGACGCGCTGGGTGAAGCAGCATTCAGCCGCATGCCCTGCATCGTGAAACTGACGCCCAACATCTCCGACATCCGCAAACCCGCCGAGGCGGCGAAGCGCGGCGGCGCGGATGCGGTCAGCCTCATCAACACGATCAACTCGATCACATCCGTCAACCTCGACAGCTTCGCGCCGGAGCCGACCATCGACGGAAAGGGTGCACATGGCGGCTATTGCGGGCCGGCGGTGAAGCCGATCGCGCTTGTCCATGGTGTCGGAAATCGCGCGGCATGCCGACACGCGCGGCCTGCCGATCTCGGGTATCGGTGGCATCACGACATGGCGCGACGCGGCGGAGTTCATGGCGCTTGGCGCTGGCAACGTGCAGGTCTGCACCGCGGCCATGACCTATGGCTTCAAGATCGTGCAGGAGATGATCTCGGGCCTGTCGCAATACATGGACGAGAAGGGCATGACCTCGACCGCCGACCTTGTTGGCCGCGCCGTGCCCAATGTCACTGACTGGCAGTTCCTGAACCTCAACTACGTCACCAAGGCCGAAATCGACCAGGATCTCTGCATCAAATGCGGGCGCTGCTATGCCGCTTGCGAGGATACCAGCCATCAGGCCATCGCCATGTCCGACGACCGGACGTTCACGGTGAAGGACGACGAATGCGTGGCCTGCAACCTCTGCATCGACGTCTGCCCGGTCGATAACTGCATCACCATGCGGCAACTGGGCAAGGGTGAAGTCGATCCGAGGACGGGCAAGACGGTCGGCGATTATGCCAACTGGACGACGCATCCGAACAACCCGATGGCGCAGGCAGCCGAATAGGCTCAGGTGGCGCATGGACGATTCCGCGCTCCGCCCAGGATCGCGGAGAATCCTGCGGGTGTAGTCCGACAGATTCGGGCGGGTATTCCAGACCTGCGAAAATCCTCCGGTTGGGGTATCGTCATCGGGTCGGGTCAAGGCCCAGGGTGTTTTTCCCAGTCATGAGGTTCCAGCGCGGGTTCAGGTGCCGGTCCGTCACGGGCAACCGCGCCGACCGGCCGCGCCGCCGGATTGACCGATCCACGTTTTACGCCTGTATATTCATCGAGGTGCATCATGTTGAGCGAACCACGATTTCATTTGACTTCAATGCCTGCCGAAATGCGCGACAGCGAACACCCAGCCGGGAAAATTGGTTTCCTGCGTTGGTTCCAGATGGCCTGCAACGTGCAGCGAAGGCGACACGCGTTGGCCGAGTTGCCCCCGTTGATGCTGGAAGACTTCGGCATCGATCCAAGCGAGGCGGCGTTCGAAGCGAGCCGGCCATTTGGCGATTTTCCGCAGGACTGGCTGCGCTGAGGGCCTCAGCCCACTGGCGCGAGCAGCTTGCGGAACAGCGTGTCGAGAAAGGCATCCGCCTCGGCGTAGGGATCATGCTCCGGCCCGAGGACGGCGCGGACCTGCACCTCGAAATCGGCGTAGTGCTGGGTCATCGCCCATATCGAGAAGATCAGGTGATGCGGCGGCAGATCGGCGATCCTGCGCTCTGCCGCCCAGCCTTGCAGCACAGCAGATTTTTCATCCACAAGCGTTTTCAGATCGCCCGTCAGCGCATCCATGATGCGCGGCGCGCCCTGCAGGATCTCGTTGGCGAAGAGGCGGCTCTCGCGCGGGTAGAGCCGGCTCATCTCAAGTTTGCGGTGGACATAGGCGACGATCTCCGCCACCGGATCGCCCTTCGGATCGAGGGCGCGGAGCGGGTCGAGCCAGGTATCCAGAAGGCCCGCAAGAAGCGTGGCGTGGATTACCTCCTTCGATCCGAAATAGTAGAGCATGTTTGGCTTCGACATGCCCGCGACCTCCGCGATCTGGTCGAGCGTCGCACCGCGAAACCCGAAGGTCGAAAAGACTTCGAGCGCGGCGTCCAGGATCGCTTCGCGGTTGCGGGCCTGAATCCGCGTGCCTCCGGTCTGTGTGCGAAGTCCCTCGGCCATGCTTTCCTCCGGTCGGCGCGCCGTCACGGGCGTCTGCAAGCTATGACGCAGATTGAACCACCCGGTCAAATCCGAACTGATCCGGGCGACTGTCAGGCGACAACAGTTTCTTGCAGTTCGGTGGGCCCGTCGGGCTCCGCTTTCAGCGAAGACGGCAGCGGGCGCCGCGGCAGCGCGTGGGCATTCACCATGAGATAGGCACGCCGGCCCTCGACAAAGTCGCGGTAGATCCAGCTATTCTTGGTACCCGCCCAGAGATGCGCGAACCGGCGGGTGCCAAAGGGGAAACGGCGGCCGATCTCTCGCCGGCGGCGGGCATCGTCCGCATCGAGCCCACGCAGGATCTCGGACGTGATGTCCGCGACCTCGACCGTGACGAAACCCGCTTCGGCAAGTTGCTCCAAAATCTTTTCCTTCGCCTCCGAGGGATCGCAGCGCGGCGGCGTGAAATCGGCATAGAGCAGCGCGCCGCCCGGTTTCAGCACGCGGTGCGCCTGCCGGAAGAACGCGACACGGTCGGGGTAGCAATGCGAGCTTTCGACATTCGTGACGACGTCGAAATCCGCATCCGCGAAGGGCAGGGCGGTTGCATCCCCCTGCACGAAACGCAGCCCCGCGGTGTTGCCGTGAACCTTGTGGCAGAACGCGATCGCCTGATGGGCGATGTCGCATCCCACCGTTTCGCGCGGAGAACGCCATTTGTGGATATGCGCTGCGCCGCCGCCGCGACCGCTGCCGACGTCGAGAACGCGCTTGCCCGCGAGCGGTGCCTGAGATGCGACGACATGGTAGAGCTGCGCCGGGTAGCGTTCGGGTTCCTCGCCCTCCGGCAGGCCCAGATCGCCTTCCAGCCGACCGTCCGAATAGCCGTAATTCATGAATCTCAGATCGGTTTCATTGCGGAAAACCCACCCGATCAATTCGTAAAGATACTTCGCCCTCGCGCCGAAGAATATCTGACGCTCACTCAGGCGGCCAAAAGCCGAGCGCACGGTTCTGCTGTCCCCTTGTCATTTTCGAACAGAGTGTTCGCAGACAGACGCCGGGTCAACTTGTCTCTTTGGCGAACATTGGCAGGTCAGTCGGGCCGGGCCGCCCCGATCCCGCGCAGGATGATCTCCTTCACCCCGTCCTTCGCCGCCTTCCACTGCCGATCGCTCAGAGGCGCGCCGCCGTTCAGGGTTTCGATCTGATGGCCGAAATCGGCGTAGTGCTGCGTTGTCGCCCAGAGCATGTAGAGCAGATGCAGCGGATCGACCGGGGCCATCTTGCCTGCGTCGATCCAGCGCTGGATGACCTTGGCGCGTCCCGTCGTCCAGTCACGGAGCGTCGTCTCAAGATAGTCCTGAATCACCGGCGCACCGTGCATCACCTCCGACGCCCAGACCTTCGATCCGAAGGCATGGCGACGCGAGATTTCCATCTTGGCGTCGATATAGGCGCCGATCCCCTCGACCGGGCCGGGGGCGTTGTCGAAGACCTCGGCGGCGTGGAGCCAGATCTCGAAGATCTGCTGCACGACCTTGCGGTAAAGCTCTTCCTTCGTGGCGAAATAGTAATGCAGGTTGGCTTTTGGCAGCCCCGCCATGTCGGCGATAAGCTGCATCGTGGCACCGCCATAACCCGCCTCGGCGAACACCTTTTCCGCAGCCTCAAGGATCACCCGCTGATTTTCCCGGCGGATATCTTCTCTCTTCGTCGGGCGGTCCGATGCGTTCATCCGGGTCCAGATTTTCGTTGACCGGTTGGTCAGGCTGTGATGCTCTTAACCCTGACCATATGGTCAGAAAGCGAGTCGCCGCAAGGGGCATCAAGACCCCCGCGGACCCAATCGACAGGAGGACGAGATGCCCGCACCCGGAGAAAACCTCAGGATAGATGGCGCGCGCCTTTGGGATTCGATCATGGAGATGGCCAGGATCGGACCGGGCGTCGCGGGCGGCAACAATCGCCAGACGCTGACTGACGACGACGCCAAGGGCCGCGCGCTCTTCCAGAAATGGTGCGAGGCGGCGGGCATGACGATGGCCGTCGATGAGATGGGCACGATGTTCGCGACGCGGGCGGGCGAAGACCCCGACGCGCTGCCGGTCTATATGGGCTCTCACCTCGACACCCAGCCGACGGGCGGGAAATATGACGGGGTGCTCGGGGTTCTGGGTGCGCTCGAGGCGGTCCGCACGATGAACGACCTTGGCATCAAGACCAAGCACCCGATCGTCGTGACCAACTGGACCAACGAGGAGGGCACGCGCTTTGCCCCCGCCATGCTGGCGTCCGGCGTTTTCGCCGGTGTGCTGAAGCAGGACTATGCCTATGCCCGCGAGGATGCCGAGGGCAAGACATTCGGCGACGAGCTGAAGCGCATCGGCTGGGTCGGCGACGAGAAGGCCGGCGCGCGCAAGATGCACGCGATGTTCGAACTGCATATCGAACAGGGCCCCATCCTCGAGGCCGAGGGCAAGGATATCGGCGTCGTCACGCATGGGCAGGGCCTCTGGTGGTTGCAGGTCACGCTGACCGGGAAAGAGGCGCATACCGGCTCCACCCCGATGAACATGCGGGTCAATGCGGGCCTCGGCATGGCGCGGATCACCGAGGCGGTGCACGAGATCGCGATGGCGCACCAGCCGAACGCCGTGGGCGCGGTCGGGCAGGCGAATGTCTATCCCAATTCCCGCAACGTCATTCCGGGCCGCGCGGTCTTCACCATCGACATCCGCTCGCCCGAACTGCCGAAGCTGAGCACGATACGCGAGGAAATCGAACTCGCCGCCGCCCAGATCGCCCGCGATCTGGGGTTGGGCATCGAAATCGAGCCGGTCGGGCATTTCGATCCGGTGAAATTCGACGAGGGCTGCGTGAAGGCGGTGCGTTCGGCGGCCGAGCGGCTGGGGTACAGCCACATGAATATCGTGAGCGGCGCCGGCCATGACGCCTGCTGGATCAACAAGGTGGCCCCCACCGCGATGATCATGTGCCCCTGCGTGGATGGCCTCAGCCACAACGAGGCCGAGGAGATCAGCCCGGAATGGGCGGCGGCGGGGACGGATGTGCTGCTGCATGCCGTGCTGGAGACGGCGGAGGTTGTGGGGTGAGGATTTCGCCACCTTGCCTTGGCTTTGACGTTGATTTCCAGTCCCGTGTTTGCACAGAATCCTACTACTGCGATAGGCTCGCGAAAAGCCTGATATTCACGGAGTGGTTATCTCTGCAGACTATGACGCAGATCGGAAAGGGCTCGAGATGTTACGGTCAAAGAATACATGGACGATATGCAGGATTACTTGGACTGTCTGAGTAGTGAAAGTGACGACGCAAGCGTATTGAGGCGCGGCGAGTGTCTCGTGACTGGGACAGCGAAGTTAGCGCGTTCAACATATCGATAAGTTGGGGAAACGAAGCAATGACCACAGTCATCAAGAACGGCACCATCGTCACCGCCGATCTGACCTACAAGGCGGATGTGCTGATCGAGGGCGGCAAGATCACCCAGATCGGCGAGGGCCTCAAAGGCGACGCCACGCTCGACGCCACCGGCTGCTATGTCATGCCGGGCGGGATCGACCCGCATACGCATCTGGAGATGCCCTTCATGGGCACCTATTCCACCGATGATTTCGAATCCGGCACCCGCGCCGCACTCGCGGGCGGCACGACGATGGTCGTCGATTTCGTGCTGCCAAGCCCGGGGCAGGGCCTGCTCGACGCCAAGCAGATGTGGCACAACAAGTCGGGGCGGGCGAATTGCGACTATTCCTACCACATGGCCGTGACCTGGTGGGGCGAGCAGGTCTTCGACGAGATGAAGACCGTGATCGAGCGCGAGGGCATCACCACCTTCAAGCATTTCATGGCCTACAAGGGTGCGCTCATGGTCAATGACGATGAGATGTATGCCTCGTTCAAGCGGCTCGCGGAACTGGGCGGCATCGCCCTCGTCCATGCCGAGAATGGCGACGTGGTGGCCGAGTTGCAGCGCAAGCTGATGGAGGAGGGCAATACCGGGCCGGAGGCGCATGCCTATTCGCGACCCCCGCAGGTCGAGGGCGAGGCGACGAACCGCGCGATCATGATCGCCGACATGGCGGGGGTGCCGCTTTATGTGGTCCATACCTCCTGCGAGGACGCGCATGAGGCGATCCGGCGCGCGCGGATGCAGGGAAAGCGGGTCTGGGGTGAGCCGCTGATCCAGCACCTGACGCTGGATGAGAGCGAATATTTCAACAAGGACTGGGACCATGCCGCCCGCCGCGTGATGTCGCCGCCTTTCCGCAACAAGAAGCATCAGGACAGCCTTTGGGCGGGCCTCCAGTCCGGCTCGCTCTCGGTCGTCGCGACCGACCACTGCGCCTTCACGACCGAGCAGAAACGCTTCGGCATCGGCGATTTCACCAAGATCCCGAACGGCACGGGGGGCCTCGAGGACCGGATGCCGATGCTCTGGACGCATGGCGTGGCGACCGGGCGCCTGACGCCGAACGAGTTCGTCGCGGTTACATCAACGAACATCGCCAAGATATTGAATTGCTATCCGAAAAAGGGTGCGGTTCTGGTCGGCGCCGATGCCGATATCGTGGTCTGGGACCCGGAGCGAACGAAGACGATCTCGGCGAAGTCGCAACAATCCGCCATCGACTACAACGTCTTCGAGGGCCAGACCGTCAAGGGCCTGCCGCGCTACACGCTGACCCGTGGGGTCGTCGCGGTCAATGACGGCAAGGTCGAGACGCGCGAGGGGCATGGCGAGTTCGTGCGGCGCGAGGCGGGGAACCCGGTGAACAGGGCGCTGTCCTCGTGGAAGGAACTGACCTCGCCGCGCCCGGTGCAGCGGTCGGGCATTCCGGCGAGCGGGGTGTGAATGAAGGACACCGCGCATAACGCGCCGCCGGTGATCGAGGCCAGGGGCCTTGGGCTGACGTTCGAGACGGGTGACGGGCCTGTGCGCGCGCTGACGGATGTGGATCTTGCCATCTCCAGGGGCGAGTTCGTCTCGTTCATCGGGCCGTCGGGCTGCGGCAAGACGACCTTCCTGCGCTGTGTCGCCGCGCTGGAGCGTCCGACTGCCGGGACGCTCACCGTCAACGGGATGAGCGCAGAGGAAGCCCGGCAGGCGCGGGCTTACGGCTATGTGTTTCAGGCTTCGGGGCTTTATCCGTGGCGGACGATTGCGGGGAATGTCCGGCTTCCGCTTGAAATCATGGAGTTTTCTCGGGCGGAGCAGGAAAGCCGTGTGGCGCGTGTACTGTCGCTCGTCGATCTTGAAGGTTTCG
Organism: uncultured Alphaproteobacteria bacterium; assembly: GCA_963847935.1. Lineage (GTDB taxonomy): Bacteria > Pseudomonadota > Alphaproteobacteria > Rhodobacterales > Rhodobacteraceae > Albidovulum. The sequence goes on along the minus strand of CAWKBV010000002.1, from coordinate 38,827 downwards.
GCAAGAAGTTTCCGTGGCAGCTCTCCGGCGGGATGCAGCAACGCGCCTCGATTGCCCGCGCCCTGGCCTTCGATGCCGATATCCTTTTGATGGATGAGCCTTTCGGGGCGCTCGACGAGATCGTGCGGGACCGGCTGAACGAGGAACTGCTGAAGCTTTGGGGGCGGACCGGGAAGACCATCGGTTTCGTGACCCATTCGATCCCCGAGGCGGTCTATCTCTCGACCCGCATCGTGGTGATGAGCCCGCGTCCGGGGAGGATCACCGACGTGATCGAGAGCACCTTGCCGAAGGAAAGGCCGCTCGACATTCGCGACAGTCCCGAGTTCATCGCGATCGCGCACCGGGTGCGGGAGGGTCTCAGGGCGGGACATGGCGATGAGGTTTGAGGGCTGTGGTTTCCCTGTCGGCGTCGCGTCGGGTTTCCGTAGGCTTCGCGTAGCTACAGACCGCGCGCATCACTGTGCGTTCGGGCAACGGTTTCGGGCGCGGCGCAGGGGGCTGTCTGCCCCCCGGTCCCGGACCGGGTCCGGGACTCCCCCCGAAGGTATTTCGGCCAAGATGAATGGAGGGTGGCGATGAGGTCTTTGCTGCCCATCCTCACCGTCCTTCTCGCCATCGTCGCGCTCTGGTACGCGGCGGCGGTCTGGATGAATTCGCAGTGGACCTACGATCAGGCGGCGCGGGCCGGGACTGAGGTTTCCTTCGGCGCGGTCCTCGCCGACACGATGGCGCAGGAGCGGCCGGTGCTGCCGGTGCCGCATCAGGTGGCGGCGGGGCTTTGGGACGGGCTTTTCGGGCAGGCGATCACCTCGAAGCGGAGCCTTGTCTATCACGGCTGGGTGACGCTCTCCGCCACTCTTCTCGGCTTCGCCATCGGCACCGTGCTCGGGATCGCGCTGGCGGTCGGGATCGTCCACAACCGGGCGATGGACATGAGCGTGATGCCCTGGGCCATTGCCAGCCAGACAATCCCGATCCTCGCCATCGCGCCGATGATCATCGTGGTGATGAATTCTCTGGGGCTTCAGGGCTTGATCCCGAAGTCGATCATTTCGGCTTATCTCTCGTTCTTCCCGGTGGTGGTCGGCATGGTGAAGGGGCTGCGCTCGCCCGATGCGATGCAGCTTGACCTGCTTCGCACCTACAATGCCAGCGCTGCGGATGTGCTTCTGAAACTGCGGCTTCCCGCCTCCTTGCCCTATCTCTTCGCCTCGCTGAAGGTCGGGGTCGCGGCTTCGCTGGTGGGCGCCATCGTGGGTGAGCTTCCGACCGGGGCTGTGGCGGGGCTCGGGGCGCGGTTGCTCTCCGGCTCCTATTACGGGCAGACGGTGCAGATCTGGGCGGCCTTGTTCGCGGCCGCCATCGTCGCGGCGGGGCTTGTCATGCTCATCGGCGCGGTCGAGCGGGTGACGCTGAACCGGATGGGGCTGGCGCGATGAGCCGGGCGATCTTTCCGGTCTGGGGGCTCGCGGCGGTGCTGGCGGTGGCTTCGGCATTGCTCGACCGACGGCTGGCCGCACTTCTGGCGCTCTGGCTCGGCGCATGGTTCCTGAACGCGCTGATGGCGCGGATGCGGGGGCCGCTGCCGCGCTGGCTGGTGCCGGTCATCTTCGGGTTGACGCTGCTGGCACTTTGGGAACTTGCGGTGCGGATGTTCGCGATTTCGCCGGTGATCCTGCCCGCGCCCTCGGCCATCGCCGCGCGGATCGGCGACAGCATTCCGATCCTTTGGGCGGACTTCGTGCAGACCGCGATCAAGGGTGCGCTCACCGGCTATGTCCTTGGCTGCGGGGCGGCGGTCGCGACGGCGATCCTGATCGACCGCTCGGCCTTCCTGCAACAGGGCCTGCTGCCGGTCGGGAACTTCGTCGCGGCGCTGCCAATCGTCGGGATTGCGCCGATCATGGTGATGTGGTTCGGTTTCGACTGGCAGTCGAAGGCGGCGGTTGTGGTCGTCATGGTGTTTTTTCCGGTTCTGGTGAACATGGTGGCGGGGCTGAAAGCGACCGAGCCGATGCAGCGCGACCTGATGGCGACCTATCACGCGAGCTACTGGCAGACCCTCTGGAAGCTCAGGTTTCCGGCGGCCTTGCCGTTTCTCTTCAACGGGTTGAAGATCGCGACGACGCTGGCGCTGATCGGCGCCATCGTCGCGGAGTTCTTCGGCAGCCCGATCGTCGGCATGGGGTTCCGCATCAATGCCTCGATCGGGCGGCTGTCGCTCGACATGATCTGGGCGGAGATCGCGGTGGCGGCTTTGGCGGGGTCGGCTTTTTACGGCCTCGTGGCCTTCATCGAACGGCGGGTGACATTCTGGCATCCGTCGCAACGGCGTTAATCAAGGGGCCGGCAAAGGCCCCGCAACAGGAGAGGACGACATGAAGAAACTGATGATCGGAACCGCGATTTCGGCGCTGATGGCCTCGGCCGCATGGGCCGAGGACGTGACCTTGCAGCTCAAATGGGTCACGCAGGCGCAATTCGCGGGCTATTATGTGGCAAAGGACAAGGGCTTTTACGACGAGGAGGGGCTGAACGTCACCATCCTGCCGGGCGGGCCGGACGTGGCGCCGACACAGGTGATCGCGGGCGGCGGCGCCGATGTGGTGGTGGACTGGATGCCCTCGGCGCTGGCGGCGCGGGAAAAGGGGCTGGCGCTTGTGAACATCGCGCAGCCGTTCAAGTCGTCGGGCATGCAGCTGACCTGCCTGAAGGAATCCGGGGTCGCGACGCCGGCCGACTTCAAGGGCAAGACGCTGGGCGTCTGGTTCGGTGGCAACGAGTATCCGTTCCTGAACTGGATGGGCAAGCTCGGCCTGCCGACGGATGGCTCGCCGGATGGGGTCACGGTGCTGAAGCAGGGCTTCAACGTCGATCCGTTGTTGCAAAAGCAGGCGGCCTGCATCTCGACCATGACCTATAACGAATACTGGCAGGTCATCGACGCCGGGATCACGCCGGAGCAGCTGGTGAACTTCAACTACACGACCGAGGGCGTGGCGACGCTGGAGGACGGGCTTTACGTCATGGAAGACAACCTGAAGGATGCCGCCTTCGAGGAGAAGATGGTGAAGTTCGTCCGCGCCAGCATGAAGGGCTGGAAATGGGCCGAGGAGAACCCGGACGACGCCGCGATGATCGTTCTCGACAATGACGACACCGGCGCGCAGACCGAGGCGCATCAGAAGCGCATGATGGGCGAGATCGCCAAGCTGACGGCGGGCTCGAACGGCGCGCTCGACGAGGCCGATTACCAGCGGACGGTCGATGCACTGATGTCGGGCGGATCGGATGCGGTCATCACCAAGGCGCCGGAAGGGGCCTGGACGCACCAGGTCACCGACAAGGCGCTCAATTGACGTGACGGAGGGGCGGGGTTTCCCCGCCCTTCCGCCTCCGGATTGATCGGCATCAAGGCGCGCGGCGGCGAGGGGCGTTATCCGGCACGGAGGGGGCCGTCATATCGGGGTCCTATGGAATGGAGTATCGCCCATGCAAGCATCAATCGTTTCCGGTTTCCCGCGTGCCCGGCTTCTGGCCTTTGGCGTTCTGCTGACGGCGCTTGGTGCCTGCGTCGGGCAGGACAAGCCGCTCACCCAGTGCGAGCCGGGCGTCGGTGATCTGAGCCGCACCGCGACCGTCGCGCCGGCCAACTGCTGACTCCGCGCCTTTTCGCTTGCCCTTTCCGGTGGTTCGCGGTCTATCCTCGAAGCGCATGAGATGGGGGACGGGATGACCGGGACGGGCAGGCTCTGGACAGGCAATCGGATCGCGATGGGCGCGCTGGCGCTGCTGATGTTCGCGGGGCTACAGGGCTGCGGGCGAAACAAGCTGCCGATCACGCCCTGCATCGGGGATCATCCCGCCATCGAGCGCACGAAGGATGTGGCACCTCCGAACTGCCCGGCCCCGTAAGGGCTTTATCCGTCGCTGTAAATCTGTAAATCTCCTTCTGTAACATTGGGAGGGAGCGCGATGCCGCGTTCGGCCTTGACGGGGACGAGGGTGCGCGAGAGGCGGCTTCGGATCGGCATGAAGCAGGCCGATCTGGCGCGGACGGCCGGGATTTCTCCGGCCTATCTCAACCTCATCGAACACAACCGCCGCCGCGTGGGCAAGGCGCTTCTGACCGCTCTGGCCGGCGTGCTCGGGGTCGATGAGACGGCGCTGGCCGAGGGCGCGGAAAGTGCCTTGTTCGAGGGGTTGCGCGAGGCGGCGGCAGGGGCGGACGGGGCCGAGATGCCGCCGGAAATCGCGCGGATAGAGGAATTTATCGGGCGGTTCCCCGGTTGGGCGGCACTTGTGGCCGAACGTCAGGCACGGGTCGGCGCCTTGGAACGCGCGGTCGAGGCTCTGAGTGACAGGATGGCGCACGACCCGTTCCTGTCGGCTTCGCTGCACGAGGTTCTGTCGGCGGCAACCTCGGTCCGCTCCACCGCCGCGATTCTCGCCGAGACGGAAGCGATCGACCCCGACTGGCGGGCGCGGTTTCATGGCAACATCCACGAAGACAGCATCCGGCTGAGCGACGCGGCGCAGGCGCTCGTCGCCTATATGGATGCGAGCCAGGAAAGCGAGACCGGCCTCTCCTCGCCGCAGGAAGAGGTAGAGGCGTGGTTGTCGCGCACCGAGTATCACCTGGCCCCTCTCGAGCGTACCAATCCGCCGCCGCCCGAAAGCCTGATCGCCGGGGTGCCCGATCTGGCGACGGGCGCCGCGCGCAAGCTGGCCCTTCGGTATATCGAACGCTACCGGGCCGATGCGCTGAAATTGCCGCTGGAGGCCCTGGCGATGGCGGTCGCGGAGTTCGGTGCGGATCCCGCGGCGCTGGCCGCGCGCTTTGGCGTGACGCCAGCGCCGATCTTCCGCCGCCTCGCGACGCTGCCGAAGGGCCGGGGACCGGAGGTCGGGCTGGTGATCTGCGACGCGTCGGGCGCGCTGACCTTTCGCCGGGCGCTGTCGGGTTTCGCGCTGCCACGTCACGGGGCGGCCTGTCCGCTCTGGCCGCTCTACGAGGTCATGGCGCGGCCGGCGAACCTGATCCGGGTGCCGGTCGAAATGGCGGGGCGGGTGCCGCAGCGCTTCGTCCTGCACGCCTTCGCCGAGGCGCGGCATCCCGGCGGCTATGACGGGCCGCAGGTGATCGAGGCGATGATGCTGATTCAGCCCGCGACCGCGCCCCGAAGCGACAGCGAAAGGCCCATCGGTCCGTCCTGCCGCATCTGTCCGCGCGGCGCCTGCGTTGCACGGCGCGAACCCTCGATCCTCGCCGAGACGGGAGCGTGAGTTCGATTTTGACGCGGTGGGCGCAATCGGTGATAGTAACCTCGCAGTCCATTGGGGAGGCGGGCCGCATGGGGAGATACGTTCTTCTGATCGAGGACGAACCGCATATCGCCGAGGCGATCCGTTATGTCCTGTCCCGCGACGGCTGGGAGGTGGAAAGCCATGCGGATGGCGGCGACGCGATGGAGGTCATCCGGCGGGTATCGCCCGACGTGCTGGTGCTCGACGTGATGCTGCCGGGGCGATCGGGGCATGAGATCCTCGCCGATCTGAGGCGCGATCCGGATTTCGCGGCGCTGCCGGTTCTGGTCCTGTCCGCGCGCGGACTTCAGGAGATGCCGGAGGGCGCGACGCGGGTGATGGCCAAGCCGTTCGCCAATGCCGATGTGGTCTCGGCGGTCCGCTCCATCGCGGCCGCGCGCGGGGCGGCGGAATGACGAAGCGGCCCGCGCCCCTCTTCCTCGCACGGCAGACCTACCGGCGGCGGCGCATGATGGATGCGGCGCGGCTTCTGCCGCTCGTCGGCGTCTTCCTGTTCCTCCTGCCGATCCTCTGGCAGCCGAGATCGACACCCGAGCCGGATACAGCCTACGGCGCCGCCTTCCTGTTCGGCGCCTGGGCGGTTCTCATCATCGCCGCCCGCGTTCTTGCCCAGATGATCGTGCATGCGCCGGACGACGACGCCGCCGCGGGGGATGAGGGGCGATGATTCCCTTCAACATCCTCGTCGGCGTCTGCCTGACCTACGTGATCCTGCTTTTCGTCATCGCCTTCGCCGCCGAACGCCGCGCACGGCTGGGGCGCGTCGGCTGGCTGCGCTCGCCGCTGGTCTACACCCTCTCGCTGTCGATCTACTGCACCGCCTGGACCTTCTACGGCGCGGTCGGATATGCGGCCCGGTCGGGGCTGGAATTCGTCACCATCTACCTTGGCCCGACCATCGTCTTCATCGGCTGGTGGGTGATCCTGCGCAAGCTCGTGCGCATCGGACGGGCGCAGAGGGTGACGTCCATCGCGGACCTGATTTCATCGCGCTTCGGCAAGTCGAACCTTCTCGGCGTCGTGGTGACGGTGATCGCGGTCGTCGGCGCGACGCCCTACATCGCGCTGCAACTGCAATCGGTGACGCTGAGCTTCGGGGTCTTCGCCTCGGGCACGCCCGAAGGCTGGTCGTTGCCGGATGGAAACGGCACGGCGTTGTGGCTGGCCGGAGGGCTCGCCGTCTTCACCATCCTGTTCGGGACACGCAACCTCGACGCCAACGAGCGGCACCACGGCGTCGTCATGGCCATCGCCGTCGAGGCGGTGGTGAAGCTTGTGGCGCTGCTGACGGTCGGGATATTCGCCGTCTGGGGCGTGGCGGACGGCCTGAGCGACGTCGCCGCGCGGATCGATGCCTCGCCCATCGCGGACTGGCCGCTGATGCCGGGGCGCTGGATCGGGCTGACCTTCCTTGCCGGGGCGGCGGTGCTGACGCTGCCCCGGATGTTCCAGGTGATGGTGGTCGAAAACGCCGACGAACGGCATCTGGCGACCGCGTCCTGGGCCTTTCCGCTTTACCTGATGCTGATGAGCCTCTTCGTCGTGCCGATCGCGGTGATCGGGCTGTCGGTCCTGCCGGACGGCTCCAACCCCGATCTCTTCGTGCTGACGCTGCCGCTGTCGCAGGGACATGAGAAGCTTGCCATGCTGGCTTTTCTCGGTGGCTTTTCCTCGGCCACGTCGATGGTGATCGTCGCGGCCATCGCGCTCGCCACGATGGTCTCGAACCATGTCGTGACGCCCTTGTGGCTGTCCCTGCGGCAGGGCGGAGTGCGGGCGCCGGGCGATGTCCGCGGTCTCGTTCTGATGTCGCGGCGGCTGTCAATCGTGGGAATCCTCGCGCTCGGCTATGGCTATTACCGGCTTTCGGGCGGGTCGGCGGCGCTGGCGGCGATCGGTCTGATCTCCTTTGCCGGGGTGGCGCAGATCCTGCCAGCCATGCTCGGCGGCATCTTCTGGCGGGGTGCGACGGGGCGGGGCGCCGCACTGGGGCTGGTGGTGGGGTTCCTGGTCTGGCTCTATGCGCTTTACCTGCCGTCATTCGGACCCGGAGGGCTGCTGTCCGACGCGATCCTGACGCAGGGGCCATTCGGCATCGGCTGGCTGCGGCCGCAGGCGCTTTTGGGCATCGAAGGGCTCGATCCGCTGCTGCACGCGGTCTTCTGGTCGCTTTCGCTCAATAGCTTCGCCTTCATCCTCGGCTCGCTCCTGAGCTTTCCGACCCCGCTCGAACGCATGCAAGGCCTTGCCTTCGTCAACGTCTACGATCAGGGCCGCGGCACGCGCGGCTGGTCGCGCGGAGGGGCCGAGGCGGAGGATCTGCTCGTCATGGCGCAGGGCATCCTCGGCGCCGAGGAGGCGCAGGAATTCTTTCAGGCGGAGGCGGCGCGGCAGGGCAAGGCGGATTTCCTGCCAGAGACGACGCCCGATTTCATCGAGAACCTGGAGCGTCGTCTGGCCGGTGCCGTGGGTGCGGCAACGGCCCATGCGATGATCGCGCAATTCGCCGTCGGTGCTGCTGTGTCGGCGCAGGATTTGATGGCGGTGGCTTCGGAGGCGCAGCAGATTCTCGAATATTCCGCGCAGCTTGAGGCGAAATCCGAAGAAGTTGCGCGAACTGCGCGCGCCCTGTCGGAAGCCAACGAAAAGTTGCGCGATCTCTCGGTGCAGAAGGACGCATTCCTGAGCCAGATCAGCCATGAGTTGCGCACGCCTATGACCTCGATCCGGGCATTTTCGGAAATCCTGATGGACCCCGACCTCCCCGGCGAGATGCAGCAGAAATACGCCGAAATCATCCATGAAGAGACGATCCGCCTGACGCGTCTGCTTGACGATCTTCTGGATCTGAGCGTGCTGGAAAACCGCAAGGTGCAGCTCAACATCAAGGTGGCGAACCTGCACGACCTTCTGGACAAGGCGATCCGATCCGCTTCGAACACGCGGCCCGAGCGGGTTTTCACCTATCACCGCGACCTGCCGATGGAGCATTTGCCGATCATCACCGACACCGACCGGCTGGTGCAGGTGTTCATCAACCTCATTTCCAACGCACGGAAATATTGCGATGCGGAGCGTCCGGAACTGACGATCTCGGTCCGCAAGCGCGCCGGACGGGTCACGGTCGATTTCATCGACAACGGCAGCGGCATCCCGAAATCGGCGCAAAGGCTCATCTTCGAGAAATTCGCGCGGCTGACCGATACCGCGCGGGCGGGGGGTGCGGGACTTGGCCTCGCCATCTGCCGCGAGATCATGGTCAATCTTGGCGGTGCCATCGCCTATCTTCCGGGCCAGGGCGGCGCGGCCTTCCGGGTGTCGCTGCCGGTGAAGCCCGCGGCCCGTGCGCAGGAAGCCGCCTGAGCGCAACGCTTTGGTAACCGCGATCTGGCAAGGCTGATCTGGGGCAACGGAGAAGCCGGACGGACGATGGCGGAACAGGCGGCCACGGAAACGATTCTGAAGCGGATGACGCGGACCGGGCCGGAAGATGCCGCCCCCGGCGCGCCCATGCGCGTCCTCGGGGCCGCCATCGCGCGCGCCGCAGAGGCGCTTTTCGGGCTGCCGGTCGCTGTCACCGAGGTTTCGGACCTTGGCGTCACGCTTGCCGATCTTGGTGAGCGGATCGAGGACCGCGCACTGCTCACGCTTGTCGAGGGCGATGGGGAACGGCTTGGGCTGGCCGCGCTATCGTCAGAGCTCTTTTCGGCGCTGATCGAGATGCTGACGACGGGTCGGCTGGCGACCGGGACTTTCGCGGAACGGCGTCCGACACGGACCGACGCCGCGCTCTGTTCGGAGTTCGTCGATCGGGTCATGACGGAAGCGGACGCGCTCGCGCCCGAAGGCGACAGCCCGTGGGAAGACTGGGAGGGGCGCTTTCGCTACGCCTCCTGCGTAGAGGATGCGCGTCTTCTGGCGCTTCTCATGGAGGATACGCGCTACCGGCTTTACCGCGCCGCGTTCACGCTCGGCGGGGGCGGGACGCGCAGCGGACTGCTTACCCTCGCCCTGCCGGAACGGCAGCGGGCACAGGCGGCACCCGACGCGACGGTGGCGCAGGCGGCGGAGTGGCAAGGCAGTCTGGTGGACACGGTGCTGGAGGCGCGGGCCGGGATCCTCGCGGTGCTCGCGCGTGTGCAGCAAAGCGTGTCCGAGCTTGTGGCGATGCAGGAGGGAAGCCTTCTCAGACTGCCGGACGATGCTTTTTCCTCGGTCAGGATCGAGGGCGCGGGCGGGCGGCTCGTCTCGCTGGCGAAACTTGGCCAGTATCGCGGCTACCTGGCGGTTCGGCTGACCGGGGCGCCCGACCTTGCACGGGAAGCGGAGGAATTTGCACCCGCGACAGCCGCCACCGAAGGGACGGCTGTCGTGACGAAGCCCGGCCTGAGCGGCGCGGACCAGGCGCGCGATGGCGCAAGATCCGCAACCGTTCCGGCGCGGAACGGTGACGGTGAGGACCTAAAGGCAACCGCGTCCGAGGGTTGATCGCTGTGTTGGAAGCCTATCCGCGCGATCTGGCGAGGGCGTCGATCTGGGCGCGAAACGGTTCGAGGTTGTAGCCGTGACGCGCAGGCAGCGAAATCAGCTCGTCGGTCGGCCGCGCCCCCGCCTGGCTTAGCGCCCAGACGACGGAACAGCGGTTGCCCGAGGCGCAATAGGCGAAGACCGGGCCGTTGGACTTCGCCAGTGTCTCGCCCTGAAGGGTAACGTTCTCCATCGTGATCGCGCCGCCGATGACGGGGTTGACGACGAAGTCCAGCCCCGCCGCTTCCGCGGTCGCGCGCACGGCCTCGGTCTGGACCTCGGGCGGGATTTCTACGTCGGGGCGGTTGTCGATGATCGTCGTGAAACCTGCTGCCGCGATCGCGGCCACATCCTCGGGCGTGATCTGCGGAGAGACGGCGTAGCGGTCTGTCAGGCGGCGGATGTCCATTGTTGGTCCTCGGTTGGAAAAGGATGCGATGCCGGCGCGGATCGGCGTTGACGCGACCATACCCGCGATAAGGGCCGCAAGGAAGCCCGGCCCGGAGCTTCGGCCAAAGGTTGTCGAGGCCATCGGGGGGGGCGGGCGTCGGTCATGTCCGAAATCATGGCCAGGGGCGCAACACCGCCCGATCCGCGCGCAATGCCGGTTTCGGGTGCGCAGCGGCCGCGCAAAGGATTGACTTGCATCAAGGCCGCGCGCGGGTCAGCCTCGCTAAAATGGTCGAAACACGCGAGGAGAACGCAATGAAATCGACGGCCGAACGCAAGGCGCAGCTCGAAGCCCGCAAGAACTTCCTGCAAGGCAGGATTGCAGGGATCGGGGCGGAGTTCGACAGCCACGACGCCAAAGACTGGGAGGAGATGGCGACCGAGCGCGAGGCCGACGAAGTGCTGGAGGATCTCGGCCAGTCGGCGCAGACCGAGTTGCGGATGATCGACGCGGCGCTCGGCCGGATCGAGGAAGGCGAATACGGCTATTGCACCATCTGCGGCGACCAGATTTCCGAGGAGCGGCTGAACCTTTTGCCGGCGACACCTTTCTGCGCCAACTGTGCGCCCTGACAGCGCAAAATCGCGGCCGGGCGGGTCGTGCCATTGCCATCCCGCGGCTGTCCACTAGAGTGGTGGCCAGAATGCGGGGCGGAGGGACGCGATGGAACCTGTGACGTTGAGGCTGGATCGCGGGGTCGGCTGGATTACGATCGACAATCCGCCGGTCAACGCGCTGTCCGCCGCCGTCCGCAACGGCCTCGCTGAGGCGCTGGCGCGCGCTTCGGCGGATCCATCCGTCAAGGTGATTGTCCTCTCCGCGCAGGGGCGAAACTGGTCGGCGGGCGCCGATATCCATGAATTTGACCGTCCGTCCGAGGGGATCGAGCTTCCCGAACTCTGTGCCCGCTTCGCAAATGAGGCAAAGCCCGTGATCGCGGCGCTGCATGGCGCGGCACTCGGCGGCGGGCTGGAACTTGCGCTTGCGGCACGACTGCGGCTTGCCGCGGAGGCGACGCAGCTTGGCCTGCCGGAAGTGTCGCTGGGGCTCCTGCCGGGGGCCGGGGGGACACAGCGCCTGCCGCGCCTGATCGGGGCGAAGGCGGCGCTCGGCCTGATGCTGAGCGGGCTTCCCGTCGCGGCGGAGCGGGCCGAGACGATGGGCCTTGTCGATGCGGTCGTCGCGGGCGATCTCGACGCGGCGGCCGAAAAGCTCGCCCGCGCCCATATCGACGGGGTGACGGAGCTGCCCACCGCGGAGGAACGCAGGGAAGAGGCCGACCCGCTGATCTGGCTTGCCGCCATCATGGATGCGCGCGCGGGGCTCGGGCGCCGGCGGCTGCCTGCGCCGGGCCGGATCATCGACTGTGTCGAGGCGGCGCTTCTGTTGCCCGAGGCCGAGGGTCTCGCATTCGAACGCGCCGCCTTCGCGGATCTGGTCGCGACCCCCGAGGCCACCGCGCTGCGTCATGCCTTCCTCGCCGAACGGCGCGCGGCACACCAGCCCGGCCTTGAGGCGGTGGCCGCGCGCGCATCAGGCGAAGTCGGCGTGATCGGCGGCGGCACCGCCGGAACCGACATCGCCTCGGAGCAATACGTGGAATGTTCTATGTACATCTACTTCGTTCGGTTTTACCGTATTGCTGCGCCGAGATTGAAAGGGTCGTCGGGCGGGCGGTTTCCTGATAGGAGCCGCTTGCCGGGACCTCGCTCCCGGACCCGTCCGAAACACACGGCCGTCCAACATCCCATAACACGAATGACGAGACACAGATGACCCTGGACAGCCGGTTCGCGCCCGCGGACGTGGAGCCCCGCCTGTATGCGGGCTGGGAGGAGGAACGGCAGCTTCGCCGCCGACCCGACCTCCAACGCGCAGCCCTTCACCATCATGATCCCGCCGCCGAACGTCACCGGCAGCCTGCATATGGGCCATGCGCTGACCTTCACGATGCAGGACACGCTGATCCGCTGGCGGCGCATGCAGGGGCGCGACGCGCTGTGGCAGCCCGGCACCGACCATGCCGGCATCGCCACGCAGATGGTGGTGGAACGCCTGCTGGCGCAGCGAGGGCAATGCGACCGCCGCGAGCTGGGCCGCGAGGACTTCCTCGAGCGCGTCTGGCAATGGAAGGCGGAATCCGGCGGCACCATCACGCGCGCAGTTGCGCCGCCTCGGCGCCTCGCTGGACTGGCCGCGCGAGCGCTTCACCATGGACGACGGCCTGTCGGACGCGGTGCGGGAGGTGTTCGTCACGCCTGTACCGCGCAGGGCCTGATCTATCGCGACCGGCGGCTGGTGAACTGGGACCCGAAGCTGCTGACCGCGATCTCCGACCTGGAGGTGGAGAACCGGGAGGTCAAGGGCATCCTCTGGCACCTGCGCTATCCGATCGAGGGCGAGCCGGGCCGCTTCATCGTGGTGGCGACGACGCGGCCGGAGACGATGCTGGGCGACACCGCGGTGGCGGTGCATCCGGAGGATCCGACGCTTCGGCCGACCTGGTCGGCAAGCGGGCGATCCTGCCGCTGGTCGGCCGCGTCGATCCCGATCGTGGCGGACGAGTACTCCGACCCGGAGAAGGGCACCGGCGCGGTGAAGATCACGCCCGCGCATGACTTCAACGATTTCGAGGTCGGGCGAGCGGCACGACCTGCCGATGCCGTCGGTGCTCGAGCCAAGCAGGCGACGTGACGCTGGACGAGATCGCGGACGCGCTGTCGCGCGGTCGACGGCGTCGCCGACCCGGCTTTCGTGCGTGGCCTGGCCGGGCAGGACCGGTTCGCCGCGCGCAAGGCGATCGTCGCGCGAGCTGGAACGAGCTGGAGCTGCTCGAGAAGATCGAGCCGCACACCCACCAGGTGCCGCATGGCGACCGCGGCGGCGTGCCGATCGAGCCGCTGCTGACCACGCAGTGGTATTGCAACGCCGACGACGCTGGCGCAGCCGGCGATCGAGGCGGTGGAGACCGGCAAGACCGTGTTCGTGCCGAAGCAGTGGGAGAACACGTTCTTCGCCTGGATGCGCGACATCCAGCCCTGGTGCATCTCCCGCCAGCTCTGGTGGGGGCATCGCATCCCGGCCTGGTACGGGCCGGATGGCGAGGTGTTCGTCGCGCAAGGACGAGGCCGAGGCCGCGGCGCTGGCGCGCGCGCATTACGGCCGCGACGAAGCGCTGGTCGCAGGACGAGGACGTGCTGGACACCTGGTTCAGCTCCGCGCTGTGGCCGTTCTCGCACGCTGGGCTGGCCGGAGAAGACGCCGGAACTGGCCCGTTACTATCCCGGCGACGTGCTGGTGACCGGCTTCGACATCATCTTCTTCTGGGTCGCCCGGATGATGATGATGGGCCTCCACTTCATGGGCGACGTGCCGTTCCGCACGGTCTACATCCACGGCCTGGTGCGCGACGAGAAGGGCCAGAAGATGTCGAAGTCGCAAGCGGCAACGTCATCGACCCGCTGGAGCTGATCGACAGCTATGGCGCCGATGCGCTGCGCTTCACCATCTGCGCGCTGACCGGCCCGGGGCGCGACGTGAAGCTGGGCGCAAGCCGCGTGCGAGGACTATCGCGGCTTCGTCACCAAGCTGTGGAACGCGGCGCGCTTCTGCGAGATGAACGGCATCGCGGCCGATGCCGGCCTTCGACCCGGCGGCGGCGACGCCTGCCGCTGTCGCGCTGGATCCTGGACGCGGCGAACAGCGCGGTCGCGGAGGCGAACGCGGCGCTGGAGGCCTATCGCTTCGACGACTATGCCGCCGCCTGCTACCGCTTCACCTGGAACACCTTCTGCGACTGGTTCCTGGAATTCGCCAAGCCGCGTGCTGGCTGACGGCGCCGATGGCGCGGAGCAGGCGGAGGTAACGCGCGTCGCCGCAGCATGTGCTCGGCACGATCCTGCGGCTGCTGCATCCGGCGATGCCCGTTCGTCACCGAGGAGTTGTGGGACCGTTTCGGCTACGGCGACGAGTGCAGCCTGATCCGCGACCGCCTGGCCGGAGCCGGTCGCGGTGCGAGGATGCCGCCGCAGGCGCGCGCCGAACTCGACTGGGTGGTGCGGCTGATCACCGTGGTGCGCTCGGTGCGCACCGAAATGAACGTGCCGCCGTCGAAGCCCTCGCCGGTGCTGCTGCGCGACGCGCCGCCCGAGGCGCTGGCCCGCGGCGATCGCTGGATGGAGGCGATCCGCCGGCTGGCGCGCGCGTCCGACGTTCGGGCGCTGGACGGCGACGTGCCGAAGGGGTCGGCGCAGGCGGTGCTGGATGAGGCGACCGTCGTGCTGCCGCTGGAGGGCCTGATCGACCTCGCCGCCGAGCGCGCCCGGCTGGCGCAAGGACCGCGACAAGCTGCCGGCGAGGCGCGGCAAGATCGCGGCAGAAGCTGGCGAACGCCGATTTCGTGGCGCGCGCGCCGGAGGAGGTCGTGGAGGAAAACCGCGAGCGGCTGGCAGCAGCCAAGTCCGAGATCGCGCGGCTGACCGCGGCCCTTGCGCGGCTGGAGTAGACGGCGCGTCCTTCGTCACTCCCCCATGGAATCGACACTATCCATTGACGCCACGCTGCTGCGTTCCTATTAATAGGGTCCCTCCTTAAGATTTGGGCTGGTTTGGGTCCTCACCCGCACGCCGCCCATATCAATAATCACCATCGGCTACGATCGACAGGCCCACCGGCCCACATCCATCCGTCTGATCAGGCCCCCACTGTACCCGCTCGTCCGAGGCTCCATTCATGCATCTCGCGGAACTCAAGAAGAAAACCCCGGCCGAACTGGTCAATTTCGCCAATCCCTTTCGGTGGAGAACGGCATCCTCCCTACGCAAGCAGGACATCCTGTTCGCGATCCTGAAGAACCTGGCAGACAGCGACCAGGTCATCCAGGGCGAGGGACATTTTGTGGTCCGTGTCGCCCGTCGCTGTCAGTGCGGTTCGATCTTTATGCCAGTGGTGCGGGATGCCGGTGTTGAGTGACCCATGCTGGCGCGCTGCTTGATCACCGCCGCAATGCCTGGGTGGCCGGAGCCTGTGCTCAGGCTGGCCCTCCGGTCGATGCGGGGGCCGACCATGACGGGTAAAGCGATTCCGTGATGGCGGGATGCGGCGCCGGTGCAGGACGAAACGACGTTTGGCGGCCGTACATTGGACCTTGAAACGAGAATCGACACTATCCATTGACGTAGCGCTGCTACGTTCCTATTAATAGGCTCCCTTCTTAAGATCTGGGCTGGCTTGCGTCCTCACCCGCACGCCGCCCACTCAAAAATCACCATCGGCTACGAACGTCAGGCCCAACGGCCCTCATCCATCAGTCTGATCAAGCCCCCGCTGTACCCGCACGTCCGAGGCTCCATTCATGCATCTCGCCGAACTCAAGAAGAAATCCCCAGCCGATCTGGTGAGCTTCGCCGAATCCCTTGCAGATCGAGAACGCCTCCTCCCTGCGCAAGCAGGACATGATGTTCGCGATCCTGAAGAACCTGGCCGAGAACGACCAGGCGATCCACGGCGAGGGCACGCTGGAAATCCTGCCGGACGGCTTCGGCTTCCTGCGCAGCCCGGAGGCCAACTACCTGCCCGGGCCCGGACGACATCTATGTCAGCCCGAGCCAGGTGCGCCGCTTCGGCCTGCGCACCGGCGACACCGTGGACGGGCCAGATCCGCGCGCCGCGGGACGGCGAGCGCTACTTCGCCCTGCTGAAGGTCGACACCGTCAATTTCGAGCCGCCCGAGGCGGTGCGCCACCGCATCAACTTCGACAACCTGACGCCGCTGTATCCCGAAGAACGGCTGAAGATGGAGATGGAAAACTTCCAATCCGTCGCCAAGGGCCCGTCGAAGGACTACACGCCGCGCGTCATCGACCTGATCTCCCCGGTCGGCAAGGGCCAGCGCGCGCTGATCGTCGCGCCGCCGCGCACCGGCAAGACGGTGATGCTGCAGAACATCGCCGCCGCGATCGCGGCCAACCATCCCGAAGTCTTCCTGATCGTGCTGCTGATCGATGAGCGGCCGGAGGAAGTCACCGACATGGCCCGCAGCGTGAAGGGCGAGGTCGATCGCCTCCACCTTCGACGAGCCGGCCACCCGCCACGTGCAGGTCACCGAAATGGTGCTGGAAAAGGCCAAGCGCCTGGTCGAGCACAAGCGCGACGTGGTGATCCTGCTGGACTCCATCACCCGCCTGGCGCGCGCCTACAACACCGTCGTGCCGTCATCGGGCAAGGTGCTGACCGGCGGTGTCGACGCCAACGCCTTGCAGCGCCCGAAGCGCTTCTTCGGCGCGGCGCGCAATATCGAGGAAGGCGGCTCGCTGACCATCATCGCCACCGCGCTGATCGACACCGGCAGCCGCATGGACGAAGTGATCTTCGAAGAGTTCAAGGGCACCGGCAACTCGGAAATCATCCTCGACCGCAAGCTGTCGGACAAGCGCACCTTCCCGGCGATCGACATCACCAAGTCCGGCACCCGCAAGGAAGAACTGCTGGTCGAGCGCGCCACGCTGTCGAAGATGTGGGTGCTGCGGCGCATCCTCAACCCGATGGGCACGGTGGACGCGATGGAGTTCCTGCTGGACAAGCTGAAATACAGCAAGACCAACAATGACTTCTTCGACGCGATGAATACCTGACGTGACGAAGCGCCTGGGCCTCAATGCGGTTCGGGCGTGCCGTACATTGGTGCGGACTTCCTCAACGTCCATCCACGCTCGAACACCACGACGCTGTCGTAGTAATGCATCGACAGCGTCCGGCGCGTGAAATCCGTTGGTGGCAATTGGCCGCGACTGTGATCGGCGTTCAATTCGTCGATCAGCGATTTCGTCAGCTCAATGAATGTCCTAGGCCGCCTCAGGCCGCCCCCGTATTCGTCCCAGTAGGCGGTATGCATATCCTCCACCAGATAAACCCCGGTCTCCGCCACGCGCGGGTAGAGGAAGGTAAAGGTTGCCACGACATCGGACATGACGTGGCTGCCGTCGTCTATGACGATATCCGGCTGCCCGAATTCGGTCAGTAGCTGTTCGAGAAACACGGGGTCGCTCTGGCTGCCGATGCGGACCGCGATCTGATCTTCCTCGAACGCAGCGCATTCCGGCCGGATATCGATGCCAACGATCTGCGCGTGCGGGCCAAGGTATGTCTTCCACAATTGCAGTGATCCGCCCTCCCCGCAGCCGATCTCCAGCAGACGCACGGGGCGGCCGGCGTAGCGCCTGAAGTGGCTCTCATAGACCGGAAAATAGTGCTTCCACTTGTGCACGACCCGGCCGTCGTGGCTCAGGAAGTCCGACCATAGCCCCATGATGCGTCCTTTCTCTTCGACCCGCGCAGCAGGGATGGTGGCTGCTGCGCGCTTACTCGATACGATAACGGCGGCCCGACCACTGGCCGAGACGTCCAGCTTTCAGACGGCCGGTTTCAATGCTCGAACTGGAGGTTGACCACGCACTTCGCCCCGCGCGTGCGGCTGGAGATACTGGTTGCCACGCGCCGCAACAGATACGCCGCCAACCGCCGGGCGCCGTCCTCATGTTCGGCAATTTCGTCGGGAGTGGGGCGGTTGGCCACCATCGGCAACATTTCGCCCGAGTATTGAAGTTCGACGTTCAGGTTGAATTCGTCGAAACTGACGGACAGTTCCAGCGGACCGCGCGGACTGCAGTAATGCACCACGGTGCCTGCCAACTCCTGTGCCGCCCATTCGGCCTTCTTGACCACGTCGCGCATCGCGCCCCAGCCGGCGCCACGCGTCTCGATGAAGCGGCCCAATGCCTCCAGGTCCGGTGTCTCCGGGTCCAGCACGATCAGCGTGCGCTGCTTCTGGCCGACGCGGAAACACAGATTGAGCAGAAAGCCCACCGCCGTGCCGAACACCAGCGCCGAGACGGTGATCGGATGGATCCAGCCCGGCATGGCGTTGAACGACGGCGGAAATGCCTCCACCGCGACGCCGGCCATGATCGACAGGCCGACCACCAGCGTCTTGCGGGCGTCGTATATACGGGCAGCGATCGCATCCATGCCGCTTTTCAAAATGGCGCAGCTTGAGAACAGGAGCGTTGCGCCCACCACCGGATCTGGCGTCAGCACCAGGATGCGGGTGACCATCGGCAGGAACGCCAGCATCACGAACATGCCGCTGGTGGCATAGGCGACGCGCCGGCTGGCAACGCCGGTCGCCGCGGTCAGCCCGACCGAGGACGCACTGATATTCACGGCGAAGACGGAACACAGGCCGGCGGCAATCACCGTCAGCCCATCCGCCAGCACGCCGCGGCTGATCGGCCCCATATCGGGCCGCTTCCAGTCGTCATCCAGCATGCGCTGGCTGGCCGTCAGCAGCGCCGCGCCCTTCAGGCCGTTGGCCAACGCTGCGATCATGAACGGCAGCACCAGGGCTGGACTGAACGACCAGCCGATCTGCGCGGTCCCCGGCGCGGCGATGACCGACAGCGACCCAACCGCCTTCAGGTCCTCCCAGTGCAGCACGCCCAGGGGAATCGAGATCAGGAACCCCACGACCGAGCCGATCAGGCCGCAGGACAGGCCGATCACGCCCTTGCTCCAGACATTGGCGCCGGCCATGACCGCGAGCGTCACTGCCGCAACGGTCCAGTGCGGCGCACCTGGCAGGCTGCTGCTGGCGGGCTCCAGCAGGTAGCGCAACCCGACCACGCCATTCGAAATACCGACCAGAAAGATCACCACCCCGGCGAGTTCCGGCGGCAGCAGCGCGCGCATCCGGCCCAGTGAGCGTGACAGGATCACCTGCACGATGCCGCCGAAGATCGTCATGCCCGACAGCAGCGCCAGACCACCGACGCGCACTGCCTCCAGCGACGGCCCCAGAAAGATCGCCGTCATGACGCTGGGCGCCAGGTAGCCACTGCCGATCGGGCCACGCGGCAACGCCTGCAACGTCGTGCCAAGAGCGAGCACCAGCATGGCCCAAGCCTGCATGTTGTCGGCTTCGGCGGCGGTCAGATGGCCCTCGCGCGCCATGATCAGCGGGTAGATCAGGAAGCTGGAGACGACGGCGATATACTGCAGCGCATTGAAAAAGACGACCGACAGCGGGGGGGCGTCCCCCGGCATGTACTGCATCGCAATCGGTTTACGCGCTGCTGTCGGCGTTCCGCTCATGGTCCGCGCTGGCTGTGTTGACCCTCAGCCGCCACCATAGCCGCGCGCCTGCTCCCGCAAATCGAATTTCTGGATTTTACCGGTCGAGGTCTTGGGCAGTGGCCCGAACGTCACGTGGCGCGGGCATTTGTAATGGGCGAGGTGCTGGCGGCACCAGGCGATGATCGCCTGCGGCGTGACCGGGTCCGCATCGGGTTTCAGGGTGACGAAGGCCTGGGGAGTCTCGCCCCATTTTTCGTCCGGACGCGCAACCACCGCCGCCTCCATGACGGCGGGATGCTTGTAGAGGACCTCTTCGACCTCCAGCGAGGAGATATTCTCGCCCCCCGAAATGATGATGTCCTTCGCTCGGTCCTTGATCTCGACATAGCCGTCCGGGTGCATCACCGCGAGGTCGCCGGTGTGGAACCACCCGCCGGCGAACGCCTCCCCGGTCGCGGATGGGTTCTTCAGATACCCCTTCATGACCGTGTTTCCGCGCAGCATCAGTTCGCCCATCGCCGTGCCGTCCTGCGGCATCGCCCGCATCGTGGCCGGGTTCATCACCGCGGCTTCTTCGATCATCGGCGTGATGACGCCCTGCCGCGCCATGAAGGCGGCCTTCTGATCGATCGGCAGGTCATCGAGGCCGGGCTGCCAAAGGCAGACCGTTGACGGTCCGTAGGTTTCCGTCAGTCCATACAAATGCGTGACGGCGAATCCCATCGCCTCCATCTGCGTGATCACGGTGGAGGGCGGCGCAGCGCCACCGGTCGCGATTTTCACCGTCTGCGAAAAGCCGCGCCGGACGGCGTCCGGTGCGTGGATCAGCATCGACAGCACGACGGGTGCGCCGCACATGTGGGTCACGCCATAGTCCGCGATCGCATCGAAGATCAACGCCGGCTCGACGCGGCGCAGGCACACATGCGTGCCGCCGGCCAGTGTCACCGCCCAGGTGTAGGTCCAGCCGTTGCAGTGAAACATCGGCAGCGTCCACAGGTAGACGCTTTGCGGCGACAGCTGGAACGTCAGCGCATTGGCGCAGGCGTTCAGGTAGGCGCCGCGGTGATGCGCCACGACGCCCTTCGGATTGCCGGTTGTACCGGACGTGTAGTTGAGCGCGATCGCCTGCCACTCGTCGTCCGGCAGGCGCACCGGATGGTCGGGATCGCCCGAGGCCAGATAGGCCTCATACTCGATCGTGCCGACGCGCCCGCCGACACTCTGTCCCTCGGGCGCGTCGTCGATGTCCACGACCAGGATCGGCAGGCCGGCCACGGCGGACCGCATGACGGAGGCGAACTCGGTGTCGGTCAGCAGCACCTTCGCTTCGGAATGGCGCAGGATGAAGCCGATCGCCGCCGCGTCGAGCCGGATGTTGATCGAGCACAGCACGGCGCCGAGCATCGGCACGGCGTAATGGGCGTCGAGCATCTGCGGCGTGTTGGGGGCCATGATCGCGACGGTGTCGCCCTTCCCCACGCCGGCCCGCGCCAGCGCCGACGCCAGCCGCCGTGACCGTTCGAGGAATTGCGCGTAGGTGAAGCGGCGCTCGCCGTGAATGATGGCAGTACGCTCGGGATAGATCCGGGCGGCGCGGGTCAGGAAGGAGACCGGGGACAGCGGGACGTAGTTGGCCGGCGTGCGATCGAGGTTCTCGTCGTAGATCGACATGGACATGTCCTGGCTTGTTTTCATTGTCCCCGAGCGGTTGGTCGCTAAACGACGCCGCTATGGGATCGCCGGTTTATAGGTCGGGCGCGGCCTGCTCACCAAGCCTATGCAGAGACGGGTGAGGGGCGCACTTCCGGACGCCGCTTCCATGCGGCTGGTATGCGACAGCAGAGGAGTGCGAGACGCACCGCAAGCGCGGTTCGTCGCGTGAAGCGGATACGTCTGACCAGGCGCGCAAGATCGCGCTGGAGAGATACGCGATACCAAGCGCACTGCTTCGGCGCTTGTTTGCAATTCCTGAGTTTTCGCGTTCAACCGAGAGCGTGGCTTTGTGCGGGCGTGATCTCCGGCGACAGACCATGCATCTGCTCCGAGATGTCCAGTGGGACACGTTCTAGAAAGCGGATGCGGCAATCAAGTCGCGTTGCGCCCTTTGAGCCTCAGAAACGGCTGCTCCACCAAGGTCCAACTCAAATAGCCTAGGGCCGCCGCAATAGGGGTGGCAAAGCCGAGTACCATCAGCGGCGAGATGCCGGGCCAGAACCAGATCAAGGAATTCTGCACGGGCCAAGCATACAAATACAGGCCGTACAACACGTCCGTGCGGTGCCCGACAACGTTGAGCGCGTTCGGTCTCGTCGCCAGGCAAAGCCAGAAAACGAGGTATCCACCGAAAACAAGTGCAGCGGGATCAGCGAAGCGATCGGTGAACATCAGCGCGATCAAGAGGCACGCCGAAAAAAACGCCGCCCTGCCGGTATAGACGATGCGATCGCCAAACAGAAAGAACACGCCTCCCAGATAGAACGCCGCCAAAAAGCGAATGTCCTGATCCACCCGTCCCGTTACCGCTGTGACAGCCATTGGCAGATCAATGTCGAACTTGGCAATCAACAGCGCCAGCAGCCCGACGGTCATGGCAAGACAGAGGCGACGGTGGACAAAAAGGCCGAGCGCGCCCAGCGCCATGGTGAAAAGGTAACATCTGAATTCGTAGGCGATCGTCCACATCGACGAATTCAGTTGTTGATGCGGCAACCCGGCAAATGCGCCATCCAGCCGCGGCCCCACCATCAGCAGCATCCTGCCCAACGCCTCATAGGCGCCCGGACCCACAAGGCTCGCGAGGGTGCGACCGACCAATGGTCCTATGACAACCAGCGTCACCAGGTAGGCCACGACGAAGCCCGGAACAATCCGCAGGATCCGCTTCGACAGATAGCGTAATTGTTCCTGGACTGAATATAGCTTTTCGTAATCAAGTATCCGCTGACCAAGAAATCCGTCGACCGCCAAGTCGCCGAGTGAGAGTGTGCCGAAGATGCGTGTCAGTATTTCCCGGGATCGGTTGCCATCTACCAGTTCGGAGGAGTGCGAGACGATGACCAGAAATGCCAGCATTAACCTCATTGATCCGAACTTGTTCATCTGCGGGACAGAAATATTGCTGGTGGTCACGGAGTTGTCTTTGGCGTGATCTGTAGGGTTCCCGATGGCGTTCATCCCGTCCCCTTCATGTATATCCATATAATGTCGGGGCACAGCGATAAACTGAACGATCGTACCCCGGCTATTACAGAAGACTATCGCCACATTCGGGAGCTTCGCCGATCCCGACGATCTGCGGCCGAGGCGCGCCGATCCATCAAGCAGGAGGGAATGTGTTTCGTTGTAGTATTGTTATCAAGCGCCAGGATGACACCCTTGCATGACCCTTGTACAAGCCCGGCACTCTTAGCGAACGGATCATGCAGCACCAACTCGACGCCGATGTCACTCTGATCAGCCAAGTCGAGGCGGTTCCCTCGATCCTCGACATTGTCTGCAAAACCACCGGCATGGGCTTCGCCGCGATCGCTCGCGTCACGGAGGAGCGCTGGATCGTCTGCAGCGTCAAGGACGACATCGGCTTCGGGCTCAAGCCCCGCGGGGAACTTCCGGTCGAGACGACCATCTGCCACGAGATCCGCGAGAGCCGGCAGCCCGTCGTCATCAACAATGTCGCCGAAAGACGCCGCATTTTGCCGCCATCCGACGCCGGCACATGTACGGCTTTCAAAGCTATGTCTCGATGCCGATCATCCTCTCGGACGGATCGTTCTTCGGCACGCTCTGTGCCATCGATCCGCGGCCGGCCCGTGTGGACACGCCCGAAGTGGTCGGGATGTTCAAGCTGTTCGCGGAACTGCTTGCGTTCCACATCGACGCGCTCAAACGGGTGACGGCGACAGAGGCCGGCTTCTGGACGAGCAGAAGAGCTCGCGAGTTGCGCGAGCAGTTCATCGCGGTGCTCGGCCATGACCTGCGCAATCCGCTGGCTGCCGTCGCGGCGGCGGGCGAACTGCTGCGCAAAACACCGTTAAGCGAAAAGGCGGCCCGGCTGGTCGGGGTCATCCAGGGCGGCGCGGTCCGCATGTCCAGCCTGATCGACGACGTCATGGACTTCGCCCGCGGCCGTCTGGGCGGCGGGTTGCCGCTGGCGTTGTCGGCGGCCCGGCCGCTGGAGCCAACGCTGCGGCACGTGATCGAGGAGTTGCAGACCAGTTTCCCCGATCGGACCATCGATGCGGCGATCGCGCTGGACCGACCGATCCGCTGCGACCAGACCCGGATCGCCCAGCTTCTGTCCAATCTGCTGTCAAACGCGCTGACCTATGGGACGGCCGCCGAGCCGGTTCGGGTGCGCGCTTCGCTCGATCGCGGCGGCTTCGAATTGTCGGTTGCCAATTGCGGGCATGCGATCCCGCAAGCGGTCATCGACCGGATCTTCCAGCCGTTCGCGCGCGGCGCCGTGCAGCCGAACCAGCAGGGGCTTGGCCTGGGCCTGTTCATCGCATCGGAAATCGCGCGCGCCCATGGCGGCACGTTGGCCGTCGTGTCGTCGGCTGATGAGACGCGGTTTACGTTCCGGATGCGGTTGGACCAGCCGGACCAACAGCGTATCCGGGCGGATGCGCCGGTGATCCCGGCGCTTGCCCAGGTTCCGGTGCCGGACGAAGCCTGACCGAGGGCGCGCGTAAAGCGCGAGACTCGCTACAGCGTCGCCATGCCGCCGTCCACGATCAGTTCGCTGCCGACCGCAAACTGCGTTTCGTCAGACGCCAGGAACACCACCGCCTGAGCGATTTCGGACGGCAGGCCTCGCCGTCCGGCCGGGATCTGCTTGACCAGTTCGGCAATCGCCGCCTCATCCATGCCGATCTTCCCATGCAGCGGCGTCGCGATCGGACCGGGGCTGATGGCGTTGAAACGAATGCCACGCCCGATGAGTTCGCCCGACAGCGTCCGAACCATCGACAGCAGGCCAGCCTTCGTCGCCGCGTAGACGCTGGAATTCGGCATGCCGATATGGGCGTTGATCGAGGTGTTCAGCACGATCGACGCGGGATTGGCGAACAGTGCCAATAGGGCCTGGATCAGGAAGAACGGACCCTTGAGGTTGACCGCGAACGAACGGTCGAAACCCGCCTCATCCCACTGCTCGATCGGCCGGAAATCCCCGATGCCGGCGTTCAGGAAGGCGATCTCGAGGCCGCCGAGGCTGGCCTGAACCTGCTCCGCCACTGTTTTCTGTTCGGCCACGTTGCCGGCATCCGCCTGGATTGCAACGACGCCGGGCAGTGTTGCTTCGGCCTCGGCCAGCGTCGCCTTGTTGCTGCCGGTGATGGCGACACGGGCGCCTTCCTGCAGGAACAGGCGCGCCGTCTCCAGCCCGATGCCGCTGCTGCCGCCGGTGATCAGGGCCCGTTTGCCAGCCAGCCTTGCCATGTCGCACCCTCGATTGGCGTGTGGAGAGCCCGAGGTATCCGACATCGCGCTGCGAAGCTGCTCACAACCGCGCCAGTCCGGGACGTTGGGCGGGGTCGCGTTCGCGATCGTTTTGCGCCGCGCACGGCCGTGATAGGGTGACTGCGGCCTGTCGGAGCGGCGGGCTGCTGGAGGCGATGATGGCAGACGGCGACCTCTACGAAACCGATATCCTCGCCTGGTCCGAACAGCAGGCGAGCGCCCTGCGGGAGCTTGCGTCCCGCCGTGACCTGCCGAATGCCCTCGACCTGACCCATGTCGCTGAGGAGATCGAGGACGTGGGACTCAGCGAACTGAACGGCGTCAAAAGCCGTATCCGCCTGATTCTTGGACATGCGATAAAATGCTGGGCAGATCAGGACGCATCGAACGTCCGACACTGGCTTGCGGAGGTCGGCAACTGGCAGAACGACCTTGCGGACCGTCTTTCGCCGAGCATGCGCCAGCGCATCGATCTGGATGTGCTGTGGCAACGGGCCACACGGCAGGCGGCGCTGGACCTTGCAGAACAAGGCCGGGAGCACGCGGCACCGCTCAGCCTGACGATCCTGGCCACACGTCCGTGCCCAGTGTCGTTGAACGACATCGTGTCCGACCCCGCTGATCCCGGTCTCCTCGTCCAGCGTCTGGAGGCTGCGCTTCGTACGTGAATCGCGGGCACAACAGTAGCAGCCACGCATCCAGATAAGCCGCCGCGCCCCTGGCCCCCCACCCCGTTTCGCGTCACACTGCCGGCGCAGGGCAGAAACGGAGAGTTGCAATGCGTCAGATGGTCATGGTGGGCTTCCTGCAGGCGCAGAACTGCACGACGCTGGCGAGCGCCTGGCGCCATCCGGAAGCCCGCACCGACTTCACCACCGCCGCCTACTACCAGAAGATCGGCCAGGTGCTGGAGGAGGGCAAGTTCCAGCTCGCCTTTTTCGACGACCGGCTGGCGATGCCCGACATCTATGGCGGCAACCCCGCCGAGGTGGTCGCCAACGGCGTGCGCGTGGTGAAGATCGACCCGGTCGCGACGCTGATGGCGATGGGCTTCGGCACCAGCTATCTCGGCATCGGCTCCACCGCCTCCACCACCTACTACGAGCCGTTCGACGTCGCCCGCCGCTTCCAGACCGTGGACCACATGCTCGGCGGGCGCGCGGCCTGGAATGTCGTGACATCCGTCAACGACGGCGAGGCGCACAACATGGGCCGCGAGGTCCATATGGGACACGACCTGCGCTACGACCGCGCCGATGAGTTCATGGAAATCGTCCTGAGCTGCTGGGACGGCTGGGAAGACGACGCGCTGGTGGTGGACAAGAAGACCGGCCTGTTCGCCGATCCCGACAAGGTGCACCGGCTGGAGTACAAGGGAAAATTCCTGAATTCGTCGGGCACGTTCACCGTGCCGCGCTCGCCGCAGGGCCATCCGGTGGTGATCCAGGCCGGCGCCAGCGATCGCGGCAAGACGTTCTCGGCGCGCTGGGCGGAAACGGTGTTCGTTGCCTATCCGGACCTGGAGGACGGCAAAAAGCAGTACGCCGAGTTCAAGGCGGAGGTCGCCGCGCCTGGGCCGCGATCCCGACCTGTGCACGGTCAACACCATCGCCTATCCCGTGGTGGCCGAAACGCGGACGGAGGCCGAGGACAAGATGGCGCTGATCGACTCGCCTGTACAAGGAAGTCGACGGCCTGTCGCTGCTGTCCGAAGCGCTGAACTTCGACTTCAAGACCAAGGGCATGGATGAAGCCTTCAGCTGCGAGGAACTGGACGGGCATGTCCGGCATGCAGGCGATGCGCGACCGCGTGATGAAGGTCATCGGCCGCAACCCGACCGTCCGCGACTTCCTGGAGGTCACCCGCCGCGGCCGCCCGCGGGAGGCCGATCGTCGGCAGCGGCAAGGATGTCGCCGACCAGCTGGAGCAGTGGTTCGTGGAGCGCGCCTGCGACGGCTTCGTCATCGCGCGGCACGCACACGCCCGGCACGTTCGAGGACTTCGTCCGCTTTGTCGTCCCGGAACTGCAGCGGCGCGGGCTGTATCGCAAGGACTACACCGGCGCGACGCTGCGGGAGAATCTGGGGCCTGCCGCATCCGAAGCGGGGCGACTGGCGTCTGCACGCATAGACGTCAACCAACGCAACTACCCGCCGCGAGCGCCGTTCTGCGTCCACCACAAAAGGTGAAACGCGCATGAGCTCATCCCGGCTTGAGCAGCTGAAACAGGATGTCGCGGCCCATACCGGACCGACACACAACCGAGCTTCGTGCCGCAGAGGCGAAACAGAATCGTGGCCGGTCGGCCGAAACGCCGACCCAAATCCCGCTGCGAGGCTGGAAGGACATCGCCATCCGCTCCTACCAGGAGGTCAACAACAACAACATCTTCCTGGTAGCCGGCGGGGTCACGTACGCGCTGCTGCTGGCGCTGTTCCCGGCGCTGGCAGCCCTGGTTGCCGTCTATGGCCTGCTGTTCGATCCGAACCAGGTCGAACAGCAGGTCGAACAGCCTGTCGGCGGTGCTGCCGGCCCAGTCGACGGAGATGGTCAGTGCGCAGCTTCACAGTCTGGTTGAAGCGTCGAGCAAGTCCCTTGGGATCAGCGCCATCGTGGCACTGCTGTTCGCATTCTGGAGCGCCTCGCGCGGCATGAGCGGGCTGATCACTGCGTTCAACATCGCCTACCAGCAGCAAGAGACGCGCAATTTCTTCAAGTTCAATGCCATTGCGATCGGGTTGACCATCGCCGGCCTGGTCGGCGGCACGATCATTATTGCCCTGGTCGGCGTCCTGCCCGCGGCGATCCAGTTTGTCGGCCTGGGCGCGATGGTGACGTGGATCATCCTGATCGTGCAATGGCCGATCCTCATCTCGGTGGTCCTGCTCTCGCTTGCGGTGCTGTATCGTTACGCACCAAACCGGCATACGGCGAAATGGCGATGGGTGTCCCCCGGCGCGCTGATCGCGACGGTCCTGTGGCTGCTGGGCTCGGTCGGATTTTCCGTCTACGTCGCCAACTTCAATTCCTACAACGCCACCTACGGGTCGCTCGGCGGTGTCATCGTCATGCTGACGTGGCTGTACCTGTCATCGTTCGTCGCACTGCTCGGGGCGGTGATCAACGCACAGGCGGAACGACAGACGCGCGTGGATTCGACGCTGTCGCCGCCGAAGCCGATGGGAGACCGCGGCGCCTATGCGGCGGACACGCTGGGAGAGCACACGGGATAGTGTGGTCATAGGAGGCGCTCCCTGCGCAGGTCCGTGCCGGCATGATACGGTGCCGGCCGGAGGCGGTTGATGGCTCGAAAGACGGTGCTCATTGCCGGCGCGACCGGCTTGGTCGGTTATGCCGCGCTGAAAGAATTTGCCAGCGATCCGGATATCGCGGTCATGGCGGTATCGCGTCGCGCGCCGCCCGGCTTCAGCGGCCGGCATCTGGCGCTGGACCTGACCGATGCCGGGGCCGTTACGCGGGCCATGGCCGCGCTGCGGGACGTGACCCATGTCGTCTACGCGGCGCTGTTCGAGTTGCCGGGCCTGGTCGAAGGCTGGCGCAACGACGAACAGATCACGATCAACGACCGCATGCTCCGCAACCTGCTCGATCCGCTCATCGCCGCGGCGCCGGGGCTGCGGCATGTCACACTGCTGCAGGGCACCAAGGCCTATGGCGTGCATGTCCGCCCGTTGACCGTGCCCGGCGCGCGAGGGCCGGTCCGAGATGCGGGAGCAGCCCAATTTCTATTGGGCGCAGGAGGACTATCTGCGGGCGGCGCAGGCCGGGCGTGACTGGGGCTTCACCATCCTGCGTCCGGTGCTGATCGTCGGGGAGGCCATCGGCGGGGCCATGAACCTGATCCCGGCGCTTGGCGTCTACGCCGCACTGATGCGGGAGCGGGGCGCGACACTCCCCTACCCCGGCGGCGCGGAGCGGGTGAGCCAGGCCGTCGATGCCGATCTTCTGGCGCGCGCGATCGCCTGGGCGGGAGAAACTGACGCCGCGCGCAACGAGACGTTCAATCTGACGAATGGCGATGTGTTCACCTGGCCGAATATCTGGGCGGCGATCGCGGATGCCGCCGGGATGCAGCCGGGGCCCGCCGAACCGTTCCGGCTGCAGTCGATCGAACCGGCGGCCTGGGACCACATCCGCCAGCGTTACGGCCTGGTGTCACCGGCGTTGGACGCGTTCGTCGGACTGTCGATGGAGTATGCCGACTACCAGATGCGGTTCGGCATGACCGAGGTGGGCCGGCCGTCGATTGTTTCAACGGTCAAGATCATGCATGCCGGATTTCACGAGGTGATGGATACGGAGGCAATGTTCCGAAAGTGGTTCAGGCTGTTCCAACTCAAGCACCTGCTGCCACCGCCCTGATTGCTTCACGCCGGCTCGGCGACTGATTCGCGGTCCGCATTCAGCCAATGCGCTGGCCCAGACTATCGCGACGTTCGGAACAACCGCACGGGCTCGCTACTGCACCACGTACACCACCCACGGCACGCCGACCGCCAGGAAGACGCCCAGGAACAGCAAGCCGAAGACAAAGCCCAGGCGCCACCAGTCGCGCGACGGCAGATATCCGGATCCGTAATAAACCGGGTTGGGACCACTAAAGACCAAGGTCACCTCTTTGGGTGAAGTGCTCTCGTCGGTCCTTGAGCTCGCCCACGAACTAAAGTCAGGCACAATCGACCGATTCTCGGAAGAGCGATGTGGAAGTGGCGTTGGACGTCTTGTCGGGGAAGCTTCGCCCGCCGTTTTAGGAAAATGACACCTAAATGTATTCAATCCGGCTCCCATCTCCTCGGGCTCATAGATTTCCCAGATGAGAACGAGCCGCTTGATAATTTCACCCAGACCGAGCGTATCCTTGGCACGGAAGACGATACCCGCATGCGGCACACCGGCGGCTTGGAGGCGGAGGAAATCGGCATCGTGAGTGACTACCACCCGGTTCTCAGCGAGGCCATAGGCGGCTTGCTCTTCATCCTCGGCTTCGAGGAGTCCGGCTTCCTGCGAAGTCGTGACGTCTATGTTGCGGCGGCGAAGGCCCAGGGCAATGGCAGGGTCGCAACACTCATCCAGGTGGAAGCGTATCGTCCGAGCCATTGGCCTTCCTAGCCTCAAGGAGTTTCTGGAGCTTTGACGGCGGGGACTTCGCCTTAAGCTCCTCGACGAACCGCTCCCCTTCCTCAATGCTCGAGTCGATTTCCTGCTTGTGGTCGTAGTAGTAGGCGAGAGCCGCATGCACCTGGGCAAGCGTAATCGTCGGGAGGCTGGTCACGATTTCATCGGGACTCATGCCCATCCGCTCGTAGCAGACCGCGATGTGCTCGACCTTGATGCGGTGGCCGTCGATGCGAGGCTTCCCGCCGCACGTGCCGGGCGTGCTCACAATGCGAGCTTCGGAGAGCGTGTTCGACTCCCCGGGCCCGGTCGGTGAGGCGTGAGAGATTTCCATGACTCGATGCTCCTAAATCTCTTCCAAGTCTAGCACGAAGGTGGGTCCGCCAGGAAGGAGAGCCTTTGTCCCTGTGGCGAAAGACCCTGCTGCCCGGCGGTGATAACTGTCCCAGAGGTTGATTCACTATTTCCGCTCGTACTCCTTTTGAATGCGGCCTTCTGGGTCGCCTAGGCCGGTTCTATAATCAAGAGAGCGATATTACCGCACCCCCCGTTCTTTAGCGTCGAGGCTGGGTTGGTGCTGCGAGGCGTCGAACAAGAGAGCGACTGATGCCCCTTCAAGATTACATCTCGGATGACGAAGATGAACGGCATGACCAGATTGCGGAGTTTCTTCAAAGCGGCTGGACGGACGTGGCTGACGAGGAATCCGTAAGCAAGCTTCAAGAGTCACTCGACACATATTCCTGGTTCATGAAGTCGTTCACCGTCAAAGACTCTCAGACCGGAGACCCAATCAGGGCTGATTTCACCTTTGTGATGGAAGGCACGGACGAAGCGAACCGGCCAACAGGCGAGGTCGTCACCGGGTCGGCCGTCGCAGTGATTGATGAGTATGACAATGTGGAATTCGCCGATGTCATGGCGGAGCTAGGCTGACAGAGAAGTGGGCTTACGTGACAATCCGGCGGAACGTCAGATTGAGCCGCTCGGCAACTGGCTTCGCCGTCTTTGGGATCTGGTGCAGCCAATTCGCCTGCGTTCCGCCTCGCATGATAAGTAAGCTTCCATGCGTCAGCTCCAGGCTGGCCTTCAGCTCCTTCCGCTTCTTGTGCTTCATTTGAAAGGTGCGAGTACCCCCGAAGCTCGCCGAGGCAATGACAGGCTGTTCGCCGAACTCAGGTTCGTTGTCGGAATGCCAGCCCATACTGTCCTGGCCGCATCGGTAGCGATTGAGCAGCACGCCGTTAAAGACAACGCCAGACGGGGCCTCCACAGCATTCTTGACCTCGAGGAGAGCCGCGGTCCACGGAAGCGGCTCGTTCTCGATGCCGGAGTAGACGTAGCTGCAGCCCGGATCCCCGTACCAAGCAGTCAGACGGGGCAGGGGAACCTGCTTCCCGAAGATTGGCATCGTGTCCTGGCGCCATTCAGTTGTCTCCCGCAGTTCCTTAAGTAGCCGGTCAGCTTCCGGGGCAGAGAAGAAAGCCGGGTAGAGGAGCACCTCGGCATCGGGGAGATCCAAGTTCTGGGGAGCTTGTGGATTCATCGTGCTAACGCATCTCGTGTGGCGAATCTGGAAGTAAACTGTCAGGCCCTAGGTGCTCTGTTACTTTTCCGACGTAACGACGGGCTGACGAGCTACTCGTCACTCTTCGGATGTCGCGAGGAGCCCATCGACAAAGGTGGAAAGTCGGCTTCGCGCTCCTTGCTCAACTATCTCCATCATGGTCCACATCTCAGAATCAATGTGCTTGCGAATACGGTCTTCGATTAAGCTCCGTAGCGTGCTGGGTGGGATTGCGTCGAGCTCTATTGAGACTCATCACCATCCACGTCTTCAACCTGGAGTCGTTCTCCTTCGTGGGTCGGGTAGGTAGGTTCCATTGGCCGATCTGCTGTTTCGTAATGGCGACTCGCTCAAAGGTTACGTCTGCATTAGGAGCATACTTCTGGATGCTACGGTGGATGTTTTTCTCAATGTCCATACCAGAGGGATCGTAGTCCCCAAAGTAAAGGATAACGGTTGGCTTGCCCCGTCGGCCGATGATGGAAGCCGCATCGTTAAGATAGGTAATGCTGGGATAGCCCCGGGTCACCATAAGGGGAACATCGAACTGGTATGTGACTTGATAGAAGAGTCCTGCCAAAGCATCCTTTTCAAGCCAGATTTCAAGATTGCCGGGCTGGTCGTCCCAGTAAGAGAGCCGGAAGTATTTCACCCAATCCTGGACGGCAGCTGTGAGGCTCGGGTAGGTCGTGGGTTTGTGGACCCAGCGGGTGTTATCGGTGATGGCATCGTATGGGATGCGGCCATCCAGTCGCATATCGGTGAGGAACCGCTTGACCACACGGTATTGAAGCCCTCGGTCTTTTCAACGGGCCGATGGTGACCATCTGGTAGAAGACTTGGCGGACGGTCATCGGGCTCTCTTTGGCGAGAGATTCGATGATCTGGGCGGCAAGTCTCTCCATGGCGGCATTAGTCCGACGACTGCGTTTCCGGACACAATCCTTCCGCTCGTGTTTATACGATTGGATTCCGATACTTAGAGGCCAAGGCCTGTTGGATGCATATTCCGCTTAGAAGTCGGGGGCTTATGCCGAGTAAACAGATGAACGCCTTCGGCCTTGGAGTGTAGCCACGAGGCGTGCGGTGTAAGCAGTGCCAGTCGCGATTGGAAGTAACATTTCCTCTCTCATGGCCCAACGTCAGTTGGGCCACGTACGTCTACGCTTGAAACGACCTACGAGAGGCTGTCATCGGGGCAGCGAATCAACCGGGCTAGTGATGATCCGGCCGGCTTGGCCGTTGCCTCCTCCTTGAATGCTCAAGCCAGGGTTTACACTCAGGCCGTCAGGAACGTGAATGACGGCATAAGCTATCTAAATATTGCCGATGGGGCGACTAAGTCACTCAAGAACATCCTCTTCCGAGTTAACGAGCTTGCCGAGCAGTCAGCCAACGGCACCTTCAGTGATACCCAGCGGCAGGCTCTGGAAAAAGAGAACCTGGCCCTCCAAGCCGAATACAACCGGATTATTGACACCACGGCGTCTAACGGGGTGGCGGTGCTGCAAGGGTCCAGCCTCGCGTTGCAGGCCGGGCTTGGAACTAATGGGTATTGCAGGTGGATTTGGGGAGTGTGGCCGGGGCCACGGTTACTACTATGCAGGGGGACGGGACATTTCAGGCGGGAGTATCTTACAGCTCCGCATCCTTTCCGAATTGGTCGCCGTGAATGATGTAAATGGCGACGGCAAGCTGGATGTTATCTCCGCCGATCATGGGAATAATGGTTAGCGTGTTCGTCGGCAACGGTGACGGCACACTAAAGGGCAGGGTTTCCTTCGCTGCCGGCACACGCACGGGGACTTTGTCACTCACCAGCGACTTCAATAACGACGGCAAGGCGGATATCGTATCGGCAGACTTCACCAGCGATACGCTAAGCGTCCTTCTTGGTAACGGGAACGGCACCTTCTCTGCCCGTCAGTCACTCAGCACTGGCTCGGCCCCAACTCTGCACGGGCAGCTGATTTCAACGGCGACGGTAAGACAGACCTTGTCTCGACTGACGGGAGGCAAATGTAATAAGTGTTTTTCTTGGGAATGGAGACGGCTCCTTTGCAGCGCGCCAGTCCTTCGCTACAACAGGATTGTCTCCCCTGAGCGCAACCACAGCAGACCTTAACGCAGACGGGAAGGTCGATATCGTCTCCTTGGATTACAATGAGGCGGAGGTAATCGTCTTCCTCGGAAACGGGAATGGTACATTCGCAGCCGAGAAGGCCTACACCAGTGGCCTAAACGTCGTCGCCGAAACCATCACCGACTTCAATGGTGACGGTAAGCCTGACATCGCCTCTGGTTTTGCCGGCGGCGTCGCCGTCTCTCTCGGTAACGGCGACGGCACGTTCGCCTTGCGTAGATCGTTCATCTCTGGTGTCTACCCCTCGCGATAGCTGCCTCGGATCTTACGGGGACGGTACACCAGAGATAGTTACGGCCGACTATTCCGGCAACTCGCTATGTGTGCTCTAGCCAACGGAGATTGGAACCTTTGCCGCGATCGATCCTCGCCCGTTGAGGTAAACCCCCCGTCGGTCGCCATTGGTGACTTGAACGGCGACGGGATTAAGGACCTTGTGACAGCCGTAGAAGGCGACCATCGTATCACCATTCTTCTCGGCAACGGCACCACGACAACCACAACCTTAGGCGGCACCTCCGGCCTCTCCCGGATGACGGCATAAGCGTCGCCACTCGGGCAGCAGCCCTTGCCGCCCTGGATACCACCGCCTCGTACCTGGACAACGTAAACCAATTTTCAGGGTGATCGGCGCCTGGATGAGCCGCCTTGCCATCGTGGTAAAGACTCTCGGGACCGCATCCGACACCACGAACGCAGCCGGAGTCTCGCATCATGGACGCTGATATTCCGCCAGCGAGTCAGCCCGGCTTGTCTCAACGCAAATCGTGGAACAAACCGCATCCGCTGTCCTGGCCCAAGCCAATTTGCAGCCGGCTCTCACTCTTCAGCTGCTCAGGGGATAGCAGAGGAAGAGATGTCTTAGTTAAGAATGGTGAGCACAGCAGTGTTGCTCCAGGCGCTGCTGTTGTTGCTGGAGACAAGACATCTAAAGACCGCGTTGTTGTTTCTCGGGTTGTCGGGTGATGACGAGACTACTTGCCCGTGGCAAAGGCCTGAGGACCATAGCGGCTGGTGTCAAGAAGTTGTGCGATCGGGATGCGCGGCCCTACCGGATCACCGTATCTGCCGGCGGTCGTCCATTGAGGTTGAAGCACGTAGGAGACGAGATCCACAAAGATACTGCCATCAGTCGCGACGGCACTATGCGCTCCGTAGCCGTAACCGAGACCACGCACTGCAGTCAGGTCGTAGTTCGTATCTCCGGGGAAGCCCCACCAAGGCGCAGAGTCGTAAACGTTGTAGTCGGAGTAAGATACTTGGTTAGGATTGAAGGCCACAGATGACGAGTACGACCATAAGCTTGTCCATCCCGGGGTGAGCATGATGTTGTTCCAGAATTGGCTGCCTATGCTGTCAGATCCGCTAAGGATGCTGCTATGGCCCCAATAGCCTCCTTGATAAGTATCAATGAATAGATTGTTGTAGAACGATGAATTAATAGCACCCATAGACGATGTTGTAGCAAGCTGCACAAGACCGTCACCGGAACCGCAAAAGACATTATCATGCATGATGTACGTTTGACGCACAGGACCCTTAACGCCCTGCGTTATACCCAAGAAGGCATTCATGTAACAGCCGGCGATGTAATTGCGAATGTATGTATGCGTCGTGTCTCCATCGACGGAGCCACCACTTTTGTCATACACCCCTACATCGCAGTCGTGAATGTAGTTGTCCTCGACGCGATCGCCCGTGTAGCCCTCGGAATAGAACTTTATCCCGGACGAATTCATCGAAGCACCCGCCCCACCGTAATTCCCCCTCCACCCGTGAATGGCGTTATTGTGAATCCAGGTCGAGGTTGCGCTATCCATCACAATCCCCTCATGGTTGTCACCGCTGGCGATATAGTTCCCGATGACCTCGTTGTACCCGACCTCATTCCCTGCGCCGCTGATGTTGAAGCTTGGCACGTCACTCGACGAATCGGCGTCATGTACCGTGAAGCCAAGGAAGCGAATATAATTGAGTGTCGGAACCACTGTGCCGAAGACCGGACGAACGCCGCCGCTTACCGTGATCATCGGCTGCTCGCCGGGGTATGCTTGGAGAGTGATAGGCTGAGACGCCGTGCCGGAAACCGATGGGCAGATCAACTGATGGTTGTAGAGGCCGAAGCCTGAGATGCCGGTTATAGTGTAATTCCCGCCTCGAAAGTAGAGCGTATCCCCAGGCTGAAGAAGAGTGAGCAGAGCCTGATGTGTGATCCGGATTGAGTAAGTCAGGTAGTCCGAAAGGATTGCTTACAGTTCCGCTTCCGGAGGTTGGGTTGGTGCGGCGATGTAGTAGGAATGGCCAGTAGTTGCCGGAGTCGGCGTAGCGGTTGGGGTGAGTGTCGGAGTTGGTATCCCCTGAACAATCCGTAGGTTTGCCGGTGCCTGAGGCTTTCCCGTCCTGACTTCTTGCCGGAAAGGACGACAACAAGGCAAAAACCAGAGCAGCTACTACGAAGAATAGATATGCCGAAGACTACGGCTTTCTGCCATAAAGGCACCTCCAAAGCATTCCTATCGCCCTCGATGAGTGAGCCCTTTAGGAAACTCAGCCACTTCTTTTGATGCCGCCCCTGGCTCTCTCGATACCCTGAGCGTTAGCCCTCTTGGAATAGAACCCAAGAACGGTACACAACCGATCATGGACATGTCGCTAACCCGCTGGATAAAGGGGCCTTTACGGGATGCGAGCAGCAATGGAGCCGAAACGGCACTTTGGGGCACGCCGATCTTATATCCGAATGGTTTTTCGACCCCCCTCAAATAGCAATTCGCTCAATCTCCTTGAGCGTGATTTGGTCGTTTGTCCTGTCGTAAAGCTTCGTGGTTTTGGGTGACTCGTGCGCGGCCATCGCTTGAGCCTTCTCCAGCGTTCCGCCGTGCTCAAGGTAATTGGTGATCCCAGTGGCCCGGAAGCTGTGGCAGCAAATCGCAGTGAGAATCCCGGCCTTCTTTCCACGCCGTTGAATCATCTTCAAGGCCGCAAGTCTCTCCATGGCGGCATTAGTCCGCCGACTGCGCTTTCCGGACCTCGGTCGTCGAAAATTGGGGTCCCCTGCCGTGTGCATGCATGCGGGCTCTTTTGGGGTTGTTGGTTGAAGATAAAACTGCTGCCATCAGTCGTCCGTTTCAGAGAAGGGCAGGGAGGTGCGTACCGACCGGAGCCATCCCCTGGGTTGGGTCACGGCGGCTACCTCGCCGAGGTGACAACCAGCGGGAACGACAACCCTGACACGTAAAGTCGCTTGTCCTGTGAGCCCTATGCGCGCTTCGGGATTGATGACGGTTAGACCTTCGAGCAAGGCGATATCGCAGAGCCTCTGGTCAGCGCAGATGAACTGATCAATGGGGACGGGTTGCTGAATCGAGAGAGCAACCGCAAGCTGAAGAGCGTCGAGCGTGTAAATGTGGCGGGTCTTCCCATGCCGGGCGATGATGTTTCCGGCCGATTCGAAGTGAGCATTCAAGATCCGGACTGGGGTTATGGTACGGACTTTGACGTCGGCAAAAAACCGCAGCCGAAGCTGGTCAAAATCAACGTCGGCGATCTCTCCCGTCCTGACCTTCTTGGCGAAGACCGAGGGGGCCTCGGCAAGCGTCAATCGGGCGATGAAATGCTCTGCATCCGGTTCGTTGAAGATCGAATCAACCCTGGGTGAACCAAGCTCGATGTGGTAGTGCTTGACCAGGGCACTCGTATCGAAGAAGTAGCGCGACATCTAGAATCGTTCTTCTCGCTCGTCAATGACGGCCTGGGCCATTGAGCCAGGGATCTTGGCGAGCATCCGGCGGACCTCTTCTATGAGACGGAATGTTCTTTCCCTCGACCTCACGGGCACACGATTCGATGGCCTCCCAGTCGATGAGCTCTGGGAGCGTGGCCTTCTCTGGGGTGTCGGCGTGATCGCCGTCCTGGTCGGCTTGGCGGAAGCGGCGGACCGCCTCCTGCAGAACCGCTTCCTCGGAAGGAAACTCACCGCTGTCGACTTTCTGGCGGACGAAGTTGTGCAGGTCGTTGGTGAGAGAGATGTTCATCGGCCTGATCCTCTTGGAGACAGCCCCGGAGGCCCTATCGATCCAGCATACCGCAAACGGTCGGGCATTGGCAAAACGAGGTCTTCTGCCTGGTGAGGTAGAGAACGGTCATGACTCGAACGCTCGCAGTGTGATCGAGATCCTGTCGGCCTCGATAGTGAGCACGCTTGGGGACCGAATGCTTCCAGACGAGGTTAGTATTGTAGGGCATGACAAAGACGGTGCCGGCTTCGGCCAGGAAGTCGCGTCTGAGCTTCTTTTTGGGATGAGTCAGCCGGAAGATCCGCTGTTCGTCGAGGGAAACGGTCACGATTGGGGTCCCAGGAACCATGTTCGTGGTGCTGTCGTTGTGCGGCCCTATGTAATGGCCGAGCGCACCGTCGTACCAGTTGAGCAGAAGGCCGTTGAGCGCTCGGTCGATGGTGCTCCGGACCCAAGCGCGGAGTGGCTCCAGGATGGGCGGAACCGGTAGTGCTGCGTGGTTCGGCCCGTGTAGTGGTAATCGGCTCCGTACGCTTGCTGCCAGCGGGGAGTCTTGACCGGCCGCCCGTGCATCCGGATGACATGGTAGTCGTCCGGGTGAAGGTCCCAGATTGACTCAAACGCAGCCGCGTCCGGAAGCAACTCCTCGGGAAGTCGCCCGACGAAGCTGATTGCCGTCATCCAGAACACGGGCTTCGAACTGAGCATAGGTCTCGGTCATGGGAAAAGTGCTCATGGCAAAGTGGATTTCTGTCCTGGTGAGCCCAGGGTGTTGCTTGGAGGCGGGCCACGGGATTACTCGGTCTTTCGGCCTACGAGCCGGATCTGGATCCGCCGCGCCGCCACCTCCGCATCTTCCTCCTTGCACGAAGTAGACCTCAGTCGTACGGATATCGGCATGCCCTGCGAACTCGCGCACCCTGCATGGTCGCCCCGTTCCTGATGGCATCGTTGATGGCAGTCTTGCGCAGCGAGTGAATGCCGATCCCTCTGCCTCCCAGCCGTCGGGGGTCGATGCCGGCCGCCTCGCAGTATTTCTTCACCGAGCCGCCAGGGGGTTTTG
>CAWKBV010000001.1:0-865131 GCA_963847935.1 uncultured Alphaproteobacteria bacterium | reverse complement strand
CCCGATCCGACAGCAGATCAGGCTTAGCCCGCTTGGCCATGTGGTCGTAGAATGTTGACGGGGCAATCGGCAGGTGCTTGCAGATCGGCTCGACCCCGATATCCCTGTTCTCTTCGATGAAGGCGATCATGTCCTGGACCGGCGGTCGAACTCCGCCTGAGCAAAATATGCGGACGCCTTGCGCAGGATCTCATTGGCCTGCTTCAACTCGCGGTTCTCGCGTTCCAGCGCTTTCATCTTCTCGGCCATCTCGGTCGTGACACCGGTTCGCTCGTCACGATCCACCTCGGCCTTCTTGACCCATTCGTTCAGTGTCTGCGGCGCACAGCCGATCTTCGACGAAATCGACAGGATCGCCGACCAGCGGCTCTCATGCTGCCCTTGATTGTCCAGCACCAGGCGAACGGCACGCTCGCGCACTTCAGGGGAATACTTGTTCGTTGTCTTGCTCATGATGCTCCATCCTACTCAGGAGTTGGAGCCTCCGGCAAACCCGGCGCGGTTCAATCCGCCCCGATCCCGCTGACATACTGCCAGAGATGCAGCGAGCCAGGCATCGGGCGCGACTCCATGAGCGCAACGAATTCCGCCAGATGGACGAGCGATTTTGGCAGCGTCAGCACGACGCGCTGTGCGCTGTCCGCGAAAAGGTGCGTCCTGTCAATCTCGCCAGCCTGCGCCCGCACGCGAAGAAGCTCTTCGCGCAATTCTCGCATTTGCTCGACTGTAAACTTGCTTTGCCTCACGGTCTTTTCCTTTCGCTATCGTTCAAATCCAAAATCGCGACCTCGGTCGCGCCCGTGTCCGTTGCCGCCCCTCGCGTTCCTGCTCACGCCGTTCGGCCCTGCGTTCGGGCAGCGCCATTTCCTGATAGCGGGCGACATCCTCGCGCAGCAGCAGAAGATCGGCCTGTTGCCGCTCGCGCTATTCCCGAATCTCAAATTGCAGATCGCGGCGCTCATCGAGTTGCGTCGCAACCAGATCATCACGCTCGGCACGATCCCGCAGCAACGCCGCCCAGGCGGCACGCTCGTTCTGTTCCCTGATCTTGCCGTACTTGCCCGTGATGCGCTGCCAGATGCCCGAGAAGCCGCGCGGCACCTGTGCCGCCCGTGCGTTTGTTTCGGCAGTCCAGCGCTTTTCCTGCGCCTCGCGCAGCATTTTGCGCTCTTCCCGATGCCGTCCCGCCATCTCGCTTCGGCGAAACTCAAGCGCTTGGCGGCCTTGCCCCGCCTCAAGCTCGGCCTGACGGATGAATCCCCTGATCCGATCCGTCATGCGCGCGGCCAATGTGGCTTTGACATCATCGACTGAGGGCAGGGCTTCGGCATCGCCGATCCGTGCCACAACATCCTTTGTCTTCACGCCCGCCTGCCGTGCCACGGCATAGACTTCACCACGATAATCGACGGCGACAACACCGCGCCGATCCCCACGGGCGAGCGTGAACCCGCGCTCCTTGAGCGCCTGGTCAAAGGATGCACCCGAGTCCGAACGGCTCAAGCATTCCTGAAACAGCGCTTTGATGTGTTTCGGATCGAGCCCCGCACGCCGCGCTTGCTGCCACTCTTCGCGCGTGAAGCTCTGCGGATCGCGTTCCCGCCAGTCGCGCAGCCCTTTGGGCATGTCCCAGCCGTGCGCGCGGAACAGTTCGCGCGACACATCGCGCAAATGCAGCTTGTAGTGAGAAAGGTTGATCGCCCGCATCCGCTCCGCGTCGATGCGCGACCAGACGACATGGGCATGCCGCCGCCCGTCTTTCTCATGGAAGACAATCGCGCGCGGCTGGCCTTCCAGACCGAGCTTGCGCTCAACTTCGTTTGCCGCCGCTTCGAATTCTTCGGCGCTGACGCTCGCATCCTGCGGCGGGTTCAGGCTGATCGAAAACAGATGGTTCTGGCAGCGCGTGCCTGCGGCAATGGCATCGGCCTCACAGAACGCGCCGCGCAGATCATCGCTGACAAAGCCGCGCACCTCATGCAGCTCGACATGATCGTTGTCCCGCATGGTCAGCAGATATCGCGCCAGTTGCGCGCCGCCGCCACGTTCTTTGGCCTTGATGATCATGGCTTCAATTCCGGTCCGGTTTTGGAGCCTGACCCTGCTTGATTTAGCCCTAGCGCGATCAGGAGATCGCGGCGCATCGCCTGCACATCTTTGCAGGCCTGCCGCAGATCGTCTTCGGTTTCGGGTGTGACGGGCAGCGAGCCAGTGTTCACGGCCTTCGCCAGTTGGTTCAGGTTCGCAGATAGACGCGACGCGCCAAGCGCCCCAAGCACGCGCCCGAGGGCGGCGTGATCTTTCACGGGCGTTTTCCCCCGCACCGTGCGCGGGGTCACATCATCGCCGAACAGGCGGTCACGAATATACGCGCCCAGGGCTTTCCCCGCCGCGTCATGCTCAAGGATGCCCCGCTCATCGAAGCTTAGCCGCAGCGAGAAGGGCGTCGGATGCTTCGGTTCGGGCTTGGCCGCTATCTTATTGAAATCATGGTTTAGGTTTGTCATCGCGCACCCCCAGACCCTGCGGGTCTAGATGTGCGAGTTGGTGTTCCCAGTCCTCAAGAACCTCGAACAGAAGGTTCGATTCTGGTCCCGTCAGGTCCACCAGACCCCACGCAAGCCTTGACAACTCCGGGTGATCCTTCCGGTCCGGGCAAGGCCGCCTCGCGGTCTTCGGCACGGCGCACGAGATGCCGGTTGACTTTCTGCGGCGCGGCGTCCATATGCCACAAGTCTTCGGAGTTCTGCCGCGTGAGCAGACGGGCATCCGTCCCGTGACGAACGTCCGAGCGACAGTTTCCCGCATTCACGCGAGGGGGACGCCGCCCATGAGCGGCCTGCGGGCAATGAGGCCCGATGGGCTATGTCCCGTGGCGCATCCCGGCGCTTCCGACCGTCAGAAGGACGGCGCGGCGCTTCATCCGGGTTTCGGCCCGGCAAAGGATATTCATGACTTTCGAAACTTTGGGGCTGTCGCCCCGTCTCGTGGCCCGGTTGACCGCGCTCGGGATGACGCGGCCGACGCCGATCCAGGACAAGGCCATACCTCACGTGCTGAACGGGCGCGACGTTCTGGGGCTGGCGCAGACCGGGACCGGCAAGACCGCCGCGTTCGGTCTGCCGATTCTTCAGGGCGTCATAGGCGCCGAACGCGCGGCGCCGAAAACCGCGCATGCGC
Source organism: uncultured Alphaproteobacteria bacterium (assembly GCA_963847935.1). Classification (GTDB taxonomy): domain Bacteria; phylum Pseudomonadota; class Alphaproteobacteria; order Rhodobacterales; family Rhodobacteraceae; genus Albidovulum. The sequence continues at coordinate 861,951 of CAWKBV010000001.1, read as the reverse complement.
TCGTTCTCGCGCCGACGCGGGAATTGGCGATGCAGATCATGGACGCGTTGCAGGGGCTTGCCGCCGGCAAGGACCGGCCGCGCATCGGCCTTGTCGTCGGCGGGCGCTCGCTCTTCGCGCAGTCGCAGATGTTGCAGAAGGGGACCGAGATCCTCGTCGCGACGCCGGGGCGGCTGATCGACCTTCTCGACCGCAAGGCGGTACGGCTGAACGAGACGCGCTTTCTGGTGCTGGACGAGGCCGACCAGATGCTCGACCTCGGTTTCATCCATGCGCTGCGCCGCATCGCGCCGCTCTTGCCGAAGGAGCGGCAGACGATGCTCTTTTCGGCGACCATGCCGAAACTGATGGAAGATCTGTCGCGTGCCTACCTGTCGAACCCGATCCGGGTCGAGGTGGCGCCTCCGGGCAAGCCGGCCGACAAGGTCGCGCAATCGGTGCACTTCGTCGCGAAGGAGGGAAAGCAGGCGCTTCTGATCGACCTGCTCGATGCCCACCGCAATGAACGCGCCTTGGTCTTCGCACGCACCAAGCATGGGGCCGAGAAGCTGATGACGCAGCTTGACCGCGCCGGGTTCGCGACGAGCTCCATCCACGGCAACAAGAGCCAGGGGCAGCGGACGCGCGCACTGACCGAGTTCCGCGAAGGCAAGATCCGGGTGCTGGTGGCGACCGACGTCGCCGCGCGCGGGATCGACATTCCGGGCGTCGAATACGTCTATAACTTCGAATTGCCGAACGTGCCGGAAAACTACGTCCACCGCATCGGCCGGACCGCGCGCGCCGGGGCCGAGGGCCGCGCCGTGGCGCTTTGTGCCGCCGACGAGATGGGCGATCTGAAGGCCATCGAGAAGGTGCTGGGCCAGAAGGTTCCGGTCGCCGGGGGTGAGCCCTGGGCGGGTCGCGGCGGTGAGAAGAAGGCCGACAAGAAGCCGTTCCGGCCGCATCGCCGGCCCGGCAAGCGCCCTGCGCCGCGCCGCGCCGCCTGATCGCGCTCAGCCGGTCACAGGCAGGGTGAAGCCGACCTTCACCCTGTCCATCACGGCACTTGTGCGGAACCGGGCGACGTTGTCCTCGGCGAAGAAATGGCGGCGCGTGAAAGCCTCGTAGTCGGCCATGTCGCGCGCCGTCAGGATGACGATGAAATCGGCGTTGCCGGTGACGTAGTAGCACTGCATCACCTCGGGCGCGTCACGCATCTGCGCCTTGAACCGGTCGAGATCGGCGGGGCGTTCGTTCTGAAGCGTCACCTCCACGATCAGGATCAGGCTGCGCCCGAGTTTTCCGGGTGCGAGGACGGCGATATCGGCCTCGACATAGCCGTCCGCGCGGAGGTGGTTCATACGCTTGCGGCAGGCATCGGGCGAGAGGCCCACACGCTCCGACAGCGCCTCGGCGGTCAGGCGGTTGTTCTCCTGCATTGCGGCGAGGAGGAGGGCATCGAACTTGTCCATCCCGGCGTGATAGGCGGGAAACCAGCGTTGCGGTAGCGGTTTTCGCCCGCTCGGTCCGGTTTTGCGACCGATTGGCGTGGTTTGCGCCGGATTTCGGCCTGGTCGCGGCGGATATTTCCGGGAATTGTGCGGGCCGCACCGTTAGGCTGGCCTGCAAAGGCCGGGAGACGGATGTGCCTGCGATTCTGGAAAATCCCCATCGGGGCAGCGGACTGCCCGATCTGACGCTTTATCCTGAAAGCGATGCCGGGCCGGTGGCGCGGCTTCTGGCGTTTTGCCCGGTGCATCGGGTGACGCCGCTTCTGGACGCGCCGGAACTTGCCGCCGGGGTCGGCATCGCGCGGCTCTCCATCAAGGACGAACGGGGCCGGATGGGCCTTGGCAGCTTCAAGGCGCTCGGGGCTGCCTATGCCATCGCGCGGGACGCGGCGGCGGCGCGGGGCGCGGGCGAGTGGGTCGCGGCGCTTGCGGGCCGCAGCTACGTCACGGCGAGCGCGGGGAACCACGGGCTTTCCGTCGCGGCGGGGTCGCGGCTTTTCGGCGCGCGGGCGGTGATCTACCTCTCAAGGACGGTGCCCGACGCCTTCGCCGCGCGGCTCGAGGCGAAGGGTGCCGAGGTGCGCCGCGCGGGTGCAACCTACGAGGCGAGCATGGAAGCCGCTGAGGCGGCGGCGCTGGACGAGGGGCTCTCGCTTCTCTCCGACAGTTCCTGGCCCGGCTATACCGAGATGCCGCTGCGCGTGATGGAGGGCTATCTGCAACTCGCCGCCGAGGCGGTGGATGAGATCGGCGAGGCGCCGACACATATCCTCTTGCAGGCAGGGGTCGGCGGACTCGCTGCTGCGGTCGCCGCGCATGCCCGCGCGGTCTGGGGCGACGGGCCGGTGATCGTCGTGGTGGAACCTGACGCGGCGCCCGCGTTGCAGGACAGCATTCGCGCCGGACAGATCGTGACCTCGGAAGGTCCGGTTTCGTCGATGGGGCGGCTCGACTGCAAGACGCCGTCGATGATCGCGCTGGCGGGGTTGGCGCGGGATGCGGATTTGTTCGTGACGATCTCGGAAGAAGAGGCGGCGGAGGCTGTGGCGACGCTTGCCGCGCACGGGCTGGAGACGACGCCCTCGGGCGGTGCGGGGCTGGCGGCTTTGCTGGCCGGTCTGCCGGGGATCGCGGCGGACGCGCGGGTGCTCGCGATCCTGAGCGAGGGGCCGGAAGATGGCTGACGCGTCACTGATCTTCCCGGCGGAGGAATACCGCCGCCGGATCAGCGCCTTGCAGGCGGAACTTGCGAAGGCGGGTCAGGACGCGCTGTTGCTCACGACGCCGGCGGATGTGTTCTATGTCACCGGGTTCCTGACGCGGTTCTGGGAAAGCCCGGCGCGGCCGTGGTTCGTGCTCGTTCCGGTCGCGGGGCGGCCGGTGGCGGTGATCCCGTCCATCGGGGCGGAGCTGATGCGGCGGACCTGGATCGAGGATATCCGCACCTGGGACGCGCCCGATCCGGTGGATGACGGGGTGAGCCTTCTGGCGGAGACCCTGCGCGAGATGTTGGCGGAGCCGGGCCGGATCGGCGTTCCGATGGGGCTCGAGACGCATCTGAGGATGCCGCTTGGCGACTATGCCCGCGTGGCGGCGGCGATCGGCAGCCGGCGCTTCGTGGACGGGACGGCGGTGGTGCAGCGCGTGCGGGAGATCAAGTCCGAGGCGGAGATCGAGAAGATCCGCGCGATCTGTGGCGTCGCGGACCGGGCTTTCGCGCGGGTGCCGGACTTCGCGCGGGCGGGCGTGCCGCTCGACCAGGTGTTCCGCGACTTTCAGGTGGCGCTGCTGCAGGAGGGCGCGGACTGGGTCAGCTATGTCGCGGGCGGTGCCGGGCAGGGCGGTTATGGCGACGTGATCTCGCCCGCCGCGGCGCGGCCTTTGGCGAAGGGCGACGTGCTGATGCTGGATACCGGCGCGGTCAGGGACGGCTATTTCTGCGACTTCGACCGGAATTTCTCGGTCGGTCCGGTGAGCGATGACGTGGCCCGCGCCCATGCGGCACTTCATGCGGCGACGGATGCGGCGCTGGCGGAACTCCGCCCCGGCATGGCGGCGCGCGATCTCTACCGGGTACTGACGGATGCACTGAAGGCCGAGGGTGCGGCGCCGGGCAGCGGGCGGCTGGGGCACGGCCTCGGGCTGACGCTGACCGAATGGCCCTCGCTGACCCCAAAGGACGGGACGGAGTTGCGCGAAGGCATGGTCCTGACGCTGGAGCCGGGCGTGGAGATCGCACCGGGGCGGATCCTGGTGCATGAGGAGAACATCGTGCTGCGCGCCGATGGTGCGGAGTTGCTGTCCACCCGCGCGCCGCGCGAGATGGTGGAGTTGCAGGCATGACCTATCCCTATCGCCTGACCGGCCCTGTCGGGGCAACGACGCTCGGCCTGATCGTCTTGCAGGTCGATGAGACCATCGAGCAGGATTTCCGCCGCCTTTTCCCGTCGCGCGACGTGGCGCTCCATGTCAGCCGCATTCCATCGGGCGCGGAACTGACGCCGGATACGATTGCCACGATGGAGGCGGAGTTGCCGCGCGCCGCGTCGCTCTTGCCGCCCGCCGCGCATTTCGATGCGGTGGGCTATGCCTGCACCTCGGGCACCACGCTGATCGGCGCGGAGCGGGTGGCGGAACTGGTCGGCGGGGCGGCGAAGGTCGCTGCCGTGGCCGATCCGCTGACGGCGGCGCTTGCGGCGATGAGGGCGCTGCGCGTGAAGGCGCCCGCCATCGTCTCACCCTATATCGAGAGCGTGGCGGGGCCGATCCGCCGGGCCTTCGAGGGTGCCGGGTTCGCGATCCCGGCGACCCTTTCGTTCGGCGAGGAGGTCGAGGCGCGCGTGGCGCGGATCGACCCGGCCTCCATCCGCGATGCGGCTTTGGAGGTCGGGCGGGCGGCGGGCGCGGATGCGGTGTTCCTGTCCTGCACCAACCTCAGGACATTGGACATAATCGACGACCTGGAACGCGAACTCGGCCTGCCGGTCCTGAGCAGCAATCAGGTGCTTGCCTGGCATATGGCGCGGCTCTCCGGCGCGCCCGTTGCAAAGGACGCGCCGGGGCGACTGTTCCGCGGCTAGCCTATTCGGCCGCCATCTGCGCCGAGGGCGTCGATTGCGACAACGCGCGCTCCGCGTCGGTCATGTCCTCGACGATGCCTTCGAAAAGCGGGGTCGACAGATACCGCTCCCCGGTATCGGGCAGCATGGCGAGGATGACCGAGCCATTCGCAGCCTTTTCGGCCACCTTCATCGCCACGGCGAAGGTCGCGCCGCCGGAAATGCCGGTGAAGATGCCCTCCTCGGCGGCGAGGCGTTTCGACCAGGCGATGCCGTCCGCGCCGGGGATCGTGATCAGGTCGTCATAAAAGCCCTTGTCGAGCGCTTCCTGCAGGACGAGCGGGATGAAATCCGGGGTCCAGCCCTGGATGGGGTGCGGCTCGAACGCCGGGTGGCTGCCTGCCGGTCCGCCGTCGGCGGTGCGCTCCTGCGCTTGCCCGGATTCGACCAGCGCGGCGTTGGCGGGTTCGGTCAGGATGATCTTCGTCTCGGGCCGTTCCTTGCGCAACACGCGCGCGACGCCCGTAACGGTGCCGCCGGTGCCATAGCCGGTGACGAAATAGTCGAGCTTTTGTCCCTTGAAATCCGCGAGGATTTCGCGCGCGGTTGTCGCTTCGTGAATGTCGGCATTGGCCTTCGTCTCGAACTGGGCGGCGAGGAACCAACCGTTCGCGTCCGCCAGTTCCTTGGCCTTGGCGTACATTCCGTAGCCCTTGAGCGCGCGCGGGGTGAGCACGACCTTGGCGCCGAGAAACCGCATCAGCTTGCGGCGCTCGATCGAGAAGCTGTCGGCCATCGTGACGACGAGCGGATAGCCCTTGGCGGCGCAGACCATCGCGAGGCCGATGCCGGTATTGCCCGATGTCGCCTCGACCACCGTCTGGCCGGGCTTCAGCTTGCCCTCGCGCTCGGCCGCCTCGATGATGTTGAGGGCGAGCCGGTCCTTGACCGAGGCGGCAGGGTTGAATGCCTCGGCCTTGACATAGACGGTGACGCCCTTCGGCGCGATGCGGTTGACGCGGATAACGGGCGTGTCGCCCACCGTATCGAGGATGGAGTCGTACAGCTTACCGCGTCCGCTTGTGGTGCGAATTCCCATGATTGGCCCCCTGTTCGTTCGAAGCGCGCCGAACGCGCGCCGCCCCGGTACCTTAACAGTTCCCGCGCGAGATCGCAGCCCGAAACGGCGCCCCGTCACTCCGCCGGGTTCGCCGCCGCCTTGCGCCAGCGCCCGAACCACCTGCGCTTCGCGCGCGCGCCATGCGGCACGTCGCGCGAGGTCAGCATCAGAAGCGAGGGCGTGACGACCAGCGTCAGCACCGTCGCGAAGGCGAGGCCGAAGACGATGGCCGAGGACAGCGAAATCCACCATTGCGTCGAAGGCGCGCCGAATGTCGTCTCGTGGCTGAGAAGCTCTAGGTTGAGGCCGAAGGCGATGGGCAGGACACCCAGGATCGCGGTCAGCGCGGTCAGGACGACGGGCCGCGCGCGTTCGTGGCAGGTTTCGAGGATCGCCTCGACCTTGGGCATGCCTTCGCGGCGCAGTGTGTCATAGGTGTCGATCAGCACGATGTTGTTGTTCACGACGACGCCCGCGAGCGCGATGATGCCGATGCCGGTCATCACGATGCCGAACGGGTAGCCCATGATCATCAGGCCAAGGAAGACGCCGATCGTCGACATGATGACGGCGGAGAAGATCAGGCCGACCGAGATGAATTTGTTGAACTGCGCCAGAAGCACGATGAAGATCAGGAACAGGGCGGCGCCGAACGCCTTGCCAAGGAACGCGCCTGCTGCGGCCTGTTCCTCGTCCTCACCCGCCAGTTTCCAGCGGATACCCTTGCTTTCCAGATCGGCGGCGTCGAGTTGCTTTGTAATGCCTTGCCGGATCGGGTCGGCCTGGACGCCTTCGCGGATGTTGGCCTGAACCGTCACCGTGCGGCGCGCGTCGATCCGGTTCAACGTGCCGGTCGTCGGAGCGGGTTCGCGGGTGATGAAATTCGACAGCGGCACCGTGCCGTTCGCGGTTTCGACGCGCAACTGATCGAGCGAGGAGATGGTGCGCTGATCGGGGGGAAGGCGCAAGACGATGTCCACTGCGTCGTCGGAACCTGCGGGGCGGTAGTCCGAAAGCTTCAGCCCTGTGGTGACAAGCTGCACGACGCCACCCACGGCGGCGGGAGAGACGCCGAAGCGCGCTGCGGCGGCGCGGTCCACCTTCAGTTCCCAATCCACGCCGGGCGGCGGCAGTCCGTTGTCGATGTCGATGATGTCGGGGTTCTTGGCAAGTTCGTCGGCGACCTGCTTGGCGACGTCGTTGAGGCCCGCCGGATCGGCCGCCGAGAGGCGGACCTGAATCGCCTTCCCGGTCGACGGGCCGGCCGCGGGCACGGAGACCTCGATATCGACACCGGGGATGCCCTTCATGGCCTCGCGCAGATCGGCGAGGATGGCGTTGGCATCCTTGCGTTCGCGCCAGTCGACGAATTCGTACTGGATGACTCCGATCACGTCGGCCGCAACCTCGTTCCCCGCGCCGCTGGCCTTGCCGGAGCGGGTATAGACGGTCTTGATGCCGGGCCAGCCGAGGATGCGGTCCTCTGCCTGCTTCACCAGCGCGTCCTTTTCGTCGATCGACAGGTTGCCGCGGGCATGGACGTAGAGAAGGCCGTAATCAGGTTCCACATTGGGGAAGAATTCGACGCCCTTGCCGTACTTGCCATAGGCAAAGGGTACGGCGAACAGCAGCGCGACCGCCGAAAGCGTCACGAGGATCGGGTGGCGGATCGCACGGCCGACGAAGCGCATGTAGAGGCTGTTGCGGCCCCTGTCCTCTTCCGGAACCGGCTTTGCGATGATCGCGCCGATGGTGGGCGCGAAGATCAGCGCATAGACCAGCGAGGCCGACAGCGTCGCGATCAGCGTGATCGGCATGTACTTCATGAACTCGCCGACGATTCCGGGCCAGAAGAGCAGGGGCGAGAAGGCAGCGACCCGCGTCGCCGTCGCCGCCAGAACCGGTCCGGTCATCTTGTGCGAGGCCATGGCGAAGGCGTCGCGCTTGTCCATGCCCTCGGCCATCCTGCGTTCGGCATATTCGGTGACGATGATGGCGTCGTCCACGAGCATCCCCACGGCGAGGATCAGGCTGAAGAGGACAACGATGTTGACGGTCAACCCCGCAAGCTCGAGCCCGAGGATGCCGATGAGGAACGAGGCCGGGATGGCAAGGCCGATCAGGAGCGAGGCGCGGCCCGAGAGCGCGAAGAGGATGACGATGAAGACCAGGATCACGGCGGTCAGGACCGAGTTCTGAAGATCGTTCAGAAGCTGGCGGATCGTCGTCGACTTGTCCTGGCTGAAGGCGATTTCGGTGCCGGCGGGCAAGGATTTTTGAAACTCCTCGGTAACCGCCTTCACGTTGTCGACCGTCTCGACGAGGTTTGCGCCGGTGCGCTTCGACACCTCGATGGCGACGGCGGGGTTGCCGTCGAGCCGGGTGATCGTCTCGGCGTCCTTCGAAGTATTGCGGATGGATGCCAGATCGCGGGCGCGCACGACCGCCGTGCCGTTCGAGATGACCGGCAGGTTCGCCACATCCTCAACCGTTTCGATGAGCGAGGGCACCTTGACCGCGTAGCGGCCCTCGGTTCCTTCCAGCGCGCCGGCGGCGATGAGCTGGTTGTTGGCGGTGACGCCCTGGATCATGGTGTCGAGCCGCAATCCATAGGACGAGAGTTTCGCCGGGTCGATGATGACCTCGACGAGATCGTCCCGGACACCCTGCAGCGCGGCGTCCAGCACGCCGGGAACTTCCTCGATCCGGTCGCGCAGCTCGCGCCCCGCCTTGGCAAGTACCCTCTCGGGCACATCGCCGGAAAGGGTGACGACCAGCACCGGGAATTCCGAGATGTTGACCTCGTTCACGGTGGGTTCGTCGGTGTCCTGCGGCAGGTCGCGCTTGGCCTCGGAGACCTTGGTCCGCACATCGTCGAGCGCTTTCTTCAGGTCCGCGCCGGCCTGAAACTCGATCAGCACGTTGCCGCCGCCCTGATACGCGGTCGAGCGCATTTCCTTGATGCCGGTGATGGTCTTCAGCGAGGTTTCCATCGGACGCAGCAGCAGCCGCTCGCTATCCTCGGGCGAAATGCCCTGATAGGTCATGCTGACATAGAGGATCGGGATCTGGATGTCCGGCTCGGCTTCCTTCGGGATCGAGCGATAGGCCAGAGCGCCCGCGATCATCAGGAAGATCAGGACGGATATCGTCAACCGCGCATTGCGTATCGCCGCTTCGACAAGTTTCATTGTGCGGTTCCTGCCGCGGGCTCGATCGCCTCGTCCGACACGTTCACCTTCTCGCCGTCACGGACCAGGTCCTGACCGGCGACGATAATGCGAGCATCCTCCGGCACTCCGGCCAAGACGAGGCCTTCGGGCGTGTCGTCGATGAGTTCGACAGAGGCGAAATGCGCGACGTTGTCCTTGTCCACGACACGCAGGCCAAGCTCGCCCTCGGGCGAGAGCGTGATGACCGAGCGCGGCACGACGACCGCACTGACCGGATCGGTGTAGAGCATCACTTCGGTCGTCATCCCGGCCGGGATGCTATGATCGGGGTTTGGCAGCGCGATCTCGATCGGATAGGTGCGGGTGTCCTCCGAGGCCGCGCGCGACAGGTGCCGCACGTTGCCTTCGAGCTTCGCGCCACCGACAAGGCGGATCTCGGCCTTGTCGCCGACCTTGACGTGGTCCACGTCGATCTCGCTCACCTCGGCGTGGACGACGATGGGATCGAGCGCGAGCAGGGTCGCGATGGGGGTGCCGGTCTGGACCCATTCGCCAAGCTCCACCTCGACACTGTCGACAACGCCCGCGAAGGGCGCGCGGAGCGTCAGGCGGTCGGCGGCGGCTTGGGCCTGGCTGAGCTGCGCCTCGGCGGCGGCGAGCGCGGCGCGTTGGCCGATGAGCTGCAATTCCGCGGTGTTGCCGCTCTTGAAGAGCTTCTCGGCGACGCTGAGTTCCTGCTGGCGCTGGGTCAGGGCGGCCTCGGCGGTTGCGACACCCGCTACGATGTCGGGGCCTTCGATCGTCATCACGGCCGCGTCTGCGGCGACGCTGTCGCCCTGCCTGATCGGCAGCGACTTGATAACCCCGCTTGTCCGCGCGGCGAGGACGGAACGCTTGTCGGCATCGGTCGCACCGGACATGCGGATGCCGCGCGCGTGCTCCGAAAATTCAGGTTTGATGGCCGCGACGGTGCGGATCGCCTTGCTGGATGCGCTGTCCGCTTTGCTCTGGCTCTCGGTGGTCTCGCCGGGGGCTGGCTGCGCCGCATGCGCCTCTTCGCTGCCGACCGAGGCGAACTCGCCCGTGCCGACCCACAATCCCGCTGCAATGAGCACCAGAATGGCCGAAAGCCGATGTGCTCTGTACCGAGAAGCCATGAATCCAGTCCCAATCGTTGACATCTGCGTATAATCTGGGCAGTAGCCCGCGCTTTTTCAAATCCTGCGTCTTGCGTATACAATCAAGCAACTGAACGTGAAAGTTCAATATGCGGATGAGGTATTCTCTGGCGCTTCCTTGCGCAAAAACGTTGCGTCGGATCGATCGGACGGGCCAGGAGAAACGGGCGGAACCGTGGCGGAACAAGAGTTGAGAATGCTGGCGGACACAGAATCGCTCCCGCGAATTCTGCCGATGGGGCTGACCGGCCTTCTGGTCCAGTTTTCCGATCGGCTCGACGATGCCGCCAACCGCGCGGCGCTGGCCTTCAGGGCGCGGCTGCTGGACGCGCATCTGCCTGGGGTCGCGGAAATCGCGCCTTCGCTTGGTGGCGTTTTCCTGCAGCTCGATCCTCTTGGCGCCGACCGGACGGAGATCGAGGCTCGGATCAGGGTGCTGCTTGATGGCGGCGGCTGGCGCGGCCCGCCGCCGGAGCCACGGCGGCGCTGGACCGTTCCGGCGACGTTCGGCGGGCCGGATCTGGCGGAGGTTGCGGCGCAACTTGGATATGACATCGACGAGGCGGTGGCCGAACTGACCGCGACTCCGCTCCGCATCATGGCGCTCGGCTTCGCGCCGGGGCTGCCCTATATGGGCATCCTGCCCGAACGCTGGGACGTGCCGCGCAAGGCGGGGCTGACCCCGCGCGTTCCGGCGGGCGGCGTCGTCGTCGCGGTCCGGCAGGCGATCATCTTCCCGGCGGAGACACCGACGGGCTGGTGGCATGTCGGGCAGAGCGGCTTTCGCGGCTTCCGGCCAGGGGCGGAAGAGGTGTTCCCTCTGCGTCCGGGCGACGATGTGCAGCTTCGGCCGGTATCGCAAGGGGAGCTGGATGACCTGACCCGCGACGACCCGAAGGGCGGCGGCGCTAGGGTTGAAATGCTTGTGGTGGCAGACACATGAGCCGCGATCTTCATGTACTGAGCGTCGGCCCCGCGGTGACGGTGCAGGACACTGGCCGGCCGGGATACCTTTCATATGGACTGTCGCAGGGCGGCGTGGCGGACCGTCTGGCGTTGGCAGAGGGGGCGGCGCTTCTCGGGCGGGAGGTCGGGGCGGCCCTTGAGATGGCGGGGTATGGCGGGGCTTTCGATTTCAGCGAGGACACCCGAATCGCCCTGACCGGCGCTTCCATGCGGGCGACGCTCGACGATGTATCCCTCGTCTGGCACGCGAGCCATCTGGTGCGCGCGGGCCAGCGCCTGAAGCTTGGTGCCGCAGAGGCCGGGGTCTATGGGTATCTGAGCGTCGGCGGGGGCATTGGCACGCCCGAACTGCTCGGAAGCCGTGCTGCCCATCTGACCGCGGCGCTTGGCCGTCCGGTCGCGGCGGGCGACCGCTTGAGGATCGGACCGGACCGCGGGCGCGGGGTGGGGATGGTGCTCGTCTCGGGCGGCCATGCCGGGGGCGGCGCGGTGCGCATCCTGCCCACCGCGCAAACGGAGATGTTCAGCGCGGAGGACCGCGCGCGCTTCGAGGCGACGGAATTCCGCCGCGACGCGTCCGGCAACCGGCAGGGTGTGCGGCTGGCGGGCGGCGAGCCCTTCGCGACCCAAGGCCAGCGCAGCCTCCTGTCCGAGATCGTGCAGCCGGGCGATATCCAGATGATCGGCGAAGGCGTGCCTTACGTCCTGATGGCCGAATGCCAGACGATGGGCGGCTATCCGAGGATCGCGACCGTGGTGCCGGACGATCTGCCCATCGTGGCGCAGGCCGCGCCGGGGGATCCGTTGCGGTTCCGTTTCGTATCATATGAGGATGCGCTGGCCGACTATCGGCAGCGGCGGCCCGGGGGCAGGCTGGCCGTTCCCCTGCGGCGGCTCTTGCGCGACCCGAGGGAGATGGCCGATCTTCTCGGCCAACAACTCATCAGCGGCGTCACCGACGGGCGCGGAGAGGGCGAGGAATGAGGCGGATCGACCTGAACGCGGATATGGGCGAGGGCTTCGGTCCCTGGGCCATGGGCGACGACGCGGCGATGCTCGGGATCGTGACCTCCGCCAATATCGCCTGCGGCTTTCACGCGGGCGATCCCGACACCATGCTCGGGACGATGCGGATGGCGGTTGAGAAGGGCGTCGGCATCGGCGCGCATCCGGGTTTCGCCGATCTTCAGGGTTTCGGACGGCGGCGGATGGTGCTGCCGGAGGAGAGCCTCGCCAACCTCATCCGCTATCAGGTCGGCGCGGCGCAGGCGATGGCACGGGCGGCGGGCGGGCGGCTCAGGCACGTCAAGCTGCACGGGGCGCTGTCGAACATGGCCGCGACCGACCGGGCGATGGCGCTGACCTGCTACAAGGCGGCGTTGGGGGTGCAGGACGACCTGATCCTGATGGTGCAGGCCGCGACCGGGATGGCGCAGGCGGCGGAGGATCTGGGCGCCGTATATGCCGCCGAGATCTTCGCCGACCGCGCCTATGAGGAGGACGGAACGCTGCTCGACCGCTCAAAACCCGGCGCGGTACTGCATGACGGTGCAGACGCGGCGGAGCGGATCGTGGCGATGCTGGACGAGGGCGCGATCATCACGGCGTCGGGCAAACGCATCCCGTCGCGCATCGACACGGTCTGCGTCCACGGCGACACGCCGGGCGCGGTCGCAATGGCGCGGGCGTTGCGGGCGGCGCTGGAGCGGGAGGGGGTGGGGGTCGTGGGACTTTGAGCCACTGCTTCAGTTTTCGACAGGCAAAGGCCCCTCAACCTGCACGTCACTATATGTAATGCCGAACGGACCGCTGCGTCCGGTGATACGGAGTGTATCGCCTATTTCTATCGTTGATCGTGCGGCAAAGTCGGTGTTGCAGAGATTCACAATGTGATTGGGGACAATGGGATCATTCACCGTGAGTGTCTCGCGGCATGTCCCGCGTGCGGTCGATATCCTGATGTCCACGACATTCACGGACCATACTTGAATTGAGGGCGACAAGAGGCTGTTTGATATCTGAGCTGATGCGTGAGAAAGTACTTTGAGAAAGCCCGCGCTCGCCAGCACCACAAATGCTGAGAAAACGAACCCACTAACGAAGCGTACCGCTGAGTACTGCGAAACGTCCCATCGCTCGGTGTCTCGTCCGAGAAACTGAACGATGAATAGGGGAGTCGCCATCAGCAGCGTAGCGGGCAGAAAAACAGCAGTCAGACCGGCCTGGAACCTTCCGGTGAGCAGCGTGTGAGGACGATCGAATAGCTGAAGCGCGAAACCGATCAGGAGGAGTAGGCAGGGAAGCGCGACTGTGATTAGCAGCGATATTCCGAACGCAATCCGTGCCGCCCGTGGCAATCGTATCGCTCTGGCCGCGACCCGTTTGTCAAAATCCTCATACACCCGCCTTCACTCGCTCCTTGCGAGTTCCGGATCATCGGCGATCCGCGCGAGATACTTGCCGTACTGCGTCTTCAGATACGGCCGCGCCAGTTCGCGCAACTGGTCGGCGTCGATCCACCCGTTGAGGAAGGCGATCTCCTCGGGGCAGCCGACCTTGAGGTTCTGGCGGTCCTCGATGGTGCGGATGAACTCGGCGGCCTCCAAGAGGCTCTCATGCGTGCCGGTATCGAGCCAGGCGAAGCCACGCCCCAGCGTCTCGACGTTCAGCTTGCCGTCGGCGTGGTAGTGATTGAGAAGATCGGTAATCTCCAACTCGCCGCGCGGCGAGGGCTTGATCGACCGCGCACGGGCCGGGGCTTCGGCGTCGAGGAAATAGATGCCGGTGACGGCATGGCTGCTTTTCGGATGCTCCGGCTTCTCGATGATCGACAGCACCTTGCCTGCCTTGTCGAACTCCACCACGCCGTAGCGCTCGGGGTCCGAGACGCGGTAGCCGAAGACCGTGCCGCCCTGCATCCGCGCATCCGCCGCACGGAGTTTCGACGACAGCCCTTCGCCGAAGAAGACGTTGTCGCCAAGGACCATCGCCGAAGGCGCGCCGGCGAGGAACTCCTCGGCCAGCAGATAGGCCTGCGCGAGGCCGTCGGGCGAGGGCTGCACGACATAGTCGAACCGCATCCCCCAGGCCGCGCCGTCGCCCAGAAGGGCGCGGAACTGCGGCAGGTCGCGCGGCGTCGAGATGATGCACACCTCGCGGATATGGGCGAGCATCAGTGCCGACAGCGGATAGTAGATCATCGGCTTGTCATAAAGCGGCAGCATCTGCTTCGAGACCGAATGCGTGATCGGGTAAAGCCGCGTCCCCGATCCGCCCGCAAGCACGATGCCCCTGCGTCCCGTCCCGCTCATGCGCCTGCCTCCAGTTCACCGATCACATCCGACAGGCTTTTGCGCCAGTCGGGCTGACTAATGCCATAGGTTCCGAGGATGCGCGAGCAGTCCAGCGCGGAATTTTCCGGGCGTTTCGCGGGCGTGGGATATGCGCTGGTCGGAATGCGACTGACCACGGGTTTGCGGGGGAGGCGGGAGGCGGCGAAGATGGCCTCGGCGAAATCGGCCCAGGTGACGGTTGGCGCGCCTGCGAAATGAAAGATGCCCGGTACGCCACGCCCTTCGCCGAACGCGCGCGCGATCACGAAAAGCGCATCGGCAATGTCGGCGGCGGCGGTCGGGCCGCCACGCTGATCATCGACCACCGAAAGCGCATCCCGCTCCGCCCCGACCCTCAGCATGGTCTTCACGAAATTCCTGCCATGCGCGGAAAACACCCAGGCGGTGCGGAGAATGACCGATCGGCCTCCGGCCTCGGCCACCAGCCGCTCACCCTTCAGTTTCGACGCACCGTAGGCACCAATCGGTGCGACGCGATCATCCTCGCGCCACGGCCGCGCGCCCGAGCCGTCAAAGACATAATCGGTGGAGACATGGAGGAAGGGCAGGCCGCCTGTTGCCGCTGCGTGGGCCATCGCGCCGGGAGTATCGCCATTGATCGTATCGGCGAGCGCGACTTCGCTTTCGGCCTGATCGACGGCCGTATAAGCGGCGGCGTTGATGACGAGATCGGCATTTGCATCGCGGATCGCGGCGGCGCAGGCGGCGGGGTCGGCCAGATCGGCCCGGTCGCGACCGAGCGCGATCAGGGTGACTTCGGCCGGTACCCTCCGGGCAAGTTCACGGCCGAGCTGCCCTGTCGTTCCGAAAACCAGAACACGCAATTCCTTATCCTTCCGTCTGTCGTCGCGCACCTGTCCCGGGAAGTGATCGCGCAAAGCACACGGCGCTTCAACCCCGCGTGAGACGCGCGACACATAGTTGGGTTCCGCGCGGAAAGCGACAATCTCTGGCGCGGGGAGCCAGGGAAGGGAAACGCCGACCCGCAGAGGCTCCGATGCTCGGCCGGGCCATCCGGCGGAACACCGTATGCTGAACCATTCGGAAAGACTGATACAATGAACAAACCCAACATCACCTCCCGCAGCCGCAAGCTCGTGCTGGCGGGTGTCTCGGCCCTGGCCCTGATCGTGGCGGTGGAAGCGCCGCTTCCGGTCTGGACCGGATATTCCGGCGCGGCGAGCGCGGCCACCACGACGATGTCCAACGCGGATATCGTGGCCGCGGTGAAACCCGCCGTCGTCACCGTCCTGACCGAGTTGAAACCCGAGGCCGCGCCGACGCAGGGCAACCCGAACTCAATGCCGCCGGAAGAATTCTTCCGCCGCTTCTTTGGCGAGAACAGTCCGTTCGGGCCATTGCCGGGAATGCCGCAGGGGCCGCAGGATCAGGGCCCGGCCCAAGGCGGCAAGGCGCTCGGTTCGGGCTTCGTGGTTTCCGCGGACGGCTATGTCGTGACGAACAACCACGTCGTCGACAATGCCGAGAAGATCACCGTGAAGATCGACGACGGCACCGAGCTGCCGGCCAAACTCGTCGGTACGGATGTGAAGAATGACATCGCTGTCATCAAGGTCGAGGTGAAGGACAAGCTGCCGACGGTCTCATGGGGTGATTCCGATGCGCTGCGCGTAGGCGACCCGATCCTCGCGGTCGGCGACCCCTTCGGCGTCGGCACCACCGTGACCTCGGGCATTGTCTCCGCCCGGGGCCGCGACCTCCATTCCGGCCCCTATGACGACTTCATCCAGATCGACGCGCCGATCAACCACGGCAACTCGGGCGGGCCGCTGGTCGACAGCCAGGGCAAGGTCGTCGGCATCAACTCCGCGATCTATTCGCCGAACGGCGGCAACGTCGGCCTTGGTTTCGCGATCCCGTCGATCCAGGCCGAGAAGGTCGTGCAGCAGATCATCGAACACGGCTCGATCGAGCATGGCTTCATAGGCGTGACGATCCAGCCGATCGATGATCAGATTGCCTCGGCCATCGGGTTGAAGGACGCGAAAGGCGCGCTGGTCGCGACCGTACAGGACGGCTCGCCGGCCGCCGCCGCCGACCTCAAGCCGGGCGACGTGATCGTCAAGGTCAACGGCACCGCGGTCGATACGCCGCGCAACGTGTCGCGGGCCATCGCCGACCTCGCGCCGGGCGAAAAGGCGGATCTCACGCTCTGGCGGAATGGCAAGGAAACCACCGCGACCGTGACGGTCGGCAAGCTTGGCGCCGAGGATTTGGCCCAGGGCTCGACGCAAGGCAATTCCGGGCCGGGCATGGAAGTGCCGGATCTCGGCATGTCGGTCGAGACTCTGACGCCGGACATCGCCTCTGGCCTCGGCCTGCCGGAAGATACCGGCGGGGTGATCGTGACCAATGTCGATCCGACAGGCGCCGCCGCCGACAAGGGCCTGCAACAGGGTGACGTGATCGTCGCCGTCAACCAGACGCCCGTGGGAAGCGCCAAGGATGTGACCGCGGCCATCGAGACGGCCAAGACACAGAACCGCGACGCCGCCTTGCTGCTGGTGCAGCGCGGCCAGGACAAGAGCTTCGTCGCGGTGCCCTTCGCGCACTCGTAACGTGGCGTCGAAAAGGTGGAACGGCCGGGACGAGGAACCCCGGCCGTTATTCTTTTTTGCAGGGCCCGTGACGGCGCGCCGGTCCCTTGGGCGGAATGGCAAACACCGGCGACATCGACTGATCATCGCCATTGACCGTGTCCCTGGCGGCAGTGGTATCGATCAGATCGGTCCCGCCCCGGCTGCCCCGGTCCTTGGCAGAGAGGTAAGATCGATCGCGGGGATTCGCCGGGCAAAGCCGAACCCTGACTGAAAACGTCAGGTGACCGCTATGCCCCGCAAAGCTTGCCCGCATGGTTTCGCGGCGGCGCCTCGCGCCCGAGGTGTTGCCTGGCAACGTTCCCCCGGCGCATTGTTTCCCATCCCGCGATGGTCGATGAGTCCCGCGCGCGCCTCCGGCGCTGTCGCGTCTGCACGCCCGGTGTACGGGGTGTGTACGCCAGGTGTACCGGCCTTTTCGCCATTTCGGATACTCCGCCTAGCCGGTGCCGAGCCGCTGTCCGACGCCGTCGCGGTCCTGAAGCGCGCGCCACCAGTCCTCGTGGTCGAGGAACCACTGGACGGTCTTTTCCAGCCCCTCGTCGAGCGTGACCGACGGCCGCCAGCCGAGTTCCTCGCGGATGCGGGAAGGGTCGATGGCATAGCGCTGGTCATGGCCGGGGCGGTCGGCGACGAAGGCGATCTGGTCGGCGTAAGGTCTGTTGCCGGGGCGCTTTTCGTCGAGAATCGCGCAGATCTTCGTCACCAGATCGAGGTTCGTCGCCTCGTTCTCGCCGCCGATATTGTAGCTTTGGCCAAGCGCGCCCTTCTGAACAACGAGGAGGAGCGCATCGGCATGATCCTCGACGAATAGCCAGTCGCGGATGTTGTCGCCACGCCCGTAGATCGGGATCGGTGCGCCCGCCAGCGCCTTGAGGATCACCACCGGGATCAGCTTTTCGGGGAAGTGATAGGGCCCGTAATTGTTCGAGCAATTCGTCAGCACGACGGGCAGCCCGTAGGTCTCATGCCAGGCCCGCACCAGATGGTCCGACGATGCCTTGGAGGCCGAATAGGGCGAGCGCGGATCGTAGGGCGTCTCCTCGGTGAACTTGCCGGTTTTCCCAAGCGATCCAAAGACTTCGTCGGTCGAGATGTGATGGAAACGGAAGCCTTCGGGCCTGCCCGTTGCGGTCCAGTAGGCGCGGGCGGCCTCGAGCATCGTGTAGGTGCCGAGGATATTGGTCTCGATGAACGCCGCCGGGCCGTCGATGGAGCGGTCGACATGGCTTTCCGCCGCAAGGTGCATGATCGCATCGGGTTCGTGCCTGGCAAGGACCGCATCGACGGCCCTGCGGTCGCAGATGTCGGCCCTCTCGAACGCATAGTCCGGGCTCTCGGCGACCTCCGCCACGTTCGTGAGCGAACCGGCATAGGTCAGCTTGTCGAGGTTGACGATGGCATGTCCGGCGCGGATCGCGCGGCGCACGACCGCCGAGCCGATGAACCCTGCGCCGCCGGTGACGAGCAGCTTCATGCCGTCACCCCGTAGCGGAAGGGGTTTCGCAAGTCCTTGAGGTTGGGCGCTTTCATGTCCTTCTCCGACAGGATCGCGGCGGCGGTGCCGATGCCCCAGTCGATGCCGATATCGGGGTCATCGAAGCGCACCGCGCCGTCGCAGTCGGGCGCGTAGATGTCCGTGCATTTGTAGAGCAGTTCGCTGTGCGGCTCGCGCGTGGCGAAGCCATGAAGGAAGCCTGCCGGAATCAGAAGCTGGCGTCCGTTCTCGGCCGAAAGCTCCTCACCCATCCACTGCCCGTAAGTGGGGGAACCAACGCGAATATCCACCGCCACGTCGAAGACCCGGCCGCGACCGCAGCGCACGAGCTTTGCCTGGGCGTGGGGCGGCGACTGGAAATGCAGGCCACGCACCGTGCCGGCGGCGGCGGACATCGAGTGGTTGTCCTGCACAAAGTCGTAGTCGATACCCGCTTTCGCTAGGGTTGCCTTGTTCCAGACCTCGGAAAACCAGCCGCGCGCATCGCCGAAGCGGCGCGGCGTCAGCACCAGGACACCGTCGAGTTTCGTCGTCTCTACCTGCATGGAACCCTTTGCGAATACGGTTTCGCCGGCACCATAGCCAGCGCGCCGACGGTACGGAAGCGGAAAGGATCGCGCGCCGGACGATCCCGTGGAGGGCTGCTCTGACGACATGGCGGCCGAAGGACATTGTTTCCTGAATCCGTCCGATGGCCCGGTGTCGGCTTCGCCTTTCGCGCATGTGAAACGGAGATTGTCGCGGCCTCGCGGGAATCGTGCTATTTTTTGGCAGATGCAGAAAAACGCTGGCGGCGAGCGGTATGGCGCATGATAATCATGGCGTTGGTGCTGATATTCGTTAAAGAAACGCTGTCCGGCGAATTGCGCCTGGGTGTGTCCGATATGTCCGCGACGGCGTCGGACCGATTATGGATTGAGGGCGGGCTTCACCCCGCAGGTTGGTTTCTTCGTTGAGGTATTGCGCGTCGGAATGCATGGATATCTGGGAAATCAGCGCGGGTCCGGAGTGACTTTTTCGGGACAGGATATCCGGAATTGCCCAATTCAGCGTCGGCGCTACGCTACGTTTGCTCGATCGTTCGGGACGGGTGATAGCGCGGCCCGCTCGGCGATGACGATTTTTGCGACGGCGCGTGCCGTCCCGCAAGACGACAGGAAAGGCAGCGCGGCATGACCGTGATCTCGAAGCGCATTATGGTGACCGGCGGCGCGGGCTTCCTCGGCTCCCATCTCTGCGAGCGTCTCGTCGCAGCGGGGCATGAGGTGCTATGCGTCGACAACTACTTCACGGGGCGGCGCGAAAACGTCGGTCATCTGATCGGCCACACCCGGTTCGAGATAATGCGCCACGACGTGACCTTTCCGCTCTATGTCGAGGTCGACGAGATCTATAACCTCGCCTGTCCGGCGAGTCCGATCCACTATCAGCACGATCCGGTCCAGACGACGAAGACCTCGGTCCACGGTGCGATCAACATGCTCGGTCTCGCCAAGCGGCTCAGGGCGAAGATCCTTCAGGCTTCGACCTCCGAGGTCTATGGCGACCCGCAGGTCCATCCGCAGTTGGAAGGCTATTGGGGCCATGTGAACCCGATCGGGTTCCGATCCTGTTACGATGAGGGCAAGCGTTGCGCCGAGACGCTGTTCTTCGACTATCACCGCCAGCACAAGCTGCGCATCAAGGTGGCGCGCATATTCAACACCTACGGTCCCCGGATGCATCCCAAGGACGGGCGGGTCGTGTCGAACTTCATCATGCAGGCCCTGGCCGGTGAACCGATCACCATTTACGGCGACGGCAGCCAGACGCGGTCCTTCTGCTTCGTCGACGACCTGATCGATGGGTTGATGCGGCTGATGGAAACCGACGACAGCGTCACCGGGCCGATGAATATCGGCAACCCTGTCGAAATGTCGATCCGGGAACTGGCTGAGGCGGTGATCGAGCTGACCGGCTCGGCGTCGGAATTGGTCTACAAGCCTCTGCCCCACGACGACCCGATCCAGCGGCAGCCCGATATCGGGCTCGCGCGTAGTACGCTCGGCTGGGAGCCGCAGGTGAAGCTGCTCGATGGGCTGAAGCGGACCATCTCTTATTTCGCGGAACTCAGGAAAGAACTGGAAACGGCGGGAGGGCTGGACTGATGGTCAATGCGGCGGTGAACAGCGAGGTCCGCGCGGGCCGTGCATTTGGTTCCGCACTTTGGATCGCGGCGGCCTTCATCGCCATGTTCAGCGTTCTCATCGTCAATGGCAGGCCGCTCTTCTACTTCGATACGATGTGGTATATCGCACAGGGCGATACGGCACTGCGGCAACTCGGCGTCAGCGGCAAGTCACTATTGCACGACCGCAACCAGATGCTGAAATCACAGGCCGAACAGGTGGGCGCCGCGGAGCCTTCGGGCGTTGGCGCGTCGGAAACAACCGCGCAAAACACCGTCGATGGATCGCGCTCGGTAACCTTTGCGCTGATCTCGGGAATTCTGGGGCGGCTTGGCTTTCTGGAGGGGCTGGCCGTAATCAATGCAATCGCGGTGCTGCTGTCGGTCTGGTTGCCAATGCGCCTCGCCCAGCGGCAGCTCGGATTGCACGTTTCGCTGGCGCAGATGGTCTGCCTGCCGATCATCGTGGCGTCACTCGGATCGCTGCCGTTCTTCATCGCCTACCTGATGCCTGACACCTTCGCGCCGGTTCTCATCCTGTCGATTGCGACGATCACGGTCTTTGCCCGCTCAATTCGATGGTGGGAGGCGCTGCTTGTGATCGCCATCGGCGGGCTGGCCATCGTTTCGCACCTGTCGCATCTGGCGATCGCCGCCCTGCTTGTTCCGGCCTCCGCGCTCGTTGCGGTGGTGCTGTCGCGGCATCGCTGGTGGCTTCCGCCGGCATTGGTCCTCGCCGTGGTCGGCATCGGGTTTGCCGAACAGAGCCTCTTGCGGACCGCAGCGAAGGAGGTCGCCCATTCCGACGTCATCATCAAGCCCTACATCACCGCGCGGCTGATCCAGGACGGGCCGGGCCTGCGCTTTCTCGAACGGAATTGCCCCAACCCCGACATTGCGACCTGCAAGCTCTATGACGCGCTCCAGCTTTCGGACGACCCCTACCGGCTGACCGCCACGCACATCGTCTTCGAAACCAGCGAGCGGCTCGGCTCCTTCAGGCTGATGGCGCCGCAGGACCAGAAGCTGGTGGCCGAGAACCAGATCCCGTTCTTCTTCGACGTACTGAAAGCCGCGCCGGTCGACACGACGCTGGCCTTCATCAAGAACACGCTGATCCAGTCGCATTGGGTGAGCATCGAGATGACGCTGCCCACAGACAGTATCGTGGCGCAGAATGCAGGCGTCGGGGGGCTTGTCAGCGGTGATTTCGGGCATGGGCGCATGACACGGGATCTCGGCTGGTTCGGCCCGGTGACAACAATGCAGGACATGCTGTATCTCGTGTCGCTGGCGGTGATCGCCGTCCTGCTTCTTTGGCCGCGCCGCGTGCCGGGCAAGATCAAGGCGCTGGTCGTCATGATGATCCTCGGCATCCTCGCCAATGCGCTGGTCTGCGGCGGGATTTCGCAACCGGCGACACGCTACGGCGCACGCGTGATCTGGCTTCTGCCGCTCGGCGCGACGATCCTTGTCCTGTTCTTCCGCCGCGCACGGCAGTTCGTGACACCTAAGCAGGTGCGCGCATGAGCGCTCCGGAGATCACCATATCGGTTGTGATGCCCGCGTTCCGGGCCGAGGCCTTGATGCCGCGTGTCCTGGCGCCCCTGCTGGACATGAAGGCGCGGGGCGAGGTGACGGAGGTCATCGTCGTCGACGATCGCTCCCCCGATCGCACGGCGGATGTTGCGCGCGGGCTTGGCGCGCGGGTGCTGACGACGCCGCAGAATGGCGGACCGGGGCTGGCACGGAACCTTGCGGCAGGGGAGGCGGTGGGCAATGTGCTGTGGTTCGTAGATTCCGACGTGATCGCGTGGGAGGATGGTGCCGAAAAGGTGCGCGCGGCATTTTCCGATCCGGGCGTCGCGGCGGTCTTCGGCTCCTACGATTCGGCGCCGGATGGGCAGCACTGGTTTTCGCGCTACAAGAACCTGATGCACCGCTTCTACCACCAGACCGCGGAGCGCGACGCGCAGACCTTCTGGGCGGGCTGCGGCGCGGTGCGGACGGACATGTTCCTGAAGATCGGCGGTTTCGACGTGGAAACCTACCGCGTGCCCTCGATCGAGGATATCGAGCTTGGCTACCGCATCCGCCGGGCGGGCGGGCGCATTTCGGTCGATCCGACGCTTCTGGGCAAGCACCTGAAGGTCTGGACCCCGAAGAACGCCATACATACCGACATCTTCCGCCGCGCGCTGCCCTGGTCGCGGCTGATGATCTCGCGCGAGGGCGTGCACAACGACCTTAATACCTCGCATGGCGAGAAGGCCAAGGCGGTCATCGCCGGGCTGCTGATCCTGTCGGTTCTGGCCTTGCCGCTCGCGCCGCATCAGTGGCCGGTCACGCTGGCGCTTCTGGTGATCGCCGTCGCGGCGAACTGGTCCTTCGCGCGTTTCATGCATGCGCATGGCGGGTTTGGTTTCGCTGCGGCGACGTTCGCCTACCATCAGTTTTACTACGTCTATTCGGCCGCGGCATTCGCCTGGTGCCTGTTCGAGTATCACGTCCTTGGCGTGAAGAATCGCCTGCATGTGCCATGAGGCACGCCTTACCGAGTGATTGAGCCCAACCGGAAGCGGGGAAGGGAATGAAGGATATGGATATGAAGATCGCCGAAAAGCCGGACGCGAAAGCCGTCGCCTCCGAACTCGACGGCATGTCGCTGAGCATCGTGATACCGGCCTACAACGAGGAAGGTGCCGTGCGCGAGACGATCGAGCATGTGCGCGAGGCGATGGACCCGCAGGGCATTCCCTATGAAATCATCGTGGTCGATGACGGGTCCGAGGACCGGACGCTGGAAATCGCGCAGGGAAACCGGGGTGATCGTCGACAGCAATCAGGTCAACACCGGTTACGGCGCGAGCCTCAAGCGCGGCATCAAGAAGGCGCAATACGAATATGTCGCCATCATCGACGCCGACGGCACCTATCCGCCGCACTATCTGCCCGGAATGCTCGCCATGTGCCGCGATCAGGACATGGTGGTGGGCGACCGGGGGGCCGCGATGAAGAATGTGCCCCTGATCCGCCGTCCGGCGAAATGGGTGTTGAACACCTTTGCCTCCTTCCTGGCCGAGCGCCGATTGAACGACCTGAATTCGGGACTGCGGGTGTTCCGCAAGTCCGAACTGGTGCCGTTCATCCCGCTTCTGCCGCAGAAATTTTCCTTCACCACGACGATCACTCTCTGCATGTCCTGTAATGGCAAACGGATGATCTATACCCCGATCCAGTACGGCAAACGCGTCGGAAAATCGAAAATCCGGCCGGTGGACTTTCTCAACTTCATCATCCTGGTGCTGAGGATGACGGTACTTTTCAACCCGCTCAGGGTCTTCATCCCGCTCGGTCTCGCGCTGATGGGGGTCGGAGCGCTGAAGTTCGTCTATGACATCTGGATGGACAATCTGTCGGAAACCACGATCTTCGCCTTCCTGTCGGCGCTCATCATCTGGTCGCTCGGCCTGATTGCGGACATGATCTCGCGCCTGCATCTGAGGCCCTGACGTGGCTGTCGGCGGCAAGGCATTGCGGAAATGGGCGATCCGCGCTTGCGGGTCGGCTCTGGCGCTCGGGTTGATCTTCTGGTTCCTGCCGAAAGAGGCGATCCTCGCCGGTTTCACGCGGCTGAGTTGGCCGCTGTTCCTGTCTGTGCTGGCGGCATTCCTCATGTGCCACGTCGCGGCGGCATCAAAATGGTGGCTGCTGATGGATCGGGCGGTCGCCTTTCCGATCGCGCTCAGGGCGCATCTGGCGGGGCTTGCGGCTAACCTCTGTTTGCCCGGTGCGGCGGGCGGCGACGCGGTCCGCGCCGGTCTTGCGCATGCTGCACTAAAGGATGGGCCGAAGGTTGCAGCGGCGGCGATTGGTGACCGGATGATCGACCTTGCCGCGTTGGCCTGCCTGATGCTGATCGGCCTGGTTCTGCTGCCCGCCGCGACATCCGGCGGCGATCATGACATGGCGGTGCCGGTGGCGATCGTGGTGCTGGCGGTCGCGGCGGCGGCCCTTTTTGCCTTTCCGCCCGTCGCGCGATTCTTCTGGAACCGTTGGCCGCGACTGCCTGCCCGTGCGCTGGTCCTGCGGCTCTCCGATGCCTTCGGTGCGCTTGCGAAGCGACCTTTGCGGCTTCTCTTCACCCTTTTCTACTCGGCGGCGATCCAATCCGTACTGATCTGGCTCTCGGTCCGCCTTGCCGAGGCTGTGGGCGTGCATGTGCCTCTGGCCGCCTGGTTCTTCGCCTGGCCGCTCGCCAAGATCATCGCGACGCTGCCCCTGTCACTGGGTGGGCTCGGCGTTCGCGAAAGCTCGCTTGCGGCACTTCTCGTGCCGTTCGGGGCGAGCGCGCCAGACGTGGTCGCGTCGGGCCTTGCATGGCAGGGTATCCTTTATCTCGCCGGTGCGATCGGGGCGCTGGTTCTGGTTCTTTCGGGCGGGCGGCTGCAAAGTCGCGCCCCCGCCCTCAAGGAGATTTCTGAATGACGAGTTCCTCTGGTGCGGCGGGCGTGAAGCCGCGCGTCCTTGTGCTTGGCGCGGGTCCGGCGGGGATCGCGGCGGCTTACCGGCTGACCAAGGACAAGGCCGAGGCCGAGGTCTTTGAACGCGCGCCGGTCGCGGGTGGCAACTCCACCTCGTTCCAGATCGACGGCATCTGGTGCGACTATGGCTCGCACCGCTTTCACCCGGTGGCCGATCCGAACGTGATCGGGGATGTGAAGGCCCTGCTTGGCGACGATCTTCTGTTGCAGCCGCGGCACGGGCGCATTCGTCTGGGCGGGCGCTGGATACATTTCCCGCTGAAGCTTCAGGACGCGCTGCTGAAGCTGCCACCCGCTTTTGCGGCCTCGCTGATCGGCGATATGCTGCTGGGCAAGTTTCGCAGGAAATCCACCGGCGCGCGCAGCTTTTCCTCCGTGCTCTATGACGGCCTGGGCCCGACCATCGCCGAGAATTTCTACTTTCCCTATGTGAAGAAGCTCTGGGGCCTCGATCCGGACAAGCTTGCCGTGATGCTGGCCGAACGCCGGGTCTCTGGCTCGTCCATCGGCAAGATCCTTGGCAAGATGATGCGGATGATACCCGGACTGCGCGGCGCGACCACGGGGCGTTTCTACTATCCGAGGAAGGGCTTCGGGCAGATTTCGAATGCGATGGTTGAAGCTGCGAAAGGGCAGGGGGCGGAGTTCCGGTTCGGCGCGGACATTCAGCGGATCGAGCGCGACGGTGCCAAAGTCACTGGCATCGTCACCCGCGAGAATGGCGAAGAAGTGCTGCACAGCGCCGATCAGGTCTATTCGACGATCCCACTGACGACCGTGGTGCGGCTCATGGACCCTCCGCCGCCGCCTGAGGTGATGGAGGCAGCCAAGGCGATCCGGTTCCGGGGGATGATCCTCGTCTATCTGATCCTCGAGACGGACCAGTTCACCGAATACGACGCGCATTACTTTCCCGAATTGTCGATCCCGATCAGCCGCATGTCGGAGCCGAAGAACTACAATTCCGCCACCGGACCGAAGGGTCGCACGATCCTTTGTGCCGAGCTGCCCTGCGATCCGGGCGAAAAGTGGTGGGATATGTCGGATGAGGAGTTGGGCAGGCACTATTGCGACTGGCTCGGCAATCTCGGCCTGCCGGTGAAGGTGCCGGTGATCCGCACCGAGACGCGGCGCATCGCCCATGCCTATCCGGTCTATGACCTCGACTATCAGCGACACTTCGAAACGGTGGACAACTGGCTTTCCACGCTCGACGGATTCCTGAGCTTCGGCAGGCAGGGGCTTTTCGCCCATGACAACACGCACCACGCCTTCGCGATGGCTTACGCCGCATCGGATAGCCTGACCGCTGACGGCAAGGTCGACCGCGCCGCCTGGGCAGCGCACAGGAAGGAATTCGAGCATCACCGGGTCGAGGATTGAGGGTGCAGGGGCCGGTCGTCGATATCCTGATGTACCACTCGATCTCCGAGCAGGGCGGGCCGACCTGCATCGCGCCCAAGGTCTTCGCCGCGCAGATGCAGGCTATCGCCGGGGCCGGAGTGCCGGTCATCACCATGGATGATTATTGCGCCTCCGATATCGGTGGGGCGCCTCCGCCGGACCGTTCAGCCATCGTCACCTTCGACGACGGCTTTCAGGATTTTGCCGATACCGCGTGGCCAGTCATGCGCGACCTCGGGTTCCGGCCCATCGTCTATCTGCCGACGAACTTTGTCGGCGGCCGCGAGGGGTGGCGTGGTATCGCCAGCGCGCCGCGCAAGCTGATGGGCTGGGATACGATCCGGCGTCTTCAGGGCGAAGGCGTGATCTTTGGCAGCCATACCGAAAGCCACCCCGACCTAGATGCACTTGCCGACGACGCGGTCGAGGCGGAACTGACCCGCTCACGCGACCGGATCGCGGATGAACTGGGGGCAGCGCCCTTGCATTTCGCGCCGCCCTACGGGATCGCCAATCCGTCCGTTCGGGCGCGGATCGCGCAATACTACCAAAGCTCCGTCGGCACGCGCCTTCGGTCTGCCGGCAGGGGCGCCGAACGCTATGATCTGCCCCGGCTGGAGATGTTCTATTTCACCGATCCCGCCCGCTGGCGCGCGCATCTCGAAGGCCGGGGCGCGGCATATCTTGCCGCGCGCCGGACCCTGCGCGCGGTTCGCGGCAGCGTGATGAAGCCCTGGCGAGGCGTCGCATGAGCGTCGGTGCGAAGTTCATCAAGGGCGTCGGCTGGATGGCGGCGGGCGGCTGGACCGAACAGGCGATCAAGTTCGCCGTCTTCGCCGTCCTCGCCAATATCCTCGGGCCGGAGCTTTACGGCCTCATGGCGATGGCGGCGGTCTTCAGCGTCGCGGCCGAGACACTGGTGCGCGAAAGTGTATCGGAATACCTGATCGCCGCGCATGACCCGACCGAGGAGGATTACAACGCGACCTTCTGGCTGACGACCGGGATCGGCCTGACGCTTGCGGTTCTGCTCAATCTCCTTTCCACCCCCATCGGCGCGGTCTATGGCCAGCCCGAAGTGGCGAAGATGCTGCGGGTACTGTCGGTCACCGTGCCGCTGATCGCCTTCACCGCCGTTCCTGTCGCGATCCTCCGGCGAGAGTTCAACTTTCGCGCATTATCGCTCCGTGCCGTCGCCGGCGAAATCGTCGGTGGCGTCGTCGGTATCTTCATGGCGCTGAGCGGCTGGGGGGTCTGGGCCTATGTCGGTCATTGGATCGCGCTGATCGGCACCAATGCGGTGCTGGCCTGGACGGTGGTGGATTGGAGGCCGGGGCTCCGGACGACGAGGGTACACCTGCGGCGCGCCGGGACATTCGGCGCGAAGGTGCTGACGCTTCGGGCGGCCGAAGTAACGGCGGTGCAACTGCCGGTCTTCCTCATCGGCGCGACGCTCGGGCCGCTTGCCACCGGACTTTACGGCATCGCCTGGCGCCTGGTGGAGCCCCTGTCCTTCCTCATCTCGACGCCATTGCGCATGGTCTCGCAACCCGCCTTCGCCGAGATAAATCGCGGCGGCGGGCGTTCGGGCGATCTGCTCCTGGATATCGCACGGATGTCCGGGCTGGCGGCTTTTCCGTTCTTCGCGGGCCTCGCGGTGCTGGCGGAGCCGATCCTCGGCGTGGTCTTCGGGCCGGAATGGCTGCCCGCCGCGCCGGTCCTACAGGTCATGTCGTTCCTCGGCCTCTATTTCTGCATCGCGATGGTGCAGCAAAGCTTCTGCCTCGCCGCCGGTCATGCGGGTGAGATCACGGTCCTGACCTGGGCAAACGTGGTGCTGGGCGCGGTCCTGATGATTGCCGCTGTGGGCTGGGGCATCGTTGCGATCACCGCGGGCTTCGTCGGAGCGCATTACCTTCTCTGGATCTTCCGCTACCGGATCGTGTCGAAGCTGGGCGGCGGCGAAATCGGCCCGCTCATCGCCTGCAACGCGCTGCCTGCGCTCGCGTCGCTCGTCATGGTGGTCGCGGTGCATTTCACCCACCGGGCGCTGGAGGGCGCGGGGATTCCGGCGGGCGCGTCGCTGGCGCTCAGCATCCTCGTGGGCATCGCCGTGTTCGCCGTTCTGACCCTCTTGCTGATGCGGGACAGGCTGAGGCTGTTCCTAAGCTATGTCGCACCGGGGCGGTTCGGGGCGGCGCAGGCGTAAGAGGTTCTGATGCGGTCGCTTTCCATCGTCATGTTCACGACCTTCTACCCGCCCTATTCCTTCGGCGGCGATGCGGTCGGCGTGCAGCGCATGGCGCGGGCGCTGGCCGCGCGCGGGCACGACGTGACGGTGGTGCACGAGGAGGACAGCTACCTGATCCTCGGCGGCAAGGTTCAGGCCGAAGGCCCGACGGACGGGGTGCGCAGGATTGGGCTGCGCGCGAAGCACGGGATGCTGTCGAACGTGCTGACCCAGCAGCTTGGCCGCCCTGTCGTCCACGCGGCGCGCATCCGGGAGATCATGGCGGAGCGGAAGCCGGACATCATCTGGCACAACAACACCTCGCTGATCGGCGGTCCGGGGCTTTTGCCGATGGGCGACGCGCTCAAGGTTTACGAGGCGCATGAGCATTGGCTGGTCTGCCCGACCCACGTCCTCTGGCGCTACGGGCGCGAGTTGTGCGACGAGCGGCATTGCCTCAAATGCCAAATCTCCTACCGACGCCCGCCGCAGCTTTGGCGCGCGACGGGGATGCTGGACCGTGCGCTGGACGGAATGGACATCATCATCGCGAAAAGCGAATTCAGCCGGGCCAAGCACAGGGAATTCGGCCTGCGGCAGGAAATGACGGTGCTGCCCTACTTCCTGCCCGACGTGGCGAAGACGGTGGAGCCTTTCACCGGCCATCCGCGGCCCTATTTCCTGTTTGTCGGGCGGCTGGAGAAGATCAAGGGCTTGCAGGATGTGTTCCCTGCGATGGACCGCTATCCCGAGGCGGATCTTCTGATCCTCGGAGACGGCGACTATGCGGGCGAGTTGAAGCGGCTGGCGGCGGGCAAGCGGAATATCCAGTTCCTAGGCCGCAAGTCGCCGGAGGAACTGGACGCCTATTACCGCGGGGCGCTCGGGCTTGTCGTGCCCTCGGTTTGCTACGAGACTTTCGGGATCATCCTGATCGAGAGCTTCAGGCTGGGCACGCCGGTCATCGCGCGGCGGCTTGGGCCATTCCCGGAAATCGTGGAACGCTCCGGGGGCGGGGCGCTTTTTGCGACCGAGGACGAACTGATCGCGGCGATGCGGGGGTTGCAGGCGGACGCCGCCCACCGGGCCGCGCAATCGGCGGCGGCGCGTCGGGCGTTCGAGACGATCTGGCATGAAGGGCCGGTGATGGCAGCCTATGGCGCTGCCTTCGCGGCGGCGGCGCATCGCCGGGGCGGCGAGCTTGCGCGGGCGCTGGAGGGCGGCGCGTTCGAGCGCGGCGCGGCCTAGGGGGCCAGCGCGCCGATCCGGTGGGCGTTGGCCATGACCGAAAAAGTGATGGTCGTGGCGGGGATCGCAGGCAGGCTCGACGCGTCGATGAGGTGCAACCTTTGCCATCCCGAAGGGCGGCCGAGGGTGTCGGACTGGCCGGCGTTCGGCGCGGCGGCCATCGGGACCGAAGCCCCGACATGGAAGCTCGACCCCGGCGCGCCGGGGCGGGCGGCGAAGGTCAGGGGGATGAGGCCCACCTTGCCCATCGCCTTGCCCATGTGCTTCGCGGCGGCTTTCAGCACGCCCTCCATCGCCGGGTTCGCGTCGAGCCGGACCTGTAGTCGCCCGTCGGGGGCGAGCCGCAACGGCATTCGGTGCGAATGCTCGGAATGCAGGAACATCTGCGCCACGATCAGCCTGCGCGCCAACGCGGTGAAGAAGGGCGCGGAGAAAGGGATCTTGCTGGCGTAGTTCTGGATCAGGTCACGCGGGAAGTGTTCGTTCCAGCTATAGACCTGGGAGTGAACGATATGGGGCGAAACCTCTGGCGCGTCGATCTCGACGAAGGCCTGCGGCAGGGTGTGGAAGCGTCCGCGATCCGGCCGAGCATGGTTCCGCCAGCGGTGGAGCATCGGCAGGAAGGCATGCTGGCTGTCCTTCAGCACCAGTTCCTCAAACCCCGTGTCCGAGGCCATGAGGATACGGGCGGTTTCAAGCACCCCCGCGCCAAGATAGGCGCGGCTGCCGGTGATCTCGGTGCCGTCTTCCAGATGCAGGGTGACGCCGTGGCCTTCGCTGATCCGCTGCACGACCGCGCCAGTACGGTAGCTGAAATCCGGGTGCTGCCGAAGCGCCGCCAGCGAGTCTCCCGCCTTCCAGATGAGGCCAAATGGGCAACCGTGGAGGCATAACCCGCAAAGATGGCAACCGCCATCGACAGCCTGCCGGGCCTGCCCGCCGGTGACGCCGAGCGCTGCGAGGGGGCCGCGGTTCTGGCGAATACGGTGCAGAAGCTCGGCCGCTTGGGGCGCGGGCGCGATGCCCGAACGCCCTTCCATGGGCAGGGCGGGCAGAAGCGTCTCTACATCGTCAGAGACACCGGCGACCGGCAGGAACTCGGCGACGGCGCGGTAATGCGGCGCGAGGTCCTCTGCGGTGATCGGCCAGCCCGCCATGTCCTTCTCCGCGTAGGGAAGCACGGCCGAGCCCCAAAGGTTCGAAAGCCCCCCCGCAGCGCGCGAGGCGCGGAGCGCGAACCAGCCGGGCAAGTCGGCCAGCGTGGCCTCGCCCGGCTCCATCGCGAAGTCGGAACCATAGCGGCGGACCTGACCGGGCGGAGTTGCATATTGCGGCGCCATCCAGTCGGAGCGCGTCCGATCGACCCAGCCGGCCGGGTCGGTTGCGGCGAGTGCGTCGCGGCGCGCTGCGGCCTCGGGTTCCAGCCGTTTGCCGCCATCGACCATCATGACCTTACGCCCACGCGCCAGAAGGGCGACGGCGGCCGAAACCCCGGCGGGGCCGGAGCCGATGACGATGTGCGGGTCCTCAGTCACGGCGGAAGACGATCACATTACCGTCGCCGAGCGTCCCGCCGAAACATCGGAGCGTTTTGAGGACAGGCGCGGTGTGGTCCGGCGCGCAGACATTAGTGGCGCCGTTCACATCGGCATCCAGCGCCAGTTGCGGCACGTCGCGGAAGTTCCGTTCGGGGAAGCCGACGACGAGGATCACGGGGCCGTGGTCCTTCATCGCGGCGAGGTAGTCGTCATTGCTGAAGAGGATCGGCCAGTCGGCCTTGTACCAGTCGCGGAAATCCTGCCCGGAATAGCCGATGGAATAGATGCGGTCGCCGGGCTTTTCGATCTCGCTCACCAGCCGATAGGCGCCTTCGAGGTCTTGCTTCGGGAAGTCATAGTTCCGCTTCGCCAGCAAGACCGAAATGCCGACCATTCCGATGACGCCGAGCGCAAAGAGGCCGCGCGCGACGTGTTCGTTGCCAAGGATGCGGCCAATCACATCGCAGCAGAAGCGCACACCAAGCACGATCAGCAACAACAGCAGCCCGATATCGACAAAGAAGAAGCGTGGCCAGATGCGCATGCCGACCGCCATCAGAAGGGCCGCCGTCAGGACGATATGGCCGAAGGTGATGACCGCGAACAATGGTTCCTTCCGCCGCAAGGCGAACGCGCCAAGAATAGACAGGGTCAGCACGGCAAGCCCGGTCAGTGCGGTGAGCACCCCCGCGCTGCCGACGCCGGTACGGATCGCCTCCATCGCCGTCCAGAGCGGATTCTGGTATTCCTGCATGACGTCGGTGGCCGACGTCTCGGACACGCCGCCGACAGTGTGCGAGAAGGCTCGGGATCAGGGGCGCATAGACGAGAGCCGCGATTACGCCGCCGACCAGAAAGCCGAGGAACGGCAGCTTGACTGTGGCGGCGTCCAGATCGCCGCGAGCCTTGCGCCAGATCATCAGACCGACCCAGACGACGCCCTGCGCCATGAAGAAGAACGCCCCGGTCAGATGGGTGAAAACCGCGGCGGCGAGGCAGAGGCCATAAGCGATCCACGTTCCGGCCCTCGGCGCCCTGATCCCGCGCAGGAAGCAGAGCATCCCGAGCGTCGAAAAGAGCGCCAGCCCGGTATAGCCGCGCGCGTTCTGGGAAAACCAGATTTCGTGATAGGAAAGCGCGAGCAGAAGCGCCGTGACATGGGCCACGGTCGCCCCCGCGACCTCACGCGCCAGCACCCAGGTCGCGGCAATGACGCCGAGGCCGAAGATCATCGCGGGCAGGCGGATCGCCCAGGGCTCGCGCCCGAAGAGCTCCATCGACGCCTTGGCGAGGAAGTTGTGCAGGTAGTGATGGTTCATCGAATAGCTTTGAACCGTCTCGGTCCAGCTCAGGTCGAGATGGGTGACGACGGTCTGGATTTCGTCATGCCACATCGGCGCGTTCAGACCCCAGATACGGAGCGCCGCACCGAGTGCCAGAACTGCGGCGAGCCAGAGGTAATCGCGGCTGTTAGAACTCTGCATCGCGATCAGGCCGCCATTGTCGCGCGTTTCTCGGCGACGATGTCGCGGATGATCTCGCTCAGCGGGCGGCGCGGGCGGAAGCCGATGGCGCGCTCGAGCTTGGAGACATCGGGCAGGCGGCGGGCCATGTCCTCAAAACCCTCGGGATAGACGTCGCTATAGGGTATGAGCTTGATCTGCGATGTCGATCCGGTCGCGGCAATCACCTGTTCTGCGAGGCCGCGGATCGACACCTCCTGATCGTTGGCGACGTTGAAGACCTGACCCTGCGCGGCGGGCGTCTCCAGCAATCGCACCAGCGCTTCGATCACGTCCGCGACATGGCCGAAGCAACGTGTCTGCTCGCCGGTGCCGTGCACCATGAGGGGGCGGCTCTCAAGCGCGGATTGCACGAAATTCGGCAGGACCATGCCATAGCGCCCTGTCTGGCGCGGGCCGGTGGTGTTGAAAAAGCGCAGGACGACGGCGGGCAGGCCAACCTCGCGGACATAGGACAGCGTGAGAAATTCGTCGAGCTGCTTGGCCGAGGCGTAGGACCAGCGCAGGTTCTTGGTCGCACCGATCGTCAGGTCGTCATCCTCGCAGAACGGGAATTTCGTGGCCTTGCCGTAGACCTCGGAGGTCGAGGCGACAAAGGTCAGCTTCTTGTCCTTCAGCGCGGCCTTCAGGACATTCTCCGTCCCGTTGATATTCGTCAGGATCGAGCGTGACGGTTCGTCCATGATGAGTTTCACGCCAACGGCGGCGGCGAGATGGAATATCACATCGGCTTCATCCGTCAGTGACTGAACCAGCGCAGGATCGAGAATCGTACCTTCGACAAGACGGAACCGATTGCTTCCCGCAAGGCTCGCGAGGTTCTCGCGGCGGCCGGTGGAAAGATCGTCAAGCGCAATGACCGCATGACCCTCGGCCACCAGACGTTCGCTCAGATGCGACCCGATGAAGCCCGCGCCGCCCGTAATGAATACTCTCATATGCCCCTGCTCAAAACTCAACTGTCCAACAGTTCGATGCTAGCATGGGGCATTTGGGCCTGCCATCCGCATCTGCTGAATATGCTGCGTTTGCGAAACAGTCCGGTTTCTGCCGGGGCCGTGGGCGTGTCCTGTAAACATCGCGATGCCGCAGCATGCGACTCTTCTGATGCAAGACTACGCAACGAATGCCATGATTCCGGGCTATTCTTCTCATTCAACGCAAATTGTTACCCCCGGAGGTACAACATTCCTGACTGGTCGCGTTCTGATTGATTGCCTTAGTATGCAGGTGCAATAAATCGTCCCGCTGTGTTATCAGTATATGTTCTCCGGCGTCGAATTTCGGGATTGAGTATGACCAACGCATTTTCGCTGTTTTCAGACCTGAAGGATCGCATTGCCCGTCACGAGGCGCGAATCGCGACGGTGGGGCTTGGCTATGTCGGGCTGCCGCTTGCGCTGACGATTTCGGAGGCGGGTTTTCCCACCACGGGCATCGACCTCAACGAAACTCGTGTCGATGCGATCAACGCGGGCGAGCGGGTCATCTCGTACTTCGCCGAGGACCGGATCCGCCATGCGGTCGCCGGAGGCAAGTTCGGCGCAACCGCGAATTTCGCTGCTCTGGAGGAAATCGACGTCGTCCTGATCTGCGTGCCGACGCCGTTATCTTCCAGCCGCGAACCAGATCTGAGTTATGTCGTACGCGCTGCCGAAGGCATCGCGGAGTGGCTGCGGCCCGGCCAACTGGTTGTGCTGGAAAGCACCGTCTGGCCCGGCGCGACGGCAACGGTCGTGAAGCCGATCCTCGAGCGGAGCGGGCTGAAAGCAGGGGAGGACTTCTTCCTCGCCTATTCGCCCGAGCGTGAGGATCCGGGCAACCACAAGTTCGACACCAAGTCGATTCCGAAAATCGTGGGGGCCGACGACGCTCGCTCTCGCGAACTGATCGACATGTTCTATTCGCGCATCGTCTCGCGCACGGTTCCGGTCAGTTCACTGGCGACGGCCGAGGCGGTGAAGCTGGCCGAGAACAGCTTCCGCACGGTCAACATCGCGCTGGTGAACGAGATGAAGGTTGCCCTTGATGCGATGGGCGTCGATGTCTGGGAAGTGGTGCGTGCGGCTGCGACAAAGCCTTTCGGCTACATGCCCTTCTACCCCGGACCCGGCATCGGCGGGGACTGCATCCCAGTCTCGCCGGTTTATCTGTCCTGGCGCGCGACGGATGTGGGGTCCAGCCTGCCGATCATCGATCTGGCGCGCGCAAATAACGACAATGCGCCGGACTTGATCGCCGGGCGCGTGGCGGTCGAGCTTTCGAAACAGGACGGCAAGCCGATCAAGGGTGCACGCATCCTTATGCTTGGTGTCGCTTACAAGAAGGACATCGAGGATACGCGAGAAAGCCCGGCGCTGGCGATCCTGAACCGGCTTGAGGCGATGGGCGCACTGTGCGACTATCATGATCCGTATTTCCCGGTGATGCCGCTGACCCGCGATCATCCGGCTCTGGTCGGGCGGAGTTCGGCGGCGCTGAGCGAAGCAAGTGTAGAATCCTATGACGCGGTGCTTGTCACGACGGATCACACCGACGTCGACTATGGCTTGGTCGGGCGTTCTGCCCGGTTGGTGCTCGATACCCGGAACGCGTTCGACAGCAGAGGGGTGGGAGTTGCCGGTCGCTATGTGAAAATATAGAATCCTTGTTACGTTCTCTATGGGTAAGGTACTGTTTTGTTTTATTTTTGTGACGGTGTTTGGCGTGAAATGCATTAGGTGCCAAGGAGCCGATTCGAAGTCGGCATTTGCAAAAGTGGTGGGGCGTTTCAGTTTCTCAATCAGGGGTTGCACTATGAATTTGATGCCTAAATTTGTCGCTGTCGTTGCGGAACGATTAGCATCAACAATCTGTGATTGGTTCCAAATCGGCGACGCTGGCGCGCGATTTCGGGCAAGAGGGTTTGGCCCCGCACCCGTCCCGTTGTATATTGATCGGGCGAGGGTGGATTTGAACAACTCAAATTTTTGGGAACGGTGATGGTGAAAATGCAGCAGGACGAGCGTAGCCCCGTCGTGGTGATCGGTGGCGGCCCGGCGGGCCTTACCGCAGCCTATGAGTTGCAGAAGCGCAGCTCCCATTTCAAGCCGAAGGTCTATGAGGGCTCGAACATGGTTGGCGGCATTTCGCGGACCGAGTCCAACAATGGCTACCGCTTCGATATTGGCGGCCACCGCTTTTTCACCAAGGTGAAGGAAGTCGAGGAGATGTGGCACGAGGTGCTGCAAGATGACTTCATCACCGTCCCGCGCCTCAGCCGCATCTACTACCGCGAAAAGTTCTTCGACTATCCGTTGAAGCTTTTCAACGCCCTGACCAATATCGGCCCTTATGAGTCGATGCGGATCCTCCTCTCATACTTCAAGTGGCAGGTACGGCCCTATCGCAAGGAAGAGAGCTTTGAGGAGTGGGTGATCAACCGCTTCGGCGGCCGCCTCTACATGCATTTCTTCCGCAGCTACACGCAGAAGGTCTGGGGCATCAGCCCAAGGGACATCCGCGCCGACTGGGCGGCGCAGCGCATCAAGAACCTGTCGCTCTTCAAGGCGGTATGGAACGCGATTTCGGGCGCCAACGACACGACCAGCCTGATCGAGGAGTTCCAGTATCCACGCCTCGGACCTGGCATGATGTGGGAAAAGACCGCACAGATCGTCGCGGAAAAAGGCGGCGAGGTGCATCTGCGCTCCGAAGTCGTGAAGGTGAGCCGCGAGGGCAATCGCGTGACCTCGATCGACGTAAAGCATTGGCACGAGGATGGCAGCGCGCCGGTCGTCGAGCGGGTGGAAGGCGATCACTTCGTAAATTCCATGGCGCTGCGTGATCTGATAAACGTCTTCGACCCGCCGCCGCCGCCTGCGGTGGTAGAGGCCGCCAGCAGGCTGAAATATCGCGACTTTCTGATCGTCACGCTGGTTCTCGACCATGCCGACCCGTTCAGGGACAACTGGATCTACATCCACTCGCCGCAGGTCAAGGTCGGACGCATCCAGAACTTCCGCGCATGGTCGAAGGAAATGCTGCCGGACCAGAACACCGCCTCCATCGGTATGGAGTATTTCTGCCAGCAGGGCGACGGGCTCTGGAACATGACCGACGAGGAGTTGCGCGAGCTTGCCGCGAAGGAACTTGAACAACTCGGGCTCGCCAAGGCGTCCGACGTTATCGGCGCCGCCATAATCCGCCAACCCAAGGCCTATCCGGTCTATGACGGCGAATACCGCGCGGCGCTCGATGTGCTCGAAGACTGGATCGTATCGCTCGAGAACTTTCAGACCGTCGGCCGCAATGGGCTTCACCGCTACAACAACCAGGATCATTCCATGCTGTCGGCGATGCTCGCCGCGCGCAATATCCTGGGAGAGCGGCATGATGTCTGGACGGTGAACGTCGAGCGTTCCTATCACGAGGAATTCGAGGTCAAGAAACCAACTCCCGACATGAAGGCGGCGATCGCCGCCGAGTGACGGGCCAACACACTTGCGGTCGCGCTAGTTAAGGCGCGGCCGCTTTGCATTTGGGGCGCAAGATGCGGCGGATCACCGACAATATCTACCTTCTCTGGGCGCTTCTGTCCCTGCCGGCGATCTGGCTCATTATCGCGCGCTTCGTGCTGCACGTTCCGACGCCCTATGTACATTGGACTGGCCTTATCTCCTGCTGGCTTCTCATCGTCACCATGATGATTACGCCGCTTCAGTTTGTCTTTGGGCCTTTGCCCTGGCTGCGGAAGCGTCGCCGTTACTTCGGCGTCGCAAGTTTTGGCTACGCGGCGCTGCATCTGCTGGTCTGGATGGTCAATCTGAACATAGGGAAGTTCCTGCGCTCGTTCACGCGGATCGAGCTTCTCACGGGCTGGATCTCGCTGTTCCTGATGGTCGCGCTCGCCGTCACGTCGAACGAAATGGCGGTGCGCGGCATGGGCACGGGGTGGAAACGGCTGCAACGCTGGATCTATCCGGCGGCGATTCTGGCGTTCGTGCATTGGCTTATGACCACTGGAAACCGTGTGGAAGCGATCCTCTATTGCGCGCCCCTCATCGCCCTGTCGGTATGGCGCGTCGCGCGCTACCGGAGCCGCCTCAGCGGTATCTGAACGTTACGGGTTCGAACCGATTGCCGCGCTGCACCATGACGCCATCTTACGGCAACATCTCGGAGGAATTCTTGCATGGGGACTGAGCCCGAAGGCAAGCTCACACTCAGGACACTTGCCATGCCGCGCGATGTGAACGTCAACGGCGACATTTTCGGCGGCTGGGTGCTGAGCCAGATGGATATCGCCGCCGGCATAGTGGCCGGGGAGCGGGCGCAGGGCCGGGTGACGACGGTTGCCGTCGACGCAATGAAGTTCATCCGCCCGGTCAAAGTGGGCGACGTGCTTTGCATCTACGCCGACGTCGCGCGGGTCGGGCGCAGCTCTATGGGCATCGAGGTCGAAGCGTGGGTGTTGCGCGGCAGAGTGGGTGCGCGGGAGAAGGTGACAGAGGCCATGTTCACCTTCGTCGCGATAGACGATGCGGGCCGCCCGATGCCGGTGCCGGAAACGCCGAGCCTGTCCTGATCCGACGTCAGCGCTGCTTGTTCATGGCGTTGAGCAAGGCGGCCCCGAGCGAACCCTGTGAAGTATCTTTCTGCTGCGGCCGGTGTTCCTTCGTGGCGCTGGACCGTCCACGCGGACCGGCGTCTTTGTCGCTCTGCGCGGGCCGGTCGCCACCATCCTTGCGCATCGTCAGTCCGATCCGCTTGCGGGGAATGTCCACCTCGGTCACGCGAACCTTCACAACATCGCCCGCCTTCACAACCTCGTGCGGGTCCTTCACGAAGCGGTCGGCCAACTGGCTGACATGCACCAGCCCGTCCTGATGGACGCCGATATCGACAAAGGCGCCGAAGGCCGCGACGTTTGTGACCGTGCCTTCCAGCATCATGCCGGGTTTCAGATCCCTGATGTCCTCCACGCCGTCGGCGAAGGTTGCCGTCACGAAGTCGGGTCGCGGGTCGCGGCCCGGTTTTTCGAGTTCCGCGAGGATGTCCCGAATTGTAGGCAGGCCGAAGCTCTCGTCCACGAAATCCTGCGCGCGCAGCCCCTTCAGGGCATCTTTGTCGCACATAATGGCGCGGATGTCGCGGCCGCAGGCGGCGACGATGCGCCGCGCGACGCCATAGGCTTCCGGGTGAACTGACGATGCATCCAGCGGTTCCTCCCCATCCTGGATACGCAGGAAGCCCGCGCATTGCTCGAAGGCCTTTGGTCCAAGGCCCGGCACCTTGCGAAGCGTCTGACGCGAGGGGAAGGCGCCGTGGGCGTCGCGGTGATCGACGATAGCCTGGGCGATCGAGGGACCAAGGCCCGCGACATGGGCAAGTAGCGGCGCGGAGGCCATGTTCAGATCGACGCCGACCGCGTTCACCGCATCTTCGACCACAGCCTCCAGCGCCTGCGCAAGGCGGCGCTGATCCACATCATGCTGATATTGTCCGACGCCGATGGATTGCGGCTCGATCTTCACCAGTTCCGCAAGCGGATCTTGCAGGCGCCGCGCGATGGAGACCGCCCCCCTGAGCGATACGTCGAGACCGGGGAATTCCCGTGCCGCCAGTTCCGATGCGGAATAGACCGATGCGCCGGCCTCGGACACGATCACCTTGACGGGCTTCTTCTTCGACGCCGAAGGCAGCTGCTTCAGCGCCTCGGCCACGAGGCGCTCCGTCTCACGGCTTGCTGTTCCGTTGCCGATGGCGATGAGTTCGACGCCATGCCGCTTCACGAGTTCAAGTACGGTGGCGATGGCCCCGCGCAGATCGTTCTTCGGCTGGAAAGGGTAGAGCGTCGCTGTTTCCAGCAGTTTCCCGGTCGCATCTACGACCGCAGCCTTGACGCCGGTGCGAATGCCGGGGTCGAGGCCGAGCGTCGCGCGTGAGCCGGCCGGCGCAGCCAGAAGCAGGTCCCTGAGATTGCGCGCAAAGACTGCGATCGCCTCGTCATGCGCGCGCCTACGCAGTTCCGAGACCAAATCGACATACATCGAGAGGCTGAGCTTCACGCGCCATGTCCAGGCGGCTGCCTCGCGCAGCCAGCGATCGCCAGGCGTGTCGCCGGCAGTGCCGATGGCGGCAGAGACCATCGCCACGGCGCGCGGAGCACCGATTTCGGCCTCGGGCGCGATGTCCAGAGCGACAACCTCTTCCTTCGACGCGCGCAAGACGGCAAGCGCCCGATGCGCCGGGATGGTTGCCCATTTCTCGCTGTGCGCGAAATAGTCGGAGAATTTCGCCCCGGCCTCCTCCTTGCCCGCGATGACGCGGGCGGAGATGATGGCCTCTGCGTGCATGAAATCGCGCAGCCTTCCCAGAAGATCGGCGTTTTCGGAGAGCTCCTCGGCCAGAATCTCCCGTGCGCCCTCCAGTGCTTCTTTTGCACCGGGAACGGCTTCGCTCACATAGCTGTCGGTCAAAGCGGCCGGCGCTGTTTCGCGGTCGGCCAGAATCGCGCGCAGCAACGGTTCCAGCCCGTTCTCACGGGCGATCATCGCCCGCGTACGGCGCTTCGGTTTGTAGGGCAGGTAGATGTCTTCGAGCGTGGATTTCGTCTCCGCTCCGCTGATGGCATGGGCGAGGTCCTCGGTCAATTTGCCCTGATCGCGGATCGACTGAAGGATCGTCGCCCGACGCGCCTCCATCTCGCGCAGGTAGCCAAGCCGATCGGCAAGGGTCCGAAGCTGAGTGTCGTCAAGCCCGCCCGTCACTTCCTTCCGGTAGCGTGCGATGAAAGGGACCGTGGCACCTTCATCCAGCAGCCCGATCGCCGAGGAAACCTGCCGGGCGTGCGCGCTGATCTCCTGAGCAATGGTCCGTGCGATCCGGTCGGCAATGGTATCCAAGGCAGCCTCCTGAGGTTTCGGATCGCCGTGATAGCCCTGCCGGGGGCGCGGGCCAAGGGGGAATGCGGGCCAGGTTTGATGCCGCGGTTTTTCTCAGGAATGGCCGGAGGCATTGTGGGACAGGTTCGTCATGAGGGCGCCGCGACCACGTTCTTCGTCAGGGCCGCAACACAGAGATCGCAAGCTCGTCACTGCACACGATCTTTTCGGCGGCATCGACCGCAGCAGAAAGACCCATCCTCGATCCGATCCACCAGCTGCCGAGACTGAACACCTAGAGCGTTGGCAGCAAGATGCTGGCGCAAAAGCCGCGGGCTTGCCCCGGAATGGGGGATGCCAGCGACAGTTTCGCGCCCGTACGCGCGGCGATGGCATGGACGATGGCAAGGCCGAGACCGCTGCCCTTGCCCGCCCCCGGCGCACGCAGGAAGCGGGTGCCGAGGCGGGCAAGCATCTCCGGGGCAAGCGACTGGCAGTCGTTCTCGACGCTCAGCTGTCCTTCGGTCGTCAGCCGTACGACCACCTCACCGCCCGGCGTGCCATGACGTAGCGCGTTGTCGATGAGGTTGCGGGCGAGAATTCCAAAAAGATCGGGATGCAGATCGGAAATGACCGGCTGCCCCGGCAGGACGAGCCGCGCTGGCGTACCGCCGGCCGGGCGCGCGGCATCTTCAACCATCAATCGCAGCACGGGTCGCAGATCCTGCGGCGTCTCGGCGAGTGGCTTGCCGCCCTCGGCGCGCGCGAGTTGCATCAGCCCTTCGGAAAGGCGCGTCAGCCGCTTCAGCACGGTCTCGATCTCTGCGGCCCGGGCGGCACTTGCCGGATCGGTGGTTTCTGCACGCAGGCGCTGCGCCTGGGCGATCGCGCCGGCAAGAGGTGTTCGCAGTTCATGCGCGGCATTGGCGGCGAAGCTGCGCTCGGCCTGAAAGGCGGCATCGAGCCGGGCGAGCAGCGCGTTGAGCGTGTGGGCAAGCGGCAGCACCTCGGCGGGCAGGTCATGCATGTCGACGGCGGACAGATCGGCCGCCCCCCGCCGTGCCAGCCGCAGCCGGAAGCGTCTGAGCGATGTGAAGGCCAGCCGCAGGACCACCGCAATGCCCGCGAGCGAAAGTGGCACCATCAGCGCGAGCGGCGCCAGAAGCGCCATCTGCACTTCGTGCGCCACCTCCTGACGATGCGAAAGGGGCTCGGCCAGAGTAATGGTGATCGTACCGCTCAGTGCCGCGTCGCTGAACACCCGAAAATTGGGAGTGTCTTGGAATCCCGGGCCCTCATAGGGCGGAAAGATCGCAGGCGTGGCGGTGTGCGATTGCAGCAGAATCTCCCCCGACGCGTCACGGACGACATAGGTGAAGTATTCCTCATGTGGACGGACGATCGGCAAGATCTGCGGACCAAGCGCTTCGTCGCGGCCGAGAACTTCGCTGACCGCCAATGGCAGGATACGCTGCGCGGTCTCTTCAAGCGCCGAGTTGAACACCTCGTTCAACTCGGTTCGCACGAGCCGCGCGGTGACAAGGGCGGTCACCACCCAGAGCAGCGTGACGAGCGTCCCGACGGCGAGGCCGAGCCTTATTTGCAGCGAGCGAAGTTTCTTCATCCGCGCCCCAGCCTGTAGCCAAGCCCGCGTTCCGTCTCGATCACACCTGCGCCGAGTTTCTTGCGCAGGCGGCTCACATGCACTTCGACGGTGTTCGAGCCGATTTCATCATCGAAGGAATAGAGCCGTTCCTCAAGCTTGCGTTTGGAGAGCAACTGGCCGGGACGGCTGAGGAATGCCTCCAGAAGCGCCCATTCCCTTGCGGTCAGGCCTATCGGCGCAGCGTTGCGCGCGATCGTGCGCGCGGCGAGGTCAATTTCAAGGTGGCCGAGTGTGATGATCGGATTGGGGTTGCCGGTGTAGCGCCGGGCGACCGAACCAATGCGCGCCGAAAGCTCGGCCAGGTCGAAGGGTTTGACGAGGTAATCGTCAGCCCCGGCGTTCAGGCCCTCGATCCGGTCCGACACTTGATCGAGCGCGGTCAGAATGATGACCGGCGTCACATCGCCGCGGCTGCGCAGATCGCGAAGAAAGGCCAGCCCCAGCCCGTCCGGCAGCATCAAGTCGAGCAGTAGGAGATCGAACAGGGCGACCGCGATGGCATCGCGCGCGGTATCCAGGCGGGTCGCCCAGTCGACCGAATGGCCGTCGGCGGCAATCTGGTCGCGCACGGCAGAGCCGAGCACGTCATCGTCTTCCACAAGAAGGATGCGCATTCTCGTCTCCATCAGTCGCGGCCAAGTTATCAGCACGGAAGCTTACGGCAAGCTGAAGGCACATCGCGGCGTGGTTCAGCTTCCCGTCAGAATCGTGCGTCAGAAAGGGCATCGACACCAACGGAGCATGCCATGCCGTTTTCGCCGCACTTTTCACCACGCCTCATTGGGTTCGCGCTGCTTTGGGGAGCTTCGGCCTCGGCTGCCGTGGCGCGAGATGTGCACTGCCGGGTGCCGATGGCCGACTGGCAACCGCGCGAGGCGGTCGAGGCCGCGGCCGCGGCGCAAGGGCTGACCGTGCGGCGCATCAAGATCGACGACGGTTGCTACGAACTCGATGCCCGCGACGCGCAGGGCCGCCGGGTGAAGCTGCGTCTCGATCCCGCGACGCTCTCCGTGCTCGGCACGGAGGAAGACGACGATGAGTGACCGCGACCTGCAACAGGAACGACCAGCAGTATCGTGACATTCCAGACGCATGCCCATTGCACAGAAAAGGAAACCCCATGAAATCTGCGCTCGCTCTCATCGCGCTGACCTTAACGGCCGCGACAAGCGTTTACGTCGCGCTCGACGTCGCCCCGATCGCGGCGCCGGATGCGCCGCAACCTTTGGCGGCAGCGCCCGCGACTGGGGTAAGTACGCTCTTTGCTTCGGGCGGTCAGCTTGTCGCGCCGACTGCCTTGGCCGGCACCGCGCCGGTCGCCAATTCGGAATCCACCGAAACCGTGCAGGTTTCCGGGAAGAACCGGGGGCTGGTCCTGGCCGACAACGACGATGACGGCTTGCTCAAGCGACCGTTCGCCCGCGCGGACGACGAGGATCACAATGGCGAAGACGACGATGAGGACGGTGGCGCCGGCTGCCCGCGCGGCGCGACGAACTGCGCACAGAACGCAAACCCCGCGAGTGCCGGCCAGACTGCTCCCCCGGCCAACGGACTTTTCACGCCGGGGGCCAAACCCTCCGCGCAAACCAATTGATTGAGGCAGACCGATGAAGACTCTTCTTTCCACTCTTGCGCTGACCACCGCCCTCACTGCTCCTGGACTGGCCTTCGCCACGCCGGTCACCTTCACGATGCAGATGACGAATTACGGGGGCAACGGCGCCTACCTCGCCCTCTACGTGACCGATGCGCAGGGCGCCTATGTGGGCAGCCTGTGGATGGCGGGCGGCAGAGCGAAGTATTACCGGCACCTGCCGGGCTGGTTTGCCGCGACGGGCGGCGACACCTCGCAGATCGACGGTATCACCGGCGCCTCGGTTGGGTCGGGCCGCTCGCTCAAGATCACGCTTGATCTGCAGGACGCGCTTTTCGACGCCGGGTATGTGCTGCACGTCGATGCCGCGGCGGAAGAGATGCGCGAAAGCCCGAACGACGTGGTTTTTCCGCTCACCTCGGCCAATCTCGGCAAACCGGTCCAGGGTCGCGGTTACATCGCCGACCTGACCGTGAGCAGGTGAGCTGGGGCCACGGATGTTGCGCAGCTTTCACCGCCTGCCGGGTCTATTCGCCGCGCTTCTTCTTCTTGTGCTCGCGCTGAGCGGCTCGGTTCTCGCCGTCTTCCCGACGCTCGAGAAGATCGGTTCCTCGCAGGCGGCGCCCGCGCTTACCGTGGCTG
Organism: uncultured Alphaproteobacteria bacterium; assembly: GCA_963847935.1. Taxonomy (GTDB): domain Bacteria; phylum Pseudomonadota; class Alphaproteobacteria; order Rhodobacterales; family Rhodobacteraceae; genus Albidovulum. The sequence goes on along the minus strand of CAWKBV010000001.1, from coordinate 817,069 downwards.
AATTGGCCGAACGGGTCAGTGCCAGCCATCCGGGGCTGGAACAGATCCGGCGCGCGCCATCGGGACGTGTGGTCGCCTACTGGTTCGATGGCGGCAATCCCGGCGCGGCGGTAATCGATCCCGCCACCGGCGCCGATGCCGGGTCGCCTGACGCCCCGGCCTTCGAACTCTGGCTCACCAATCTCCACCGGGCACTTTTCCTGGGCGATGCAGGGCGGATGGTCACCGGGCTTGGCGCGGCGGCGATGCTGTTGCTCACCGCATCGGGCGCGGCACTCCTGGCGCGGCGCATGGGTGGCTGGCGGCGCTGGTTCGGGCGCACGCGCGGACCATGGCCGGGGCGCGTGCATGTGGAACTGGCGCGTTTCGCTGTCGGTGGGCTGGCACTATCGTCGCTCACCGCGCTCTGGATGACCGCTTCGGCGTTCTCGCTCCTGCCGGACGATTCTACCGATCCGGCCTTTGCAACTGCCACGCTTGGTCTGGCGCAGCTTTCCCCAACCGAAATTCCCCTGCTCACTCAAACGCCGGTGAGCGCGCTTAGGGCATTGTCCCTACCGTCCTCACAGGATCCGACCGACAGCTTCACCCTTGCCACCGACGGCGGTACCGCGCGGATCGACCCCGGCACAGGCAAGGTACTCGCCTCTGTCCCGCTGAGCGCTTGGGAGCGGATGAGTGAGATCGTGATGATGCTGCATACCGGCCAGGGCGCTTCGGTCCTGGGGCTCATCCTCGGGCTGATGTCGCTGAGCGTGCCTGCGCTGGCTGTGACGGGATTCGTTCAGTGGTTGGCAGGTCGCCGTTCGGGCGCTTGGATCAAGGACAACGTTGCGGCCGGGCACGCCGAGACAATCCTTCTCGTCGCGTCGGAGGGTGGCACGACCTGGGGTTTTGCCCGCGCGCTGCACACGGCGCTGACTGAAGCGGGGCACCGCGTCCATGCAGCGCCGATCGGTCAGTTCGATCCGGCCCGTTATGGCCATGCGCTCCGCTTCATCATGATGGCCGCGACCTATGGCGAGGGCGAGGCGCCGGCCGCCGCACGAGGCGTAGCCGAACGTGTGCGCAACCTGACGCATGCGCCCGCCGTCCCGTTTGCAGTTCTGGGCTTCGGTGATCGCTCCTTCCCTGACTTCTGCGCCTTTGCCGAGGAACTTGCCGAAGCGGCGCGATCCGTCGGTTGGGTCGAGCTTCTGCCGCTGGACACCGTCGACCGCCAGTCGCCACAGGATTTTTCCCGCTGGGGCCGCGATCTGGGGCGTGTACTCGGGTTTGATCTCAATCTCGTTCACCTGCCGGAGCGCCCGGTCTCGCTGCCGTTGCGCCTTGTTTCGCGGCGTGACTACGGGGCTGAAGTGCAGGCGCCAACGGCGATCTTGCGCTTCGAACTGCCACGCGAGAGCCTTTGGCATCGCCTCACGGGGCAGGGTTTCGCTGGTTTCGACGCCGGTGATCTGCTTGGCATCCTGCCAGAAGGTTCGGACGTGCCGCGCTTTTATTCGCTGGCGTCATCGGCATGCGACGGCTTCGTCGAGATCTGTGTGCGCCGCCATCCGGGCGGACTGTGCTCGGGCCAGTTGAGCGACCTGGCGCCCGGTCAGACGGTCGCCGCCTTTGCGCGCCGCAATCCCGACTTCCGCCCCGTGAGGGGCCGCGCTCCAATAATCCTGATCGGTGCCGGAACGGGCGTGGGGCCGCTTGCCGGTTTCATCCGCGCCAATCGCCGCCGCCGACCGATGCACCTCTTCTTCGGGGCGCGCAACCCGGCGAGCGACCTGCTCTACGGCGAAGAGCTGCACGGCTGGCAGGACGATGGACATCTCGAGAGCCTTACCACCGCGTTTTCGCGCTACGGGGAACGGCAATATGTGCAGGACAGCCTGCGCGCCGATGCCACGCGCCTTGCACGGCTGATCGCGGAGGGGGCGCAGGTGATGGTTTGCGGCGGGCGCGAGATGGCTGCGGGCGTGCGCGCGGTCTTGGCCGACCTGCTTGGTCCCGCAGGCCAGAGCCTGGCCAGCCTGAAGGCCGAGGGGCGCTATGCCGAAGATATCTACTGAATTGATCCGCCATGTTCTGAACGGTCCGACCATGGGTACCCGTTGGTCCGTGGTGCTGTACGCTGCCGATGGCGCGGATATGGCCACGCTGTGCGCCGATCTTCAGGCCGCTGTCGATGAGGTCGATGCGCAGATGTCGACATGGAAACCCGAGAGCGACCTGATGCGCCTGAACGTCGCACCGGAGGGCAAGTGGGTGGCGCTGCCCGAAAGGCTCATGGCGGTGCTGGCGCGCGCCATCGAGATCGGGCGGCTGAGCGGCGGCGCCTTCGAGATCGCGATGGGCGATGCCGTCGCCGCCTGGGGGTTCGGTCCCGCACCTGCCGATCCGAAGGCGATCCGCGCCGCCCTCGCGCGGCATCGTCAGCCCAGCCATGAAACTCTCGATCTGGATCTCGCGGGCGGTATGGCGCGCAAACGCGCCGCGATGCAGCTTGATCTGAACGGAATTGCCAAGGGCTACGGCGTCGACCGTCTCATCGACGTGGTGCGAGCGCATGGGATCACCCATGCGCTCGCTTCGATCGACGGGGAGTTGCGTGCCCTTGGCAGCCAGCCCGACGGGCGCGGTTGGACGGTGGCCGTCGAGCGCCCGGACCCGGAAACCCGCGCCGCGCATTCGATATTCGAACTTGAGGACATCGCCATCGCCACCACGGGCGACTACCGGCATTTCGTCGAGGTCGGGGGGCGCCGCTTTGCCCATACGATGGACCCTGCGCGCGGCAGGCCGGTTCAGGACGGCCCCGCTTCCGTGACGGTCCTGGCCGACTGCTGCATGGATGCCGATGCGCTCGCCAGTGCCTTCATGGTGCTGGGCGAGACGCTGGGGCGAGCACTGGCCGAACGGGTGGGAGTCGACTTTCTCTTTGTCGCGGACCCGAATTGCTAATGCCTGCGGCCGCAGGAACCGACTCGCCATGCGGTGATCGCTTGTCGGGGTGCCGCGCCATTTCGGCCTGTCTGACAAAGCGTCCCGACGGCATCCCGACGTGGCGGCTGAAAGCCGTGCTGAAGGTGCTGGCGGATCCATAGCCGATCTGTCGTGCCACCTCGTCCAGCGAAAGTTTGCCACCGCGCAGCAGGCTCTTCGCAACTGCCATGCGCCAGGCAAACAGAAACTCCATTGGCCGAAGTCCGACCTTGCGAGCGAAACGGTCAAAAAACGCCGAGCGGGACATACCCGCCACCTCTGCGAGTTGGGGCACCGTCCAAGCCCGTTCGATGTCGCCATGCAACCCCTGTAGGGCAGCGGCGATCCGGCGATCTGCCAGCCCGCTCAACAAGCCCGGCCCGGCCAGGTTTGCCGGGCTCGCGCGCAGGCCCTCGATCAACAGGATCTCGACCAAACGCTCCAGGATAAGGTCACGCCCCATCTCGTCGCGCGCCGCCGTGGTGCTGGCCCGGGTTGCTTGAACGGATACAGCGTCGATCTCGGGGTCATTCCCGAGATTTGCGCCCTGTCCCCGCCTGTCACCTCGCACAGCGGGTAATGCGGAGCGTTTCCGCAGCCGGAACCAACGGCGGGTTATGGAAAGCCGCGGGCCATGAGCGAGTGTCCGGTTGGAGCCGTGGGCGACGGTAGCCGAGTGGGACTATCCGTGAACAGGGTGAAGGCGCCACACGAGATGGACGGCGGCAAGGCTGCGTCATGCCGCCGTCCATGTTATCGTAGTGAACCGACCCGCAGATTTGAGGATGAGTGCCATGTGCCGAGCTGGAACCCTGCTTTCCGCGTTCCTCCTGTTATGGTCTCCTGCGCCCGCAGACGCCCAAGGCAACCCCGACGCTGCCCTGCCGGATGTCGATGTCGCGGGCGCCACCCGGGCCAAACTCGCCGCCGCGCGACCGGCAAAGGCGGAGCACGCCATGGTGGTCACCGCTCAGCATCTGGCCACTGAGGTCGGTGTCGCGATTCTCAGGAAGGGCGGCAATGCCGTCGATGCGGCGGTGGCCGTGGGCTACGCGCTTGCGGTCGTTCATCCGTGCTGTGGCAATATTGGTGGCGGCGGATTCATGACCGTGCATCTCGCCGATGGAAGGAACCTCTTTCTCGACTTCCGCGAGACGGCACCGCTGGCCGCAACGCCGACAATGTTCCTCGACGCCGACGGCAATGCCGACCCCAAGCTCAGCCGCGACTCCTGGTTTGCAACCGGCGTGCCGGGAACGGTGATGGGACTGAACGAAGCGCTTGCGACATACGGCACGATGCCCCGCGCCGAGGTCATGTCGCCGGCCATTGCGCTCGCGAAAGCAGGCTTCGTGCTCAACGCCGCCGATGCACAGCTTCTGAGTCTGCGCACCGAGCTTTTCGCCGGACAGCCCACTGTCGCGCGGATATTCCTCCATCCCGACGGGTCGCCCCTCAAGGCGGGCGACAGGCTGACACAGCCGGACCTTGCCAAGACGCTGGAGCTGATCGCCAAGGATGGCTCCGATGCCTTCTACAAGGGTGCTGTCGCCAAGGCGGTGGTTGCCGCCAGCGAGTCAGGCGGCGGCCTGTTCAGCATGAAGGATTTCGCCGCGTACACCGCGCCCTGGACCGAGCCGGTCGATTGCGACTACCGAGGCCACCGGATCGTCTCAGCCCCGCCGCCGAGTTCCGGCGGCACCACGGTCTGCGAGATTCTACAGATCGTGAAGCCCTATCCCTTTGCCGAATGGGGCTATGCCTCGACCGAGGTCACCCATTACCTGATCGAGGCCGAACGCCGCGCCTTCGCCGACCGCAACACCTATCTGGGCGATCCTGCGTTCGTGCAAAACCCGATCGCGCGGCTACTGTCATCCGAACATGCCGGGAAGGTTCGCGCCGGGATCAAGGCCGACCGCGCCACGCCGTCTTCCGAGGTTAAGGGCAGCTTGGGAGACGACGAGGGCCAGCACACGACGCATTATTCCATCGTTGACGACAAGGGCAACGCGGTGGCCGTCACCTACACGCTCAACTTTTTCTTCGGCACCGGAAGGATTGCAGGCGATACCGGCTTCTTCCTCAACAACGAGATGGACGACTTCACCTCGAAGCCGGGAATACCCAACGCCTTCGGTCTGGTGCAGGGAACGACGAATGAGGTGCGGCCCGGCAAACGGCCGCTCAGTTCGATGACGCCCACGATCGTGATGAAGGACGGCAAGGTTTTCATGGTCACCGGCAGCCCCGGTGGCTCGACCATCATCTCGACCACGCTTGAGAGCATCCTGAACGTGGTCGATTTCGGCATGAACATGCAGCAGGCGGTCGACGCGCCGCGGGTCCATCACCAATGGCTGCCCGACGTCGTCTTGGTTGAGCCCGGCTATTTGACGCCCGAGACGCGCTCCGCGCTCGAAGCGATGGGCCATGTCTTCGAGGAACGCTCGCCATGGGGCGCCAACGAGGCCATCCTGGTCAATCCTGCGACGGGACACCTCGAAGGTGCCAACGATAACCGTCGCCCATCGGGGCTGGCGCAAGGATATTAGCGTTCGCGCTCAAACCATAGGCTCCGACAAGCAGCGAAGCCCTGGAAGACCGACACCGCCAATTGCCTAGTGTGCAGGAGACCTCCAGACGTAGGTAAAAGTCCCTGGACTGCAGATAGCATCCCCACCGAAAGCACCTCGGCACTCGCAACAATTTCTGGGTATTTGCCTACGATCACGTTCTGAAAACGCACAATGACGCGGCGATGCCCTTGCCGCCACTCTAAAACGTCTCATAACTCATTGATTTGTTTGGTGGAGCCAAGGGGGGTCGAACCCCTGACCTCTTGAATGCCATTCAAGCGCTCTCCCAACTGAGCTATGGCCCCACCGGAGGTCACGGACTCTGCCGCCCGCGTGAGGGGGCGTATAGGCAAGCGGGCGGGAGGGCGCAAGCGAAAAGTGAGGGTGTTGCCGGGTTTCGGCGCGGGGCACATCAACGGGAAAGGGCGCGGAAATTTCCGCACCCTTGATCGTCATTCCGGTGGTCCGGACTCAGTCGTCGTCAGAACCAGCCACGTCCGCGATTTCGTCGAGCGACACGTCATCATCCTCGTCATCTTCGAGGAGGTCGTCGTCGATGTCGGAGTCGCTGCTGTCGTCGTCCAGATCTTCGCCTTCGCTCAGATCATCGACATCCAGATCGGCCGGCTTGGCCGCCACCTTTTCACTGATCATCGTCCGGCCGCGCCCGGAGACGAGGCTGTCGGCGGTGAAGGTATGGCCGCATTCCGGGCAGGTCATCGGGTCGCGCTGCAGGTCGTAGAACCGGCTGTTGCAGTGCGGGCAAAGGCGTTTGACGCCCCATTCGTCCTTGGGCATGGAACACTCCTTCCGTGCACGTCTATCTCAGAGTCGCAGCCAACTGCCACAAGAGCGCGGGGCTGTCAAAGCCTTTCGCGGCGGATTGTGGCAAGGCGCGGTTTTGGGCATTCCGCCGAGCGCGCCGCTTTGCTAGATTGGCGGCAGAGGCAGGCAGAACATGGTAGAGCGGACCCTTCCCGGCAACCCCCCGGTTTCCATGACACTGCGCCGATCGGCGCGGGCACGGCGGTTTTCGCTGCGCGTCTCGCGGCTTGACGGTCGGGTGACCCTGTCAATGCCCGCGCGGGCCTCCGAGGCCGAGGCGCTCGCGTTCGCGGGTGACAAGGCGGACTGGGTGCGTTCGGTGCTGGCCGCAGCGGCGCCAAGGCGGACGATCGGGATTGGCGCGGTCGTACCGTGCGAGGGCAGGGCGCTGACGGTTACTGCGGCACCAGTAAGAGCCGCGCGCGTGTCCGGCGATGCGCTTCTGGTGCCGGACGATCCGGCACGCGCCACTGCGCGGGTTGTGGCGTTCCTGAAATTCGCTGCACGACAGCGATTGCAGGCGGAAAGCGAAGGCTATGCGGCAGTTCTCGGCTGCCGGATCGAGGGCATTACGCTTCGTGATACGCGGTCGCGCTGGGGGTCATGCACGCAGGCGGGGCGGCTGATGTACAGTTGGCGGCTCATCATGGCGCCGCCCGAGGTGCTGAGCTATGTCGCCGCGCACGAGGTCGCGCATCTTGTGGAGATGAACCACTCCCCCGCCTTCTGGGCCGTCGTCGCGCGACTCATGCCCGAGTATCACCGTCACCGGCGATGGCTCCGCACGCACGGCAACGATCTTCACCGCGTCGATTTCGGCTTGCCGGATTGACGGCGGCGTTGATTTGGGCCTCTGATCGGCCATGCTGATGCAGAACCGGCCTTCGGACTCCGGACTTCCCGCCCATGACCGGGTGTATCGTTCACTGCGCCAGCAGATCATGCATGGAGAGCTTTCGCCTGGGCAGGCGCTTACCGTCAGAGGGCTTGCGAAAAGCTATGGTGTTTCGATGACGCCTGCGCGGGAAGCGTTGCGAAGACTGGCCGCCGAGGGCGCGCTTACCATGTCATCCTCGGGTCGGGTGACGACGCCCGATCTCACGAACGACCGCATCGAGGAGCTTGCCGCGCTGCGCGCATTGATCGAGACCGAGCTTGCCAGCCGTGCCTTGCCGAAGGCGCATATGGCGCTGATCGAGCGGCTTCAGGCGATCAACATGGCGAATGCCGAGGCGGCGGTGAAGCGCGACGCAGTGGCCTACATCCGCACCAATCTGGACTTTCACCGCACGTTGTACCTCAGGGCCCAGGCGCCGGCGATGCTGGCGATCGTCGAAACCGTCTGGTTGCAACTCGGCCCGACGATGCGGGCGGTCTATTCGCGGTTGAACCGGGCCGAGCCACCGCAGACGCACCGGATGATCCTTGCGGCACTCAAGGCCGGGGACGAGCCGGCACTGCGGCTTGCTGTCAGGACCGATGTGACGCAAGGCTTGCGACATTTGCAAAGCTGATATTCCGCGTTGCAGCGACGGAGCTTGCGAACGCTGACGTGAAACCGGTATCGGAGCGCAAGACGCGCCCAATATACCGGAGTCCTAGATGCCGTCCGTTCTCAATCGCTACGCAACCCCCTTGTTTGCGGGCCTTTTTCTTGTCTCCCTCGTTTCGGGAGTCGCTCTCTTCTTCCACGTCGGACCGAATGCGTTTCACGGCATGCATGAATGGCTGAGCATGGTGCTGATCCTGCTCTTCGCCTTGCATATCTGGAAGAACTGGAAGCCGATGCTCTGCTACCTGCGCCGCTGGCCGATGGCGATTTCGCTGGGGCTTTCGGTGGTGGCGGCGGGGCTGTTCTTCCTTCCTTCAGGCGACGCTCAGCGCCGGGCCGGACCGGTGCAGTTCCAATTGGCGCAGACCGTCCTTGCGGCGACGCCCGGTGCCGCCGCTCCGCTTTTTGGTGTGACCGAGCAGGAGTTGCTGAACCGGCTGAGCACGGCCGGGCTGGCGGCTCAGCAGCCGGGCATGACGCTTGGCGATATCGCGGCTGCGTCCGGGAAGAACAACATGGATATGGCTGCGGCTTTGATCGCCCTCAAGCCCTGAGAGCCAAGGCGCCCCGCTTGTAGCGGGGCGTCAGGCGTGGATTGCCCCGTCGCCGCAGGCCAATGCGGCCTCGCGCACCGCCTCCGAGAAGGTTGGATGCGCGTGGCAGGTGAGCGCGATGTCTTCCGCCGCCGCGCCGAATTCCATGCCGACGCAAATCTCGTGGATCAGATCGCCGGCGCCGGGGCCGATGATGTGGCAGCCGAGCACCCGGTCGGTTTCCTTGTCGGCGAGGAGCTTGACGAAGCCTTCGCCCTGAAAAACCGCCTTGGCCCGCGCGTTCCCCATGAAGGAGAACTTGCCGACCTTGTAGGCGCGGCCCTCTTCCTTCAGCTGCTCCTCGGTCTTGCCCACCGAGGCGACTTCGGGCGTGGTGTATATCACGCCAGGGATTACCCCATAGTTAACGTGGCCATACTTCCCCGCGACGACCTCGGCGACGGCCATGCCCTCGTCCTCGGCCTTGTGGGCCAGCATCGGACCCACGATGGCGTCGCCGATGGCGTAGATGCCCTTCACGCTGGTCTGCCAATGGTCGTCGGTCTTGATCTGGCCGCGCTTTTCCATCTCGACGCCAAGAGCCTCAAGCCCGAGGCCGTCGGTATAGGGTTTGCGCCCGGTGGCGACCAGGACGACCTCGGCCTCCAGCGTCGCCTCAGAGTCGTCCTTGCGGAGTTTGTAGGTCACGGTGTTCTTGCCCTTCGCGGTTTTCGTACCCTGAACCGCGGCGCCCATGACGAATTTAAGCCCTTGTTTCGCAAGGATTCTCTGGAAGGTTTTGGCGACCTCGCCATCCATGCCGGGCGTGATCGCGTCGAGGTATTCGACCACCGTCACCTCGGCCCCGAGGCGGGCATAGACCGAGCCCATTTCAAGCCCGATCACACCGGCCCCGATCACCACCATCGACTTCGGCACCTTCGGCAGGGTGAGCGCGCCGGTCGAGGTCACGACGGTCTTTTCGTCGATCTCGACGCCGGGGAGGGAGGAGGCCTCCGACCCGGTGGCGATGATGATATTCTTCGCCGAATGAACCTCATCCCCGACCTTGACCTTGCCCGCTTCGGGCACCGAACCCCAGCCCTTCAGCCAGGTTATCTTGTTCTTCTTGAACAGAAATTCGATGCCCTTGGTGTTCTGGCCGACAACGTCGTCCTTGTACGCGAGCATCGCCTTCCAGTCGACCGACGGCGACTTGCCCTTCAGCCCCATCTTGGCGAAGTTGTGCTCTGCCTCGTGCAGCATGTGGGTGGCGTGCAGCAGCGCCTTCGACGGGATGCAGCCGACGTTCAGGCAGGTGCCGCCGAGGGTTTCGCGGCCCTCGACACAGGCCGTCTTCAGCCCCAGTTGGGCGCAGCGGATGGCGCAGACATAGCCGCCGGGGCCGGCGCCGATCACGATCACATCAAACTCAGCCATGAGCCGTTTCCTTCGGATTTTGGCGATGCACATTGCGTACACATCGCTGTGCACATCCCGTGCATACGCCGGGTCATATCAGTGCGGCGACGATCATCACCGCGGTTGCGAAAAAGCCGATGCCCCAGATCGCCGAACGCCAGGGGCGCCAGCCATAGGCATAGGCGGGGATGTAGAGCACGCGCGCGGCGAGATAGGCCCAGGCGCAGGTGGCGGTGACACCGCTCTGGCTTGCGGAGAGGGTGACCACGACGACGGCGATGGTGAAGAGGATCAGCCCCTCGAAATGGTTGTTCATCGCGCGCTGCATCCGTCCGGTCGTGACCGACATCTGCCGCGAGGGCGGACGGTCGCGGGGCGAGGAGGTGTAGCCGGTCCCAAGCTCCAGATTCGCGGGGATCGCGAAGATCGCATATTGCGCGAATTGCAGGAGTGCCGCGAGCGCGAGGGCCGTCAGTTCGGGGGTCATGCCATCAGCGCCATGAGATAGAGGACCACGGTCGCGGCGAAGCCGACGAGCCACAGCGCCGTGCGAATCCCGGTCAGTTTCAGCGCATAGGCCGGGACGTAGAGGATGCGGGCGATGAGAAACGCTTGCGCGGCGGTCAGGGTCGCGCCGCCGAAATTGTCCTTGGCGGCGAGGAGCAGGATCGCCGGTGCAAAAAGCGCCATCGCGGTGACGGAGTTCGTGAGCGCCCGGTCGAGCCGCCCGGTGATGCCGGTCAGCGTGCGGTGTTCGTCGCGCGACGAGAGGAGGTAGCCCATCCCGACCTGACCCAAAGCGCCGGTCACCTGCAAGAGGAGGATCAAGGCGGTGTAGAGGCCGTAGAGGGCGAGGATATTCAGTTCGCTGGACATGGACGTTTTCCCCTTCCGACGGGTGCTGGGCCGAGCGTGCAATGGCGGGGCCGGAGGGTCAAGGTTTGGCCCTCCGTTTGCGGTTGCGGAGTTGGGGTGCGTTCGCTCATGCCGTCTTCAGGAACTGCGCGGCGGAGCCGCCCTTGAGGGCGGTCTGTTGCTTGAGCCATGCCTCAGCGCGGGCGCGGTCATGGACCTCGAAAAGGACGGTGGCGCGGTCGGCATCGTCGGCGTCGCGCCACATCTGGAGCATGGTCAGCCCGGCCGCGTCGCGGGTTTCCGCATGGGCGTCGTAGTCGGCCTTCCAGGCGTCGAAGTCGGGGGTGGTGAATTGGACGATGAGTTGCATGGGGTGTCTCCGGTTCAGGAGTGGCGGCGGGGTGAACCCGCGCCCTACGGGACTGTCATCTGTTGGCGCGAGAGGTGGCGGCGTCAGGATGCGAGAACGAGTTGAGTCAAGCCTCCCAGTGCTGACCCGTGCCGAATGGCATCCACCGATCGTCGAGTGCATTAATCGACCTGTTCCTGCAGCTTGCGTATCTTACGGCACTTGCGAAGCGGCCATCCTTGCCGATCCGTTGATTGTCACGATCTTTTGTCCTAGATCAATGGCATGCCGCGAGATGAGCGATCTGTTTCGACGGCATCCCGTTCGGCAAGCTCCGCTCCATTGCTCGGGCGTATTCACCAACTACGACTAAGGCCTTCAGCCTCAATAACTCACGGCTGACATCATGGCTAGACGCTGACGTTTCGAACTCATTGCCAAGGATCCAGTCAGAGAATTCTCGACCATGGTAAGCCTCCGTTTAGCGAGCCAGCACCTTCGCACGTCAAGGTCGGTGCGGGCCAATGCGTCACAGACCACCTATCACAAATCCATCAGCAACCGCCTCGGATCCTCCAGCGCCTCTTTCACCCGGACGAGGAAGGTCACCGCGCCCTTGCCGTCGACGACGCGGTGGTCGTAGCTGAGGGCGAGATACATCATCGGGCGGATGACGATCTGGCCGCCGACGACCACGGGGCGGTCCTGGATCTTGTGCATGCCGAGGATGCCCGATTGCGGCGGGTTGAGGATCGGCGAGGACATGAGCGAGCCGTAGACGCCGCCGTTCGAGATGGTGAAGCTGCCGCCCTGCAACTCGGCCATCGAAAGCTTGCCGTCGCGGGCGCGGAGGCCAAGCTCGGCGATCTTCTTCTCGATCGCGGCGAAGCCCATCCCGTCCGCGTCGCGCACCACCGGCACGACGAGGCCGGTCGGCGTGCCGACGGCGACGCCCATGTGGACGAAGTTCTTGTAGACGACATCGCCGCCGTCGATCTCGGCATTGACCTCGGGCACCTCCTTCAGCGCGTGGCAGCAGGCCTTCACGAAGAACGACATGAAGCCGAGCTTGACGCCGTGCTTCTTCTCGAACGCATCCTTGTATTCGTTGCGCAGGCCCATGATGCCGGACATGTCGACCTCATTATAGGTCGTGAGCATCGCGGCGGTGTTCTGCGCATCCTTGAGGCGGCGGGCGATGGTGGCGCGCAGGCGCGTCATCTTCACCCGTTCCTCGCGGGCGGCATCCTCGGCCGGGATCGGGGCGCGCGGGGCCTGCGTCGGGGCAGGGGCGGCAGGGGTCGCGGCGCGGCGGGCGCGGGCGCGGAGCCAGCCTTGGCCACGTCTTCCTTCATGATGCGGCCGTCGCGGCCGGACCCGGTGACCTGATCGGCGGTCACGCCCTTTTCGGCCATCGCCTTCTTGGCCGAGGGCGCGTTTTCGACGTCCTTGCGTTCCTTGAGCGTTTCGGGACCGGCGCCGGGGGAATCGACCTTTTCGGCCTCCTTGCTTTCCTTCGTCTCGGCGGCGGCGCCGGACGCGCCTTCGGTCACGACGGCGAGGCGGGCCTTGGCGTCGACGGTGGCGCCTTCGGGCGCGACGATCTCGGCCAGGACGCCCGCGACGGGCGAGGGCACCTCGACCGAGACCTTGTCGGTCTCGAGCTCGCACAGCATCTCGTCCACGTTGACCGTGTCGCCCGGTTTCTTGAACCAGGTGGATACGGTCGCCTCGGTCACGCTTTCGCCGAGGGTGGGAACCATCACGTCGACATTCTTGCCAGCCATCTTGCCCTCTTTGGCCTGTGGCGCCGCTTCGGCGCCTTTCTTGGGGGTTACTTTCTCGGGGCCGGCATCGCCGGCTTCCGCGATCTGCGCGAGAAGCGCGTTGACGCCGACCGTGGTGCCCTCGGCGGCGACGATTTCGGCGAGCTTGCCGCCGACGGGGGCGGGCACCTCGACCGTGACCTTGTCGGTCTCAAGCTCGCACAGCATCTCGTCGACTGCCACCGAGTCGCCCGGCTTCTTGAACCAGGTGGCGACGGTGGCCTCGGTCACGCTTTCGCCAAGCGTCGGGACGCGGACTTCGGTTGCCATCAGTTGGCGCCTCCGATTGTCAGGGCATCGTTCACGAGTGCCTCCTGTTCTGCCTTGTGTCTGCTGGCCAGACCCGTCGCGGGCGAGGCCGAGGCCGCGCGGCCGGCATAGGTCGGCCTTCTGGCCTTCGCGCCGATGCGGCCAAGCACCCATTCGAGATTGGGTTCGACGAAGAACCATGCGCCCTGGTTCTTGGGCTCTTCCTGGCACCAGACGATCTCGGCCTGCTTGAAGCGTTCGAGTTCCTTCACCATGGATTGGGCGGGGAACGGGTAGAACTGTTCCAGACGCATCAGGTAGACATCGTCGATCTCTCGCTTGTCGCGTTCCGCCAGAAGATCGAAATAGACCTTGCCGGACGAGATCACCACGCGCTTGATCTTCTTGTCGGCCGCAAGCTTCGTGTCCGAATGACCCTTCTGCGCATCGTCCCAGAGGACGCGGTGGAAGGCGGAGCCGGTGGTGAAATCCTCGGCATCCGAAATGCAGAGCGGATGGCGCAGCAGCGATTTCGGCGTCATCAGCACCAGCGGCTTGCGGAACGAGCGGTGAAGCTGGCGGCGCAGCGCGTGGAAATAGTTCGCGGGCGTCGAGCAGTTGGCGACGATCCAGTTGTCCTGCGCGCATTGCTGCAAGAAGCGTTCGAGCCGGGCGGAGGAATGTTCCGGCCCCTGACCCTCGAACCCGTGCGGCAGGAGGCAGACGAGGCCCGACATTCGGAGCCACTTGCTTTCGCCGGACGAGATGAACTGATCGAACATGATCTGCGCGCCGTTCGCGAAGTCGCCGAACTGTGCTTCCCACATGGTCAGGGCATTCGGTTCGGCGAGCGAATAACCGTATTCGAAGCCGAGCACGGCATATTCCGAGAGCATCGAGTCGATGACCTCGTAGCGCGACTGGCCCGCCTTGATGTGATTGAGCGGGTAGTGGCGTTCCTCGGTCGTCTGGTCGATGAAGGCGGAGTGACGTTGCGAGAAAGTGCCGCGCGTGCAGTCCTGACCGGAAAGACGCACGGGGTAGCCTTCGGTCAAAATCGAACCGAAAGCGATCGCTTCGGAGGTCGCCCAGTCGAATCCCTTTCCGGATTTGAACATTTCGGACTTGGAGTCGAGTTGGCGTGCGACAGTCTTGTGGATGTCGAAGCCGTCGGGAATCCGCGTCAGTGCGGTGCCGATCTCGTTCAGGAGTTTCTTGGTGATCGCGGTCTTGCCGGGGGTGTATTCCTCGCCCAAGCGGTCGATATGCGACCAGCGGCCGTCGAGCCAGTCGGCCTTGTTCGGCTTGTAAGCCTTGCCGACCTCGAATTCCTCGTTGAGATGGGCCTGGAAGGCGGCCTTCATGTCCTCGATCTCACCTTCCGGGATCAGGCCATCCTTCACCAGACGCTCGGTGTAAAGCTGGAGCGTGGTCTTGTGGGTCTTGATCGTCTTGTACATCGCGGGGTTGGTGAACATCGGCTCATCGCCTTCGTTGTGACCGAAGCGGCGATAGCAGAAGATGTCGATGACCACGTCCTTGCCGAACATCTGGCGGAACTCGGTCGCGACCTTGGCGGCGTGAACCACGGCCTCGGGGTCGTCGCCGTTGACGTGGAAGATCGGCGCCTCGACCATCAGGGCGATGTCGGTCGGATAGGGCGAAGAGCGCGAGAAGTGCGGCGCGGTGGTGAAGCCGATCTGGTTGTTCACCACGATATGCATGGTGCCGCCGGTGCGGTGCCCTCTGAGACCCGAGAGGCCGAAGCATTCCGCGACGACGCCTTGGCCGGCAAAGGCCGCGTCCCCGTGCAGGAGGATCGGCAGGACGGCGCGGCGTTCGGCCTGATCGCCCAACTGATCCTGCTTGGCGCGGACCTTGCCGAGGACGACCGGGTTCACCGCTTCGAGGTGCGAGGGGTTCGCGGTCAGGCTGAGGTGGACGGTGTTGCCGTCAAAGGTGCGGTCCGACGAGGCGCCGAGGTGGTATTTCACGTCGCCGGAGCCGTCCACATCCTCGGGCTTGAAGCTGCCGCCCTGGAATTCGTTGAAGATCGCGCGGTAGGGCTTCGCGAGCACGTTGGCCAGAACCGACAGGCGGCCCCGGTGCGGCATGCCGATGACGATCTCCTTCATGCCGAGATTGCCGCCGCGCTTGACGATCTGCTCCATCGCCGGAATCAGCGCCTCGCCACCGTCGAGGCCGAAGCGCTTGGTGCCCATGTACTTGACATGGAGGAACTTCTCGAAGCCCTCGGCCTCGACCAGCTTGTTGAGGATCGCCTTGCGGCCCTCTCGCGTGAAGCTGATTTCCTTGCCGTAGCCTTCGATCCGCTCCTTCAGCCAGGCGGCCTGCGCGGGGTCGGAGATGTGCATGTACTGGAGCGCGAAAGTGCCGCAATAGGTGCGCTTCACGATGTCCATGATCTGCCGCATCGAGGCATGTTCGAGGCCGAGCACCTTGTCGATGAAGATCGGCCGGTCCATGTCGGCCTCGGTGAAGCCGTAGGATTTCGGATCGAGCTCGGGATGCGGATTTTCCTCGCGCAAGCCGAGCGGATCGAGATCGGCGACAAGGTGTCCCCTGATCCGGTAGGCACGGATGATCATCAGCGCACGGATACTGTCGAGGACGGCGCGTTTGACCGCCTCGTCGGAGATGGCGACACCCGCCTCGGCGGCCTTCGCCTTGATCTTGTCGCCCGCGCCCTTGACCTCCTTCGCTGCCGCCGGCCATTCGCCGGTCATTGCCGCAGTCAGATCGTCCGAGGGGACGGGCGGCCAGTCGGGCCGGTCCCAGGACGCGCCCTTGGCCTCGCGCCTCACGTCCGTCTCGACATCCCCGAGCGAACGGAAGAAGCTGGCCCAGCTTGCGTCGACCGCGTTCGGATCGTTGGCGTAGCGGGCGTAAAGCTGTTCGACGTATTCCGCGTTGTGGCCTTGCAGGAAGCTTGAGGCGTGGAACTGCTCGGTGGGGGATTGGTCTGTCATGATCTTTACCGCCCGGTCAGTGCCGGACGCTCCTGTCATGATGGGGGAAAGCCGGGGCCTTGCGGTCCCGGCGGGGGCAAATACGCGAGGGGGCGGTGCGGGTCATACGCGCCTCCCGGTCAGGGCGCCGACGAGGCCCTTGAGGCCCGTGGGCTTGGGGGCGGGGTGGGCGGATTTCGGCACTTGGTCGATGGCATAGCCGAAGCGGCGGAAATCCTCGGCGTAATAGTCGGCGATGCGGGCGAGGGTGTCCGGGGAAGGCGTCAGGCGGTCGGCATCGCCCGCCATCTTCTTCTTGCGCACATTCTCGGCGGCGATGGTACGTTCGCCCCCGGTGTTCTCGGCCAGCCGGTCGAGATGGGCGACGACGGGGTCGAGGCCCGCCTCCATCTGGAAATACGCGGCATCGGCCGGGACGAGGTCGGCCATCGGGCGGATGTGGTTGTCGTAGAGGAAGGGCTCCGCATCCTTCCGCTTCAGCCAGTCGTCGAACCATTCGTCGATGGTCCAAAGGGGCGCCACGGTCTTTTCGACCTCGACCTGGAACTGGAATGCCGAGACGAGGCGCTTCAACGGATGGCGGACGACGGCGAAGGAGGAGGCGATCCAGTCCTCGGGGACCAACTTGCGGAAGGCGTCGAGCGACAGGTGCTGCGGCGAGGATTTCGTCCAGCGTTGCGGCGCTGGGTCGCTGAGATACCGTGTGTTCAGGAATGCAAGGGAACCGAAGCGCCGGGCGAGGTAGTGCTCGACCGAGGTCCCGGCGCATTTCGGCACATGCGCGTAGTAGTGCAACTTGTCACCGATCCGAAAGATGGGCATTCCCGTCACCCTTTTTGGCATCGCCCCAGCGTGGACCGGGGCGGCGCGACATTCAACCGATCGCCTTCATCACCGCTTCGCCCAGCGTGGCGGGGCTGTCGGCGACGACGATCCCGGCGGCTTTCATCGCCTCGATCTTAGATTCCGCATCGCCCTTGCCGCCCGCGACGATGGCGCCTGCGTGACCCATGCGGCGGCCCTTCGGGGCGGTGCGTCCGGCGATGAAACCGGCGGTGGGCTTCCAGCGGCCCTTCTTTCTCTGCGCGGCGAGGTATTCCGCCGCCTCTTCCTCGGCCGAGCCGCCAATCTCACCGATCATGATGATCGAATGGGTCTCGGGGTCATCAAGAAACATCGCCAGCACATCGATATGTTCGGTGCCCTTGATCGGGTCGCCGCCGATGCCGACGGCGGAGGACTGGCCGAGGCCGAGGTCGGTGGTCTGCTTCACCGCCTCATAGGTCAGCGTGCCGGAACGCGAGACGACGCCGCAGGAGCCCTTCTTGTGTATGTGGCCCGGCATGATGCCGATCTTGCATTCGCCGGGCGTGATGACACCGGGGCAGTTCGGGCCGACGAGGCGGGATTTCGTGCCTTCGATGGCGCGCTTGACGCGCATCATGTCGAGGACCGGGATGCCTTCGGTGATGCAGACGATCAGCTCCATCTCGGCGTCGATCGCCTCAAGGATAGAGTCCGCCGCAAAGGGGGGCGGCACGTAGATGACGGAGGCATTGGCGTCCGTCGCGCGCTTGGCCTCATGGACCGAGTTGAAGACCGGCAGGCCGATATGGGTCTGGCCCCCTTTGCCGGGCGTCACGCCGCCGACCATCTTGGTGCCGTAGGCGATGGCCTGTTCGGTGTGGAAGGTGCCCTGCGAGCCGGTGAGGCCCTGGCAGATGACCGGGTGTTTGCGTTTACGAGTACGGACATGGAATTACCCCTTCACCGCTTTGACGATCTTTTGGGCGGCATCGGCGAGGTTGTCGCCTGCGATGACGTTCAGGCCGGAATTCCCGATGATCTCCTTGCCCTTCTCGACGTTGGTGCCCTCAAGCCGGACGACGAGCGGGACCTGAAGGCCGACCTCCTTCACCGCGGCGATCACGCCTTCGGCGATCACGTCGCAGCGCATGATGCCGCCGAAGATGTTGACGAGGATGCCCTTCACGTTCGGGTCGGAGGTAATGATCTTGAAGGCCTCGGTGACCTTCTCTTTCGTGGCACCACCGCCGACGTCGAGGAAGTTGGCAGGCTCGGCCCCGTAAAGCTTGATGATGTCCATCGTCGCCATCGCAAGGCCCGCGCCGTTGACCATGCAGCCGATCTCGCCATCCAGCGCGATGTAGTTGAGGTCGAACTTGGAGGCCGCGAGTTCCTTCGGGTCCTCCTCCGTCTCATCGCGGAGGGCGGCGATGTCGGGGTGGCGGTAGATCGCGTTGCCGTCGAAGCCCATCTTGGCGTCGAGGCATTTGAGATTGCCGTCGGTGCCGACGATCAGGGGATTGATCTCAAGCATCTCCATGTCCTTTTCGACGAAGAGCTTGTAGAGCGTCTTGATGAGGGCCACGCATTGCTTGACCTGGTTGCCTTCAAGCCCGAGGGCAAAGGCGACGCGGCGGCCGTGGAAATCGCTGAGGCCCGAGGCAGGATCAACCGAGAAGGACAGGATCTTTTCGGGACGGTTGGCGGCGACTTCCTCGATATCCATGCCGCCTTCGGTCGAGCAGACGAAGGAGATGCGGGAGGAGCCGCGATCGACGAGGACGGCGAGGTAAAGCTCGCGCGAGATGTCGGAGCCGTCCTCGATGTAGATGCGGTTCACCTGCTTGCCCGCCGGGCCGGTCTGATGCGTGATGAGGGTGCGGCCGAGCATCTGCTTGGCGAGCGATGCCGCCTCTTCCACCGACTTCGCAAGCCGGACGCCGCCCTTTTCGCCGGCCTCAGCCTCCTTGAAGTGGCCCTTGCCGCGGCCGCCGGCGTGGATCTGCGCCTTCACGACCCACAAGGGGCCGTCCATCTCGCCCGCCGCTGTCTTGGCCTCTTCGGCACGAAGCACCGCGCGGCCATCCGAGACCGGCGCGCCGTAGCTGCGCAGAAGCGCCTTGGCCTGATATTCGTGGATGTTCATCGCATCAGTCCCCGTCCGTTAGGTTCCGCCCGGTCATGGCACAAGCCGGTTCCGGCTTGAATCACTAAATGCACGAAAGGTACAATCCGTCGGGAAAACCCGCAATTTGTGATCACGCGATTTCGGCGTGTGATCACAAATGTGATCGATCTGGACGAATCACTGTGTGGTTGACCTTCAGCGGTGCCGACAGCTATCTCGATCCTGCTGCAAATGCGAAGGGAGAAGGGCGTGAAGCTGCCCAGCTGGGGGATCGTGACGACGGCGGATGCGCCCGCGCCCCTGATCCTTTGCCACGCCGCCCATCACCTCGCCGCCGGGGCGTCGGAGGTGCATGTCTACCTCGATGCGCCGCGCCAGGCCGCGGCGTCAGGCGTGGTCGGTCTCTTGCAAAGCCTGCCGGGGTGCCGCGTCACGCTGACCGACCGTGCCTACTGGCGGCAGCGCAGCAATGGCAGGCCGCGGCTGCACCAGATCCGCCAGACGCGGAACGCCACGGCGGCGCTGGAAAGCTGCGGGGTCGATCATCTGCTGCATCTCGATGTGGACGAATATCTCTGGCAGTGGGAACCGTTGGCGGAGGAGCTTGCGCTGCTTCCCCCCGGCGCCTTCCTCAGGATCGGCAATGTCGAGCGCATCTTTGGCGCGGGGCCGGCGCGAGATGTCTTCACCCGCACCTTTCGCGTGCCTGAGACGCTTTTTCCGCAGGACGAAGATCGGCGGCCGGTCGATCCCGGCGGGCTGACCGAATGGGGCCTGACCGGACATGCGGAAGGCAAGGCCGTATCGCCGAGAGGATATGGCTATACGGTGGGCATCCACCGGCCGCGTCTGCCGCGCGACGGGGCGCCGCGCTATCCAGGGCATCGCTTGTCCGAGGCGGCGACGATCCTGCATTTCGACGGATTCACCCGGCGCGACTGGGTGTTCAAGCTGCTCCGGAAGGGCGAGGCGCTGGAAGCCCACCCGAAAGTCCCGGTGTCGGAGCTGCGGCTGCGGCAGGTGGCGGCGCTGATGACCGAGGGAAATGATTTGAGGGCGGCCGAGGAATTGCACGACCGGCTGAAATGCCTGACGCCGGAACGGGAGGCCGCGCTGCGCGAGAGCGGTCGGGTGATCGACATTCCCTTCGATCCCATGCCCCCGCTTGCGCGCCATTTCCCCGATCAGGACTTTGATCTGTCGGCAGCGGCCCATGACCAGTGGCTGGCAGAGACGAAGCGCGCCACCTTCGCCCGCTTCGGACTGGAGGTCTGACGACCGCCAGTCCAGAAGGTCCGGCACGGCCTTCGAGGCCCGAAAAACCCCGCACGGCACCATCGCCCGTCACCGCGCGTTCCTGCGCATCGGGCGGGGCCGCTTCGAGGAGGGCAAGGAGAAGAGACAGCGTTCGGGCATTGGCAACGACAAGGAAAAAGCGCGCCACCGGGGGGTGGCGCGCCCTGTCTTCGGCGGCAAACCGGTTCAGGCGAGCGAGCCGTCGATGCCCTTGCACGCCTCTACGAGGCCCTTCACGGCGTCGACCGATTTGTCGAACATCGCCTGTTCGTCCTTGCTGAGCTTGATGTCGACGATACGCTCGATCCCGCCGGCGCCGATGATCGTCGGGACGCCGACATACATACCGTCAAGTCCGAAGGCGCCGTCGACCCAGGCCGCGCAGGGCAGCAGGCGCTTCTGGTCCTTGAGGTAGGCTTCCGCCATCTCGATGGCCGAGGCAGCGGGGGCGTAGAAGGCCGATCCGGTTTTCAGGAGGCCGACTATCTCGGCACCGCCGTCACGGGTTCGCTGGACGATGGCGTCGAGCTTTTCCTGTGTGGTCCAGCCCATCGTGACGAGGTCCGGCAGCGGGATGCCGCCGACGGTCGAATACCGGGCGAGCGGGACCATGGTGTCGCCGTGGCCGCCGAGCACGAAGGCGGTGACGTCCTTCATGGAGACCTCGAATTCGAGGCTGAGGAAGTGGCGGAAGCGGCCGGCGTCGAGAACGCCCGCCATGCCGACGACCTTGTTCGCGGGCAGGCCAGAGAACTGCTGGAGCGCCCATACCATCGCGTCAAGCGGGTTGGTGATGCAGATCACGAAGGCGTCCGGGGCGTGGTTCTTGATACCTTCGCCCACCGATTTCATCACCTTGAGATTGATGCCGAGCAGGTCATCGCGGCTCATCCCCGGCTTGCGCGGGACACCAGCGGTGACGATGCAGACATCTGCGCCCGCGATGTCTTCGTAGCTGTTCGCGCCCTTCAGCGATGCGTCGAACCCCTCGACCGGGCCGGACTGGGCAATGTCGAGCGCCTTGCCCTGCGGGGTGCCTTCGGCGATGTCGAAGAGAACGACGTCGCCAAGTTCCTTGATCGCGGCGAGATGGGCGAGGGTGCCGCCAATCTGTCCCGCGCCGATGAGGGCAATCTTGGGTCTGGCCATGATGGTGTCTCCGGCTCCTGATGAGTGACGCGCCTTGGGTTAATGCCTCGCGGGCCGCCGCGCAAGTGCGCTGCGACGCGGCGAGGGGGCGAGGCTTGCCTCTCACGGACAAGTTGCTATGCCGTTACCGATAACGGATCCGGGGCGGGGCGCGGCATGGAAGGAACGGCATTCTGGACGGTCGCGCTGGTCTCTTCTGCGCTGGTGGGGCTGTCGAAGGGAGGGCTGCCGATCGTCGCGATGCTGTCGGTGCCACTCCTTGCCCTTGTCATGCACCCGGTGGCGGCGGCCGGGCTTCTTCTGCCGGTCTACATCGTCTCGGACATGTTTGGGCTTTACGCCTATCGCCACGCCTTCGACCGCAGGGTTCTGGCGATCCTCGCCCCCGCCGCGACAATCGGCGTCGGCCTTGGCTGGGCGACGGCCGCGCTGGTGCCGGAATGGCTCGTGACCGGGTTGATCGGGCTGATCGGCACTGCCTTCGCATTGCGGCTCTTGCTGCGGCGGGGGCCGGAAGGGCCGGCCCGGAAGGCAAAAGTCGGTCCGGGACTTTTCTGGGGTGTCCTCAGCGGCTTCACCAGTTTCGTCAGTCACGCGGGCGCGCCGCCCTTTCAGGTCTATGTTCTGCCGCTACGGATGGAAAAGGCGGTTTTCGCGGGAACGTCGACAGTTCTTTTCGCCTATATCAACGCGGTCAAGCTGATCCCCTATTGGGCGCTCGGGACATTGACGCTGGACGATCTGAAGGTGGCGGCGGTGCTGATGGTTCCGGCCTCGATTGCGGTTTTCGCGGGCGTCTGGCTGGTAAAGGTGTTGCCGGAAAAGCTGTTCTTCCAGCTCGTCACCTGGGCGCTTCTGGCCGTGTCGCTGCGGCTTCTGTGGGAGGGTGTGATGGCCGCATAGCGCAGGTCTCGGCGCCATGCGCATGGCTCGTAAGCAGAATCAACGCCGCGAATCCCAGCGACAATCCGAAGAGTTCCCGTGCCATCTGTCCCCCATTTCATGCCGGGGCCGATCTTCTGCGGCGCCGTTCAATAAAGTCCGAAGCCAGCGTTCGGCGATGTTTCGCTGCGCTGCGGAAAAATTGGGCTTGCCGAATATGCCGCGAATATGGTCATTAGCGAAATATTGTTGCGAGGAGAATCCGATGTCCGCCGAACGCACGCGCCCCTACCGCTCCGTCCTGTATATTCCGGGATCGAAGGAGCGCGCGCTGGAGAAGGCTCGTGATCTGCCGGCCGACGCCATAATCTTTGATCTGGAGGATGCGGTCGCCGCCGAGGAAAAGCCCGCCGCGCGGGTGCTTCTGGCCGGGGTTCTGGCCAGGCACGACTACGGCGGGCGGGCGCGGATCGTGCGGGTCAACGGGCTCGATACGGCGTGGGGACGGGATGACATCGCGGCGTTCGGGGGGGTGACAATCGACGCACTCCTGATCCCCAAGGTCTCCTCGTCCGCCGATCTAGATGCGGTCGCGGCATTGATCGCGGATGTTCCGCTGTGGGCTATGGTGGAGACACCACTCGGGGTGTTGAATGCCGCCCAGATCGCTGCACATCCACGCCTTGCGGGCATGGTCATGGGGACCAATGACCTCGCCAAGGACCTGAACACACGCTTTCGCCCGGATCGGGAGCCGCTTCTGACCGGGCTTGGTCTTTGCCTTCTGGCCGCCAAGGCGCATGGGCGGATCATCGTGGACGGGGTCTATAACGCGTTCCGGGACGAGGACGGCCTCAAGGCCGAATGCGAGCAAGGCCGCGACATGGGCTTTGATGGCAAGACCCTGATCCATCCCGCGCAGCTTGAGATCGCCAACGCCGCCTTCGCGCCGTCCGAGGCCGAAATCGACCTGGCGCGCCGTCAGATCGCCGCCTTCGCGGACGCCGAGGCGGCAGGGCAGGGCGTCGCCGTCGTCGATGGCAAGATTGTCGAAAATCTCCATGTCGTGACCGCGAGGACGACGATTGCGCGGGCGGAGGCTATTGCGGCGGCTGCGAAATAGGCCAAACTCGCGCCCGTTCGCGTAAAGGAGTGCCGATATGCCGATCCTGATCTTTGGTCTTGTTCTCTGGACCGTCTCGCATCTCTTCAAACGGGTCATGCCTGGGCTGCGCGCAAAGCTTGGCGACACGCCCGGCAAGATGTTCGTGACAGTCCTGTCGCTTGCGGCGGTGGTGCTGATGGTCGTGGGATACCGCCGCGCCGATATCGAGCCGGTCTACACGCCGTTGCCCGGCATGGGGCATCTCAACAACCTCCTGATGCTGATCGCGCTGTTTCTCTTCGGGGTGTCGCACAGCAAGGGTCGCGTCAAGGCGATGGTGCGCCATCCGATGCTGATTTCGGTCATCATATGGGCCATCGCGCATCTGTTGGTGAACGGCGATATGGCGTCGGTTGTGCTCTTCGGCTGGCTCGGTATCTGGGCCGTGATGTCCATTGTCCTCATCAACGCGCAAGAGGAGTGGAAGCGCCCGGCGCCTGGCGGGTTGCGGAGCGACGCGATCGCCGCAGTCATTGCGCTGGTCCTCTACGGGGTGATCGCGGGCATCCATATCTGGCTCGGCCACAACCCGTTCCTGGGGACCTACGGATGAAACTCTACCGTTTCCTGAGCGAGGCCGACACGTCGGCCTTCTGCCACAAGGTCAGCGCCGCTTTGAACAAGGGCTGGGCACTGCATGGCTCGCCGACCTATGCTTTCGATTCGGCGACGGGTGTCATGCGCTGTGGACAGGCAGTCGTAAAGGAAGTGCCGGGCGACTACACCTCGGATCTGGAACTGAGGGACCAATGAAGACCAATCCGGGCCGCTTCTTCGAGGATTACCGGCTGGGCGAAGTCATCGTTCATGCCGTGCCACGCACGGTTTCGGGCGGGGAACGGGCGCTCTATCACGCGCTCTACCCGGCACGGCATGCCATTTATTCCTCGGACGAGTTCGCCCGCGCCTCCGGGCTCAGGGCATCGCCGATGGACGACCTTGTCGCGTTTCATACGGTGTTCGGCAAGACCGTGCCGGATATCTCGCTGAACGCCGTGGCCAATCTCGGATATGCCGAGGGGCGGTTCCTGCTGCCCGTGTGGCCGGGGGATACCTTGCGATCCGAAAGCGAGGTGATCGGGCTGAAGCAGAACTCAAGCGCCACGTCGGGGGTTGTCCATGTCCGCACAAGGGGGCTGAATCAGCGGGGTGAGGTGGTCCTCGAATACGTTCGCTGGGTCATGGTGCGGAAGCGCAACCTTGATGCGCCCGCGCCGGAGACTGTTGTTCCGGAACTGAAGAAAACGGTTGCTTCGGGCGATCTGGTCGTGCCGAAAGGATTGGATTTCTCCAACTACGATTTCACGCTTGCGGGGGAGTTGCACCGCCTTGGCGACTACGAAGTGGGCGAGAAGATCGACCATGTGGATGGGCTCACGGTCGAGGAGGCCGAGCATATGCTCGCCACGCGCCTCTGGCAGAACACTTCCAAGGTTCATTTCGACGCCACGAACCGCGCGGACGGGCGGCGGCTGATCTATGGCGGGCATGTCATCTCGCTCGCCCGGGCGCTGTCGTTCAACGGGCTGGCGAACGCGCAGATGATCGTCGCGCTGAACGCAGGCGCCCACGCCAATCCGTGCTTTTCCGGCGATACGGTGCGGGCCTGGTCCGAGGTGCTGGACAAGGCGGAAACCTCCGCACCCTGCGTCGGCGCGATCCGGCTGCGGCTGGTGGCGGTGAAGCACGGCGGCGCGGAATTCGCGCTGAAGGACGCGGACGGGAAGTACCTGCCCGAGGTTCTGCTCGATCTGGATTACTGGGCATTGATGCCGGTCTGATTGCCGTCGCGCGGCGAGTTCGGGCGTGTGCTTGGCCGCGGCGGAGCGATGCGCGGTCTTTGTGATCACACGTCAAAAATTCGTGATCACAAACCTGAACTTTTTCACTTACGCGCATCAAAATGCCGGAATTTCGTCATTCCCGGCGTGACATGGCAGCGATTTGCGGTAATGAGGGGGGAACGGCGCCCCTTCCACCCGCTTCAGGGGCGCGGAAGCCAAGGGGAGAGTTCATGGCCGATATGAACCGGGGCAAACGCCCGCTGTCGCCATTCATGATTGGACCCTACTATCGCCCACAATTGACCTCGGTCACTTCGATTCTGACGCGGATCACCGGCAACGCACTGATCGTCGCATCGATACTGATCGTCTGGTGGCTTCTCGCGGCGGCGACAAGTGCGGACTATTTCGCCGTGGCCGATGCGGTCGTGAGATCATGGTTCGGCAAGCTGATCTTCCTCGGCTCGATCTGGGCGGTCTGGTACCATTTCCTCGCCGGACTCCGGCATCTCTATTTCGACAGCGGGCGCGGGCTCGACATACCGACAGCGGAGAGGCTCGGCTGGGCCTGCATCTTCGGGTCGGTGATCCTGACCCTCTTCACCGTCACCATTCTCTGAGGGGGCCGAGATGCACTATCTGACCGATCGCAAACGCGCCGAGGGGCTGGGCTCCGCCAAGTCCGGCACGCTCCATCATTGGCTCATGCAGGTCAGCGCCGTGGGTCTGGCGGTGCTGATTCCGCTGTTCATCTTCACCTTTGGCCGGATCGTCGGCGCGTCCTACGAAGATGTCGTCGCCTATTACGGCCGGCCGTTCCCCGCGATTGTGGCGGGTCTGACGCTCTTGGTCGGACTCTACCATTTCAAGAACGGTGCGCAGATGATGATCGAGGATTATGCCCACGGATTTGCCCGCAAGGCTCTGATCGTCGGTACCATCTGCCTGTCCTACGCCGTGATGGCGACCGGGCTCTACGCCCTGATCCGGCTGGCACTTTAAGGAACGACCGATGACCGCTTATCCTTACGAAGTACATGAATACGATGTCGTCGTGGTCGGGGCGGGGGGCTCGGGCCTGCGCGCGACGCTCGGCATGGCCGAACAGGGGCTGCGCACCGCCTGCGTGACGAAGGTGTTTCCGACGCGCTCGCATACGGTGGCGGCGCAGGGCGGCATCGCCGCCTCGCTCTCCAACATGGGGCCGGACCACTGGCAGTGGCACATGTACGACACGGTGAAGGGGTCGGACTGGCTGGGCGATACCGACGCGATGGAATACCTCGCGCGCGAGGCGCCGAAGGCGGTTTACGAGCTTGAGCATTACGGCGTGCCATTCAGCCGCACCGAAGAGGGCAAGATCTACCAGCGTCCCTTCGGCGGCCATACGACCGAGTTCGGTGAAGGCCCCCCGGTGCAGCGCACCTGTGCCGCCGCCGACCGGACCGGCCACGCCATCCTGCACACGCTTTACGGCCAGTCGCTGAAGCACAACGCGGAATTCTACATCGAGTATTTCGCGCTCGACCTCATCATCACCGAGGGACGCTGCACCGGCGTCGTGGCCTGGAAACTAGATGACGGTACGATGCATGTCTTCAACGCCAAGATGGTGGTGCTGGCGACGGGCGGCTATGGCCGCGCCTATTTCAGCGCGACGTCGGCACATACCTGCACCGGCGATGGCGGCGGCATGGTGGCGCGGGCGGGTCTGCCCTTGCAGGACATGGAGTTCGTGCAGTTCCACCCGACGGGCATCTACGGCTCGGGCTGTCTCATCACCGAAGGCGCGCGGGGCGAGGGCGGGTATCTCACCAACTCCGAAGGCGAGCGCTTCATGGAGCGCTATGCGCCGACCTACAAGGACCTTGCCAGCCGCGACGTAGTCAGCCGCTGCATCACCATCGAAATCCGCGAAGGCCGCGGCGTGGGCGAGCACAAGGACCACATGCACCTGAACCTTTCGCATATTCCGCCTGCAACGCTGCATGAGCGCCTGCCCGGCATTTCGGAATCGGCCAAGATTTTTGCCGGCGTCGATATCACGCGCGAGCCGATCCCGATCCTGCCGACGGTGCATTACAACATGGGCGGTATCCCGACGAACTACTGGGGCGAGGTGCTGAACCCGACCAAGGAAAAGCCCGACGCGGTCTTCCCCGGATTGATGGCGGTGGGCGAGGCGGGTTGCGCCAGCGTGCATGGGGCGAACCGGCTCGGATCGAACTCGCTCATCGACCTTGTGGTCTTCGGGCGTGCCGCCGCGATCCGCGCTGGTGAGATCGTCGATTCGAAGGAGCGCAACCATCCGGTTGACAGTGCGGGCGTGGACAAGGCGCTGGACCGCTTCGACGCCTACAGAAACGCGAACGGCACGGTGCCGACAGCAGATCTGCGGCTGGAGATGCAGAAGGCGATGCAAGCCGACGCCGCCGTTTTCCGTACCGACAAGACGCTCGCCGAAGGTGTGAAGAAGATGGAGACGGTCGCCGCCAAGATGGACGACCTCAAGGTCACGGACCGCTCGCTGATCTGGAACTCCGACCTGATGGAGACGCTTGAACTGGCGAACCTGATGCCGAACGCGCTCGCCACCATCGTCGCCGCCGAGGCGCGCAAGGAAAGCCGCGGCGCCCATGCGCATGAGGATTATCCCGACCGCGACGACAAGAACTGGCGGGTGCATTCGCTGGCCTTGGTCGATGGGCCGAAAGTGACGCTGTCGACGCGGCCGGTTCACCTCGATCCGCTGACCAAGCAGGCCGAGGGCGGGATCGATCTGAAGAGGATTGCGCCGAAGAAAAGGGTGTATTGATGGATAATTCCCGCCGCGCATGGCTGCTTCCGGCGGCGCTCTCCTTGGCGGCGCTCGCATCCTGCGGCACGCCGCGCCCGGATTTCGCGACGTCCTGCATGCTCGAACTGAGTTCCTCCGGGGCGCTACGGTTATGCTGGTGGCACTGCGGTTCCGACGGTGGTTCCGGAAGAGGGCGGCACGGCGTCAGGCGCTTTGCTGATCAACGAATGCATCCGGCGCAAGACTGAGGCGGCGGGGCAGGCGCCATCGGGCGGGACGGTTCGCGGTGCGCTCGCACCCTCGCCGAACACCCCGATCGCCGAATCGGCGACACCCGCCTACGGCAAGGGCTACGCGGTCACCGGAACCGCATCCGCAAAACCGCGCGCGATCCGCCAGGTGCGGCGCGGCATGGCAACACTGCCCTCCGGCTATCCGCTGATGCCGGGGGACGAGGCGCTTTGGGCATCGCTCACACCGGCGCAGCAGCAGCGGGCGCGCGAATTCCTCGAGGACGGTTCCACCATCCGTTCATCGCTGGAGCCGGATTGATGGCTGCGAGGATGTCAGTCGCGGTGCTCCAGGGTGCTTGCGTCACCTGCGAAACCGGCCAGCCGCCACGGCGGCCGCCCTCTACCCGCACCGACCGGAAGGGATAAGTCATGGTTCAGTTCACGCTTCCCAAGAACTCGAAGGTCCGGGTCGGCAAGACCTGGCCGAAACCCGAGGGCAAGAACATCCGCAAGTTCCAGATCTACCGCTGGAACCCGGATACGGGCGAAAATCCGCGCGTGGACAGCTATTTCATCGACATGGACAAGTGCGGCCCGATGGTTCTGGACGCGCTCATCAAGATCAAGAACGAGATCGACCCGACGCTGACCTTCCGCCGGTCTTGCCGCGAAGGCATCTGCGGGTCCTGCGCCATGAACATCGACGGGATCAACACGCTGGCCTGCATTTACGGCCTTGATGAGGTCAAGGGCGACGTGAAGATCTATCCCTTGCCGCATTTGCCGGTGGTGAAGGACCTGATCCCCGACCTCACGCATTTCTATGCCCAGCATGCGTCGATCATGCCGTGGCTCGAAACGAAGACGAACCGGCCCGAAAAGGAATGGCGCCAGTCGATCGCGGACCGCAAGAAGCTGGACGGGCTTTATGAATGTGTCATGTGCGCGTCCTGCTCCACTGCCTGCCCGAGCTACTGGTGGAACGGCGACCGCTACCTTGGACCGGCGGCACTCCTCCACGCCTATCGCTGGATCATCGACAGCCGCGACGAAGCGACGGGCGAGCGCCTCGATCAGTTGGAAGACCCGTTCAAGCTTTATCGCTGCCATACGATCATGAACTGCGCGAAGACCTGCCCCAAGGGTCTGAACCCGGCGTTGGCGATTGCGGAGATCAAGAAGCTGATGGTCGAGCGCGTGGTCTGAACGGCCTGCCCAGCGCGTGGCAGGACGGGCCGCAGAAGTGCGGCCCGTTTCGCTTTCAGTCAAACTCAGGTTCGCAGAACTCGATAGACCGCCGGGATCACCAGCACCGTCAGCAGCGTCGAGGAGGCAAGCCCGAAGAGGAGCGAGATCGCGAGGCCCTGGAAGATCGGGTCGGTCAGGATCACCGCCGCACCGATCATCGCGGCAAGTGCTGTCAGCAGGATCGGTTTGAAGCGGATCGCGCCGGCTTCGATCAGCACTTCGGTCAGCGGGCGGTCGGGGGTCTTGGCGTGGCGGATGAAATCGACGAGCAGGATCGAGTTCCGCACGATGATACCCGCAAGCGCGATAAAGCCGATCATCGACGTCGCCGAGAACGGTGCGCCGAAAAGCCAGTGTCCTCCGAGGATGCCGATGAAGGTCAGGGGGATCGGTGTCAGGATCACCAGCGGCACCTTGAACGAACGGAACTGCGCGACGACGAGGATGTAGATGCCGAGAAGCGCCACGCCGAAGGCCGCACCCATGTCGCGGAACGTGACCCAGGTCACTTCCCATTCGCCGTCCCAGAGAAGCGTCGGGTGGCTTTCGTCGTCCGGCTGGCCGTGCAGGCTGACCACCGGCTTCGGCAGGCCCGTCCAGTCCATCTTGTCGATGGCCTCCTGCACGGCGAGCATTCCGTAGAGCGGGGCTTCGAAGTCGCCCGCAAGCTCCGCCGTCACCATCTCGGCTGCGCGGCCGTTGTGGCGGAAGATCGGGAAGGAGGCCTGTTCGTCGCGCAGATCGACCACGTCGCCAAGCTCCACCACGCCGCGGCTGCCGGGCAGCACGTTGGCAGGGATCGGGGTGGTCAGGAATGCCTCGTTCACGACACGCTCGCCCTTCGGGCGCTCGATGCGGATCGGGATCGGTTGCCGCCCCTCGCCACGATGCGAATAGCCGATGGTCGAGCCGCCGTTGAGGATGCCGATGGTGTCGAAGACATCGGATTCCTGCACCTGGAAGAACTCGGCCTTGTCGGTCGAAACCGACGCGCGGATCTTGCGGGCAGGCACGCCGTAGGAATTGTCGACGTCCACGATGAACGGGACGGAGCGGAACGCTTCCTCGACACGCGCGGCGACCGCGCGGCGGGTGACGCTGTCGGACCCGTAGATTTCCGCGAGAAGCGTCGCCAGAACCGGCGGGCCGGGCGGCGGTTCGACGGTTTTCAGATGGGTGCCTTCAGGGACGGTCAGCTTCAGGATGCGGTTTCGGATTTCCAGCGCGATCTCGTGGCTCGTGCGGTCGCGGTCGCCCTTGGGCGTCAGGTTGATTGCCACATCGCCCATCTCGGGCGCGGCGCGCAGGTAATAGTGGCGGACGAGGCCGTTGAAGTTGAAGGGCGAAGCGGTACCCGCATGGCTCTGGACCGACAGCACTTCCGGCAGGTCTAGCACCGCTTTCGCGACAGCTTGTGCGACGGCATCCGTCGCCTCGACGGATGAACCCTCGGGCAGGTCGATGACGACGGAGAGTTCCGACTTGTTGTCGAACGGCAGGAGCTTCACGGTCACATGCTTGGTGTAGAAAAGCCCGAGCGAGCCGATGGTCAGCGCCAGCACGATCCCGATGAACAGCCAGCTTCGCGCCTTCGTCTTCAGGATCGGCTTTGCCACCGCGGCATAGGCCCTGCCCAGTGCGCCGCCGGGATGGCCGCCGTAGGAATCGTCATGGCCGTGCGCCGCCATGTTGGCTCGCCCCGCGATCTTCAGCATCAACCAGGGCGTGACCATGACCGCGACGAAGAAGGAGAAGATCATCGCCGCCGACGCATTGGCCGGGATCGGCGACATGTAAGGCCCCATCAGGCCCGAGACGAAGAGCATCGGCAGAAGGGCCGCGACCACCGTCAGCGTTGCAACGATGGTCGGGTTGCCGACCTCGGCCACCGCGTCGATGGCGGCGGTCTTGCGGTCGCGCTTGTCACCCATGCCCCAGTGCCGGGCGATGTTCTCGATCACCACGATGGCGTCGTCGACGAGGATTCCGATGGAGAAGATCAGCGCGAAGAGCGAGACGCGGTTCAGCGTGTAGCCCATGACGTTCGAGGCAAAGAGGGTCAGAAGGATCGTGATCGGAATGACGATGGCGACCACCATCGCCTCGCGCCAGCCGATGGCGACCCAGACCAGCACGATGATCGACACCGTGGCGAGTGCCAAGTGATAGAGAAGCTCATTCGCCTTTTCATTGGCGCTTTCGCCGTAGTCGCGGGTGACCTCGACCTTGATATTCTCGGGGATAAGCGTGCCTTCGAGGCTTTCGGCGCGATGCAGGATCTGCTCGGCCACCGTCACGGCGTTCGATCCGGCGCGCTTGGCGATGGCAAGGGTTACGGCGGGCGCACGGATGATCCCGGCGTCGGTCTTGACGAGGTTCGAGACGATGTTTTCCTCGCCCCCAGCCGCGAAGGAGACATCGGCCACATCGCGGACGTAAACCGGACGCCCGTCGCGCGTGGTCAAAAGGAGGTTGCCGATCTCGGAAGGGGAGCGCAGCGTCTCGCCGACCACAAGCTGGATCTGGTCGCCCTTGTCGCGGACGAGGCCTGTCGTGAAGGAGGTGTTGGCACCCTGCACCTTGCCCGCCAGTTGCTGGAGCGTGACACCGTAGAGTGCCAGCTTTTCCGGGTTCGGTGCGACCCGCAGGCGTTCGCTCTGCTCGCCCACGATATAGGTCAGGCCGACATCTGCGATCTTGGCGACCTCGGTCCGGAGCTCGCGCGCGATCCGGGTAAGATCATTCGCGCTGACCCGACCCGCCGCTTCGGGCTTTGGGCTTAACGTCAGCGACAGGATCGCCACATCGTCGATGCCGCGCCCGACGATCAAGGGTTCGGGAATGCCCACCGGGATGCGGTCTAGGTTGGCGCGTACCTTGTCGTGGACGCGGAGCACGGCGGCGTCCGAGGAGGTGCCGACAAGGAAGCGCGCAGTGACCATCACGCGGTCATCGGAGGTCTGGGAATAGACGTGTTCCACCCCGTCGATGCCCTTGACGATGGTTTCCAGCGGCTCGGTGATAAGCTTCGCCGCATCTTCCGCCTTCAGCCCATTGGCTTCGACATGGATATCGACCATCGGCACGGAGATCTGCGGCTCCTCTTCGCGCGGGAGCGAGAGGAGCGCCACCACGCCAAACACGAATGCCGCCATCAGGAAGAGCGGCGTGAGCGGCGAGGTAATGAAGGCGCGCGTCAGGCCGCCCGCGATGCCGACATGGTGTTTGTCTTCGCTCACTTCGTCACCACTTCATCTCCGGGTTCGAGTCCCGTCAGAATCTCAACCATATTGGCGCCGTCGGCATCGACCGGATCGCCGGTGACGACGGTGCGCTCAACCTCGCTGCCGTCTTCCATGACGTGAACGAAGTCGAGTCCTCCGCGCGTCACGACGGCCGCCTCCGGCACGGCGAGTGCATCGCGCGTCCCGATCGGCAGGTCCACGAGAACGCGGGCGTTCACAAATGCTGTGTCGAGTTCCGCGACCTCCACATCTGCAATCACGCGTCCATTTTCGATCTGAGGGTAGATTTTCGCGATCCGGCCCGAGGCTTCGGTGCCGCCGGCAGAAATGCGGATCGGCGCCCCCTGGCTGAGCGAGGCGGCATGGCGTTCCGGAATTGCGAGGCGCAGGAAAAAGCCGCCTTCGCCGATGGTGGCGACGGGTTCGCCGGGCAGCAGCACCGAGCCGAGCGTCGCCGGCACTGTCAGGACGCGCCCGTCGCCGGGGGCGAGCACCTTGCCCTCGGCCGCCTGCTGCATCGTGATCTTGCGCTGGGCTTCGGTCGCACTGATCTGGCCCGACACCACATCGACCTGGGTGCTGAGCTGATCAAGCCTCTGCACGGTGGCCACGCCCCTATCCACCAGTGCCTGACCCCGGTCGAGGTCCGCCTTGGCGGTTGCGAGTTGCGATTGAAGCGCCTCGATCTGGGCGTCATAGGCGGCGATCTGGAACGCGATCTTGTCGTCATGGATCAGGGCGATTTCCTGCCCGGCCTTCACTAGATCGCCCTCGGTCACCGAAAGGCTCTGTACGGTGCCACCAATACGCGCACGCGCTGGCACGGTTTCCCGCGCCTCGACCGTGCCATAGACCGATTTCCACTCGGTCACGGCGATGGGCTGGAGCGTGATCGTCTCGGCCAGCGCAGGGCTGGAAGCGAGCAAGCAGACGGCTAACATCAACGCGCGCATGGCGGCAGCCTTTCCTTCGTTCAGAACGCGCAGCCCGGTTTGATGCCGAGCTTCCGGAAGATCATTGCAGCCGGACAGTAGCCGGTGAAGGCCGATTGCAGGAGGTTGAGGCCGATAAAGACGGTGAACCAGAGGAAGTACGGCGACACCCAGACCGTCAAGACGACGGAAAGCAGAACCATGACGCCGGCGAAGGCAAGAACAGTGCGGTCGAGAGACATTTGGGAACTCCTCGATGGATTTACATTCAAAGTAATGAATATATTATGGCGATTGCAAGGGCCAGCCTGCATTTTCCTCTCTACATGTGGCAAATCCCGAATTCTGCGCGAAAGGCAGGGGGAGGCATTTGCGCAACAGAGCAGTCCTGCCCCGGAACACCGGGGATTCACAGCGTTATAGCAGTCCTGTAGGTTCGCCAAAATGCCGGGCAGGACCACGGAAGAAACGATGCGGGCAGGATGACGGGCGGCACTCATCGCGCGAGCGGCGATTTCAGGGGGACATTCGTCATCCCCCTCGATCAGGTCGAGATCGACGGGATTCGGGGCGCTCCGGCTGCGGCGGTCTTCGTCGGATCGCAACTCCGCTTGCGTGGTGAAGCGGTGCGTATCGACGGGCCGGCGGATCTTCTGACGCTCGGCAGGTCCGAGGGCAGCGACGAGATCCGGCGCGGCGCGCAGCGCTCCTTGCGGCGCCTTTTGGGAAATCGCTCCGGACCCGCCGTGAAACCTCCGGCGTTCGACGGCGTGCCGGAAGGCGGCCCCGGCTTTACCGTCACCGACGGAGGCATGACCTATCAGCTGACTCTGGTTGGGCAGGGGCGGCTCTTCGCGCTGTCCGGCCCTCTGCCACCGCAGGGTGTCGATCTTGTGGTAATCGATAAACGCGCCGAGAGATCGGAAAGCGTCCGCCCGCCAGGGACATCCGGCGTCGTCTGCTTTGCTTCCGGAACGCGCCTCGCCACGGCAGACGGGCTGCGCCCGGTCGAGACGATCCAGCCCGGCGACAAGGTCCTGACCCGAGACAGCGGCGCACAGGAGGTGCTGTGGATCGGAGGCAGGCGGCTTTCGGGCGCGCGGCTTTTCGCGATGCCGCATCTCAGGCCGGTACGCATGCGTTCGGGCGCACTGGGCGAGACGAAGCCCGAGGGCGACCTCATGGTTTCACCCGAACATCGCATCCTGCTGAAAGGGGCGCGGGCGCGCGATCTTTTCAACGAAGACGAAGTGCTCGTGGCCGCGCGTGATCTGATCGATGATCTGGCGATCCTGAGAGAGACGGGACTGCGCGAGGTGACCTACATTCACCTGCTGACCGCGCGGCACGAAATCGTCTGGGCGAATGGCGTGGAATGCGAAACCTTCCATCCCGCTGGCGCCGATCTTCTCCAGATGGCGCCGGAGGATCTTGCGGCGCTGAAGGCCGTCGTTCCAGGCGTTGCGGGCGATCCTTTCACCTACGGGGACTACGCCCGCCGCAGTCTCGCCGCGCCCGAAGCCGCGATCCTGAGATATGCGGCCGCCTGAAGAAGGAAGCTTCGGGCGTTGACTCTCCCCTCACGCCCTGTATAAGCCGCGCGTCCCGGAACGAAAGTACCGGGGCATTTCATTTGGTGTTGGTGGACCCCGCAAGGGGAAACCTGTCGCCCGAAAGGGAAAGGACAACGCCCTTCACAGCCGCCCTCAGGCGGCGACCCATAGAAGGAGATCAGCGGTGACCAAACGCACCTCTGCCAAGTACAAGCTCGACCGCCGGATGGGCGAAAACATCTGGGGTCGTCCGAAATCCCCGGTGAACAAGCGCGAATACGGCCCCGGCCAGCACGGCCAGCGCCGCAAGACCAAGCTTTCCGACTTCGGCACCCAGCTTCGCGCCAAGCAGAAGCTGAAGGGCTATTACGGCGACCTGACCGAAAAGCAGTTCCGCCGCATCTATGCCGAGGCCGAGCGTGTCAAGGGCGACACGGGTGAAAACCTGATCGGCCTTCTGGAGCGCCGTCTCGACGCCGTCGTCTACCGCGCCAAGTTCGTACCGACGA
Organism: uncultured Alphaproteobacteria bacterium; assembly: GCA_963847935.1. GTDB lineage: Bacteria > Pseudomonadota > Alphaproteobacteria > Rhodobacterales > Rhodobacteraceae > Albidovulum. The sequence continues at coordinate 781,185 of CAWKBV010000001.1, read as the reverse complement.
TCTTTGCCGCGCGCCAGTTCGTGAATCATGGCCATGTGACCGTGAACGGCCAGCGCGTGAACATCGCCTCCTACCGCGTGAAGGAAGGCGACGTCGTCGCCGTCCGCGACAAGTCGAGGCAAATGGCCCTCGTGCTCGAGGCCGTCGGCCTCGCGGAGCGCGACGTGCCCGACTATGTCGAGGCCGATCATTCCAAGATGACCGCGACCTTCGTACGTACGCCTGCGCTTGGCGACGTGCCCTACGCGGTCCAGATGGAACCGCATCTCGTCGTCGAATTCTACGCCAAGAACTGATCCGCCAGAGGCGGCCGAAGCCACCGAGGGGTCGCGGCGCTGCCGCGGCCCCTTTTCGTTGGCGGATATCTCTGGCCTTGCGCCGGGTCGCCCGCTAGAAAGCGCGAAGCTTGCCGGAGTGACTGCCATGACCGAGTTCATCCGCCCGCAACCAGGGATCATGGATATCGCCCTTTACGAAGGTGGCGCCACGCATGTGGCCGGGCGCAGCGATGCGGTGAAACTGTCGTCGAACGAAAATCCCTTTGGCCCTTCCGACAAGGCAAAAGAGGCATTCCAACGCGCGGTCCACAAGCTGCACCGCTACCCCTCGACCGACCACGCTGCACTTCGCCACGCGATAGGCGAGGTTCACGGATTGGACCCCGCACGGATCATTTGCGGGGTGGGATCGGACGAGATACTCCTTCTGCTCTGCCAGGCCTATGCCGGACCTGGGGACGAGGTAATCCACACCCGACACGGCTTCCTGATGTATCCGATCGCCGCCCGATCGGTCGGCGCGGCTCCGGTCGTCGTCGATGAGCGCGAACGCACGATCGACGTGGACGCGATCCTGAACGCGGTTACCAAGCGGACGCGGATCGTTTTCATTGCAAATCCCAACAACCCGACCGGCACGATGATCGGTGAGGCCGAAGTGCGGCGCCTGGCCGACGGACTGTCCGCCGGATCGATCCTCGTGCTCGATGGCGCATATGCCGAATATGTCGAGGGATTCGATGGCGGGGCCGGACTTGCCACCGAGCGTCCGAATGTCTTCATGACCCGCACATTTTCCAAGATATATGGCCTTGGCGGACTTCGGATTGGTTGGGGCTATGGTGCGAAAAGCATCGTCGACGTGCTCAACCGCGTCCGCAATCCGTTCAATCTGTCAAACGCGCAGCTTGAGGTCGGAGAGGTCGCCGTTCGCGATCAGGACTTCGTGGCCCATTGCCGCGCGGAAAATGCGAGGATGCGCAACTGGCTGGCGGATGCATTGGCGGAAAATGGAGTTCCCTCAGACACTTCGACGGCGAACTTCATTCTGGCGCGGTTTGCCGATGACGCCGAGGCGAATGCCTGCGACGAATTCCTGCAATCGCATGGCCTGATCGTGCGGCGTGTCGCGGGCTACGGATTGCCCAATTGCCTTCGGATCACCATCGGCGACGAGGCCTCCTGCCGCCGCATCGCGCATGTGATCGGCCAGTTCAAGGCGCGAAGATGAGCGCTCCGATTTATGACCGCGTCGCGCTGATCGGGCTTGGCCTGATTGCCTCGTCGATGGCGCATGCCATGAGGGCGCATGGGCTGGCAGGTACCATTGCGGGCCATGCCAAGACAGAGGCAACGCGCGCGATCGCCCGCGAAATCGGCTTCTGCGATGAGGTATTCGCAACTGCTGCCGAAGCCGTGAAGGGGGCCGATCTTGTGGTTCTCGCAGTGCCTGTCGGGGCCATGGGAGCGGTGGCCGAGGAAATCGGTCCGCATCTGAAGCCAGGCGCAACCGTGACCGATGTGGGCTCCGTCAAGCAGGCGGTGATCGACACCGTGGGACCACAAATTCCGGACGGCGTCAGTTTCATACCGGGCCATCCGCTTGCCGGAACGGAACATTCAGGACCAAGGTCCGGTTTTGCCACACTTTTCCAGAACCGCTGGTGTCTCCTTATCCCCGGCGAAGCGCCGTTGGAGGCGGTGGCTCGCCTGCGCGCACTGTGGGAGGGGATGGGTGCGAATGTCGAGGTCATGGATGCCGCGCATCACGACCTGGTCTTGGCCGTGACGAGCCATACGCCGCACCTCATCGCCTATACGATGGTGGGGGTCGCCGACCATCTCCGGCGTGTGACCGAGAGCGAGGTCGTCAAGTATTCCGCTGCGGGCTTTCGCGACTTCACCCGGATCGCGGCATCCGATCCGACGATGTGGCGCGACGTGTTCCTGACCAACCGCGAGGCGACGCTCGATATCCTCGGCCGCTTCACCGAAGAACTCTTCGTGCTCCAACGCGCGATCCGTATGGGCGATGGCGACGCGCTCTTCGACTATTTCACCCGGACCCGCGCGATCCGGCGCGGGATCATCGAAGCGGGACAGGATACCGCCGCGCCGGATTTCGGACGGTCCAAGACGGCAGAAGGTGCATGAGCGGCGCGCGAATCGTCGTTGCCGCGTGGCTGATCGCAGTCCCCTGCATGGCGCCGGCTTCCCCGCCCGAAACCTCATTGCGCCCGCAAGCCCGCGTCTCGTTTATTCCGGATGAAGCCGCCAAGGGTCCGGCGACCCTCGTCCTGCCGAAGCTTGTGCTAGCAGCAGCGCCGCCGGCCGGTCTTGTCGCGCCCGAGCCGGATGCCATGAGCGAGCCGGGCGCTCGACCGAAGCCGCGCCCCGGCGCGCGCGCTATCGCGGTTTTTGGCGGAGCCGAAACCGAAGCGATGTCGGTGCGCCCGCACGCCCGTCCGCCCGCAGCGCAGCGCCCTGCCGAGATTGTGCAGGTCGCCGCGCCGGTATCGGTTCTGGCCGTTGCTTCGGTGGCGCGTCCGCCGGTCCGTCCCGAAAACCTCCGCCGTCTGAGCCAGGCCAAGGCCGTGGCCTATGTGACCCAACCGCTGCCCGAGGCGATCACCGGGCGCAAAGGCTCGGTTTGCGGCGATCCGGCGATCAAGGGTACGACGATCCCGCCGATCGCGGCAAAGGTGAAGGGCTGCGGATTGCAGGACGGGGTCCGTGTGACTTCGGTAGCGGGCGTGACGTTGTCGACGCCCGCCGATATAGACTGCTCGACCGCCAGGGCGCTGAAGAACTGGGTCACGCGCAGCGTGATTCCGGCGGTTGGCAAGCGCGGCGGCGGGCTTTCCGCTCTGCAGGTGGCGGCCAGCTACTCCTGCCGCCCCCGCAACAACCAGAAGGGCGCGAAGATCAGCGAGCACGGCAAGGGCCATGCCGTCGACATCGGCGGCTTCCTCCTGGCGAACGGGACGGCAGTTTCGGTCCTGAAAGGCTGGGGCAGCGACGCCAACGGCAGGATGCTGGCGTCGATGCGGAAATCGGCTTGCGGCACCTTCACTACCGTGCTCGGTCCCGGATCGGACGGCTATCACCGCGACCATTTTCATCTGGATACGGCGCGCAGGCGCGGACCCTACTGCCACTGAACCCCGTCAGAACCGCGGCGCGGGACCAAGGGGCAGCGGGCCGAGCGCCATCCAGCCGGCCTGAAATATGAGCGGCAGGCTCAGTTCGTCGCGGTTGCCGGACAGGAGTGCCAATTGTTCCATCGTGGCGGCAAGGCGCTTTTCCATATCGGCGGGAACCACTCCCGCAGCGACAAGAAGCGGCGGCAGAACCTGCCAGTTTTTTAAAGTGAGCGCGAGCGTTCCCTGCGGCACGCCGCGCGGATCGATCGACAGCTTCCCGTCGCCGCGCAAATTGAGCGTGCCCCAGTCAAGTTCAAGTGCGCGCATGTCGATCTCCGTCGCCCGCGGAGGCGACATCGTGACGCTCCGGTCCAGTGGACCGTCGAAACGCGCGTCGGAATCCAGCCGGATCCTTCCAGGGCCGTTACTGATACCGGCGCGCGTGAGAATGTTGGCGGGGATGCCCGAAAGCGTCAGGCCAATTCCTTCGACGCCGAGCCTGTAGCGGAAGACCGCCGGATCGTCGGCCCGGATCGCCAGTCGCACCTGATCGGCGGCAAGCGACCAGCCGTGATCCGACCGAGCGGTCGTGGCGTCGGTTACCGCCTCGGCATGTTGCAACGGCAGTTCCGTCGATAGGCCGAAGGAGGCGCTCGCGCGCATGCCGGTGGTCTTCAGCGCGATGGTCTCGCCTGCCAGCTTCAGCATCTGGTCGGCGGGCAGGAACGCGATGATTTTGTTCGGATTGTAGGCCATCGCAAGGACCGTCGCCGTTGGTGCGCGCCAGAACCAGCCCGTGACCGGATCGTTCAGCGCCGGATCGGTCACGGTCAACTCGAACCGCGCGGGGAAGCCCTTGAGATCGACGGCGGAGTAATCCGCGTGCCCATCGGCCTTCATCGCCGCCAGAACCGTTTCGGTTTCGTGACGGAGCGCGCGCGCGCTGACATACCAATACCCGCTCCACAGAACGGTCAATGCCGCCACAAGCCAGATGATGACGCGCATCGGCCCCCAAACCTTTCCTGTTCAGCCGCGATGATGTTTATAGGCCGGGCAGCGAAAGGACCAGTGAGGGGACGGGTGTGATGTGGGTTTTCGGCTATGGCTCGCTTTTGTGGGAGCCGGGTTTCGACTTCACCGAAAAGGTGATGGCCCGGCTCGACGGCTGGCACCGCAGTTTCTGCATGCGGTCGATCCATCATCGCGGGACGGAGGCGGCACCGGGGCTCGTCCTCGCGCTCGACGCCGCGGCGGACGCCGCCTGCGCCGGGTTGGCCTTCGCGGTCTCCGGTGAAAAGGCTGATACGACGTTGGCCTATCTGCGCGAGCGGGAGCTGATTTCTTCGGCCTATCTCGAAATGCTGTTGCCCGTGACTTTGGCCGACGGCAGGTCGGTCAAGGCCGTGACATACGTCATCGACCCCGAGCATGTGCAGTATTGCGGCGGCCTGCCCCTTGAGGAACAGGCGGAGATCATCGCAAGTGCGAAGGGTGGCCGCGGCGAGAACCGCGACTATCTCTGGAATACCGCCTGGCATCTGCACGATCTCGGCATCGCCGATGCCGAACTCGATTGGCTGGCGGACCGTGTGCGGACCCTGACGACCATCGCATGACCTTTCGCGCTTGAGCGTGTACCGACTGCCGCCTATTGTCCGCGCAAGGGCAAGAGCAAGGACAGGGTAACGGGCAACGATGGACAAACCCGTGCGCAGCGCACAGCCGTATTTCTCTCAGCCGGTTCGTCAGGTCATGATGATGCTGATCGTCCTGGTCCTTGTCGGGGTCGGGGGCTATCTCGCCTATGGGCGCATCCTGCCGATCTTCTCCGCGAACCTCTGGCTGAACGGCTTGATCCTGGCTGTGTTTCTGCTGGGCGTGCTGACCTGCTTTTGGCAAGTGGCGCAGCTAGTCCGGTCAGTAAGCTGGATCGAGGGCTTCGCGGCGCATCGGCCGGGACACGAAATTACGATTGCACCGCGTCTTTTGGCGCCCCTTGCCGCACTTCTGAGGTCGCGGGGACGGCGTGGCGGGCAAATTTCGTCGTCCTCTGCCCGATCGATCCAGGACTCGGTCGCGACGCGCATTGATGAGGCGCGTGACATCACGCGCTATCTCACCAGCCTTCTGATCTTCCTCGGCCTGCTCGGCACCTTCTATGGCCTCGCCACGACCGTTCCGGCCGTCGTTGACACGATCCGCGCGCTCGCCCCGCAAGAGGGCGAGACGGGGATGCAGATCTTCGACAAGCTGATGAGCGGTCTCGAACGGCAATTGGGTGGCATGGGCACGGCGTTTTCCTCGTCGCTCCTCGGCCTAGCCGGATCGCTCGTTGTCGGTTTGCTGGAATTGTTCGCGGGTCATGGCCAGAATCGATTCTATCGCGAGCTTGAAGAATGGCTGACCTCCTTCACGCGACTTGGGTTCTCGACCGGGGACGGCGAAGGTGGATTGGATCAGGCCGCGGTCGCCGGCGTCCTCGACCATATGGCCGAACAGGTCGAGACGATGCAGGCACTGCTGGAGCGCTCCGATGCGGGGCGCGCGGCTGTAAACGAACGTCTGGAAATGCTCGCGAGCGCGGTCGAAGGGTTGACGCACCATCTGCAGGCGGATGCGGGCAGCGCAGCGATCCTGACGCGGATCGCCGACGGGCAGGACCGCATCGCGACGCTGATGCAGCGGCCTCAAGCTGACGTGAGCGAAGCAACCGGTCCCGACGCGGAAAGCCGGATGCGGCTGCGGTCCATCGACATGCAGTTGCTGCGGCTTCTCGAAGAAGTGGCCGCAGGACGGCAGGAAAGCATGGCCGATCTGCGTGGCGATCTGACGCAACTGACCCGTGCCGTGAAGGCACTTGGCCGGCAGGCGTCGCCAGCGGAGCGGGGCTAGTCCGATGGCGCTTTCCAGCGGACGTGGTGGTCAGCGGTTCTCGGCCAATATCTGGCCGGGCTTCGTGGACGCGCTTACGACGCTGCTTTTGATCCTGATCTTCCTCGTGACCATCTTCATGGTCGTGCAATTCGCCCTGCGTGAGGCGATTTCGACCAAAGACACCGAACTCAAGGAGCTTTCGGCGCAGGTCTCCAACCTCGCCGATGCGCTGGGGTTGGAGCGGAGCAAGAATGCCGACCTCACGACCGAAGTGGGCGGGCTGAAATCCACGCTGAACGACGCAAAGGCGGACGCCGACCGCCAGACAGCGCTGATCGCGACACTGCGCGGGCAGATCGACGACACCAATACCAAACTTGGTGACGCGCAGACGAAGATCACCGCCTTCGAGGCGCAGGTGGCCTCTCTGCTGTCGGAACGCGACACTGCGCGGGGCCTGGTCAGCGATCTGACCGTGGAACGCGACACGCTTCTGTCGGATCAGGAGACGCTCAACCTCGCCGTGGCCAAGGCCCGATCCGAAATCGATGCACAGGCCGAGGCGGCGCGCCTTGCCGCGGCGAAGCGTGAAGCGCTCGAGGCGCTCGTGGCCGATCTAAAGGCGCAGGGTGAGGAGGCCGGCAAGAAGCTGAGCGACGCCGAGGCCGCACGTCTGACCGAGGCCGCCGCCGCCGCGGCGTTGCGTGAAAAGTTGAAAGGGTCGGAGGATGAACTGACTTCGATGACGCTCGCGCTGGAAGAACAGCGAAAGAAGGCCGAGGATACGCTGACCCTCCTTGCCGCGGCCGACGCCGCAAAGAAGAATCTGGACACACGCCTGGCCGCAGCACTTCTCGCGCAGTCCAAGACCGACGAGGAACTCGCGGCGCTTCGCGCTTCGGCCGAGGCCGCAGGCAGCAACCGGGCCGAGGTCGAACAGAAACTTGCCGCGGCTTTGGCCGCAAAACTGGCCGCGGAACAGAAGACCGATGCCGCCCTGTCCGAAGCAGATCGGCAAAAGGCGATTCTCGTGACCGCGAACGAGGCGCTTTCGCACGCGCAGGCCGCGTCCGCCGAGGGTGCGCGCAAGCTCGCTCTGCTCAACCAGCAGATCGCCGCGCTTCGCACGCAGCTTGGTTCGCTACAGGACTTGCTCGACGCTTCCGAGGCGCGGGATTCGAATGCCAAGGTTCAGATCGACGCACTTGGGACACGGCTCAATTCTGCGCTGGCGCAGGTCGCCGCCGAACAGAAGCGCCGCGCGGAACTGGAAGAGGCCGAACGCCAACGGCTGGAGGAGGAGGCAAAGTCGCTGAAAGCAGAGACGAAGGAACTTTCACGGTATCGTTCGGAATTCTTCGGCAAACTGTCGCAGGTTCTCGCGGGGCGCGAAGGTGTTCGAGTCGTTGGCGACCGGTTTGTCTTTTCTTCCGAGGTTCTGTTCGAGCCGGGCTCCGCGACACTTTCGCCTGAGGGCAAGAGCCAGATCGCGGGCGTCGCCCAGACGCTTCAGGAGGTGGCTGCCGCGATCCCGCCGGATATAGACTGGATCATCCGCGTCGACGGCCATACCGACGACCTGCCTTTGTCCGGCTTCGGCGCATTCAGGGACAACTGGGAGCTCAGCCAGGCGCGCGCACTGTCGGTGGTGCGATACATGCAGAACGATCTCGGCTTTCCGCCCTATCGCCTCGCAGCCACGGGGTTCGGGGAATACCGCCCGGTGGCCGAAGGCGACACGCCCGAGGCGCGCGCTCAGAACCGCCGGATCGAGCTTAAGCTGACCGAGCGGTAACTGGTCCGTAGTGTCATGGAAAAGGTGGCAGACTCTTTCAGAGATGGGCGAATATCTCGGGCGGGCTCTGACTGTCGTTTCTGCCGTCGACATGGACGATCGGCGCGGAGGCAAGCACTTCGTCAGGCACGCCTTCAAGGCACCCGATGTTGACGCCATAGATCAGGGTGCCGTCGGGCATGTGACCGATGCCGTAGGGCCGCACACCGCAGGTGCCGCAGAACCAGTGTTCGTTGCGGCGGGAGTTGAAGAGGTATTTCACCAGCCGCTCCTGCCCGCGAGTTCACGCGCATCTTGTCAGGCGTGACGATGGCGGGCCAGAACCGTGTGCGCGAACAGATCGAGCAGTTGCAGCGGTATGTCGGCTGAGCGAGGTCTATCTCGGCCTCGAAACGCACCGCGCCGCAATGACAGCTTCCGTGATAGGTGGTCAGCATGGCCGTCTCCAAGGGGTGCCAAGGCAAAAGGCCCGCCGATCTGGCGGGCCTTTGCTTCGTGTCAGTCCGCCGTCAGCAATGGCGGTTTCGATCCGGTAAGCCGTGGTTTCTGCGGTTCCTCGACCTCAAGAGCGATCGCGTTATCCTTGACCAAAACCTTGACCACACCGCCCTTGGTAAGCTTGCCGAACAGAAGCTCTTCCGCCAGCGGCTTCTTGATGTGCTCCTGGATCACGCGGCCGAGCGGGCGCGCACCCATCTTGTCATCATAGCCCTTTTCGGCCAGCCAACTCGCGGCTTCCGGCGTCAGTTCGATATGGACATTGCGGTCCATGAGCTGCGCTTCGAGCTGGAGGACGAACTTGTCGACCACCTGGAGGATGATCTCGCGGCTGAGCGGTGCGAAGGAGATCACCGCATCCAGTCGGTTGCGGAATTCGGGCGTGAACATACGCTCGATCGCCGCGGTATCCTCGCCCTCGCGACGATCGCGGCCGAAGCCGATGGCGGCTTTCGCCATGTCGGCGGCACCGGCGTTTGACGTCATGATAAGGATCACGTTGCGGAAATCCACCTGCCGACCGTTATGGTCGGTCAGTTTGCCGTGGTCCATGATCTGCAAGAGGATGTTGTAGACATCCGGATGCGCTTTTTCGATCTCGTCGAGAAGCAGCACGCAGTGCGGGTGCTGGTCAACGCCATCGGTCAGCATGCCGCCCTGATCGAAGCCGACATAGCCCGGAGGCGCGCCGATCAAGCGCGAAACCGCGTGCTTCTCCATGTATTCCGACATGTCGAAGCGCAGCAGTTCGACGCCAAGGCTGTCGGCGAGCTGCTTTGCCACCTCGGTCTTGCCGACGCCGGTAGGGCCGGCGAAGAGGTAGTTGCCGATCGGCTTTTCGGGCTCGCGCAGGCCCGCACGGGCCAGTTTGATAGCGGACGACAGAGCGTCGATCGCCTTGTCCTGACCAAAGACGACCCGCTTGAGGGTCTTTTCAAGATCCTTCAGCAACTCGGCATCGTCCTTGGAGACGTTCTTCGGCGGAATGCGGGCAATCTTGGCGACAACCGCCTCGATGTCCTTCGGGCCGATGGTCTTGCGACGTTTGGATTCCGCAACGAGATGCTGCGCGGCCCCGGCCTCGTCGATCACGTCTATCGCCTTGTCCGGCAGCTTGCGGTCATGGATGTATCGCGCCGAGAGATCCACCGCCGACTTGATCGCATCCTGCGTGTAGCGCAAGTCGTGATGCTTTTCGAAATAGGGTTTGAGGCCCATGAGGATCTTCACGGTATCCTCGACCGACGGCTCGTTCACGTCGATCTTCTGGAACCGGCGCGACAGGGCGCGGTCCTTCTCGAAGTGCTGACGGAATTCCTTGTATGTGGTGGAGCCCATGCAGCGCAATTTTCCACCTTGAAGCGCCGGCTTCAGGAGGTTGGAGGCGTCCATCGCGCCGCCGGATGTGGCCCCGGCACCGATCACGGTGTGGATTTCGTCGATGAAGAGGATCGCGTCGGGGTGGTCCTCAAGCTCCTTCACCACGGCCTTGAGCCGCTCCTCGAAATCGCCGCGATAGCGGGTGCCGGCGAGCAGCGCGCCCATGTCGAGTGAGAAGATGGTCGACTTCTTCAGCACGTCCGGGGTTTCCCCGCGGGTGATCTTCAGGGCAAGCCCCTCGGCGATGGCGGTCTTGCCCACGCCAGGATCACCCACCAGAAGCGGGTTGTTCTTCCGGCGCCGGCAGAGCACCTGAATGCAACGCTCAATCTCTGCCTCGCGCCCGATCAGGGGATCGACGTCGCCCTTCTTCGATTTCGCGTTCAGGTCCACGCAGTATTTGGCGAGCGCGCTTTCCTTGGCTTCGCCATGCGTTTCTGAAGCCTGCTGTTCTTCCTGCTCCTGAGCGCCGGTGACGGGGCGCGCCTCGCCGAAAGACGGATCCTTGGCGACGCCATGTGCGATGAAGTTCACCGCGTCGTAGCGGGTCATGTCCTGTTCCTGGAGGAAATAGGCAGCGTTGGATTCCCGTTCCGCGAAGATCGCCACAAGGACGTTCGCGCCCGTCACCTCGGTCCGGCCCGAAGACTGGACATGGATTGCGGCGCGCTGGATCACGCGCTGGAAGGCAGCTGTCGGCACGGCTTCAGAGCCTTCGACGGTGGTAACGAGTGTCGAAAGATCGTCGTCGACGAAGTCGGCGAGGGTCTGGCGCAGCTCTTCGATATTCACGGAGCAGGCCCGCATCACCTTGACCGCGTCAGGCTCGTCCAGAAGGGCGAGCAGCAGGTGTTCCAGCGTGGCGAGTTCGTGACGGCGCGCATTGGCCAAGGCCAGCGCAGCATGGATTGCCTGTTCGAGCGTGTTCGAAAATGACGGCACCTACGTGCTCCTTTCCTTCGGGCGGAAGGGCCGCGTGGCCCATGTCCACCGTCGCCTCAATACCTTTAAAGATCGGTGGAATTGGGGCGGCTGCAAGTCTTTTCTCGTAGAAACTCGCCGCATTTTCGGGCAGAGCCCATATTGTGATCGGATTGACGGCGCCTGTGACAGAATTGTCAAGATTTGGCAGACTTGGCGATCGTTCAGAAACGATCCTTGCGCGCTCTTATCTCGGCAAAGGCTTCGGCGTCGCTGGCGTCGGGAAGACCGATCAGCGCCTTCACTTCGGGCAGGTTTGCCCTGAGGAAAGGGTTGGTTGCGAGTTCGTGCGAGAGGGTCGTCGGGACCGTCGGCCGCCCGGACTTCCGGGCTTCGTTGATTGCGATTGCACGAGATATAAGTGCGGGATTGGCAGGTTCAATAGTTAGCGCGAAGCGCGCGTTCGACTGCGAGTATTCGTGCCCGGAACAGACGAGCGTATCAGGTGGCAGTGCGGCGAGGCGCGACAGGCTTTCCCACATCATCTCGGGCGTGCCTTCGAAAACTCGCCCGCAGCCAAGCGCCATGAGGCTGTCGGCGGTGAAGACGACCGACGAATCCGGAAAATAATAGGCGACGTGCCCGATGGTGTGGCCCGAGACGTCGATGACCTCGGCCGCATACATGCCGATCCGGACGGTGTCGCCCGGCTTGACCGCTTCGTCCAGATGCGGCAGGCGGTGCCGGTCGACGGCCGCACCGATGACGCGGGCGCCCGTTGCGGCGGAAAGCGCGCGCACGCCGGCGACATGGTCATCGTGGTGATGGGTGATGACGATGTGGCTCGCGTGCCAGTCGCGTTCCGCGAGCGCATTCAGGATGGGCGCGGCCTCGGGCACATCCACGACGGCAGTCGCGCCGGTCGCCTCGTCATGCGCCAGATAGGCATAGTTGTCCGAAAGGCATGGGACGGTCACGATTTCCAGGGGCATGGCTTTTCAGTTCTGTTCGCTTATTCTCCCATAGACTTTTGCCCAAGCTTGGCCTGCACGCAATGCATCTCGACGTTCTAGACCTGAGGAATTTCTATTACCGGACCCAACTGGGCCGCGTCGCCCAGCGGTCGATACGCGATCAGGTCACCATGCTATGGCCGGATATGAAGGGGCAAACCGTCGCCGGATACGGATTTGCAGTGCCTCTTCTCAGGCCCTACATGGAGACGGCGCGCCGGGTGATTGGACTTATGCCCGGACCTCAGGGGGTAATGCCGTGGCCCGCGGGTGGCGAGAACGTCTCGGTCCTCTGTGAAGAGACGGCCTGGCCAATCGACACCGGGATGGTGGACAGGCTGATCCTGCTGCACGGGCTTGAAACGTCTGAGCATCCCACCGCACTTCTGGATGAATGCTGGCGTGTGCTTGGCCCCGGCGGCAGGGCGCTTTTCATCGTGCCGAACCGTTCCGGCCTCTGGTCGCGATCCGACAAGACGCCTTTCGGTTACGGCCGTCCGTATTCGATGAGCCAGCTCGATGCGCAGCTTCGCAAGCACAACTTTGCGGCGGAGCGCCAGCAATCGGCGCTTTTCGTGCCGCCTTCGTCGCGCCGATTCTGGTTGCGCACGGCCGCGATGTGGGAGCGCATCGGGTTGCGTGTTTCGGGCGTGGTGGCGGGCGGAGTGCTGATGCTCGAAGTGTCGAAGCATATCCATGCTCCGCAAAGGCCGGGACTCGCCGCCACGGTCAGGCGACCTTTGCGGGTTCTCGACGCGCTCCCAAATCCGGCGGCTGAGCCGGCCTGACCGGGTCGGCAACGATCCGTGACGCGCCGGATATCGGGCCGAATCCGTCCCGATACCGCAGGGTGGCGTCGTTGCGTCGCAAGCTCGCGCCCGCGGACCTGATATCCGATTTCGGGTCAATTCTCGCGCGATAGCGTAAACGGGTACGAATAAGCGTCAAATGCCTTCACTTTCTGTTGACCAAGGCTGTTGCGAGGGGCGGGGTCCTCTGCTACACCCGCGCCCGATCATAGGGTGCGCGGCCGTGTACCCTACTGGTAGCCCCTGACCTGAACCAAGGGGCGCGGGGAAACTTATCGGAAGGATCGATGTGTCTGAACCAGCTTCGATTTCAGCAGGCATCGCCGCTCGTTACGCGACGGCCGTTTTTGATCTCGTCAAGGAAGCGAAGGGGCTGAAGGCACTTGAGGCCGATGTCACCGCTCTGGGAGAGGCACTGAAGGCCAGTGCCGACCTTCGCGCGCTGATCTCCTCGCCGATCTATTCGCGCGACGAGCAGATCCGCGCGATTGGCGCAGTCGCATCCAAGATGAAGCTATCGCCAATCCTAACCAATACCCTCGGCCTCATGGGTCAAAACCGCCGACTTTTTGTCGTGCCGCAGCTCGTTTCCGCGCTCGAAGCCATGATCGCCGACGAGAAGGGCGAAGTGACCGCCGAGATAACCGCCGCCGAGGCGCTGACCAAGGCGCAGTCGGACAAGCTCGCCAAATCGCTTTCGGCTTCGGTCGGCAAGACCGTCAAGCTCAATACCACCGTCGATGACAGCCTCATCGGCGGACTTATCGTCAAGGTGGGCTCGAAGATGATCGACACCTCGATCCGCTCGAAGCTCGCTTCCCTCCAGAATGCTATGAAAGAGGTCGGATAATGGGAATCCAGGCAGCCGAGATCTCTGCGATCCTTAAGGAGCAGATCAAGAACTTCGGTCAGGAAGCAGAAGTGGCCGAAGTTGGCCGCGTGCTGTCCGTCGGCGACGGTATCGCGCGTGTCCATGGTCTCGACAACGTCCAGGCCGGCGAGATGGTGGAATTCCCCGGCGGCATCAGGGGCATGGCGCTGAACCTTGAAGTCGACAACGTCGGCATCGTTATCTTCGGCTCCGACCAGGACATCAAGGAAGGCGACACCGTCAAGCGCACCAAGTCCATCGTCGACGTGCCGGTCGGTGACGAGCTTCTTGGTCGCGTCGTGGACGGCCTTGGTAATCCGATCGACGGCAAGGGCCCGATCAAGGCCAAGAAGCGGTCGGTCGCTGACGTGAAGGCCCCCGGCATCATTCCGCGGAAATCGGTGCATGAGCCGATGGCGACCGGCCTCAAATCGGTCGACGCCATGATCCCGGTCGGACGTGGCCAGCGCGAACTGATCATCGGCGACCGCCAGACCGGCAAGACCGCCATCGCGCTCGACACGATCCTGAACCAGAAGTCGTATAACGAAGCGGCGGGCGACGATGAGAGCAAGAAGCTCTACTGTGTCTATGTCGCCATCGGGCAGAAGCGTTCGACCGTCGCCCAGCTTGTGAAGAAACTGGAAGAGACGGGCGCCATCGCCTACACGACGATCGTCGCCGCGACCGCCTCGGACCCCGCGCCGATGCAGTTCCTGGCACCCTATTCCGCGACCGCGATTGCCGAGCATTTCCGCGACAACGGCCGCCATGCTCTCATCATCTACGATGACCTTTCGAAGCAGGCCGTGGCCTACCGCCAGATGTCGCTTCTGCTCCGCCGCCCGCCCGGACGCGAAGCCTATCCGGGCGACGTTTTCTACCTGCACTCCCGCCTCCTGGAGCGTTCGTCGAAGCTGAATGAAGACAATGGCTCGGGTTCGCTGACGGCTCTGCCGATCATCGAAACCCAAGGTGGCGACGTGTCGGCCTTCATTCCGACCAACGTCATCTCGATCACCGACGGCCAGATCTTCCTTGAGACGGAGCTTTTCTATCAGGGTATCCGCCCGGCCGTGAACACGGGTCTCAGCGTGTCGCGCGTCGGCTCCTCTGCGCAGACCAATGCGATGAAATCGGTCGCCGGTCCGGTGAAACTGGAACTCGCGCAATACCGCGAAATGGCGGCCTTCGCGCAGTTCGGTTCCGACCTCGACGCCTCGACGCAGCGGCTTTTGAACCGTGGCGCGCGGTTGACCGAGTTGATGAAGCAACCGCAGTATTCGCCGCTGACCAATGCGGAAATCGTCTGCGTCATCTTCGCCGGTACCAAGGGCTATCTCGACAACATCGCGGTCAAGGATGTTGGCCGGTTCGAGGCGGGGCTGCTCAAGCACCTGCGCACCAACCGCAAGGATCTGCTCGACTGGATCACCACGGAAGATCCGAAGATCAAGGGTGAGGCCGAGGACAAGATCCGCGCCGCGCTGGACGAATTCGCCAAGACCTTCGCGTAACGCGCGGGGGGAGAGGACAGGGATATGCCCAGCCTTAAGGACCTGAAAAACAGGATCGCCAGTGTCAAGTCGACGCGGAAGATCACGAAGGCCATGCAGATGGTCGCGGCGGCCAAGCTCCGCCGCGCCCAGGAAGCTGCCGAAGCCGCGCGACCCTATGCCGAGCGGATGACATCGGTCATGTCTGGGCTGGCCGCGTCGGTCGGCGGGTCGGATGCCGCGCCGCGACTTTTGTCCGGCACCGGATCGGATCAGACTCACCTTCTGGTGGTCATGACGGCCGAACGTGGCCTATGCGGCGGCTTCAACTCCACCATCGTGCGGCTTGCCCGCACGAAGATCCAGGAGCTGCTCGCCAAGGGCAAGACGGTCAAGATCATGACCGTCGGCAAGAAAGGCCGCGAACAGCTCAAGCGCGACTATGCGAATCTGTTCGTGGCACATGTCGATCTCTCCGAGGTCAAACGTGTCGGCTACGAGAATGCGCAGTCGATCTCGCGCGACCTGCTGCACCGTTTCGAAGCGGGCGAATTCGACGTCGCTACCATCTTCTTCAACCGCTTCCAGTCGGTCATCTCGCAGATCCCGACCGCGCGGCAGGTGATTCCGGCCACGTTCGACGCGGCCGAGGCGGATGCCGCTTCGACGCTCTACGACTACGA
Organism: uncultured Alphaproteobacteria bacterium; assembly: GCA_963847935.1. Lineage (GTDB taxonomy): Bacteria > Pseudomonadota > Alphaproteobacteria > Rhodobacterales > Rhodobacteraceae > Albidovulum. The sequence continues at coordinate 765,421 of CAWKBV010000001.1, read as the reverse complement.
GCCGTCGGAGGAAGGCATCCTCGCCGACCTGTTGCCGCGCGGTGTTGCGACGCAAATCTTCACGGCGCTTCTGGAAAATGGTGCGTCGGAGCAGGGTGCGCGGATGTCTGCGATGGACAACGCGACGCGCAACGCGGGCGACATGATCGACAGGCTGACGATCCAATACAACCGCTCGCGTCAGGCCGCGATCACCAAGGAACTCATCGAAATCATTTCGGGCGCCGAGGCGCTCTAACGGAACCGGAGAAAGCAAATGGCAAGAGCACCGAAAGCTGCCGCAGCTAACGGCAAGGTGACCCAGGTCATCGGCGCCGTCGTGGACGTGCAGTTTGAAGATCAACTTCCGGCGATTCTGAACGCGCTTGAAACGACCAACAATGGCAAACGACTTGTTCTCGAAGTTGCGCAGCACCTTGGCGAGAACACCGTGCGCACCGTCGCCATGGACGCGACCGAGGGCCTCGTCCGCGGTGCCGTCGTGACCGACCTCGGTGAGCCGATCTCGATGCCGGTCGGCAACGCGACGCTCGGACGCATCCTCAATGTCATCGGCGAGCCGGTGGACGAAAAAGGTCCGGTCAAGGCCAAGGAACGGCGCCCGATCCACCAGCCGGCACCCGAATTTGCCGCACAGGCGACCAGTTCCGAAATTCTTGTCACGGGCATCAAGGTCGTTGACCTGCTCGCACCCTACTCCAAGGGCGGCAAGATCGGCCTCTTCGGCGGGGCCGGCGTTGGCAAGACCGTTCTGATCATGGAACTCATCAACAACATCGCCAAGGTGCACTCGGGCTTCTCGGTCTTCGCCGGCGTTGGCGAGCGGACGCGTGAGGGCAACGACCTCTACCACGAGATGATCGAGTTGGGCGTTATCGTCCCGGACGATCTGGAGAAGTCGAAAGTGGCCCTTGTCTACGGTCAGATGAACGAGCCGCCGGGGGCCCGTATGCGCGTCGCCCTGTCGGGCCTGACGCTGGCCGAGCAGTTCCGCGACCAGTCGGGAACGGACGTTCTCTTCTTCGTCGACAACATCTTCCGCTTCACGCAGGCGGGCTCCGAGGTGTCGGCCCTTCTCGGCCGTATCCCTTCGGCCGTGGGCTATCAGCCTACGCTCGCCACCGACATGGGCGCGATGCAGGAACGCATCACCTCGACCAAGGCGGGTTCGATCACGTCCGTGCAGGCCATCTACGTTCCGGCCGACGACCTTACCGACCCGGCCCCGGCAACCTCGTTCGCCCACCTCGACGCCACCACGGTTCTGTCGCGCGCGATCTCGGAGCTTGGTATCTACCCGGCGGTTGACCCGCTCGACTCGACCTCGCGAATTCTCGATCCCAGCGTCGTCGGTGAAGAGCACTACCAAGTCGCCCGTGACGTCCAGGGTATCCTCCAGCGCTACAAGTCCCTTCAGGACATCATCGCCATCCTCGGCATGGACGAACTGAGCGAAGAAGACAAACTCACCGTGGCCCGCGCCCGGAAGATCCAGCGTTTCCTCTCGCAACCCTTCGATGTGGCAAAAGTGTTCACGGGTTCGGACGGCGTTCAGGTGCCGCTCGAAAAGACGATCTCATCTTTCAAGGCGGTGGTGGCGGGAGAATACGACCATCTTCCGGAAGCCGCCTTCTACATGGTGGGCGACATCGAGGAAGTGAAAGCCAAGGCGCAACGTCTGGCCGCTGAAGCGGCGTAAGGGGGCGATATGGCCGATACGATGCAGTTTGACCTCGTCAGTCCTGAACGGCGGCTTGCCTCCGTTCAGGCCCGCGAGGTCCGCATTCCGGGCGCCGAGGGCGACTTGACGGTGATGCCGGGCCACGCGCCCCTCATCACCACCCTTAGGCCGGGCATCCTTCGCATCATCAAGGCCGATGGTTCATCGGACGATTACGCCGTAACCGGAGGTTTTGCAGAGATTTCGGCAGCGGGCGCCTCGCTTCTGGCCGAAGAGTCGATGCACGTTTCGGAAATCACTCCGGAGATTGTGCAAGGCTATGTTACGCGGGCGGAAGACGAGCTTCGCGCCGCGAAAGAAGCCGGGCATCACGATCTGGTGGACGATGCGGCGAAACTTCTGGCCGACATGGTTGCCATGGGCGATCACATCAATATTTCCAGCCGCACCTGATTTTGTGCGGGCAGACGAGAAGAAACGGCCCCACTCGGGGGCCGTTTTTCATAACGCCTCGGTCACGGAACGCAGCCGTCAGGCGCGGTCCTCTGGGGGATCGGCAGACGCCGCTCACATCCCCGCTTCAGATTGCGACGCTTCGCTCTCGATGGCACTGCCAGCACTCTGCAAATCCTGTCCGGCGCCTTTCACGGTCTCACAGGCAGCGAGGCCGAAAAGCGTGGCCAGGATAACGGCGATACGGGTCATGAGATGCTCCAGTCAGATTGCATGAAATCAGAAGCACAACGCGGAACTCGCGAACTGGTTCCCGAAAAAAAATCGAGTGGGCAACGTCGATATGGTGATGTGCATGCCGGATATCATATTGGAACGTCGGCACGCATTAAGAGTGCGTTAACCCTTTTTGTGGAGTGTCAGCGCGTGATGCGCGTGTTCCTTCTTTTCCTCTTCTTTTCGGCCTGCGTTTCCCCGGCGCCGGACTATTTCGGCGCGACCCGGCATGAAGTCACCCGGGGCGGGATTGATTTCGTCATATTCCAGCGGGACGACAGGGTGGAGGTTGTGCGGCGTGGTTATCTCAAGCGTGCCGATCGGGCGCCTGTACCACGCCTCATGATGGAGTCGGCGGAACTGGCGACCGGTTGCCGCGTCATTCAAGGCTCGATGAGGACGACGATTCCCGGAGATACCGGAGTCGCCCAGTTTGATCTGGATTGCGCCGGATGATTCAGATCAAGGATCATTTGAGGGAACTCGACTAGACGGGCGCAGGAGAAGCGCGCCGACACTCGCGAGGGAAGTCCAATGTTTCGTCTGTTCTTAATCATCTACACGCTGGCCTCCACCGCGCTGGCGGGCTCTGCGATCGTCGTCGCACTGACCATCAACCGCGTGGACCTTAACTCTATCCTGATCGCAGCGGCGATCGGCGCGATCGTGGCGCTGCCGGTTTCCTGGAGCGTTGCCAAGCGCATCTTGGACGCTTGATCACGTCAGGAACGCGCGCAGCGCCGCTTCGAATTCGCGCGGTTTTGCGGCGTGGAGCCAATGACCCGCGCCTGGAATTTTCGCCATTCGAGCGTTCGGGAAGATCGCCTTGATCTTTGGCCTGTCTTCGGATGTGACGTAGTCGGAGTTCTGACCCCGAGAGGAACAGCACAGGCCGCTCGTATATGCCCGAGGTTTCCGGCCAGCCGGTAATCTCATCCATGTCGCGCTCGAGCACGTCGACGTTCAGCCGCCAGCGCGGTGGATTGGTTTTCAGATCGAGGGATTGCAGCAGAAAGGCGCGGACAGAAGGGTCCTGAACATGCGCCGACAATCTCCGATCGGCCTCGGACCGTGTCGTCAGCGCCGCAAGGTCAAGATCGCGCATGGCCTGTGTCAGATGAGCCTGCGAATGGCGATAGGGTACCGGGGCAATATCCGCCACCACCAGACGGTTGACAAGCCCGCCCTGCGTCAAGGCGAGCTGCATGGCGGCCTTGCCGCCCATGGAATGGCCGAGGACGTCGACCGGAGCGCCCATCCAGCGAACGACTTCGCCGAGATCCTCCGCCATATCCGAATAGCTCTGGCTGTTCGCACGGAAGCTTTCGCCGTGATTGCGCTGGTCGACCGAGACGACTCGGCGATCGTCCGACATGCGTTTCGCAATCGCGCCCCAGTTCCGCGCAGAGCCGAACAGGCCATGCACGATCAGAAGCGCGGGGAGAGAGGTCGCCTCGCCATATTCGATCAGGTTCAGCATGAAACCTGCCTAACGCAGGTGGTGTTACACGTCCAGCAGCGTTGCGGGTCGACGAGGCGGTGGGTAAGCTTAGGGCGGGGACACGGGGTATGGATGAGCGTTTTGGATGTTCAGCAAATGGCGACACGTGTCGCAGAGCTCTTCGAGGCGCGTCTGGATGTCGGCGGCGGATCGCTTGCGGAGAAGCTGCGACGTGGGGGCAGGCGGCTTCCCCGGAAGGTTCGTCGCGAGGCCGCCTATCTGGCGGAAGCGGCCGAACTGGCGCAGGTGCCGAAGTTGATGGTGCAGATCGACCATCACCGTACCGCCCATGCCTATGATGCCTGTCTTCGATACCTCAAGCCAATCGGTGCCGGAGCGCGTCGCAAGGCGATAGCGATGCAGATGCTTACCGGGATCGGGGCGGGCGTCTTCGTGACCGGGATCATGATCCTTCTGATCCTCGGCTGGCGCGGCTATCTATGACCTTCGGAGCATCGAGTGCGATTTTCCTTCCATTCGCCTGGATAAGTCCGTGTACCGCGACGTGTTCGCGATTGAACTGATCGACCAGAAGCTGCGTGCAGCGGCGGATGGGCTGAACCGCAACAGCGATAACACCATTATCCTCATGCTCAACGGCGCGGGTGTCACCGTGGCCCACACACTTCTCGCGATCTCGCTCTGGCTTTCGACAGACGTGCCGCTGAAGGAGGCTTGATTCCCCTCAATCCACAAATGAAAGCCCGGGCGCAGACCCGGGCTTTTCTGTTTTCCCGGCGGACTCAGAGCCCCGGGTAAAGCGGAAAGCGCGCGCACAGCGCCTGGACTTCGGCTTTCACCTTGGCTTCGACGGCGGCGTTTCCATCTTCGCCATGCGCGGCAAGGCCATCGACCACCTCGATGATGAGCTTTGCGATCTGGCGGAATTCGGGCGCGCCGAAGCCGCGCGTGGTGCCGGCCGGCGTGCCGAGGCGGATGCCCGAGGTCACCGTCGGTTTTTCCGGATCGAACGGGATGCCGTTCTTGTTGCAGGTGATATGGGCGCGGCCGAGCGCCTTTTCGGTATCGTTGCCCTTCACGTTTTTCGGGCGCAGGTCGACCAGCATCACATGGGTGTCCGTGCCGCCGGTGACGATGTCGAGGCCGCCGCGCGTCAGCTCGTCCGCCAGGGCTTGCGCGTTCTTCACCACCTGCGCGGCATAGGTCTTGAACTCGGGGCGCAGCGCCTCGCCGAAGGCCACCGCCTTGGCGGCGATGACATGCATCAGCGGGCCGCCCTGGATGCCGGGGAAGATCGCCGAGTTGACCTTCTTGGCGATCTCTTCGCTGTTGGTCAGGATCATGCCGCCGCGCGGACCGCGCAGGGTCTTGTGCGTCGTCGTCGTGGCGACATCGGCATGCGGGAAGGGCGAGGGATGCTGTCCGCCGGCCACGAGGCCCGCGAAATGTGCCATGTCGACCAGGAACCAGGCGCCGACGCTGTCGGCGATCGCCCGGAACTTGGCGAAATCGATGACCCGCGGCACGGCCGAGCCGCCGGCGATGATGAGCTTCGGCTGATGCTCTTTCGCGAGCGCCGCGACCGCGTCGTAGTCGATCCGGCTGTCCTCTTGCCGCACGCCGTACTGAATGGCGTGGAACCACTTGCCCGACTGGTTCGGCGCGGCGCCGTGCGTCAGGTGGCCGCCAGAGGCGAGGTTCATGCCAAGGATCGTGTCGCCGGGCTTCAGGAGCGCGTTGAACACACCCTGGTTGGCCTGGCTGCCGGAATTCGGCTGCACGTTGGCGAAGTCGCAGCCGAAGAGCGCCTTCGCGCGGTCGATGGCGAGGTTCTCCGCGACATCGACATACTGGCAACCGCCATAGTAGCGCCGCCCCGGATAGCCCTCGGCGTATTTGTTGGTCAGCACGGAGCCCTGCGCCTCCATCACCGCCCGGCTGACGATGTTCTCCGAGGCAATCAGCTCGATCTCGTCGCGCTGGCGGCCAAGCTCGTCGCTGATCGCGCCGAAAAGCGCAGGGTCGCGGGTGGCAAGGCTCTCGGTGAAAAATCCGGCGTCACGTTGCGGGGCGTTCATGGGCGTCTCCTGAGACCAGCGTCGCAGGCTGCTTATCGCAGCGCGGGTCATGCGGAAAGGACGAATCCGACGTCTTTCCATCCGGGCACGAACCTTCGTTCACCTAGAGAAACTTTCGTGACCCCTCGCCGCATCCGTGGAAGCGGCAGGTGAGGGGTTGCGTTCGCAGGGCTGGAATGGATCAATGCAGCCCGACGGAGGAGATACACGCCCCATGGCGAAGATCAGTTTCACGGCGAGCGATACCGAGGTCGCGCAATCGGCGCTTGAACGGCTGAGCGGGCGCTACGGCACTTGCCCGATCGACGAGGCGGCTGTGATCGTCGCCCTTGGTGGTGATGGCTTCATGCTGCATACGCTGCATGCGACAGAACGGCTCGACGTCCCGGTCTATGGCATGAATTGCGGCACGATAGGGTTCCTCATGAACGAATATGGTGAGGAGGCGCTGCCCGACCGGCTCGCATCCGCCGAGGAAGAGGTCATCAACCCACTGGCCATGCGGGCCGGTACTGCCGACGGTGGCGTGAAAGAGGCGCTTGCCATCAACGAGGTCTCGCTTCTCCGCGCCGGTCCGCAGGCCGCGAAGTTGCGGATCACAATCGACGGCAAAGTCCGAATGGAAGAACTGGTCTGCGATGGCGCGCTCGTTTCAACGCCGGCGGGCTCCACCGCCTACAACTATTCCGCCCACGGGCCGATCCTCCCGATCGGGGCAGAAGTCCTTGCGCTGACGCCGATGGCTGCGTTCCGTCCAAGGCGCTGGCGCGGGGCGCTTCTGCCCAAAACGGCCGAGGTCCGGTTTGACGTGCTCGATGCGGACAAGCGGCCTGTCATGGCCGATGCCGATGGGCGATCGGCCCGCGATATCCTCTGGGTCGAGGTGCGCTCGGAACCGGCTGTCCAGCACCGCATCCTGTTCGATCCGGGCCACGGACTTGAGGAGCGGCTCACGCGCGAGCAATTTGTCTAGTCAGTCGCTCGGGGAAGTCTTCCAGCTTTCGATCTTTCGATACAGAGTGGAGGGCGAGACATCGAGCACGCGGGCAGCCTTGGGGATCGAGCCGCCGTGCATCGCGATCGTCGCCTCGATGACGAGCCGCTCCACCTCGGCGAGGCTGCGCCCCATCAGCCCGTCGAGCGTTACGGTCGGCTGCACCTTGCTTTCCGGGGTGGGGGCGGCGTTCTGGAGTTCGGATTGGAGTTCCGCCGGCAGCATCCCGCGGACCACACTGTCACCGTTGTTCATCACCACGACGTGTCGGATAACGTTCAGCAACTGTCGCACGTTGCCGGGCCACTTGAGCGATCGGAAGAGGGATTTCACCTGCTCGTCGAGCGTGGTGAAGGCGCGACCCTCTTCGCGTGCGTAACGCGAGAGCGCGGCGACGGCGATCACGTTGACATCCTCGCCACGGTCTCGAAGGGGCGGCATGTGAATGGGAACGACATGGAGCCGGTAGTAAAGGTCTTCGCGGAACTGCCCGCGCCGGACTGCCTGAAGCGGATCCTGATTTGTCGCGCAGACGATCCGCACATTCACCTTGCGCGGCCGCGTGGCACCGACCGGCTGGATGGTAGAGGTCTGGAGAAAGCGCAGAAGCTTCGTCTGCAGATTGAGGTCCAGTTCGCAGATCTCGTCTAGAAAGAGCGTCCCACCATCCGCCGCCGCCGCCGCGCCGGGCTTGTCGGCAATAGCGCCGGTGAACGAGCCCTTCACATGGCCGAAGACTTCGGATTCCAGGAGTTCGGACGGGATCGCCCCGCAGTTCAGTGGCACGAAGGGGCCATTCGCGCGGTTGGAAAGGTCATGGACTGCCTGTGCGCAAAGCTCTTTTCCAGTGCCACTTTCGCCCGTAATGAAGACAGTCGCCATTGATCGTGCGACCGATCGGATCTTGTCGTAGACCTGCACCATTGCCGGGGAGGCGCCGATGAAATCGCGCGGCGGTACGATGGCGGTTGTGTCGACCACGCCGGCTGAGGCAGGTATCTCCACAGCGCTGAGAGCGTTTTCTATGGCATTCAGAAACCGTTGCTCATCGAAAGGCTTTACGAGGAATTCATGCGCACCCGCGCGCATCGCCGCGACCGCCTTATTGATCGAGCCGTTGGCAGTGATGACGATGGCATGGGTGTCGGGTTTGATCGCCAGCATTTCCTGCAACAGGTCCAACCCGTCGCGATCCGGCAGCATAAGGTCGAGAAGGACGACCGATGGCATCATTGCCTTGAACGCGCCAAGCCCCGAAGAGGCGTCGCCTGCCGATCGCACTTCGTACCCGGCGTTGCGCAGAACGGATTCGTACACAAGTTGCAGCGAAGGCGTATCTTCGATCAGGAGCAGCGGAGGCGTGGTCATCCAGCCTCGCTTCGTCGGGTCATTTCCTGCGTAACGAAGTGGATCAGGCGGTCAAGCTGCGCAAGGCACTGCTCTCCCAGACCGGACAACTCTTCTCGTTCGCGACGGTGCGCAATGGCATTCAGTGTCTGCGCGAGCTTTGACAGTTTTTCGGCGCCCACCGCGCCCGCCACCGCGATCAGGACGTGGGTTTCCGCACGGATTGAATCCAGGTTGCCCTCGGCCAGACCTGCGAAAAGCTCTCTCTCCACCTTTCGCAAATCGGCACTAAGACGTGTCAGCAGCTCGTTTCCGGCTTCGGGGCCAGCAACCTCCAAAAGCCGGTCAAAAGTTTCGCGCCTGAACTCCGCGAGCTCCTCGGCTTTCTCCGCCCTCACTTCTTCAGGGCTGAGCGCTGCCCGGCGAAGGACGTTGCCGATGGCAAGGCCAAAGGCCTCAATGCTCCCGAGTGGCTTGGCAAGGATTGCGTCGGCGCCCGCCGCGTAGATCGCGTCCCGGTTGGCGCGCAGCACGTAGGCGGTGATTGCGACGATCGGCATGCGCGAATGGAGCCGGCTGTTGGTGCGAACCGACTTGATAACGTCGATGCCGCCCAGCCGCGGCATCTCGATATCAATAAGTGCGAGATCGAAAACCTCGCGTTCAAGCCAGTTCAGGGCTTGCACGCCGTCGGATGCGGTTTCGAACTCCGCGCCCATGCTGCTCAGCATCTGACCGATCAGAAGCTGGTTGGTTCCGCTGTCCTCTGCGACAAGCACCTTGGTTCTGCTCAGATCCGGCAACTCGGTATCGTCCGCAATCGTGGCGTTGGACAAGAGCGATGGCGGCAGTTCCAGCGTTACGCGGGCGCCGCCCTCTGCGAGATTTTCAACGGAGATCGTCGCTCCCAGAAGTTCCGAAAGATGCTTGCTGATGTGCATCCCGAGTCCCTGGCCAGGCTTCGCCGTGCCTTCGGGACGGCCGCGGTATTCGAAGAGCCGCGCCAGCGCCTCGGGGGAGAAGCCTGGCCCCTGATCCGTGACCGAGATACGAAGGGCGCGTTCGCCAGAGTGACCGACATCAATCCAGATCTTGCCGCCATCGGTATATTTGATGGCGTTCGACAGAATGTTTGAGACGATGCGATCCAGTGCGATGCGATCGACTTTCAACACCTGCGGCAGGTTTTCCGCGCGCCTGAACTCGAATTGCAGTCCCTTTTCGCTCGCCCGGCCGGACCAGCGCATCTCGACGTCGTAAAGGAACCTCGCCAGTTGCACATTCGAAGAATGGGCTGACCATTACGGCTTCATCGCCGAAGATATTCGCCATCGCTTCTTCGAGCAGTCGGGCGAGCGTTTCGCTCGCTGTTCTCACGCGTTCGAGTTGAAGCCGGGTGGGGGCGTCCAAGCCTTGCTGATCGATCAGGCGCAACCCGCCGACGATGTCCGATACGGCCGCCCGCAAATCGTGGCCGATAAGCGTCATCCCGCCGGTGTCGACCGCCGTGGCGTCGCGTGAACTGGGCGTGTCGTTCACCCGCATCAATCGTTACCCTGAAATGCCCGGCGCATCATTGCGAATACAAGTAAAGGTTGCATGGTGCAGCCTTTGTAGGCGACAGACGTGCATCCGCCAACCTGTCTGAAACGACAGGTCCGGCGCGCGCAAAGTGCGCGATGCCGGGCCTGATTGTCGCTGAAATTCAGCTGGATGGATAGCCAAGGCCCTTCAGCGCCACCGTGATCTCATCGAGAATCACCGGATCGTCGATGGTCGCGGGGATCTTGAAGTCTTCGCCATCCGCGATCTTCACCATTGTCCCGCGCAGGATCTTTCCCGACCGGGTCTTGGGCAACCGGTCCACGATGCAGGCGAGTTTGAACGCCGCGACCGGACCGATCTGATCGCGCACAAGTTTGACGCATTCCCTGACCACGTCCGCGTTCGCCCGGTTTGTTCCCTTGTTGAGGCAAAGGAAACCAAGTGGCATCTGGCCCTTCAGGGCGTCGCCAACGCCGATCACCGCGCATTCCGCCACATCTTCGTGGGACGCGAGCACCTCTTCCATCGCGCCGGTCGAAAGCCGGTGGCCCGCGACGTTGATGACATCGTCGGTGCGGGCCATGATGTAGAGATAGCCGTCTTCATCGATATAGCCTGCATCGCCCGTCTCGTAATATCCGGGAAAGTGATTGAGGTAGGATTTGCGGAACCGCTCTCCAGCGTTCCAGAGTGTTGGCAGAGTGCCAGGGGGAAGCGGCAGCTTGATCGCAATGGCACCAAGCTCTCCAGCGTTCAAAGGATGCCCGCCTTCGTCCAGGACCTGAACATCGTAGCCTGGCATCGCGACGGAAGGGGAGCCGATCTTGACCGTCAGCTCCTCGATCCCGAGCGGGTTTCCGGCAATGGCCCAGCCGGTTTCGGTCTGCCACCAATGGTCGATGACCGGTATGCGCAGATGGCGCTGTGCCCATTTGATCGTGTCAGGATCGGCGCGCTCGCCGGCAAGGAAAAGCGCCTGGAGATTGCGCAGGTTGTAATCCTTGATGAGTTCGCCGTTCGGATCCTCGCGCTTGATGGCGCGAAGGGCCGTCGGTGCTGTGAAGAACGACTTCACCTTGTGGTTCTGGATGACGCGCCAGAAGGTGCCCGCGTCGGGCGTGCCAACGGGCTTGCCCTCGAAGACGATGGTGGTGCATCCGGCGATCAGCGGGCCATAGCAAATGTAGCTGTGCCCGACGACCCAACCGACGTCCGACGCCGCCCAGAAGACATCGCCCAGCCCGACGTTGTAGAGGTTCTTCATCGTCCAGTTCAGCGCGACGAGATGGCCCGCCGTGGGCCGGACGACGCCCTTCGGTGCGCCGGTGGTGCCGGAGGTGTAGAGGATATAGGCCGGGTGGCTGCCTTCGACCGGCACGCATTCCGCCGGTTCGACGCCGTATTGGAATGAATGCCACGCGAAATCGCGCCCCTCGATCAGTTTCGCCACTTCCTGCTCACGCTGGAAGATCACGCAGAACTCGGGCTTGTGCTTGGCCTGTTCGATTGCCGCATCGACCAGCGGTTTGTAGTGAACCACCCGGCCGGGTTCGAGCCCGCAGGAAGCCGCGATGATCGCCTTGGGCGTCGCGTCGTCGATCCGCACCGCAAGTTCATGCGCTGCGAAGCCGCCGAAGACGACGGAATGGATCGCACCGAGACGAGCGCAGGCCAGCATTGCCTCCAGCGCTTCGGGCACCATCGGCATGTAGATGATGACGCGGTCGCCCTTCTCGATCCCCTTGGCACGCAGTGCGCCAGCAAGGTTCGCCACACGCTCGCGCAGTTCCTTGTAGGTGATCCCCTTGGTCGAATGGGTGATCGGGCTATCGTGGATGATGGCAAGCTGATCGCCGCGTCCGGCCTCGACATGGCGATCGACAGCGTTCCAGCAGGTGTTGACCTGGGCGTCGCTGAACCATTCGTAGAGTGGGGCGCTTTCCGCGAAGAGTGCCTTGGTCGGCGGCTTCACCCAGTCGATGGATTGCGTCTCGGCCATCCAGAACGCTTCGGGGTTCGACTTCCAGGATTCGTAGATATCCTTGTATGCCATGTCACTCCTCCTCAGGGCTCGCTTATTCGTTAGTGAGGCGTGGGCCTTCCCGCAATCTTCTTTGGGACCGCTTGCGCTAACTGCGACAAAATGTTTGCAGAATCCGCTTCGGCTCGCCCGCAAAGAATTGCAAACTCCGCGCGCCAAGCCGTATTTCTAATGGGTCGCTCGGGGTTTGCAAATATTCCCGGTGAAGATTTCGTCGAATAAGGGAATCGTGCGCAACTAGCTGTAAAGGGTGACCGGCGTTCCGGCGATCGCCGACATGTTCAAAAGCCCGCGCGGAGTGATTGACGGGGTGACGATGTGGGCTTTGTTGCCCATTCCCATCAGGATCGGCCCCACCTCCAGCCCGCCTGCCTTGTGCTTCAGCATGTTGCGCGCGGTATTTGCCGCGTCTGTATAAGCGAAGACGAGGATGTTCGCCGCGCCCTCGATCCGGCTGTGGGGGAAGATGCGCGCCCTCAACTCGGGGTCGAGCGCCGCGTCGGCGGACATTTCCCCCTCGTAGGTGAAGTCCGGATTCTTGGCGTCGAGGATATCGATCGCCGCCCGCATTCTGGTACCGGAATCACTGTCGAGGCTGCCGAAGTTCGAATGCGAGCAAAGCGCGACCTTCGGAGTCACTCCAAAACGCCGGGCATGGCGCGCTGCGCCACAGATCGTCGTGGCGATCTCTTCTGGCGTCGGGGCGGCATTGACATGCGTATCCGCCACGAAGAGCGGGCCATCTTCCTGGATCATCAGGCTCAGTGCGCCATGTGGCGAAAGGCCATCGTGCGCAAGTATTTGCCGGATGTAGTTCAGGTGCCAGCCGAACTGCCCGAACGTACCGCAGATCATGCTGTCGGCGTCTCCGCGATGGACCGCGATGGCAGCGATCGCGGTCGTGTTCGTCCGCATGATCGCGCGGGCGAGGTCGGGCGTCACGCCCTTGCGCGCCATGACTTCGTGGTAACTTCCCCAGTAGTCGCGGTAACGCGGATCGTTTTCCGGGTTCACAATTTCGAAGTCCCGGCCCGGACGGATCGGCAAACCCGCCCGTTCGCAGCGCCGCTCGATCACCTCGGGGCGGCCGATCAGGATCGGGCTGTCGGTCATCTCCTCCAGCATCGCGTTCGCGGCGCGCAAGACCCGTTCGTCCTCGCCCTCGGCGAAGACGATGCGGCGGTTCGCGGTTCTGGCGGCCTCGAAGACAGGCCGCATGATGAGGGCGGATTTGAAGACCGAGCCGTCGAGCTTGCGGCGATAGGCATCCATGTCCGTGATAGGGCGGGTGGCGACGCCGGTTTCCATCGCGGCCTTCGCGACCGAGGATGCGACGGTGCCGATCAGGCGCGGATCAAAGGGCTTGGGGATAAGATAATCCGTGCCGAAGGTCAGCTTCTCGCCGCGATAGGCGGCGGCCGCTTCGGCGCTGGTGGTCGCGCGGGCAAGTGCCGCGATACCGTCAATACAGGCCAGCTCCATCTCGTCGTTGATCGTGATAGCACCCACGTCCAGCGCGCCACGGAAGATGAAGGGAAAGCAGAGGACGTTGTTGACCTGATTGGGAAAGTCCGAACGCCCAGTCGCGATGATCGCGTCCGGAGCGACCGACCGCACATCGTCGGGCAGAATCTCGGGCGTCGGATTGGCCAGCGCGAAGACGATGGGTGTCGTCGCCATCTTGGCAACCATCGGGGGTTTGAGGACACCAGGGCCGGACAGGCCGAGGAAAAGGTCGGCGCCGCCGATCACATCGTCCAGCGTCGCCGGCTCGGTACCTTGTGCGTAGGATTCTTTCTGCGGCGTCATCTGAGCCTCGCGGCCGTTGTACACCAGCCCTTCGATGTCGCAGAGCCAGACATTTTCCCGCTTCACGCCCAACTTCAACAACATGTCCAGGCAGGCGATGCCTGCGGCGCCTCCGCCGGTCGAGACGACCTTGATCTCGTCGAAGTTCTTGCCCGCTACATGCAGCGCGTTTGTCGCCGCTGCCCCGACGACGATGGCCGTGCCATGCTGATCGTCGTGAAAAACCGGGATATTCATGCGTTCCCGACAAAGTCGTTCAACGATAAAACAATCCGGCGCCTTGATGTCTTCGAGGTTGATCGCACCGAACGTCGGCTCGAGCGCGCAGACGATATCGGCGAGCTTTTCAGGGTCCGGTTCGTTCACCTCGATATCGAAGCAATCGATATTCGCGAATTTCTTGAAGAGGACGGCCTTGCCCTCCATCACCGGCTTCGACGCCATTGCGCCGATATTGCCGAGGCCGAGCACCGCCGTGCCGTTCGTGACCACCGCGACGAGATTGCCACGCGCCGTGTACCGGCTGACCGTCGAGGGATCGGACTTGATCTCAAGGCAGGCTTCGGCGACGCCCGGGGAATAGGCGCGCGACAGGTCGCGCCCGTTGGCAAGCGGTTTTGTGGCGCGGATCTCGAGTTTGCCGGGCTTCGGGTGCTCGTGATAGTCAAGCGCCGCCTGACGGGCGTTCTCCTGTCTGGTCTCTTCCAATGCCATTCCTCCCTATAGTCATTTAGCATTAAACTAACCACTGAAACAGTGAAAGGGCCGTCTTCCCGCGCCGCCGCCCTGGTACACGATCGACAAATATCACGCCTCCTCGCACTTGTGCGCAGGAATATTTCCATCCGGACATGCGGCGAAACGCGATTTTTCTTCTGAATCGAATGGTTGAGACCTAGTGTCGACCCATCGTGACCGCATAGCCACGGACTTGCGCATCGCCGGTTCGTGCTGCACGGATAGACTTGCAGAACCAAAGGGGGTGCGCATGGCGTCCGATACACTTCTCAAGGCGGCGACCGAGGTGCGTGAAAATGCCTACGCGCCCTATTCGCATTTCAAGGTAGGTGCGGCCGTACGTGCCGCATCGGGGCGTGTTTATCAGGGCTGCAACGTGGAAAATGCCGCATATCCCGAGGGTACTTGCGCCGAAGCGGGCGCGATCGCCGCGATGGTTGCGGCTGGTGAGACCGAACTGACCGAGGTCGCAGTCATCGCCGATTGCCCAAGCCCTGTTCCGCCCTGCGGTGGTTGCCGCCAGAAGCTCTCGGAATTCGGGCGCGGTGATGTGAAAGTCACGCTCGCGACGGTGGAAGGGGCGACCATGGAAACCACCATCGGCGATCTCCTGCCCGGCAGTTTCACCGCCGGCCATATGGATGAACACTGATGCCGGATGCCCGTACGATCATCGCCGGTTTGCGCGACCGGAAGGGTTTGCCGCCCGCTGCTGCGCGATGGTTTGCCGACGGACTGGCGAGCGGTGAGGTGACCGACGCTCAGGCGGGCGCCTTTGCTATGGCGGTTCTTCTGACCGGGCTGAACAACGAGGAGCGCGTGGGCCTGACGCTTGCCATGCGCGACAGCGGGCAGGTGCTGGACTGGAGCCTGCC
Organism: uncultured Alphaproteobacteria bacterium; assembly: GCA_963847935.1. GTDB lineage: Bacteria > Pseudomonadota > Alphaproteobacteria > Rhodobacterales > Rhodobacteraceae > Albidovulum. The sequence goes on along the minus strand of CAWKBV010000001.1, from coordinate 750,122 downwards.
CGGGCCGGTGATCGACAAGCATTCGACCGGAGGAATCGGCGACTGCACTTCGCTTCTCCTCGCCCCGGCGCTGGCGGCCTGTGGCGCTTATGTGCCGATGATCTCAGGTCGGGGCCTCGGCCATACGGGGGGGACGCTTGACAAGCTCGAGGCGATCCCCGGCTACAAAACCGATATTTCGACCGAGGAGTTGCACAGGCTTGTCGCCGATGTTGGCTGCGCGATCATCGGCGCGACCGGCGATATCGCTCCGGCGGATCGGCGGCTCTACGCGATCCGCGACGTGACGGGCACGGTTGAATCCATCGACCTCATCACCGCCTCGATACTGTCGAAGAAGCTCGCCGCAGGGCTTCAGGCGCTGGTGCTGGACGTGAAGGTAGGGACGGGGGCCTTCATGAAGACGACGGAGCGGGCCGAGGCGTTGGCCAAATCGCTCGTATCGACGGCGGAGGGCGCGGGCTGCAGTTGCGCGGCACTCATCACGGACATGAACCAGCCGCTCGCCGCGTCTGCCGGCAATGCGCTGGAAGTGCTGGAAGCGATGGAGACGATGACGGGCAATGGCGTGAACCAGGCGCTCTGGGATGTGACCGTCGCGCTCGGCGGCGAAGCTTTGGCTCTCGGCAGGTTGGCCGAGGATGCCGACGACGGTGCGGACCAGATCGAGGAGGCGCTCGCCTCCGGCCGCGCGGCAGAGGTTTTCGGTCGCATGGTCGCTGCCCTCGGCGGACCGACAGATTTCGTCGAGCGCTATCCTGACCGGCTTCCGGCCGCCCGCATCATGCGTGATGTTCCTGCGCCGCGCGCGGGCTATGTCGGCGCCATCGACGCCGAAGCGCTCGGCCATGCGGTCGTGCATCTCGGTGGCGGACGGGTGAAGGGCGGCGACCGGATCAACCCCTCGGTCGGCCTGTCGGATCTGATGCCGATCGGCGAACCGCTCGCCGCGGGTGAGGCCATCGCGCGCGTGCATGCCATGACCGAGGCGGATGCGGAAGCGGCGGTTGAAGCCGTGATTTCATCCTATCGTATCGATGACGAAGAGCCCGACGAGCCGCCGCTGATCCATGACAGGGTCGGTGCATGACCCGCGCGTTCCTCATTGTCATGGACAGCGTCGGCGCGGGCGGTGCGCCGGATGCGGGTACGTTCTTCAACGGCGAGGTTCCCGATACCGGCGCCTGCACGCTTGGCCATATCGCCGAAGCCTGTGCTGCAGGCAGGGCGGAGGAAGGGCGGAGCGGTCCGCTCAGGATGCCGAATCTCGACGCGCTCGGGCTCGGCGCGGCGGTGCGGCTTGCTTCGGGCGCGAAAATGCCGGGCCTCACGGCGCGGCCTTCAGGGCGTTGGGGTGCGGCGACAGAAATTTCGCGCGGCAAGGACACGCCGTCGGGCCATTGGGAACTCGCGGGTGTCCCGGTTCCGTGGGACTGGCACTATTTCCCCGACGCGATTCCGGCTTTCCCACAGGATCTGATGGACGAGGTCGCGCGCCTTTGCGGCGCGGGGGGGACGCTTGGCAACTGCCATGCCTCGGGTGTGCCGATCATCGAGGAACATTGCGCCGAGCATATGCGGACTGGCTGGCCAATCTGCTATACCTCTGCCGATAGCGTATTCCAGATCGCGTGCCACGAAGTGACCTTCGGCCTCGACCGACTTCTCAAACTATGTCAGGACCTCGCGCCACGGCTGCATGCAATGAAGGTGGGCAGGGTGATTGCGCGACCGTTCATCGGAAATCCCGGAAATTTCAGGCGCACCGCGAACCGGCATGATTACGCGATCGAACCGCCATCGCCGACGCTTTGCGACTGGGTGCAGGGGGCGGGGCGCAAGGTCCATGCCATCGGCAAGATCGGCGACATCTTCTCGATGCGCGGAATCGACGATGTGAAGAAAGGCGCCGATGATGTACTTTTTGAACATCTTGTCGCCTGTGCTAACGGCGCGGAAGCCGGCTCCTTGACCTTTGCGAACTTCGTGGAGTTCGACACGCTCTACGGCCACCGCCGCGATGTGTCGGGCTATGCCCGCGCGCTGGAATGGTTCGACGGGCAGGTGGGCGGGTTCCTGAAGGTGCTCGGACCCGGCGATCTGGCGATCTTCACCGCTGATCACGGCAACGATCCGACCTGGATCGGCAGCGATCACACCCGCGAACGGGTGCCGGTCGTCTGTGCCGGTATCGGCGCGGGAAGCCTCGGCCAGATCGCCTTCACCGATGTCGGTGCGACCGTCGCGGCGCATCTCGGGGTGCGGTCCAAGGGGACCGGGAGGAGCTTTCTTTGACCCGGTTCAGGCCCGTAACCTCCCCGTCGTTTTCGTGTAGTTTGTTTGTAGTGCATCCGTACCTACAGGCAGACGCGGACGGTGCCCCCGGCCACAGGGCCAAAACGGCATGAGCGCCACCGTCCCCAAGGTCGAACTGCACCTTCATCTTGAAGGCGCCGCCCCGCCTGCCTTTATTCGCGGTCTGGCGGCCGAGAAGCATATCGACATCGCCGGCATCTTCGACGAACGGGGGAATTATGCCTACCGCGACTTCTGGGATTTCCTGAAGGTCTATGAGGCGGCGACGTCGGTCCTGACCTCGCCGCGGGACTACTACCGCCTGACCCGCGCAGTGCTGGCGGAAAGTGCGGCCTCGGGCGTCATCTATTCGGAGTGCTTCCTCAGCCCCGATTTCTGTGGTGGCCGTGACGTCGCGGCGTGGCGCGAATACCTGCATGCGATACGCGAGGCGGCGGACGATGCCGAACGGCAGGATGGGATTAAGCTTCGCGGCATCATCACGCCGATCCGACATTTCGGACCGGAGAAGGCGCGCGAAACGGCGATCTGCGCCGCCGAGACGGCGGGCGACTGGATCGTCGGCTTCGGCCTGGCGGGCGATGAGAAGATCGGTCGACCCGGCGATTTCGGCTGGTCCTTCGACTGCGCGCGCGAGGCCGGACTGCGGCTCACTTGCCATGCCGGCGAATGGGGCGGGCCGGAAAGCGTCCGCGACGCAGTGCGCGATCTGGGCGTCGAACGGATCGGCCACGGCGTTCGCGCCATCGAGGATCTGGCGCTGATCGATGAACTCGCCGAACGCCAGATCGTGCTGGAGGTCTGTCCGGGCTCCAACATCGCGCTTGGAATCTATCCGAACTGGCGCGCGCATCCGATCGAGAAGCTTATGGAAAGGGGCGTTCCGGTGACCGTCTCCACCGACGACCCGCCCTTCTTCCACACCACGATGGCACGCGAGTACGAGATGCTGGCGGAAGCCTTCGGCTGGGACGACGCGATGTTCCGTCAGATCGCCGAGACCTCGGCCAAGGCCGCATTCTGCACCGAAGAAACACGCGCCAAGATACTGAAGAAACTGGAGAATGCGCATGCTTGAGCATCTGACCGTCGTTACCCACCCGCTCGTCCAGCACAAGCTGACGCTCATGCGCGACAAGGACACGTCGACCAATTCCTTTCGCCGCCTCCTGCGCGAGATCAGCCAGCTTCTAGCCTATGAGATCACGCGCGAGATGGAGATGACGACGAAGCGGATCGAGACGCCGCTGTGCCCGATGGACGCGCCGGTGATCGACGGCAAGAAGCTCGCCCTCATCTCGATTCTCAGGGCGGGGAACGGGCTTCTCGACGGTGTGCTTGAGCTGATTCCCGCCGCTCGCGTCGGTTTCGTTGGGCTTTACCGTGATCCCGAGACGCTCCAGCCTGTGCAGTATTACTATAAGGTGCCGTCGGAGCTTGAGAACCGGCTTGTCATCGCGCTCGACCCGATGCTGGCGACCGGGAATTCCTCAGTCGCGGCGATTGATTTGCTCAAGAAATCAGGGGCGAAGAACATTCGCTTCATGTGCCTTCTGGCGGCGCCTGAAGGTATCGCGCGGATGGAGGAGGCGCATCCCGACGTGCCGATCGTCACAGCGGCTGTGGATGAGAAGCTCAATGAGCATGGATATATTGTACCCGGGCTAGGGGATGCGGGAGACCGCATGTTCGGTACAAAATAAGCTATCGCCCCTTTACGCAAGGCCCCGCGGCTGGCATCCTGCCGCAACAAGAATATGGGGCGGATCATGCGGGTTTTCATAGGTGTCGCGGCGGCGCTGCTGGCGGCGGCAATGTTCGGGGGCAGTGCACAGGCGGCGCCGGGGAAGGAGCCCAGAGAGCTTCCCCCGGCGAGCTTCACGGGCAACCAGTATGTCGACAGTGAAGGCTGCGTCTTCCAGCGCGCCGGGCTCGGCGGGAAGACGACCTGGGTGCCGCGCGTCGGCCGCGACCGGAAGCCGGTTTGCGGCTACGAGCCGACCGTGACCGCAGGTGCGGCGGCCGCATCGCCGAGCGCCGCGACCGAAGTGAAACCGAGTCAACCCGCAGCTTCCGAAGCGACGCCGTCCACGCCCATGGCCACCGCGGCACCGGTGATGAAGAAGCCTGCGGCATCAAGGCCCGTGAAGGTCGTCGCCAAGAAGCGCAAGGTTTCGTCGAAGGCCGCGGCGCCGAAATCGGTCGCGCTTATCCACCGGAAGACCGTGTCCCGAGATGCGACCTACTGCGTGGACCGGGTCGACACGGCACAGCGCTATCTCCTGAGCGACGGTCGCCGTGTCACGCAATGTTCCGAAACGGCCCGCGAGCCGGGCGTTGCCTATCTGAATGGGCTCGCGATTCCGGGCCTCGTGGTCTCCGACCGCGCGCCGAGCGCGCGGGAAATCCTTCGCGCGAAGGGCGCCGATCGGGGCGCCTACAAGGTGACCTATGTCAAGGGCAGGTTGACCGGGGCAGGCAAGGCCGCGATGGCAGCGCCTTCGGCCCCTTCTCCTGCGCCAGCGCCGGGATATGCGGCTTCATATGTGCAGGTCGGCGCGTTTGCCGAATCCGCCAATGCCGGGCGCGCCGTCGCCGCGCTGCAAGGTTTGGGTCTGCCCGTCTCGGTCGGCGGCGGCAGCCGGCTCAAGGTGATCTTGGCCGGCCCTTTCGCTTCGCGGGGCGAGGTATCCCGCGCGCTCACCCTCGTGCGGCAGCACGGCTACGGGGATGCCTTCCCAACGCGGTGGTAGCCCCTATTCCCCGCAGATGCCCTGAAGCGCCACCCAGTCGGTGTCGGTCATGACCGGCTTCGCATCGTCGCGGTGCGGATCTGCCTCGATCAGCGCCAGCGTCGCTTCACCCGTCGGATCGAGCGCATAAGCGTAGGGGGTGCTCGACAGGCCCGCCTCGGAAAAGCGGCGGAGCAGTTCGGATTGCGACGGCGACGGCGTTTTCTCGGACAACAGCGCTTCGCCATAGCCTTTGAGGGACGCGGCCGGCAGATTGCCTGTAGTCAGGAGGCCGATGGTCGCGCGAAATCCGGCGTAGCGCAGCACATCGCGGACAGGTGGGTTTTGCTCCGCGGCCAACTCTGCGGTGAGGATTGACGCGGCAGCGACCTCTGGTCGTTCCTGCGCTTCAATCGTAGCCTGCGGCAGCGCGAGAATGCCCCCCGGCAGCATGATCGGTCGGGCAAGCGGCTCCGGCAGGACATAGGTGTCTCCGCGCACAAGGCTCATCCTTTCGCGGAGCCGTTGCAGCGAGATTGTCCCCTCGGGGCCCGTGCAGGCGGGTCCGGTCAGCCGCATGAGATCGGCGAGCGCCTGGCGGCCAATGTCCTGCCGCGTCGCGAAGGGTAGTGAATCCGCCGTGTGATCGATCAGCGCCCTCGGCATCCAGAAGATGCCGAGCGCCAGCACCGCGATCAATGCCGTGCCCAGAAGCAGGTTGCGCAGCCGCCCGGGATGCGGCTGGCGCGCGGCGATCAGGGTATGCACCTTAGCGATGGCCGCGATCATGGTTTCGTCGTCGAGCTCCAGCTCCTCGTCGCCATCCGGCGCGGGGGCGTAGCGCGCGGGCATCTCACCGGGATTGAGCCTCAGGATCGCGGGCAGTGACCAATGGGTGACGGCCCGCAGGCTCCGCGCCTCGGAAATCACCAGAGTCGCGTCGCCGAAGGATACGAAGACCTCGCGCTTCTGCGCGCCGGGCGCGTCGCGCCACAGGCCGGTGCATTCCAGCCGCTGGAATTCCTGAAGTGCCGTCATCTTCGGCCGCGACTGCCCTCGTTACCTCACCGCGACCGTAGCCGAAGCCGGCGGCCAGAACAATTCCCGGCACGCCCGACTTGCTCAGATCGACTTGGCCATCTGACGCAGCTCGAACTTCTGGATCTTTCCGGTCGAGGTCTTCGGCAGATCGCAGAAGATGACCTTCTTCGGCGTCTTGAACCCGGCGAGCTTCGAGCGCGCGAAGGCGATCAGTTCCTCCTCGGACGCCGTCGCGCCTTCCTTCAGTTCGACGAACGCGCAGGGCACCTCGCCCCATTTGTCGTCGGGCTTGGCCACCACGGCGCAGAGCGACACCGAGGGATGGTGCATCAGCGTGCCCTCGACCTCGACCGACGAGACGTTCTCGCCACCCGAGATGATGATGTCCTTCGCCCGGTCGGTGATCTTGATATAGCCGTCGGCATGTTGGAAGGCGACGTCGCCGGACCGGAAGTAGCCGCCCCTGAACGCCTCCGCCGTGGCTTCGGGGTTCTTGTAGTAGCCCTTCATGACCGCATTGCCCCGGATGGCGATCTCGCCCGTCGAATGACCGTCGCACGGTACGGGATGGCCGCGGTCATCATGGACGGCGATATCCTCCATGAAGGGCATCAGAACACCGGTTCGCGCCTTGATGACCGCGCGCTCGTCCTGCGGCAGGCTGTCCCATTCGGCGTTCCAGATACATTCCGTGACATGGCCATAGGTTTCGGTGAGGCCATAGACCTGTGTCACGTTGAAGCCCAGCGGCTCGATCGCGGCAAGCGTCGCCGCGGCGGGGGGTGCGCCAGCAGTGAAGACCTTGACCACATGCTCGAAGCGGCGGCGGTCGTTGTCCTTGGCGTTGATGATCATGTTGAGGACGATCGGCGCGCCGCCGAAATGCGTCACGCCATGATCGGCGATGGCGTCATAGATGTTCTTCGCGGTAATGTCGCGGCAGCAGACGACGGTGCCGCCCACCGCCGGCATCGCCCAGGTGTGGCACCAGCCATTGCAATGGAAAAGCGGCACGATGGTCAGATAGACCGGATGGATACCCAGCGCCCATGTTACGGCGGTTCCCACCGCGAGCAGATAGGCCCCCCTGTGGTGATAGACGACGCCCTTGGGCCGCCCTGTCGTGCCGGAGGTGTAGTTGAGCGCGAGGCTCTCCCATTCGTCATCGGGGGTGAGCCACGGTGCATCGGGATCGCCTTCTTCCAGAAGCGCTTCGTAGGTGTCGTAGCGGCCCGAAGATTCCAGACCCGCCTCGCCATCGACCACTTCGATGATCTCCGGCCCGTCCCCCTCCATCATCGCGATGGCTGTCTCGGCAAGGCCGAGAAGCGCGGTGTCGACCAGCGCGATCTTAGCTTCTCCGTGGCCGAAGATGTAGCCGACCGTATCGACGTCGAGACGCGTGTTGATCGCGTTCAGCACCGCGCCCGCCGCGGGGACGCCGAAATGCGCCTCGGCCTGGGCGGGAATGTTGGGCAGGAGCGTCGCGACGACATCGCCCGGCGCGACGCCGCGCATCCTCAGCGCGGAGGCGAGGCGGCTGACGCGCGCATGGTAGTCGCGATAGGTTCGGCGGACCGAACCGTAGATCAGCGCCGGATGATCGGGAAAGACATCGGCAGCGCGCGCAAGGAAAGACAAGGGCGTCAGCGGCACGAAATTCGCCGCGTTACGCTCGAGCCCGGTTTCATCCCTCATCCAGCCCATTTCGTCCTCCCTCGCCGCAACATGTCGCGAACAGGCGCGATTATTGTCCCGCGCTACCATCTTGCATAGCGGGAAGCGACAGGGGAAGGACGGATGGCGAATATCGCGCTCGCACCGGCGGGGGACCGGACACTGTTTGCCGCGATGGCGATTCTCGGCTATGCCGCCATTATCGGCTTCACCGACAATTATGTCCGGGTGATCGCCGCCGATGCCGGGCTTTGGCAGTTCCATGCCGTGCGTTCGGCCATGGCGATGGTGCTGCTCGGCGCCTTTGCCCGCCCGCTCGCCCTGCGTCTGCGTCCGGTCAATCCGCGCGCAGTCGCCGCACGCAGCCTGATCCACGGTGCCGCGATGCTGATCTATTTCGGCTGCCTCGCCTTCCTGCCGGTGGCGACGGTTGCTGCGGGACTTTTCACCTCGCCGATCTTCGTCCTCCTGATCTCGCGCTTCGCCTTCGGCCACCCGGTCGGGCCGTTCCGCATAGCGGCGGTCGCCCTCGGATTCCTGGGCGTCATCTTCGTCCTCGGGCCAGCGACCGGCCAAGGCGTCGGCGCTGCGACCGTCCTGCCCGTTGCGGCGGGTGCCCTCTACGCGCTCGGCAATATCGCCACGCGCGAATGGTGCGCTGCGGAAAGCGCGGAGACGCTTCTGGCGGGCTTCTTCGTCACGCTCGGTGTCCTCGGACTGATCGGCATGGCGGCAATCGCGCTCGCGCCGATCTCCGTCCCGGAGGGTGCGGGCGGCTTCGTGCTGCGCGGCGCAAGTGCGCTGACCGCGCCATTCCTCTTCTGGACCTTCGTGCAGGCGACCGGATCGCTTCTGGGCGTCGGACTGATGATCCGCGCCTACCAGATCGCCGATGCGAGCCGCGTGGCAATCTTCGAATACGTGATCCTGCCGGCCAGCGCGCTCTGGTCCTTCCTGTTGTGGGGAGAAATGGTGTCGCCCCGCGCGGCGGCGGGCATGGCGCTGATCTTCCTCGCGGGACTTATCATCGTGCTGCGCCGGCGCTAGTCTTTCGCGCCATGATCCTCTCGCGCGGCCGCCGCTACATTTTCATCCATATTCCCAAGACCGGCGGCACCGCGCTGACGCTGGCACTTGAGGCGCGGGCGATGAAGGACGACGTGTTCGTCGGCGATACGCCCAAGGCGCGCGCGCGCAAAGGGCGGCTGAAGGGGTCGACGACCGCCGGTCGGCTCTGGAAGCACTCGACGCTGGCCGATATTCGCGGCCTCGCCACGGATGAGGAGATCGGCGATTTCTTCACCGGGACGCTTGTGCGCAACCCTTGGGACCGGATGGTCAGCTATTACCACTGGCTCCGCGATCAGACCTTCGGCCATCCAGCCGTGGCGCTTGCGAAGGCAACCGATTTCAGCGCTTTCCTGAACGCCCCCGAAACCCGCGCGGCCTTCGCACGGCACTCCTATGCAAGCTACATGACCACCGCCACGGGTGCCGAACGCTGCGACCTTTTCATCCGCCTCGAATGGTTCGAGGAGGACGTGCGCCCGTTCGAGGCCCATCTCGGCTTCCGACTCGCGCCGCTGCCTGTCGCGAACAGATCGGACCGCAACGCGGACTGGCGCGGCTACTACGCGGACGCGGACGCCGCCATCGTGGCCGAAATCTGCGCCGCCGACATCGCCCGCTTCGGCTATCGTTTCGACCCCGACTGAGCTTCTTCGTTGCGGAAATACCCCGCGGGGGTCCGGGGGCGCGAAGCCCCCGGTTTCGCCGGTCAGGCAGCCTTGGCGGCGGACCCGAAGCGACCGTAGAAGCTCTGCCCCTTCGCCGCGAGATCACTGCAGAAGCGCAGGTGCCGCAAACCGCGCCCCATGCGCCTTCTCCAGCCCGTCGCAGATATCGACCGCCGTGCCGGCCCCGATGATATCCAGCCAGGAGAACGGCCCCCCGGACCAGGGCGCGAAGCCCCAGCCGAGGATCGCGCCGACATCGCCTTCGCGGATGTCCTCCAGCACGCCCTCCTCCAGCGCCCGCACCGCCTCCAGCACCTGCGCCATCATCAGTCGGTGCTGGACATCGGTCAGGTCCGGCTGTTCCTTCGCCACCGGATAGTCGGCCGCCAGACCGTCCCAGAGGCCAAGCCGCCCGCCCTTGTCGTCATAGGCGTAGAAGCCCGACTTCGACTTGCGGCCGAGACGCCCCCTGTCTGCCATCGCGAACAGCACCTTGTCCACCGCGCCGTCCGGATAGGCGTCGCCCATCGCGGCTTCGTCGCCTTGGCGATCTTCACGCCAAGGTCGATGGAAGTTTCATCGACGAGTTGCAGCGGCCCGAGCGGGAAGCCGAGGAGCTTCGCGGCATTCTCGATCAGCGCAGGTTCGACGCCTTCGGACACCATGCGGATGCCCTCGTTGATATAGGGAATGATGCAGCGGTTGGCGTAGAAGAAGCGGGCGTCATTCACCACGATCGGCGTCTTCCTGATCTGGCGCACGAAGTCCAAAGCCTTTGCCACCGCCACCTCGCCGGTCTCCCGCCCCTTGATGATCTCCACCAGCATCATCTTGTCGACGGGCGAGAAGAAGTGGATGCCGATGAACTGCGCCGGCCGCTTCGACGCCTTCGCTAGGTCGGAAATCGGCAGGGTCGAGGTGTTGGTGGCGAAGATCGCGCCCTCGGGGATCACCGCCTCGGCCTTCGCAGTCACCTCGGCCTTGACCTTCATATCCTCGAAGACCGCCTCGACAATGAGATCGCAGCCTTTCAGCGCGGCGTAGTCGGTCGTGGCATGGATCCGCCCGAGGACCTCTTCCTTCTTCTCCGCCGTCACCTTGCCGCGTTTCATGCCCTTGTCCAGAAGGTCCGCCGCGTGGGCTTTCCCCCGGTCTGCGGCCTCTTGCGCGGCGTCGATCAGCACCACCTCGATCCCGGCGATTGGCCGAGACATAGGCGATGCCCGCGCCCATCATCCCCGCGCCAAGGACGCCGACCTTCCTGACCCGCTGATCGGCCACGGCGGGGCGGTTCGCACCCTTCTCCAGTGCTTCCTTGTTGATGAAGAGTGACCGGATCATCGCACTGGAGGACGGGTTCATCAGTACCGAGGTAAACCACCGCGCCTCGATCTTCAGCGCGGTATCGAAGGGCACCATCGCGCCTTCATAGACTGCCGCGAGAAGCGCCTTCGCCGCCGGATAGACGCCTTGGGTCTTGCCCAGCACCATCGCGTTCGCGCCGACGAAGGTCATGAAGCCGGCCGGATGGTAGGGCGCGCCGCCCGGCATCTTCCAGCCCTTCTGGTCCCAGGGCTTGACGATATCGGCATCGCTCGCCGACAGCACCCATTCCTTCGCCTTCGCCAGCAATTCACCGGCCGGAACAACCTCATCCACCAACCCGGCCGCCTTGGCCTTCTTCGGGTCGAGCATCTTGCCTTCCAGCAGAACCGGCGCCGCCGCCATCGCGCCGACCATGCGGGAATAGCGCGTCGTGCCGCCGCCGCCGGGGAAGAGGCCGACGAGGATTTCCGGCAGGCCGATCTTGCCCTTGGGATTGTCCGCCATGATGCGGCGGTGGCAGGCGAGCGCCACCTCGGTCCCGATTCCGGCGCAGGTGCCGGGAATGGCGCAGACCACGGGCTTGCCGCCCTTCAGGGTCTTCGGGTCCATACCCGCCCGTTCGAGCTTGCGCAGGATATGGTGGCCCGACATGGTGAAGTCGAAAAGCGCCTGAGCCGGATTGTCGCCCGCCTCCTGCCTGATCCGCGCCAGCACGTTGAGGTCCATGCCGCCCGCGAAGCTGTCCTTTCCGCTCGTCACGATGATGCCCTTGACGTCGTGATCGGCCAGCGCCTTGTCGACCATCTCGCTGACCTCGGCGAAGGCCTCGCGTGTCATCACGTTCATCGACTTGCCCGGCACGTCCCAGGTGAGGGTGGCGACGCCGTCGGCATCCACGGAATAGGTGAAATCGCTCATGCTTTGTCTCCCTGATAGGGTGTGCCGTCCTTGTAGGTGAAGGTGGACTTGCCGTCCTTCAGCTCCAGTTCCAGATCGACATCGGAATAGGTGGCTTTTTCGGGGTTCATGCGGGAGCCGATGACGAGGAATCGCGCCTCGGCTGCCGTCTTGTTGAGGAAGTGGTGGCCGTTGGCATCGCCCGCCGGAAAGGCCGCGCAATCGCCGGGGCGCATGACGGTTTCGCCCTCGTCCTGCACCAGAACGCATTCGCCTGCCGTCACCATGACGAACTCATCCTCGCGGTGATGCCAGTGGCGGAGCGAGGATTTCGCGCCGGGCTGGAGGATCACCTCATTCGCGCCGAACTGCGTCAGCCCGCCCGCATCGCCAAGGCGGAGCGAGGAGCGCCCCGCCATCTGGCTGGCATAGGGCTCGGGATAGATCGAGCCGGTCTTGACCGGGCATTTCGCTTTGTCGATCACCGGCATCGTTCACACCCGCTCGATGATCGTGGCGGCACCCATCCCGGAGGCGATGCAGAGCGTGGCGAGGCCGGTGCCCTTGCCGCTGCGCTCCAGCTCATCGAGGAGCGTGCCGATGATGATCGCGCCGGTGGCGCCGAGCGGATGGCCCATCGCGATCGAGCCGCCGTTCACGTTGACCTTGTCCGCGTCCACGTCGAAGGCCTGCATGAACCGCAGGACGACGGCGGCGAAGGCCTCGTTGACCTCGAAAAGGTCGATGTCGGAGATCGACATGCCAGAGTCCTTCAGGATCTTCTCGGTCACCGGAACCGGGCCGGTGAGCATGATCGTCGGATCGGTGCCGATCTTCGCGGTCGCGCGGATGCGGGCGCGGGGCTTGAGGCCATGCGCTTCGCCAAACTCCTTGCTGCCGATCAGGACGGCGGCGGCACCATCGACGATGCCTGAGGAGTTGCCGGCATGGTGGATGTGATTGATCCGCTCCAGATGCGGGTATTTCATCAAGGCGACCTTGTCGAAGCCCGGCATGACCTCGCCCATGTCCTTGAAGCTGGCCTTCAGCGCGCCGAGGGTCTGCATGTCGGTGCCGGGGCGCATGTATTCGTCGTGATCGAGAATCGGCAGTCCGTTCTGGTCGCGGATCGTGATGACGGATTTCGCAAACCGCTTGTCTTCCCAGGCCTTTGCGGCGCGTTTCTGCGATTCCACTGCAAGTGCGTCGGCGTCGTCGCGGCTGAAGCCGTATTCGGTGGCGATGATGTCCGCCGAGATGCCCTGCGGCACGAAATAGGTCTTCATGGCAAGCGTCGGATCGACGGCGATGGCGGCCCCGTCCGAGCCCATCGCGACGCGTCCCATCATCTCGACCCCGCCGGCGATATAGGCCTGACCCGCGCCGCCCTTCACCTGGTTGGCGGCAAGGTTCACCGCCTCCATGCCGGAAGCGCAAAAGCGGTTGATGGCAAGGCCGGGGATCGATTCGTCGAGGTCCGAAAGCAGGACCGCCGAGCGGGCGAGGCAGCCGCCCTGTTCGCCGACCTGAGTCACGTTGCCCCAGATCACGTCCTCGACCGCATGGCCCGCAAGGTTGTTCCGCTCCTTCACCGCGTTCAGCACCTTGGCAGAGAGCGACACCGAGGTCACTTCGTGCAGGCTGCCGTCGGCACGGCCCTTGCCACGGGGCGAGCGGATTGCGTCATAGATATAGGCTTCGGTCATTTGGTCCTCCGGTCAGTTCGGAGCCCGGTCCGAGGGATTGCCGGGCATGAGGTCATAGGGATGTTTCCAGCCGGGCAGGGCGGCGATATTGCCCAGCCAGTGGTCGATGTTCGGGAATGCCGCGCGGTCGAAGCCGAAGGGTTCGGGGTAGATAGAGGTAGCCGCAGCAGGCGAAGTCGGCGATGGTCGGGGCGGTGCCCACCATCCAAGTGCGGCCGTCGAGATGCCGCTCCAGCGTGCCGATCGCGGTCATCACGCGGCCGGACAGCCAGCGGATCGCTTCGCCAGGGCGCTTGTCCTCGGGTACGAAGTTCATCAGGAACCTGAGCGCGCCCTGCTGGCCGGAGCCTTTCTGAGCGTCCCAGAACAGCCAGCGCAGGATCTCGTTCCGGTCGCCGTCGAGGAACTTGCCGGTTCTTTCGGCGACATGAAGCTGGATCAGACAGGACTGGCTGAGCGTCAGGTCGCCCTCGACGAAGACCGGCGCCTCGCCCATCTCGTTGAGGCTGAGGAACTCCGGCGTGCGCGAGCCGCCGTGGAAGAAATCGACGAAGACCGGCTCCCAGTCATAACCGGCGAGCGTCATGGTCAGCGCCGCCTTGTAGGCGTTGCCGCTTTCGCCGAAGCAGTGGAGATGTGCCGTCATGGTCTGCTCCTGATGTCTGCCGAGGCAGCGGGGGTTTCACACCCCCGCACCCCCGTGGGGTATTTTCACAACGAAGAAGAAGGATTTGTTAACCAGAATCGCAGAGCGTCGGTCTCGCGGTACAGGCTGGGGAGCCTATGGCCGCCAACGGAGAAGCCGCCCTGGTCCGACGAGAAGCACCCCAGGTTTGAGGGCCGGCGTCGATACCGGGGCGCGCTTTCCGCTTCTTCGTTGTACAAATACCCATTTCTTCCCCTCCACCCTTACGCCTTCCGGTCTTCGAGTTCCGCCTTGAAGAGCCGCAGCCGATGGCCGAGGTTTTCGCTGTCCGTCACGCTGCCGAAGTTCTCGAAGAGGAAGGTCAGTGCCTCGTCCTGGGTGACGCCGGATTCCTCCGCAAAGCGCTGGAGCGCGCGGTAGGCGTCGTTCGTCATCGCAGCGGGGAAGCGGCGTGTCAGGCGCAGGCGTCTTGGCATGAATCCTCCCGGCGGTTCAGGTGGCCCCGGCACATGCTGCCGGAGCGCTCATCAGGTTCGGAAGCCGAAGCTTAGAACGCCTCGGCCGGAAGCGCCATGACCGGATCGGCCCCGGACTGGATGCGCGCGAGATGGGTCGCGGTCATCGGCAATTGGCGCGCCATGTAGTAGCGCCCCGTTGTCAGCTTGGCCTCATAGAACGCGCTGTCCGAGGCGCCGTTCGCCAGCGCCGCGAGGGCTGCCTTCGCCGAACGCGCCCACATCAGGCCAAGGCAGACATGGCCGAAGAGGTGCATGAAGTCGTAGGAGCCGGAGAGCGCCGCATTGGGATTCTTCATGCCGTTTTGCATGAAGAACATGCCAGCCGCCTGAAGATCCTTCGATGCCGCCTTCAGGGGTTCGACGAAGTCCTGCTTCAGGCCATCGTTGCCCTCGTTCTCCTTGATGAAGGTCTTCACCATCTCGAAGAAGGCCATGACATGCTTGCCGCCATCCTGCGCCAGCTTGCGGCCCACGAGGTCGAGCGCCTGCACGCCGTTCGCTCCTTCGTAGATCATGGTGATCCGCGCGTCGCGGGCGAACTGGGACATGCCCTGTTCCTCGATATAGCCGTGGCCGCCGTAGACTTGCTGCGCGTTGACCGCCGTCTCGAATCCCTTGTCGGTCAGGAAGCCCTTGATGACGGGTGTGAGGAGCGACACCATCCCGTCGGCATCCTTGTCGCCCGCGCGGTGGGCGCGGTCGATGAGCGAGGCGCCCCAGAAGGTGAAGGCGCGGGCGCCTTCGAGGAAGCTCTTCTGATCCATCAGGTTGCGGCGGATGTCCGGGTGGACGATCAGCGGGTCGGCGGGGCCGGAGGGGTTCGCCACCCCCGTCACCGCGCGGCCCTGAAGCCGGTCCTTGGCATAGGCGACGGCGTTCTGGTACGCCGGTTCCGCCACCGCATAGCCTTGCAGGCCAACCCCAAGCCGCGCCTCGTTCATCATCGTGAACATGTTGCGCATGCCCTTGTGGAGATCGCCCAGCAGATAGCCGGTCGCCTCGTCATAGTTCATCACGCAGGTGGCGTTGCCGTGGATGCCCATCTTCTCTTCGATGTTCCCGACCGTCACGCCATTACGCACACCGAGCGCGCCGTCTTCCTTCACCATGAACTTCGGCACGATGAAGAGAGAGATGCCCTTCGTGCCCTCGCCGCCGCCGGGCGCCTTCGCCAGGACGAGGTGAATGACGTTTTCGGATAGATCGTGATCGCCCGCCGAAATGAAGATCTTCTGCCCGGTGATCTTGTAGGAGCCATCCGCCTGCGGTTCTGCCTTGGTGCGCAGCAGCCCGAGGTCGGTGCCGCAATGCGGCTCCGTCAGGTTCATCGTGCCAGTCCAGTCGAGGCTGACCATCTTCGGCAGATAGGTATCTTTCTGCGCGTCCGTCCCGTGGGCGAGAATGGCCGAGATCGCGCCATGGGTCAGGCCCTGGTACATGTTGAAGGCCATGTTGGCCGAGACGAAGATTTCGCCGACCGCCGTACCCATGATGTAGGGCAGGTTCTGGCCGCCATATTCTTCGGGAAGGTCGAGGCCGTTCCAGCCGCCGTCCTTCATCGCCTCGAAGGCTTCCTTGAAGCCTTTCGGCGTGTAGACCACGCCATTCTCGAGCCGGCAGCCTTCGGCGTCCCCCGTTGCATTCAGGGGTGTGAGGACGTCTCGGGCGATCTTGCCTGCTTCTTCGAGGATTGCCGAAGTAAATTCGGGTTCGAGATCGGCGTAGCCAAGGACGTCGCTTTTGGCGACGTTCAGCACCTCGTTAAGAACGAACTCCATGTCCCGGATGGGTGCTATGTAGCTTGGCATGATCTCTCTCCCTCGGTCTTGTCGTCAGGTTCAGGCCGCGGATTGCGACAGTTTTTCAAGGTTCGCTTCACCGAGCGCGATTTGATCGGACAATTCGCGGATCGTTTGGTCCAGTTCGGCGCGCTGTTGCTGCATGTCTGCAAGGCGACCCCGCGCTGCCTCGATCACCAGCGAAAGTTGCGTCACGCCAGCTTCGTCCGCATTGTACAGGTCCAGCATTTGCCGGATCTGTTCGAGGCTGAACCCGAACCTTTTGCCACGCAGGATCAGCTTGAGCCTGGCGCGGTCACGTCGCGTGTAGAGGCGTTTTTGCCCTTGGCGCATCGGAAACAGCAGTTCCTTGGATTCGTAGAAGCGAAGTGCGCGCGGTGTCACCTCGAAGGTGTCGCACATTTCGCGTATGGTCAGACTATCTTCACTCACACTCATATCCTTCCTTCCATTCTGAGCGATTGTGGGTCTCAGAAAGGAAGCTTTTGGCGACCATACAAGTGAAGTTGACGCGCGCGTCACTTTAACGTTGCGTCACGAGATTTGTGACGTAATGTCCTTTCCCAAATCGCTTTCGAAAGAGAATTATCTGACCGTGCGGAAAGCCTTTCCAGTCGGTGCTCAAAGCGCTTTCAATCCTTGAGGAGCGCCTGAGTCCGGTTTCTCAGATCCTTCAGATCGGCGATGGTCGCGTCGAGTTCCTCACGCTGCTTCGTAAGTTCGCCGAGCTGCCGGTTCGCCAGGTCGATCCAGACGGAATACTGCTCTTTCGTGCCCTTCTCGCTGTAGAGAAGAAGCCACTGGCGGATCTCTTCGAGAGAAAATCCGAAGCGGCGTCCGCGCAGGATCAGCGTCATCCGCGCGATCTCCCGCGCGGCGTAGAACCGGGCACGGCCGTCCTTCGTCGGCGATAGAAGCTCGATATACTCGTAATAGCGCAGAGTGCGGGGGGTCACGTCGAAGCGTGAGCACATTTCCTTGAAGCTGAGCTGCTCTTCCGGCATGAACCACCTCCTGCTGGAAACCTAGCCGCACTGATGTGCCGGCACAACTCGGATGAGCAGGAGTCAGTTCGCGAAACCGGGCAGAAAGAAATAGATCGCATAGCTGGCGGCGAGGGCGGGAATCGTCGAAAATACCGTGGCCATGACTGCGGCGCGCGGGGCGAGGGCGATGGCTGGAAAGAGCGCATCGCCGTCATTCGACACCGCGTTGGCCAGAAGCGCCGAAAACGGGATCGCGCCGTTGACATAGAGCGTGGCGACCAGAACTTGTGGCCCGCAACCGGGGATGAATCCCACCGCCGCCGCGACCAGCGGCAGAACCGGCGCGATGCCGTGGAACAGCGCTTTGATATCCAGTCCGGCATAAGTGGCTGCGTAGTCGTAGATGAGGTAGGCGAGGATGACCCAGACCGAGATGAACGCGGTTTCCTCGGCCATGCGGGTGATCGGGCCGTCGGCCGGGTTGGTTATGGCATTGACCGGCGAGGCCGCCCAGATCGCGAGTCCGGTGAAGACGCCCGCCAGCGCGAAGATTTCGATCGGAACTCCAAGGACGCTGGTGAGGTTCACCGAAGCGATTTGTCCCGCGCCGACCATGAGGCCGGGGATGGCGGCGGCAAGGTAGGCGTAGTCGCGCAGCCGCGATGCGCCGATCCGCGGGGCGATTTCGCAGGCGGTGCCTTTGGGGCGATAGTCAACGGCGACGAAGCGGTCGACGATCCAGCCGGTCAGAATCCCGAGGGCGAGTTGCATGGGCAGGAGGATCATCGCGGTGTCGGGCCGCGTGGCGATCAGTAGGAAGGCGGCATCGCCCATCGTCGCGGTCAGCGCGGCGACAACTGCGCCGAAGCTGACCTTGCCCGCGGCATAGGCCGCAACCACGATGACCGCGCCGCCGCAGCCCGGCGTCGCGCCAAGAAACGCCGCGATTGGAACCTGCATCGCCCGCGCGCCGCCCATCGCACGCCCGAGGTCGAAGCGGAAAAGCTTTTCCAGCCCGTAAAACAGCAGGAGCGTCGCCGCGACGAAGGCCGAGACCTGCACGAAGGCGTCCTGCATCAGCCCGCGCGTCAATTCGCCAAGCTCGCCCGGCGCCAGCGCCAGACCGGCGAAGACCGTTACCAGAAGAAGGCGGCGGGGCCGGAACTGACCGGGCCGCGCGAAGCCGATTTCGCCGAGGGTATCCCCGGCCAGGGAGGGGCGGTGCATCGCGATCCTTAATTGCGAACCATTCTTAATTGCATAAGTTAGTGCTTGCGGCCAATTTGGCAAGGACCAATAAAAACAACGCGAGCGGGTAGGGAGGCGGAAAGTGGATAACAGAAAGCGCAAGGCCGCGCGGCAGTTCATCGAGGCCATCCCGTATTCGCGGGCGCTTGGCATGCAACTGGAGGAGATCGGCGATGGCGTTGCCGTTATCTCGATGGCTTATGACGAACGCCTCGTCGGCGATCCGAAATCCGGGGTTATTCACGGTGGAGCGGTATCGGCCCTCATGGATACTTGTGGCGGCGCGGCGGTGATGAGCCACCCGAACGCGCCCGCTGCGACCGCGACGATAGACCTTCGCATCGACTACATGCGTCCTGCCCGGCCCGGCGACCGCATCACCGCCCGCGCGGAATGCTACAGTGTCACGCGCTCTGTCGCCTTCGTCCGTGCGACCGCGCATGACGCGGATACCGGCCGCCCGGTGGCGACCGCCACGGGCGCTTTTACCTTCGAAGCCGCGACGGGAGGCGCCGCATGAGCGCCCGTGTCCGCCCCGAACCGGTTCAGGTCGTCAAGGAACGTCGCGATGCCGCGCTGGAATCCCTGATCGGCGGCGTGCCCTTCATCCGGTTCCTCGGCATCCAGTTTGACCGGCGCGGGGACGAACTGACGGCGATTCTGCCCTACGAGGACAAGCTCATCGGCAATCCGCTTCTTCCGGCACTTCACGGGGGCGTAACGGCGGCCTTTCTTGAGGTGACGGCGATCATCGGCCTCAGTTGGGCGCTGATCTGGGAAGATATGGAGGCGGGTCGCCTCGACCCGCGCGCTCTGGACGCGACCCATCTGCCGCGCCTGCCTAAGACCATCGACTTCACCGTGGATTACCTGCGCACCGGCCTTCCGCGCGACGCCTATGCGCGGGCGCGGGTCAACCGCTCCGGTCGACAGTATGCCAGCATCCATGTCGAGGCGTGGCAGGACAACCGGGCGCGGCTTTTCGCCCAAGGAACGGGCCATTTCCTGGTGCCGGATCGCAAGGCACCGTTGGCCGATGGATGAGATCACGCACCGGCGCGTCCTGAAGATCGCGCTGCCCATCGTGCTGTCGAACGCCACCGTGCCGCTTCTGGGTGCGGTCGATACCGGCGTGGTCGGGCAGTTGGGGCTGGCGGCGCCCATCGGAGCGGTGGGGGTCGGCGCGGTCGTCCTCGCCTCGTTCTACTGGATCTTCGGCTTTCTCAGGATGGGCACTTCGGGCCTTGTCGCGCAAGCGCACGGCGCAAAGGATGTGTCCGAGACCGGTGCCCTTCTGACGCGCGCCCTGATGATCGGTGCGGCGGCGGGGCTGGCCGCGATCCTGTTGCAGGCCCCGATCTTCTGGCTTGCCTTCCGCCTGGCGCCGGCGACAGCGGAGGTCGAGGCGCTGACCCGCGACTATCTGACGATCCGCATCTGGGGCGCGCCCGCGACGATCTCGCTCTACGCCGTCACCGGCTGGCTCATCGCGACCGAACGCACGCGCGGGATACTGGTGCTGCAGCTCTGGATGAACGGGCTGAATGTCCTCCTGGATCTCTGGTTCGTCCTCGGCCTCGGCTGGGGCGTGTCCGGCGTGGCGACCGCCTCGCTCATCGCGGAATGGTCGGGGCTCTTGTTTGGCCTCTGGCTTTGCCGCGCCGCCTTCGCGGGCGGTCAGTGGCACGATTGGTCCCGCGTCTTCGACCGGCTGCGTATCGCGCGGATGATGAAGGTGAATGGCGACATCATGCTGCGTTCGATCATCTTGCAACTGTCGTTCACCACCTTCGTGTTTCTCGCCGCCGGCTTTGGAGATGTCACGCTTGCGGCGAACCAGGTGCTTCTGCAATTCCTCGAAATCACCGCTTACGGCCTCGACGGCTTCGCTTTCGCCGCCGAGTCCCTGGTCGGGCAGGCTGTGGGCGCGAGGTCCGTTTCGGCGGTCAGGCGGTCATCCATCGTGGCGAGCCAGTGGGGTATCTGCGGGTCGGCGGCGCTTGCGTTGGTGTTCTGGTTCGCGGGACCGACGCTGATCGACCTCATGGCGGCGGCGCCCGAGGTCCAGGCCTCTGCGCGGCATTATCTGGCCTGGGTCGCGCTCGCGCCACTCATCGGCATCGCGAGTTGGATGTTCGATGGCATCTTCATCGGCGCGACCCTTTCGCGCGAGATGCGCAATGCGATGCTGATTTCGGGTGCGGTGTACCTGCTGGCATTGTTCACGCTTCCGAACGCCTTTGGAAATCACGGGCTCTGGGCGGCGCTGATGGTGTTGAACACCATGCGGGGCGTCACGATGGGCCTTTTCTACCCACGCGCGGAGCGGGCGGCAGCGGTCGCATAAGGGGCGCTACCCCTCTTGGCCTGCGATCAATTGATCTTGGCGTCCGATCGGCGCGGGGCGGTTATGGCGTTTGCAGCCATTTCTCCCGTCCGGTGCCGACAGCATCGGCGACGCTGGCGAAACCGTCCCGCGCCAGGAGCCTGTCGAGGCCGCGCGCGATTTCGGGGATAAGCGACAGTCCCTGATAGACGAGGGCCGAATAGAGTTGAACGGCGGATGCGCCCGCGCGGATCTTTGCATAGGCGTCTTCGGCAGACCCGATGCCGCCCACGCCGATCAGGGGCAGCTTGCCATCGGTCAGTTGGGAAAGACCCGCCAGCACCCGCGTGGAGCGCTCGAAGAGCGGCGCTCCGGAAAGGCCGCCGCTTTCGCTCCGATTGCGGCTCGTCAGCCCGTCGCGCGCGAGCGTGGTGTTGGTGGCGATCACTGCGTCGATGCCGGACGTCAGCGCAACCTCGGCCACATCGGCGAGTTCGGCTTCGGTCAGGTCCGGGGCGATCTTGAGGAAAACGGGAATCCGGCGGGGAAGACCATCGCGCGTTTCCAGAACGCTCGTCAGCAATGCCGAGAGTGCCGCCTTGCCCTGAAGGTCGCGCAGCTTTTCGGTATTCGGGGACGAGACGTTGACGGTCGCGAAGTCGACATGCGGGCCGGCCACGGCGAGCACCATGGAGAAATCGGCCGCGCGGTCAGCGGAATCCTTGTTCGCGCCAAGATTTAAGCCGACTGGCACGTTCCGCGGCGCGGCAGCAAGGCGCTCGGCGATGACCGCCGCCCCTTCATTGTTGAAACCGAAGCGGTTGATGACGGCGCGGTCCTCGGTCAGCCTGAAAAGCCGCGGCATCGGGTTGCCGGGCTGCGGACGCGGCGTCGCGGCGCCGACCTCGACGAAGCCGAAGCCCGTGCGGGTCAGCGGTGCGACGGCCTCGGCGTTCTTGTCGTAGCCAGCGGCGAGGCCGATTGGGTTCGGCATGTCCAGCCCCGCAAAATTCGTCCTTAGCCGCGCCGAGGTGACGCTGCCGGGCAGCCGTACCAGGCCCGCCTGCAACGCCCGGATCGACAGGCCGTGCGCGCGCTCGGGGTCGCATCTGTGCAGAGCGTAAAGGCCGATCCTTTCGATCAGTGTCACAGCACGCCTTCGGGGAAGATATGGCCGGTGGCGCCGAGGGGCAGTGACTTGTCCCAAACCACGTCGGAAAGGCTGAGCGCGCGGTAAAGATGGGGGAAAAGCGCCCCGCCGCGCGAGGGTTCCCATTTCAGATCGGGGCCGAGACGGGCAGGATCGACAGCGACCAGCACAAGATCGCTTTCGGTGGCAAAATGCTTCGCCGCCGTTTCCGCCACCTGGCCCGCGGTCGAAAAATGGATGAACCCGTCCGTCAGGTCGACCGGCGCGCCCGCAGTCTCTCCCGATTGGCGGAAGGCGTCCCATTCGGCGCGACGGAAGATCTTGAAAATCAGCATGGCCCCTCTTGCCTTCTGCCCGGTTCGGGGTCAATGGGCGATGGTCGCGGGGCCGTGATGCCGCTCGCGCCGCGGCCAACCGGATTGGCTTTGACTCCGCCCCGGACTCGCCGCAGTCTTGCACCATAACAAGCCAACGGGAGATGTCCGATGACCAGTCCTGCCCGCCGCCTCGCGGCGTTTCTGGTAGGCGCGAGCGCGCTTACGACGGCCCATGCGGCCTTCGCCGAAACCGTGAAGATCACGATCCTGGGCGTGGGGGACACCTACAATTTCGAGGAAGAGGACGGCCGGGGTGGCTTCGCCCGTCAGAACGCCGCGGCAAAGGCGGAGCGCGCCGCCAATCCCAACACGCTTTACGTTTTCGATGGCGACATGCTGTCGCCCTCGCTGCTGTCGGGATTCGACAAGGGTCAGAATACGATCGACCTCACCAACCTCGAACCCTTCGACATCGCGGTGCCGGGCAATCACGAATTCGATTTCGGACCTGAAAACTTCTATGAGAAGATGAAGGCGTCCAAGTATCCTTGGGCCGCGATCAACATCACCAATGCCGACGGGTCGCCCATCGAGGGGTTGGGTGGCGTCATGGTGAAGGACATGGCGGGGCTGAAGATCGCCCTCATTCCCGTGGCGCAGGACACCTCGCCGCAGGTCGCCTCGACTGGCGATCTGGTATTCCTGCCGACGGTCGATACCGGCATCGCGGCGGCCGAAAAGGCGCGCGAGGACGGCGCGGACCTCGTCATCGGCGTCGTGCAGACCGACATGACGAATGACCGGAAGCTTGTGGCGAGCCATGCCTTCGATGTCATCATGTCGGGTGACGACCATTCGTATGCGACGGCCTATGACGGCGTGACCGCCTATGTCGAAACCTCGATTGACGGCGAATTCCTGTCGCCCCTCGACCTGACCGTCGAGATCGGGCAGGACGCGGACGGCAAGCGGACGATCCACTGGGTGCCGGATTTCCGCTTCATCGACACCGCGTCGGTGGAACCCGATCCCGATACCCAGAAGCTGGTCGATCAGCTCAAGTCCAAGCTTGATGAGAGCCTGAATGTCGAGATCGGCGTGACCGACGTGCCGCTCGACAGCCGCCGGAACGTGGTTCGCGCCGAGGAATCGGCGATGGGCAACGTGATCGCCGATGCGATGCGGGATGCGACCGGCGCCGATGTCGCCATCGCCAACGGCGGTGGCATCCGTGCGGACCGGACCTATGATGCGGGCACCAAGCTCACGCGCCGAGACATCCTGACGGAACTGCCCTTCGGGAACGTCACGGTCGAGACCGAACTGCCCGGATCGCAGGTTCTCGCCGCGCTCGAAAACGGGGTGAGCCAGGTCGAGAAGGGTGCCGGGCGCTTTCCGCAGGTTTCCGGGCTGACATTTGCCTTTGATCCTTCCGCGCCCGCCGGGTCGCGCGTCTCGGAGGTCATGGTGGACGGTCAGCCACTTGACCTCGACAAGGTCTACAAGGTCGCGACCAACGACTACATGCTGTCGGGCGGCGACGGGTATACCGCATTCGGTGGTGGGAACGTCATCGTCAACGCCGGCAACGGCAATCTTCTGGCCAACGACGTGATCGACTTCATCGCCAAGTCCGGCAAGGTCACGACCGGGGTCGAGGGACGTATCAGGAAGCTCGGCGCGAACTGAGCGGCTGGACCCGGCGCGGGGCAACGCGCGCCGGGGCTTGTGAACATGCTGTTTTTCGGGTATTTTGCCCCCCGCGACGTTACCTCTATCGACTGCTGTCTCCGTCACGGGCCCAGTTCTTCGATCGTGACTGACTGCGCCGGGCCGCCACGAGGTGTGGGCGGTATATTGACAGGAGATATCACGATGGCTACGGGCTCCGTGAAATGGTTCAACGCTACCAAGGGCTTCGGCTTCATCGCCCCCGATGGTGGCAAGAAGGACGTTTTCGTCCATATTTCGGCGGTTGAACGCGCCGGCATCCGCGAACTGAAGGACGGCCAGAAGGTCACCTTCGACATCGAGCCGGGCCGCGACGGCCGGGAATTGGCGACGAACCTCCAGCTCGCCTGAGCTTAGGGTAACGTTCGGAAATTTAGGAAGGGTGGGGCGAAAGCCCCGCCCTTCTTTCTTTTGGTGAATGCCCGGTCGACCAACCTCAGGTCGTTGCGTTCAGCCGCCGCGCCTCTGCAAAGGAAAGAAGTTTGCGACCGGTTTCGTCCCACAGATGCAGCCGCGCGCAGGAGAAGCTTTCAAGCAGGGTCAAGCGCTGCGCATTCGCAAGCGCCGCATGATCGCGCAGAACTTCCGGCAACCGGTAGAACGGGATGCGGCTGTAGAGGTGATGGACATGGTGTATGCCGATGTTGCCGCTGAACCAGCGCAGAACCGGCGGAAGAACATAGTTTGAGCTGCCTTTCAGGGCGGCGTTGTGCAGCTGCCAGTCATCCGCGCCGTCCCAATACGTCTCTTCGAACTGATGCTGGACGAAGAAAAGCCAGACACCCGCCGAACCCGCGACGATGACGGTCGGCAAGAGAACGAGTGTCACGATCTGCCAGCCGCCGAACCAGACGAGTGCGCCAAGGATGGCGGCAAGTGCGAGATTGGTGCCCATCGCGCTCGTCCAGTATTGCGCGCCCGACCGCATCAGCCCGACTGGAATTCGGTTCTGGACGACGAAGATGTAAATGGGGCCGATGAAGAAAAGCACGATCGGATGGCGGTAGAGCCGGTATCGGATCCGCCCGAAGATCGAAAGCGCCCGATACTCCGCGACCGTCAGCGTCACGATGTCTCCGATACCGCGCTTGTCCAGATTCCCAGCGCCGGCATGATGGATGGCGTGGGTCCGTCGCCAGACGTCGTATGGTGTCAGAGTCAGCACGCCAAGCGCGCGTCCCACCCAGTCCGAAAGCGTCCGATTGCGGAAATAGCTGCCGTGACCGCAATCGTGCTGAATGATGAACAGCCGAACCAAAAAGCCCGCGTTCACGACTGCGAGCGCCATCGCCGCCAACCAGTTGTAGTCGACGACCCACCACGCCAGCGCGAAAATCGCGAGGAAGGGCAGAAGTGTCACGCAAAGCTCGAAGTAGCTGCGCACCGAGTTCGGCTCGCGATAGGCGGCAAGGATGCGGACCCAGTCGGCAGCCGTGTGCGTTGCGGCATCGTTCATGCTTCGGTCGTCCCTTTCTTGTCCGGGCCTTGCTTCGGTCCGGCTCGCCAAGGTGTCGCCGACAGGTCGTCAGGACAAGCGGGCATCGACCGGCAGCGACGCCACGCCTCAACGCAACGATCTCTATACGGTCAGGTGCGGCGCTGTCGAGGCTTCGTTCAGCCTTGCGACATCGCGGCAGACAAATAGGTGTGAGATTGACGCGGTTCGACGTTCCGGCAGCGGGGAAAATTCCGACTTTCCCCGCGGTTTCGGTGCAGGCGCGCGGCCCGCCGCCGCCGTTCACCCGCAGCTACACGGCCGCGCCCTGCGTTCGGGCGCGACTCCTCAATGCAGCCGGGCATGGACGAGGTAGCCCTCGACCGTCTCCTCGCCGAGCGCCTTCATCGCCTCGAGCCGGTGCAGCCCCTCGATCAGCACGAAATTCTCGCCATCCGCCCGGACCCGGATCGGGGTAAGCTGGCCTTCGGTCAGGATGCTCTCGGCCAGTTCGTTGACCTTCGCCGGGTCGAGCGTCTTGGCGCGCTTGACGGGGACGCGGATGCGGTCGATGGGAAAGGCGGTTTTGACGAGCATTAAAGCAGGGTAGCAGGATGTGGGGCGAGGGGAAGGGGGGTGGTGTGCGAACTGTTCGCCTGCTCTGCCTCAGCCCCAACTGAACTTATCCACCAGCCACATCCAAGCACCGGAAAAATCGGGGGATGGGAGGCCGGGAAAATTATCCTTCAACTTCTGCCAGACGATCAGCGGGCTGGCTTTGACTATTGCCCAGATTTCCTCTTTGGTCGGTACCTGCATCCCGCAGACACGCTGCATTTCGGCATCGTCCGCTGAGGCGGGCGAGAGCGCCACCGTGAGCTCGTGCATATCCTTCATAGTGTCGCATGCCGTGGTCACTTCATAAGTTGTTACTGCAACGATGATGGCGATACCCCAGAAAGGAATACCTTCCCCTGCCATCGAACCTACATTCGTCGCGGCGACTTTCGCAGTGCGTCTTTGGATGCGGCCCGTGGTCTCTTCGACCACGCTGCGCATCGCGCGCGTCTTGCCGCGAAAATTGACGTCCGGGCCATCGATTCGCAGCCTGCGGTTTATCGAGTCTGTGCGTCCGGAATGGGGTGAGGTTTGGCGGGGTGAAACCCTGCCCTACGCCCTCGTCCCGCTGAACTTCTTCTGCCATTCTTCCCGTTCCTCGTCGGTGATCTTGGCGAAGAGGACTTCGGGCGTCTCGAAGGGATGGCCGGGTTTCAGCGCGGTCAGCGCCTCGGCGATCTCGCCGGGCCATGACGTGTCGTCGGTCTTCATCGCGTGGAGCATCTTGGCGGAGGCGTCGGGGATGAAGGGCTCGCTGAGGATCGCGTAGAGGCGGATGAGGTTGAGGCCCAGGCGGACCATGGCGGCCGCCGCCTCCGGGTCGGTCTTGTGGACGGTCCAGGGTGCTGCGGCCTGCAGGTATTCGTTGCCGAGCGCCCAGATCGTGCGCAACTCGGTCGCTGCCTTGCGGATCTCCATCGCCTCCATGTGCGCTTCATAGGCGCGGGTGCGGGATTCGAGCTCCGCGATGAGCGCGGTGGCGCGGTCATCGGGGGTGCCGCCTGCCGGGACTTGCTCACCGTATTTCGAGCGGCAGAACTTGGTGATGCGGGAGACGAAGTTGCCGAGCACATCGGCGAGGTCCTTGTTCACCGAGACCTGGAAATTCTCCCACGTGAACTCGCTGTCGGCACTTTCGGGGGCATGGCTGAGGAGCCACCAGCGCCAGTAATCCGAGGGCAGGATGGACAGCGCCTGATCCATGAAGACACCGCGGCCTTGCGAGGTCGAGAACTGGCCGCCGTCGTAGTTCAGGTAGTTGAAGCTCTTGATGTAATCGACAAGCTTCCAGGGCTCGCGGCTGCCCATGATCGTGGCGGGGAAGCTCAGCGTGTGGAAAGGCACGTTGTCTTTGCCCATGAATTGAACATATCGAACATCTTCGGCGCCCTTGTCGGTCCGCCACCAACGCTCCCATGCAGAATCCTGCTCTTCGCTGTCGTCCGCCCATTCGGCGGTCGCGGCGATGTATTCGATGGGGGCGTCGAACCAGACGTAGAAGACCTTTCCCTCCATGCCCGACCAGGGCGCGCCGTCGAACTGCACCGGAACACCCCAGGAGAGGTCACGGGTGATGCCGCGGTCCTGAAGGCCGTCGCCGTCGTTCAACCATTTCCTGGCGATCGAGGTGGTGAGGATCGGCCAGTCTGTCTTGCTGTCGATCCAGTCCGAAATCTCGCCCTTCAGTGACTTTTGCTTGAGGTAGAGGTGCTTGGTCTCGCGCACCTCGAGATCGGTCGAGCCGGAGATCGCCGAACGCGGGTTGATGAGGTCGGTCGGGTCGAGCTGCTTGGTGCAGTTCTCGCACTGGTCGCCCCGCGCCTTGTCGTAGCCGCAGTTGGGGCAGGTGCCCTCGATATAGCGGTCGGGAAGGAATCGGTTGTCGGCGACGGAGAAGATCTGCTTTTCGCTGTGTTCCTCGATAAGGCCGTTTTCGCCGAGGCGCTTGGCGAAATGCTGGGTCAGTCGGTAGTTGCGGCCCGAAGACGAGCGCCCGAAGTGGTCGAAGGACAGCCGGAACCCGGCGGCGAGGTCGGATTGCACTTCGTGCATCTCGGCGCAGTATTGTTCGACCGGCATCCCGGCCTTGGCGGCCGCAAGCTCGGCCGGGGTGCCGTGTTCGTCGGTGGCGCAGATGAACATCACCTCATGCCCGCGCTGGCGCATGTAGCGGGCATAGAGGTCGGCGGGCAACTGGGAGCCGACGAGGTTGCCCAAATGCTTGATTCCGTTGATATAGGGGATCGCAGAGGTGATGAGAATCCGTGCCATGCGCGCGCGCCTTTCCTATCCTTCGGGCGCCGATTTATCGGCTTTGGCGACGGAGGGCCAGAGGGTGCGTCAGCCTTCGTCGCGGGCGCGGCCGAACAGTCGCCCGCTGATGAAAGAGGTGCGCGGCGTATAGACATAGCGCGTTTTCGCCTCGGGCGCGGGGCGGGCGCGCATCCGGATCAGGCTGAAGACCAGAAGCGAGACATGCGTCAGCGCGATGAAGACGAACATCGCGGAGGCGCCGAAATATTCGATCAGCGTCGAGGCGAAGAGCGGCGAGGCAATGGCTCCGACGGCGTAGAGGAACATGAGCGCGGCGGACAGTTCCACCCTCTCGTGGCTATCGGCGAAATCGTGAGCGTGGGCGGCGGAGACGGAATAGATCGGGATCGTGGCGATGCCGAAGAGAAACGCGCCGAGGAAGATGCCGTCGCGGCCCATCCCCGCCATCATCACCGTGGCCGTGCAGGCGAGCGTCGCCGCAATGGAGAGCCCGATCAGCACCTGACGCCGGTCGAACTTGTCGGCAAGCCAGCCAAGCGGAATTTGCGCGACGGCGCCACCGAGCACATAGGCCGCAAGGAAAAGCGCGATGCTGTCTGCGGAAAGCCCGACCTCCACGCCATAGATCGGTCCGACCATGCGGAAGGCCGCGCCGGTGACACCGGAGACAACGACCCCGACGGCAGCGAGCGGCGAGCGGTGCCAGGCGAGGCCGGGCCGCAGGCGCGGGGCTGCGGGGATCTCGGGCTGTTCGGCGCGGCTGATGGTGACGGGCAGGAGCGCTGCGCAACAGACCAGCGCGAGGAGGTTGTAGGAAAAATAGGCCGCTGGCGAGAGAATGCCGATGACGAGTTGCGCGGCGAGCGAGCCCGAGATGTCCACAACCCGGTAGATGCCCATCGCGCGTCCGCGGTTTTCGTTCGTGACCTTGGCATTGAGCCATGCCTCGATCACCGTGTAGCAGCCCGCGACGCAGGCGCCCGAGAGCATCCTCAGAAACGCCCAGGCGACGGGGTTGACGATCATCATATGGGCGATGAGGCCGATGGTGCCCGCCGCGGTGAAGGCGGCGAAGGCGCGGGAATGGCCGACCGAACCCATCAGGCGTGGTGCCCACCAGCAGCCGATGAAGAAGCCAAAGAAATGCGCCGAGCCAAGCGTCCCGATCTGGGATTTGGTGAAGCCGAGATCGACGCCTGAAAGTGCGTCGAGCGGCGCCACGCCCCCGGTCCCGAGTTGCAAAAGGATGACCGAGAGAAAAAGAGCGGCGAAGGAAATGAGAAGACGCATGGGCGATCCGGTCTGACCGCTGCCACCATGTCGTGCGAAGGCGTGGAAGTGCCAGCGAAAACCGACCGGCCGCGGGAAATATCCGCCGCATCGATCCCTCGGGCGTGGTGCGGTTGATCGAGTTGCTGGAGCAGGGCCATGTCTATGCGAGGCCATAGTGTCTGCGCGGTGCGCCGGTCTCAGCCGAAGAGCATCCGGGCAAGCGTACCGTCGCGGGCGATGAAGCTGCGCTTCAACGCGCCTGCGACATGCAGGCAGACGAGCGCGATCAGCGTCCAGGTGAGGATGCGGTGGAGAAGGTGGAGCCGGTTCTCCCAATCCTCGGAAATCGGGGCGATCCCCGGCAACGTGACGCGGTTGAAGATCAGGACATCAAGGCCGGTCGCCGAGGCATAGGCCCAACCGGACAGCGGCACGGCGAGCATAAGGGCGTAGAGCCCGCGATGCGTGAGGCGGGCAATCCTCATCTGCCATTCGGGCGGACCCGGAAGCGGGCCGGGCGGCGGCCTCATCCCGTGCCACGAGAGGCGGATGAGGGCGAGTGCCAGAATGCTGATCCCCAGCGACTTGTGGACGCCGAAAAGCCAGAGATTGCCAAGCCCTACCTGCATCCGCGCGATATAGGCGCCAAGTGCGAAGGTGCCGATGATGCCCGCCGCCATGAGCCAGTGCAGCGTCCGCGTCACGCGGCCGAAGCCCTCCCGTGGGGCGGTCATGTCAGGCCCCGCGGTCAATTCTGGCGAGTATGTCGAGACGCACCTCGTCGCTGACCATGTCGGACCAGCCGGTCGCGCCAAAATCGCTGCGGTTCACGCGCCCGGTCAGGCGGATCGTCAGGTGCGAAAGGTCGCCTGCCGCAGTACCCTTCTGGCGGTAGATCGTGGCGTCGAGCGTCGTTGGCCGCGTGACGCCGCGAATCGTGATCTGGCCCGCGACCCGCGCGCCGTCGCCATTGCCATTGACCGAGGTGCTGACAAAATCGATGTCTGGGAATTTGCCTGAATCCAGCACTTTCGGCCCCTTGAGCGCCTGCGCCGCGAACGGGAAGCTGGCCTGCGCATTGGAAACGTCGAGCCGGATCGAGACGCGGCAGTTGGCGATATTTGCGAAGTCGAGCGACAGGTCGGCGGCGCTGACGGGCATGTCGCCGGAGATCTTGTCCTGACCGAAATCAGTTTCGAACCGAACGTTCGAGCGGGCGGCATCGAGGGTGTAATGCACCGCCGCTGCACGGGCTGGGGCTACCGCGGAGAGGCCCGCGGTCATGTCGAGGATACGCGCGCCGGCGACCAGCGCGGACAGCGCTATGAAGCTGCGGCGGGTGAAATTGCCCGACATTTTGCTACGCGCCTCCCGGCAATGCGGTCTGGTGGACAGCATACGCCTCGAACCCCGCCCGGGTTCCATCAGATTTGCGTGATGGACGCAGCTTCGGACCTTTGCCGGCGTTCGATCGGACTTTGGTCCGAACATTTCACGCGGCGCGACCGGGTGATGCGCGCAAACCGCTTACATGCGCCGTTTTCGCAGCCTTGCCGCCGCCGCCCGAACCGTTAGTGTATTCGCGCGAATGGAAGGTGGACAGATGAAGCGAACGACACTCGGGGCGACGGATCTTTCGGTCTCGGCATTCTGCCTCGGTACCATGACCTTCGGCAACCAGACGCCCGAGGAGGAGGCCCACCGCCAGATCGACATAGCGGCGGAAAGCGGTGTCGATTTCATGGACACCGCCGAGATGTATCCGGTCAATCCGGTGCGCGCCGAGACGGTGGGGCGGACCGAGGAGATCATCGGCAACTGGCTGCGCAGGTCCGGGCGACGCGGCGATTGGGTGATCGCCACGAAGATCGCCGGCGCCGGCAGCAAGGCGCGCGGCGGTGAACCGATCACCGGCGATTCCATCCGCCGGGCGCTGGAGGCTTCGCTGAACCGGCTCGGCACCGAACATGTTGATCTTTATCAGTTCCACTGGCCGAACCGGGGCAGCTACATGTTCCGCCAGAACTGGCGCTACGATCCATCGAAGCAGGACAAGTCCGCGATCCTGGCGAACATGGCGGAATGCCTTCGGACCCTGAGCGCGTTGCAGGCGGAGGGAAAGATCCGCCACTGGGGCCTGTCGAACGAAAGCGCCTGGGGAATGGCGCAGTGGCTCCGGCTGGCGGATGAGGGCGCGGGGCCGCGTCCGGTCAGTCTGCAAAACGAATATTCGCTTCTCTGCCGGCTTTACGACACCGATCTGGCGGAGCTTGGGCACAACGAGAAGGTGACGCTTCTGGCGTTCTCGCCGGTGGGCGCAGGAATGCTCACGGGCAAGTATATCGGCGACGTGACGCCCGACGGTTCGCGGCGCGAGAACCAGCCGGACCTCAACGGGCGGCTGACGCCCCGGTCGATGGCGGCGGTGGATGCCTACCTGAAGATCGCGCGCAACGCAGGACTCGACCTGGCGCAGATGGCGCTGGCCTGGACGCTGACGCGGCCCTTTCCGACCGTACCGATCCTCGGGGCGACGCGGGCCTGGCATCTGGAGCAGGCGCTGGGTGCGGCGGACCTGGTGCTTTCCGACGATGTGCGGGAGGCGATCGCGGCGACCCACAAGGCGTATCCAATGCCCTATTAGCGGCGCGTCGGGGTGGCGGCGCGGCGGAGCGCCGAAGCCGTCGTGCCGAAGCGGGCGCGGAAGGCGCGGGCGAAGGTGACCTGTCCGGAAAAGCCGGTCCTGAGTGCGACCTCCTGCAAGGGCAGCTTGGTATCGGCGACCAGCCTGCGCGCCTCATCGAGCCTGAGGTCGAGGAAGAAACGGCCTGGGCTGACACCGAGCCTGTCGGTGAAGAGCATCTCCAGCCGCCGCTGCGACAGGCCGATCCTCGCGGCGATGGCGGAGATCGCCAGGGGGTCTTCGATCCCCTGTTCCATCAGCGCGATCGCTGCGCCGAGCGCGGGATCGACGCGGGCGATGCGGGCGGCGGGGACCGATTGCTGCGGCTGGGCGGCGGTCTGGAACGGCTCATACACGAAGGCGCCGGCGACGCGGAGGGCCAGTTCCACCCCCCAGCGGGAGCTGATCAGGTCGAGCATCATGTCGAGGCAGGGCGCGGCGCCGCCCGTGGTGATGTAGCGGCCCGAGATGACGTAGCGGTCGCGGCGGGTCTCGATGGCCGGAAAGCGGGCGGCGAAGGATTCCAGATCCTCCCAGTGGACGGTCGCGGCATGGCCGTCGAGCAGCCCGGCGAGCGCGAGGAACCAGCTTCCACCATCGATTCCGGCCATTCCGCGCAGCCGCGGCGCGATGCGGCGGAGGCGGGAGAGGAGCGCGGGCGTAGCCTGTTCGATCAGGCGAAAGCCCGCGACGACCATCAGGAGGTCGGCCTCTTCGCGGTCGCTCAGCCGAGTGGTCAGGACAGTGAAGCCAGCCGTCAGCGGCACTGGCCCGCCTTCGGGCGAGACGTAGCGCCAGTCGAAAAGCACCCGCCCCGCACGGCGGTTCGCGGCGCGCATCGGATCGACGGCGGCGGCGAGGGAAAAGAGGTTGGTGTCGGCCATGAGCATCACCGCCACCTTGAGCGGCGCGGAATCGGTGGCGAACAGAGGCCTTTCGCTTTTCATCAAGCGTTTCGTATTGCGCGAAGTAGTCCCATGCAAGCGCCGCTTGCGCCCGGCGGTGGCCCGCGCGATGGTCGGACGGCATCACCGGAGACCGCCCATGCGCTTGATCCATCTCGCTCCATCGCTTCTCGCGGCTCTCGCAGCCTGTGCGCCGCAGGGGCAGGGATTGCGGTCGCAGGACGCGCAGATTTCGTCATCGGCCGCGTTTGATCCGGCGCGCTTCGTCGATGTCTGGCATGTCGTCGCCGCCTATGGGCCAGAGGCGACCTGTGGCCCGCTTACCGAGACATGGGGCCGAACCGGGCCGGAAAGCTACCGCGTCACCGGCACCCATTGCGGAACGAACGGCGCGCGGGCGTTCGTCGCGGATGCACGTATGACGGGGCCGGGCCGGATCACGAGGGAAATGCAGGGGGTCGCAGAGACGCTCTGGGTGCTCTGGGTCGATGCCGACTACCGGGTCGCCGTCATCGGCACCCCGGATGGAAGCTTTGCCCGTGTTCTGTCGCGGACCCCGGAGGTGCGCGGGGATCTGATGCGCGCGGCGCGGGATGTCCTGCGATTCAACGGCTACGACCCGGCGGGATTGCGCCCGGTCTGAGCGCAAGGCGCGGGGATCGGAAAGGCGATGTCGTAGAGCCAGTTGAAGGCGAAAGCGTAGACGAGATAGAAACCCGCGAAGCCGACATCCATCAGAAAGGCCTGAACGAGCGTCAGGCCGAGATACCAGGCGATGAAGGGCATCAGGATCAGAAGAAGCCCGGCTTCGAACAGCACGGCATGGAGGACGCGGATCGCGGGCCTTTTGCGCACATCGCCCCTGGCCCTGAGCATCGCATGGTCGAAGATCAGGTTGAAGACGTAGTTCCAGCCCGTCGCGATCGTGGCGCTGACCACGGCGACGACACCGATGTCGTGCATCGGTGTGGAAAACGCCCAAGCCCCGAGGGGCGTGACGAGCACAAGTCCGATGATCTCGAATGAAAGCGCGTGGCGGATGCGGTCGCTGGTGTTGCGCATGTGACTCCCCGATCTGTTTCCGGGCCGTCCCGGTGAAGCGTCCCGGATGGGGGAGGTCGTCCTCGCGTGCCCTTGAATATAGGCGCCGCTCCGGTGTGGGCAAGGTTGAACTGAATTGGGACCTCCGATCACCCAGGGGAATGCGGTCCCGGCGACCTGGCCCATTTGGATCATGTCACCGCACGGTGGAAAACTTCGACGGCCTATTTCGCACCCCCGCCAGCACTTGAGATCGGCACCCCGCTCCGGCAGGCCGGGTGTCCGTTATCGCCCCGCTTCCTCAGCCAGTCCCGCCAGAAGCGTCGTGAAATCGCGCGCGCCGACCTCGCTTTCCCGCACCAGCCAGTCGAAATGCGACGAAAAGCTGCCGACACGGGCGCTGTCGCGGAAGGCGATGTAGTGGCGGCCGAGATAGAGGACCGCGAGGAGCGGGCCGAAGATCGTCACCGGCGCCGAAAATACCCGGCGGGCATCGAAGACGTAGATTCGGAGCGCCGGGTAGAGCTGGGTATAAAGCTCCCTCAGCCGCGCGATCTGGTCGTGGCGGATCTCGGAGGGCAGGCCCTCATAGTAGCCTTCGGCGCGGACGAAGGAGACGATTTCGTGCCGGGGCAGCGCGATCTCGTAGTCGGAGCCGGAGCGGCGCATGAGCGACAGGCGGTCCTCGCTGGCCCCGATGGCCTGTTCGGAGGTTCGGCCAAGCTGGGGTTCATATTCCCAGCGCAGCATCTCGTGCGACTTGAGCATGTCGGGCAAGGTCGCCGGAACGTGGCGTATCTTGTAGCCCGCCGCCTCCTGATGCCAGCCGAAGATCGTCTCGTCGATCAGCGCGCGGGGCGCCTCGGTCATGCTGAGCGAGGTGGCGAGCAGGTCAGCGAGACGTTCGGGCCGTTCGGTCAGCCCGAGGAGCCAGTCGGCCGAGACGCTGAGCGCGGCGGCGCATTCAGCGACCACTTGAGCGTTGGGAAGCCGCGCACCCTGATCGCCAAGCAACTGCGAAATGGTAGAGCGGTCCACGCCGACGGCGCGGGCGAGGCCGCTTTGGGTCATCTCGCGTTCTGTCATGGACTGGGCCAGACGGACGCGGAACAGGGTGGCGCGGTCACGTTTGTCGATATTTATGCGCATTGATGACAAATATCACGTTATGTGACAAATGTTAATCATATTCCGAATTCGCAATGAGGTCTATTCGCGCTTTCTTGAAAGCAAGGGGAAAGGGACTTCATGGAAACGGCAAAACGCTCTGTTCTCAAAGCGATTTTATGGAATGTGCTCGGGCTTCTGATAATGACGCTCACCGGTCTTCTGATGACCGGATCGATGGCGGTCGGGGGCGCGCTGGCGGTCCTGAACACCGTCGTCGGCTTTGTCAGCTATCTTGGTTACGAGCGCGTGTGGGCGCGGATTTCGTGGGGCCGCCATGCGTGAGCGTCTCAGCATCGAATGGCCGACGCTGCTGCTGATCGCGGCCTGTCACGGGGTCTGGGCGCTGGGGACGACGGTTTTCGCTGAAATGTGGCTGCCTCCGGGATTCGTCGTCACCATTCTGGCGATCACGCTTCATTCCTCGATCCAGCATGAAGTGCTGCATGGCCATCCGACAAGCAGCCGCCGGTTCAACGAGGCGCTGGTTTTCCTGCCGCTCGGTCTCGCCTTTCCCTATGGCCGCTTTCGCGATCTTCACATCGCGCATCATCGCGACGAGAACCTGACAGACCCTTATGACGACCCGGAATCGAACTACCTGGACCCGAACGTCTGGGCGCGTCTTTCGACGCCGCTAAGGCTGATGCTGCGGGCGAACAACACGCTTCTAGGGCGGATGCTGATTGGACCTGCGGTGTCGGTCTTTGCGGTGGTGCGCAGCGATCTTCGCGCGCTCCGGGGCGGCGACCGGGCGATCCGGCGGGACTGGCTATTGCATCTGGCGGGATTGGCGCTGGTCGTGCTCTGGGTGATCCGCTCGCCGATGCCGGTCTGGCTCTATCTGGTCGCGGCCTACCTGGGCATGTCGATGCTGAAGATCCGCACGTTCCTCGAACATCGCGCGCACGAGATGTCGGCGGGCCGGACAGTTATCGTCGAGGGCAGGGGGCTGTTGCCGTTCCTGTTCCTCTACAACAACTTCCATGTCGTTCATCACATGAAGCCGGGGATTCCGTGGTATCGTCTCCCGGCGCTCTACGCCGAGAAGAAGGACGAATTCCTGCGCCGGAACGAGGGGTATCTCTTTGCGTCCTACGGCGAGGTCTTCCGGCGCTTCTTCCTGCGACCAAAGGACCCGGTGCCGCATCCGTTGCGGCGCGGTTCCTGAGCCACTTCCGTCGCGCCGCCTGCCGTGACAGAACGGCGGAATGAGTCTCTGGATTCTCTTCACCGTTGCCGCCGCAGCGATGCAGACCGTGCGCTTCATGCTGCAAAAGCAGCTGACGGGTACGGGGCTTTCGACGGGCGGGGCGACGTTTTCACGGTTTCTCTATGCGGCGCCCATCGCCTCGGCGGCGGCGCTGGTGGCGCTCGCGCAGTCGGATGGAGCGCTGCCGCCTCTGAACCTGCACTTCGCGGGCTTCGTCGTCATGGGGGCGCTTGGCCAGATCGTGGCGACCTTCCTGACGGTCGCGCTCTTCTCCCTGCGCAATTTCGCGGTGGGGATCGCCTTCACCAAGACCGAGACGGTGCAGGTCGCGGCCTTCTCGGCGCTGGTCCTGTCGGAGACGGTCTCAGCGATGGGCTGGCTCGCCATCGCAATCGGTTTCTCGGGTGTAGTGATGCTGTCGCGGACGCCTGAACCGGGGGCGCGGTTCTTCGGTCGCGCGGCCTTCTACGGGCTGTTGGCGGGCGCGCTATTCGGGCTTTCGGCAATCGGCTACCGGGGTGCGACGCTGGCGCTCGAGCCGTTGCCGTTCCTCACCCGCGCTGTCGTCGCCCTGGCGGCGGCGACGATCTTTCAGTCGCTGGCCATGGGGCTCTGGCTCATCTGGCGCGAGCCGGGCGAGTTCGGGCGCGTGGCGCGGGGTTGGCGGCGGACCCTGCCGGTCGGCGTGACCGGGGTTCTGGGCTCGATGGGATGGTTTGCGGCCTTCTCGCTTCAGAATGCAGCCTATGTGCGGGCGCTCGGGCAGGTTGAAATCGTCTTCACGATATTCGCCTCGGCCTTCTTCTTTCGTGAACCCCTGGCGCTGCGCGAAGGAGCGGGCATTGCGCTCGTCATCCTTTCGGTAATCGTGCTCGTCCTCGCGGTGGCCTGAGATGGGGGCGATCCTTCTTGCCATCGCGCCGACCTTCATCCTGATCCTGATGGGCTACGCGCTGCGGCGCGGCGGCATCCCCTCGGTCGAGTTCTGGAACCTGAATGACCGGCTGGTTTACTGGGTGCTGATGCCTGCGCTCTTCTTCGCGAAAATCTCCGCCGCTGATCTCGGCGCGCAGCCTCTGGGGGCGTTCGCGGGGTTGCTCTATGCCGGGTTCTTCGCTGCCGTGGGGTTCGGGTTTCTTGCGCAGAAGGCGGCTGGCCTCGCGCCCGAACAGGGCACCGACATCGTCCAGGGTGCATCGCGGTTCAACACATTCGTCGGCCTCGCCATCGCCGAGGCGCTATACGGACCGCAGGGATTGCAGGCGGCGGTCGTCGGTTCGGCGATCCTTGTGCCGGTCGTGAACGTCGTAATGGTTACGATGCTCGCGCTGATGCTGCG
Source organism: uncultured Alphaproteobacteria bacterium (assembly GCA_963847935.1). GTDB lineage: Bacteria > Pseudomonadota > Alphaproteobacteria > Rhodobacterales > Rhodobacteraceae > Albidovulum. The sequence goes on along the minus strand of CAWKBV010000001.1, from coordinate 712,023 downwards.
GCGTTCGGGCGGCAACCTCGCACTCGGCACGCTCCGCGATCTCGGGCGAAATCCGCTGATCCTGTCGATCCTCGCAGGGCTTTGCTTCAACCGGGTCGGCCTGCATCATGTGCCGGTGTTGCATGATACCGCCCTCGTTCTGGGGCAGGCGGCCTTGCCGGTGATGCTGCTCGCCGTGGGCGCGAACCTCCGTATCCGGGGGATGGATGCGCATTTTCTGCCGATGGTGCTTTCGTCGCTGGGAAAGCTGGCGGTATTTCCGCTGGCGGTCCTTCTGGCGGCGGCTGTGCTGTCGCCCGAGCCGTTGTCGTTGCGGATCGCCATGATATACGCCGCACTTCCGGTCGCGGTGTCGGCCTACACTCTGGCGCGCGAGATGGGGGGCGATGCGCCGCTGATGGCCGGGATCATCACGGTGCAGACGCTTCTGTCCTTCGTCACGATTCCAGTGACGCTCTATCTCGCGGATTGGCTGTTCTGAGGTCAGACCAGGCGGCGGAAAGCGGGGCGGTCGCCGGAATTGTCGAAGAAGGGAACGCCGTCGCGGTCGATCCGGTCTTCGCGCAGATGCGCCGCGACCTCGCCCAGCACCACCTCGGTGATGAACGGAAGGTTGAGGGATCTTGCCTCGGAAAGCGGCACCCAGTGCAGGTGGGAAAGCTCGTCACATGCGCGCGAGAAGTCGTCGGGATCGCCGACGACGCGGGCGGCGTCGGCAATGAAGAAGCGCGCGTCGAAGCGACGGGGGCGGCCCGGCGGCGTGATGGCGCGGAAGAGGAAGCGAAGCTGGCTCGCGTCTGGGACAAGGCCGGTCTCGGCGAAGCCTTCCCAGCCGGCGGGCGGGGTGCCGGACCATCGGCCCGGTATGCCGAGGCGGAGGCCGGTTTCCTCCCAAAGTTCGCGGATCGCGGCGGCGGCGAGGGCCGCGCCGAGGCCGCGCGCTCCGGGCGGTTGATCGAGGCGTATCAGACAGGCAGGTTGCAGGGGGGCTGCCAGAGGAACGGTCGCGTCGCCCGCATCCACGGCCCCGCCGGGAAAGACGTACTTGTTGGGCATGAAGGCCGCGCCCGCGCCGCGCATCCCCATCAGGACGGCGGGAGCGCCCGCATCCTGCCGGACGAGGATCACCGTCGCCGCGTCGCGAATGGGCAGATCGCCCGCGTCAGCCATTGCGTCGTGCAGGATCGAAGCCATGCATCCGCTTGGCCCATTGGATCGCCACGATCACGCCCTTGAGGCGCGGGAGAAGAAAGAGCGACAGCGCGATACAGCCTGAAGCGAAGGTAGAGGAAAGCACGACCGGGTTGGGGCGGAATTCGATGAAGGCCCAAAGGATGAGCGGTGCCATCAGATGCGCGACGATCAGGATGGTCAGATAGGCAGGTCCGTCATCGGCGCGGTGATGCGAAAGATCCTCGCCACAGGTCGGGCAGTCGTGGCGCACCTTGAGGTAGCCGTCGAACATGCGCCCGTCGCCGCAGGCGGGGCAGCGCCGGCGCCAGCCGCGAATCATCGCAGGGCGCAAAGGACGGTCGTCGTCCAGTTGGGCGGTCATGTCAGTCATCGCATATCTCCTGTTCCGGGCAGGTCTAGCACTTCGGACGCTCTCGGGAAATCACCGATCATCCCCTGCGACGGAATTCCGCAGGTGCCTCGTTCTATGGGCATCGGGCGGCAATGACCGCCGAGGCAGTCAAACGAAAGGAAACGACTGATGGCGACGAAATCCTATCTGACCGCGCTGGCGCTGATCCTTGGGGCGGGGGCGATCGCGCTGCCGGTCCTGGCGCAGAACGCGGATGGCGGCGGCGATGGCAACGGCCAGATGACTCAAGGCCAGGAAAATGGCCAGGGCATGGGTCCGGGCCAGGACAAGGGACCGGGCATGGGCATGGATGACATGCGGGGCATGGGACCGATGTTCGACTTCGACGGCGCCGATGCGGATGGTGACGGCAAGGTCACGAAGGACGAAATGATGGCGTTGCGTCAGACGATGACCTCGGGCGTCGATACCGACGGTGACGGGATGATCTCGACCGACGAACTCGCCGCGCACATGAAGGCACAGATGGATGCGAAGATCGACGAACGCGCCAAGGCGCGTGTCGAAGCGCAGGATCTGAACGGCGACGGCAAGCTCAGCGCCGAAGAACTCCTTGCGCCGCCGATACCGACGCGCATCTTCGACAGGCTCGACGCCGATGGCGATGGCGCGGTCAGCAAGGAAGAGATCGCGGAGGCGAAATCCAAAATGCAGGATCGCATGACGCAGATGCGCGAGCACGGCGGGCATGGGATGCACGACGGGCACGGTTACGGCCGTGATCATGGCGGCAAGGGTTGGTTCGGTCGAGGCGACCGCAACTGATCCGAATGGTCGGGCGGCCATCGCGCCGCCCGTCCGAACGAGCCAGGGTGGTGCTCGCATGCCGCCCCGGCGAAGTTAGGCCTTGGAGGATGCCGGCCTTCGGTCTAGGCCATGGGACAGGATGCAGATGGCCTTTGACGCAGAGGACGAAAGGTCCGACGAAGCTTTGCTGGCTCTCTACGCCAAGGGGGACCGCGAGGCCGCGCGTCTTCTGACGCTGCGCTTCACGCCAGTGGCACTTCGGGTCGCGCAGAGAATGCTCGCCGATCGCGCCGAGGCCGAGGATGTGGGGCAGGAGGCGATGCTGCGGCTTTGGCGCATGGCGCCGGGCTGGCAGCCGGGGGCGGCGAAGGTGTCGACCTGGCTCTATCGGGTCGTCGCCAATCTCTGCACCGACCGCCTTCGCAAGAGGCGGACGGTGCCGCTCGATGCCGCGCCCGAGCTGGAGGACGGCAATCCGGGGGTGGCGGAGAGGATGATCGAGGCCGATCGCGCCGCAGCCCTCGAAGAGGGGCTTGGCACCTTGCCCGAGCGGCAGCGGCAGGCGGTGATCCTCAGGCATCTAGAAGGGTTGTCGAACCCTGAGATCGCCGAGGTGATGGAGGTGGGCGTGGAGGCGGTGGAAAGCCTCGTCGCGCGGGGGAAACGCGGACTGGCCGCGGCGCTTTCGGGGCGGCGGGCCGAACTGGGATATGACAATGGCTGAGAATGATCTGAACGAACGGGATCTGGATGGCTTCTTCACCGCAGCGCGCGCCCATGCGCCGGCGCCTTCCGAAGGGCTGATGGCGCGGGTTCTGGCCGATGCGGAGGGGGCGATGGTCAACCTGCCAGCCTCTCCTCCGGATGTCGGAACGGTCACGGCAAACGGAAGCTGGATTGACGCCATGCTCGGCGCCATCGGCGGCTGGTCGGGTATCGGCGGGCTTGCCACCGCGGTCGGCGCGGGCGTGTGGATCGGCGTTGCGGGTCTTGCCGATCCGGTGACAATGGCCGACGGTCTCTTCGGGTCGTCGCCCCTGTCGGTCGAATTGATGCCGGATGCCGGGAGTTTCGATGTCGCCGGGACGGGATGGTAGGAATGGCTGAGGCTAAAGATACCGGCGGGTCGCAGATGTTCGCACCACGCGCCGGGCGCGGCACCAAGATCGCGCTCATCCTGTCGCTGACGGTGAACCTGCTGGTTTTCGGCATCGTCGGAGGCTCGATCTTTGCGCATGGCTGGCGGGATGATCCGCACCGGGTGCGGGATGTCGGCGTCGGTCCCTTCACCGACGCCCTGACCCCGGAGGACCGCAAGGCGCTACGCGATGCCTTCGTGAAGGCGGTCCCCGACTTCCGCGAGCGCCGCGCTGCGGCGCGAGCCGATATCGAACGCCTCGCCGAGGCGATCCGGGCCGATCCGTTCGATCGCGCGTCCGTCGCGGCGGTGATGGATGTCCAGGGCAATCGGATCGAGGAGCGCATACAGCTTGGCCGCAACCTGCTTCTCGACCGCCTCGAGGCGATGGGCCCCGAGGCGCGGGCCGCGCTCGCGGACCGGCTTGAGACGATGCGCCGAAACCGCCATGACTGAGCTCAACCTGTAGCGGCAGGGTAGTCGGATTAGGCTGTCCCTAATCAATGCTGACGAAGCTTATGCTTTTTCCGAATCCCGGGCTGCGCCAGTTTGCGCGGTGAAACGAGCGCGAACGCGGCAGTCCCCTCACAGATGTGGGGAGCGCCGGAAAAGGATTGAGCCATGTCAGTAGAAAAGACGGAGGTCCTCGTCGTCGGCGGCGGGCAGGCGGGCATCGCAATGAGCGAGCATCTGGGAAAGCGCGGCATTCCGCATGTCGTTCTCGAACGGCACCGGATCGCCGAACGCTGGCGATCGGAGCGGTGGGATTCACTCGTCGCGAACGGACCCGCCTGGCACGACCGCTTTCCAGGCATGGGTTTTTCCGGCGATCCCGATGCCTTCGCGGGCAAGGAGGAGGTTGCGGACTACTTCGTGGCCTATGCCGGGATGATCGGCGCGCCGATCCGCTGCGGCGTCGAGGTGACACATGTGGAACGGATAAAGGGAAGGCGCGAATTCCGCGCCGAGACCTCGGACGGCGTGATCGAGGCGGACTATGTGGTAGCGGCGACCGGGCCATTCCAGAAACCCGTCATCCCGGACATCGTGCCGGCGGATGCCGCGATCATGCAGATGCATTCGACTGGCTACCGCAATCCCGGCCAGTTGCCGGAGGGCGCGGTGCTGGTGGTCGGGGCTGGATCGTCCGGTGCGCAGATCGCGGATGAGCTTCTCAGAGCGGGCCGCAAGGTCTATCTCTCCGTCGGGCCGCACGACCGCCCGCCGCGCGCCTATCGGGGACGCGATTTCGTCTGGTGGCTCGGCGTTCTGAACAAGTGGGACATGGAGGCCACGCCCGGCGCAGAGCATGTGACGCTCGCGGTGAGCGGCGCCGATGGCGGGCGGACGGTGGATTTCCGCCGACTTGCGGCTGAGGGCATGGTGCTGGTTGGCCGGACGGAATCCTTCAAGGACCGCGTGATGCGTTTCGCGCCGGACCTTGCCGCCAATCTCGCCCACGGCGACGCCAACTATCTTTCGGTTCTGGACGAAGCGGATGCCTTCATCGCGCGGAACGGTCTCGACCTGCCGGAGGAGCCGGAGGCGCGCGGCATCGGACCGGACCCGGATTGCGCGATTGATCCGATCCGGAAGCTGGATCTTGCGGAGGCCGGCGTGACCTCGATCATCTGGGCGACGGGCTTTACCTACGACTACGGCTGGCTCGGTGTCGACGCCCTCGACGAAAGGGGCGCGCCGAGACACCAGCGCGGAGCGTCGTCCGAGCCAGGGTTCTACTTTCTCGGCCTGCCCTGGCAGACGCGGCGGGGCTCGGCCTTCATCTGGGGCGTTTGGTATGACGCCAAGTATGTGGCCGACCATATTGGCAAGCAGCGCAACTATCGCGAATACATGCCTGCCAGGGAGCGTGCGACGGAAGACGCATGACCGCCGCAGGTCCCCGACGACACCTGACATGATCGCCCAACGGAGAGCCAGATGGCCCATACCCGAATTCGCAGATTCAACACCAAGGACACCTATCCCGAGCAGAAGCTCGACAACGATCTTTGCCAAGCGGTCGTCGCGCGGGGTACGATGATCTTCCTGCGCGGACAGTGCCCGCAGGATCTCGATTCCGCCGCCGACATCGGCAGCCACGATGCGGCCGAACAGACCCACAAGGTGATGCGGAACATCCGCCAACTGATCGAGGAGTCGGGTGGCAGGATGGAGCATCTCTGCAAGGTGGTGGTTTACCTGACCGACGTGCGGCACCGGGAAGCCGTCTATCGGGTGATGGGCGAGTACATCAGGGGCGTGCATCCGGTTTCGACCGGCGTCGTGGTGACGGCGCTCGCGCGGCCCTCATGGCTGGTCGAGATCGACGCGACGGCGGTCATTCCGGATTGAGAGGGCGCACCGGGGGTTTCACACCGCCCGGGACACCCGTGGGGTATTTGGACACTGAGAGGCAGGAGGCGGCATGACCTTTTCCATCGTGGCGCGGTGTGGCGAGACGGGGCAGTTCGGCGTGGCCATTGCGTCCTCATCGCCGGCGGTGGCGGCGCGGTGCGCCTTCGGGCGGGCGGGCATCGGCGCGGCGGCCTCGCAGAACGTGACCAACCCGGCGCTCGGGCCGAGGATACTGGAAGGACTTTCCTCGGGGTTTTCGGCGTCGGACGCCGTGGCGGCGGCGCGGGATGCGGACGCCTTTCCGGATTACCGGCAGTTGCTGGCGATCGGGGCTTCGGGGATGCCGGCGGTCCATTCCGGGGCGAAGGCGCTGGGCATCTGGACATCGGCGGTTGCGGCAGATTGCGCGGCGGGGGGTAACCTTCTGGCCAATAACCGGGTGCCGGGCGCTATGGTGGCGGCTTTTGACGCCGCCACGGGGCGGCTGGGCGACCGGCTGATCGCGGCGATGCGCGCGGGCGTGGCGGCAGGCGGAGAGGCAGGGCCGGTCCATTCGGCGGGGATGCTGATCGTCGACCGGGAGAGTTGGCCCTACGCCGAGCTTCGCTGCGACTGGATCGACGAGGGTTGCCCGATCGAAGCCATCGCACGGGCCTGGGAGGTCTATGCGCCGCAGGCGGAGGCCTATGTGACGCGCGCGCTCAATCCTGCGGGCGCGCCGTCCTACGGCGTTCCGGGCGACGCGTGAGCGCGCCACGTCTTGACGTGGCGGCTGTCGGAGCGCAGCCTGGGCTTAGCGAAAGCCGAACGCGAACACCTCTCGGAAAAGACATGGCCTTACGCATCACGCTGCGACAACTGGAGTATTTCGTGGCGGTCGGGGAATGCGGCTCTATCGCGCTGGCGGCGGAGAAGGTGAACGTTTCCTCGCCGTCCATTTCCGCCGCAATCGCGCAGCTCGAGGCGGAGTTCGGGCTCCAGCTTTTCATCCGGCGTCATGCGCATGGGCTGTCGCTGACCCAGGGCGGCGTGCGCTTCATCGAAAAGGCAAAGGCGGTTCTGGCCGGGGCGCGAGCCTTGAACGATCTTGCGAATGATATCACGGGGAAGGTGCGCGGGCCGCTGAATGTCGGCTGCCTTGTCACCTTCGCGCAGATCGTGCTGCCGCCTTTGCGCCGAACGTTTGTCGATGCTTTCCCCGAGGTCGAGTTCCGCCAGTTCGAGCGCGATCAGGCCGAGTTGTTTGACGGCTTGCGGGGTGCGCGGCTCGACGTCGCCATGACCTACGATCTGAACGTGCCCGCCGATCTCATCTTCATCCCGCTCGTCGATCTGCCACCTTACGCCGTGCTGAGCGACACGCATGACCTGGCGGAGCGTGCAAGCGTCGCGCTGGAGGAGCTTGCCGACTACCCGATGGTGCTGCTCGACCTGCCGATGAGTGCCGAATATTTCCTGTCGTCCTTTTTGAAGGCAAGTGTGGTGCCGAAGATCGCCGAACGGACGCGGGACATCGCCGTGATGCGGGCGCTCGTCGCAAATGGCTTTGGCTATTCGGTTGCCAATATCCGGCCGCTGTCGGATCAGTCGCCGGACGGGCGACATCTGCGTTTCATACCGCTGACAGGTCCGATCCGGCCACTGAAGCTTGGGCTGATGGTGTCGGAAGGGGCGCTGAATTCCTGCACCATCCGCACCTTCGTCGAACATACCAAGCAGGAGATCACTCCGGTGCATGCGCCGGGCTTGCGGGTCGTGGCGGCGCACGGGTCCGACGATTAGGCTTTGCCTAACTCAAGGTTCCGCATCGATTAATTTACTTGAAGCCGCAGGTGCAAGAGCGTCTCATCGCGAACGAGGGACTGACCGGGGAAACGATGCGCAACGCCGCCCATGACATACTGTTCGAGCCGGTGACAATCGGCCCGCTGACCGCGAAGAACCGCTTCTATCAGGTGCCGCACTGCAATGGCGGCGGCTACCGCGACCCGTCCGCCGCCGCCGCGATGCGCGGGATCAAGGCCGAGGGCGGCTGGGGGGTGATCTTCACCGAACAGACCGAGATGCACCATACCTCCGAGATCACGCCCTTCATCGAACTGCGCCTCTGGGACGATGCGGACATTCCCGCACTTCGGCGCATGTCGGAGGCGATGAAGACGCATGGCGCGCTGGCGGGCATCCAGTTGGCCTATTCCGGCATCAACGGGCCGAACCTCTACACCAAGGAAGTGCCGTTGGCACCCTCCGCGCTGCCGATCCGCACCTTCACCAACGATCCGGTGCAGGCCCGCGCGATGGACAAGGAGGACATCCGCAACCTCCGCCGCTGGTTCGTGAACGCGGCGAAGCGGTCGAAGCTGTCGGGGTTCGACCTCATCTGCCTTTACGGCGCGCATGGGTTTGGCATCTTCCAGCATTTCCTCAGCCGCGCCACCAATCAGCGGACGGACGAATATGGCGGCAGCCTCGAGAACCGCGCGCGGTTCGTGAACGAGGTCGTGGCGGATATGCGGGACGCCGTGGGCGATACGATGGCGATCACGCTTCGGGTCAGCCTTGACGAGACTATCGGAGAACTCGGATTTTCGAACGCCGAGGTGCGCGACTTCATCGAGATGAACCATGACTTGCCGGACCTGTGGGATCTTGCGCAGGGGAGTTGGGAGGAATGTTCGGGGCCATCGCGGTTCAAAGACGAGGCGGCGCAGGAAGCGCTTGTCACGGGCATTCGCGATTTGACTTCGAAGCCGGTCGTCGGGGTCGGGCGGTTCACCTCGCCCGATCTCATGGCGCGGCTGGTGCGGCAGGGCGTTCTCGACTTCATCGGCTGCGCGCGTCCCTCCATCGCCGATCCGTTCCTACCGAAGAAGATCGACGAGGGGCGAGTCGAGGACATCCGCGAATGTATCGGCTGCAACATCTGCATCACCGGCGACATGACCCAGTCGATCAGCCGATGCACGCAGAACCCAACCTTCATGGAGGAGTGGCGCAAGGGCTGGCATCCCGAGGTGATGAACCTGAAGGGCGAGAGCGAAAATGTGCTGGTCGTCGGTGCGGGGCCGGCGGGCCTGGAGGCGGCGCGGGCATTGAGCTTGCGCGGCTATGACGTGGCGCTGGCCGAGGCGGGGACGGAGTTGGGCGGGCGGGTGACGCGTGAAAGGAAGCTGCCGGGGCTCTCTGCCTGGGGACGGGTCGCGGATTACCGGGCCTATCAGGTGTCGCAGCGCGCGAATGTCGAGACCTATTTCGACAGCCGCCTGGACGCCGCGCAAATCCTCGACTTCGGCTTTCAGCATGTGTGTATTGCCACCGGCGCGCGGTGGCGGGCGGATGGCGTCGCGCGGCAGCATGTCGTGCCTATGCCGATCGAGGCCGCGATGCCGGTGTTCACCCCGGATGACATCATGTCCCGGCGGTTGCCGAGCGGCGAGGTCGTGTTGTTCGATGATGACCACTATTACATGGGTGGCGTGATCGCGGAGCTTCTGGCACGCGAGGGCTGCACGGTCACGTTCGTGACGCCTTCGGCCTATGTCTCGGACTGGACGCTGAACACGCTGGAACAGGGGGCGATCCATCGGCGTCTGGTCGAGGCGGGAGTGAAGATCGTGCTCAATACCACGGTCGCGTCGATCGGTGCCGCCGGTGTGGAAACAGCCTGCGTCTATACCGGCGCGAAGCGGCGCATCGGCTGTGCCGCTGTGGTGATGGTCGCCTCGCGTATCTCCGACGATGCGCTATACCGCGATCTGATGGCGCTTCGGGCGGACTGGGCGGATGCCGGGATCGCTTCGATCAAGGTGATCGGCGATGCCAATGCGCCAGGGCCGATCGCATGGGCGACCTATGCCGGCCACCGCTACGCGCGTGAACTGGATATGCCGGACATCGGCGACGCACTGCCTTTCCGCCGCGAGGTGACGGCGCTCGCATGACTGACACAGGCCGCGCCATCGAGATTCTCGCACGGCTGATCGCCTTTCCGACGGTGCCGTCGCGCCCAAACCTGCCGATGATCGATTGGGTCGGGGCGTTTCTCGGCAAGGCCGGATTCCGGGTTACGCGGATCGCGTCGGCCTCGGGCGACAAGGCGGGGCTTCTGGCGCGGTTTGGCGTCGGGGACGGCGGCATCCTGTGGTCCGCGCATAGCGACGTGGTGCCGGTCGAAGGGCAGTGCTGGACGCTGCCGCCGTTTGAGTTGACCCGGCGGAGAGGGCGGCTGCACGGCCGCGGTGCGACCGACATGAAGGGCTTTCTCGCTTGCGTTCTGGCCCATGCCGAAACGCTGGAAGCGAAGCCGCCCACCCGTCCGATGCTGATCGCGATCAGCTGGGACGAAGAGGTTGGCTGCCGCGGCATCCCCGAGATGATCGGCGATGTGATCCCGACGCTGGGCCGGCCCGATGCGTGCATCGTGGGGGAGCCTACGCTGATGCGTCCTGGAACCGGACACAAGGGCAAGGCGAGTTACCGAGCCGTCTGCCATGGGCAGGCGGGCCATTCCGCGATGGCGCCGAAATTCACCAACGCGCTGCACCTCGCCGCCGATCTCATCGCCGCGCTGCGGGCCGAGCAGGCGCGGCTCGCGCAGGAGGGATTGCGCGACGCAGAGCAGGACCCGCCGTTTTCGACGGTCCATGCGGGGGTGATGTCGGGCGGCGTCGCACTCAACATCGTGCCTGACAGGGCAGAGGTCCTTTTCGAGATACGCCATTTGGCGGGCGACCGGCCCGAGGACATTCTGAGGCGCGTCCTGCGCGATTTGCCCAACGCAATCTCGGTGGAGCGGACGGGGCAATATCCGGGGCTTGCGAGCGATCTGTCCGATCCCGCCTTCGCGTCGATCCTGACACGATTGCCGGACCCGCGGCCCGTGAAGCTCGCCTTCGGGACCGAGGCGGGGTATTTCGCGGAGCTGGGCATCCCGACCTTGGTCTGCGGACCCGGCACGATGGACGACGGCCACCAGCCGGACGAGTCCATTGCCGAGGAGGAACTTGCCCGGTGCCTTGCGTTTCTGGCTGAATCCGCCCGCTGAGCCGCGCGCGAACCCAGCGTGCAGCGACCGCGCTCAGGTCGTGAGAAGCGATCCCATGCGCCGCATCGCCAACACATAGCCCTCGATGCCGAAACCCGCGATCACGCCATCGGCGCGGAGCGACACGTAGGAATGGTGGCGAAAGCTCTCACGCTTGTGGATGTTCGAGATGTGGACTTCGATGACCGGACCCTCGAACGCCATAAGCGCGTCGAGGACGGCGACCGATGTATGTGTCAGCGCGCCGGGATTGATGATGATTCCTGCCGCATTCTCGCGCGCCTCGTGAATCCAGTCGACGATCTGGCCTTCCCAGTTCGATTGGAGAAATTTCGACGTCAAGCCGAACTCCCTGGCCACGGCGGTGCAGTTCGCCGCGACGTCGTCAAGCGTATCGTGCCCGTAAATCTCAGGCTGGCGCTTGCCGAGCAGGTTCAGGTTGGGACCGTTGAGGATGTAGATTGTCGTTCTCATGGTCTGTCCTTTCGCGGGAACGGCATCGCGCCCTCTGGTGACGCAGCCATCGGTACTGGCGCCGGAGCGATCCTGCAAGATCAATGGAAACTCAGTGTCGGCGGGTGGTTGCGGGGGCCACACTACATTGGCGATCCGATCCGGCATCCATGGCGGGACGCGGTGCGTATTTCGGCGTCACGGCGATGTGAAGAGATGAGCGGGAACCTGACCACCCCGCCGTTTCTTGATTCCGTATGGCAAATCAGGAGGTCAAAATGGCCACCACCACGATTGACGGCCGGGCGTCCTCACGTAAGACCGAAATTGCGCCCTATGGCCAGTATCTGCTCGCCTTGGGTGCGGCGGTCGCGTTCGGGATCACCGCCTGGCGCTACTTCACACCTCTTTCGGGCATCACGGGTACGCCCGGCGCACTCATCACCATGTTCGGCGAGGCCGCCCTGTTCGTGGCCGGCCTTGCAATCGCGTTCATGGCACGCGGGGCCGGACGCACGACATTTGTCGTTCTGGCCTGGATCGGGATCGTATTGACGCTCTTCGCCGCCGTGTTGCTGCACGGCTGGTGGGCTGCGGTTGCGCTGATCCTTGCACTTGTCGGCCTCGTCCTTGGAACTGTCTGGAATCGTGAAAGGAGCAGGGCATGAGACGGAATTGGATTTATCGCCCTCTCGTCTCGGTCGCGCTGGGCGCGCTGATGGCCGCACCCGGCGTGGCGCAGACTGCGACCGGAACCAATGCGCATGATATGAACGCCGCGACAGTGGGAACACAGAGTGGGGCGGCTGGGAACAACGCGACGGAGAGCGTTGCGACGGAAGATACGGCAGCGGCTGCCGTTCCCGCAGCCGCATCGGGCGTTCCGCTGGTTCCCGCGACGCCGACATGGGACACCTTCAACGGCCAGCTCAACGCGCAGAAGTATTCGCCCCTCGACCAGATCAACGCCTCGAACGTGGGCGAGCTTGAGAAGGTGTGGGAATATCATACCGGCGATATGTCGGACGGATCGGGAGACAAGCCGCCCTCGGTCTGGTCGGCAACCCCGATCTTCGCAAATGACACGCTCTATCTCGGCACACCCTTCTACAGGATCGTCGCGCTTGACCCCGCGACGGGCAAGCAGAAGTGGAGTTATGATCCCCACACGACGCTGAAGGCGCTGACGCAGCCGGATCTGAAAAATCGCGGCGTGGCCTATTGGCAGGCTGAAAGCCCCGATGCGACCAAGGCCTGTCAGAAGATCGTCTATATCGGCACGATGGACGCGAAGCTGAACGCAGTTGACGCCGATACCGGCAAGCCCTGCGCGGATTTCGCCGATAACGGCACGCTTGACGTGAACCAGTGGAACACGACGAACGACAAGTGGCCGCTGTCGCTGTTGCAGCCGCCCACCGTCTACAAGGACAAGCTCATCATCGGCTGGGCCGGCAAGGACTGGGATTACGAGCAAGCCCCGCCGGGTTCGGTCTTCGCTGTGGATGCCCAGACCGGCAAGCTCGACTGGACGGTGAACTTCATACCGAAGGAAGAGCGCGCCAAGACCGGCACCGCCAATGTCTGGGCATCGATGTCGGTCGATCCTGAGCGCGGCATTCTCTATCTGCCGGTATCCTCGCCCTCGCCCAATTACTGGGGCGGCAACCGGAAGGAGCCGATCCCGCTTGCGACGTCCGTGACCGCGGTGGATATGGCGACCGGCAAGGTGATCTGGGCGCGCCAGCTCGTCCATCACGACATCTGGGACTATGACACCAACGCCGCGCCGACGCTGATGGACATCGACGTCGATGGCAAGACCGTACCCGCGCTGGTGCAGACGACGAAGATGGGGTTCCTCTTCGCCTTGAACCGTCTGACGGGCGAACCGGTCTGGCCGGTGACCGAGATGAAGGTGCCGACCGATACGGACGCGCAGGACGAAACCGTCTATGCGACCCAGCCTGTGCCGAGCCTGCCCGAGCCGCTGAACGACATCCACCGGCATCCGCCTGTATGGGGACTCGCGAACGCGATCTCAATGGGCCAGTGCCGGAAGGATTTCGACAACGCGCGCTACGAAGGGATTTATACGCCGCCAAGCACCAAGGGCACCGGGTCGATCGCCTATCCCGGCACCGTAGGCGGTGTCGAATGGGGCGGAGCGGCCTTTGATCCGAAGAACGAGACTTTGGTCGTCAATTCCTCGGAAGTGGTGCAGTTCTACAAGCTGATCCCCAAGGCGGATTTCGACAAGTACAAGGACGACTCATCGTTCCACACGCAGCAGGGCGCGCCCTATGGCGTCACCATCAAGACGGCGCTGAATTGGGCAGGGATGCCCTGCTGGGCACCACCCTTCGGCAAATTGACGGCGATCGACATGAAGACGGGCGAGCGGCTCTGGCAAGTGCCCTTGGGCGAGGTCCAGAAATGGGGTTTCTACATGCCCGGAAGCTGGGGTTCACCGACCATCGGCGGCCCGGCGGTGACAGCGGGCGGCCTGATCTTCATCGGTTCGACGATGGACCAGAAAGTCCGTGCCTTCGACATCAGGACGGGAAAGGAACTCTGGTCCTCGATCGTCATGGCGCCGACGGTGGCGGCGCCCGCCATCTATGAATACAAGGGGCGTGAATATATCGCCTTCGCCTCCGGCGGGAACACGATTCTGAAGGACACCGTTGGCGACCAGGTGGCAGTATATGCCCTGCCGGAAGGTAGCCACGTCGGCGGATGACTTTATGCGGAATGGCAAAGCGCGGCCGTGATCCACGGCCGCGCTTTCGATTTTCCGGCCGGTTCAGATCAGGTCTTCGATGCGGATTGGGAAATGGCGGACCCTTTTCCCGGTCGCGTGCCACACGGCGTTGGCAATCGCGCCCGCCGTGCCGGTGATGCCGATTTCGCCCACGCCTTTTATGCCAAGCGGATTCACATGCGCGTCCTCCTCGGGGATCAGGATCGCCTCGACCGAAGGCAGGTCGGCATTGACCGGGACGTGGTATCCGCCAAGGTCGGCATTCATGACCCGGCCGGTTCGGTGGTCCATCTCCGCCGCCTCGTGCAGAGCGAAGGACAGACCCCAGACCATGCCGCCGCAATACTGGCTGTTGACCATGCGCGGGTTGATGATCCGGCCCGCCGCGAAGGCGCCAACAAGTCGCGTCACCCGGACCTGGCCAAGCTGCGGATCGAGCTTGACCTCGGCAAACACAGCACCGTGGGACTGCATGGCATAGGCCTCGGCAGAGGCAGGATCCCGCGTGCCATTGCCATTGCCTTCAACCGCGCTCTGCCCGGCGCGGGCGAGGATTTCGGCGTAGCTTTCGCTGCGGCCTTCGTCGTCGCGGCGGTAAAGTCTGCCGTTGAGGGCGACAACGCCCGAATTGCCCGCGCCGAATAGCGGCGAGGCTGGGTCGCGCACCGCGATATCCGCGAGCCGTCGCACCGCATCTTCGCCGGCATTGCCGATGGCGAGACCCGCCGTCGCGGTATGGCCCGAACCACCGGCGATGCCGGCGTCCGGCAGGTCGGAAGACCCCCCGCGCAGCTCGATCTGGCTGGCGTCCAGCCCAAGCGCGTCTGCCGCAATCTGGGCAAGCGCGGTCCAGGCACCCTGACCCATGTCGACAAGGCTCGTCTCCATCAGTCCGGTCCCGTCAGCCTGGATCGTCGCTCGGGCAGAGGCCGCGAACATCGGGCAGGGGAAGATCGCCGTGCCCATGCCCCAGCCGGTGAGGAAGCCGTCCTTGTCCCGCATCTGTCGCGGCGCAAGCGGGCGGCGCGACCAGCCGAAACGCTTCGCGCCCTCGGCATAGCATTCGCGGAGCGCCTTCGACGAATAGGGCTTGCCGCCCATCGGGTCCGTCTCGGCATAGTTCGCGAGACGGAAGTCGAGCGGGTCCATGCCGCAGGCCTCTGCCGCCTCATCCATCGCGAGCTCGAGCGCGGCGGAGCCAGACGCCTCTCCCGGTGCTCGCATCGGGCCGGGTGTGCCGATATCGTTTCGCACCGCCTCGTGGCTGCTTCTGATCGCGTCGCTCGCATAAGTCGTGCGGGACGCGGCGGCGGCGGGTTCGACGAATTCCTCGAAGCTGCTCGTCGCGGCGACCGTATGGTGGGAGAGGGCGGTGAGCTGCCCCAGCGCGTCCATCCCGAGCCGCAGGGTCTGACGCGTCTGGCCCCGATGGCCGACCGGGCCGAACATCTGCGCGCGGCTGTGGACGAGCTTCACCGGGCGGTCCAGCATCTGCGCGGCCAATGCGGCGAGGATATGGGAGCCGGTCTGGAATGCCTTCGACCCGAAACCGCCGCCGATGAAGGGGGTGCGGATCAGGACGTTTCCGGGCGGAATGCCGAACCACGCGGCGAAGCCCGCCGCGGACATGACCGGCGCCTGGTTGGGCGTATCGAGTTCGAGCCGGTCATCCTTCCACTCGGCGACGATGGCATGGGGCTCCATCGCGTTGTGATATTGCGCAGGCGTGTGATAGGTCGCCTCGCGCTGCTGAGACGCCGCGGAGAAGCCCGCCTCGATGTCGCCTTTGGCAGCGCTTGTCGGCATTCCGATCCCCACGGAGTCCGGATCGTAGCGCGGATGATCCAACCCCACGCGCGGCGCTTCCGGCGCATAGCGCGGCGCGAGGAGGCGGGCGCCTTCCGTTGCCGCTTCCAGCGTCTCTGCCACGACGAGCGCGATGGGCTGGCCCGCATAGCGCACGGTATCGTCCTGCAACACCTCGGTGAACAACGCGAAGCGGTGGGGTTTCGTCGCGGGATCCATTGCCAGGGGCGGGCGGTTGGCCGGAGTCATCACCGCGACGACACCGGGATGGCCTTCGGCGGCTTGGGTATCGAGATGGGTGACGCGGCCGCGCGCGATGGCGGCTGAGGCGAAGACGGCATAGAGCAGCCCGTCGGGGCAATTGTCGGCGGCATATTGCGCCTGTCCGGTGACTTTGAGGATGCCGTCGCGGCGCGCCATCGGCTGACCCGCATTGGAGCCCATGCGGGAAGCCAGGGGGGTGATGTCAGACATGGGCAATTGCTCCGTTCTGTGCGAAGACCGAACCGGGTAGGGCGGGAAGGCGGTCCGGCGAACCTTCGGCGGCGAGGGTGAGCGCGCGCTCGACGATGCGGCGGGCGAGGGCGATCTTGAAGCCGTTCGCGCCCACGGGCGTCGCGCCTTCCAGGGCAAGTTCGGCGGCCCTGGCGAAGGCGTCGTCGTCGGGCCGCGCGCCGATCAGGGCCGCTTCGGCCTGCCGTGCGCGCCAGGGCTTGGCCGCGACGCCGCCAAGGGCGATCCGCGCTTCGGCGATGATCCCGCCTTCGACGCGCAGGGCGCAAGCGGCGGAGACAAGGGCGAAGGCGTAGGACGTGCGGTCGCGTAGTTTCAGATAGCGGGCATGGGCGCGGAATCCCGCCGCCTCGGCGGGCAGACGAACTGCCGTGATGATCTCACCGCGTTCCAGAAGGGTGGTGCGGTCCGGCGTGTCACCGGGAAGCAGGAGGAAATCGTCGAGGGCTACCGTCCGCTGGCCTTTCGGCCCTTCGATCTCCACCATCGCGTCGAGCGCGACAAGCGGTACGCAGAAGTCCGAGGGATGCGTGGCGATGCAGGCCGCGCTATGGCCCAATATGGCCTGCGCGCGGGTTTCGCCCCCCATCGCATCGCAACCTGAGCCGGACGCGCGCCGGTTGCATGCGCTCTCGGCATCCGTAAAATAAGCGCAACGGGTCGCCTGCATCAGGTTGCCGCCGACCGTTGCGGCGTTGCGCAACTGCGCCGACGCACCAGACAGCAGCGCCTCGGCCACCGACGGGAAGCGCGCGGCAAAGTCGGGCTCGTGCGCCAGATCGGCATTGCGGACGAGCGCGCCGATACGTGCGCCGCCATCGGATCGCATCGCGATGTCCGCAAGGCCCGGCAGGCGCGTGATGTCCACGATCCGCCCGGGCCGCGCGACGCCGACCTTCATGAGGTCGAGCAGATTGGTGCCCGCCGCGAGATAGGCCGCACCAGGTTCGGAGCCCGCGGCGATCGCGTCGGAAAGGCTCAAGGGCCGGACATAGTCGAAACGATTCATGCCGACTTCCTTTCTTCGCTTCCAGAAAGGAGGTGCTGCGCTTCCAGCACTGCCTCGGTGATCCCCGCATAGGCGCCGCAGCGGCAGATATTGCCGCTCATGCCCTCGCGGATGCGCTCTGCGTCATCCCCGGCCTGGCCTTCGCGGATCAGGCCGATCGCGCTCATGATCTGGCCCGGCGTGCAGAAGCCGCATTGCAACCCGTCTTGGGCAATGAACGCCGCCTGCACCGGGTGGAGGCGGTCGCCATCGGCAACCCCCTCGATTGTCAGAACCTCAGCTCCATCAAGGCTGAGCGCCAGCGACAGGCAGGAATTCACCCTCCGCCCGTCCACCAGAACGGTGCAGGCGCCGCATTGGCCGCGGTCGCAGCCTTTCTTGGTCCCCGTGAGGCCGAGCCTTTCGCGGAGAAGGTCGAGAAGCGTAACCCTCGGATCGTCGAGGGCAATATTCTGGGAAGAGCCATTCACGCTCAAGCGGATGGAGTAGGTCATGGGCAGCTCCTGTCGGTGCCGATGCTGGAAATGAATTGACCTGAATGTGTCGGCGTGCGACGTATTGAGGGTCGATCTGGGGTTTTCGGAGGCAGGCCATCAAGTCGGCCCTGAGTTGGAAACGCTTGCGGAAGCGCGTGGACAAGTTATACGGAGGTATCCTCCGTTTTGCAAGGGCGGAATGAGATGAGTGCCCGAACGGCCGGACAGGAGAAGATCACGACCCGGAAACCCCGGGCCGATTCCCTGCGCAACCGGGAAAGCCTGATCGCCGCGGCCAAGACGATTTTCAGCGAAGGCGGGCCAGCGGCGAGCCTCGAAGCGGTCGCCCGGAAGGCCGGGCTGGGGATCGGCACACTCTATCGCCATTTTCCAACCCGTGACGTGCTCTTTGAAGCGGTGTACCGGCACGAGGTGGACCAGCTCTGGGAGCTTGCCCAACAACTCGCAGAGAAGGCCGAGCCGTTCGAAGCGCTCAGGTCGTGGCTGCACGCAGCCGTCGACGTGATCGCAGCCAAGAAGGGGATGCTCGCCACGCTCGCGCTGGCGGCAGAGGGCAAGCAGGACCTCTATGCCTATTCCGCAGCGCGCATGACCGCCTCGGTCACGCTCCTGTGTGACCGCGCCGTGGCGAGTGGCGACATCCGCGACGACGTCGCCCCTGACGATCTTTTGCGGGCGCTGGTGGGATTGTGCCGGGCGCCCGACGGAACCGGCTGGCGCAAGCAGGTGCTGCGTCTGGTGGACGTGTTCACCGATGGTCTGCGGCGATCCGCCAAAGGTGCCTGACCCGATCCGCGGCGACGATCCGTCAGGATGCTCTTAATCGGCGATCAGTCCCGTGGTAGCATCGGCCCGTGTTGCAGGGAGCGGGCGAAAATGTCTTCGACGGATCTCACGATTCTCGTCGGCACCACCAAGGGTGCCTTTCTGATTTCCGGCGGCCGCGATCGCGGCGGCTGGTCCGTTAGCGGTCCGTATTGTGGCGGCTGGCCGATCAATCACGTCATCGGCGACCCCGGCACTGGCACGATTTGGGCCGGCGGCGGCGGCGAATGGCATGGCGCGGGTGTCTGGCGGTCGACCGATGGCGGCGAAAGCTGGGAGGTCACGCGTCTGAGCAAGGGTCAGATGGATGACTGGGCCGCGAACGATGCAGACTTTGCCGCGATGATCGGCTGGAAAGAGGAGGAACTGCCGTTTTCCGGCACGGTCTCTCAGATATGGTCGCTGGGCCGTGCGAACGGCACGCTTTACGCGGGGACGAAGCCGGCTACTCTTCTGGCGAGCAACGATGGTGGCAAGTCCTGGGAGCGGGTCGAGGGTCTGACCAACCACCCCTCTGCCGGAAGCTGGAATCCCGGTGCGGCAGGGTTGGTGCTGCACACCATCCTCGCCGACCCGGCCGATCCGAAGAAGCTTTGGGTCGGCATCTCGGCTGCGGGCGTCTTCGCCACCGAGGACGGCGGCGCGACCTGGGAGCGGCGTAACCGACTGTCCAACGCCGAGGCTTGCGAAAGTCACGACCATCCCGCCGCGCCGCGCGACGGCGAGATCGGCCACTGCGTCCACAACATGATGCGCGCGCCCGGCAGGGAAGACCTGCTCTACCAGCAGAACCACCATGGCGTCTGGCGGTCCTTCGACGGTGGCCGAAGCTGGGAGGACATCACCGAGCGGCCTGCCCTCGACCTTCGGCTTCCCGATCCGCGTCCATCCGCGCGATCCCGAAACGATCTGGACCATTCCCCTCAACGGCGATTCCCTGGGCCGCTTTCCGCCGGATGCCGCGGCTGCGGTCTGGCGGTCGCGCGACGGCGGGCGAAGCTGGCAGGACATGCGGGAGGGGCTGCCGCAGACCGGCTGCTTCTTCACTGTCCTGCGGCAGGCGATGGCCGGGGATGCACGCGAACCCGCGGGTGTCTATTTCGGCACCAACAGCGGCTCGGTCTTCGCCAGCCTCGACGAGGGCGAGAACTGGTCGGAGATCGCGCGTCACCTGCCGACGATTCTTGCGGTCGAGGTGCTTGACCGCTGAGGGTTTTGTCATTTGGCGGTCTGGTGCGGCCCGCTCGTTTGGTCGCGTTCAATACGTCAGAAGCAACCGGTCGCGGACGATCTCGTTTTCACAGGTCTGCCCGCCCATCTGAAATCGCCGCAGCATGGAGCGACCGACGGTGATCATGATTTCCCGCTCGAACAGGTTTTGCGGCAGGGGGACGTCGCAATAGGTCCGGCCGCTTTTCTTGGTGCCGTCGATGCTGAGCGCGACGAAGACGCCGCGCGCCTTGCAGCCGGCGATGGCCTCCATCAGCCGCGGCAGGCTGAAAGCCTGCGCGCCGTAGAGGATCGTCTGGGAATGGGCATAGGGCGGATCGCAGTAGATCAGATCGCCGGGTTCGGCGCGGGCCATCGCGTCGGTGAAGTCCAGCCGCGCGAAACGGCATCCTGCGAGGCGGGCGCGCCAGGTATCGACGCGCCGCGAGAACGCGTCGGGCGGAATCGGAGGATGCGTTCCGACCGGCGTGGACATGTAGCCGTCGGATTTGCGGAACCTTACGACGCCACCGTAGCAGGATCTGGTCAGAAACAGGAAATCCGCGCCATTCGGGCGCGCATTGTAGGCCGCCTTGATGCGTTCGTAGGCCGCGACCCGGTCGCCCGACTGATACGTTGTCCAGCGTGCGGCGTACCACGACTTGAGGCTCTCGGGGTCGGAACCGAGCGTCTGCCAGATCTCGATCAGTGGCGCGAAGGTGTCCGACCCGTATCCTGAGCGCGGTGCGAGGCTCGCCATGACGCCCGCAGCGCCTAGAAACGGCTCATGATAGGCGCCGAATTCCGGCGGGAAATGCGCCACGATCTCATGCGCTATCTTTTGTTTGCTGCCCACCCATTTCAGAAGTTGGGTCTTGAAGGGCGCAACAGTTGGTGACACGAACGGATCGTTGGGGGAAACCTTGCGGAAGGGGCGCATCTCCAACCTCGCGAACGATGGGCGCGTCGACGGAGCCTGTCTGCCCGCGTTATGATGATGGGCCCGTCTCTCGATAGAGATATGTTTGCGCTGCCGCAACACCTCAACGCGGTTTTGCGCATTGACCGCAGGCTGTGTTGAAAGCTCGCTTCGATCGTCCGATCATTTCGCCGGCCGGTTTGAGGTTGCGGCGTAGTCGCCCGTTGCCGTGACCGGCGTTCTATGGCAAGACGACTCGCGCACGAATTCAAACCGAAGAGTTCAGACATGACCGATTTCGCCGCTCGCCGGACGATGATGGTGGATACGCAGGTCCGCCCGAACGATGTGACCAAGTTCCCGATCATCGAGGCGATGCTGAGCGTGCCGCGCGAAGCCTATGTTCCCGCGCACCGGCGCGAGGCGGCGTATGTCGGCGGCAATATCGACATCGGCGGTGGCCGTATGATGCTCGAGGTGCGGACGCTGGCGAAGATGCTCGACGCGCTGGATCTTCAGCCCTCGGATATGGTTCTCGACGTCGCCTGTGGCCTCGGCTATTCGACGGCCGTGATCGCCCGCATGGTCGAGGCTGTCGTGGCGATCGAGGAAGACGCGGATCTCGCCGCGCAGGCGCAGGCGCGCCTTGCCTCCGAGGGTGTGGATAACGCCGCGGTGATCGAGGCGCCCCTCGCGCAGGGGATGGCCAAGCATGGCCCCTATGACGTGATCGTCATCGAAGGCGCCGCGGAGACACTGCCACCGACCATCGCCGAGCAGATCAAGGAGGGCGGGCGTATCGCCTGCATCTTCATGGAAGGCGCTCTTGGCGTTTGCCGGATCGGCCGCAGGATCGATGGCGCCGTCACCTGGCGCTTTGCGTTCAACGCGTCCGCGCCGGTTCTCAATGGCTTCGCGGATCGCCCTGCCTTTGCGCTCTAGGACAAGTCAAATCGCGGCGGGCCCGTGGCGGGCTTCGTCCGGAACAGGAAAGATCCGATGAAATACCTGTCTGTCAGACGTATCCTCTTTTCGGGTGTTGCCGCATTCGGTCTGTTCGGAGCTGTGCCCGCTTTTGCCGAAACCCTCGCGGACGCGCTCATCTCGGCCTACAAGTCGTCGAACCTTCTCGAACAGAACCGGGCGGTCCTGCGCGCCGCGGACGAAGATGTTGCCACAGCCGTCTCGGCGCTGCGCCCGGTGCTCGCCTTTGTCGCCAGCGGGGATTACAGGGACCCCACCAATATCGGCGTCGACAACCTCAGCGCATCGGTGGCGCTGAGCGCGTCGATGACGCTGTTCGACAGCGGGCGAAACCGGCTGGGCATCGACATAGCCAAGGAATCCGTTCTGGCGACGCGCGAGGCGCTGGTCGGCGTGGAGCAGAATGTGCTGCTTGGCGCCGTGCAAGCCTATTTTGGCGTCCGTTCGGCGATCGAGAATGTCGCGATCAACGAAAACTCGGTCAGGGTTCTGGGTGAGACGTTGAAGGCGACGCAGGATCAGTTCGATGTGGGCGAGGTCACCCGGACCGATGTTGCGCTCGCAGAAGCCCAGCTTGCCGCCGCGCGTGCGACCCTTGCTGCCGCGCAGGGCCAATTGGCTGCCGCGCGTGAAAGCTACAAAGCCTCGACGGGCCATTACCCGGGACCCCTTGCGGCCGCACCGAGGACGCCGGCTTTGCCGAAATCGGTCGATGAGGCGCAGCGCATCGCGCTGCGCACCCAGCCAAGCATTCTTCAGGCCCAGCACCAGGTGGCCGCGGCTGACGTCACCGTTTCGTTGGCTGCCGCGCAACGGCTGCCGACGATCTCCGCAGATGCCTCGCTGGCGCGGACGGATAACGGGACTAACAACTCCTCGGTCGGCGTTCAGCTGACCCAGCCGCTATACGCCGGCGGGCAGCTGTCCTCGGTGCATCGTCAGGCGATCGCTCAGCGCGCCGCATCGCGTTCAGGCCTTCAGCAGACGAGCGTCCTTGTCGCGCAGAGCGTGGCCAATGCCTGGGCCGACATCGCCGTGGCGCGGGCACAGATCTCGGCTACGGAGCGCCAGATATCAGCGGCCACCATTGCTTATGACGGAGTTCGGGAGGAAGCGAAGCTCGGCGCCCGCACGACGCTCGATGTGCTGAATGCTGAACAGTCTCTGCTTGACGCGCGATCAAGCCGGATCACCGCCGTAGCCAATCTCGAAGTAGCGAACTATTCACTTCTTGCCTCTATGGGTCTTCTGACGGTCGAACACCTGAACCTCGGAATTCCTGTCTACGATCCGGCGGCGTATTATAACGCCGTGAAGAACGCGCCGCCGACCTCGGTGCAGGGCAAAAGCCTTGATCGCGTCCTCAAGGCCATCGGCAGGAACTAAGGCTTCAGGGATCGGTTGTCGGCGCATAAGCGGCAGTCTAGAGTGGCCGTCGCCAGCCTTAGGAATGCCCATGTCAGACCCTCTTTCGAACCTTGAAATTCAGGACGTCCTGTCGTCGATCCGCCGGCTCGTGTCGGAGGATCGGCAGTCACGGCAGGATCGTGCGCCGGACAAGCCGGACGCGCCGTCGGCCGGAAAACTGATTCTGACCGAAGCGCATCGTGTTGAAGATGATTCGGATGCGATCGCGCTTGAGGCGCTGGATGCGTCAGCGGATGATCGGATGCCCGAAGCCGAAAATGCGGGGCTTGCGGCAGATCCCTTGATCGGCGAGGCCGCGCAGGACGCCGATTGGACCGCGGCCGTGTCGGGGATGCCGGCAGATTCAGGAAAGTTGGACGGTATTCGGCCGGCCTCGGTCCTGGAGGAAGATATCGCCTCGCTTGAATCCACTATCGCGGAACTTGAAGCCGCGGTCGCCGATATCGCGGATTTCGAACCGGATGGAAGCGAGGTCAAAAGTATTGCGGACGACCCCGACAAACGCACGCTTGAGGACGCTTTCGATAACGGCTTCGCGGTGGATACCGGCGGACGGGGTATATTCGATCCGGAAGATCTCTCGATCGAGCAGCCGGTGACTGGCGACGTCCTTACACCGCGGGCGCCGGAGAAATCGAGTGCGCAGGCATTGCCGGGGGAATTCGCAGAGGACGATGGAAGCGATTTGAACGATGTTTCCGAAGATCCGCCGGTACGGGACGCGATCGCCTTCATTCGCCGGGAAGCGACGCCGCGTCGCGCGGACTGGCAGGTGATTTCCGGCAGTGAGAACCCCGCGCCCGCCAGTGATGCGCTGACCGGGCGACTGCATCTGGGTCAACTGAGCCGTATCGACGCCGCGGACGACGCGGGCGATGTCGCGGAAGAGGGCGGTATTGCCGAAGCCGCTGCCGAGGCCGCCGAAACCCCTGGCGAGGTCACGTCCGAAGCAGAATCCGTCGAGCGGGACAGCTTCGAGGGTGACGATCTTCGGGGCGGGATGTTCGAGGCGGTCGAACCGGACGCTGACGAGACGAACGTGGCGCCAGAGGCTATGGCGGCGCCGCGCGCGAACAGCGAGGCGCTGCGCGACCCCACCGACGGCCAGCCGGGGGACATTCCGGTCGAGACCGACGAACCGCTCGAAACGGTGGGCGCGGTTTACGGTGCAGATTCAGAACCGCTCGAGGAGGGCGAGGACGACCTCGGCCTGTTTGATGCCGGAGACGAGGCCGTCATCGACATGGACATGCTTCGCGACCTGATCGCCGAGGTGATCCGCGAAGAGCTGCAAGGCCCGCTGGGCGAGCGCATTACCCGCAATGTGCGCAAACTCGTCCGTCAGGAAATCGCGCGCGCCTTCGAAGCACAGAAGTTCGACTGACGTTACGCGCTGCCAGCCCTGAAAAACGAAAACGCGCCCAGTGGGCGCGTTTCGTGCAATCCGGATTGTGATACCCGGCTCAGGCGGCTTCGGCCTCTTCCGCGGCGTGACGACGCTCGCTCTCTTCGCGCGACAGCGCAACCGAGGTGCGGACGCCTTTGGATACGAATTCCATCAGACCTTTCACGACCCGCTCGTTCGGGTCGATCCCGGCGCAGGACAAAACCTCACGGCCGTCACGCGACCGTGCCCAACGGGCAATCTGCTCAGGCCCGTTGCCATATTTCTTATCATCGGCAATCGCATCATCCAGCGCTGCAAGGACGACGGCCGCAAAAAGTTTGCGCGACCTCTGGCCTTGTTCGTAGTTGAATGCGGTGCCGTCAACGAAATCGCGCATTTCCTATTCCTGCTATTCTTGCTCTTGCGTTCGCCGGCGTTCTGCTCAATACGGCTATTTGCACTCGATTCGGTATGCCCCAAAACGCATCACTGCCATGCACTCAACGCATGGCGGGTGGTGAAGTCCCTCAGCATTTAGCGAACTTGCCAGCGGTTAGCCCGCAATATATAGGTGCCGGCCAAACCCATTCAACCTTATTCCAAGGTGCATCCTGATGCCCAAGATCAACGGCAACGAAATTCGCCCCGGCCATGTGCTGGAGCATGATGGCGGTCTATGGGCCGCAGTGAAGGTCAACCATGTCAAACCGGGCAAGGGCGGTGCCTTTGCCCAGGTGGAGCTGAAGAACCTCCGCGACGGTCGAAAGCTGAACGAGCGCTTCCGGTCGGAAGACAAGGTCGAACAGGTCCGGCTTGAGCAGAAGGACCAGCAGTTCCTTTACGAGAACGATGGCCGCCTCGTCTTCATGGACAACGAGACATTCGAGCAGACCGAACTCGATGCCGAGCTTCTCGGCGATCGCCGCCCGTTCCTGCAGGACGGCATGACTGCGACGATCGAGTATTACGGCGACGAGGCGCTTTCGGTCTCGATCCCGCAGAAGGTCACCTGCAAGATCGTCGAGACGGAACCGGTCGTGAAAGGCCAGACGGCGGCGAACAGCTACAAGCCCGCCGTCCTGGACAATGGCGTTCGGATCACCGTTCCGCCCTTCGTCGGCGAAGGCGAGGCGATCATCGTCAATACGGAAACCATGGAATACAGCGAACGGGCCTGAGGGCCGCGCGACCGGATGAAGGGCCGCGTTCGGGCGGCCTTTTCATTTCAGCCGGACAAGCGCTTCGCCGGCCCGCATCTCACCCTCCGCCCGGTCGAACCGCAGATAGGCGATACCCTTGCCGCCCGCCTGCGTGAAGAGCTTCCCGGCGACCTTGTCTCCGGCAAGGATCTCCGTTCCCACGGCTGCCGCGCCATCGACCAGTACGGTCGCGAGTCCCTTGCGCAATTCCGTTTTGTGCTTCATCCGCGCCGTCACTTCCTGCCCGACATAGCAGCCCTTGCGAAAATCGACGCCGTGCAACCGCTCGAAGCCTGCTTCGAGAATGTAGCTGTCATCCGGAATCAGCTCGATCCCCGTTTCGGGAATACAGTTCTCGACCCGGATCGCGTCCCAGTCGATGGACGGCGGGGCGCCTTCGTCATCGCCATACTGCCGCCAGCCGAGCGCCGGGTGGCGGGGATCGGCGAAGGCGCTGCCCGATGCGCGACCGAGACCGCGAGTGACCTTCAGCGAAGATCGGGCGATCTGCACTTCGGCGCGCAGGCGGTACATCGACAGCCGCCGCATGAGCCCTTCGGCGAGCGCATCCTTCACGTCTATCAGCAGATGATCCGCGCCTGGAACGATGAAGAAATCCGCAAGATACTTGCCCTGCGGGCCGAGCAGCGCCGCATAGACCAGGCCGTCGTTGAGCTTTCGAAGGTCGTTGCTGACCAGCCCCTGGAGGAAGTCGATCCGGTCCCTGCCGGTAAGTTCGAGAAGGCTTCGGTCGGGGGCTGTCTCGCCTGTCATGGGAGGTGTCTCTCGCGGCGTCCGTTCGCGGGGCCGAGCATCGCAGGACGGCGCGGCATCGTAAAGGCCGTGCGCGCAGTGATGGTCGACCTGCGCATTCCCCATCGCGGCGGATTGACCTTGCCGTGGGGCGCGACTACGCCTCCTGAAGCAGCAGGGAGCGCATCATGGGTCTTGCGAACGGTCGGTCATATCTCGCGATTCCGGGGCCTTCGGTCATGCCGGACCGCGTGCTGCGCGCGATGCACCGTGCGGCGCCCAACATATACGAAGGTGAGTTGCACGATCTGACGCGGGAGATCGTCATCGACCTGAAGAGCGTCGCGATGACCCGTCATAACATGGCAATCTACATCGGAAACGGTCACGGCGGCTGGGAAGCGGCGAATGCCAACCTCTTCTCGCGCGGCGACAGGGCGCTGGTGGCCATCACAGGGCGGTTCGGGCTGGGCTGGGCGCAGTCGGCCGAGGCGATGGGCATCCACACCGAACGCCTGGATTTCGGCCGCCGCAATCCCGTCGACCCGGGAAGGATCGAGGCAGCGCTGCGGGCGGACAGGGACCACACCATCCGCGCCGTCATGGTCACCCATGTCGATACAGCGTCCTCGGTCCGCAATGACCTCGCGGCGATCCGCGCGGCCATCGACGCGGCGGGACATCCGGCGCTTCTCGCCGTCGATGCCATCGCCTCGCTCGGCTGCGATCCGATCCGCATGGATGATTGGGGTATCGACGCCCTTGTCTCGGCCAGCCAGAAGGGCTTGATGACGCCGCCGGGTCTGGCCTTCGTCTGGTTCTCGGACAAGGCCCGCGCGGCGACAGAAGGGGCGGACCTTCGAACGCCGTACTGGGACTGGGGGCCGCGTGCCTTTGCCGAACAGTATTATCAGAATTTTTGCGGCACGGCACCGACCCACCACCTCTACGGACTTGCGGAAGCCCTGAAGATGCTGGTGCATGAAGAGGGGCTTGAGGCGGCATGGGCGCGCCACAGGGCGCTTGCAGGCGCTGTCTGGGCCGCGTTCGATGCCTGGGGGCAGGGGGGCGACATCGCTCTCAACATCGCCGACGCCCAATATCGCGGTCATTCCGTGACAGCCGCGACGATCGGCGGCGGCTCGGCCGGGCGCCTGCGCGCATGGTGCGAGGCCGAGGCGGGCGTGACGCTCGGTATCGGGCTTGGCATGGCGGAGCCGTCAGACCCGGCCTACGGGGATTTCCTGCGCGTCGCGCATATGGGGCATGTGAATGCACACATGACGCTTGGCGTCCTGTCGGTGATGGATGCCGGCATGAAGGCGCTCGGCATTCCGCATGGGACCGGTGCGCTGGAGTCCGCGACGTCGGCCATTGTCAACGCCTAGCCGCGCGCCGCGGCAAGCGCGTCCGGCAATGCGTTGCCGACAAGCGCGTTCTGCGCCGGCAGGCCGCAACTGACCCTGATGCAACGGTCGTGGGGCGCGACAAAGGGCATCCGCACGAAGATGTCGCGTGCGATCAGTTCGGACAGCACCCTGCGGGCGAAATCTCCATCCTTGCCGCAGTCGATGGTCACGAAATTCGTGGCCGAGGGCAGCGGCTTCAGGCCGTTCAGCCGGGCGATCCGGGAAAGCTCGTCCCGCGAGGCGGCGACACGGTGCTGGACCGTCTCAAGATGGACGTCATCCCGCAATGCCGCCAGCGCGCCCGCCTGCGAAACGCGGCTCACGCCGAAATGATTGCGGATCTTGTTGAACGCACCGATGAGTTCCGAATGGCCGAGCGCATAGCCGATCCGCGCGCCTGCCATGCCGTGCGCCTTGGAGAAGGTCCGCATCCGGATGACGCGCGGATCGTCCGCCGCGATCTTTGCCGCCGTGCCTTCGGGTGCGAGGTCGATATAGGCCTCGTCCAACACCAGAAGTGTACTCTCGGGCAGCGCGTCCAGCATCCGCGCGATAACGGCGCCATCATGCCATGACCCCATCGGGTTGTCCGGGTTGGCGATGTAGACAAGCTTCGCGCCCACCTCCCTCGCCTTCGCGGCAAGTGCCTCGGGGTCTTCGTGGTCGCCCTTGTAGGGCACCTTGTGCAGCACGCCGCCAAAACCCGCGACGTGGAAGTTGAAGGTGGGGTAGGCACCGTCCGAGGTCACCACATTGGCACCCGGTTCGATCACAAGCCGCGCGAGGTAGCCGAGAAGCCCGTCGATCCCCTCGCCGACGACGACATGGGCAGGCGTCACCCCGTGATGTTCGGCCAGCGCCGTGCGGAGAACGTGGTTTTCCGGATCGCCATACATCCAGATGTCCTGCGCCGCCTGACGCATCGCCGTGATGGCGGCGGGCGAAGGGCCGAAGACGCTCTCGTTCGCCCCGAGTTCGAGCCGCAAAGAGCTTCCCGCGCGCGCGTTCCTGCGTCTCCGGGCCCACGAAGGGCACGGTGGCGGGCAAGCCCTGAACGAGCGAGGTATAGCGCGGTCCGGTCATGGCGCGATCAAGACCAGAAAGCGGGCACGGCGGCAAGCGTCTACATCGGGATCAAGCCGCCTTGCCCTTGCCGCTCCGTGGGCGCAGAAAGGGCAAGCCAGAGGAACCGGGGAGGGAACCATCGCCACGCCGATCACGCTCGCGCCGCTCGCAAACCCGACCTATCGCGGTCTTTGGCTGGCCAGCCAGGCGTCGAATCTCGGCACGCTGATCCAGACGGTCGGAGCCGCCTGGCTGATGGGAAGCCTGACGACGAGCCACGGCATGGTTGCGCTGGTTCAGTCGTCGAACACCCTTCCGATCATGGTCTTCTCGCTTTTTTCAGGCACTCTGGCCGACAATTTCGATCGCCGGCGGATCATGCTTTCGGCGCAGATCTCGATGTTCAGCGTTTCGGTTGTTCTGGCGGTTTTCGCCTGGCAGGGCTGGCTCTCGCCTTGGTTGCTTTTGGGCTTCACCTTCCTGATCGGCTGCGGAACCGCCCTTTTCAACCCGTCCTGGCAGGCCTCCATCGGCGACATCGTCCCGCGCGCCGAGGTGGCTCAGGCGGTGAGCCTGAACTCGATGGGTTTCAACCTCGCCCGGTCCGTCGGGCCGGCGCTCGGCGGGCTGATTGTGGCTGCGGCGGGTGCGGCGGCGGCCTTCGCGGTGAATGCCGTCAGCTACGTTGGATTCATATTCGGTATTTGGCGTTGGCGCAGGTCCGCCTCGGATACCCCACTGCCGCGCGAGAGTCTGCGCCGCTCGCTCGGCGCGGGTTTTCGCTACATGGTGATGTCGCCTGCCCTGATCCGGGTCATGGCGCGCTCGGCGATGTTCGGCATCGGAGCGTCATCGCTCATGGCGCTTCTGCCAATCTACACCCGCAATACGCTTCAGGGGTCGGCGCTCCAATATGGCATCTTCCTCGGTTGTTTCGGGGCCGGGGCGATCTGCGGCGTGTTCATGAATGCACGGCTGCGGTCGTGGCTGAGAAACGAACGGGTGGTGCGGCTTGCCTTCGCGGGCTTCGCGGTGGCTCTGGCCGTGCTGGCGCTGGTGCCGCCGGTCTTCGTCATCGTACCGGCGCTGATGCTGGGCGGGGCGTGCTGGGTTCTGGCGCTGTCGCTCTTCAACACGACGGTTCAGCTTTCGACCCCGCGCTGGGTTCTCGGGCGGGCGCTTTCCTTTTACCAGATGGCGACCTTCGGCGGCATGGCCGGGGGCGCATGGCTTTGGGGGACCGTAGCCGATCATGGCGGCGTTCCGTTGGCCTTCGGCCTTGCCGCCGGAGTTCTCGGCCTCGGATTGGTGACAGGGAAAATCATGCAGGTTCAAGAGTTTGGCGACCTCGACCTGACGCCGCTTGGCCTCATAACATCGGTAGAGCCGAAGATCGACCTGCGGGGACGGAGCGGGCCGATTTTCATCATGGTCGAATATGAGATCGCACAGGAGGATGTGGACGCGTTTCTGCCGCTCATGCAGGAGCGGCGGCGCATCCGGATGCGCGACGGCGCGCAGCGCTGGGCGTTGTTGCGCGATCTGGAGCGGCCTGAATTGTGGAGCGAGAAGTACTACGTCGCGACCTGGGTCGATTATGCGCGCCACCTGTCGCGGCGGACCAAGGCGGATGAGGCGGTGCAGACCGCGATCCGGGCGTTGCATCGCGGTGCGGAGCCGCCCCGGGTCTGGCGCAAGATCGAACGGCAGACCGTTCCGCCGCATGACGACGCGCCGCCGCTGCGGTCGGTGGATCTTGCCTAACTGTCTGAAATCGCGCTTGTTTTCCAGACGGAGCCGGGGGCGCTGCCCCCGGACCCCCGAGATATTTCTGGCAAGGTGAAAGGCTCAGCCGATTTCCGCAAGGCGTTTCAGGGCAGCTTTCAGTTTCGTGGCTTCGTCTTCGCCAAGCGCCAGCTTCTCGCGGGTTTCCTCGACGATATTCTCGGGGGCGCTCTCGACGAATTTCGGATTGTTGAGGCGGCCCTTGAGGCCGTTCAGGTCTTTCTCCAGCTTCTCCAAAGTCTTGGAAAGGCGCGATTTTTCCTCGGCAATGTCGATGACGCCTTCGAGCGGGATGGCGAAGCCGCCGCCCTCGACGGCGACCGTTATCGAGCCTTTCGGGGCCTTGCCTTCGGTCATGCCGTCGAGCCTTGCGAGGCGGGTGATCATCGGCTCGTTATTCGCCCATGCGGCGCGGCCTCTTTCGTCCATCGCGGTCATCACGATGGGGAGCTTGAGGCCCGCCGGGACGTGCATTTGCGCCCTGGCGGAACGGATTTCGTCGATCAATCCGATCACCCAGTTCATCTCGCGGTCGGCGGCTTCGTCGATCAGTTCCGGCCCGTAATCGGGCCAGTCGGCGTGAACGAGCATCTTTGCCCGTTCGCCCGTAAGTGCCCATAATTCCTCGGTAATAAAGGGCATGATCGGGTGGAGGAGGATATAGCACTGGTCGAGGACCCAGGCCATCGTGGCGCGGGTTTCCTCGGCGTGTTCGGCGTCCATCAGGGGTTTGGAGAACTCCACATACCAGTCGCAGACCTTGCCCCAGACGAAGGCATAAAGAGTGTTTGCCGCGTCGTTGAAGCGGTAGGAGGTGAGCGCCTCGTCGACCGCGATGCGGGCGCGGGCGGTCTCTCCGATGATCCAGCGATTGACGGTATGATTTGCGTGCACATCCTGTACACACCCCGTGCAGACGACATCCGGCGCGAAGACGCCGTTCATTTCGGCGAAACGGGTGGCGTTCCAGAGCTTCGTGGTGAAGTTCCGGTAGCCGGCGATCCGGTCCTTGGAGAGCTTGAGGTCGCGGCCCATCGCGGCCATCGAGGTGACGGTGAAGCGGACGGCATCGGCGCCGTATTCGTCGATGAGTTGCAGGGGGTCGATGACGTTGCCCAAGGACTTCGACATCTTGCGGCCCTTCTCGTCGCGGACGAGGGCGTGGACATAGACGGTGTGGAAGGGGACCTGACCCACGACGGCAAGCTGCATCATCATCATCCGGGCGACCCAGAAGAAGATGATGTCGAAGCCGGTGACGAGGACGTCGGTCGGGAAGTATTTCTTGTAGGCTTCGGTTTCCTCGGGCCAGCCGAGGGTGCCGATGGGCCAGAGGCCGGAGGAGAACCAGGTGTCGAGGACGTCGGGGTCGCGCCAAACGAGAATGCCGCTATTGGGGTTCTCGCCGACCTTTGAAGCGGCGAAAGCTGCCGCGAGGCTCTCAACTGCCACGGCGATTCTTGTAGTGTTCAAGCAGGTCGCGGTCCGTTGGCGGGGAAGCAATGATCGTCGGTCGTGCGCCGTAGAGCTTTTCAAATTGGACAAGTGCTTCGTCTTGGTTGGCGGCACAGATTTTCTGCTCTCGGCGAAGGTCAATCTGCACTGAGCCGTCTTTGCCGTGGACGACACCCGGCCCATACCACACCGGAATCTGGTGGCCCCACCAGAGCTGGCGGGAGATGCACCAGGGCTCGATGTTCTCCAGCCAGTGGAAATAGGTCTTGGCGTCGCGTTCGGGCAGGATGCGGGTGTAGCCGGCCTTCTCGTCGAAGCTCCCCGCCTCCTGCGCGGCCATGCCGTCGCGGACGGCCTTGAGGGCGGGTTCGACGATCTTCGCGGTATCGACGAACCACTGGTCGGTCAGCATCGGCTCGATGACGACCTTGGAGCGGTCGCCATGCGGCTGCATCATCTTGTTCTGGTCGACGAGGGGGATGCGTTCGAGGTGTTCGGCGCCGGTTTCCGCGTCGATCGACTTTTTCAGTATAGTGACGGCCAGCCCCTCGGCGGTGATCTGGTCGATGACGCGTTTGCGCGCCTCATACCGATCAAGGCCGCGCAGGTCGTCGGGGACGAGGTTGAGGGCGTCGATCTCGGCCTCCGAGAGCGTCATCGGAACCTCGGCAAAGCCGGGATTGGCGTAGCCCTTGGCGATGAGCCATG
Source organism: uncultured Alphaproteobacteria bacterium (assembly GCA_963847935.1). Classification (GTDB taxonomy): domain Bacteria; phylum Pseudomonadota; class Alphaproteobacteria; order Rhodobacterales; family Rhodobacteraceae; genus Albidovulum. Next base: position 678,962 of record CAWKBV010000001.1, on the reverse strand, counting down.
CGCGCGACATCTGCTGCGCGATTTCGGCGGCCTCGGCATAGGGCGCGCCGTCCGACCGCATCGCGGCCCTGGTGTCCATCAGCCGGTAGCAGGGGATATCGTTGCGCTTGGCCACGCCGTAGTCGTTGAAGTCATGCGCGCCGGTGATCTTGACCGCTCCGCTGCCGAAGGTCGGGTCGGGATATTCGTCGGTGATGATCGGGATCAGGCGGCGGTGTTCCTTCGGCCCGACCGGGATTTCGCAGAGTTTCCCGACGATTGGCGCGTAACGCTCATCCGATGGATGAACCGCGACGGCACCATCGCCAAGCATGGTCTCGGGCCGTGTCGTGGCGATGGAGATATAGTCGCGCGTCTCGCGGAGGGTGACGTTCCCGTCCTCGTCCTTCTCGACATATTCGTAGGTCTGGCCGCCCGCGAGCGGGTATTTGAAGTGCCACATCTGGCCCTGCACCTCGACCTGCTCAACCTCCAAGTCGGAGATCGCGGTTTCGAAATGCGGATCCCAGTTCACGAGGCGCTTGCCGCGGTAGATCAGGCCCTTCCGGTACATCTCCACGAAGACCTTGATGACGGCATCGTGGAAGTTGCCCTCGTCCGAGCCGTTGGCGCATTCGGGGGCGCCGGACATGGTGAAGGCGTTGCGCGACCAGTCGCAGGAGGCGCCGAGGCGCTTGAACTGGTTGATGATGGTGTCGCCGGACTGCCGCTTCCATCCCAGACATGCTTGAGGAACGCCTCGCGGGCCATCTCGGTGCGGCGGCGTTGGACTTGTCCTTCGCAAGTTCGCGTTCGACGACCATCTGGGTCGCGATGCCGGCATGGTCCTGACCGGGCTGCCAGAGTGTGTCGAAGCCGCGCATCCGGTGCCAGCGGACGAGGATGTCCTGAAGCGTGTTGTTGAAGGCGTGGCCCATGTGGAGCGAGCCGGTGACGTTGGGCGGCGGGATCATGATGGAGAAGGTCTGCGCGCCGGGTTTCGCGTTGGCGCCCGCCTTGAAGGTGCCGGCCTTTTCCCAGGCGTCGTAGAGGCGCTGTTCCGCCTCGGCGGCGTTGAAGGTCTTGTCCATCGCTGTCGTCCCGTCCTTGGTCGGGCTTCCCTTAGCGAATGGGCGCGGCGAGGGGAAGGGGTGGGCTATTCCGCCGGGGTGCCGAAGACCGCGATGGCGAGGCCGAAGGCGGCGAGCGCGGCGTAGAGGGCGGCGCGGAGATGCGCCTTCTCGTGGCGGTGGGCGGCGAAGGCGGCGATGGCGGCCTGGATCGCGTAATAGGCCGCGAAGGCGCGGCTGGCATAGGCGATGATCGCGAAGATGTCGCTGGCCCAGGTGAGGGCGATCCCGGCCAGGACGAGGACGGCATAGGCCTTGCGGACGGTCACCTTGCCGTTCGTCACTTCCCGGATCAGCCCGCCCGCGCCACCGGTATCGGCGACGGCGGCGGAGAATTGCGCGGCGAGGGCGGCGGCGACAAGGAGGCCGGGCAGGATCGGCGCCACGATCCGCATCATGCCGATGATCGCGGTTTCGGAAAGCTGCGCCTCATCCGGGGTGAAGAGGAATGCGATGAGACCGATATAGGCGAGATAGATCGCGGTCGAGAGGATTTGCGCGGTCCGCATCGCTTTGCGGCGGGTCCCGGCGTCGTAGTCCGCGCCGAGATAGCGCACGGTTTCAAAGCCTTGGACGGTGACGATGAGGCCGAAGGCGAGGGTGACGGCGGGCCAGCCGTGCAGGGTGGGAGGGTCGAAGATGAGGCCGCCATCGGTGATCCTGCCCGCGAAGTAGAAGGCGAGCCCTGCGATCATGGCGGCGATGATGGCGAGCTTGATGCCGACCGACACCTGCTCCATCCGTTCGAGCGCGTGGAAGCCCTTGGTCCAGCCGGTGACGAGGATCAGGGCGAAGACCGCGGTGGTGACGGTCTTGCCGTTCGCGGGCGTGTCGAAGGGCGTCAAGCTGACCGCGAAGGCGCCGAAGAGGTTGAGGTAATAGGCGACCGAGATGATGTAGGCGAAGGAAAGCGCCCAGGAGGCGAGGGTTTCGAGCCGCTCCTCGGCTGGCGAGCGGCTGTGCGGGCCTTCCATCCGCATGGTGATGTTGTAACGGATCGTGTGACCGAAGGCATAGGCGGCGGCGCAGAGGGCGGCCATCACGAGGGGCGCATGGTAGCCGTAGCTGTGCTGCAGGACCGGGCCGAGAACGAGGAAGCCGGAGCCGATGATGGAGGCGAGCGGGGTGACGGTGGCGCGCCAGAGGCGCGACCTGGCCACCGGGGGCCAGAGAAGGAGGCCCGCTGTGGCGAGGCCGGCAATCAGGATCAGGGCGTTGAGCATTGTCGGCCTCGTCGGACAACGGCACAGGGAGCGGAATGTTCCTGGGAAGGCAAGGTGGGACGATTGCGGGAACGCAGGGGTGGGGCTAGAAGGTCACATGCGGCTGTTTCTGCTTACCCTTCTGACGATGTTGGCCTTCGCGGCGAATTCGGTCCTGAACCGCGCCGGGGTTGGGCCGGGGCGGATCGGGCCGCTTGAATTCGCGGTGGTGCGGCTTTTCGCCGGGGCGGCGACGCTCGCTTTTCTGCTCGTGCTGCGACGTGCGGCGCGGGGGCAGACGGTCTGGGCCGGCTGGACGGGCCGTGTGGTCGGGGCGCTTTCGCTTCTCGCCTACCTCTTCGGCTTTTCGCTGGCCTACGGGGCGCTCGATGCGGGGACGGGGGCGCTGATCCTCTTCGGGATGGTGCAGATCACCATGTTCGCGGGCGCGCTCATGGCGGGCGAGACGGTTCCGGCGCGGCGCTGGACCGGCGCGGCGCTGGCCTTTGCGGGGCTGCTTTACCTGCTTGCGCCCGGCTCGGCACCCTCCGGGCATCCGTGGGAGGCGGCGATGATGGCGGCGGCCGGGATCGGCTGGGGGATCTATTCGCTCTCGGCGCGGGGCGCGCGCGATCCGCTGGCGGCAACGGGGTGGAATTTCCTGCTCGCGGTGCCCGTGGCGGTGATGCTTTGGCTTTTCCTGCCGAGCGATACCGATCCGGTCGCACCGGCGGGGGTCGCGCTTGCCGTCGTTTCGGGGGCCGTCACCTCGGGCCTCGGCTATGCGCTCTGGTACTCTGTGCTGCCCGCGCTCGGGCCATCGCGGGGGGCGGTGGCGCAACTTACCGTGCCGATCTTCGCCGTCGCGGGCGGGATGGTCTTTCTGGGCGAAGCGCTGACGCTGCGTTTTGCCATCGCGGCGGTGATGGTGCTGGGCGGTGTCGGGTTGGCGTTGCGGCGTTAGCGGGTCGCGGCGGCGGCTGCATCTGTCAACGGCACTCTCTCATCCTTTCGGATCACGGCGGGGGCGTACGGTTTGCGGGCGAAGACCTCGCGCACCATCGGGGCGAAGAAGTCGAGCGGCAGGGCGTCGTAGTCCGGATCGAAGCTCGACTGGTCCCAGCGTTCGCAGAATTCGGCGCAATCGTCGAAATAGGGGCTGCTGCGGTGGCGTTCGCGCTTCATCTGGTCGCCGCCGACATGGTGGCCGTAATAGAGCATCTGGAAGTCACCGTGGGTTTGCACCACCCAAGTACACTGTTCGCGCACGAAGGGCTTGAGGATCGTCGCCGCGTATTCGTCGTGATTGTACGGCGCGTAGATGTCGCCGATATCGTGGAGAAGGGCCGCCGCGACCCAGTCGGTATCCGCCCCGTCGCGCCAGGCCCGCGTCGCCGCTTGCAGCGAATGGCCGAGCCGGGTGATCTGATAGCCGGAGAGGCCCTTGTCGAGATCGACGAGTGCTGTCAGGAGCCGGTCGGCGGTGCCCCTGGTGTAGTCGACCTCGTGCGCGGTGAGGAATTCGTACTCCTCCTTCGTGCCGTCCTTCATCCGGGTGAAGCTGACCTTGTCCATCGTGGTGGCTCCGCGTTGACTGCGGAAAGGGGAGCGCAGATCGCCACCGCTGGCAAGGCCTATTGCATGCCGGCGTCACATCCCGAGCGGGTCCTTGTCAGTCGTCCGGTGCTCTGTCGGTGAAAACGGCCAATTGAGCGTCGAAAGCGCGTTTGAAGGCGGGTCGGGCCTCGCCGCGGGCGACATAGGCGGACAGGTTCCGATATTCATCGAGGATACCCGACGCGTGCAGCCTGCGCAGCACCGTCACCATCAGCAGGTCACCGGCGCTGAACCCACCGTCGAGCCAGTCGGCATCGCCGAGCCAAGTGGAAAGTTCGCCCAGCCGGACACGGACGCGATCCTCAAGCATCGGCTGGCGCTGCTTGTGCCAGGGTTTGTCACCCTCCACGATCCCCGCAATGGCGAGATCGAAGATCGGCGGCTCGACGGTGTCGAGCGCAGCAAACATCCATGCGATCGCGCGCGCCCGGCCGTTGTCGTCGTCCGGCAGCAGGCCCGCATGGCGTTCTGCGATATGCAAGACGATGGCGCCGGATTCGAAGAGGGCAAGATCGCCGTCTTCATAGGTCGGAATCTTGCCGAAAGGGTGAATTCCGCGATGCGCGGGTTCCTTCATCTCTGCGAACGAAACAAGGCGAACCTCGTAGCGCAGGCCCACTTCTTCAAGGGCCCAGCGAACACGCATGTCGCGCGCCAGACCCCTGCCGCGATCGGGAGATCGTGCAAAGGCAGTGATGGTGGGGGGCATTGGACCGCTACGCCCCCGCCCTGGCCTTTTCGATCGCCGCGATGTCGATCTTGACCATGTCCATCATCGCCTCCATGGCGCGCTTTGCGGCCGCCTTGTCGGGGTCCGAGATCGCCTCCATCAGCGCGCGCGGCACGATCTGCCACGACAGGCCGAAGCGGTCCTTGCACCAGCCGCACGCGTTTTCCGATCCGCCATTGCCGACGATGGCGTTCCAGTAGCGGTCGGTTTCCTCCTGCGTGTCGGTGAAGACCTGAAACGACACCGCTTCGTTGAACTTGAAGCTCGGACCGCCGTTGAGACCAAGGAAGGGCTGGCCGAGCACGGTAAATTCCACGGTGAGTTCCTGTCCCGCCGGCATCGAGGGGTTGTCGGCGGGCGAGGCTAGCGCCTTGTCCACATGGCTGTCAGGGAAGGTGGCGGCGTAGAATTCCGCCGCCTCGCGCGCCTGTCCGTCGAACCAGAGGCAAGGCATGATACGGGTACGGGTCATGGGCTTGTCCTTTTCACTTCGCGCCGACGACGGCGAAGGTGGCGCCCTGCGGATCGGTGGCAACGGCGATGAAGGCGCCGCCGGGGACTTCCATCGGGCCGTTCTTGATGGTGCCGCCCGACGTTTCGATCTGCTTGATGGCCTTTTCGGCGCTGTCGACGCCGAAATACGGGAGCCAGAACGGACCTCCCGGTCCCGGCATGCCGGGCCGAATCCGCATCATTCCGCCGATATCGGTGCCGTTCCACGAAAAGAGGTCATAGGACCCCATCTCACCCATCGGCATGGACCTCGACGGTTTCCAGCCGAAAGCTTTGCCGTAGAAAGCCATCGCCGCCTTCGGGTCGCTCGACATCAGTTCGTGCCAGCTGCCGTGGCCTTTGCCGGACTTGAATGCGCCACCCGCGCCGCCGGGCTCGGGTTCGAGGATACCGAAGCCCGCGCCCTGCGGGTCGGCGAGGATGGCGAAGCGCCCGGTTCCGGGGATCGGCATGACCGGGCGATGGACGGATGCCCCGGCCTTGACCATCTGCGCGACGGCCTTGTCGGCGTCGTCGACCGCAAAGTAGAGCATCCAGAACGGCGACATTCCGGGCGTATCTCCGGGCATGTCCATCGCACCCGCGACCATGTCGCCGTCGCTGCTGGCGAGGTGGTAGGTGAAGCCCTCCATCCCCGCATCCTTGAATTTCCAGCCGAGAACCTTGGAGTAGAATTTTCCGGCCTCGACGAGTTTGCCCGGTGCGGTGGACAGTTCGTACCAGCACGGGCTGCCGTGATGGGTCATTTCGCCGCTCCTTCCATCAGGATCGGCTCGAACCCGCCATAGATCATGCGTTTTCCGTCGAAGGGCATGTCCGGCATCTCGGCACCGTCCGACATCATCTTCTTGTAGGCAGCGTCACGGGTCGCCTTGTCGGGCCAGACCATCCAGCAGAAGGCAACCGTCTCGTCCGGTTTGGCCGCGACCGCGCGCTTGAAATCGGTCGTCTTGCCGTCCGGCACGTCGTCGCCCCAGCCGACGGCCAACGAAATGGCGCCGAGTTTCTGGAAGTCCGGCCACCATTTGGCCTCGTGGGCGCGGTATTCCTCGCGCTTGGCGGTGGGCACGGGAATGACAAATCCGTCGATGTAGCTCATGGCGATTCTCTCCCTGTTGCCGAATGGAGTGTGAGCAAGTAAGTTGGAAAAAACAACTGACAGTTTGAAGGCATGACCGGCATGGGCAAAACCCCGCGCGCCACCCAGCACAGCGTCTATGACGAGGGATGCATCGCGGCCCATGCGCTCGACCTGCTGGGGGACCGCTGGGCGATCCTCGTGATCCGCGAGCTTATGTTCGGGGCGAAGCGCTTCGGCCTGATCCGCGCCGGGCTGCCGGGGATCAGCGCATCGGTCTTGACGCAGCGGCTTGAGGGGCTGGAGGCCGGGGGCGTGCTGCGGAGGGTACAACTGCCGGCGCCCGCGGATGTGCAAGTCTATGACTTGACTGAGCTGGGCAAGGGCGTCTGGCCGGTGATCGAGGCGCTCTGCCGCTGGGGCGCGATGCTGCCGGGCCATGATCCGGTGAGGTTCATCAGCCCGTCGGCGCTGATGCTGTCGATGCGGGCGATGGTCGACCGCAAGGCGGCGCAGGGGGTGGCCGTCCGGGCGGGCTTCGATCTTGGGCGGGAGAGCTTTCGCGGCGTGGTCGCGGATGGTCTCTGGCAGGTGGAACGCGGCGCGGCGGAGGGCGACATCGTCTTCGCCGGCACGCCCAACGCGCTTGCGCCGGTGATCTACGGCCGCAAGCCGCTGGCAAATTGGCTGGCGTCGGACGCAGTGATCTTTCGCGGCGACCCCGTACTGGGGCAGCGTTTCGCGGACCTTTTCCGCCTGCGGCCGCAGGCGTCCGGGGGCGTCTAGACCGCGCGGTCGAGCTTGGTCGAGAGGTGAATGAGGCTTTCGGAGCTTTTCACCCCCGTCATCTCGCCGATCTGGTCGAGCACGGTATCGAGCACGCTCGTCGAGGGCGCGGCGATTTGCAGGAGAAAATCCACCCGGCCCGATGTCGTGTGGACACGCTCCACCTCGGCGATGGATTTCAGGCGCGACAGCACGCTTGCCTGCGCGCGCGGCTCGATGGTCAGAAGGACAGTGGCGCGGATACGGCTGTGCCGCGCGGCTTCGCCGAGTTTGACCGTGTAACCCGCGATCACACCGGAGGATTCGAGGCGTTCCAGCCGCGCCTGAATTGTCGACCGCGCGACCTTGAGGCGGCGGGCCAGCGTGGCCACGGAAATGCGTGCATCCGAGCCGAGCGCGGCGAGGATCGAGCGGTCGAGATCATCCATATGGCAACACCGGCAGTTTGATTGAGCTTTTCGTCATATTAACGATGACACGCTGCAAATCTACTCTTTTGATCGGTGAATTTGTGCCCCATATCCGGCGAACTTCGTACAGGAAAAGGGCGGCTCATACGCACCTGGCCTGGTTGGTTGAAACGCGTAAGCGCTCTCCCGACCCGTCAAGCCGGGGCAAGAGGTGGCTGCGCTCTGTTGGCAGGAGCAGGCCGATGGGGCTTTCCAAGACGATCTGGACGAATCCGTCCGAATTTCTTCGCAATCAGCAGCCGGTCAACCCGGTCATGTTCTTCGCGCCCGCCGTCCTGCAAGCGACGGCGCGTCGCTTCATCGACGGCTTTCCGGGCCTCGTGACCTATGCGGTCAAGTCGAACCCGGACGAGATGGTTGTCCAGAACCTCGTCGCCGCCGGGATCGAGGGCTTCGACGTCGCCTCGCCTGCCGAGATCGAGATGATCGCCCGCCTCGCGCCGACGGCGGCGATGCACTACCACAATCCGGTCCGCGCCCGGCACGAGATCGCCTATGCAGTCTCGAAGGGGGTGGTGTGCTATTCCGTCGACAGCCATTCAGAGTTGAAGAAGCTGATCGAGATCGTGCCTGCCGGCGCTGAAATCTCTGTCCGCTTCAAGCTGCCGGTGGCGGGGGCCGCCTACAATTTCGGCGCGAAGTTCGGCGCGACGGTTGAGAAGGCGGTGGAACTGCTGACGGTCGTGGCGGCGAACGGCTTCGTCCCTTCGCTGGCCTTCCATCCGGGCACGCAATGCACCGATCCGATGGCGTGGGACACCTATCTGCGTGCGGCCGCCGAGATCTGCCGTCTTTCGGGCGTGAATCTCCGCCGCCTCAACACCGGCGGCGGCTTCCCTTCGCACCGGCTGAACGGAGTGAGACCCGAGCTTGAGACGATCTTCGACCTGATCGGCCGCGTCGCCCATGAGGCCTTCGACGGCAATCCGCCGGCGCTCGTCTGCGAGCCGGGCCGTGGGCTGGTGGCGGAAAGCTTCTCGCTCGCCACCCGAATCAAGGGGCTGCGCGACGACGAGCATGTGTTCCTGAACGACGGCACCTACGGCACCCTCGACGAGTTGCCGATCACCGGCATCATCGATCGCATCGCTGCGGTTTCGCCGGAGGGCCTCCGCCGCGAGGGTGTGGCACGGCCGCGCGTGATCTTCGGGCCGACCTGCGACAGCGTCGACCGGCTTCCGGGCGAAGTTGCGCTGCCGGGCGATATCGAGGAAGGCGACTACCTCGTCTTCTCCGGCATGGGCGCCTATTCGACCGCGACCAACACGCGCTTCAACGGCTTCGGCGACATGGTCATCGCTACGGTGATGTCGCTGACAAACTGAGGGGCGCTTCGGCCAGAGGACGGTCGCGGCGAGGAGGAGATCTCGGGCATCATGCCCGGGTCTGATCATTTCCGCCACAGGATCGCCGCGCCTGCGATCCACCTTTCGTCAAACTTTCGTGCTGAAACTTGGTTCGGAGGGCAGGGATACCCCACATTCGGGATGTAGCCCCGCGAGGCGACGGAGGACGGCGTGGCAGACACAGGCGTTCGGATCGGAAATGCCGACGATGGCGGTCGGATCACAACTTTGTTTTCGCTGCGAGAACGGTTGCAGGGTCTGGCTTTCCGGTATTGGCGGGAACCGTCGGGCGGGCGTAGAGTTGGACATAGGGAATGGTATCGGAAGGGGCGGCTAGGGTGACCAGGCTGACCGAAAGATTGCTTCGGTTTTTGCGCATCGGCCGTCAGGTCGAAACGCACAGTCCGGTGCGTGGCCGCGATCCGGTCGATCATGTGATCCTGCTCGACGGTACGCTCTCAACCCTTGAACGCGGGCAGGAGACGAGTATCGGCCTGATCTACCGGCTCTTGCGCGGACAGCGGGCCTTGGCCCATCTGTCGCTTTACTATGAGGCCGGCGTTCAGTGGCACATGTGGCGCGACACGGCCGACGTCGCCATGGGGCGCGGCATCAACCGGCAGATCCGCCGCGCCTATGGCTGGCTTGCCAACCGCTACCGTCCGGGCGACCGTATATTCCTAGTCGGCTATTCGCGCGGGGCCTACGCGGTTCGATCGCTCGCCGGGCTGATCGACCAGGTCGGGCTCTTGAAAAGCGAACATGCGACGGAGCGCAACGTCAAGTTCGCCTACCGCTACTACCAACGTGGCGGCACCTCCGACTTCATCCCCGCCTTTCGCCGCAAATATTGCCGCGAGGCCGTCGAGATCGAGATGATCGGCGTCTTCGACTCGGTCAAGGCGCTTGGGCTCCGGCTGCCTTTCCTCTGGATGTGGACCGAGCCGCAGCACGATTTCCACAGCCACGCGCTGAGCCCCATCGTGCGGAACGGGTTTCATGCGCTCGCCCATGACGAGAGCCGCGCCGCCTTCTTCCCGGTGCTGTGGGAAACGGCGGATAGCGACTGGCAGGGGCGGGTGGAGCAGGTGTGGTTCCGTGGCACGCATGGCGATGTCGGCGGCCAGCTTGGCGGGTTCGAGGCGTCGCGTCCGCTGTCGAACGTTCCGCTGGTCTGGATGCTGGAAAAGGCGGAAGGCTGCGGCTTGACCCTGCCTGAGGGCTGGCGGGCGCAGTTCGCGACCGATCCCGATGCGCCGTCGGTCGGGACCTGGCACGGCTGGGGCAAGGCGTTCCTGCTGCGCGCCCGCCGCGAGATCGGCCGCGATCCGAGCGAGCGGGTGCACAGTTCGGTCAGGCAACATCCGCGGCTGCATCTGCCGGTATGGCTGCCCTATTTCAGCAGGCGGTCTTGACGGGAGGCGGCGGGGCCTGCAAGCGCGTCGCGCGACGGGGTTCTGGCTTGGCGCGCCCCTCCGGGGAAGCTATCGGCGGGCGGCACGGCAGCAAGAAGCTTCGCCCCGTCCGGCTTTTCGGCCAACGCCGCTGACATACATCGCAAAAAAAGCTGGCCCCGGCCAATTCCGGTCCGGGGCCAAGACGTGCCGAACGCGCCTCAGGCGACGTTCTGCAGGGAGACTTCCGGCACGATGCCGAGTGCGAAGCACACGTCGCGCGTCATCTGCGGACGGTTGAGCGTGTAGAAGTGCAGCTCGTCCACGCCTTCCTCGATGAGGCGGTCACAGAGGACGGTGCACTGGGTCAGCGCCAGGAGATCCTCGCGCCCGTCACGGATGGCGTGGGCAAATGCCTCTTCAAGACGGTCGGGGACATGGGCGTTGCAGCGCTGCGCGAAGCGGCGCGCGCCGTCCCACGAGATGATCGGCAGGATGCCGGGCACGATCGGTGCGTCGATGCCCGATTTCTCGCAGGCGTCGCGGAACCGAAGGAAGGTTTCGGCTTCGAAGAAGAACTGCGTGATGGCGCGGCTCGCCCCGGCGTCGATCTTGCGCTTCAGCCACTCCACGTCGGCCTGGGTGTCGGCGGCGTCGGGATGCGGCTCGGGATAGGCGCCGACGGCAATGTTGAACTTGCCCGTGGCGGCGAGCGCCTCGACCAGTTCGACGGAATCGGCGAAGCCGTCGGGATGCGGCCTGAAGCGGTCTGACCCCTGCGGCGCGTCGCCCCTGAGGGCCACGATGTCGGTCACGCCAGCCTCGGCATAGGCATTGGCGATTTCCAGCGTCTCGGCCTTCGTCGCATCAACGCAAGTCAGGTGCGCCGCGACGCGCAGGCCGTAGTTCTTGCCGATCGTCGTCACCGCCTCATGCGTCAGTTCCCGCGTGGTGCCGCCCGCACCGTAGGTGACGGAGACATATTCGGGCTTGAGCGGTTGCAGTGCCTGCACCGTCTCCCAGAGCCGGAAGGACGCATCGAGCGTGTGCGGCGGGAAGAATTCGAACGAGATGCGTGGGGCGGACATGGCAATATTCCTCGATTTGTTGGTCTCTTGTCTCATGGCGGGAGATGTGAGACAAATTCATAATCTTCAACATCAATATGAATACTGTTTGAGTTCATCATGCATATCGAACTGCGGCACCTGCGGACGATCAAGGCGATCCACGATTGCGGCGGGCTGGCGCGCGCGGCGGAGGTGATGAACATGACGCAGTCCGCACTCAGCCATCAGGTCAAGGGGCTGGAGGATCAGGCGGGGGTGGAGCTTTTCGCGCGGCGATCAAAGCCGCTGAGGCTCTCGGCGGCGGGATTGCGGCTCTTGCGCGCCGCCGAGCGCATATTGCCCGAGATCGAGGCGGTGGGGGAGGAGTTCCGCGCGCTGCGTTCCGGCCGGACCGGCCGCCTGCACATCGCCATCGAATGCCACGCCTGCTTCGACTGGCTCTTTCCGGTGCTCGAACAGTTTCGCCGCGCCTGGCCAGAAGTGGATGTGGACATCCGCCCCGGCCTCGCCTTCGAGGCGATGTCGGCGCTGATGCGCGAGGAGGTCGATCTGGTGATCTCCTCGGACCCCGAGAAGCTCGACGGGATCGTCTTCAATCCGCTGTTCGACTATTCGCCGACGCTCGTCGCGTCGCGCGCCAACCCGTTGGCGAAAAAGCCTTATATCGAGGCGGAGGATCTGCGCGATCAGGTCATCATCACCTATCCCGTGGACCGCACCCGGCTCGATGTCTTCACCGGCCTTCTGACGCCCGCGCGGGTGGAGCCGCAGGCGGTCAGGCAGGTCGAACTGACGGCGGTGATCCTGATGCTCGTCGCTTCGGATCGCGGCGTGTCGGTTCTGCCCGACTGGGTGCTGCGCGAGGCGAAGTATCAGCCGGACTACGTCACCAAGCGCCTGACCGAGAAGGGTCTGACGAAACGCATGTACGCCGCCACGCGGGAAGAGGAGGCGACATTGCCCTACATGGCGCATTTCCTGCGGCTTGCACGGACGGAACCTGTTAAACTGCAACGGCAGTAACAATTGTCGAAGCTTTGACGACGCGACCGTCCCGCGTCAGAGCGACCCTGGCACGGGTTTCGCCCGAAACGCATTTTCGATTTCGGGCAACGCAAGCTATTGGAGGCAAGCATGTATGCCCTTTCATTTTCGAAATTGCCGAGCTTCGGAGCGGCTTTGCTCGCGGTATTGATGGCGCATTCCGCGGCAGCGCAGGACAGCCGGCGGTTGAACCTCGATCGGCCGATCGCCCTGCCCCGAGCGCTGGGCCTTGATGCCGCCGCGGGGGATGCGACGACTGTCGCGCCGGACCTCCAGCGCCTGCTCCCGCCGGTCCGGGACGAGGCGGGCGGCATCGAGCGGCGGCTGCGCAGCGCTCCGAATGTCGACGTCCGGACGCTCGACCAGGGGCTTTCGCTTTGGGCCCGGGGAAACCGATCGATCAGCGACGACGCCTTGCGCGACGCGACGGGTCGGATGGGCGGAAGTGCGGAGGGCATCTTTCGTCGCGGTCTGGTGACCGAGTTGGTCGACGGCGACGCGGCAGCGGCGGTCGAAATCTACCGTCGCGCCGCCGATGCGGGCGCGCCGGAGGCCGCCGTCCTCGCCGGACGGGCGCGACTTTACGGCATCGGCGGGCGGCGCGACACGGCGGAAGCGCAGGTCTACCTGTCGCAGGCGCTGGGCGCGGCGGACCCGGCAGTCAGGACAAGCGCGGCGCTTGAGCTTGGCAACGCGTTCCGCATCGGCTTGCTCGACCAGGGCGGCGCGGATCGGGCGAGGGAGTATCTGACCCTTGCCGCGACAAACGACGTCGAGGCGGCCCCGCTTCTGGTCGACTATCTCGTGAATGACGAGGGACGCACGCTGGCCGACCCGGCGGTTGTCGCAGCCGTGACGCACGCGGCCGGAGAGGGGAACGTCTCGGCGCTCTACCAGACCTACCAGACGGCGCGGACCGATGGCGAAAGGAGTGACGTCTTCTCCCGCATCAAGGCTTCATCCGCCGTTACGGCGGGCCGTTACATCGGCGATATCGCCAACGCCGAAGGCAATGTCCAGACGGCCTTTGACGCCTATCGCAGCGCGGCAACCGTCGATCCCTACGCCTTGGCCCAGTCCGGCATCCTTGCGCTCGACAATCCCGATCTCGACCTCGGACTTTCGACCGCGCAGGCGATGGGTGCGCTGCGCGACGCCGCGGAACTCGGCGCGCCGAATGCCTATGTCGCGCTTGCGCAGCGCACGGACGACCCAGACCAGCAATACCTCTATGCGCTGAACGGAATGGCAAGCGACCCGGAGGGCCGCTATCAGGACGACTTCGACAATATCCTCGAAGGAACCTGCGCCCATGATGCCGATCAGTGCCGCCCGACGCCGGTCTGGTACGTCACGAACCGCGTCCCCGACGCGGACGGACGGGGATATGAAAACCGCAAGGACGATACGCTGCATGTCGGCGTCACGAACACGGTGATCCGCACCCAGCTTGACCCCGACGCGCCGCCCCGCACCTTGACGGAGGATGCCCTTTGCACCCTGCCGCTGACGAATTGCGCGATGGAACGCGGCCTGTCGATCAGCAATCCCGAAACCAACCCCCAAAACGCGGCGCCCGATGTTTTTCTCGCGGATCTCAAGCGCGAAGCCGAGGCAAACGGGATCGCTGACGCCGTGGTTTTCATCCACGGCTTCAACAATTCCTTCGACGAGGCGGCGGCGCGGCTCGCGCTTCTCGCGAACCGCAGCAGGGTCAAGGCGGTGCCCATCCTCCTGTCCTGGGCGTCCGGGGCGGAAACCGTGCTCCATTGGAATACCGGCTCGGAAATCCAGCTCGCCTATAGTCATGACAAGGTGATGGCGGATGCCAGCTGCGTTGCCTTCCTGGGCATCCTGCGCCAGATCGGCGACGCCTTCGGCGCCGACCATGTCCAGGTTGTGGCGCACAGCATGGGAGGCTACCTGTTCGATCTGATGTCGGGCGGCTGCGGGGACCCATCGCAGGCGCTCGGACCCTTCGGTCTGGCAAATCTGATCCTGGCGGCCCCCGACATCGACGCGGTTCGCTTCGACGGGCATTACAGCAGTTTCCGGTCCGTGTCCGACCACCTCACGCTTTATGTCTCGGCGAATGACGTTGCGCTGAAGATCTCGACCGAGGTTATGAACCCCGGCGAGCCACGGCTGGGCCAGGGCGGGCAGGGCCGCTTCGTCCGCGCCGACGCGATGACGGTGGATACCACGCCCTTGGAGAGCTCCGACGAAAGCGACTGGATCAACCACAAGAATGTGTTCGACGTGCCCGAGGCGCGGCGTGATATAGGCCTGTTGCTCAACGGCTTTGTCTCGGACCAGATTCCACGATGCCTCGAACCGATCGCCGCCGGCCAGACCGGATATTTCCTGACCCGAAGCGGATGCTGACACCCTGGCCTTTCCTCGACCATCCCCGCCCGATCGCCTTCGCGCATCGGGGCGGATCGCTTGAGGCCGAGGAGAACACGATGGCCGCCTTCGCCCACGCGGTGCGGCTGGGCTACACCCATATCGAGACCGACGTTCAGGCGACGCGGGACGGCGTTGCGGTGATCTTTCACGACGACACGCTGGAGCGGATGACGGGCGATCCCGAGAGGGTGGCGGATGTGTCATGGGAGGAGTTGTCGAAGCGCCGGACGAAGGGTGGTGAGGCGATTCCGCTTCTCCATGAGGTTTTCGAGGAATGGCCGCACCTGTTTGTGAACCTCGAACCCAAATCGGCCGGGGCCGTGCAGCCGATAGCGGACGCGATCCTGCGTGCGGATGCGCTGCATCGCGTCTGCGTCGGCGCGTTCGAGGCGGAATATGTCCAGAGGTTGCGCGATCTGCTCGGCCCGGATCTCTGCTGGTCGCCTGCGCATTCCGGCGTGGCTCGGCTCTGGCTCGCCGGGTGGGGGCTGCCGGTCGCGGTGCCGGACTTCCCTTGCGTTCAGGTCCCGACTCACTTCAGGGGCATTCCCGTCGTTACCCGGCGCTTCGTGAAGGCGGCACATGCGCGGGGCGTTCAGGTTCATGTCTGGACGGTGGACAATGAGGCCGAGATGGAACGGCTTCTGGATATGGGCGTCGATGCGGTGATGACGGACCGGCCGACGCTTCTGCGCACGGTGCTGCAACGTCGGGCGGTTGTCATGGCAAACCCGTAGCACAAGGCACCAGCCGGACCCGAATAGCCCTTCACATCGGCGCGCAGCTTGCGTATAGCCGCCCCCTGATCCCCGGAGGCCGGCAATGCAAGGCAGCGCAAATCTCAACCTGATGATCAAGGTCGCCCGCAAGGCGGGCCGCGCCCTCGTGAAGGATTTCCGCGAGGTCGAGAACCTTCAGGTTTCGGTCAAGGGGGCGGGCGATTTCGTCAGCCGTGCCGACCTGGCGGCGGAAAAGATCATCCGCGACGAGTTGATGGATGCGCGCCCGACCTATGGCTGGCTGGGCGAGGAAACCGGCGCCGCCGATGGCGCCGATCCGACGCGGCGCTGGATCGTCGATCCCCTCGACGGAACGACGAACTTTCTCCACGGGCTGCCGCATTGGGCGATTTCCATCGCGTTGGAACACAAGGGCGAGATCGTGGCCGGCGTCGTATTCGATCCCGCGAAGGACGAGATGTTCGTCGCCGAGAAGGGTCAGGGCGCCTGGATGAACGAGAGCCGCATCCGCGTTTCGGGCCGCAAGTCGATGTCCGAGGCGCTGTTGTCGACCGGCATTCCCTTTGGCACGAAAAAGACGCTGCCCGCCACGATGCGCGACCTCGCGCAGTTGATGCCCGCGACGGCCGGTGTGCGGCGCTGGGGCGTCGTGGCACTCGACCTCGCTTATGTCGCGGCCGGGCGGTTCGACGCCTTCTGGGAGCGTGAGATCCATCCCTGGGACATGGCGGCGGGGATGATCCTGGTGCGCGAGGCGGGCGGCTTCGCCGAGGCGGTGCGCAAAGGGCGCGATATCTTCGAAAGCGGGTCGATCATCGCTGGGAACGGTGAGATCTTCGCCCAGACCGCCAAGGTTCTGCGGGCCTCGGAATAAGAAAGGGGGCTGTCTGCCCCCTCTTGCCGCTGGCGCGGCAATTCACCCCCGAAGGGTTTTTTCGGCAAGATGAAATCAGGTCCGGTCAGACGGGTGATTTACCCCGTCGGTCCATTCCACGGGGCCGAGGTCGCGCGGGTTGACGCCTTCGAGGCAGGCGACGTTGACGCCATATTCGTTGGGATTCGACCGCCTTTGATGGTGGGTGTAGATGCCACACGTCTTGCAGAAGTAGTGCTTCGCCGTACCCGTGTTCCAGGTGTAGAGCGTGAGGTTGTCGGCGCCCTCCACCACTTTCACCCCATTGAGCGGGGCGGTGACGGCGATGGCGCCGCGCCGGGCGCAGAACGAGCAGTCGCAGCGCCGGGCGCTTGCGAAGCCATCGGGCAGCGTGACCTCAAGCTTGACCGCGCCGCAATGGCAAGCGGCGCGGTGCGGTGTCCTGAGTTCGGGCAGCATGGTCAGCGTCTCCTGCGGCGGACGGTGGGGATCGAGGATGCGGAATAGACCGCGTCGGGGTGCGGTGGCTTGCCATGGTTCCGCAGCCAGTAGGCCGCGCCGCCACGCCTGAGCCAGATGGGTATCGTCAGCGCGATCCCGGCAATGAAGCCGCCCGCATGGGCCCAGAACGCCACGCCGCCGCCCTCGACCGGTGAGCTCAGCCCGCCGAAGATCTGAAGCCCGAACCAGAGGCCGAGCATGACCCAGGCTGGTAGCGCGAAAACCCGAAAGAAGATGACGAAAATGACGAGGACATCGACTCGCGCTTTTGGAAACATCAGGAGATAACCGCCCATCACGCCGGCGATGGCGCCCGAAGCGCCGACCGTCGGCACCGTCGAGTCGGGTGCCGCGGCGATATGGGCGACGGCGGCGGCGACGCCCGCGGCGAGGTAGAAGATCAGGAATCCGACATGGCCCATCTGGTCTTCGAGGTTGTCGCCGAAAATCCAGAGAAAGAGCATGTTGCCGGCGATATGCATCCAGCCGGCATGAAGGAACATCGAGGTGAAGATGCCGGTATAGTCCCCGTATTGCGTGACGATCGCAGGATAGAGCGCGCGGTCGGCCCAGAAGCCCGCAAGCGCGCGGTCATTGCCCATATATGGCAGTTGCAGGAAGAAGATCAGCACGTTGATCGTGATCAGGGCGTAGAGCACGAAAGGCGTGCGTTCGGATGGGTTGTGGTCGCGGATCGGGAACATGGAATTACGCTTCCCGATCCGTGTGGTTTGGTCAAGCGGAACCGGCCTCGGCCAGAAGGGCGGCGTTGCCGCCCGAGGCGGTCGTGTCGACGCAGACGTGGCGTTCATGTACGACATGGCCGCGATCCGGCATGGCGGTGATGAGCGGCAGGATCGGGCCCTTGCGCGACGCCAGGACTTGGCCAAGCGCGCGCGCCGTGGCGTCGTCGCCCCACCAGATGACCGCCGAGAAGCCCTCGAGCGTGGTGAGCGTCTCGGGATCGATCGCGCCGGGGACCGGGGTCGCCCGGCCGCCCAATGACTCTACGGCACGGGCCTGCGCCTCGGCGGCAGCCCGTCCGGGACCGAGGCAGAGGAGAGGCGGGCGGGGCGAGAGCGTCAGGCGGTTCGACTCGCCGGTGGGGCCGGGCAGGTCCAGGGTGGAGAGCGGCTGCGCCGTGGAGGCGTTGTTCAGCGCCGCCTGGACCTTGGCGGGGTCTGCCTTTCCGTCTGGATGGCCGGTTTCTGTTTCGGGCGCGTCGGCGGCGGTGAAACGGTGGAGGTAGTCCGGACCGCCTGCCTTCGGGCCGGTGCCGGAGAGCCCCTCGCCGCCGAAGGGTTGGGAGCCGACAACCGCGCCGATCTGGTTGCGATTGACATATATGTTGCCGATGTGGAGCGCTTCGGTCAGTTCCTGGACACGGCCGTCAATCCTCGTGTGAAGGCCGAAGGTCAGGCCGTAACCCGTTGAATTGATGTCGTCGATGACTTTTTGCAGTTTCTCGGCCGCGAAGGTGGCGACATGCAGGACGGGGCCGAAGATTTCGCGCTCCATGTCCTTGATGCCGTTCACGCGGATCACGCTTGGGGCGATGAAATGGCCGCCCTTGGGGGTGGGTACGTCGCGCAGCAGCCGGCCTTCCCTTCGTGCCTGTTCGACATGGGCGCGGATGCCCGAACTCGGCCTCGGCGTCGATGACGGGGCCGACATCGGTCGAGAGCTGCCAGGGGTCGCCCAGCGTCAGTTCCTCCATCGCGCCGAAGAGCATGTCGGTGAAATGGGGGGCGATGTCCTCCTGCACGTAGAGGCAGCGGAGCGCCGAGCAGCGCTGGCCTGCCGACTGGAAGGACGACGCGACGATGTCGCGCACCGCTTGTTCGGGAAGCGCTGTGGAATCGACGATCATCGCATTGAGGCCGCCGGTTTCGGCGATCAAGGGCGCGCCGGGGGCGAGGTTTTCGGCCATCGCGCGGCGGATGGTCTGCGCGGTCTCGGTCGAGCCGGTGAAGCAGACGCCACCGATGCGGGGATCGGAGGTGAGCTTTGCGCCGACCGTCGCGCCGTCGCCGGGCAGGAGTTGCAGGGCCGAGGCGGGGACGCCCGCCTTGTGCAGGAGCGCCACCGCGAAGGCGGCGATGAGCGGGGTCTGTTCGGCGGGTTTCGCCAGAACCGCATTGCCGGTCGAAAGCGCCGCCGCGATCTGCCCGGAGAAGATGGCGAGCGGGAAGTTCCATGGGCTGATGCAGGTGAAGATCCCGACCGGCTTGCGGCTCAGCGCCAACGATTGCGCCGCATAGTAGCGCAGGAAATCCACCGCCTCGCGCAGTTCGGCGACGGCGTCCGGCAGGTTCTTGCCCGCCTCGCGCGCGAGGATGGCGAAGATCGCGCCGAAGTTCTCCTCGTAGAGGTCCGACGCGCGGTCGAGGATCTTGGCGCGTTCGGCGGCCGGGGCGTTCCACGGCTTCGCGGCGGCAAGGGCGCCGTCGACATCCGCGGTGGTTGCCTCGATCACGGTGCCGATCCTGGCGCCCGTGGCGGGGTTCACGACCGGCTTCGGCGCGCGGCCCGCGACCTTGCAGGCGAGGAGCGGCTGGGCCGTCAGGTGCGCCTTGGCATGCGCTTCGCGCGCGGTCTCGATCCGGGCGAGGGTGGGGGCGTCGGTGAGGTCGAAGCCTTCGGAATTACCGCGTTCCGGCGCGAAAAGGTCGGGGCCCCTGGCGATCGTGCGGTTCGAGAGGCCCGGCAGCATCGCCTCGACCGCGTCGAGCGGGCAGGCGGCGACGTCCTCGGCGGGTACATCCTCATCGACGATCTGGTTGACGAACGAGGAGTTGGCGCCGTTCTCCAGCAGGCGACGGACCAGATAGGCCAGAAGATCGCGATGCGCGCCTACCGGCGCGTAGATGCGGCAGCGGGTCTGCTCGCGCTTGAGCACGATGTCGTGGAGGCGTTCGCCCATGCCATGCAGGCGCTGGAACTCGAAAGGCTTGCCGCGCCCCATGTCGAGAATGGCCGCGACGGTATGGGCATTGTGGGTGGCGAACTGGGGGTAGATGCGGTCGGTCATGGCAAGGAGCTTTTTCGCATTGGCGATGTAGCTGACATCGGTCGCTTCCTTGCGGGTGAAGACCGGGAAATCGGCAAGCCCCAGGACCTGCGCCCGCTTGATCTCGGCGTCCCAGTAGGCGCCCTTGACGAGCCGGACCATGATCTTGCGATCGTGCTTCGCAGCCAGCGCGTGCAGCCAGTCGAGCACCTTGCCCGCACGGCGACCGTAAGCCTGCACGACAACGCCGAAGCCGTCCCAGCCGTCCAGCTCAGGGTCGGCCAACACCGCCTCGATCACCTTCAAGGACAGGGTCAGCCGGTCAGCTTCCTCGGCGTCGATGTTGAATCCCATCTTCGCGCGGGCGGCCTGCCGGGCGAGGTCGCGGGTAACCGGGACCAGCTCCTCCATCACGCGGGCCTCCTGCGCGACCTCGTAGCGGGGATGAAGCGCCGAAAGCTTGACGGAAATGCCCGGATTGGCGCGGATGTCGTCGCTTTTCGCGGCGCGGGCGATGGCGGCGATGGCCTTGGAATACGAGACGGCATAGCGTTCGGCATCCTCGGCGGTCCTCGCGGCCTCGCCCAGCATGTCGTAGGAATAGGTGTAGCCCTGCGCCTCCATCTTCGCGGCGCGCTCCATCGCGGCGTTGATGGTCTCGCCCAGGACGAATTGCCGACCCATCTCCTTCATCGCCTGACGCACGGCGCGGCGGATCACGGGTTCGCCCAGACGACGGATTGCGCCGCGCAAGTGGCCGGCGATGCCCGGCTCCTGATCATCGAGCACCTTGCCGGTCAGCATCAGCGCCCAGGTCGAGGCGTTGACGAGCGAGGACGCGGAATGGCCGAGATGCTTGCCCCAGTCCGAGGGCGCGATCTTGTCCTCGATCAGGGCGTCCATCGTGTCGGCGTCGGGGACGCGGAGAAGCGCCTCGGCAAGGCACATGAGCGAGATACCCTCTTCCGTCGAAAGCCCGTATTCGGCGAGGAAGACCTCCATCAGGCCGGGGCGCACATCGGCGCGGATCTGGCGGACGAGCCCTGCGCCGGCATCGGCGATGCGGCCCCGATCCGTGGGCGAGAGATTCGCGGAGGCGATGAGACCTGTGACGAGGTCGGTTTCAGGGGTGAGCGAACCGGTTTCGATGGCCGTCCAGAGATCGTGCATGATGTCCTCCGCGTGATCGGACCATAATAGGCTTGATTGACAAGGCTGTTTGCCTGATTGTGGTAAAAATAATAGGCTAAATGCCCAATTAATTGGAACTTGATATGCCAGACGAACTTCCCGATCTCGACCGCTACGACCGCGCGATTCTCAGCGCGCTCTCCGAGGATGGCCGGATGCCGGTGACGGAGCTTGCCCGTCGCGTCGGCTTGACCAAGACGCCGGTTCAGGCGCGCGTCAAGCGGCTGGAGGAGAGCCGCGTCATCGCGGGATATCGCGCGGTCCTGAACCCGATCCGCATGGGCCTCGCCCATGTCGCCTATGTCGAGGTGCGGCTGACCGACACGCGCGAAGCGGCCTTGCAGGCATTCAACAAGGCTGTGCGCGGCGTCCCGGAGATCGAGGAATGCCACATGATGGCGGCGGGATTCGACTACCTGATGAAGGTCCGGACGGGGGACATTAACGACTACCGCCGGGTGTTGGGCGAACGGATTTCGACGTTGCCCCACGTCGCTTCGACCTCGACCTATGTGGCGATGGAGGCGGTGAAGGAGGCGGGGTTGTGACCGCCGCCGATTGATCGGCATCGGCGGCGCTGCTATCACCCGGTCCGGAGCCGTCGCCCCACGTGGCGAAACTGGTAAACGCAGGAGACTTAAAATCTCTCGCCCTTGGGCTTCCCGGTTCGATCCCGGGCGTGGGGACGGCTCCGATCAGCCCCGGCTGTACATGCCTTCGTAGATCGGGCTGAGGGTTTCCGCGTCGAAGAGCGACGAGACCGAGGTACCCGACCAGATGTTCATGATGGCTTGCGCGAACATCGGCGCGGTGGGCACGATGCGGATGTTCTTGGCGGATTTCACCTCGGCGGTGGGTTCGATGGAATCGGTGATGACGAGGTTCTTCATCACCGAATTGGTGATCCGCTCGACCGCCGGGCCAGACAAGACACCGTGCGAGATGTAGGAATGCACTTCGCTCGCGCCGGCCTCCATCAGTACCTCGGCCGCCTTGCAGAGCGTACCCGCCGTGTCGCAGATGTCATCGACGATGATGCAGGTCTGGCCGGAGACGTCGCCGATCACCGTCATCTCGGCAATTTCGCCCGCCTTGACGCGGCGCTTGTCGACGATGGCGAGGCCGCATCCGATCCTTTGCGCCAGTTCGCGGGCACGGGCGACACCGCCAACGTCAGGCGAAACCACGGTCACCTTGTCGAGCTTGCCCTTGAAGTGATGCTCGATATCCAGCGCGAAGACCGGAGAGGCATAGAGGTTGTCGACCGGAATGTCGAAGAAGCCCTGGATCTGTGCGGCGTGGAGGTCCATCGTCAGGACCCGATCGACCCCCGCCTCGGTGATGAGGTTGGCGACGAGCTTCGCCGAAATCGGCGTCCGCGCCTTGGCGCGGCGATCCTGGCGGGCATAGCCGAAATAGGGGATGACCGCAGTGATCCGGTTCGCCGAGGAGCGTCGCAGCGCGTCGGTCATGATCAGCAATTCCATCAGGTTGTCGTTCGCCGGGTTCGACGTCGACTGGATGATGTACATATCCTCGCCGCGCACGTTCTCGAAGACCTCGACGAAGATTTCCTGATCGTTGAAGCGCTCGACGCGGGCATCGACGAGGCCGACGTTCATGCCCCGGTGCATCGACATGCGTCGGGCAATGGAATTGGCGAGGGGGCGGTTGGAATTGCCCGAAATCAGCTTCGGTTCGGTCATGCTGGCCATGTGCGGGTCCTTCTCGATCGGGTCCCGAGCCGGACCGGATGACGGATTCGTGACGTTGAGAACCGCTTAGCACCGGGCCGTGCCGCCCGCAAACCCAAGGCGCGCAGTTCGTGACGATCTGGTCGCGGTTGTTGGGATTGGGGCCACGCCGAAAAGCAAAAGGCCGCCTTGCGGCGGCCATTCGAGCTTTCCCTTCCGGGAAGTTGGAGCGGGCGATGAGATTCGAACTCACGACCCTAACCTTGGCAAGGTTATGCTCTACCCCTGAGCTACGCCCGCATCCTTGGGTGAGGGGGACTTATTAACTCTGCCGGGCGGCTGCAAGAGGAAAATCGCGGCGCCGCGCGAGTTTTTGCGCTTCGTCGCGGCGGAGCCGGAATGCTCCGCCATTGCCCGACGCTACTCAGGCGCAAGCGCGATGGGTATGCAAGGAAGCCGCTTCATGGCGGCAACGCTCGTCGCCGTCGGTCAAGTCGAAGAGGTTGATTATCTCCCCCTCCGCCGCTTCGACAGGGTGAAATGGCGCCGCCCGAAGCCGACGCCACAGATCGCGGGCGCGCTCCTCCAGTGTGCCGATCTGCCGCTCGATGCGCGCGCAGCACGCGGCCCGCTGGGCGGGCGGACAGCCGGTTTCGTCACCGAGCCAGCCGATCGCGCCGCGCACGGTGCTCAAGGTCAGAATCACGTCTTCCACAAGAAAGGCCTCGAAAGCTTCGTCCGAGCTGCGGTTCATGTCGTTCACCCCTTTTGATCCCCGCGACAAGACTAGAGGGGCGATTCCTAATTTGCCGCTAACCCGCGCAGGCTCACTCCAGTTCGATCAGCAGGTCCTTGGCGTCGATCTGGCTGCCGGGATGGATATGGACCGTCTTCACGGTCGCGGCGCGGTCGGCATGGATGCCGGTTTCCATCTTCATCGCCTCGATTGTCAGCATCAGATCGCCCGCATTCACCTTCTGGCCCGCCGTCACCACGACCGACGCGATGGACCCCGGCATCGGTGCGCCGATATGGTTGGGATTGCCTTCCGCCGCTTTCGGGCGTTGCGCAGTGGTGGCCTTGACCATTCGGTTCGGAACGCGGATCACGCGCGGCTGGCCGTTCAGTTCGAAGAAGACCTTCACATCGCCATTGTCGTCGGTCTCGCCTACGGCCTGCAGCCTGATCTCCAGCTTCTTGCCGGGGTCGATCTCGGCGCTGATCTCCTCGGCCGGTTCCATGCCGTAGAAGAAGATCTTCGTTGGCAGGGTGCGCACCGGTCCGTAAAGGCGGTGGCGGCCCATATAGTCGAGGAAGACCTTGGGATACATCAGGTAGCCGTTCAGATCCTCGTCATCGATCTTGAAGCCGTCGAGTTCGTTCGAGACTTCCTGCCGTGTCTTTTCGAGATCGATCGGCGGCAGATGCATGCCGGGGCGTTCGGTCCTGGGTCTTTCGCCCTTCAGCACCTTCGTGAGGATACCCTCCGGGAAGCCGCCCGGCGGCTGGCCGAGATTGCCGCGCATCATGTCGACCACGCTCTCGGGGAAGGCCACGTCCACGCTCGGGTCTTCGACCTCGGCGCGAGTCAGGCCCTGCGCCACCATCATCAGGGCCATGTCGCCCACGACCTTGGAGGAGGGCGTGACCTTCACGATATCGCCGAACATGCGGTTCACGTCGGCATAGGTCTGCGCGACCTCGTGCCAGCGTTCTTCCAGCCCGAGGGAACGCGCCTGCGCCTTGAGGTTGGTGAACTGGCCGCCGGGCATTTCGTGCAGGTAGACTTCGGAGGCGGGCGCCTCCAGCCCGGACTCGAAGGCGCGGTACTGGTGGCGGACGGCTTCCCAGTAGTTCGAAATCTCGCGGATCGCCTTTATATCAAGGCCGGTATCGCGGTCGGTATGGCACATGGCCTCGACGATGGAACCGAGGCAGGGCTGCGACGTACCGCCCGAAAAGGCGTCCATCGCGGCATCGACGGCACTCACCCCCGCATCGGCGGCGGCGAGGATCGTGGCGCCGGCGATGCCGGAGGTGTCATGCGTGTGGAAATGGATCGGCAGGCCGACCTCCTCCTTCAGCGCCTTGAAGAGAATGCGGGCCGCGGCGGGCTTCAACAGTCCCGCCATGTCCTTCAGGCCGAGGACATGCGCACCGGCCGCCTTCAGGTCCTTGCCCATGGCGACGTAGTATTTCAGATCATACTTCGCGCGGTCGGGGTTGAGGATGTCGCCAGTGTAGCAGATCGCACCCTCGCAGAGCTTTTCGGCCTCGATCACGGCATCCATCGCGACGCGCATGTTTTCCACCCAGTTGAGGGAATCGAACACACGGAACACGTCGATGCCGGTTTTCGCGGCCTGCGCCACGAAGGACCGAACAACGTTATCCGGGTAGTTGGTGTAGCCGACGCCATTTGAGGCGCGCAGCAGCATCTGCGTCATGATATTGGGCATCGCCTTGCGCAGATCGCGGAGACGCTGCCAGGGACATTCCTGCAAGAAGCGGTAGGCGACGTCGAAGGTGGCGCCGCCCCAGCATTCGACGGAGAACAACTCAGGCAGGTTCGCGGCATAGACCGGCGCCGCGCGGATCATGTCGATCGACCGCATCCGCGTCGCCAGCAGCGACTGGTGCCCGTCGCGCATCGTGGTGTCGGTCAAAAGCAGCTTCTTCTGGGCCGCCATCCAGTCGGCCACGGCCTGCGGACCCTTTTCGTTCAGAAGGTCGCGGGTGCCCTTCATCGGAGACTTTTCGGTCGCCGGTGCCTTCGGTTGACGCGCCTCGGCATGGGGTTTCGGGCGGCCTGCCGTCTCAGGATGCCCGTTGACCGTGATGTCGGCGATATAGGTCAGGATTTTCGTTGCCCGGTCGCGGCGCTTCTTGAAATCGAAGAGACTGGGCGTCGTGTCGATGAATTTCGTCGTCACCTCGTTCGCCAGAAAAGCCGGGTGGCGCAGAAGGTTCTCGACGAAGGCGATGTTGGTCGAGACGCCCCTGATGCGGAATTCCCGCAACGCGCGGTCCATCCGCTTGATCGCCTGATCGGGCGTCTGCGCCCAGGCCGTGACCTTCACCAGAAGCGAGTCGTAATAGCGCGTGATGACCGCACCCGCATACGCGGTGCCGCCGTCAAGCCGGATGCCGTTGCCGGTGGCCGAGCGGTAGGCGGTGATGCGGCCATAATCGGGGATGAAGTTGTTCTGCGGGTCCTCGGTCGTGACCCGGCATTGCAGCGCATGGCCGCGCAGGTGGATATCCTCCTGCCGCGCGACGCCGGTCGCCTCGGGAAGCGTCTTGCCCTCGGCGATCTTGATCTGCGCCTGCACGATGTCGATGCCAGTCACTTCCTCGGTGACGGTGTGTTCGACCTGGACGCGGGGATTGACCTCGATGAAGTAGAAGGCGCCGGTGTCGATATCCATCAGGAACTCGACCGTGCCCGCGCATTCGTAGCCGACATGGGCACAAATGCGACGGCCAAGGTCGCAGACCTCGGCGCGTTGCGCATCGGTCAGGTAGGGCGCGGGGGCGCGTTCGACGACCTTCTGGTTGCGGCGCTGGACGGTGCAGTCACGCTCGTAGAGGTGGAAGATCTCGCCCTGCTTGTCGCCGAGGATCTGCACCTCGACATGGCGGGCGCGCTCGATCATCTTTTCGAGGTACCCTTCGCCATTGCCGAAGGCGGCCTCGGCCTCGCGCCGCCCCTCGCGGACCTTCTCGGCCAGTTCCTTTTCACCGAGGATCGGCCGCATGCCGCGCCCGCCGCCACCCCAGGACGCCTTGAGCATCAACGGATAGCCGACCTCCGCCGCCTGCCTGCGGATGAGGTCCATGTCGTCGCCAAGAACCTCGGTCGCCGGGATGACCGGCACGCCCGCCTCGATCGCCACGCGACGGGCCGATGCCTTGTCGCCGAGCGCGCGCATCGTCGCGGCCTTGGGTCCGATGAAGGCGATGCCCGCCTTGTCGCAGGCATCGACGAAATCGGGGTTTTCGGACAGGAGTCCATAGCCCGGATGGATCGCATCCGCGCCGCAGTCCTTCGCCACGCGGATCATGGCGGGGATCGAGAGATAGGCCGCGACCGGGCCAAGCCCCTCGCCGATCCGGTAGGCCTCGTCCGCCTTGAAGCGGTGGAGGGAAAGCTTGTCCTCCTCGGCATAGACCGCGACCGTTCGTTTGCCGAGTTCCGTTGCCGCCCGCATCACCCGGATCGCGATCTCGCCGCGGTTGGCCACAAGGATCTTCTTGAACTCGGTCATGCCGGACTCCCCCGTTTCGCGGGATGCAGATTAGCGATGCTGCGTTGCGGCGCAATGGCCTGGGTCGACGCAACGACAGAATTCTGAATCATTGCGTTGGTGATATACGCCGCCGCCCGGCAATCTGACGCGGGAACGAAGCAATTCCGCCGAAAGCGACGGCTCAGGCGATCAGGCAGCCGCGCACATCGGTCAGCTTGCGCGCGCCAAGCTGCCCCATGTTGGAGATGAGGTCGAGCTTCAGCATGTCGATGAGATGCGCCGGTCCGGCCTCGCCGAGGGCCGCGAGAGCATAGTGCCAGGCGCGGCCCATCATCACGAAATCCGCGCCGAGTGCGATGGCGCGGAGCATGTCCAGCCCACCCTCGATGCCGCTGTCGAAGATGATCGGCAGCGTCGTCGCCGCGCGGATCGCGGGCAGCGCCTCGATCGAGGCCGGGGCGGCGTCGAACTGGCGCCCGGCGTGGTTCGAGACCCAGATCGCATCCACGCCTTCGTCCTGCAACCGGGCGGCATCGTCGGCGCGCAGCACGCCCTTGATGAGGAACGGCCCGTCCCAAGCTGTCGCGCAGCCATTTGACATAGTCCCAGTCGGGCGACGTCCTGAGCAGATAGCCGACGTGCGCGGTCGAGGAGGTCTTTACGGACGTATCGGCATAGCTGTCCATCAGCCGCATCCGTGGCATCCCATGGCGGAGCGTGCCGAGCGCCCATTCGGGACACATCAGGACTTGCGCCAGAAGCCGTGGGGTCAAGCGCGGCGGTTGGGTCAGGCCGGAGCGGGTCTGGCGTTCCCGGCGGCTGGCCACGGGCACGTCCACGGTCAGGATCAGCGTCGAGAACCCGGCATCCTTGGCACGTTTCAGTATGTCGGTGCGGATACCCGGATCGCGCGGTGGATACATCTGGAACCAGCCGTGTTGGCCCAGATGCGGCGCGATCGCCTCCGGCGTCTGCGCGGCGACGGTGGAAAGCCCATAGGGCAGGTCGGCCGTGGCCGCGGCGGTGGCAAGAAGGCGTTCCGCATCGGGCCAGAAGATGCCCGACATGCCGACGGGCGAGATGCCGAAGGGCAAGGGATAGGTCTGTCCGAACATCTCGACGGAGAGGTCGGGCGTGAACTCGCCATGCAGAATCGACGGGCTGAGCGTCACCTCATCGAGCTTTTCCCGATTGCGCCGCTGAGTCGCCTCGGACCCGGTGGCGCTTTCGAGATATTCCCAGACGAACCACGGCATCCTGCGCCGGGCGCGCGCCCTCAGGTCGGAAATCGCTGGATAGCGCTGATGCAGGTCCATGCCGCCTTTCTTCTCAGGCACCGCGCGAAAGTCCAGCGGTCTATGCGGAACAGAGTGTGAACTTGTCTTTAATTCGGATCGCGATGTGTCTAGATTGGCGCGCATGAGCAGTTTCGACGAAGCCGACGCCTTCGAAGGCGCTTCCCTGTCCGCCCGCGCGATGGCCGCGCGGCCAGCGCCCTATATGGACGGGCTGAACCCGGCGCAGAGGCAGGCCGTCGAGGCGCTGGAGGGGCCGGTCCTGATGCTGGCGGGGGCGGGCACCGGCAAGACCCGCGCGCTCACCGCCCGGATCGCACATATCCTGGCCCGTGGCCTTTCCCGCCCGAATGAGATCATGGCCGTGACCTTCACCAACAAGGCCGCGCGCGAGATGAAGGAACGCCTGGGACGGCTGATGGGGGGCGCGGTCGAAGGGTTGCCGTGGATGGGCACCTTCCATTCGCTTTCGGTGAAGATCCTGCGCCGCCATGCGGAACTGGTGGGGCTCAAGTCCAACTTCACCATTCTCGATACCGACGACCAGATACGCCTGCTGAAACAGGTGATCGCAGCGGCCAATATCGACGAAAAGCGTTGGCCCGCGCGCCAGCTTGCGGGCCTGATCGACAGTTGGAAGAACCGCGCATGGGGACCGGAACAGGTGCCCGCCTCGGAGGCGAGCCATTTCAACAACATGGGGACCGAGCTTTACGCTGCCTATCAAGCGCGTCTGCTGACGCTGAACGCGACCGATTTCGGCGATCTCTTGCTGCATGTCGTGACGATCTTTCAGAAGCACCCCGACGTGCTGGAGCAATACCAGCGTTGGCTCCGCTTCATTCTGGTGGACGAATATCAGGATACCAACGTCGCGCAGTATCTCTGGCTGCGGCTTCTGGCGGCCAGGCACAAGAACATCTGCTGCGTCGGCGATGACGACCAGTCGATCTATGGCTGGCGCGGGGCCGAGGTCGGCAACATCCTGCGGTTCGAGAAGGATTTCCCCGGCGCGTGTGGTGATCCGGCTGGAGCAGAACTACCGCTCGACCGAGCATATCCTCGCCGCCGCGTCGCGGCTGATCGCGGCAAATGCCGGGCGGCTCGGCAAGACGCTCTGGACCGAGGCGGAGGGCGGCGAGAAGGTGCGCCTCATCGGCCATTGGGACGGCGAGGAGGAAGCGCGCTGGATCGGGGAGGAGGCGGAGGCGCTGCAACGGGGGACGCGGGGGCTGGAGCCCTTCAGCCTGAACCGGCAGGCGATCCTCGTCCGCGCCAGCCACCAGATGCGCGCCTTCGAGGACCGCTTCCTGACCATCGGCCTGCCGTATCGCGTGATCGGCGGGCCGCGCTTCTACGAGCGCATGGAGATCCGCGACGCGATGGCCTATTTCCGGCTGGCGGTGTCGCCCGATGACGATCTGGCGTTCGAGCGCGTTGTCAACAATCCCAAGCGTGGCCTCGGCGATAAGGCGCAGCAGACGATCCAGCTTCAGGCGCGCGAGGATGGCATGAGCCTTCTGGAGGGTGCGCGGTATTGCGTGGCGTCGGGGCAGGTCGGCGGCAAAGGTGGCGGGGCCTTGCGGGTCTTCGTCGAAGCGGTGGACCGCTGGCACCGGGCCGTTCAGGTCGCCGATTACGACCATGTCCGGCTGGCCGAGACCATCCTCGACGAATCCGGCTACACCGGGATGTGGCAGAACGACAAGACGCCGGAGGCGCCGGGGCGGCTCGAAAACCTCAAGGAACTCGTCAAGGCACTGGAATCCTTCGACAACCTCCAGGGCTTCCTCGAACATGTCTGCACTCGATCATGGACAATGACAGCGAGGATGCTGAGGAAAAGATCACCATCATGACGCTCCATGCCGCGAAGGGGCTGGAGTTTCCGGTGGTCTTCCTGCCGGGCTGGGAGGACGGGTCTGTTCCCCAGCCAGCGCTCGATGGACGAAAGCGGCGCTGAAAGGGCTCGAAGAGGAACGCCGCCTCGCCTATGTCGGCATCACCCGGGCCGAGGAGCTTTGCACGATTTCCTTCGCCGGGAACCGCCGGGTCTATGGGCAATGGCAAAGCCAGATGCCGTCGCGCTTCATCGACGAACTGCCCGCCGATCATGTGGACATCCTGACGCCGCCCGGTCTTTACGGCGGCGGCTATGGTGCTGCGGGCATGTCCTCCGGCATCGAAGATCGCGCGGCGCGGGCCGATGTCTACAACTCGCCGGGCTGGAAGCGAATGCAGGACCGCGCTGGCACCCGTTCCATGAGCCAACCGCGCGAGGCGCGGCATGTGGTGATCGACCTCGACGCGGTGTCGGCGTTCATGGAGGGCGACCGGGTATTCCACAAGAAATTCGGTTACGGCACGGTCGAGGCGTTGGAAGGCGACAAGCTGGAAGTGGCCTTCGACAAGGCCGGGACGAAGCATGTGCTCGCAGGCTACGTCGTCGCCGCCGACATCGCGGACGAAATACCGTTCTGAGGCCGCCTAGCGTTCGTTGAAGCCCTTGCCCTCGAAGATCTTCGGCGCGGCCTTTTCGATCCTCGACGCCCGCGTCTCGGCCTGCTTGGCTTGCGAGACATGCAGGACCCAACTCCGCCGCCGCCCCGGCGTCAGCGCTTCGAACGACGTGCGGAACTCAGCATCCGTGTCGAGTTTGTCAACGAGTTCAGATGGATAATCGAGATCGTCCTTCGGCAAGTCAACCTTCAGCCCGGCCTTCTCCACTTTGATCGCCTCGCGGAGGTAGTCCTTGATCGTGGCTTCCAGCGCCGTGATCTCCGCCACGCTGTTGAACTTGACGACGCGCGCGGAACGCGAATTCTCACCTTGCGCGACGAGGATGCCGGCCGGGTCTTTCAGAAGCACGCCCTTGAAGAAGCCAAGTGCGGCATGGTCCTTGAAGCCCCAGACGATGGCGACGTTGCCGCCATCGAAGGTGTAGACGGGCGAGCGCCACTTGAACTCCTCAGTCAGGCCGCTGTCCAGAAGGATTGCGCGCAGGGCAACCAACTCGCCCTGCCAGTTCTTCTGCTTGGTGAAAAAGACATCGACCCTGCGATCAGCCTCAGCCATCGCGCGCCTCCCGGAGATATGGCCAGGCCGGGACGATAATCCGCGTCCTCTGTCCATGAAAGTAAAAAAACGGCGGCCCCAGGGAGGAGGAGGGACCGCCGTCTGAACGCTCGCCCCAGGGAGGAGGAGGGGGCGCAACGTATGTGTGTGAAGGTGCGGTGGCAGCTCAGGGAGGAGGAGGAGCTGCCACCGTCTTCACTACGTTCCGCCCAGGGAGGAGGAGAGGGCGGTTCGTATTCCGTTGGGCCGTTCAGGCCCGAATGTCGTCCGGCGCATCGCCGGGGGAGGGAAGATACGGCGGTCCCAGGGAGGAGGAGGGGACCGCCGCTCTTCTTCACGGAACCTCCAGGGAGGAGGAGGGAGGTTTCCGTGTTCTTCTGGGTCCTGAGGACCCTGTCGTCAGCGGCAACTGCCGGGAGGAGGTGGCGTTGCCGCTTGGGTCCGGGGCTCAGGGAGGAGGAGGAGCCCCGGGTAAACTCTTATTTGCCGTAGGCAGCTTCGATCGCGATGGACTCGATCATCGAACGGGCGATCCCCAGATCGGCGAGATCACGATCGTTCAGCGCCTTGAGTTCACCGATCGTCTGGCGGTAAACCCTGTAGCGGCGGCGTTGGTCGTTGAGTTTTGCGACGGAGGCGTTGAACTGGTTGATCAGTCCCCATTCGCCGCCGCGTGTTACGTTTGCAAAAGCCATGTCGATGCCTCTTGGTCTGTTTCTGTCTGCGATTTTTCTATCGCCGTTGGGGCTAACATGAGCCTAATGCTGCAGCTGCACAATACCCTGCGAAAACAATGCTGCCATGCAGCATCTGCATGGCCGAAGGGCAAAAATTTGCGTTCCGTTACGGCAGCTTGCATAAATCTGTTGCATATGCCCGGTGGGACATTCTGAACTTGGACAGCCCGCCTAATCTTTGGGCGGTTGGAGAAAGGCGACACCATGGAACCGACACCCGAGCAGATCTTCGATGCCTTGCGGCAAATCTCTCTTCCCGGCGGAAAAGACCTCGTTTCGGCCGATCTGATCCGCGCGCTGACAGTCGATTCCGGTGCCGTTCGCTTCGTGATCGAGGCGCCCGACCCGCAAGCGGCGCAAGCGATGGGGCCTTTGCATGAGGCCGCCGAGGCGGCGGTTCGCGCTATTCCGGGGGTAGTATCGGTGTCCATCGTGCTGACCGCGCATGGACCTGCCCCGAAACCGGCCGCGCCGCCGAGCTTCAAGATCGGCGGCCATCCGACGCCGCAGGCCGGGCCGCAACGGGTAAGCGGTGTCGACCGCATCATCGCCATCGCCTCGGGCAAGGGCGGGGTGGGGAAATCGACGCTGTCGTCCAACCTCGCCGTGGCGCTGGCAAGGCAGGGGCGGCGCGTGGGTCTGCTCGATGCTGATATATACGGTCCCTCACAGCCGAGGATGATGGGGGTCTCGAAACGCCCCGCCTCGCCGGATGGAAAGACGATCATCCCGCTTCAGGCGCATGGCGTCACGATGATGTCGATCGGCCTCATGCTGAAAGAGAACGAAGCCGTCGTCTGGCGCGGGCCGATGCTCATGGGCGCGCTCCAGCAGATGTTGGGGCAGGTGATCTGGGGCGAGTTGGACATCCTGATCGTCGATCTGCCGCCGGGGACGGGCGATGTGCAGTTGACCCTTTGCCAGCGCACGCATCTGACGGGCGCCATCGTCGTATCGACGCCGCAGGACGTGGCGCTTCTCGACGCGCGGCGCGCGATCGACATGTTCGGCAAGCTCAAGACGCCGATCCTCGGGTTGGTGGAGAACATGTCCACCTACATCTGTCCCAATTGCGGGCATGAGGCGCATCTTTTCGGCCACGGCGGCGTCGCGGCCGAAGCGCACCGGATCGGCGTGCCCTTTCTGGGCGAGGTGCCCCTCAGCATCGAAATCCGCCTGGCGGGCGATGCGGGGACGCCGATTGCCCTTGGTGATGGGCCGATGGCCGGGGCCTATGCCCGTCTCGCCGAGCGGCTTGTCGCGGGCGGGTTGGCCTGAGCAAGGCGCTTTCGGGAAATCACGGGAAAGCTTTCTCCATAACGGGAACGCACGGGAATTGCGTTCTGCGGTCTTGTCGAGCGCGAATCACTCGGCCGTGAATCAGTGTGAAATAGCGTGATTCTTCGCTCCGCGGAGGTGATAAGGCTGTCGACATGTCGAAAAAATTGAAAAATTCGGGAAAACATGGGAATGAAGCTTAACCTTCATCCGACTCTATATTTAGTGGTTATAGATTAAGTGAACGCTATAAGAGCCAAATTTGGAGTGGAAGTCACCACTACATACTGTTTTCAACGGCCTTGAACGGCAGCATGTTGTGGAGATCGCGCAAAGATTTTTATTGCTTCCCATAAAATCCCATGCCATCCCTGTTCGTACAGATGAGGACGGGCTCAGACGGGCATCAAGACCCAAAGGCAAAGTCAGGTTTCATACAGGCACCCGCTTTCATCGAACCAGAGAGATCCGGCGCGCAAGCGAGCAGACATCCCCCCAGGTGGCATGCGCAGCCGGACAGACCCAGAGATGGGACGAGGGCGGCGGATCGGGCAGTGGCAGCAGCCCGATCCGCCGTTGTCGTTTCACGGCTCCGGTTACCGAAAAATTCGGTGTGTTTGGGGGGAGGACAGTGACGGGAGCGCGGGCCGTTGGCACGCAGGTTCAGAGGCTCAGATACCTTCAAGGTGGACGCGAAAGGCCGCGTATCCATTCCTGCCCCGTTCCGCCGCGTCATCGAAGCTTCCGATCCCGACTGGAAAGACGGCCTTCGCCCCAACATCGTCATCGTCTACGGACCCGAGAGCCAGAACTGGCTCGAAGTCCATTCGATGGACGCCGTCAACGAGATCGACGAACAGATTTCCCTGATGCAGCGCGGCTCTCCCGGCCGCCTGCTCAACGAAGAACGCATGTACGGCCAGTCCTTCGAGGCGCAGATCGACGACGACGGCCGCTTGACCATCCCGCAGAAATACCGCGACAAGATCGGGCTGAAGAACGAAGCGTTCTTCATCTCTGCCGGCGACTATTTCCTCATCTGGAACCCGGAGACCTACGAGAAGAAGGGCACGCCACGCAGCCGCAGGCTTTCCGAGCAGTATCCCGAAGATCTCGATCCCCGCAGCCTCCTGCCACCCCTTCCGCCGAAAGGGTGAGAGATGGCAGCTGCCGCAGCCCGCAAAAACAGTCCCGACCCACATATCCCCGTCCTGCTCGGACCGCTTCTGAAGGCGGTGGCCCCGGTTTCCGGCATCTGGGTGGACGGCACCTTCGGCGCCGGCGGTTACGCGCGCGGCCTGCTCGCCGCCGGGGCCGATGCGGTTATCGGCATCGACCGCGACCCATCCGTCTTCCGCATGGCCGAGGAATGGGCGGAAGAATACGGCGACCGGCTGCGGCTGGTCGAGGGCACGTTTTCCGAGCTTGACGAGCTTGCGGATGATCCGGTCGACGGCGTGGTGCTGGACCTCGGCGTTTCGTCCATGCAACTCGACCAGGCGGAGCGCGGCTTTTCGTTCCAGAAGGACGGCCCCCTCGACATGCGCATGGGCGATACCGGTCCGACGGCGGCGGATTTCGTGAACACCGCGTCGGAGACCGAGATCGCCGATGTGCTCTACCACTATGGCGAGGAGCGCGCATCGCGCCGCATCGCGCGGGCCATCGTCGCGTCGCGGCCATTCGGACGCACGCTGGAACTGGTAAAGATCATCGAACGCTGCCTGCCGCGCCCGAAGCCGGGGCAGAGCCATCCCGCGACCCGCAGCTTTCAGGCGATCCGCATTGCGGTGAACGACGAATTCGGCCAGTTGGCCGAGGGGCTGGAGGCCGCCGAACGTGCGCTCAAGCCCGGCGGGCAACTGGCCGTCGTCACCTTCCATTCGCTCGAGGACCGCATTGTGAAGCGGTTCTTCCAGCTTCGTTCCGGCTCCGAGGGGCAAGGCAGCCGCTATGCCCCGGCCCGCGTGCAACAAGTACCCGCCTTCACGCTGAAAAGTCGCCGCGCGATAGGTCCGGACGATGACGAGCTGGCCACCAACCCGCGCGCCCGTTCGGCGAAGCTCCGCGTCGGCATCCGCACCGATGCGCCTGCCGGCCGCGCGGACCGCGCTGCACTCGGCCTGCCCAAACCTGCTCTTGGGGGACATTCCTGATGCGCAACCTGATGCTGTTCCTCTCCGGTCTGGCGGTCATGGGCCTGGCGTTTTGGGCCTACCGGGAAAACTACCGGACACAGGCCGAAATCTCGACGGTGAAGGACCTTCAGCAGGAAATCCGGCAGTTGAAGGAATCGCTTTCGGTGCTCAATGCCGAATGGGCCTATCTCAACCGCCCGGACCGGCTGCGCGAACTTGCCGATATCAACTTCCCGCGTCTCGGCCTTTTGCCCCTCAATCCCGAACAGTTCGGGGAAGTCGCCGCCGTCACATATCCCGATCTCGCGCTTCCGCCGATTACAAACCCGATCGAAACCGCCGCCGCCATCGCTGCGGCCGAGGGCCAGACGCAATGACCCGGATTCCGCTTCGTCCACTCGCCCGTATCCTCTCTGCCCGCGCCAAGGGTGAAAACCCCGACGTGATCGAGCGTGAGAATATCCGGATCCGTCACGAGGAGATGCGCGACCGTTCGCGGCTGATGGCCGAGGGGCGGCTGCTGCTCATGGGGATCGCCTTCTTTGCGGCTTTTGCGGTGGTGGGCGCGCGCATGGGGCTGATGGCGGCGACCGAACCGACCGAACCTGTGAGTGTCTCGGGTGGCGCCGCCATCGTGGCTCAGCGCGCCGATATCGTCGACCGCGAGGGGCGGATCCTGGCGACGAACCTGGTCACCCATTCGCTCTATGCCCAGCCACCGCTTATGGTCGACCCCGAGGGCGCGGCCGAAAAACTCGTCAAGATATTCCCCGATCTCGATGCAGCAAGGCTGAAGAAGGACCTTACCGGCAAGCGCAAGTTCCTGTGGGTGAGGAAGAAGATATCGCCCGAACAGATGCAGCAGGTACATGAAATCGGCGATCCCGGCCTTCTCTTCGGTCCGCGAGAGATGCGGCTTTACCCGAACGGAGCGATCGCTTCGCATGTGCTGGGCGGCGCGAGTTTTGGCCGCGAAGGCGTCCGCTCAGCCGAAGTCGTCGGAACGGCGGGCGTCGAAAAGACCTTCGACACCTGGCTGCGCGATCCGGCGAATGGTGGCGCGCCCCTGCAACTGTCGCTGGACCTCACCGTGCAGTCCACGGTCGAGGATGTGCTCTATGGTGGCATGAAGCTGATGAACGCCAAGGCCGCAGCGGCAATCCTGATGGACGTCCAGACGGGCGAAGTCGTTGCCATGGCCTCGTTGCCCGATTTCGACCCGAACACGCGACCGACGCCGCTTCTGAAGGGCAGTCCAGGGGACAGCCCACTTTTCAACCGCGCGGTACAGGGGGTCTATGAACTCGGCTCGACCTTCAAGGTCTTTGCCATAGGGCAGGCGCTGGAGCTTGGCATCGTCAATCCCGATACGATGGTCGACACGAAAAGCCCGATGGTCTGGGGCAAATACCGCATTCACGACTTCCACAACTACGGCAAGCAGCTTTCGGTCACCGACGTCATCGTAAAATCCTCGAACATCGGCACCGCCCATGTCGCGCAGATGATCGGTGGCGATCGCCAGCAGAAGTTCCTGAAATCGCTTGGACTTTTTGACGCGACCCCGATCGAGCTGGCCGAAGCACCGACCGGCCGCCCGTTATTGCCCAAGCGTTGGTCCGAAATCTCGACCATGACCATTTCCTACGGTCACGGCATGTCGGCCAGTCCGCTTCATCTGGCCGCCGCCTATGCGACGATCGCGAATGGGGGCACACGGATTACGCCAACCATCCTCAAGACCGCACACCGCCAAGAGGGTGAGCGCGTCATGAGCGAACACACCGCGCGCGAATTGCTCGACATGATGCGTGCAGTCGTTTCGCACGGCACGGCGAGTTTCGGCGAGGTTCCGGGCTATTCGGTCGGTGGCAAGACCGGGACGGCCGACAAACCGAAGCCGACGGGTGGATATTACAAGGACAAGGTGATCGCGACCTTCGCTTCGGTTTTTCCAACCGATGCGCCGAAATATGTCCTTGTCGTGTCGCTGGACGAGCCGGTAGAGACTTCGGGGACCGAGCCGCGCCGAACGGCGGGTTGGACCGCCGTGCCCGTAGGGGCGGAGATCATCCGCCGTGCGGCGCCGCTTCTTGGGATGCGGCCCGAGCTTGAACAGGTCTCGCAGGCTGAAGTAATACGCGTTCGCAATTGACGGGCGCCGAAGCGCCAAGGGGGCGCGGCATGGCGGCAGAGACGAAGACACTGGCAGAGCTTGGACTGACTGCGCAGGGCGGTCGCAACGCATGGGTGACCGGACTTTCCGTCGATAGCCGTCAGGTCAAGCCGGGACGATCTTTTTGCGGCCCTGCCGGGGACGACCGTGCATGGTGGGGAATTCATCCAGTACGCTTTGCGCATGGGTGCTGCGGCGGTATTGACCGATCGGCAGGGCGCCGAGATCGCAAAGGCTGAACTGAGGGCATCCGACGCGGCACTCGTCGTCGCAGAGGACCCGCGTCAGGCGCTGGCCTTCGCCGCGGCGCTCTGGT
Source organism: uncultured Alphaproteobacteria bacterium (assembly GCA_963847935.1). GTDB lineage: Bacteria > Pseudomonadota > Alphaproteobacteria > Rhodobacterales > Rhodobacteraceae > Albidovulum. The sequence goes on along the minus strand of CAWKBV010000001.1, from coordinate 640,919 downwards.
TCGGGCGCCAGCCCGAGGTGATGGTGGCGATTACCGGCACCTCCGGCAAGACTTCGGTCGCAACCTTCACACGCCAGATCTGGCAGGCGCTTGGCCGCCCCGCGGCCAATCTGGGCACGATGGGCGTGCTTGGCGATTTCACCGCACCCTTGGCGCACACGACGCCTGAGCCGATCACCCTTCACCGCGTCCTGCGACAAATGGCGGATGCGGGCATTACCCACGCGGCAATGGAGGCTTCTTCGCACGGGCTCGATCAGGGGCGGCTCGACGGGGTGCGGCTCAAGGCAGCGGCGTTCACCAATTTCAGCCAGGACCACCTCGACTACCACGCCAATTTCGATGACTATTTCGCCGCCAAGGCCGGGCTTTTCGCCCGTGTGCTGCCCGAGGACGGCATCGCCGTCATCAATATCGACGAAGCCCGTGGTCGCGAGATGGCGGGCATCGCGCGGGACAGGGGTCAGACGCTCATCACCGTGGGGCGCGATCCGGCGGCGGATCTGCGCATCGCGGGGCAGAGGTTCGATGCGACCGGGCAGGATTTGCGTTTCAGCTACGGCGGCACCGCGCATATGGCGCGGCTCGCGCTGATCGGCGGCTTCCAGGTGGAAAATGTGTTGGCGGCGGTGGGTCTTGCGATAGCCGCTGGTGAGGAGCCCGAGGCGGTCTTTGCCACGCTGCATGGCCTGACCACCGTCCGGGGGCGCATGGAACTTGCCGCGAAGCGCGACAATGGCGCGACCGTTTTCGTCGACTATTCGCACAAGCCGGGTGCGCTCGCCTCCGCGCTGCAATCGCTGCGTCCGCATGTCCTTGGCCGCATCGTCGTCGTCTTCGGCGCGGGCGGCGACCGTGACCGGTTGAAGCGACCCCTGATGGGCGAGGCGGCGGCGGCTTTCGCCGATTTGGTCATCGTGACCGACGACAACCCGCGCAGCGAGGACCCGGCCGCAATCCGCGCCGAGGTGATGGTTGGTTGCCCCGAGGCGACAGAGGTTGCCGACCGCGCCGAGGCGATCCTGCGCGGTGTCGACGCGCTTATGCCGGGCGACGCGCTACTGATCGCAGGCAAGGGCCATGAGACGGGCCAGATCGTGGGCACAGACGTCTATCCCTTCGATGATGCTGAACAGGCGAGTGTCGCTGTCGCGGCCCTTGAGGGGCGCATCTGATGGCGGTGCTCTGGACCTCGGACGCTGCCGCAAGGGCCACCGGAGGACGCGTGACCAGGGCGTTCGAGGCGACGGGCATTTCCATCGACACGCGAAGTCTGCAACCCGGCGACCTGTTCGTCGCGCTTAGAGATGTCCGCGATGGGCATGACTTCGTGGCCGGCGCTTTGAAGAAAGGCGCAGCGGGGGCTCTTGTTTCACGCATTCCGGAAGGCTGCACCGAAGATGATCCGCTGCTGATCGTGCCCGATGTCCTGGACGGTCTGACGGCACTTGGCGCGGCCGGGCGCGCACGGTCAAAGGCCAAGGTTGTCGCCGTCACCGGGTCGGTCGGCAAGACCTCGACCAAGGAAATGCTGCGCGCGGTTCTCGCCGGGCAGGGCAAGGTCCACGCCGCCGAGGCAAGCTTCAACAACCATTGGGGCGTGCCGATCACGCTGGCGCGGCTGCCAGTGGACGCCGATTTCGCGGTGATCGAGATCGGCATGAACCATCCAGGCGAGATCGCGCCGCTTGCACGTCTCGCGCGGCCCCATGTCGCCATGATCACCACGGTCGCCGCCGCGCATCTCGAAGCCTTCGAGAATATCGAGGGAATCGCCCGAGAAAAGGCCGCGGTCTTCGAAGGGTTGGAGCCGGACGGGGTGGCGGTCGTACCTACGGGTCTTGATGTGACGCCGATTCTGCTTGACGCCGCGCGGAACGCGGGGGCGAAGGTCCTGACATTCGGCACCGGCGCGAACGACGACTACCGCGCCGGGGAGATCACGCTGACGCAGGACCGGACCGTGGTGAAGGCTGTCCGGCGCGGTCAACCTCTGCTGTTCAAGGTCCAGACGGCGGGGCGGCATTTCGCCATGAACGCGCTGGGTGTTCTCGCCGTTGCGGACGCTTTGGCCGCAGATCCCGCGCTCGCAGCCTGCGACCTCGGCCAGTGGACGCCGCCCGCCGGGCGCGGCGCGCGCCAACGCATCTATCTCGACATCGTCGACGAGGCGCTCAGCTTCGAGCTTTTCGATGACGCCTTCAACGCCAACCCCGCCTCGATGTCCGCCGCGCTCGATGTTCTGGCCGCCGCCGAACCGCGCGACGGGATCGGCCGCATCCTCGAAGGTCGCCGCATTGCCGTGCTGGGCGATATGCTGGAACTTGGCCGCGACGAGGCCGCGCTGCACGCCGCCATCGCGGATCACCCGGCTATGGACCGCATTCATACCGTGTACTGCGTCGGGCGCAGGATGCGCGCCCTCTGGGAACGGCTTCCCCCCCGCAAGCGCGGTGGCTGGCATGAAACCGCGACGGACATGGCCGCCGAAGTCCACCATATCGCCGATGCCGGCGACATCGTGCTGATCAAGGGCTCCAAGGGGTCGAAGGTAAGTCTTGTTGTTGACGCGCTGAAGAAACTCGGGCAACCGGGCGCGGGCGCCGCTCAGGGGACAGAATAGATGCTTTACTGGCTATCCGGCCTTGCCGAGGGCGGCGACGTCTTCAATCTGTTCCGCTACATCACCTTTCGCGCGGGTGCCGCCTTCTTCACCGCGCTGCTCTTCGGTTTCTTCTTCGGCAAGCCGCTCATCAACCTGCTCAGGCGCAAGCAGAAAAGGGGACAGCCAATCCGTGACGACGGGCCGGAGAGCCACTTCACCAAGGCGGGAACGCCGACCATGGGGGGCTTGCTGATCCTGTCGGCGCTGCTCTTCTCGACGCTCCTCTGGGCGCGGCTCGACAGCCCATATATCTGGATCGTTCTTTTCGTCACCTACGGCTTCGGCCTGATCGGTTTTGCCGACGACTATGCCAAGGTGACGAAGCAGAACACGCGCGGTGTGTCATCGCGGGTGCGGATGCTTTTGGGGCTGCTGGTTGCCGCCATCGCCGGGGCCATGGCGGCCTATGTGCATCCCGCCGACCTGACCAGTCAGCTTGCCCTGCCGGTATTCAAGAACGTCCTCATCAATCTCGGCTATCTCTTCGTGCCCTTCGCGATGATCGTCATCGTCGGCGCGGCCAATGCCGTAAACCTGACCGACGGACTCGACGGGCTCGCCATCATGCCGGTGATGATCGCGGCGGCGACGTTCGGGATTATCGCCTATTTCGTGGGCAACTCGAATTTCTCCGAATATCTCGGGCTTCACTATGTCCCGGGCACCGGCGAGATCCTCGTCTTCACGGCCGCCCTGATCGGCGGGGGGCTGGGGTTTCTCTGGTACAATGCGCCCCCCGCCGCCGTATTCATGGGCGATACCGGATCGCTCGCCCTCGGCGGCGCGCTCGGCGCGATCGCGGTTTCAACCAAGCACGAGATCGTGCTGGCCATCGTCGGCGGTCTCTTCGTGGTCGAGGCGCTGTCGGTCATCATCCAGGTCGCCTATTTCAAGCGCACCGGCAAGCGTGTCTTCCTGATGGCGCCGATCCACCACCATTTCGAAAAGAAGGGCTGGGCGGAGCCGCAGATCGTCATCCGCTTCTGGATAATCTCGCTGATCCTTGCGCTGATCGGTCTTGCGACGCTGAAGGTCCGCTGAGTCTTGCGCGCACCGCCCGCGGGTGCGACCCTTCCCGCAGAGGTCCAATTATGACGCTTGAGAACGTCCTGTCGGACTGGGGATTGCCCGGTCTCTTCCTTGGCGCGATGGCCGAGGGCGAGGGCGTCGCCATCTTCGGCGGCGTGCTGGCGCACAGGCACATCGTCTCATTCGAGGGGGCCGCGCTGGTCGTGGCGGCGGGGGCCTTCGCCATCGACCAGTTGATATTCCGCCTCGGCCGCCATGCCGGACGCTTCGTGACCGTCCGGCGCGCGCTCTCCCGATCCGAGGCGCAGCGCCTTCTGGCCCGGATCGTCGCGCGTCCGGTGCTGTTCTGCCTCGGCTTCCGCTTCGTCTACGGAATGAAGACGCTGGGCGCTCTGGCGATCGGATCGGCCGGAGTGCCCGCGCTGCGCTTTGCGCTTCTCGATATCGCTGGCGGTCACGGTCTGGGCGCATCTCTTCGTGGCGATCGGCTATGGCGCCGGCCATGCGATCGAAAAGGCATTCGGGCGCGTCGCGCTCCCCCATCATCTCGGGCTGGTGCTGGGGATCACCATCGCGGCCATCGCCGGGGCGGAAACTGTCCGGAGAGTGCGGAGACATCGATGACACGTCCCCGTCATCCCACGGCCCTTGTCACAGGGGCCAATCGGGGGATCGGACGCGCCATCGCGGCAGGGCTTCTGGCGAAAGGCTGCCGCGTCACCATCGGCGCACGCGATCCGAGGGCTGGCGCCGAGGCTGCGGAGGCGCTCGGCTGCGACTGGACCCTTCTCGATCTCGAGGACCCCGACAGCTACTTCGCGGCCATGACGCGGGCGGGTGGTTTCGATATCCTCGTCAACAACGCGGGCGTCCTTCGCGATGTCTCCCTGCTTGACCGAGACAGCGATTTCGACATCGCGATGCAGGTGATGGTCAGCGGGCCGCTCGACCTCATCCGATCGAACGTTCACCACTGGCGCGACACCGGCTGGGGCCGGATCGTGAACCTGTCCTCGGGCTGGGGCAGCTTCGCGGCGGGCCTCGGCGGGCCAGGAGCCTACGGCGTCGCCAAAGCCGCGCTCAACGCGCTCACGAAGGCGCTGCCGCGCGACCTGCCGCCCGGCGTCAAGGTCAACGCGATGTGCCCCGGATGGGTCGCGACGCGGATGGGCGGCGCGGGCGCCCCGCGCGGCCCGGAGGAAGCCGCCGCCACCGCGATCTGGCTGGCGCTGCTTCCCGATGAGGGGCCGACGGGCGGCTTCTTCCGCGACCGGCAACCCATCGACTGGTAGGCTCAGTCGACCGAGACGACTTCGAAATCGAAAGTCAGTTCCTTGCCCGCCAGCGGATGGTTGGCGTCGAGCGTCACGGTGTCATCCGTAACCGCGGCCACGGTCACGTTCACGGTCTGCCCGTTCGGCGTGCGCATCTGGAGCCCGGTGCCGATCTCGAGCGGGACTTCCGGCGGGATCTGCTCACGCGGAACGGCCTGCGTGGCACCGGGATTGTGCGGGCCATAGGCGTCGTCGGCGGTGATGCTGACGGTCTTCTTATCGCCCACCTCCATGCCCGGCAGTTCCCGGTCGAGACCGGGAATGATCTGGCCCGATCCGACGGTGAACTCCAGGGGGTCGCGGCCTTCGGAGCTGTCGAACTGGGTGCCGTCGGCCAGTGTTCCGGTATAGTGGATACGCACGGTGTCGCCTGATTTGACTTCTGTCATGGCGTCCTTTCGGGATATGTCTGGGTGAATTCTGAGGCCGCGCCGGGCGCGGGTTCTCGCGATCGCTTAAACTTAGGGACCATTCTTGCAGGCGTAAACCCCGCCGCATCACCCAATTGGTCTGGATACGGGCGAATCCCGGGTCCGAACGCCGGAGCCCAGTGCGGTCAAAATCCTTCCGAAAACAATAGCCGAGGCGACCACCAGCCGGACCTTCAATCCGCAGAACTTCGCAGCGCGCGGAACTTTTCGCAACTTCAGCTCCAGTGGTCGGCGCGATGCGCAGGGCTGGAAACCGCGCCGCGAACGGTATAACCCATCCTGGCAGGATGTAGCGGAGTGCAGCGGAATGATCCCGGTCCAGGGATTTCACGGCCAGAAGGTGGCGGTGCTTGGTCTTGGGCGGTCCGGCCTCGCCGCGGCGCGCGCGCTTCTGGCGGGGGGCGCGGAGCCCTGTCTTTGGGATGACAGCGCCGAGGCGCGCGAGAAGGCCGAGGCGGCGGGTTTCGCGCTGACCGATCTGACGAAGGCCGACGCTTGGGCCGGGGTCGCGGCGCTGATCGTCTCGCCGGGCATCCCGCATCTTTACCCCGAGCCGAACAAGCTGATCGCCCGCGCGATGGACGCGGGGGTTCCGGTCGACAACGACATCGGCCTTTTCTTCCGGTCCTGGGCGACCGAGGACTGGGAACAGATGGACCGCGCGCCCAAGGTCGTCGCGGTGACGGGATCGAACGGCAAATCGACGACGACCGCGCTGATCCACCACATTCTCCGCGAGGCTGAACGGCCGACGCAGATGGCGGGCAATATCGGGCGCGGCGTGCTCGATCTCGACCCCGCCGCGGATGGCGAGGTCGTGGTGCTGGAACTCAGCTCCTACCAGACCGATCTCGCCCGCGCCTTGACACCCGACATCGCGGTCTTCACCAATCTCTCTCCCGACCATCTCGACCGCCACGGCGGACTCGGCGGCTACTTCGCCGCCAAGCGCCGGCTGTTCGTCGAGGGCGGGCCGGACCGTGCAATCATCGGCATCGACGAGGCCGAAGGGCGTTTTCTTGCCAACCAGATGGCGCAAGGGCCGGCGGATGACAGGGTGATCCGCATCTCCTCGGGACGAAAGCTCGACGGCGAGGGCTGGTCGGTTTTCGCACGGAAGGGCTTTCTCGCCGAATGGCGGAAGGGGCGGCAGGTGGCTTCCATCGACCTGCGCGAGGTCAAGGGGCTGCCGGGCGCCCACAACCATCAGAATGCCTGCGCCGCCTACGCGGCCGTCCGGACCCTTGGCCTTGCGCCCAAGGTGATCGAACAGGCTTTGCACAGTTTCGCGGGCCTGCCACACCGGAGTCAGTTGGTCGGCGAGAGGGGCGGCATCCGTTTCGTCAACGACTCGAAGGCCACCAATGTGGACAGCGCGGCCAAGGCGCTTCAGGCGTTCCCGAAGGTCCGCTGGATCGCCGGAGGCTTGGGCAAGGATGGCGGCATCGCGGGGCTGGTGCCTTATCTGCACTCGGTCGTGAAGGCTTATCTCATCGGCCATTCCGCCCGCGATTTCGCGCTGGAATTGGGCGAGACGCCGCACGAGATCTGCGAGACGATGGAGCGGGCCGTCGCCCGCGCGGCGGAAGAGGCCGAGGCGGGAGAGGTGGTCCTTCTTGCGCCGGCGGCCGCGTCGTTCGACCAGTATCCGGATTTCGAGAAGCGGGGCGAGGATTTCACGGCGCGGGTTCAGGCACTCATCACGCAAGAGGCGTGAAAAGACCGCGAAATTGTCAATGCACGGAACGAAGCGGCAAGGCTGCGCGTTCTGACCGGGAATCCGCCCCTGCATGTCAATCGGGCGCAATGGTACGAAGAATGCGGCGGTTTTCCCGATTTCACGCCGCAGCCAACGCAACGGCAGTCGAGCTTCTGTCCCATTTGCAGGGGCGCTTCACCCTTGGGCGCGCCTCCCGTGCATGGACGTCGCGGTCCACCAGCGACCTATCGGCACGCCGCCCTTTTCAATACGCTCTGCGAAGGTCATTTCGACGCGCGCGAAGCGCGCTGGTCGCCATGTTTTCGAGCGCCGGTCGCGGAGGAAAGGCGCGCATCGATCGCCCCCGCGCGGCGAGGTTTTCCTAGCACCGCACGGTAATCCGCGCTACAGTCCGCCCCAGACCCGGCAAACGGGCGAGTTGAGGCAGTGAGAGCGGTAGTCCCATGACTGAAATGGTGTTCGGCACCATGCCCGTGCGTGCGGGCGAGCCGGTCCTTCCCCGTTGGTGGCGCACGATTGATCGCTGGTCGCTGGCCGGCGTTCTGGTGCTCTTCGGCATCGGTCTTCTCCTCGGCCTCGCGGCGTCGGTGCCGCTCGCGGAGAAGAACGGGCTGCCGCCCTTCTACTATGTTACGCGGCAGGCGTTCTTCGGCGGGGTGGGGCTTTTCGCGATGGTCCTGATCTCGATGATGTCGCCCGACATGGTGCGCCGAATGGGGGTTCTGGGCTTCCTGCTCTCGATGGTGGCGATGATGCTTCTGCCGATCTTCGGCACCGATTTCGGCAAGGGCGCAACGCGCTGGTATTCGCTGGGATTCGCGAGCTTCCAGCCCTCGGAATTCCTCAAGCCTTGTTTCGTCATCATGTGCGCCTGGCTCATGGCTGCGGCGCAAGAGATCAACGGCCCGCCCGGCCGCCTCTATTCCTTCTTCATCGCGGTGACGGTGGTTCTCTTCCTTGCCTTCCAGCCGGATTTCGGGCAGGCGAGCCTCGTGATGTTCGCCTGGGGCGTCATGTATTTCGTCGCCGGTGCGCCGATCACGCTTCTGACCGTGATAGGCGGGATCGTCGTGGCGGGCGGCATGGCCGCTTATGACGCGTCCGAGCATTTCGCGCGCCGGATCGACGGCTTCCTGTCCTCCGAGGTGGATCCGCGCACCCAGATTGGCTATGCGACCGACGCGATCCAGTCCGGCGGTTTCTTCGGCGTGGGCGTGGGCGAAGGCACGGTGAAATGGTCGCTGCCGGACGCCCATACCGACTTCATCATCGCCGTCGCGGCCGAGGAATACGGGCTGATCCTCGTGCTCGTCATCATAGCACTCTATGCTACGATTACTGGCCGCTCGCTGTTCCGTCTGATGCGGGAGCGTGATCCCTTCATCCGCCTCGCGGGTGCCGGTCTCGCCTGCGCGTTCGGTGTTCAGGCGCTTATCAACATGGGCGTTGCGGTCCGGCTTCTGCCCGCCAAGGGCATGACGCTGCCCTTCGTGAGCTACGGCGGGTCGTCGGTCATCGCTTCGGGTATCGCGCTCGGGATGCTACTGGCGCTGACGCGGTCGCGGCCGCAGGGGAAGCTCGGGGACTACCTCATCAAGCGGGGGCGGTAATGGCCGCCCCGCTGCTGCTTATCGCCGCCGGCGGGACCGGGGGGCATATGTTCCCTGCTCAGGCGCTGGCCGAGATGATGGTGGCAGGTGGCTGGCGGGTGAAGCTGTCAACCGATGCGCGGGGCGCCCGCTATGCCGGAGCCTTTCCGAAGGTGGTGGTGATCGAGGAGGTCGCCTCAGCCACCTTCGCGCGCGGCGGGATCGCGGCGAAAGCTCTGGTCCCGTTCCGCATCGCGGGCGGTATCGTAGGTGCGGTGGCCGCGATGCGGCGCGACCGGCCCGCCGCCGTGGTCGGTTTCGGCGGGTATCCGACGATCCCCGCGCTGTCGGCCGCGACGTTGCTGCGCATCCCGCGCATGATCCATGAACAGAACGGCGTCCTCGGGACGGTCAACAGCCTTTTCGCCAAGCGCGTCGACGCCATCGCCTGTGGCACCTGGCCGACCGACCTGCCGCAGGGGGCGAAGGGTACTTTCACCGGCAATCCTGTCCGCGCCGCCATCCTCGAACGCTTCGGCGCACCCTACATCCCGCCCGGCGATTACCCGATGAACGTCCTCGTCATCGGCGGCTCGCAGGGCGCGCGCATCCTTTCGGACATGGTGCCCGAGGCGCTGGCGGCGCTGCCCGAGGCCCTGCGCGCCAATGTCCAAGTCGCCCATCAGGCGCGCGCCGAGGATCAGGCCCGCGTCGTTGCGGCCTACGCGAAAGCCGGCATCCGGGCCGAGGTTGCACCCTTCTTCACCGATATTCCCCGCCGCCTGAGCGAGGCGCAACTGGTGATCTCGCGCTCCGGCGCATCTTCCGTCGCCGATATCTCCATCGTCGGGCGGCCTGCGATCCTTATCCCCTACGCCGCCGCGGCGAACGATCACCAGACGGCAAATGCCCGAGGCCTCGTTGACGCCGAGGCAGCCGTCCTCATCCCGGAATCCCGGCTTGACGCCGCTACGCTCACGGGGCATGTCGCCGCAATCCTTGAGAACCCCAAAGCCGCGACGCGCATGGCGCAATCCGCGCTTGGCTACGGGACGCCCGACGCGACGGACCGCCTTGTCGAGATGGTCCTCAACCTGACCGAAAGAAAGACCGCATGAACGCCGCCACCAAACTGCCCGGAGAGCTTGGCCCCATCCATTTCGTCGGGATAGGCGGCATCGGGATGTCGGGCATCGCGGAGGTTCTCATCACGCTTGGCTACCCGGTGCAGGGATCGGATGCGAAAGCGTCGAAGATCACCGAACGGCTGGTCAAGCTGGGCGCGATGTTCTTCGAAGGGCAGAGCGCCGAGAATATCGGCGATGCGGCGGTGGTGGTGGTTTCCTCGGCCATCAAGAAAGGCAACCCGGAACTGGAAGAGGCGCGCAAGCGCGGCCTGCCGGTGGTGCGGCGGGCCGAGATGCTTGCGGAACTGATGCGGCTTCGCTCGAACGTCGCCATCGGCGGGACGCACGGCAAGACGACGACGACGACGATGGTGGCGACACTGCTCGACAAGGGTGGCTTCGATCCGACCGTCATCAATGGCGGCATCATCCACGCCTATGGCTCGAACGCCCGCGCGGGTGCCGGCGAGTGGATGGTCGTCGAGGCGGACGAGAGCGACGGCAGCTTCAACCGCCTGCCCGCGACCATCGCCATCGTGACCAACATCGACCCTGAGCATATGGAGCACTGGGGCACGATCGAGAATTTGCGCAACGGGTTCTACGACTTCGTCAGCAACATCCCGTTCTACGGCCTCGCGGTCTGCTGCACCGATCATCCGGAGGTTCAGGCGCTGGTCGGGCGCGTCACCGACCGGCGTGTCGTGACCTTCGGCTTCAACGCACAGGCGGACGTCCGGGCGGTCAATCTGAAGTACAAGGCCGGGGTCGCGCATTTCGATATCGCGCTTTCGGCCGAGGGCCAGATGATCGAGGGCTGCACCCTGCCGATGCCGGGGGATCATAACGTTTCCAATGCCTTGGCCGCCGTCGCGGTGGCCCGGCACCTTGGCATGAAGAAGGACGAGATCCGCGAGGCGCTGGCCAATTTTGGCGGCGTCAACCGGCGCTTCACCAAGGTTGGCGAAGTGCTGAGCGGCGTCACCATCATCGACGACTATGGCCACCACCCGGTCGAGATCGCCGCCGTCCTCAAGGCCGCGCGGCAGGCGGTGGAGGGCAACCCCGGCGCCCGCGTGATTGCCGCCCACCAGCCCCACCGCTATTCCAGATTGTCCAATCTTTTCGAGGACTTCTGCACCTGCTTCAACGAGGCGGACGTGGTCGCCATCGCCGAGGTCTATGCCGCGGGCGAGGACCCGATCCCCGGTGCGAGCCGCGACGATCTGGTCGCCGGCCTGATCCGCCACGGCCACCGCCATGTGCGGGCCATTCTGGATGAGGCGGATCTCGCGCGGATGGTCAAGGAACAGGCAAAGCCCGGAGATATTGTGGTCTGCCTTGGCGCAGGCACCATATCCACCTGGGCAAACGCCCTTCCGGCGCGACTCGGCGCATGAGCTGGGCTGGCATAACGGCCTGCCTCTGGGTGCTTGGGGCCGCCATCGTGGCGCTTCTGCCGATGCGGCGGCAATATGCGCCCGGCTTGGTCCTGCTCGGCCTGGTGCCGGTTCTGATCGTCTCGCTTTCCATGACCTACGGCATCTGGGCGGGCCTCGGCATTTTCGCGGTCTTTCTCTCGATGTTCCGCAGGCCATTGATTTACCTTGCAAAACGCGCGATGGGTCAGCATCCGAAGCGGCCCGAGGAGGATGAGAGGGCATGAATGGCTCGATCGTCCTCGCCTGCCTCTGGGCCATCGCCGCGACGCTGATCGCGGTCCTGCCGTCGCGCGACAAGCACTGGCGCGCGGCCTATTGGCTGATCGGCTTCGGCATTCCGATCCTTGGCTGGGTGACGCTTCAGAACGGCCCTTGGATCGGCCTGATCGTGCTCGGCGCCGGAGCCTCGATCCTGCGCTGGCCGCTCATCCACCTCTGGCGGCGGGTGCGGGGCAGGCGCCGAATCTGAGCGTTCGGAGGCGTGCACCGGGCGTGCACATCCCGTACACCGGACGTACAGACGCGTTCCGCTTGCTGGGGCGAGGGGTTTCGGGGAGAGTGCGGGGGATGGTGAAGGCGGACGAGATACGGGACGAAGAGAGTCTGCAAGGGTGGGTGCAGTGGCGTGCACCTCATGAGCCGGTTGTAATTTCACAAAGGACTGTGTGCCGCGTTCTTCCCCTCTATGGCCGGGCGATGCGGGACGGCTGGGCGCTCAAGAATGATCTGACGTCGCTTCCGCTCCAGCGTCTCAATCTTACGGGGGTCGCTACCGGACTTGTCCATCAGTTGGACCGGCTTCCCTCGCCGCCGCCCAACTCCGCTGCGATGAAGAAGGCTTCCAATTTAGCGCGAGACGCGGGCGAAGTCCTGCTAGCCATCATTCCGGATGTCACGTTGGGAGCGGCGGATATTGCCTTCGGCGCCAGAAGCGACACGAACTACATGAGGGGAGACGTAGCGCGTGTCGTTGATGGCACGGCGCGCGCGGCGGAAGACGCAGATGGGATTTGGGCGCAAGTGCGGGAAGATGCTCGCCTCTTGGAAGCCGATGCGGATTTGCTTGAGACCTCGCTCTGGTCAACTGGTGCGCCCGGCTGGTTTCAGAAGGCCGATAGAGAGATGAGGGCGATTTGGGAGGCCGATCCTGCCTTTATCTTTTGGCTGCGCTGGTGGGATGGGGTGGTGTCGGGCAAACCGTTGCCTTGGTCTTTGCAGGAAAGGGTCGCGCTGATCTCGGATGAGATTTGGCAGCAGGGGCCGGAGGCGGTCGCGGAGGCGATCCGGGAGATCGAGGAGGACAACCGCCCCAGCATCGAACCTGCCCTGGGGCAACAGGTTGCAGCGCTTCCTGCGGGCGCATCTGCCGACGTCGCGAAGGTGCGACGAGCATTCTCAACGCATCGCTTTGAACTACCGCCAACATTTGACGCGGTTCTGGGTCTTATTACGCTTGAGATTGAGCGATTGCAGCGGCTTCGCAACTATCGTGATGAGGACGATGCCGATGAGGCAAAGCGGCAAATCGGTGTGCTCACCACGCTCTATCGGAGTGTGGAAGGGCTAAGAGCGCTCGTTCCCGAGACGGCTGAAATGAGCCTTTCGGATGCGGAAAAGGCAGAGAAGCTTTCCCGGCTATTTATTCGCAAGTTCACGGAATGGCCGAGGACCAATGCCGATGAATTGGTGGATTCCGCCTATCGGTTCGGATTGGTTGGGGCGACTACGGCGATGTTGCCGCTGATCGGGGTCACGAAGCCTTATGCCTTGGCTGCCGGGTTGGTTCTCTTCGGCAGCAAGAAGATGGTCGATGCGGTTAAGATCGCGATAGACGCGATCAAACCCTGATTTGGCGGGTGCAACACAGGGCAGTGCCCGACCGCGGGTGGGCGCCCAGCGGGTGGTTCAGGGTGCTTTATGGTGCCGCCCCGCCGAACGGTGGTGCGGATAACCGGCGTTGCAGAAGCGCCCGCCCGGGGGGCGGTCGGGCGCTGCCCGGCGGCGCGTGCCGCGCCTTGATTCCGGGCGGAGTGGCGCGGGCTGTCCGTTCGGGCTTGCGGCCCTGCCTCTCGCGAATTAACCAGCCTTCCATGACCCTGACGCTTCCCCCCGTGCGTGGCACGCTCACGCCGGACCGGCCTTTGGCCGATCTGACCTGGCTCCGTGTCGGCGGGCCGGCGGAGTGGCTTTTTCAGCCTGCGGACCGGGACGATCTCTCGGCGTTCCTCGCGGCCCTCCCCGCCGATGTGCCGGTCTTTCCGATGGGGGTGGGGTCGAACCTCATCGTGCGGGATGGCGGCATCGGGGGTGTGGTGATCCGGCTCGGGCGGGGGTTCAACGGGATCGCGGTCGCGGGCAACCGGATGACGGCGGGGGCGGCGGCGCTCGATGCGCATGTGGCGCGGAGGGCGGCGCAGGCGGGGGTGGACCTGACCTTCCTGCGGACCATTCCCGGCGCGATCGGCGGCGCGGTCCGGATGAATGCGGGGTGCTATGGCAGCTATACCGCCGATCACTTCGTTCAGGCCACGGTGGTGTTGCGGGACGGGGCGGTGCGGACCATCGGCAAGGACGAGGCGGGCTTCGGCTATCGCTCCTCGACCCTGCCCGAGGGTGCGGTGATCGTCGAGGCGGTCCTCGATGGGGCGGCGGGCGATCCGGCGGAGCTTGAAGCGAGAATGTCCGATCAACTGGCCCGGCGCGACGCGTCGCAGCCGGTCAGGGACCGATCCGCCGGGTCCACCTTCCGCAATCCGGCGGGGTTTTCCTCGACCGGCTGCGCCGACGATGTGCATGACCTCAAGGCCTGGTCGCTGATCGACGCGGCGGGGCTGCGGGGGCATCGGCTCGGCGGGGCGGAGATGAGCGCGAAGCATCCGAATTTCCTCATCAACACCGGCACGGCGACGGCGGCGGATCTCGAGGATCTGGGCGAATTGGTGCGGACACGGGTCAAGGCCACGAGCGGGCATGACCTGCACTGGGAAGTGATCCGGGTGGGGCGGCGCTGATCAGTTCGCCGGTGCGCTGAGCGGCGCGTCGGCGGGGGCGGGCACGTCGATCAGGCCGACGGATGAAAGGCCGCCGATCACCGAGTTGACGGCGACCGTGGCAAGGATGATCCCCATGACGCGGCTGATGATCGAGGCGCCGGTGCGTCCGATAAGCCGGTGCAGGCGGGCCGCAGCCAGAAGCAGGCCAAGTGTCAGGATCAGCACAAGCAGAAGAAGACCGGCCGTCACCGCCTGATCGGCGAAGGAATTGCGGTGGTTGTCGGTCAGGATCACCACGGCGAGCATGGCGCCCGGCGAGGCGATCGAGGGCATGGCGAGCGGAAAGACCGCGCCGTCGAGATGGTTGCGCTCCGCCTGCTCGATCTCGGATTCCGGTTTCGATTCTCCGAAGATCATGGTGAGCGCGAAGAGAAAGAGGATGATCCCGCCCGCGATCTGGAAGGAGCCGAGGCGCATCCCGATGGATTCCATGAGGATCTGGCCGCCCGCGAGGAACGCCAGGAGGACGAGCGCAGCGACCGCCACCGCACGGATCGCGAGCCGGGTATGGAGCCTTCGCGGCACGTTCGCGGTGACGTAGAGGAAGACCGGCAGGGACCCCACCGGGTCAATGACCACGAAAAGGATGATGAACTCCCGTACGAGGCTTTGCCAGTCGAGCATGGAGGGGGGCCTTTCGCGCAATCTCAGGTGGAGATAGGCGAGGCGCGGCGTCCCCGCAACAGCCGAATGAAAAAGGGCTTTTGCGATTTAGTCGAAGCCGCTACAGTGGGCGCAGCAACCCGGATCAACCGGGGCTGAAAGGCAAAACGTGGCGGGTGTGTCGAGCAGGACAGCCCCCAAAGTGGCGGTACTGATGGGTGGACGTTCCGCAGAGCGGGACGTGTCCCTGTCCAGCGGGCGCGAATGCGCCAACGCCCTGCGGGAGGCGGGTTTCGAGGTGGACGAGGTCGATGCCGGCCGCGATCTGGCCGCGCGCCTTGCCGAGATCAAGCCAGATGTCTGTTTCAACGCCCTGCATGGCCGCTGGGGCGAGGATGGCTGCGTTCAGGGGCTGCTGGAATGGATGGCTATTCCCTACACCCATTCCGGTGTGCTCGCCTCGGCGATCGCGATGGACAAGACGCGGTCGAAGGAGGTGTTCCGGGCAGCCGGGCTGCCGGTCGTCGAAGGCCGGATCGCCTGCGCCTCCGAAATCCAGTCGCGGCATGTGATGGCGCCGCCCTATGTCGTGAAGCCCAACAACGAAGGGTCTTCCGTCGGTGTCTATATCGTGCACGAGGCGGCGAACGGGCCGCCGAAGCTCGATCCCGGGATGCCCGAGCACATGCTGGTGGAAAGCTATGTGCCGGGGCGGGAGCTGACCTGCGCCGTGTTCGGCGATCATGCGATCTGCGTGACGGAACTGGTGACGCAGGGCTGGTACGATTACCACGCGAAATACACACCGGGCGCGTCCCGGCATGTCTGCCCGGCGGATATTCCAGCGGAAATTTCGGATGCCTGCATGGACTATTCGCTGCGGGCGCATCGTGCCGTGGGATGCCGGGGCGTCAGCCGCTGCGATTTCCGGTGGGATGACAATCGCGGGCTCGCCGGACTTTACCTTCTCGAGATCAACACCCAGCCCGGCATGACGCCGACCTCGCTTGCGAACGAACAGGCGGCGTTCGGCGGGATCGGCTTTCCCGAGCTTTGCAGGTGGATCGTGGAGGATGCGTCATGCGGGCGCTAGGCGGGCGACCGCTTGGTGGCGCGAGCCGCCGTTACCGCGAGCAGGCGCGGCGCGAACGCCGCGATCCCGCCCCGTCGCGGCTGTCCTACAAGATCGAGAGGCTTTGGCTGACCCCGCGCTTCCGGCTCGCGATGCGGGTGGGCCTGCCGTGCGTGCTGGCGATTTCGGCGGTCGCGATCTGGTTGTCGGACGAGGGCCGCCGCGCGGCGATCGCAAAAACCTATGCCGATCTGCGCACCAGTATCGAGGAGCGGCCGGAATTCATGATCGGCATGATGGCCGTCGATGGCGCGTCGCGGCCGGTAGAACGGGCGATCCGGTCGATGCTGCCAGTGGCACTGCCGGTCTCTTCGTTCAGGCTGGACCTGCCGGCGATGCGGGCGACGATCGAGCAGATCGACGCGGTCGCCTCGGCCGATCTGGTGATCCGCAAGGGCGGCGTGCTTGAGGTCCATGTGACCGAAAGGCAGCCCGAGATCCTGTGGCGAAGCGCCTACGGGCTTCAGATGCTCGACCATACTGGGCACCGGGTGGCCACGCTCCTCGATCGCGCGGCGCGGCCCGAACTGCCCGTGATCGCGGGCGACAAGGCCGATCAGCATGTCGCCGAGGCGCTGAGCCTTTTCGCCGCCGCGGGGCCGGTGGAAAAGCGTATCCGTGGCCTCGTCCGGGTCGGCGACCGGCGCTGGGACGTGGTTCTGGACCGCGGCCAGCGCATCCTGCTGCCGGAGGACGATCCGGTGCTGGCGCTTCAGCGTGTCATCGCGCTCGACAGCGCGCAGGACATGATGGCGCGCGACATCACGCTCGTGGACGTGCGCAATCCGCAGCGTCCGACGCTTCGTCTGGGCACTGCCGCCGAAGAATTTCTTACCAGTCAGATTACCGGAGTGGCCGCACAATGACCGATCTTTACCAGTCCCAGAGGGCGATGCGGAACATGCGGCGGGCCGCGCTTCAACGCGGACTTGTCGCGGTGCTCGATGTCGGCACGTCGAAGATCGCCTGCCTCGTCCTGAAGTTCGACCCGAGCGAGAATATCCGCGAGGACGGGCTTGGTTCGCTGGCGGGGCAATTGCAGTTCCGGGTGATCGGGGCTGCGACGACGCGGTCGAGAGGGGTGCGCTTCGGCGAGATCGACGCGATGCAGGAGACGGAACGCGCGATCCGTACCGCCGTTCAGGCCGCGCAGAAGATGGCGCAGACGCGGGTCGATCACGTCATCGCGTGTTTCTCGGGCGCGCAGCCCCGCAGTTACGGACTGGCGGGGGAAATTCGTCTCGAAGAGGGGCAGGTCAGCGAGCAGGACGTGGCGCGTGTACTCGCCGCCTGCGACGTGCCGGATTTCGGGCAGGGGCGCGAGGTGCTGCATGCCCATCCGGTGAACTTCGCCATCGATCACCGGTCCGGTTTCGGCGATCCGCGCGGTCATGTCGGAACGCGACTTGCCGCCGACATGCACCTGCTGACGATCGACACGGCGGCCGTGCAGAACCTGCTCTATTGTATCAAGCGGTGCGATCTGGAGATCGCGGGCATCGCCTCGTCGGCCTATGTCTCGGGCCTTGCGAGCCTTGTCGAGGACGAGCAGGAGCTTGGCGCGGCCTGCATCGACATGGGTGGCGGCGCGACCGGCATATCGATCTTCTTCAAGAAGCACATGATCTTTGCCGATTGCGTGCGGCTTGGCGGCGATCATGTGACCTCGGACATTTCCAAGGGCCTCAGGGTGCCGATGGCGGTGGCGGAACGGATCAAGACCATGCATGGCGGCATTCACGCCACCGGCATGGACGACCGCGAGATGATCGAGATCGGCGCGGATTGCGGCGATTGGGAAAAGGATCGCAGGAAGGTCAGCCGGACCGAGCTGATCGGCATCATGCGGCCGCGCGTCGAGGAGATCCTCGAAGAGGTGCGCACGGTCCTCGATGCCGCCGGATTCGACCAGTTGCCGAGCCAGCAGATCGTGCTGACCGGGGGCGCAAGCCAGATCCCCGGCCTCGACATGCTGGCGGCGCGAATCCTCGGCCAGAACGTGCGACTCGGCCGTCCGCTTCGCGTTCAGGGGTTGCCGCAGGCGGCGACTGGCCCGTCGTTCGGTTCAACCGTCGGGCTTTGTCTTTTCGCCGCCCACCCGCAGGACGAGTGGTGGGATTTCGAGATTCCGGCCGAGCGTTACCCGGCCCGTTCCCTGCGCAGGGCGATGAAATGGTTTAAAGACAACTGGTAATCACACGATGTTGATGTTTCGGCAAGATACCGCTTAAGAGTTGGCAAATTACACCAGATTTTGTATAAATACGGCGATTTTGGGTGACCTGAGACGAAGTCCCCATTAGAATCGCTGCAATGCGGATGAGGGGCCCGGCCACAACCGGGGAAACGACAGGCGGAACAGGCGGAAAAGAAATGGCATTGAATTTGACGATGACAGAGCGTGACGATCTCAAGCCCAGGATCACGGTCTTCGGGGTTGGCGGTGCGGGCGGCAATGCCGTCAACAACATGATTGAGAAGCAGCTTGAGGGCGTCGAATTCGTGGTGGCGAATACCGACGCGCAGGCGCTTCAGCAGAGCCACTCGCAGGCGCGCATCCAGATGGGTGTCCGCGTCACCGAGGGCCTTGGCGCGGGCGCGCGCCCGTCGGTCGGGGCCGCCGCCGCAGAGGAGACGATCGAGGAGATCGTCGATCACCTCGCGGGCGCACACATGTGTTTCATCACGGCCGGTATGGGTGGGGGCACCGGAACCGGGGCGGCGCCGATCATCGCGCAGGCCGCGCGCGAATTGGGTGTCCTGACCGTCGGCGTCGTCACCAAGCCGTTCCAGTTCGAGGGCGGCAAGCGGATGCGGCAGGCCGAGGAGGGCATCGAAGCCCTTCAGAAGGTCGTCGATACGCTCATCATCATTCCGAACCAGAACCTCTTCCGCCTCGCCAACGAAAAGACCACATTCACCGAAGCCTTCGCGCTTGCCGACGATGTCCTCTATCAGGGCGTCAAGGGCGTCACGGACCTGATGGTGCGCCCGGGTCTCATCAACCTCGACTTCGCCGACGTCCGCGCGGTGATGGACGAGATGGGCAAGGCGATGATGGGTACCGGCGAAGCCTCGGGCGAGGATCGCGCGGTGCAGGCGGCCGAAAAGGCCATCGCCAACCCGCTTCTGGACGAGATCAGCTTGAAGGGCGCCAAGGGCGTGCTCATCAACATCACCGGTGGCACGGACTTGACGCTCTTCGAGCTGGACGAGGCGGCGAACCGCATCCGCGAGGAGGTGGACCCGGAGGCCAACATCATCGTCGGCTCCACGCTTGACGATGTGATGGAAGGCACTATGCGCGTGTCGGTCGTGGCGACCGGCATCGACGCCTCCCTGTCGCACGCCGAAGTCCCGACGCCGCGCCGGCGCATGGCCGAGCCGCTGGCAGCCCCGGCGCAACATGCGGCGGACCGTCCGGCCGCCGCGCTGACCGAAACGGCGCGCGAGGCGGACAACGCATTTCATACGACCCGTGAGGATCGCAGCGAAGCCGCGCCCGTGCGGGAAGAGCCGGCCCGCCCGGCGCCGCGCACGCTCTTCGACGACGACGGCGCCGATGACGATCTGCCGCCGCCGGTCTACCGTCCGGCAGAGGCCAGGCCGGCGCCGGAAGCGCTCCATGTCGAGGATGAGGCGGAAAGCTTCGTGGCGCCGCGTCCACGCTCGCCGGGCACTCCGACGCCCGAAGCGCTTGCCCGCCTGCAGGCTGCCGTCAACCGCCAGCCAGGGACGGGCAGCCAGCAGCGCCCCGCCGCGGCGCCGCAACCGCAGGCGCCGGCCTCCGGTCAGGCCCCGCGTCCCGCGACCGCCGGTACGCATCCCTCGCGGATGGCGGAAAAGCCGCGCTTCGGGATCAACACGCTGCTCAACCGGATGGCGGGTCATGGCGACCAGGGCGCGCCCGCAGCCACCGCGCGGACCCAGCCTGCGATGCGTCAACAGCCCAGGGCCAGCTCGTCTTATGACGAAGAACCGGAGGCCGACCCAGATCAGGAGCGGATCGAAATCCCCGCCTTCCTGCGCCGCCAGGCAAACTGACGCTAGGTCACATGTTATCGAAAGGGCCGGGGCTTCCCGGCCTTTTCTGTTTTTTATCAGCGCCTTGCGGAATGTCTTTCCGGCCCTTGACGGGTTCGCGCCGCATTGCAGCATCATTGTTACATTCCGTTGCAAAGAGTGAGTTGAGATATGCGGCCCGCGCCTTTACCTCATGGCTGCAACAATGAGGGGCCCATAACGGGCTACAGGCGGAAGTGCAGACCACGATCAAATCAGCGGTGACTTTCACGGGAACGGGGCTTCATTCGGGCCGCCGCGCGCGGATGACGATTCACCCCGCCTCGGCCGAATATGGCATCTGGTTCCGCCGCACCGACGTGATCGGCAAGGACCAGATGGTTCCGGCGCGGTGGAATGCCGTGCCGAATGCGCGGCTTTGCACCATCATCGAAAACGGCGCCGGTGTTCAGGTTTCCACCATCGAACATGTGATGGCGGCGCTTGCGGGCTGCGGCATCCACAATGCGCTGATCGAGATCGATGGACCGGAAGTGCCGATCCTCGATGGGTCTGCCGCGCCGTTTGCGACGGGTATTCTCGCGCGCGGCATCCGTGTTCTGGACGCGGCGCTGCGCTGCTTCGAAGTGCTCGAAGTCGTCGAGGTGCGCGAGGGCGAGGCCTTCGCCCGGCTTGAACCGGCGGAGACGCTGGAGATCGATTTCGCCATCGAGTTCAGCGACGCGGCGATCGGCCAGCAGCGCAAGCGCCTGGTCATGGCCAACGGCACCTTCCTGCGCGAACTGTCGGATTGCCGCACCTTCTGCCGTCAGGCGGATGTGGACTTCATGCGCGACAACGGCCTTGCACTCGGCGGCACCTATGACAACGCGGTCGTCGTCGATGGCGACCGCGTCCTGACGCCCGGCGGTTTCCGCCACCGGGACGAGGCCGTGCGCCACAAGATGCTCGATGCGCTGGGTGATCTCGCGCTCGCCGGTGCGCCGATCCTCGGCCGCTACACCGGCAACCGGGCCGGCCACGCGATGACCAACCGGCTGTTGCGCGCGCTCTTTGCGCGGCCCGACGCCTTCCGACTTACCGAATGCGATGCCGAGCGTCAGCGCCTGTTGCCCGGAAGCAGCATCGCCAAGTCCGATATCCCTGCCGTCGCCTGACAGCGCTGGCGCGCGAATGGCGTTTTGCGCACCGTATTTTTCTGTGCTAGGACAAGTCGAACCGATCCCGGCGTAGGAGTGGGAATGACGCTCTGTGGGGTGGGGATAACGGAAAGCAGTAGACGGGGTAGGCAGGTCATGGGTCGGGCCAAAAGAGCGGCAAATCTTGTCGGCGGCCTTGTGCTGGTCGGGGCAATCGCGGCCTGCGGGAGCCGCAGCAAGGAACCCGATCTCGAACAGATGAACGCCGAGCAAATCTACAAGCTCGGCGAATTCCAGCTTGAGCGGAACCGCAAGTCCGACGAGGCGGTGAAATACTTCTCGGAAGTCGAGCGGCTTTATCCGTATTCCGAATGGGCGAAGCGCGCGCTCATCATGGAGGCGTATAGCTACCACAAGGACCGGAAATACGAGGAAAGCCGGACCGCCGCGCAGCGCTATATCGACACCTATCCGGCCGACGAAGACGCGGCCTATGCGAAATACCTGCTTGCGCTCAGCTACTACGACCAGATCGACGATGTCGGCCGCGATCAGGGCCTGACATTCCAGGCGCTGCAGGCCCTTCGCGCGGTGATCGAGGAATATCCCGACAGCGAATACGCGAAATCGGCGATCCTCAAGTTCGACCTCGCCTTCGACCATCTCGCGGGCAAGGAGATGGAGATCGGGCGCTTCTATCTCAAGCAGCAGCACTATTCCGCAGCGATCAACCGGTTCCGCGTCGTGGTGGAGCAGTATCAGACGACGAGCCAGACGCCCGAGGCGCTCTACCGGCTGATCGAATGCTACCTCTCGCTCGGCCTGACGGACGAGGCGCAGACGGCGGGTGCGATCCTTGGCTACAACTTCCAGTCGACGGTCTGGTATGATGACGCCTACAAGCTTCTGACCAAGCAGGGACTTGAGCTCAAGCCGAAGGGCGACAACTGGCTGGCCAAGGTCTACCGTCAGGTCATCAAGGGCGAATGGCTGTAACGGTGCGCTGAAGCGCACCCTGCGGGGGCTGGAATGCTTCGGTCGCTGGAAATCCGCGACATGCTGTTGATCGACCGGCTGGACCTCGCGTTCCAGCCGGGTCTCAACGTTCTGACCGGCGAGACCGGGGCGGGGAAGTCGATCCTGCTCGATTGCCTCGGCTTCGTGCTGGGCTGGCGTGGTCGGGCGGAACTTGTCCGCGCCGGCGCGGCGCAGGGCGAGGTGACGGCGGCCTTCGATCTGCCGGAGGGGCATCCGGCGCGGGCGGTTCTGGAAGACGCAGGGCTGGAGGCGGGGGACGGTCTGATCCTGCGGCGGATCAATGCCGCCGACGGACGCAAGACCGCCTGGGTGAACGACCGCCGCACCTCGGGCGAGGTTCTGCGGGCCTTGTCCGATGCCCTGGTGGAACTGCACGGGCAGCACGACGATCGGGGGCTTTTGAATCCGCGCGGCCACAGGGTTCTGCTCGATGCGTTCGCGGGGGCTGACGTTGGCGCGGTACGGTCCTGCTGGACCGCGATGGCGTCTGCGCGGACGGCTTTGGCGGCGGCCGAAACGAAACTTTCCGAGATGCGGGCCGAGGAGGACTACCTGCGCCATGCGGTCGGGGAATTGGACCTTCTGGACCCTCAGCCGGGCGAGGAGGCGGAACTCGATGCCCGCCGCCGGCTGATGCAGGGCGCCGCGCGGATTCGCGAGGATGTGGCGCGGGCGTATCAGGCATTGGGGCCGGAGGGTGCCGAGGGGATGATGGCCGACGCCGCGCGCTGGCTGGACGGGGCGGCGGAAAAAGCGGAGGGCGCGCTCGACGAGGCGATCGGCGCGTTGGGACGGGCGATCACCGAACTGGGCGAGGCGGCGGACGGCGTCGAGCGGGCGCTGGATGTGCTGTCCTTTGATCCGCACGAGCTGGAACGCGTCGAGGAGCGTTTGTTCGCGATCCGGGGGTTGGCGCGCAAGCATGGGGTTCTGGCCGACGATCTCGGCGGGTTTGCCGGGAATTTGCGCGGTCGGTTGCAGGCGCTGGATGGCGGTGCGGCGAATATCAAGGCACTGCGGGCAGCGGTCGAGGTGGCGGAGGCGGCCTATGATGCGGCGGCGGCTGTCCTCAGCGCATCGCGGCGGGAGGCGGCGGGGCGGCTCGATACCGCCATCGCGGCGGAACTGGCCCCCCTGAAGATGGAGCGCGCGCATTTCGCCACGGTGATAACGTCGGGCCAGGCGGGCCCTGAAGGATGCGATCAGGTGGAATTCACCGTCGCCACCAATCCCGGCGCACCGGCGGGGCCATTGAACCGGATCGCTTCGGGAGGCGAGCTCTCGCGGTTCCTGCTGGCGCTCAAGGTCTGTCTCGCGCGGGGGCAGGGTGGCCAGACACTGATCTTCGACGAGATCGACCGGGGTGTCGGTGGCGCTACGGCAGATGCGGTCGGGCGGCGGCTTGAGCGGCTGGCCGAGGGCGCGCAGATTCTGGTCGTGACGCATTCGCCGCAGGTCGCCGCGCGCGGCGGGCATCACTGGCGGGTGGAGAAGCGCATCGAAGGCGGCATGACGACCTCGACCGTGACGGCGCTGGATAATGCCGCACGGGTGGACGAGGTCGCGCGGATGCTGTCGGGCGAGAACATCACCGAGGCCGCGCGGGAAGCGGCGCGGGTGCTGTTGAGGGCGTGAGCGGATAAAGGGGATCGGCGCGGCCCGGGATCAGGTCCGGGGCTGGGTGGTGTGCCGTTGCGGCGCCTACGCCTCGGCGGTGAACTGCGCCGCCGCGACGGTCCAGCCCTCCGGCCCCTCGACCAGAACGGCGGAGAGGATCGCGCCGACGCGGCCCGCATCGCTGCCGTCGGGGTTCAGGATGCCCGAAAGCACGAAGCGCTGCATCACCTGCGCCACGCCGGGCGCGAGGTCGCGGAGTTTCACGCGGCCGGTGACGAGCTTGGCCCGCAGGAATGCACCCGCAAGTTCGCCCGCGAAGGTCTCTGTGATCGCCTTGCGCCCCTCGGCCCAGCGGCCGGTCAGAGAAAGAAGGTCCGCATCCTCGGCGAAAAGCGCCGCGATCTGCTCGGCGTCACGCGCCGACCATGCGGCGGCGAATCTACGCGGCAGTTGATCGGGGGACGGGACGGTCATTGCGCGACCTCCACGATCTTGCCGGGGTTGAGGATTCCGTCGGGGTCGAGCGCGCGCTTGATCCGCGCCATGACCTCCCAGGCATCACCATGTTCCATCGCCATCAGATCCTTCTTGCCCATGCCGACCCCGTGTTCGCCCGTCATTGTTCCGCCGAGCCTCAGCGCGCGTTCCGCCATGCGGCGGGCGAGCGCCTTGGCGGTTTTCAGCTCATTGTCGTTGCCCCGTTCGATCAGCAGGATCGCGTGGAAATTGCCGTCTCCGACATGGCCGAGGATCGGGCCGGGGACGCCCGACGCGGCGATGTCGGCGCGGGTTTCGCGCACCGCTTCGGCCAGCCGCGATATCGGCACGCAAATGTCGGTGACAAGCCCCATGCAGCCGGGGCGCGAGGCTATGCAGGCAGGATAGGCGCCGTGGCGCATCTTCCAGAGGAGGTTGCGGTCCTCGGTCGTAGTCGCCCAGTCGAAATGCGCGCCGCCCATGTCCGCGACGACCTCACCAAAACGCCGCGCATCCTCGGCGGCGGCGGTTTCGGAGCCGTGGAATTCGACCATCAGGTGCGGCTTTTCGGGCAGGTGCGTGCCGTTCTGGCCGTTGAAGATGCGCGCCGTGGTCTCGTCGACGAACTCGATCCGGGCCATCGGGATGCCCATCTGGATGGTCGTCATAACGGTGTCGACGGCGGCTTCGAACGTCTCGAAGGCGCAGACGGCGGCGGTGATCGCCTCGGGCTGGCCATGGAGCCGCAGCGTCAGTTCGGTGATGATGCCGAGCGTCCCCTCGGAGCCGACGAAGAGCGCGGTGAGGTCATAGCCGGCGGAGGATTTGCGCGCGCCCGATCCGGTGCGGATGACGCGGCCATCGGCGAGCACCACTTCGAGCGCCATCACGTTGTCGCGCATCGTGCCGTAGCGGACCGCCGTGGTGCCCGACGCCCGCGTCGCCGCCATGCCGCCGAGCGAGGCATTGGCGCCGGGATCGATCGGGAACATCAGGCCGGTGGCGCGCAGTTCGGCGTTCAGCGCCTCGCGGGTAAGCCCCGGCTGCACAACGGCTTGCAGATCGCTTGCGCGCACTTCAAGCACGCGGTTCATGCGGGCCAGGTCGAGGCTGATGCCGCCCTTGATCGCCAGCGCATGGCCTTCGAGCGAGGTGCCGGTGCCCCAAGCCGTGACGGGCAGGCCGTGGCGAGCGCAGATGGTGACGATGGCGGCGACGTCCTCGGTCGTCTCGGGGTAGGCCACCGCATCGGGCGGGGTTTCGGGGAACCAGGCTTCGTTCCGAGCGTGCTCTTTCAGATCACCCGACGATCGGTTGAGACGCGGACCGAGGAGCGCCGCGAGTTCCGAAAGGGCCAGGTCGCGCGACATCGGTCTACCTGCCGCATAGATACGCATAGACCGGCACCTTGTGGCCCGGAGGGGTGAATTGGATATGGTCGAGCTGGGCGCCGTAGCTGACGAGCTTGATCGGGAAGACGGCATCTCCGCGCGTCCGCATCTCGACCACGTCACCGTTCAGGCGATACTGGACGGGCAGGGCGACGCCGCCCGATTCCACCGTCAGGAAAAGGCCGAAATCGAAGGTCGCGGAGTTGATACAGGTCGCCGGCGCCTGTCCGGGTGTCAGACGCAGCATTTCGGTCCGCATGGTCCAGCGCCCGACGAGGAAACTCGGCGGTTGCGGGCGGTATTCGCCGAACCCGTCGAGTTCGGCATATTCCGGCAGATAGGCTGCAAAGCCCTTTGCCTCGCGCAGTTGCGTCAGGTAGGTGGCGGGATCGCCCTCTCTGAGATCCTGGAAATAGCTTTCCGCGCGATGATCGAGCGACCGCAGGATCAGAAGATAGACGATAACGGCGAAAAGCGAGGCGCCCGTGGCGATCCACTCCGTCCTCGTGGGATGTCGAAAACCTTTGAGGCCGAACTGGACCATGACGGCTCCTTTTCGCATTTCTTGACCGGTCCGGTGCCGGGGCATACAGGTTTGCATCCGGCCCGGCAAAAGCGTAGCAGGGACGCGACTCCCGGTCTTGGGGCCGGACCAACGATGTCTTACAGGTCACGCCGAGCCGCCACAACCGCCAGTCAGGTACCATGAACGAAACTTCGCCGACCGAACTTGCCGAGCACGAACCGGAAAATCGTCGAGCCTCTGTCATCACGCTCTCGTTCCTCGCCATCGCCATCGGGGTCGTGACCGGCCTTGGCGCCATAGCACTCCGATACCTCATCTCGATCATCCACAACCTCTTCTTCCTCGGCGAGTTTTCGACGTTTTACGACGCCAACATTCCGACCCCACCCGCACCGTTCGGGCCGCTGGTGATCTTCGCGCCGGTCATAGGCGGGGCCATCGTGCTGTGGCTCGTCCGGCGCTACGCGCCCGAGGCGAAAGGGCATGGCGTGCCCGAGGTGATGGATGCGATCTATTACCGCAACGGCAGGATCCGGCCGCAGGTCGTAATCATCAAGTCGCTCGCCTCGGCCATGTCGATCGGTTCTGGCGCCTCGGTTGGACGCGAAGGCCCGATCATACAGATCGGCTCCGGCATCGGGTCGGTGCTGGGGCAAATCTTCCGGTTGCGGACCTGGCAGGTCATCACACTGGTCGCGGCGGGCGCCGGCGCGGGCATCGCGGCGACATTCAACACGCCGCTTGGGGCGGTTCTCTTCGCGGTGGAACTCATGCTGCCGGAATTCAGCGCGCGTACGCTGATCCCGGTCGTGCTGGCCACCGGGACCGCGACCTATGTCGGGCGGCTCGCCTTCGGCATGGCGCCCGCCTTCCTTGTCGCCGCGCATGAGCGGCCGGAGCTTTTCGTGCCCTTGTCGGTCGACATGCTGCCGCTTTACGTGATCTTCGGCCTCGTCACCGGCGTCGCCGCGACGATCTTCGTGCGCGGTCTCTACCGGATCGAGGATGTCTTCGACGACTGGAAGGCCAATCCCTATCTGAAGAACGCAGCGGGGATGCTGTCGCTCGGTGTCCTGATGTATGTGCTTCTGCTCACCACCGGCATGTATCACACCGCAGGCGTCGGCTATGCGACGATCGAGGCGATCCTGACCGGGCAACTGGCGGCGCCGGGGTTCCTGCTTTTGCTCTTCGTGCTGAAGATGCTCGCGACATCGATCAGCCTCGGCGCCGGGGCGTCGGGCGGCGTGTTCTCGCCCTCGCTCTTCCTTGGCGCGGCTCTGGGCGGCGCTTTCGGCGCGACGCTCGATCTGATGTTCCCGCATCTCGGTTTTCACTCGGTCACGTTCGCTCTGATCGGCATGGCGGGGATCGTCGGCGCCTCGACCGGGGCGGCGCTGACGTCGATCATGATGATTTTCGAGATGACCGGAGACTACACGATCACGGTGGCGGCGATTATCGCGGTCGTGGTGGCGCTTGGCGTTCGCAGACAACTGTCGTCCGATGACATCTACACGCTGAAGCTGACCCGGCGCGGCCACCGCATCCCGCGCGAAAGCCGGTCGCACATGTTTGCGATCCGCCAGATCAAGGAGATGATGGAGCCGGCCATAGCGGTGATCGAGAAATCCGATCTTGGTGAGCGCGGCACGGTCGATACCCAGTTGGGCGCGGAGCGACAGTACGCGGTGATCGTCGAGGGCCGGAACGTCGTCGGAATCGTCCGCGTCCATCCCGAAGACCCGACGAAGCGTCATGGCCCGCTGATCCATCCCGTCGGATACGTCCAGGAATCGAGCTTCCTTCAGAATGCCATGACCAACATGGCTGATCGCGGCCATACCGCACTTCTGGTGCTGCCGGCCAAGACGCTGCCGCGTCCGGAGAACGTGATCGGCGTGCTCACCCGCGATTCCATCGCGGCGTCGGTGCTGCGCGACTACCGGAGTTGAGCGGCCCCAAGGGTTTCCGCGAAAGCGAGTCAGGTCTTTGCGGCAGAACTGGCGTCAGATGCGTTCGATCGTGGCCTTGTCGGGATAGAAGGCGATATGTCCTGCGATCGCGGCCACCCCGGCCTTTGGGGTGGGATAGCTCCAGGCGGCATCGGTGATCGGCCCGCTTTTCGCTGCAATCGTAAAATACTCCGCCTCGCCCTTCCAGGGGCAGGCAGAGGTCCGCGCACTTTGATCGAAGAAGGCCATCGCGACATCCTCGCGCGGGAAGTAGATCACCGCAGGATAGTCCCCCTCGGTCAGTTCCAGCGCGCGCGCCGTTTCGGCGAGGATCGCGTCGCCCGCGCGCACGCTCCAGGTGCCTTCGGCCGGGCGGATGCGGATGTGGTCAGCCATCGTCGTCTCCTTCTTGGGGCGGCGGCCCATTTTAACCTGCCGCGTGACAGCTTCGTGTCAAAGCGGGCCGGTTATGGAGGCCAGCCAGTTGCAGGCGCTTTCGGACACGCGCGGCCCGATGCGGGAAAAGACCTCGGCGTGGTAGGCGTTGAGCCAGTCGCGCTCGGCCCCCGACAATGCGTCGGTATCGATCAGCCGCCGGTCTATGGGCACCCAGGTCAGGGTTTCGAACGAAAGCATCTTGCGATGCGCATCGCCACCGGGAAGGTCGGACGCCTGGCGCACGAGAACGAGGTTTTCGATCCTGATGCCGAAGGCGCCTTCGCGGTAGTAACCCGGTTCGTTGGAAAGCACCATGCCTTGTTCCAAAGGCACGTCTGTCGCGCGGCTGAGGCGCTGCGGGCCTTCGTGCACTGAAAGGTAGCAGCCGACGCCATGGCCGGTGCCGTGGTCGTAGTCCTGCCCGGCGAGCCAGAGCGGATAGCGCGCGATGGCGTCGAGATGGGCACCCGTGAGGCCCTTCGGCCAGCGCAGCCGGGATATGCCGATCATGCCTTGCAGGACGCGGGTGAAGGCGGCCTTCGCCTCCGGGTCCACCGGACCGATGGCGACGGTGCGGGTGATGTCGGTCGTGCCATCAACGTACTGGCCTCCGGAATCGATCACCACGATCTCGCCGGGTTGGAGGGTCCGGTTGGTGTCGCGGGTGACCCGGTAGTGGATCACAGCACCGTTGGGGCCGCTGCCGCAGATCGTCTCGAAGCTGATCTCTTTCAGCGCATTGCTGGCACGGCGAAAGCCCTCGAGCTTTGTCACCACGTCGATCTCGGTCAGCCCGCCCTCCGGTGCCGCCGCATCGAGCCAGGCGAGAAACTCGACCATCGCGGCCCCATCGCGAAGATGGGCTTCCTGCATTCCGGCGATCTCGGCGGCGTTCTTGCGTGCTTTCGGCAGCAGGCAGGGATCGGGGGCGTTCGTGACGGGGATGCCGGTCTCGTCCAGTTCCCGCATGACTTCGATCGGCGCGGTCGCAGCGTCGACCCGGACGGGCCCGCGCAGCGTGCGGAGTGCCGGTGCAAAGGCCGAAGGCGGGCGGAGCGTCACGTCGGGACCAAGCTGCGCGCGGACCGCGTCGTCGAGCTTCTCGGGTGCGACGAAGAGCGTGACGCGGGCCGTGTCATGCAGGATCGCGAAGGCCTGCACGACCGGGTTCCGCTCGATATCCGCGCCGCGGATGTTCAGAAGCCAGGAAATCGAGTCCGGCAGCGTCAGTACTGTCGCCGCCTGCCCGGCCGCCCTAAGGATCCGCCGCGAGACGGGCGCATTTGTCGGCGGCACTTTCGCCCGCATGGTCGAGTGGCTGCACGCTGACCGGGCCAAGCGGCGGGGCGGGGCGGTCAGCCCAGACGGCATCGACGAAGTTGTCGGACGGGCAGAGCGCGATGCCCGAGCCGTCAAGCGCGGCTTCAAGGTCGCCGATCTCCTTGCCGGTATGCAGCCAGGGATCGAAGGCGATCCGCCCGCCCTCGGGCAGATGTTCTTTCAGCCAGTCGGCGGGCTTCACCTCGGGCCAGTTCACCGCGGTGAAGGCGTCGAGGTCGATCTGCGCCTTCACCTGAGTTCGATAGCGCCCGTCGATGAAGACGCCCGCCCGTTTCGGCAGGACGATGCAAAACCCCGCCGATCCGGTGAAGCCGGTGAGCCAGGACAGCCGTTCGTCTGACGGCGCGACATACTCCCCCTGATGGGCGTCCGCGCGAGGCACGATGAAGCCCTCGAAACCCGCTTTCGCCAGAACCTCGCGCAGGGCCGCGAGCCGTGGCGGCCCCTGTTCGGGGTTTGATGTCGTCTCGAAACTCTGGAACATCGGGCGGACCTTTCACGAAAAGGACGCCCCTTGAGGCGCCCGTGCCGCCACCTTGCCGCGATACGGGGTCGGGGGCAAGCGCCCCTAACCCGCGCGCCTGATCCCCATCACCCGCGCCCGTGCGCGGGGGTCGCTGTCGAAAAGGCTCGCGAGTTGTTCGGTCATCGCGCCCGCAAGCTGTTCGACATCGGTGATGGTCACGGCACGCTGGTAGTAGCGGGTCACGTCATGGCCGATGCCGATGGCGATGAGCTCGATCGCCTTCTTGCGCTCCACCATCGCGATCACGTCGCGGAGGTGCTTTTCGAGGTAATTCGCGGGGTTGACGGACAGGGTTGAATCATCGACCGGCGCGCCGTCCGAGATCACCATCAGGATCTTGCGTTGCTCGGGTCGGCCGAGCATCCTCCGGTGCGCCCATTCCAGCGCCTCGCCGTCGATATTTTCCTTCAGAAGGCCTTCCTTCATCATCAGCCCAAGGTTGGGCCGCGTCCGCCGCCAGGGCGAATCCGCGCCCTTGTAGATGATGTGGCGCAGGTCGTTGAGCCGCCCCGGCTGCTGCGGACGGCCCTCGGCCAGCCATTTCTCGCGGCTCTGCCCGCCTTTCCAGGCGCGGGTGGTGAAGCCGAGGATTTCCACCTTCACCTGACAGCGTTCGAGCGTGCGGGCGAGGACATCGGCACAGATCGCGGCGATGGAAATCGGGCGGCCGCGCATCGACCCGGAATTGTCGAGCAGAAGCGTCACGCAGGTATCGCGGAACTCGGTGTCCTTCTCGACCTTAAAGCTCAGGGGCGTCGTCGGGTTGGCCACGACGCGGGCAAGACGGCCGGCATCAAGGATGCCTTCCTCGCGGTCGAATTCCCAGGAGCGGTTCTGCTGCGCCTGCAAGCGGCGCTGGAGCTTGTTGGCAAGGCGGCTGACAGCACCCTTCAAGGGCTCCAACTGCTGGTCGAGATAAGCACGCAGGCGTTCCAGTTCGGCCGGTTCGGCGAGGTCCTCGGCCTTGATCTCCTCGTCGAAATCTGTGGCATAGACGGTGTAGTTCGGGTCGGCGTCGGAATGCGGCGCAGGGGGCGGCGGCTCAAGCGGAGCCTCGCCTTCGGGCAGTTCCGCCTCTTCGCCGTCTTCCATGTCCGAGAGCTCGTCCATGGAGACCTGCGCCTCGCTCTGGTCGTCCTGCTGGTCCTGGCTCTGTTCGGGCGAGGCTTCGCTGTCGTCCGGTTCCTCCTGACCTTCCTGGCTGTCGGTGCTGTCCTCTTCCTCGGTCTCGGCTGCGTCGCCGTCGTCCTCGTCCTCCATGTCGGGGTCATCGCCCAACTGGTCGCCGTAGCCGAGGTCCTTGATGACCTGGCGGGCGAGGCGGGCAAAGGCGGCCTGATCGGCGAGGACGTCCTTCACATGGTCGAGCGTGCCGCCCGCCTGCTCCTCCATGAAGGGCCGCCAGAGGTCCATGACGTTCTGCGCGGCACCCGGCATCTTGCGCCCGGTGGCGAGGTGGCGGACGAGGTAGCCCGCCGCCTGCGCCAGGGGCGCGTCCTGCGCCTGGCGGATGGAGCCGTAACCCCTGCGCTCCGCCTCCGCGCCGATCTTCGCGTCGATATTGCCGAGCGTGCCGGGCATGTCGCGGGCGCCTACCGCCTCGCACCGCGCCGTCTCCATCGCCTCGTAGAGGTCGCGCGCCATCTGGCCCTGCGGCGCGTATTTCGAGGCGACGCGTTCGTTGTGATAACGGTGGCGGAGCGCGAAGGCGTCGGCCGTGCCGCGCGCGATCAGCACCTCGTCGCGGGTAAGGCGGCGCGAGACCTGCGGCAACCTTATCGCATCGCCCGCCATGCCCGGCGGATCGACGGAATAGGAAACCGTAAGTTCGGGGTCGTCCGCCATGGTCTTGGTGGCCTCGGCGAGCGCCTTCTTGAACGGGTCAGCGGGGTTGTCGGAGCGTTGGGTCATTGTTTTCCGATCGCCTTACACAAGTTGTGATCTTTGTTCCAAAGAGCATCGTGTTTCCAAGGATGCCCGGAAGCCAGTTCGTTCTTCGTGAACCTTTGCTGGTACAGCTCTGATATTCCACCTACTTCATATAGCAGGTCATACTCTGATTTTTCAGTTCCCAAGTCTTCCGCACTAGCGGAAATCAGCATGGCGACGAACAGATCGTAATCTTTTTTGAGTTCCGAGGTTTCGGACGCACTTAGCTTTCCATTGTCGCCGTTGCGCATCATGGTATCAAAAAGAGCAGCGCAGCGTTGCAGTGAATAGGCAGTGGAGCCGCCGTTAGTCACCGAGTCGATGATCGGAACCAGTTCAACGGATTGTCCTAGAGTGATTTGAACGTTTGCAAACCAGCATAACAGGCTTGCAAGTGCCAATCCTCGCCCTGCCATCACCTTATGCTCTGGCTCGCAGCACTTTCCGGCAATTCCTCGTCGAAGCAGCGCTGGTAGAACTCGGCGACGGTCTGCCGTTCCAGCTCGTCGCACTTGTTGAGGAAGGTGAGCCGGAACGCATAGCCGATGTTGCGGAAGATCTCGGCGTTCTGGGCCCAGTTGATGCAGGTGCGGGGCGACATGACGGTCGAGAGGTCGCCGTTCATGAAGGCGGTCCGCGTCAGGTCCGCGACCGTCACCATCTGGGCGATCTGCTTCCTGCCCTTGTCGGTGTTGTAATGCGGGTTCTTGGCCAGCACGATCGCGGTCTCGGCGTCGTGAGAAAGGTAATTCAGCGTCGCCACCATCGACCAGCGGTCCATCTGCGCCTGGTTGATCTGCTGGACGCCGTGGTACAGGCCGGTCGTGTCGCCAAGGCCGACGGTGTTGGAGGTGGCGAACAGGCGGAAACAGGGGTTCGGCGTGATGATCTCGTTCTGGTCGAGAAGCGTCAGCTTGCCGTCGTGTTCGAGCACCCGCTGGATCACGAACATCACGTCGGCGCGGCCGGCATCGTATTCGTCGAAGACGATGGCGACGGGGTTGCGGAGCGCCCAGGGCAGGATGCCCTCGTGGAACTCCGTCACCTGCTTGCCGTCGCGGAGCTTGATCGCGTCCTTGCCGATGAGGTCGATGCGGGAGATGTGGCTGTCGAGGTTCACCCGCACGCAGGGCCATTGCAGGTTCGCCGCGACTTGCTCGATATGCGTCGATTTGCCGGTGCCGTGGTAGCCCTGGATCATCACACGGCGGTTGTAGGCAAAGCCCGCGAGGATGGCCAAGGTGGTGTCCGGGTCGAACTTGTAGGTCGGATCGATGTCGGGCACGCGTTCGGTCCGTTCGGCGAAACCCTTCACCTTCATCTCGGTATCGATGCCAAAAACCTCGCGCACGGAGATTTCTTCGGTCGGTTTCGCGTTCAGATCGAGCATTGGGTCCGCCATGGTCAACGCGCCCGGAACCCGTACCGGGCGTCACCGGGCCTTGATGAAGGAGATTGGCGGAGGGTTCAAGGGGAGGTCCGTTGCTTGGTCACTCCCGCGCGTCCGAAGAGAACCGGACGAGGCGAGCGCGGGTCGCGCATAAGCGCCTTTTCGGTCACGCAAATGCGAGTGGGGGCGGCTGAAGTTTTACCCTTTGAAACATGCTTTCGCGGCATACTGGCGGCGAATTGCCCCATGGGCGGAGATCGGAGGAACAATGACGACACGGCGCAATATCTTGATGGCGGGCGCGGCCGCTCTGGCCTTCGGGCCACGCATGGTGCGTGCCGCCGAAGCCTTCGAAGTCACCAAGACCGAAGCAGAGTGGCGCAAGCTCCTGACGCCGGCGCAATACAGCGTGTTGCGCGAGGAGGATACCGAAAGGGCCTTCTCCAGTCCGCTGAACGACGAGCACCGGGCAGGTACATTCGTCTGTGCGGGCTGCGAACTGGCGCTGTATTCCTCGAAGACGAAATTCGAAAGCGGCACCGGCTGGCCGTCCTTCTGGGAACCGCTGCCGAACGCGGTCGAGACGAAGGCGGATTGGGGCCTTCTCGGCCGCCGAACCGAGGTTCACTGCCGCCGCTGCGGCGGTCATCTCGGGCATGTCTTCAATGATGGGCCGAAACCGACCGGCAAGCGCTACTGCATGAACGGACTGGCGATGACTTTCCGGCCCGCCTGAGAGCGCCCGCTCCCGAATTGGAGCGTCCCCACCGCTCGGACCCGCGCCCTCACCGGCGCGGGTTTTTGCATGCCGATACCGGTCAACCGTCAACAATGGCAATTTTTCGTGGGTTACTGTAACGCGCCAGGCAGCTATTCCTGATCACACTTTCGTTTATTTTCGTGTAATATAACTAAAGTTGTATCACGTATGCGTGCGAATTTTCGCGTTTGGAAGGCGTCTAGCTGTCGACATTTATAGTTGACAAAAATTATCAGATAACCGATCCGGCGGGTGGGTCGGACAGGAAAGGGGTAAGGCATGAGGGTGATCCTCGGTATGGTCGCGGGACTCGGTTCCGCTTTTGCCGCACATGCGGCGCAACTCGATCCGGAGCAAGTTCTGGGCAAGGCTCTGTTCTTCGACAGCAGTTTGTCGATCAATGGAAACCAGTCCTGCTCGTCCTGCCACGATCCGGATCATGGCTTCACCAGCCCGCACGCGGATTTCAACGCCGCCGGCGCGGTGGTCGAGGGGTCCGTCGAAGGGCGTTTCGGCAACCGGAAGCCGCCGTCGATGGCATATGCCTCGGAATCCCCGGTGCTTCACCACATCGTCGATGATGGCGACATCACCTTTGTCGGCGGCGCATTCCTGGACGGTAGGGCGACCGGAAAGCTGCTCGGCAATCCGACCGCCGATCAGGCACAAGGTCCGTTCCTGAACCCGCTGGAGATGGGAATGCCGCATGCGGCCTGTGTCGTCGAGCGGGTCATGCATCCGCGCGGAGAAAACGACTTTCCGGCGATGCTCGCCGCGATCTGGGGGAAGGACTTGCCTGAGATTGCGTTCCCGGAGGATCTGGCAGCCCAATGCGCCGATCCCGACGCCAAGATCGAGATCGGCGACGAGGATACGGAAGCTGCCGTGGACGACGTCTTCGGCAAGATCGCGCAGGCAATTTCCGCCTTCGAGAAATCCTCGGAAGTGGACAGGTTCGATTCGCGCTACGACCACTGGGTGCGCGGAACCGGTGAATTGTCCAAGACCGAACTGGCGGGCTTGAATATCTTCAAGGACGAGAAGAAGGGAAATTGCGCGGCGTGCCATGTGCTGACGCCCAGCACGTCCGGAAGGCCCGCGGTTCTGACCGACTGGACCTTCGACAATCTCGGCGTGCCGCGCAACCGCGACAATCCGTTCTACGCGCAGACTGGCGCCAATCCCGAAGGCAAGGCTTACGTCGATCCGGGATTGGGCGGCTTTCTCAAGACCGATCTGGTCTATGCAAGCTATGCCGATGAGAACATGGGCCGGCAGCAGGTACCGACGCTGCGCAACCTGACCAAGGGCGTCACGGCAGACGCGCGCAAGGCGTATATGCACAACGGCTACTTCAAGACGCTGGAAGGGGTCGTGCACTTCTACAACACCCGCGATGTGTTACCCGCGTGCAAGGATGACTGGGCGACGGAGGCCGAGGCAATGCAGCAGAACTGCTGGCCCTCTGCCGAAATCCCGGCAACCGTGAACAAGGACGAACTTGGCGACCTCAAGCTGACGGCCGACGAAGAGGCCGATCTCGTCGCCTTCCTCAAGACACTCGACGACGAGTGAACGGTCGGTAGGCGGTCCGGGTCAATCCGTCAAACCCCAGGGCCGCAGACCGGAGCCCGGGAGGCATCACCTCCCGGGCTTCTTCATGCGTCGCGGAAATTCCGGCTTTCCTTGATCTGGTCCCAGGCCCAGACGACTTCCTGAAGGCGGTCCTCGTCGGAGCGGTCGCCGCCGTTCATGTCCGGGTGCAGATCCTTGACCAGGGACTTGTACTGCTTGCGGATCTCGACCTTGGTCCAGCTGTCCCTCGCCTCGAGGATTTCCAGCGCCTTGCGTTCGGTCGGAGGCAGTTTGCGGCCCAGCGACCGGCCGGGATTCTGTGTCGCCTTGTCGCCGAGGATCTCCATGGGGTCCTCGATGCCGAGCCGCGCCCAGGCCCGGTCCTCGGTGCCGGGCTTGCCGAACGGCTTTGTCTCGCGCCCCCAGACCCGATCCTTCTCCATGAACTTCTGGAAGTCGTCCTCATTCGATCCCTGGAAGAAGTTCCATTTGAGATTGTATTCGCGGACGTGGTCCTTGCAGAACCAGAAATACTCGTCGAGGTGGTCCGGCGATTTCGGCGCACGGTACTGGCCCGCCTCCTCGCAGCCTGGATGGTCGCAGGCGCGGCTGGACGTTTCGAACGCGCCGGACATGCCGCGGCGGCCCTTGGTGCGCTTTTTCTTGTCCGATTTCGCGGAAATGTCGAAACCGAATGGATCGGGTCGTGTCATGCTCTGGCCTCATCCGTTGTCTTTTCGACTCGGGGCGGACAGTTTAGGGCATTTCGTGGCGCTTTGAAGGGGGCGAGTTGAAAAATGGCAGTGAGCGAAGAGATGCGGACACGGCTGACCAAGGCTTTCGCGCCCACGCACCTTGAAATCATTGACGAAAGCGAGGCGCATCGCGGTCACGCCGGGTTCCGGGACGGCGGCGAAAGTCACTTCAGGGTCGTGATGCGTGCGTCATCGCTCGGTCCGATGACGCGGGTTCAGCGGCATCGCGCGGTTCACGCCGCGCTTGGCCCCGGCCTTGTGGGGCGGGTCCATGCACTGGCGCTGGATCTCGGCTGACGCTCAGGCGGGCGCGGCGATGGGCCGCGCCGTGGCCGCGCTGCCCCGCAGTTGTACCCTGCGCGGGCGAACCGACGGCGCGCACGGCGTCTCGGGGATGTAGGGTGTTTCCGCTTCTGTCAATGGCCGGCGGAAGATCAGGAAATCCTGCTGACGGGTCAGCGGCAGAAAGAGCCACCGGCGCCTGACCGGCACGCGTTCGGTCCGCAGGAATTCCCATCCGATCCCGACGACAAGATTGATCTCGCTGTCGAGGGTCCGTGTCAGCGCGTCGGAATCGTTCAGGGTCAACTCACCCCGTTTGACCTGCTTCGGAGCTGGCAGAAACTTGTATTCATACATGGCATACCCCACCCTGGCATGGGGACCCATCTTGCCGGGACCCGCGCCCGCAGCAAGGAAATAGTGGCGGAAATGTGGCGTCAACGCGGCCAAGACGTGGCGAAATGGTCGGCGAATTGCACTTAATATATTGAAAATATTAAGTAATATTCCAATCTGCGGACTGCCGTCCGGCCCGAAATCTCGATCTCCGGCCGCGCGACGGTTTTCCCGGTCGGCGACTACTGTTGACAGCTATGCGACGCCGTCGCCCTCACCATCCGCCTTTGTCTCCGCCGAACCCGCGCTCTCGGCCGAAACTTTCGGCCCAGGCTTCGCAGATGTCGTGGCTGTCGTCGCAACGACGCGCGGAGCGTTGCCGCTTGGCGCGTCCGCGGTCAGTTGGCGCGGCGCGGGCGCCTGTTCCGCATCGGTGGCGAGCGCACGGCGGAAAACGAGAACGTTGTGATAGACGGTGGTCCGGCGCGTCAGACCGCTGCGTTCCTCCGACGGCAGCATCTCGGCGCGGACATAGTCCCAGCCGTCGCGCGCCATGCGATTCAGTACGCCGGTGAGCGCCTGCGCGTAGCGGTCGCCCGAGGTCTTCGCGCCCTTCACTTTCTCACCCCGGTCGGGGGCAGGTAAAACCTTGTACTCGAACTGTCGCATCGCGCGTGTGATCCCTTGCGTCTCTCACTGGCCCGGGCGCTCGGGCGGTTATCGCGCAGCCGTCACGTGCGGCAAGTAGGGCAGGAAAGGCAATGGCGATCGCGTGGCCGAATGTCAACGGAATCGAAACCATCGGCGCTGATGTTGCCACCTGTCGGCCTTAGTTTCCGCCCATTTTCTGCCTACGAACTGCTTGGGTGACTCTTTGGGAATGGTGTGATACGACGATGCGGAAAAGCTTTATTGGGGCCGTTCTGGCCGGGGTGATGGGCATGGCAATGCCCGCCTTCGGCGCAACGCTTCTAATCAATGGTTCCTTTGAAGATGGTGTGCCGGGCAACACCCGTGGCACCACGAACAACGCCATGTTTGGCAATCTTCCGGTTTCGGGTCGCAATTGGGACACTTGGAACAGTCTCGATGGCTGGACCTTGTCCTCAGGCAGCGGCATCGCGGTCGAGACCGACCGCACGCGGAATTTCATCGATGCGCAGGACGGGGAACTACTACGTCGCACTGGACCGGGTCGGCAACTCCACCTCGTCCAGAACGTGGCCCTTGGCATCGGGCGCTATACGCTCAGCCTCTGGTACAGCCCTCAGACCAATGCAGTCCAACACCAACGGCGTGACCTACGGGATCACTGGCCTTGGCGGCGCGACGGCGACGGTCGGCACCGGTGGCGCGACGCGCGGCCAGCTGGACGCAGCTCGTCTCGACCTGATGGTGACAGTCGCGGGCAACTATCAAGTCTATGTCGGCGCAACGGGCAAAAGCAACGATCAGCGGTGCCTTCGTGGACAACATCGCGCTCGCCCCCGGTGCCGCTGCCAGCAGCGGGGCTGGTCCTGCTTGGCGGTCTCGGCGCATCTGGCCGGGTTCGGGCGCCGCCGCAAGGCCTGAGGCATAGCCGGTATCAATACGCAAGGGCGGTCCTTGGGGCCGCCCTTTTTCCATGCGCGCGCGGCTCAGATGCCGAGTTTCCTCGCCACCAATTCGTTGACCGCCGCCGGGTTGGCCTTGCCGCCGGTCGCCTTCAGCACTTGACCGACGAACCATCCCGGCAAGTTTCGGATTGGCCTTGGCCTTTTCCACCTGTGCGGGGTTCTGCGGCGATGATGTCATCCACCGCCGTCTCGATCGCGCCAAGGTCGGTGACCTGCTTCATCCCGTGCGTCGCCGCGACTTCGGCCGGATCGCCGCCCTCGGTCCAGAGCAGTTCAAAGAGGTCCTTGGCCATCTTGCCGGAAATCTCGCCCTTCGCGATGAGGTCAAGCACACCACCAAGCTGGGCGGCGGAAATCGGGCTTTCGGCGACGCCGAGGCCTTCCTTGTTGAGCCGCCCGAACAGTTCATTGATAACCCAGTTCGCGGCCTGCTTGCCTTCGCGGCCCTGCGCGACCGCTTCGAAGAAGCTGGCGTTCTCGACCTCGGCGGTGAGGACGTTGGCGTCATATTCGGTCATGCCGTATGCGGTGACGAACCGTGCCTTCTTGGCGTCCGGCAGTTCGGGCATGGAAGCGGCGATATCATCGACCCAAGCTTGCTCGATCTCCAGCGGCAGAAGGTCGGGGCAGGGGAAGTAGCGGTAATCATGCGCCTCTTCCTTCGACCGCATCGAGCGCGTCTCGCCCTTGTCGGGGTCGTAAAGACGGGTTTCCTGCACGACCGAGCCGCCATCCTCGACGATGGCGATCTGGCGGCGGGCCTCATATTCGATCGCCTGTTGGATGAAGCGCATCGAGTTCATGTTCTTGATCTCGCAGCGCGTGCCGAGGTGGCTGAAGTCCTGCGTCGCCTGATATTTCTCATAGTCCCCCGGCCGGCAGATCGAGACGTTCACATCGGCGCGCAGGTTGCCGTTCTGCATGTTGCCGTCGCAGGTGCCGAGGTAGCGCAGGATCTGGCGCAGCTTCACGACATATGCCGCGGCCTCCTCGGGGCCCCGGATATCCGGGCGCGAGACGATCTCCATCAGCGCGACGCCGGTGCGGTTGAGGTCGACGAAGGACATGGTGGGGTCGAGGTCATGGATCGACTTGCCGGCGTCCTGCTCCATGTGGATGCGCTCGATCCGGACGCGCCGCGCGATGCCGGGGGCCATATCCACGAGGACTTCACCCTCGCCGACGATGGGGTGGTAAAGTTGCGAAATCTGGTAGCCCTGCGGCAGATCCGGGTAAAAGTAGTTCTTGCGGTCGAAGGCGGATCGCAGATTGATCTTCGCCTTTAGCCCAAGGCCCGTCTTCACCGCCTGCGCCACGCAGAATTCGTTGATGACCGGCAGCATCCCCGGCATCGCCGCATCGACGAAGGCGACGTTGGAATTGGGTTCCTGCCCGAATTCGGTCGAGGCGCCGGAGAAGAGCTTGGCCTTCGAGGCCACCTGCGCGTGAACCTCGAGCCCGATCACAAGCTCCCAGTCCTCCTTTGCGCCGGAAATCACCTTCGGCTTCGGGGCTTCATAGGTCAGGTCGAGCATGGGGCGTCCTTTGGTGTCCGGCCCGCTTTCTAAGGGAGCGTGCGAAAAGGGGCAAGCGGATCGGGTCGTGTACCAAGGCGCTTTCGCGCCTTTCCATCCCGGACATGCTCTGGCATCTTCGCCGAGGTTTGCAAGAGGGGAGCCGCATGAAAACGCTCGACGGTCTTGATCTGACGCAGCTCCTGCTCGACGTGGACGAAGGCGGGATCGCGACCGTGACGCTGAACCGGGAAGCCAAGCGCAACGCGCTCGATGCTCGGACGGTCGAGGAACTGGTCGATCTCTTCAGCCTGATCCCCCGCGCCGGGGTGAAGGCGGTCGTGCTGCGCGGCGAGGGGACGCATTTCTGCGCGGGCCTCGATCTTGTGGAGCATTTCAGGGAAGATCGCACGCCGGCCGATTTCATGCATCTGTGTCTGCGCTGGCATGAGGCGTTCAACAAGATGGAATATGGCGGCGTACCGATCATCGCGGCCCTGAAGGGCGCGGTCGTCGGCGGCGGGCTGGAACTGGCCTCGTCGGCCCATATCCGCGTCGCGGACCGGACGACGTATTTCGCCCTTCCCGAAGGCCAGCGCGGGCTTTTCACCGGCGGCGGTGCCACGATCCGGGTGGCCGACCTCGTCGGCAAGGCGCGGATGATCGACATGATGCTGACCGGGCGCATCTACAAGGGCGAGGAGGCGGTCGCCGTCGGTCTCTGCCAGTACCTTGTCGAGGATAGCGAGGCGAGGGCGATGGAGCTTGCCCGCGCGATTGCGGCCAACACGCCCCTGGGGAATTTCGCCATCTGTTCGGCGATCAGCCATATGCAGAACATGTCCGCCCTCGACGCCGCCTATGCCGAAGCGGTGGTGGCCGGGATCGTCAACACGCAGCCAGACGCACGGGCACGGCTTGAGGCCTTTGCCAACAAGACCGGCGCACGGGTCAGGCCAGAGTGAACGAGGCCACACATACGCCCCTACGGGGCATCGGCTTCAAGCTGATGTCGGTCGCGGTCTTCATGGCCATGTCGAGCCTCATCAAGGCGACGGCGGAGGACGTGCCGCCGGGCGAGGCGGTGTTCTTCCGGTCGTTCTTCGCGATCCCGGTTATCCTTGTCTGGCTCTACGCGACCCACGCCTTTGGTGACGGGCTCAGGACGGCCAATCCCCTCGGCCATCTCTGGCGCGGGCTGCTGGGCACGACGGCGATGGGCTGCGGCTTCGCGGGACTGGGCTTCCTGCCGCTGCCCGAGGTCACCGCAATCGGCTATGCCGCGCCGCTTCTGACGGTCATCTTCGCGGCGATGTTCCTCGGCGAGCAGGTGCGCGCCTTTCGCATCACGACCGTCGGCCTCGGCATGGTCGGGGTCCTCATCATCCTGACGCCGCGCCTGACGGCGCTGCAGGCGGGCGACGTCGGCTCGGCAGAGACGCTGGGCGCGGTGCTCGTTCTGATCGGTGCGGTGTTCTCGGCGCTGGCGCAGGTCTTCGTGCGCAAGCTCGTGATGGAGGAGCGGACGACGGCCATCGTCTTCTACTTTTCGGTCACGTCGGCCTGCGTTTCGCTTGTCACGCTCCCCTTCGGTTGGGTCTGGCCTACGCCCGGAGTGGCGGCGATGCTGGTCTGCGCCGGGCTTTTCGGTGGGATCGGGCAGGTGCTCCTGACCTCGTCCTACCGTTTCGCCGATGCCTCGGTGATCGCACCGTTCGAATATGCCTCGATGATCCTCGCGCTGGGGGTGGGCTATTTCGTCTTTGCGGAAGTGCCGACGAAGACGGTGCTGCAAGGGGCGGCCCTCGTTGTCGCGGCGGGGATCGCGATCATCTGGCGCGAGCGGCGACTGGGTCTGGAGCGAAACCGGCAGAGAAAGTCGATGACCCCACAAGGCTAATGCGGTGGGACTTACCCCGCCGTGTCGAGCCAGATCGTCACCGGACCCTGATTGACCAGCGCGACGTCCATGTCCGCACCGAATTCACCGTTCTCGACCGTCACGCCCTCGGCCCGAAGGCGGTCGGAGAAATGGCGATAAAGCCGCTCGCCCTCATCCGGGGGTGCTGCGGGCGAAAAGCCGGGGCGGTTGCCGCGCGAAGTGTCGGCGGCCAACGTGAACTGGCTGACGACAAGCGCCGCCCCGCCTGTATCGCGGAGCGAAAGGTTCATCTTGTCCTCGGCATCGCGGAAGATGCGCA
Organism: uncultured Alphaproteobacteria bacterium; assembly: GCA_963847935.1. Classification (GTDB taxonomy): domain Bacteria; phylum Pseudomonadota; class Alphaproteobacteria; order Rhodobacterales; family Rhodobacteraceae; genus Albidovulum. The sequence goes on along the minus strand of CAWKBV010000001.1, from coordinate 597,965 downwards.
GCTTCACGATTTTCGCCGCAAGCTGGTCGGCCTCCGCCTCGGTATCGCCGCGCATTGCGCAGACGAGGATCAGGAGGCCCGGCCCGATCTCTCCGGTCAGCCTCCCAGAGACCGTGACCCGCGCCGAACTGACACGCTGGAGAAGCGCCCTCACAACTCGTCGGCCCAAGGCGGGTTTGCGCCGGGGCGCGAGACGGTGACAGCGGCGGCGCGGACGCCAAGGTCGAGCGCCTTCTCCAGCGCCGCCTTCCCGATCGCCTTCAGCCCGGATTTCGTCAGCGACCCTTCCCGATGCAAGGCCGCGAGGACGCCCGCGTTGAAGGTGTCGCCCGCGCCCACCGTATCGGCCACCTCGACCTTGCGGGCCGCCACGAAGACGTGGTCCTTCGCGGTGAAGGCATGGGCGCCCTTTGCGCCTTCGGTTACGAAGACAACTTTCGGCCCCTGCGAAAGGATCTTCGCGGCAAGTGCGGGAATGTCGCCTTTGCCCTCGACCCAATGCAGATCCTCGTCCGAGAGCTTCACGAGATCCGCCATGCCGATCATCCGGTCGATCCGGGCCCGATAGCTCGCCTCGTCGGTGATGAAGCCGGGCCGGATGTTGGGGTCAATCATCGTGACGCGGTTCGGCGCCTCGCGGGTCATCAGGGCCTCATAGGCGCTGCCGCCGGGATCGGCGACAAGGCTGATGCCGCCGAAGAACATGGCTTCGATATGTGAGGGCAGGGCGGGCAAATCGTCCGGCGTGATCATGCGGCCGGCGGTGTTCTCATCGTAAAAGGCATAGCTCGCCTGACCGTCCGCGAGCCGGACGAAGGCCAGTGTCGTCGGGCGGTCCGAGCGGATGGCAAGCGTGCTGTCGACCTTGGACTCCGAAAGGCCGTCGGTCAGGATCTTGCCGAAGAGATCGGTGGAGATGCCGGAGAGGAACCCTGAAGGCGCCCCGAGACGGCCGAGCGCGATTGCCGTGTTGAAGACTGCGCCGCCCGCATAGGGAGCGAAGGCATCCTCGCCGTTGGTCGATTGGCGGGGTAGCATGTCGATCAGCGCTTCGCCACAACTCAGGATCATCGCTTCCTCCCGTTAGCGGTAACAGGCATCCTCTAGCGGATGCCGGTGGTTCCATCAATCACCTTGCGGGGGTTTTGCGCGGGGTCAAGGGGCAGGAACCTAGCGGAACTGGATCGTGTCGGCGTTCTGCGAGAGCCACGCGATCGCCCCCGCGACGATAAGGCCGAGGATCACCGCGACGGCGATCTTCCAGGGCGACCAGGGCCGTTCGCCCTGCACTTTGCCAGTCTGGCCGTTCACCACGAACCGAAAGCTTTTCCCCCGGAACTTGTAGGCGGCAGTCCAGACCGGCAGCAGTATGTGCTTGAAGGTGACATCCGAGACCTCGGTGTCGATGTTGCCGATTTCCTGCCGGTCGCCGCCGATGTCGAAACGCACGTCACGTTCGATCATCCGGTCCATATAGGCCCGCGCCTCGGTCACGCCGTCCTGAAGTGGCACCGTATAGCCCTCGGACCGGAGGCCAGCGAGGAATTCCGGCTGGTAGGGTTCAAGCCGGGTCAGATCCCAGGGCAGAAGCGCATCGGTATGGGATTTCGGCAAGGATCGTGAGGCGAGGATCAGCACATCATCGAAGAACCGCGCCACACGGCCCGAGACGGGCGTCCAGCGGATCTTGGCGACCTGGCGCATCTCGGTCCGGGTGCGGCCCTGCTGGTCACGCACCTGTACTGGCTGCGTCTCATGGTAAATCGTGCCGCGCTGCCCGGTATAGCTGGACCGCGTGTTGGCGTCGAAGGTCCAGAACGGGACATAGACGCCCTGCAATGCGCGGCCATTGCGGGCGTAGCTTTGCAGGCCCGAGGGCGCGAACCACAAGGAGCCGAGCCAGCGGTTCATGGCCTCCCGCGCCTCGGCCTCCTTGATGTCGAACGGGGCGAGGCCCTTTGGCTTGATATGGCGGCTTTCGCCGGTATCGGTGACGACGGGCGTCGCGCAAAAGGGACATTCGGTGGAATGGACGGCGGGGTCGAATTCGACCTCGGCCCCGCAATTCGGGCAGCGCGAGGTGCGGATCACCTCCATCTCGGTGTCGGGCAGCGCGGCCTCAAGCCCGCGCCTCAGGTCAAGCTCCTGAATCGGTTGCGTGGCGCTGCGCTGGGCGGTCAGGGGTTCGGTATGGCCGCAATGGTCGCAGACAAGCTTGCCCTCGCCCGGCGCGAAGCGCAGGTCGGCGCCGCATTGCGGGCAGGGGAAGCGGTGGTCTGCGGATGCGTCCTTCATCGCGGCGGGTTCCGCCCGTCAGGCGCCCGGCGGCGGCGGCGGCATCACGGTGAAAAGTTGCGCAAGCTCGGTGACCTCGCCCGCCGGTTTCCAGCCGTCCATGCCCTGCGCCCAGACCAGCGTTTCGCGGGTGAGTGAGCCGTCGGCGACCAGCCGGCCGAGGTGCCCGCGTCCGTAAGGCCCCTGTGCGGCGCCGTTTTCGGCGATGTGCCAGACCTTCTCGACCAGCGGCGGCGGGGGCGGCGGCGGAACGGCGGCGGCGCTGGCCTCAGGCGGGGCGCCCCAGGGTCCGACCCGCGCGCCCATCGCCATGCCGATCCCGGCGCCCATGCCGGCCCCCATCGCGGCGCCGGCCGCGCCGCCATCGCCGCGCGCCAGCGCCTCGGCGGCGTTGTACTGCATGTAGCGGTTCAGATCGCCGACGATCCCCATCGAGGTCCGCTTGTCGAGCGCCGCCTCGACTGCCTCGGGCAGGCTGACGTTCTCGATATAGAACTCGGGGATGCTCAGCCCATATGCCGTGATCGCCGGCGTGATCGCGCTGGCGACGATCTTGCCGAGATCGGCCGTGTTCGCCGCCATGTCGAGGACCGGAATGCCGGACGAGGCGATAACGCGCGAAAATTCCTGCACGATGATGTTGCGGATCTGGAAGCTGATCTCATCGGCCGTGAATTCGCCGTCGGTGCCGACGATCTCGGACAGGAACTTCGCCGGGTCAGATACACGCATGACGTAGGTGCCATAGGCGCGCAGCCGCACCGGCCCGAATTCCGGATCGCGGGCGATGATCGGGTTCTTGGTGCCCCATTTCTGATCGGTGAACCGCGTGGTGCTGACGAAGTAGATCTCCGACTTGAAGGGCGACTGGAAGCCGTGATCCCAGTGCTGGAGCGTGGTCAGGATCGGCATGTTGTTGGTCTCGAGCATGTAAAGACCGGGGGTGAAGACGTCGGCGATCTGGCCTTCATGGACGAAGACCGCCGCCTGCCCCTCGCGCACCGTGAGCTTGGCGCCATACTTGATCGCGTGGCCTTCACGCTCGAACCGCCAGACCATCGTGTCGCGGGTGTCGTCGGTCCAGTGGATGACGTCGATGAATTCGCCGGTGAGGAAATCCAGAATTCCCATGGTGCTCTCCTTCTTTATCGGGCCTCAGCTTTCGCCGCCCATGAGTTCCGCCGCGATCGCCTCGACGATGGGCCGCGCTTCGGCCAGCGTCATACCGGGCCTTAGCCGGGGATCGTAAAGAATTTTCAACATCAGTTCGTCCTGCCGCGTCAGCAGCGCGAATTCCTCGTCGTCGTTGAAGATGGAGGGTCGCGCATGGGGGCTGTCGTTGATGAGGCCCAGACTTTGCGCAATCTCCTCGTGGACGCAGAGCATGCGCAGCTTCGCGGTAAGCTCGGCCCGGATGACCGAAACCGCGCTGTCGATCATCGCACTCGCGCCGGGGTTGAAAGTGAAGGCGGTACAATAGATGTCGGGCCGCATCTCCTCGACCGAACGGATCGCGGCGATGCTGGTCTCCGGTTCGGCGGCCCGGATCAGCGGACCCGCAGCACGGCGTTCGTCCGGATTGAGGATAAAGACCGTGTGGTTCGGATTGCGGTCGTTCATCCACATCGGCAGCCCGCTGATCTTCGACAGACGCCGGATATAGGCGGCGATGGCGGCGCGGTCGGAAGCGCGCTGTTCTGGCGGCACGGAAGCGCCGAAGACGACGCCGACGCGCACCGGCCCCGGCCAGCGGTGGAGCTTGTTTTCCGCGCCCCCTGCAATCAACTGGCCGTCCCTCTCCCCGAATTCGTCGAAGAAGGCGATGGCAAGGAAATTGTCGACCAGATCGCGCGTGGTGAAGGGGGTGTCCTTCCCGCCGCCGTCCTCGCGCATGCGGCCCTGAGCGAGGTAATTCGCCTCGACCTTTTTATAGTAGGTTCGACCCGCGAGCGTTTCGGCGGAGGGCGGTGTCACATTTTCAGGCGGCGCGGCGCCGGGCGCCTGCGTTAGCAGGACCGGCCCGCTGCCGATACACGCTGCGAGAAGCATGGGAAGGAGCAGTGCCGAAAGGGCGAAGCCTGCGCGCATGGCGATTGTGATACCTCAGACGCTGCTGCCGAGATTGGCGCCGCTGCCGGTCGCCCGCGACTTGGCGGAGGCGAGCGTGTCGCGCAGATCGGCCTCCATCTTCTTCAGATCGACCTCGGCCGCCGCGCGCTTGCGCTTGCCCTCGTCGGCGATGCGCAGGCTGTCCTCGATGGTGCCGATCAGTTCGGCATTGGCTGTCTTGACCGCTTCGATGTCGAAGACGCCGCGTTCCATCTCGGTCCGCACTACCTCATTCGCCTGGCGCAGGTTCTTGGCGTTGGCGGTCAGAAGTTCGTTCGTCAGATCATTGGCCTCACGCACGGCACTTGCGGCTTCGGATGAACGTTGGATCGTAACTGCCTGGGCAAGCTGGGTTTCCCACAGGGGCACGGTGTTCACGAGGGTTGAGTTGATCTTGGTCACAAGCGACTTGTCGTTTTCCTGCACGAGGCGGATCGAGGGCAGCGACTGCATCGTGACCTGCCGCGTCAGCTTGAGGTCGTGGACCCGGCGTTCCAGATCATCACGGGCGGAGCGGATGTCGCGCAACTCCTGCGCGCGCATCACCTGATCCGCCTCGGGCGCCGCTTTCACTTCGGCCTCCTTCGCTGGAATGTCTTTGCTATCCAGCTCCCTCAGCTTCTCTTCCCCCGCCGCGATATAGAGCGCGAGTTCGTCGTAGAAGTTCAGCGTCTTGTCATAGAGCATGTCCAGAGACTTGATATCCTTGAGCAATTTATGCTCATGGCCAAGAAGGTTGTCGGTGATCCGGTCGATCTGGCCCTGCACCTGCTCAAACCGGGCGAGGAATTTCGCGAAGGGCGCAGTGCGGCCGAAAAGGCGTTCCCACCAGGAAAGCTTCCGCCGCACGTCAAGCTCGGACACCGAAAAGCCGCGGATCGTGGTGACGATATCGCGCAGGCTGTCGCCCGCCGGCCCGACGTCCTTGTTGCGCACGTCCTGCAACATCGCCTGGCTGATCTCTTGCAATTCCGCCTGCGCGGCAGAGCCGAAATTGACGATGGAGCCGGTGTCGCTCATGTCGAGCTCGGCCATCCGCTTGCGGATCGCCGCGGCGACCGGGGCCGGGGCGGCGGCAAGGGGCACCACCTCCTTGCCCGGCTCGGGCAGGACGACGGCGGTGACTTCCTCGACGGCGGCCAGCGCCTTGGCGGCTTCCTGACGGGTGGCTTCAGACATGGGCTACGCTCCTTCTTCGGGCGGGGATTTGAGGTCGAGCACGACGCCTTCGCGCTTCAGCCGGTCGCGCAGGACAGAAATCTCGATGTCGAGGTCGCTGCGGTTGTCGGACAAAAGCGCCTGCGTGCGCTGGGCGAAATTGCTTTCAAGATCGGTCAGCAGGCTTTCATAGTCGCTGCGGGCGGTGGCATCCCTGTCACGCCGCCAGAGGTCGGCGAACTTGATCGTCGCATCGCGCGCGCCCATGAGATAGACGCCGAGGTAGCGCCGCGCGGCGGTCAGGTCGCGGGGGTCTTCCTCGACCGTACGGAAGAGCGCGCGGGCGGCGGCGGCGAAGCGCTCGATCCGGTCGGTCAGCTTGCGGTCGCCAAGGGCCGCGCCCGCCGCGCGCATCTCGTTCAGGTAGCCTTCGCCTTCCGTGACGAACCGCGCGGCGCGGTCCTGCTGGAAGGTGTCGATGCCCTCCATCCCCTTGTCCCGCATCGGGTCGGGGCCGAAGGTGGCAAAATGCAGGACCGCGCCGGCAAGTCCGATCAGGACGGGCAGGGCCAAGGCCGCGCCGGTCGCCGCCGCCGCCAGCCCGAGGCCGATGCCGGTCAGGACAGAACCGAAGATCTTGCGCGGAAAGGCCGGGCGACGGGCGCTGCGGCGTTCGTCAAAAGCCTCGTGCGCGCGGATGCCTTCGCGCGTCAGCCACGTCGCCAGCAGAAGGATCGCGAAGGCCACGAGGTAGCGCAGCATGTTCGCCGGGTCCTGGAAGAAGGACTTGACCGCGAAGAGAAGGCTGACGAGGAAGATGAGCCGTGTCCGGCGCTCGGCGGTGCTCGGCGCGCGGCGGGAGGTTGCGGGGCGCGACGGATCGGTTTGGCCATCAGGGCTGTAGCGACCACGGTAGCGTTCAGCCATCAGACGCCCCCCGTCACCGCGACATAGATCATCAGCCCCAGAAGCAGCACATAGGCTATCCGCTGCAAGCCGCTGTCGCTCATCCACTCGCCCCCAAATCACGCGGCGAAGACTGGCACGTCGGCGGTCAGAGGCCAAGCCCTTCCTCAAGGGGAATTTTTCCCCCTATTCGCCTTTTTGGCCGAGTGCAGAAGGTGGATTGCGGGCAGCCGCCGGTGGAGCACTCAGTCCTTGCGGCCCGAACCCTTGCCCGGCCCCCGAGGCTTACCGCCCTCCGGTCCCTTGCGGGAAGGGCGATCCTGTGGGCCGGCGCCGGGCTTGCCCTCCGGCCGGCCCTTGCCACGCGGAAGCGGCTTGGCGAAGGGGCGCGGGCCATTGTCACCCTCCCCGCGCGGGCGACGGGCGTGCTTGTCGTCGTATGCGCGATCCTTGGCGGGGCGTCCCGCGCCGCCGGTTTCCGCACGGCCGCGATCGGGTTTCGGACGGTCTTCGCCAGATTCCGGGCCTTTCCCGCCGAAGCGTTTGCCGCCTGAAGCCGCGCCGCCCGATGGCTTGGCGCCGTAGCGCTTGCCCTGACCGTCTTCCCCACGCTCGCGGTAAGGGCGAGGCCTGTCGTCGCCAGCGGCGCCGGTTTTCCCGGCCTGGCGCTTCGTATCGCCATCGCGCTTTCCGGCGAACCGCTTGCTGTCGCCGGTCTCTTCGGATCGGTCCCGTCGCGTACCGGGTTTACCCACGGCAAAGCGAGGCTTGTCGATCTGCGCACCCGCCGCGGCACTGCGCGGCTTGCCACGAGGCGCCTTGCTGCGTGCGGCGGGATCCTGCGCATCGGCATCGTCGCGCGGGGGTCGCTTGGAAAAGCCACCCTTCCGCTCAAAGGGTTTGCCGCCACGTTCGGGCCTGGCCTCACCCTCGGGCCGCTTGCCAAAGCTTTTCTTCGCACCGAATGGTGGCTTGCGGTCGCCGTCCGGCCGGTCGCGCCGTTCGGCCTTCGCAGCACCGCCCCGACGCGGTTTGCGGGCGGGCTTGTCATCCTCGCCCGCACCGCGCGGATCGCCAAGCTGTTCGCGCAGGGTCTTCTGCTTCACTTCGACAACATCGCCCGGCTTCATGGTGTTCAGGCGGAAGGGGCCGTAGCTGACCCGGATCAGGCGGTTCACGATCAGGCCGACCTCGGTCATCGCGCGGCGGACTTCGCGGTTCTTGCCCTCGCGCAGACCAACCGTCAGCCAGGCATTGGCGCCCTGCTGCTTGTCGAGCGTGACCTCCATCGGCTGGAAATCCTCGCCGTCGATCTCCACGCCCCGGCGGAGGGGATCGAAGGTCGCCTCGTTCGGGCGGCCGTTGACGCGGACCCGGTACTTGCGCAGCCATCCGGTCGAGGGCAGTTCCAGCTTCCGCTTCAACTCGCCGTCATTGGTCAGCAGGAGGAGCCCCTCGGAGGTGATGTCGAGTCGTCCGACGCTCATCACCCGTGGCATATCCGCGGGCATGGTGTCGAAGACGGTCTGGCGGCCCTTTTCGTCCTTGGCAGAGGTCACGAGGCCGATGGGCTTGTAGTAGAGCCAGAGCCGCGCGGGCTGCGGCGCGTCGATGGGCTTGCCGTCGAGCGTGACCTTGTCGGCGGGCAGCACGTCGAGGGCGGGGCTTTCGACCTTCGCGCCGTTCACCGCGACGCGGCCGTCGAGGATCATCTTCTCGGCGTCCCGGCGCGAGGCGATCCCGGCGCGGGCCATGACCTTGGCGATGCGTTCGCCCTTTGGCTGTTCGTCACTCATGGTCGCGCCCCCGGCTGATCTGAAGCGCCGCTTCTAACGCCGATCACGCGGCGAGGGAAGCGCTTGCATGAGCATGAACGGCGCGTCATGAGGAGAGGATGAGCGGATTTCGCAGCCATATGGAAACGGCGCTGGCTGAGGCGCGCGCGGCCGGAGTGCGGGGCGAGGTGCCGGTGGGGGCGGTGATCGTCGCGCCGGATGGCAAGCTCGTGGCACAGGCCGGGAACCGCACGCGCGAGATGAACGATCCGACCGCCCATGCCGAAATACTGGCCTTGCGCGCCGCCTGCGCGGCTGCCGGGGCCGACCGGCTGCCGGGGCATGATCTCTACGTCTCCCTTGAACCCTGCCCGATGTGTGCCGCGGCGATTTCATTCGCCCGCATCGGGCGGCTTTATTTCGGGGCGGAGGACTCGAAATCGGGCGGTGTCCTGCATGGGGCGCGGGTCTTTTCGCATCCCCAGTGCCATCACGCCCCCGAAATCTACGAAGGGATCGGGGCGGCGGAGGCGGCGGACATGCTCAGGAGATTCTTCGCGGTGCGGCGGGGGTGAAACCGGACGCATTTCTTGTCGGCCTCGGCGAGCCAAGCGATCCGGCATGTGCCGGACAGAAGGGTTAAGGGCTACCACGCTGCGAACCTGACCAGATGGCCGGATCGGTGCGATGCGGATGCCACGCTCAGCCCGCCCGGTTCAAAGCCACGAATTCAGGTCGTCCATATAGTCCCGAATATCGCCCAAGGCGCTGGTGACCCATGCGGGATCGTAATAGGTATTCAGATAGCGGTCGCCGCTGTCGCACATCAGGGATACAACCGATCCCTTTTCGCCCTTGTCCATCATTTCGCTTGCCACGCGCAACGCACCCCAGAGATTCGTGCCGGTTGAGCCGCCCGCCTTGCGGCCGATGAGCCCCTCAAGCCAGAGCACGGTGGCCACGCTGGCGGCGTCCGGCACCTTCATCATGTCGTCGATGACGTCGGGCTGGAACGACTTCTCGACCTTTGGCCGACCGATCCCCTCGATCCGGCTTGAGCAATTTGCCGTAAGGGTCGGATCCTTCCGGACATAGCTTTCGTAGAACACCGAGAATTCGGGATCGACGACCATCAATCGCGTGTCGAATCCCTTGTAGCGGATATAGCGGCCGAGCGTCGCCGAGGTGCCGCCGGTTCCCGCGCTCATCACCAGCGTGTGGGGGATCGGGTGCGGCTCCATCCGCATCTGAAGAAAGATGCTTTCGGCGATGTTGTTGTTGCCGCGCCAGTCGGTCGCGCGTTCGGCATAGGTGAACTGGTCCATGAAATAACCGCCGGTCCGGTCGGCAAGCTCTTCGGCCGCGCCGTGCATCTCTGGCGCGGAATCGACGAAATGGCACTGGCCGCCGTAAAGCGCGATCTTGTCGATCTTGCTCTGGGCTGTCGTGCGCGGCATGACGGCGATGAAGGGGAGCGACAGCATCTGGGCGAAATAGGCTTCGGATACCGCCGTGCTGCCCGAGGACGCCTCGATCACCACCGTAGCTTCATCGAGCTTGCCGTTGCAAAGGGCGTAAAGGAACAGGGACCGGGCGAGACGGTGTTTCAGACTTCCCGTCGGATGGGTGCTTTCGTCCTTGAGATAGATGTCGACGCCGTCGAGCCGCGGGATGGCGAGCTTGAACAGGTGGGTGTCCGCAGAGCGCTGATAATCCGCTTCGATCTTTCTGATCGCGTCGTACACCCAACGGCCCATTCCGCATCCCTTGTCCTGCTGGGGCAGCAGTACCATTCGGGAGAGGTCGCTGTCTATCGAGCGGCACTCAGGCCAGTCGGCGGCAGGTCGCGTGGTTCGCCACGATCGGTCGCTGCCCCCGACGGGCGCGGTGCCAATCCGGCCCCGGGACGGTCCGGCCGGGGAGGCTCGACCCAGAAGGCGCCGCCATGCATCGCCAGTGCGAAGCGATCCGACGCCGCGCAATGCAGGAAGGGATTAGCGATCCGCGCGTCGAGCCAGGCCGCATCGCCTTGGGCGGGGGTGGTGCGGGTTTTTTTTCGGCGCGGCGCCGCGTCAGATCGTGATCGGTTTCAGCACCTCCGGCTCGATCACCTCGACGCCGGGAAGGCCAACCTTCAGGTCCGCTGCCGACTGCGCGAGAAGCGGAAAGGTCTTGTAATGGCAGGGGATCACGGTCCTGAACTTGAAGTATTTCTTTGCCGCGAACGCCGCCATCTTCATGTCCATTGTATAGTGGCCGCCGGCGCAGAGAATGCCGATATCGGGGGCGAAGTATTCGCCCATCCACTCCATATCAGCCATGACGGTGGTATCGCCGCTGACATAGATCGTGTGGCCTTCCCCCGCAATCATCAAGCCTGCTTCGGACCCCGCCTGCCCGAGCGTGCCGCCCTGGTAGTCGATGGACGCGGAGTGGCAGGCGTTGACCAACGTCACCCTGGCGTGGTTCAGCTCGACCGTGCCGCCCTTGCCGAAGCCGATGGCCTGGGCGCCCTCGGCGCCGAAAATCTCGGACAGTTCATGGATGCAGACAATAGGAATCCCCTTGTCCTTGGCAATTGAAACCGCGTTCGAGGCGTGATCGCCGTGGCCATGGGTCACGAGGATATGCGTGGCGCCGTTGGTGGCTTCGGCTTCGCGTCCCTTGGGGAACACGGGATTGCCGGCCATCCAGGGGTCGACGAGCAGGACCGCCCCTTCTATCTCGATGCGAAAGCCGGAATGGCCGAGCCAGGTGATCTTCATCTTGTCCTCCTCATGCTGCTGCCCTTGCGGGCGGGCCTTGGCGCGGGTAAACCCTGCCCCGATCCAAGGCCCAAGCCAAGAACAGAGTATAGTCCCATGTCCATCGACATTTCGACCGCGCGGAAGGTCGCGCATCTCGCACGGATCGCCGTGAAGGACGACGACCTGCCGGCGCTGGCGGGCGAATTGTCCGCCGTGCTGGCCTTCATGGAGCAGCTCAACGAGGTCGATGTGGAGGGCGTGGAGCCGATGACTTCTGTCACGCCGATGCGGCTGAAGCGGCGCAAGGATGTGGTGACGGACGGCAATATCCAGAAGCAGATCCTGTCCAACGCGCCCGATGCGCGCGAAGGCTTCTTCGCGGTGCCGAAGGTGGTCGAATGAGCGGGCTGAACGAACTGACCATCGCCGAAGCGCGGGACATGCTGCGCAAGGGCGAGGTGACCTCGGCCGATCTGACCGAGGCGTGTCTGGAGGCCATCGAAGGCGCGCGCGCGCTCAATGCCTTCGTCCACAAGACGCCCGAGATCGCGCGGGAACGCGCGGCGGCGGCGGACAAGCGGATCAAGGCCGGTGACGCGCCCGCGATGTGCGGGATTCCGGTGGGGATCAAGGACCTCTTCTGCACCAGGGGCGTGCCGTCGCAGGCCGCCTCGAACATCCTCAAGGGTTTCAAGCCGGAATATGAATCGACCGTCAGCCAGCAGTTGGCGGATGCCGGCGCGGTCATGCTCGGCAAGCTCAACATGGACGAATTCGCGATGGGCTCGTCGAACGAGACCTCGTGCTACGGCAATGCGGTGAACCCGTGGCGGCGCGGCAATGACGATACCGCGCTGACGCCGGGCGGATCTTCGGGCGGCTCGGCTTCCGCCGTGGCAGCGGACCTCTGCCTCGCGGCGACCGGCACCGATACCGGCGGTTCGATCCGCCAGCCTGCGGCCTTCGTGGGCATCACCGGGATCAAGCCGACCTATGGACGCTGCTCGCGCTGGGGGATCGTGGCCTTTGCCTCGTCGCTTGGATCAGGCCGGGCCGATGACCAAGGATGTGCGCGACGCGGCGATCATGCTCTCGGCCATGTGCGGGCATGACCCGAAGGATTTCGACCTCCGCCGACCTGCCGGTGCCGGATTTCGAGGCGGCGCTGACCGGCGACATCCGCGGCAAGAAGATCGGCATCCCGCGCGAATACCGCATGGACGGGATGCCGGACGAGATCGAGGCGCTTTGGAAGCAGGGTACCGAGATGTTGCGCGACGCCGGTGCGACGATCGTCGACATCTCGCTGCCGCACACGAAATACGCCTTGCCGGCCTATTACGTCGTCGCACCCGCCGAAGCCTCCTCGAACCTCGCGCGCTATGACGGGGTACGTTACGGCCACCGCGCCAAGCTGGCGCAGGGCGACGGCATCACCGAGATGTACGAGAAGACCCGCGCCGAGGGCTTCGGTCACGAGGTCCAGCGCCGGGTGATGATCGGGACCTATGTCCTGTCGGCGGGCTTCTATGACGCCTATTACAACCGCGCCCGCAAGGTCCGCGCCCTCATCAAGCGGGATTTCGAGACGGTCTTTGCGGACGGCATCGACGCGATCCTGACGCCCGCCACACCTTCGGCCGCCTTCGGGTTGGGCGAGATGGCCGAGGCCGACCCGATCGCCATGTATCTCAACGACGTCTTCACGGTGACGGTGAACCTCGCCGGTCTGCCGGGGATCGCGGTTCCGGCGGGACTCGACCGGCAGGGTCTGCCGCTTGGGCTGCAACTGATCGGGCGGCCGTGGGAAGAGGGCGACCTGCTGAATCACGCCTATGTGCTCGAACGTGCCGCCGGTTTTGTGGCAACGCCTGCCAAATGGTGGTAAGCCGCGCGGTCAAACGAACAGGGTCCAAAATCAATGCGTAAATTCCTGCCGGTTCTCAGTCTTGTCGCGCTTGCGGCCTGCCAGTCGCCCGTGCCGAACGATAGTGCAAGCGCTGTCGGCTTCGGCAGCTATTCCGACTACCGGCAGCAGCGCGAAGCCGAACTCGCCGCCGCGCGCAACCAGCAGATGCAGACCGTGCAGGGGCCAGCCCAGGATGGCGCCGTTCCCTATGCGTCGGTGCCCAGCTCGGGTGCACCATCGGCCAATGAACTGATGCAGGCCGGAATTGGGCAAGGCCAACTGACCCCGGATGAGCCGATGACCGCGATGCTGCCCGCCGGCTCGCCGGCGATTCCCGATGTGCCGCCCGTGACGCCTTTGGTTCCGCAGCAGGCCGCCGTTCCGGCTGAACCGGAAAGCCATACCCGCATCTCCGACGAACAGGATTTCGCCGCGGTTTCCTCACGCGAAAGCATCGAATCCGACAAGGCGCGGATGGAGCAGAACAAGGCGCAGTATCAGCAGATCCAGCCGACCGAACTGCCCGAGCGTACCGGTGCGGCCGGGGCCGCCGTCGATCTGGTGCAATATGCCCTGAATGCGCCAAACCGGAAGGGTGAGACCATCTATCCGCGCTCGCGTATCTCGATCTCGAATTCCGAGCGCAACTGCGCCCGTTACGATACGCCGGAGGCGGCGCAGCAGGCGTTCATGCGATCCGGTGGGCCGCAACGCGATTCGAAGAACCTTGATCCGGATGGCGACGGTTTCGCCTGCCACTGGGACCCGTCGCCGTTCCAGAAGGCCCGTCAGTGACATGAGTGGGCGGGGCTTTCCCTCGCCCAACTTCGGGGCGCGCCGCGATGGCGGGGTGCCGCGTCTGGTCGTGATCCACTATACTGCCATGCCGAACTGTGCCGAGGCACGGGCGCGGCTTTGCGACCCTGAGGCCGAAGTGTCGGCGCATTGGCTGATCGCCGACGACGGGAGGGCAGAGCAGCTTGTCGATGAGGCCGAGCGCGCATGGCATGCCGGGGCAGGGGGCTGGGGTGGTATCGCGGATGTGAATTCCAATTCCATCGGGATCGAACTGTCCAATCCCGGCGATGCGCCCTTTCCGGAACCGCAGATGGCGGCGCTGGAGGGGCTCTTGCGCGGGATCATGGAACGCTGGTCGATCCCGCCCGAGGGCGTCATCGCCCATTCCGACATGGCGCCGGGGCGGAAGCGCGACCCCGGACCGCGCTTCGACTGGCGGCGGCTGGCGCTTCAGGGGCTGGCGGTTTGGCCGGATGCGACCGGCGAGGAAGAAGACTTTTCCCGTGCCGCCCAAGCCTTCGGCTATCCCGACGCACCCGCAGACCAGCTTCTGGCCGCTTTGCGCCTGCGCTTCCGACCGTGGGCTACGGGATCGGAAGATTCCTCTGACCGGGCACTGGCGGCGAACCTTGCCCGCCGCTTCCCGGTTGACGGGCCGCGCGCCACGTCATAACTCCTGTCTCGCGCGGATGGCCGGATGGCCGCGGCGGGCAACCGTCGAGGAAAGTCCGGACTCCATGAAGCTGCGGTGCCGGGTAACGCCCGGCCGGGGCAACCCGAGGGAAAGCGCCACAGAGAAGAGACCGCCCGCCGCTTGCGGCAGGCAAGGGTGAAACGGTGGGGTAAGAGCCCACCGCGGACTTGGCAACAAGGACGGCACGGCAAGCCCCACCGGGAGCAATGCCAAATAGGGACCTCGCGCGGGGCCGGTCCCGGATCTCGGTCCGGGAGACCGCCCGCAGGGACGCTTCAGCCCGAGAGGTCCGGGTTGGCAGCTTGACCCCGCCGGTAACGGCGGGGCGAGAGGAATGGTCATCGAACCCCGGATCACGGTCCGGTGGGAACAGAATCCGGCTTACAGGCCATCCGCGCAATTTTTCGCCCAAGCACCTCTGCGGCGCCCCTCACCGGATTCTTTGCATGCGTGTCGCATTTCCCGCGCTATGATCGGCCCCATGTCATTTCAGGAGGTCCGAACATGAGTTTCGTCAAAACGCTGGCAACCCTCGCCATGGGTTTCGCCGCCGCGAAGGGTTTCGACAAATACAGGAAGATGGGCGGCATGGAGGGCGTGCAGGACGCGCTCCGCAAGTCCGGCGAGCCGGGCGGCATTGGCGATCAGCTTGGCCAGATGGCCGAGAAGATGGGTCTTCCGGGCGGCTCCGAGGCGGTGCGCGACATGATGGGCAAGTTCGGCGGTGCCGCGGCCAATGCCTCCGAGGCGGGGCAGGCGGGGCTCGGCAACCTCATCTCCGCCATGACGACGGCGACCGCGGCGGGCAGCAAGGGCATGGCCGACATGATGGGCGCGATGACCGGCGGCACACCCGCCAACGCGATGATGGAGGAGAACGCCCGCCTGATGATCCGCGCGATGATCCAGGCCGCGAAGGCGGATGGCGAGATCGACGCCGATGAGCGCAAGAAGATCATGGATCATCTCACCGACGCCAGCGATGAGGAGATCGCCTTCGTCGAGGCCGAACTCGATGCGCCGGTTGACGTGACGGCGCTGGCATCGGCGACGGGCGACACGATGAAGGCGCAGGTCTATGCGTCCGCTCGGATGGCAATCCAGGTCGATACACCGCAGGAAAACGCCTATCTCAATCAGCTTGCGACCGCGCTCGGCCTCGACGCCGCGACGCGCGCGCGGCTCGATGCCGGGATGGCCTGATCCGGTCGCCGGAACGCGGAAATTAGCGCCGAAGCGCCGGTTTTCCGGTTGACTCCGCATGGCGGCTGAGTAAAAGGCGGGCTTCAAGGATTTCGCGGGCGGCACGCCGTCCGGCATTTGGAGAACGACTATGGCGAAGCCGACGACGATCAAGATCCGTCTGAACTCGACGGCGGGCACCGGGCACTTCTACGTGACCAAGAAGAATGCCCGTACCATGACCGAAAAGATGGTCGTGAAGAAATACGACCCGGTCAAGCGGGAGCATGTCGAATACAAGGAAGGCAAGATCAAGTAGGATCTGCCCGAAGGACGAGGGATGGGGCCGCGCATTCGCGCGGCCTTTTCTGTTTCGCTGCAACATCCCATATCTCCGGGATGGCCCAGACCCTCGCCATCCGTGCCGCGATACCGGCTGACCTCTCCGCCGTCGATGCGCTTCTGGCGCGCTCCTATCCGCGCCTTCTGGCAGCGCACTATCCGCCATCGCTGCGGGTCATGGCGATCCCGCAACTCGCGCGGGCGCAACCGGCGCTTCTGGCGTCGGGACTATACTATGTCGCGGTTGACGCTGGTGGGGACGTGCTGGGCGCCGGAGGCTGGTCGCGGGGTCGCGACCAGGGCCGGGGCGAGATCCGGCATTTCGTCACCGACCCTCGGCATGTCCGGCAAGGCATTGCGCGCGGTATCATGGAACGCATCTTTGCCGAGGCACGGGCTGCGGGCGCCAGGCAACTGGACTGCCTTGCGACCCGGATGGCGGTGCCATTCTACACGGCGATGGGCTTCGCCGATCTCGGGCCGGTGTTGGTCAACCTCGGCCCCGGCATCGACTTCCCGGCGGTCCGGATGTGGAGTGGGACATGAAAAGGGCCGGGGAAACCCCCGGCCCTTTTCCATTCCTTGTCCGTCGGATCAGTTCCGGTTGCCCATGAACTGAAGCAGGAACATGAACATGTTGATGAAGTCGAGATAGAGGTTCAGCGCACCCATGATCGCCGACTTGCCGAGCCATTCGCTATCGCCATGCTGCGCGTGCTCGATATAGGTGTTCTTGATCCTCTGCGTGTCATAGGCGGTCAGACCCGCGAAGATCAGAACGCCGATGGCCGAGATCGCGAACATCACGGCGGGCGATTGCAGGAACAGGTTGACGATCATCGCAACGACCAGCCCGATCACACCCATGATGAGGAACGACCCCCAGCCAGAGATGTCGCGCTTCGTCGTGTAGCCCCAAAGCGACAGTCCCGCGAAGGCGATCGCGGTCACGAGGAAGGTCTGTACGATCGACATGCCGGTGAAGACCAGGAAGATCGAACTGATCGACAGGCCCATGGCCGCCGCGAAGGCATAGAAGAACAGTTGCGCCCCGGCCGTGGACAGGCGGTTTATCATCGCCGAAAAGGCAAAGACCATCACCAGCGGCAGGAACATGATCACCCATTTCAGTGGCGACGCATAAAGCGCGTAGCCGAAACTGGTGAGATAGCTGTCGGCGCCGATCTGATAGGCAGTCGGAGCATGCGAGATTGCCAGGCCCGAAATCGCCCATGCGGCTGCCCCGGTGATCAGCATCGCCACGGACATGAGTCCGTAGACCTTGTTCATATGGGCGCGTAGCCCTTCGTCGATCGCAAGCCCCCGCGTGCCTACGCGGCCGGCGTGGATCGTTTCATTGTCAGCCATCAAAGCCTCCAGTTGCGTAACTTGCGGATCGGCGCAAGTCCGCCCGCTTCCCGAAAGGAAATATCGGGGAGCAGGCCACTGATTTCAAGCTTTTCCGGCCGGTATTCCACCAATTCAGCGCAGCCAATGCTGCGGCACGTCCCAAAACGGTCGTTCGGCCTCCATCATGGCCTCGGTCTCGCTGAGGCCGATGTCGCGAAGCAGGTGCTTGTCGAGCTGGGTAAGCCGCCGCCGGTGACGCCGGAGAGTCAGAAGGAGCCGCAGTCGGCCGAGCAGCGATAGACGGCGGGAACGGGGGCGGGGATATGCGGTTATCAGGTCCATGATGATCCCTTTTCGTGATGAACGATGCGTATTGCATCATCTGTCTTGATTAAATGGGTCAAGTAGGTCATCATTGGAAATGATCTATTGTCGGATCACCTCATCACAGAAATTGAACATGGCACGCAATCTCGACCTCACAGCCCTACGCGCGCTCGTCACCGTTGCCGATGTCGGCGGCGTGACCCGGGCGGCCGGGCTTCTGAATCTCACGCAATCGGCGGTGTCGATGCAGATCAAGCGGCTGGAGGAGGGGCTCGACCTCGATCTCTTCAATCGCGTGCAGCGCAAACTGACCCTGACGCCGGAAGGTGAGCAGCTTGCGCAATATGCCCGCAAGATGCTTGACCTGAACGATACCGCCCTGTCGCGTCTGACCGACAACGCCTATGAGGGCGAAATCCGTCTCGGCGTGCCGCATGACATTGTCTACCCGCAATTCCCGCGCATCCTGAAGGAGATGGCGCTCGATTTTCCGCGGGTCCGGATCAACCTCGTCGCCTGCTTCACGGCGAACCTTAAAGAGGAGTTCGCCCAGGGCCGTTTCGACGCGATCATGACGACCGAATTGCGGCCCGGGGATCGCGGCGATCGCATCGCCTGCCGAAAGCTTGTGTGGGTCGGAGCACCGGGCGGTCAGGCGTGGATGCAGCGGCCGTTGCGTCTGGCCTTCGTGGAGCGCTGTTTCTTCCGCCCCCTTGCCCAGAACGCACTGACCGAGGCGGGTATCGCGTGGGAACTTGCGGTCGGTGGGCAGTCGGAACAGATCGAGACCGCCATCGCTGCCGCCGACCTCGCCGTCAGCGTGCGGATGGATGGCGCGCTGTCCGAACTGCTCCAACCGATCGGCGGCAACAATGCGCTTCCCGATCTTGGTGAGTTGAGCATCTGTCTCTACACCGCCGAGACCTTCAAGGGACCGGTTGCCGAACGGCTGACCGGCTTGATACGGGCCGCCTACGGCACCGCCATCGGTCCGGCCGACGAGTCAGATCGTTACGACGACCTTCCCGGTCGACTTGCGGCTGCGGAGTAGATCGAGCGCCTCCGCCGCCTGCTCCAGCGGTAAAGTGTGGGAGATATGCGGGCGGACGCCGCCCTCCGCGTACCAGTGCAGGAGCGTTGACAGGCTCTCTGTCAGCACCTCCGGCCGGAAGGCGAGGTAGCCGCCCCAGTAAAGGCCGAGGACCGAAATGTTCTTGACCAGAAGGTGGTTCGCGGGGATCTGCTGCATGCGGCCGCCGGCGAACCCGACCACGATGATGCGACCGTCCGGATTGGTCGCGCGCAAGGCCGTATCGAACTGGTCACCGCCCACCGGATCATAGACCACATCCGCGCCCCCAAGCGCCTTGACTTCCGCCCGGATATCCGCGCGGCTGCTGTCGATCAGATGATCGGCGCCCGCCGCATCGGCCACTTTCAGCTTGTCTGCCCCCCGCGCGCAGGCGATGACCCGCGCGCCCATGAGCTTGCCAACCTCCACCGCGGTCAACCCCACACCACCGGCCGCGCCAAGAACGAGCAGTGTTTCTCCGGGTTGCAGCCGTGCGCGGTGATGGAGCGCCACATGACTTGTCCCGTAGGCGATCTGGAAGGCGGCCGCGTCGGCAAACGGCATGTCATCGGGGATCGGCAGGCAGCGATTGGCAGTGAAGCAGCCATGTTCCGCAAGGCCGCCGCCATTCGTGGTGATCGCGACCCGTGTACCGACCGCGACGCCGGTGACCCCGGCGCCAAGCGCCTCGACAACGCCGGCTGCCTCCATTCCGAGCGTCACCGGCAGAGCTGGCCGTTCCTGATATTTCCCTTCAATCATAAGCAGATCGGCGAAATTCAGGGCGCATGCCTTCAGCCGCACGCGGATTTCGCCGCTCTGCGGTTCGGGCGCGGTCCGATGCATTATCATCGGTGTGCTGCCATAGTCGGCTATGCCGAAACACTTCATTCATATCCTCCAGGCACCACATACTCCAATACTCGTGAGCGGGACATTTCGGTCCACGGGTATCGCATTCTAGTTGCATTTTGCGATGCGTATTTGCGAATGCCTTTTGCATTTTGAGAATCAAATTGCAAAACACTTCTCGGGCGAGTGTTTGCACCTGTATTTTCGTATAGGTGGATTGTTTCGCGTCGCTTGCCTTTCTCGCGCAACCGTCTCTTGTTGTCCATCAAATCAGTATCTTAGATTATTTTTCAGAAATTTGACCGGACTTGACCATCTTGGCATAAAACTTGCTTGATAAGTGTTGACGAGTGTAAGGAGTATATTATGAAACATCCCGTTGATGTCCATGTTGGTAAGCGTGTGCGGCACCGCCGCTGGATGGTGGGCATGACCCAGCAGCAACTTGCCGACAAGGTCGGAATCAAATTTCAGCAGATTCAGAAGTACGAAACCGGCATGAACCGGATCTCGGCGTCCCGCCTGTGGGACATCTCCGAGGCGCTCGGCGTCTCCATCTCCTTCTTCTTCGAGGGACTGGCTTCTCGCAGTCCCCTGGTGGATGAGGTCGATGGCGATATCCTTGCCGACAAGGAAGCGCTGATGCTGGTGCGATCCTATTATGCGATCCCCGAAGCGCAGCGCCGCCGGCTCTTCGATCTGGCGAAGGTTCTGTCGGACGTGGCCTGACGGTTATTGACCGGGGCGGGGCAGGGCGATACCGCTTGCGCATCCATGAGGGGTGCGCATGACCGTTCTGTCCGATGCCGACCGTGCTGCGATCATTGCGACGGCGCATGAGTTGGCCGAGGCTGCGCGCGTGGAAACGCTTCGGCATTTCCGCGCGCATGGCTTGTCTGCCGATACCAAGGAAACCGGGCGCTTCGATCCGGTGACGGTGGCCGACCGTGCCGCCGAACAGGCGATGCGCGACATCCTCGCGCGGAGACGTCCGGGCGATGCGATCTTCGGCGAGGAGTATGGCGCCACGCCGGGGACGAGCGGCCTGACCTGGGTGCTCGACCCTATCGACGGAACGCGCGGCTACCTCTCAGGCACGCCGACCTGGGGGGTATTGATCTCGGTCGCCGACACGATGGGCCCGATCTTCGGCATCATCGACCAGCCCTATACCGGAGAACGCTTCATCGGCGGGTTCGGACTTTCAGAACTCACCGGGCCGATGGGCAAGCGCGACCTGCGCTGCCGCGCGGCCCGTCCCTTGTCCGAGGCGATCCTGTTCAGTACCTTCCCCGAGGTCGGCACGCCGGATGAGGGCGCCGCCTTCCGTCGCGTCGTCCCGAAGGCGCGCCTGACGCGCTACGGGATGGATTGCTACGCCTATGCCCTTATCGCGGCCGGTCAGATCGACCTCGTGATCGAGGCCGGGCTTCAGCCCTATGACGTGCAGGCACCGATAGCCGTCATCGAGGCGGCGGGTGGGATCGTCACCGACTGGCAAGGTCGCCCCGCGCCGCAGGGCGGCCGTATCCTCGCCGCCGCCAATGCCGAAATCCACGCCGAAGCGATGGCGCTTCTGAACGCGGGCTGATCATTCGCCATTTCCGTCAGGTGTTTCAACCGCACGCATATGGTCGCGCGCGCGCCATCTGGCTAGACTGACCCCGCCGCCGAGTCCTTCCCCCTTCTGTCGCCGGCCGTCCCGATGGACCGAAGGGGCCGAGGGAGGGAAACATGACCGAAATCCTGATTAGCGGCGCCGAGGCCGTCGTGACGATGAATGGCGCCCGCGCGGAGATCGCCTGCGGCGATGTCCTGATCCGGGGCGGTGCGATCGCGGCCGTGGGGCAGCGACTGACCACGACGGGCGAAGTGGTCAACGCAAAGGGCTGCGTCGTCACGCCGGGCCTCGTCAACACCCATCACCACCTCTACCAGACCCTGACCCGCGCCGTTCCCGGTGGTCAGGACGCGCTTCTCTTCGGCTGGCTGCGCACGCTTTACCCGATCTGGGCGCGCTTCGGGCCGGAGGAGATGCGGGTCTCCGCACTCACCGGGCTGGCCGAGCTGGCGCTCTCGGGTTGTACGCTAAGCTCCGATCATCTCTACCTATTTCCCAACGGCGCGCGGCTCGAAGACACGATCGACGCCGCGCGCGAGATCGGGCTGCGTTTCCATCCGACGCGCGGCGCAATGAGCATCGGCGAGAGCGCGGGCGGGCTGCCGCCCGACAGCCTCGTGGAGGATGAGGCGGCGATCCTGAATGACATGGCGCGCGTCATCGACACCTTCCACGACCCGAACGAAGGCGCGATGGTCCGCGTCGGCCTCGCGCCCTGTTCACCCTTCTCCGTCAGCCGCGACCTGATGCGCGAAGCCGCAGTTCTGGCCCGCGAGAAGGGCGCGATGCTGCACACCCATCTCGCGGAAAACGACGAGGACATCGCCTATTCCCTTGCGCAATTCGGCTGCCGTCCCGGTCAGTATGCCGAAGACCTCGGCTGGACCGGCGGCGATGTCTGGCACGCCCATTGCGTGAAGCTAGAAGGTTCGGAAATTGATCTTTTTTCCCGATCGAGGACCGGAGTTTCCCATTGCCCATGTTCGAATTGTCGCCTTGGCTCCGGCATCGCGCCGGTGCGCAAGATGCGCGACGCGGGCGTGAAGGTTGGTCTGGGCGTCGATGGCTCCGCCTCCAACGATGCCGGCAACCTCATCGCCGAGGCGCGGCAGGCGATGCTCCTGCAACGTGTCGCCAACGGCGCCGACGCGATGAGTGCGCGCGAGGTGCTGGAGATCGCGACGCGTGGCGGCGCGCAGGTTCTGGGCCGGACGGATTGCGGCTCCATCGAGCCCGGCAAGCGCGCCGATATCGCGATCTGGGATGTCTCGGGCATTGAAGCCGCGGGAAGCTGGGACCCGGTCGCCGCCCTCGTCCTCTGTGGTCCGACCCGCGTCCGTGACCTCTTTGTCGAGGGGCGCCAAGTCGTGCGGGACGGGCAGGTGACGACGATTGATCTGCCGCGCGTGATCGAAGATCAGAACCGACTGGCGCAGAGGTTGATGGGGTGAAACCGCCGGCGGGTTTGCGTCGGGTCCGCGTGGTTTCTTCGTAGGGTATCCGTAGTGCGCAATGCCTCTCAGGCAATTGACCGTCCGCCGGCCCAGACCGCCTTCACCGCCCGATCGTCGCCCATCATGATCGTCGGGAAGATCGCTTGCCATATGTCACCCGCGCGGGCGGCGCGTTGGGCGATGGCGGGGGTCGAGGCGAGGTCGAGAATGACGAGATCGGCCTCCATCCCCTCCGCCAGATTGCCGATCCGATCCTCCGCCCGCAGGCTCCGCGCCGCGCCTTGCGTCGCCAGCCACCAAAGCTCTGCCGGATGCAGCGCGCGGTGGCGAAGCTGCGCCACCTCGTAGGCGGCGGCCATCGTCCGGAGCATGGAAAAGGACGAACCGCCGCCGGTATCGGTGGC
The DNA here is from genome assembly GCA_963847935.1 of uncultured Alphaproteobacteria bacterium. Classification (GTDB taxonomy): domain Bacteria; phylum Pseudomonadota; class Alphaproteobacteria; order Rhodobacterales; family Rhodobacteraceae; genus Albidovulum. Next base: position 574,970 of record CAWKBV010000001.1, on the reverse strand, counting down.
AAGGCCGATCCGGTGTCCCGCCTTGGTCAGCCCGTCCATGTCGAAAAGGCCCGAGCCGATGAAGGTGTTCGAGGTCGGGCAATGGATCAGGCTCGCGTCTACCTCTTTCAGACGGTCGATCTCGCGCTCTTCGAGATAGATGGCGTGGCCATAAAGCCCGCCGGGTCCAAGCAGGCCAAACTGCTCGTAAGTATCGAGATAGTCCCGCGCCGCCGGATAAAGCGATTTTACCCAGGCTACCTCGTCTGTCTGCTCCGACAGATGGGTTTGCATCAGGCAGTCGGGATGTTCGGCCCAGAGCGATCCGAGGGCGTCCAGTTGCTCCGGCGTCGAGGTCGGCGAAAAGCGCGGCGTGATGACATAGGAAAGCCGACCCTTTCCATGCCATGCGCCCAGCAACCTCTTGCTGTCGTCGTAGGCCGATTGCGCCGTGTCGCGCAGCCCGTCGGGCGCTGTGTCGCGGTCCATGCAGGTCTTGCCCGCAAAGGCGCGAAGGCCACGGCGCCCGGCCTCGGCGAAGAAGGCATCGACGCTTTCGGGATGGATGGTGCAGTAGGAGGCGACGGTGGTCGTCCCGTTAGCCAGCGTCAGGTCGAAGTAGCGCGCCGCGATTTCGGCGGCATAGGCCGGATCGCCGAAGCGCATCTCTTCGGGAAAGGTGTAGCTCTGCAGCCAGTCGATCAGCCGTTTGCCCCAGCTCGCGATGATCGCGGTCTGCGGATAGTGCGCATGGGCATCGACGAACCCGGCGGAGATCAGCGCATTGCCGTAATCCGTGACCTGCGCTTGTGGATGGGCGCGCCGCAGGTCGTCGGCCTCGCCCACGGCGGCGATGCGGCCGCCTTCGATCAGCACGCCGCCCCGCGCGCTGTGCCGCGCGGCGGCAAGCCCCTCGGTCATCGGGTTGCCATCGAATCCGAGCGTCTGGCCCAGGAGTAACTCGGTCATGTCGATCCCTTCCGCATCGTCCTGCGTTACACCTTAAGCCCATGTCGCACGCAGGCAAATCGGCCCGTTGCCCCTGTTTCTTTGAAACTCTTTCCGATACTGTCCGGGTAATCGAACGGGGGCCGGATGAGCGAGCACGAGGAAGACATCGCCGAACGCGAAGAGGACGAATACGGCCTCGATCCCCGCGTCGTCGACGCCATCCTCGAAGCCGTCGAGGACGGCGATGCCGAAGCCATAGATCGGCTGATGGAGCCGCTCCACGCGGCCGACATCGCCGACGTTCTGGAACAGATCGGCTCGTCCGAACGCAGGGCGCTGGTGCAGCTCTGGTCGAAGGGGATCGACGGCGAGATCCTGTCGGAACTCGACGAATCGATCCGTGAAGACGTTATCGAGGCGCTGCCACACGACGTCTTGAGCGATGCGGTCCGCGAACTCGATTCCGATGACGTCGTCGACCTGATCGAGGACCTGGAAGAGCCCTATCAGGAACGTATCCTCGACGCGCTGGCCGACAGCGACCGCGTCGCCGTCGAACAGTCGCTGACCTATCCGGAATACTCGGCCGGCCGTCTGATGCAGCGTGAGGTCGTGACGGCGCCCGAGCATTGGACGGTGGGCGAGGCGATCGACTTCCTCCGTGGCGCCGAGGAACTGCCCGACCAGTTCTACCATATCATCCTGATCGACCCGCGCTGGCATCCGACGGGCTATGTGACGCTGGGCAAGCTTCTGTCCTCCAAGCGCGCGGTGGCTCTGAAGGACATCGCCGAGGACAGTTTCCGCACCATCGACGTGATGGATGAGGAGGGCGACGTCGCCTATGCCTTCAACCAGTATCACCTGATCTCCGCCCCCGTGGTCGATGAAAACGAACGACTGGTCGGTGTCATTACGATCGACGATGCCATGGCGGTGCTGGACGAGGAGCACGAGGAGGACATCCTGCGGCTCGCCGGTGTGGGCGAAGGCTCGCTGTCGGACTCGGTGATAGAGACGACGAAGCAGCGGCTGCCCTGGCTCGCGGTGAACCTCGTCACCGCGATCCTCGCCTCTTTCGTCATTTCCCAGTTCGAGGGCGTGATCGTCCAGATCGTGGCGCTCGCCGTCCTCATGCCCATCGTCGCTTCGATGGGCGGCAATGCGGGAACGCAGGCGCTGACCGTCGCTGTGCGCTCCATCGCCACGCGCGATCTGACCGGCGCGAACGTCTGGCGTGTCGTCCGGCGCGAAGTGACGGTCGGCCTTGTCAACGGGCTGGTCTTTGCCGTCGTGATGGGGCTGGTCGGCTGGATCTGGTTCGGCTCGGTGAATGATCGGCGGGGTTCTCGCTGCCGCAATGGTCATCAATCTGGTCGTTGCCGGGCTTGCCGGAATCCTCGTTCCCGTGACCCTGGAGAAGGTCGGCGTTGATCCCGCGCTCGCCTCCGGCGCCTTCGTGACGACGGTGACGGATGTGGTCGGGTTCTTCGCCTTTCTCGGATTGGCGGCGGCGGTATTGCTGTGACTCTCCCCGAGATCAAGGCGGCCGCGCGGGCCGAAGCCTTCGCACGACGAAAGGCGGCGTTCTTGACGCGAAAGCCAAGCGATTGCAATGGATTGTCTGAGGTTCTTCAGAATTATTCCGAACATGCGCTGGCGGGCTACATGCCGATGCGGAGCGAGATCGATTGCCTGCCCGCAATGGCGGCACATCGCGGTCCGGTCGGGGTTCCTGTCATTCCCGGTACGGCGCAGCCCCTGGTGTTCCGGAGCTGGCGGCCGGACGCGATTCTGGTCGCCGGCGCCTTCGGCGCGCTGATCCCGGAAAGCGGGGATGACATTGTCCCCGATGTGCTGATCGTGCCGCTTCTGGCCTTCGACCGGCTGGGTTACCGGCTGGGCTATGGTGGCGGTTTCTACGACCGGACGCTTGAACGTCTGCGTGCGACGAGGCCCGTCACCGCCATCGGCTTCGCCTTCGCCGCGCAGGAAATCGAAAGCGTTCCGACGGAACTGACCGACCAGAAGCTCGATCTCATCGTGACGGAGCGCGAGGTCTTCGCGCCCAGGTAACGTGCGGCGTTGATATCAGGCCGACTTGCGGCGACGCAGGCCGAAAAGGCCAAGCGCGGCGGCGCCGAGCAGAATCCCCGATCCCGGAAGCGGAACCGAAGCCGGCGCGACCCCGTTGAATGTCACGCTGTCGAGGTCGAAGTGCCCGCAGGGCGCATCGCACCAGTCTTTCGTGTTCGGATAGATGATTTCGATGGAAAAGGCGTCCAGACCCGCGAAGGCGGAGTCCAGAACGATGTCCTGAACCATGCCGAAGACCGGAGACATGGTGACCCGGTCGCGCACCACCTGTACGCCGTCGAGGAAGCCGCGAATGATGATGTTGCCCACCACCGTCGGCGCTTCGTCGTAGAAGTTGAACCCGAGCGAAATGAAGGAAAATCCGAGCACGTCGAAGACCGAGCCGGTGGTGAAGGTCACGCCGGACGCATGTTCGGTGCCTGAAATCATCCAGATGCAGGGCTCCGGGCGTTGAAAACGCCGCAAGGATACCCCCGGAGGATTGCAACGCCCTGGCGGTCACACCGTTTTCGACGTAGGGCCCATCAGCGCCCGAAGCATTGTCGCCAAGCTGGTCGAAGGTCACCGTAGTCGCCCCGGCAATGCCGACTGACGAAATAGCGATGGCCGCAGCCATCGCGCTTCTGGCAAGAAAGTTCACGTCCGCCACCCCTCAGCGCACTCTTCCGTCGCTGGAATCTAGCACTTATTGGCGCGAAACGGTCAACCTTTTGGGCAACTTTGCGGCAATTGTGGCCGATCCGGGGCTATCCAGCCACAGTTTCGCCCAGATCGGCGGCCGAATTGGTGCATCTCTCTGGTTGATGGAGGGCTGCCGGTTCCCGCGGCGAGAGCTCAACTGGCGGGTGATTCGCGGGCTCCGGAGGCGGCGCTTGCCTTGTCGGCGGCCACGGCATAGGCAGGGCGCATGAAATTGCTGTTTCTTGGCGATGTGATGGGGCGTGCGGGGCGGGCGGCAGTGACCGCGCGGCTGCCGAAGCTGCGCGAGGACTGGTCGCTCGATTTCGTCGTGGTGAACGGCGAAAACGCGACGTCGGGCGTGGGGCTGTCGGCCGATCATGCCAAGGCGCTTCTCGCCGCAGGTGCGGACTGCATCACGCTCGGCGATCATGCATTCGACCAGAAGGACATGCTCAGTTTCATCGAGACCGAGCCGCGCATTCTCCGCCCCCTCAACTATGCCAGGACCGCACCGGGCAAGGGCGCGCGGGTCTTCTCCACGGCGGGCGGGCGCAAGGTTCTGGTCGCGCAGGTACTGGGTCAGGTCTTCATGAAGCGCCCGTTCGACGATCCTTTCTCGGCCATCGACGGCGCACTGCGCGCCCATCCGCTCGGCGGCGCGGTGCAGGCCGCGATTGTCGATGTGCATTGCGAGGCGACGAGCGAAAAGATGGGGATCGGCCATTGGTGCGACGGACGGGCGAGCCTTGTCGTGGGCACCCATACTCATGTGCCGACCGCCGATGCGATGATCCTGAAAGGCGGCACCGCCTACCTTAGCGATGCGGGCATGTGCGGCGACTACAAGTCCGTCATCGGGATGGAAAAGCTGGAACCCATGCGGCGGTTCGTGACCGGTATGGCGAAGGACCGCTTCACCCCCGCGAATGGCGAGGCGACGCTTTCGGGCGTGTATGTGGAAACCGACGCCGCCACCGGCCGCGCCACGGTTGTCCGCATGATCCGGATCGGCGGCCGTTTGCAGGAGTCGCTTCCCGCATGAAAGCCTCGTCCCGCGCGCTGTTCGCGGCTTTGATCGTGATCGGTGTGGTCTGGGGCGTGACGATCCCGCTGTCGAAATACGTCGTCACTGCCGGCTACCGGCATTTCGGCATCATCTTCTGGCAGCTCGTCGTCTGCACAGTGCTTCTCACGTCGTGGCTCGCGATGCGCGGCCGGGCGTTGCCGCTGACGAGGGCCGCGCTGGCGCGATACCTCTTCATCGCGCTTTTCGGGACGATCCTGCCCAATGCGGGGACTTACATCGCGCAGGAACGGTTGCCGGCGGGCCTCGTTTCGGTCTGTTTCGCCCTGATCCCTATGCTGGCGCTGCCGCTTGCCATCACGGTCAGGCTGGAACGGCCCGAACCGCTGCGGCTTCTCGGCATCCTCGCCGGGCTGGTGGGCATCCTGCTGATCGTCCTGCCGGATGCGAGCCTGCCGGACCATGCGGCACTGCTATTCCTTCCCTTCGCGCTTGCCGCGTCGCTCTGCTACGCCATCGAGGCGACGGGCCTTGGCAAGTTCGGCGCGGCGGGTCTCGATCCGGCGCAGCTTCTGGCGGGATCGTCGGTCGTTGGCATCTTGCTGGCCTTGCCGGCGGCAGTTCTGACGCGAAGCTGGATCACACCGGGACAGGGTGCCTTGCAGGTTGATGTCGCGCTGGTCGGGGTCGCCGCTATCCATACGCTCGCCTATGCCGGCTACATCTGGGTCGTCGGGCGGGGCGGCGCCGTCTTTGCCGCGCAGGTCAGCTATCTCGTCACCGGCTCGGGCGTGGTGTGGTCGATGGTCCTTCTGGGCGAACGCTATTCCCTCTGGGTGTGGGCCGCAATCGCGGTGGTCTTCCTCGGCCTCTTCCTCGTTCAACCGCGACCCGAGCGCGAAGATTTTGCCGAAATCCTTGTGCCGCATCCCGGCGCCGATAAACTTGCGCCGGATAAAAGGCAGGTGCCCTGAATGATCGACCTTCACCTCTCGCCCGACGGCGAAGCGCTTCTGACGCTCGGCATTATCGTGGCGATGTTCGTGATGTTCGTGCGCGAGCGTTTCCCGACCGAGGTTGTCGCCATCGCGGGGGCTGCGGCCTGCATCGTCTTCGGTCTCTTGCCGTATGAGGACGGGCTGAAGGCGCTGACCAACCAGGCGCCCTGGACGATCACGGCGATGTTTCTCATCATGGGGGCGCTGGTCCGGACCGGAGCGCTCGACTGGCTGACCCGGACCGCCGAGGCGAGCGCCGGGCACCGGCCAACTGTGACGCTCGTGATCCTCTTTGGGTCCGTCGCCCTCGCCTCGGCCTTCCTCAACAACACCCCGGTCGTCGTCGTGATGATCCCGGTGATGGTGACGCTTGCGCGAAAGCTCGGAACTTCGGCGTCCAAGTTGTTGATTCCGCTGTCTTACGCCGCGATTCTCGGCGGTACGATCACGCTGATCGGCACGTCGACGAACCTTCTGGTGGACGGCGTCGCGAAGAATCGCGGCCTCGCGCCGTTCTCGATCTTCGAGATTTCGCCGCTGGGCATCATTCAGGTTCTGGTCGGTTTTCTCTACCTCGCAGTCGTCGGGCGCCATCTTCTGCCCGACCGGCAGTCGATGGGTGTACTGCTTAGCGATCGGCGCAAGCTGAAGTTCTTCACCGAGGTGGCACTTCCCGAGGATTCCAGGCTGATCGGCCAGCGCGCGGTCGAGGTGGACCTCTTCAAGCGCCCCGGCGTGCGTCTGATCGACGTGCTGCGCGGCGACGCGTCGCTCCGCCGCGATCTCGATCCGGTGGAGCTTCGGGCGGGCGACCGCGTGGTTCTCAGGACCGAGATGGCAGAGCTTCTGGGGATGCAGGAGAACAAGGACGTCCGCATGGTCGACAAGCTGTCGTCCGTGCAGACCGAGACAGTCGAGGTGCTGATCTCGCCGGGTTGCCGGATGATCGGCCGGTCGCTCGGCGAGTTGCGCCTGCGCCGCCGCTACGGCGTCTATACGCTTGCCGTACACCGGCGGAACCAGAATATCGGGCGGCAGCTCGACGACCTTGTGGTGGTGGTTGGCGATACGCTCCTCCTCGAAGGCGCGCCCGAGGATATCCAGCGGCTTGCCGCCGACATGGAACTGGTGGATGTGACGAAGCCGACGGTGAGGCCCTATCGCCGCAACAAGGCGCCGATCGCCTTTGGCGTCCTTGCCGGCATTGTCGTCCTGTCGGGCCTGGGCGTCGCGCCGATCCTGTCCCTGGCGGTCGTCGGCGTGGCCATAGTCCTCCTGACCCGCTGCATCGACGCGGAAGAGGCGTTCTCCTTCATCGAGGGGCGGCTTCTCGCGCTCATCTTTTCGATGCTCGCGGTCGGGGCGGCGCTCGATCAGTCCGGCGCGGCGCGGCTGCTCGTCAGTTGGGTCAGTCCGCACCTGTCGCATCTGCCGCCGCAGCTCGTGGTTCTGGCGGTCTATCTCATGGCGATGGTGCTGACCGAGATCGTGTCGAACAACGCGGTAGGGGTCATCTTCACCCCCGTCGCCATCGAGCTTGGCCATTCGCTTGGGCTGGACCCGCGCGGGCTGGTCGTCGCGGTGATGTTCGCGGCCTCGGCGGCCTTCTCGACCCCGATCGGCTACCAGACGAACATGCTTGTCTACGGCCCCGGCGGCTACAAGTTCACCGACTACCTGAAGGTCGGGATACCGATGAACCTGCTCCTTGCGGCAACGGCCAGCATCATGATCCCGATCATCTGGCCGTTCTAAAGCGGCCAGACGAGAAGGATCATCGGCAGTCCCGTCGCGATGACCAGCAGCTCCAGCGGAAGGCCCATGCGCCAGTAGTCGCCGAAGGAATAGCCGCCGGGGCCGAGGATCAGCATGTTGTTCTTGTGCCCGATGGGTGTCAGGAACGCGCAGGACGAGGCTACGGCGACCGCCATGAGGAACGGATCGGGCGAGGCATCAAGCGCATGGGCCATGGCGATTCCGACCGGCCCCGCCACGATGGCCGTCGCGGTGTTGTTCAGCACATCCGACAGCGACATGGTGACAACCATCAGGAGAAGAAGCGCCACCCATGCCGGCGCGCCGAGCGACAGGTCGACAAGTCCCTTCGCGATCAGGTCGGTGCCGCCCGATGTCTCCAATGCGCCGCCCAGCGGAATCATCGAGCCGAGAAGGACGATGACGGGCCATTCAATGTGATCGTAGAGATCACCGAGGGGCAGGACACCGGTAGCGATATACCCGACGACGACGATGCCGAGCGCGATGGGCAGGTCGACAAGGCCGAAGCTCGCCGCGACGACGGCGGCGACGAAGAAACCGACGGCGGGCCAGAGGCGTTCTGCCTTGGTCATGCTCACGCCGTGCTGACCGAGAGGCAGGCAGCCGAGCCAGTCGATGACCTGTTCGGCAGTTTCGGTGGGTGTGAGCAGCAGAAGGATGTCGCCCGCCCGTATTCGGGTCTTGCGCAGCGGGCCGCGAATGCGCTGCCCGCGCCGCGAAATGCCCAGAAGCACGCTGCGCTGGCGCCATGTCAGGCCGACAGATTCCGTCGTCTTGCCCCTGATGCGCGCGGTGGCGGACACGACTGCCTCCACAAGATCGTAGCCTGCCTTCTCGGCAGTCAGGTAGCTCTTGCGGCGCTGGTCCGCGAGGTCGAGCTTCAGCGCCGCCCGCAATTCGTCCAGCGCGTCGGTGGGCGCCTCGAAAAGCAGCACGTCGCCCGCCTCCATGATCCGGTCGCGCGATACCTGATAGCGCCGCTTGCGGTCGCGGATCAGCGCCATCAACGTCGCTCCGGCACGATCTGCCTCTTCGAACAGCGCCGACATCGGCCGCCCGACCAGGCCGGACTCTTCACCGACGACGAGTTCCGCAAGATAGGCGGCGGCCACCGGTGCGCCGACGACATCCTCGCGCCTGGGAATGAGCCGCCAGCCGATCAGCGCGACGAAGACAAGGCCGACCAGCGCCACCACGCCGCCGACCGGCGCGAAGTCGAACATGCGGAAGGGCGCGCCCAGGGCGTCTTGCCGGAAGGTGGCGATGATGATGTTGGGCGGCGTGCCGATCAAGGTGATCATGCCACCGAGGATCGTCGCGAACGAGAGCGGCATCAGCGACAGCCCGGCCGGACGGCCCGCCTTGCGCGCCGCCTCGACATCGACCGGCATCAGAAGGGCCAGCGCCGCGACGTTGTTCATGAAGGCGGAGAGGATGCCGCCCACCGCGCCCATGATGGCGATATGCGCCCCAAGCGATCGTCCGGCATCGACGAAGCGCCGCGTGATGGCAAGAACCACGCCCGCCCGTGTCAAACCAGCGGAGACGACGAGGACCAGCGCCACGACCAGGGTCGCGGGGTGGCCGAAGCCCTCGAACGCCGTCTCCACGGGGACCACGCCAAGGACGACACCGATCATCAGCGCGGAGAACGCGATGAGGTCGTAGCGCCATCTGCCCCAGATCAGCGCGGCGAAGACGAGGCCGAAAAGGGCGAACAGGATGATCTGGTCATGTGTCATGTCTGGAGTGAAACCTTTCAGGACCGAAGCTGCAACCCGACCATACCCTTGCAGGTTCCCGCCGCCCTGACATATAGAAGCCCGGATTTACACGATCTCTGACGGAGAAGGTCATGGCAGGCCATTCAAAATGGGCGAACATCCAGCACCGCAAGGGGCGGCAGGATGCGGTGCGCTCGAAACTGTTTTCCAAACTCGCCAAGGAAATCACGGTCGCGGCGAAGATGGGCGACCCGGACCCCGAAAAAAACCCGCGCCTGCGGCTGGCGGTGAAGGCGGCCAAGGCGGTGTCCTGCCCCAAGGACGTGATCGACCGCGCGATCAAGAAATCGCTGGGCGGCGACGCCGAGGATTACACCGAGATCCGCTACGAGGGCTACGGCCCGAACGGCATCGCGGTGATCGTCGAGGCGATGACCGACAACCTCAACCGCACCGCGTCGAATGTCCGCAGCTATTTCGCGAAATGCGGCGGCAATCTTGGCCAGACCGGATCGGTCAGCCACAGTTTCGACCGGGTGGGCGAGGTTTCCTACCCGCCCGAGGCGGGCAGCGCCGATGAGGTGATGATGGCGGCCCTTGAGGCCGGGGCCGATGACGTCGAATCCGACGAGGATGGGCACTGGATCTACTGCTCGGTCGAGGATCTCTCCGAAGTCTCCGATGCGCTGGAAAAGGCGCTGGGCGAGTCGACGGAGTCGAAGCTGATCTGGAAAGCGCAAACGCTCACCGAGGTCGATCTGGAAACCGCGCAGAAGCTGATGCGGCTCATCGACATGCTGGAAGAGGATGACGACGTGCAGACCGTGACCCACAATTTCGACGTGCCGGAAGAGGTCGCGGCGGCGCTTTGAGGTCTGGTCGTCGTGGGGTGCATGGGCCGCCTTCGGGCGGCCTTTTTGCTGTCCTTCAGTCCTGGGCCCGATTTCTGGCCGCGTCTGCGGCTTCGAAATGTGCGATTTGATCGGTATGGGCCTTCTTGAACGCGGGTCGCTGCGTAATCCTTGACACATATGCCTCCGTCGCCGGTCGATCTCCGAAGGAACGAACCTTTGGTACGCGGAGAACATCGGCCATCAACAGATCTGCGACGGTGAATCGGTCGGCGGCAAGCCATTCTCGCTCCCCCAGGACGCGTTCCATATGGTCGAGACGGCTTTTCAGCCAGCCAGTAAGGCCGTTTTCCTTGGAGCCGGTCACTTCCAGGAACCACCATGGGACTGAAACCATCTCGATCGAGTTGAGCGCGGCGATTGTCCATTGAAGCGTTTCGCCTTCACCAACTGCGTCACGTGGCATTAGTTTTTCGGTTTTTCGTGCGAGATGCAGCAGGCACGCTCCGCTTTCGAACATTACAAGCTCGCCATCGCTGAGAAACGGGACTTGGCCGAAAGGTTGATGCGCCAAATGGTCGGGGCCCTTTTCGTCGAGGGGAACCGTTCGTATGGAATACTCGAAACCAGCTTCCTCACACGCCCATCTCAGGCGCATGTCGCGCACAAAACCGGCAGGACCATCGGGCATTGGCACCCAATCCAAGGTCCAGATGATTAATTGCTCAGACATTTTTCATTCTCCTGCCTACGGATCTTTCGGCATGGCATTGCATACGCGAGAAATCGGCTCAAATCGACCGCCGCGTCGCCGTCCTCCTCCCGCTTATCCACCCTTCACCAGCACGCCCCGCGCCGCATTGCGGATCGCCCGTGTCAGGCGCGGCAGGGCCTCCCCGGGAAGGCGGCTTGCCTGCCAGTAGAGCGGCACGTCAAGCTCTGCGTCGGGCAGGAGGGGCACCAGACGTCCCGACGCCAGATCGCCCCGGATCAGCGCCTCGGGAATCGTGCCCCAGCCCATCGAGAGCCGCGCGGCGGCGATGAAGCCCTCGGCGGAGGCGATCATGTGGCCCTTAAGCGCGATGCGTTCGCCCGCTGCCCGCCGCGCCCACTGCGCTTGCAGTTTGTCCTTGCTGTTGAAGATCAGGGCGGGGGCGTCGGTCAGGCTTCCGACCGTGACACCGCCACTGAACCACCTGTCGCGGAAGCCGGGCGTGGCGCAGGCGAGATAACGCAGCGCCCCGAGGGCATGGGCGTCGCAGCCGGGGATGGCCGTGCCATGCGCCGTCACCGCCGCCTGCACCTCGCCGCGCCTGAGCCAGTCGGCGGAATGGTCCTGATCGTCGATGACGAGGTCGAAGAGCCATCCGTCCAGTCCCGCCAGCGCCGGCAACACCCAGGCCGCGAGGCTGTCCGCATTGACCGCAATGCGGATCACCGGGCGGTCGCCCGTTTCCTGCCCGAGGTCTTTCAGCACCTCGCGCTCCATCAGCGCGACATCCTCGGCGTGCCGCGCGAGCTTCGCCCCCGCTTCGGTCGCGGTGGCGGGCGGGCCGCGACGGATGAGCGTCGTGCCGAGCCGCTCCTCCAGCGCGCGGATGCGCTGCGAGACGGCGGAAGGCGTGACACCGAGCCGCGCGGCGGCCTCCTCGAAACTGCCGGTGCGAAGGACGGCCGAGAGGGTCTGAAGCTGGGCGTGGTCGAGCATTAGGAAAACTTCACTCAAATAAGGAATGATAAGTTGAGTTAATTCCTTGCCCAGCCTAGTCAAGCCCTGCGGAAGGGGAATGTCATGTTGCCGGTATTACTTGCGGGTATGGGCCTGTCGCTGAGCCTGATCGCGGCCATCGGCGCGCAGAACGCCTTTGTGTTGCGTCAGGGGATACGGCGCGAGCATGTCCTGCCGGTCGTGCTCTTCTGCGCAATCTCCGACGCGATTCTCATCTCGGTCGGCATCGCGGGGATCGGCTTCGCTGCCGACAAGGCGCCCTGGCTCATGCCCGCGCTGAAATGGGGTGGCGTCGCCTTCCTCACCGTCTATGGCGCCCGCGCGCTCTGGGCTGCCTGGCGCGGGGGCGAGGCGTTGCGGTCGTCGAATGGCGGCGCGGCTTCGCTGGGCCGGACGCTCGCGACCCTCGCGGCGATCACCTGGCTCAACCCGCATGTCTGGCTCGATACCGTGGTGCTGCTCGGGTCGCTCTCGGCACAGTATCCGGGGCAGGAATGGGTGTTCGGGCTTGGCGCGGCGCTTGGATCGTTCCTGTTCTTCGCAGCGCTCGGCTACGGCGCGCGGCTTCTGTCGCCGGTCTTCGCGCGGCCTGTGGCGTGGCGCGTCCTCGACCTCGCGGTCGCCGCGATCATGTGGTCCATCGCTTTCTCGGTGGCGCGCGGATAGGACTTGCGGCCCCCGGTGCGATGGGCTTCTGTCCGGGCATGGAAATCCCACCGCAGAACCGGCCGGTCGCCGGTGTCCTCTGGATGCTGGCGACGGGGCTGAGCTTTGTCGCCGTGACCGGCACCGTGCGCCATCTCGGCACGGCGCTGCCCTCGGTCGAGGCGGCGTTCCTGCGCTTCCTGATCGGGCTGATCTTCCTCTCGCCTGCCCTCATCGCGATCCTCAGGGCAGGGCTGCCGGCGGGTGCGCCGAAGCTTATCGCGGGACGCGGTGCGCTGCATGTCGTGGCGGTCAGCCTCTGGTTCTATGCGATGGCGCGCATCCCCGTCGCCGAGGTCACGGCGATCGGCTATCTCAATCCCATCGTGGTGACGGTTGGCGCGGCGTTTTTCTTCGGCGAAAAGCTCGCCATCCGCCGGATCATGGCGATCTGCGTGGCGCTGGTGGGCGCGCTGGTGATCCTGCGACCGGGCCTGCGCGAAATCTCCTCGGGCCAGATCGCGCAGCTTGGGGCCGCGACCTGCTTCGGCTTTTCCTACCTCATCGCCAAACGGCTTTCCGCGATGATGTCGGCTGGCGCGCTGGTGGCGCTCCTCTCGCTGACCGTCACCATCGGTCTCGCCCCGCTCGCTTTCGCGGTCTGGTTGCCGCCGACGCTGTCGCAGGTCGGGCAACTCGCCATTGTCGCGGCCTTTGCCACCCTCGGGCACTACACGATGGCCCGCGCCTTTGCCGCCGCCCCGTTGACCGTGACGCAGCCTGTCACCTTCCTGCAACTCGTCTGGGCGACGCTTCTCGGCGCCCTGGCCTTCGGCGAGAAGGTCGATCCCTACATCCTTCTTGGCGGCGGCATGATCATCGCCGCGATCAGCTACATGACCTGGCGCGAGGCGCAAATCCGGCGGCGCGCCATCACGCCGCCGTCGGTCGCGACCAAAGTCTGAACGTCAGCCCCTTGGATCGAGAAGCCGCCCGATGACGCTTTCGCGCGAGATCCGGCCAAGCGTCTTGCCGCCTTCGGTCACGGCAAGCGCGGGCACTTCGCGTAGTAGTTCCATGACCTCGCGCACGGGGGCGTCCGGCGCGATCTCCGGCATGTTCGCCGGGCGCATTCCGTTGGGCTGCATGATGTCCGACGCGGTCAGCACCCCGAGCGGGTTCATATGCGCGACGAAATCGGCGACATAATCCGAAGCGGGTCTGGCGATGATCTCGCGCGCGGTGCCGCATTGCACGATGCGTCCGCCCTCCATCAGCGCGATCCGGTTGCCGAGCTTGAACGCCTCGTCGAGGTCGTGGCTGACGAAGATGATGGTGCGCTTGAGCTTGGCCTGAAGCTCAAGCAGCTCGTCCTGCAAGCGCGAGCGGATCAGGGGATCGAGCGCCGAGAAGGGTTCGTCCATCAGAAGGATCGGCGCGTCGGTTGCAAACGCGCGGGCAAGGCCGACGCGCTGCTGCATGCCGCCCGAAAGCTCGCCGACCTTGCGCTCGGCCCAGTCCGAAAGCCCGACGAGCGCGAGTTGCGCGTCGACCTTGGCGAGCCGCGCCGCATGGGATTGGCCGCCGAGTTCAAGCCCGAGGCCGACGTTCTCGCGCACGGTTCGCCACGGCAAGAGCCCGAACTGCTGGAACACCATCGCCACGCATTCGCGCCGCACCTTCAGAAGGTCCGCCGTAGAGGCGCTGCCGACCTCGCAGTCCCAGCCGTCGTCATGGACGACGACGCGGCCCCGGCAGACCGGGTTGAGGCCGTTCACCGCGCGAAGAAGCGTGGACTTGCCCGAACCGGAGAGGCCCATCAGGACGAGGATTTCGCCCGTCTCGACGGTCAGCGAACAATCGTGAACGCCAAGAATCTGGCCCGTCGCCTTCTGGATGTCCGACCGGCTCATGCCTTCGTCCATCATCGGAAGCGCGCGATCGGGATGGTCCCCGAAGACGATGTTGACCTTGTCGAATTCGACCGCGACAGTCATTTCGAGCCTCCGATCCGAAGCATCCGGTCGAGGATGATCGCCACGACCACGATGATGAAGCCGCTCTCGAAGCCGAGCGAGGTGTTGACTGAATTCAGCGCCCGGACGACCGGCACGCCAAGCCCGTTCGCGCCGACGAGTGCTGCGATGACGACCATCGAGAGCGACAGCATGATGGTCTGGTTCAGCCCCGCCATGATCTGCGGCAGCGCATAGGGCAGTTCGACCTTCCAGAGCGTCTGGCTTTTGGTGCCGCCAAAGGCCGTGACCGCCTCAAGCAGCGGCTGCGGCGTCGAGGAGACGCCGAGATGGGTCAGGCGGATCGGCGCGGGCAGGACGAAGATCACCGTGGCGATCAGGCCGGGCACCATGCCGATGCCGAAGAATACGATGGCGGGGATGAGATAGACGAAGGTCGGCAGGGTCTGCATCAGGTCGAGTATCGGCCGCATCCAGGCATAAAGCCGGGGACGGTGTGCTGCGGCGATGCCGATGGGCACCCCGATCGCCATGCAGACGACGCAGGACGAAAGCACCAGCGTCAGACTTTCCGTCGTTTCCTTCCAATAGCCCTGATTGAGGATGAAGACGAAGCCGAGGAAGACCAGAAGGCAGGTCTTCCAGCTTTTCTGCATGAACCAGGTGATAGCGATGAAGATCGCTATGATGACAAGAGGATGCGGTGTTTGCAGCACCCAGAGGATGCCATTGATCAGCGCCTCCATCATGTCCGACAGGGTCTGAAAGAAGCCGCGACCGTTGGTCTTCAGCCAGTCGAACATGGTTTTTGCGGCCTTGCCGACGGGAATCTTGTTGTCGGTCAGCCACCCCATGGCATCTGTCAGCCACATCATGCGTTTTCCCCCGGAATTTGGTCACGCGTCGGTCGCGGAGTGCCCTCTTTCGGGGCGTGCTCGTGCGGTACCGGCCCGCCCCGACGGGACGGGCCGGTCCGGGATCAGGTCAGTTGAGCGCTGCCTCGACCGCGGCCATCGCATCGCCGCCGTCCTTGGTCGTGACACCGTCGAGCCAGGGCGCAAGAGCGTCCTTGTGCGCACCGAGCCAAGCCTTGGCGGCAGCGCTCGGGTCCTCGCCGTCGTTGAGGATCGATCCCATGATCTCGTTTTCCATCGCAAGCGTGAATTCGAGATTCCCAAGCAGCTTGCCGGTATTGGCGCATTCGGCGACGTAGCCCGCGCGGGTGTTGGTGTAGACTTCGGCGCCGCCGTAGTTCGGCCCGAAAACGTCATCGCCGCCCGCGAGATAGGTCATCTTGAAGTTGGCGTTCATCGGATGGGGTTCCCAGCCGAGGAAGACGATCGGCGTGGCGTCGCCGTCGGCCTTCTCCACCTGCGCCAGCATCCCCTGTTCGGAGCTTTCGATCACCTCGAAGCCGCCGAGATTGAACTGGTTGGCCGCGATCATGTCGAGGATCAGGCGGTTGCCGTCATTGCCCGGCTCGATTCCGTAGATCTTGCCGTCGAGCGCATCCTTGTGGTCGGCGATATTGGCGAAATCGCTGATGCCTTCCTTGGCGCCCGCCTCGTTCGTGGCAAGGGTGTACTTCGCGCCGGTCAGGTTCATCCGCACGGTATCGACCGTCTTTGCATCACGGTAGGGCGCGATGTCGCCCTCCATCGTCGGCATCCAGTTGCCGAGGAAGACGTCGATGTCACCCTGGGCGAGGCCGGTATAGGTCACCGGCACCGAAAGCACCTTGATCTCGGTCTCGTAGCCGAGCGCATTGAGGATCTCGGTCGTCACGGCGGTGGTCGCGGTGATGTCGGTCCAGCCGACATCCGAGAAAATCACCTTGTCGCAACCGGCGGCGAATGCCGGGGCCGTTGCGAGCGTCGCGCCGGTCAGGAGTACGGCGCCGAGCTTGTTCCTGAGGGTCATATGTCACTCCCTGTTTTCTTGATTGATGAGTCAATAAACGTCAACTGGTCCCATGGGGCAAGACAATTCTCCGGACTCTGCCCCGCATGGTCAAATCCTAAGTCAGATCGGTCCGAAGGAAAACCGTAGCTGCCGTGCCAACCCGGGTGCATTGATTGACGAGTCAATAAAAAACCCGTACGCCTTGAAGCGACCGAGGAAAGGGCGTGCGATGCCGAAAGTGGGAATGGAGCCGATCCGGCGCGCCGCGCTGGTCAAGGCGACGATCACCGAGATCGGCCGCGCCGGGTCGCTTGACGTGACGGTCAGCCAGATCGCCAAGCGCGCCGGCATGTCCTCGGCGCTCGCGCATCACTACTTTGGCTCCAAGGAGCAGATATTCCTCGCCGCCATGCGCCATATCCTGACGCTCTACGGGGCCGAGATACGCGGGGCGCTCGCCGCCGCCGACGGTTCACGCGGCCGGCTTCAGGCCATCGTGCGGGCGAGCTTCGCATCGGGCAGTTTCCGACGCGAGGTGGCGAGCGCCTGGCTGAATTTCTATGTCCTCGCTCAAACGTTGCCCGAGGCGAAGCGTCTTCTCGCCATCTATCAGCGGCGACTGCAATCGAACCTTGTGCATGATCTGCGCCCCATCGTCGGCGAACGGGCCGAGGCGGTGGCGGGTGCGGTCGGGGCGCTCATCGACGGCGTCTATATCCGCGAGGTACTGAAAGGCGGCGCCCCGGATGGGTCCGCCGCGGCGGACCTGGTCTGGGACTGCCTTGAGCGCGAAATCGGAGGCGAATGACGATGCAGGCGGAATATGTGATCGTCGGCGCTGGCTCTGCGGGTTGTGCCATGGCCTATCGGCTGGCCGAGGCGGGCAAGCGCGTCATCGTGATCGAGCATGGCGGCTCGGATGCAGGGCCGTTCATCCAGATGCCGGGGGCGCTGTCGTATCCGATGAACATGGGAATGTATGACTGGGGCTTCCGGTCCGAACCCGAGCCGCATCTCGGCGGCCGCACGCTCGCCACGCCGCGCGGCAAGGTCATCGGCGGGTCGTCTTCGATCAACGGCATGGTGTTTGTGCGCGGACACGCACGGGATTTCGACCACTGGGCCGAAACGGGCGCTTCCGGCTGGGCCTATGCCGACGTGCTCCCGTATTTCAAGCGGATGGAAACCTGGCATGGCGGCGGCGATACCGCGTTTCGCGGCACGTCCGGACCGTTGCACATCACGCGCGGCCCGCGCCGCAACCCCTTGTTCCATGCCTTCGTCGAGGCGGGCAAACAGGCCGGGTACGAGGTGACCGACGACTATAACGGCGAGAAGCAGGAAGGCTTCGGCGCGATGGAAGCGACGATCTGGGGCGGTCGGCGCTGGTCGGCGGCCAATGCCTATCTCAAACCGGCGCTGAAGCGGCAGAACTGCACGCTGGTCCGCGCGCTTGCCCGCAAGGTCGTGATCCGCGACGGACGCGCCGTGGGTGTCGAGGTCGAGCGCGGCGGCAGAATCGAGATGATCGGCGCGGAGGCCGAGGTGATCCTCGCCGCGTCGTCGATCAACACGCCGAAACTTCTCTTGCTGTCAGGCGTAGGCCCGGCGGCGCAGCTTCGTGAACACGGGATCGAGGTCGTGGCCGACCGCGGCGGAGTGGGCGCAAATCTCCAGGATCATCTGGAGGTCTACATGCAGTTCGCCTCGCTCCAGCCGATCACACTTTTCAAGTACTGGAACCTGTGGGGCAAAGCCTTCGTCGGTGCGCGATGGCTGCTGACCGGGGGTGGGCTGGGTGCCTCCAACCAGTTCGAGAGTGCTGCGTTCATCCGTTCGGACAAGGGCATCGAATATCCGGACGTGCAGTATCACTTCCTGCCTATCGCCGTGCGGTACGATGGCAAGGCGGTGGCCGAGGGTCACGGTTTTCAGGCCCATGTCGGCCCGATGCGGTCGAAATCGAGGGGTGGCGTCACGCTGCGTTCCGCGGATCCGAAGGACGCGCCGGCGATCAGGTTCAACTACATGAGTCACCCCGACGACTGGACGGAATTCCGCAGATGCGTGCGTCTGACCCGCGAGATCTTTGCGCAGGAGGCATTCCGGCCCTTCGTGAAGTACGAGATCCAGCCCGGCGCGGGGGTCGATACCGACGATGAAATCGACGCCTTCATCCGCGAGCATGCCGAAAGCGCCTACCATCCGTGCGGCACCGCGCGGATCGGGCGGCGGGACGATCCGAACGCGGTGGTCGATCCGGAATGCCGGGTGATCGGAGTCGAGGGGCTGCGCGTCGCCGACAGCTCTATCTTCCCGCGCATTACCAACGGCAACCTCAACGGCCCGTCGATCATGGCGGGCGAGAAGGCCGCCGATCATGTCCTCGGCAAGGGTATGCTCGCACCCGCGAATTCCGAACCCTGGATCAGCCCGCGCTGGCAGGCGGCACAGAGATAGGCAGCGCTTCCTTGATGGATATGTGGCGGTCTATGCTGGGGCGGCGTATCTGAGCAGGAGGTGGTCATGGACGAGCGGGTGCGGGACCTCGCGGAGCGGCTTCTGAGCAGAGGCTACGACGATCTGCCGCCGCGTGAACAACGCGTGTTGCGCCGCATCGCCGAGCGGACCGCGATTTCGCGCAACGTCAATGAGGCTTACCGCGCGGAACTTGGCGTCGGTGACCGCGTCGCCGACCGGGTCGCGGCCTTCGGCGGCTCATGGACCTTCATCTTCATCTTCGGCGGGGTGATCGTCGTCTGGGTCGTGGCGAATGCCTGGCTGATAACCCGGCCCGCCGATCCCTATCCCTTCGTCTTCCTCAACCTCATCCTGTCGATGATCGCGGCGGTCCAGGCGCCCGTGATCATGATGTCGCAGAACCGGCAGGCCGCGAAGGATCGGATCGAGGCGGGGCACGATTATGAGGTCAACCTCAAGGCCGAACTTGAGATCATGAGTCTGCACGAGAAGGTCGACGATATCAGGATGCGCCAGCTGGAGACGCTGTTCGCCCGGCTGGAGGGCAAGATCGACCGGCTTTCCGGCCGCTAGATCAGAACGCCGCCCCGATCAGCCCGCGCAGCGAATTGCCCATCCAGAGCCGCGCATAGGGCAGGTCGGCCTCGGTCAGCACGACTTCCCGCGCCTGCCCCGACGCGACGAGTTCGGCGCGCAGGATGCCGGGGAGGCAGCCCGAGCTTGCCGGCGGTGTCATCAGGCCGTCGCCGAGGTCGAAGAAGAGGTTGGTGATGGTGCCTTCGCAGAACTCGCCGCGCGTGTTGAGGAACACCGCCTCGTCCACACCCTTCGGCAATGCCGCGCGGGCGGCGTCATAGGTCGCGCGTTCGGTCGTCTTGTGGCGCAGGCGCGGATCGTCTGGGTCGAGCCGTTCCGGCGCGAGGATCAATCGCCAGCCCGCCGGAGGCAGAGGCAGGGCGGCCGTCGTCATCTCGACATCTCCCATCCGCCCGACGGTCAGCCTGACGCGGAGCGGCTTGGGATCGGTGATGGTTGCCAGGACGCGATCCACCGACGCCTGATCCCAGTCGAATCCGAGCGCGGCCGCCGAGGCGCGGGCTCGCGCCAGATGCGCCGCGATCCGGCGGAACGCAGTGCCGTCCCAGCCGAAGGTTTCGATCAGTCTTGTGTCAGCGCGGCAAAACGAGCCTTCCACAACGCTTCCTCATATTCGCCCTCGGGCGTCGAATCCGCGACGATGCCGCCGCCGACGCCGAACTCGACCTGTCCGTCACCGTAGAGCGTAAGCGTCCGGATCGCCACGTTGAAGCGCGATGTGCCGTCCGGGGCGATCCAGCCGATGGCCCCGCAATAGGCCCCGCGCGGCCCTGCTTCAAGTTCGGCGATGATCTCCATCGCCCGGATCTTCGGTGCGCCGGTAATCGAGCCACAGGGAAAGAGCGCGCGGAAGAGCGCCGAGGGCGTGGTGCCGGAGAGGAGCTCGCCCGTCACGCGGCTGACCATCTGGTGCAGGGTCGCGTAGGATTCGATGGCGAAAAGCTCCGGGACCTTGACCGTGCCGACGCGACAGACGCGCGATATATCGTTGCGCAAAAGGTCAACGATCATAAGGTTTTCTGCGCGATTCTTCGCGCTTTTCTGCAAGTCCAGGCGCAGCGCCGCGTCATGTGCGGGATTCGAGGCGCGTGGAGCAGTACCCTTCATCGGCCGCGTCTCGATCCGGCCCGTCGCATCGGTTTCGAAGAACAGTTCCGGTGAGCGGGAGATGACGACCGGCATGTCGGGCAGAGCGACATAGCCGCCGTAGCCGACCGCCTGACGCCGCCTGAGCGCGCCGTAAAGGCCGGGTGCGGTGCCGGTCCGTTCGGCCCGCATCTGCATCGTCAGGTTGGCCTGATAGATGTCGCCCGCCGCGATGTAGTCAAGCGTGCGTGCAATCGCGGCGGCGTGATCCCCGGCGCTCCAGTCGGGACGGGCGGCGCTGAGCGATGCCTGCCCGGCCTCCGCTTCGGCGCGGGCGAGGAAGCCGTCACCCGCCGCCGGCGCGTCATAGAGACCGAAAGCCAGCAGCGGCAGGCGGCGGCCTTCGGGCATCAGGGTCGCGAGCCTCGGTTCCAGCGCATAGCCCGCCTCGTAGCTCATGACGCCAACGGCCCACAGCCCGTCGCGCTGCGCCCGGTCGAGAGCCGCCAACGCGGGCAGAACCTCATCGGCGCGCTCCGCGCGGATCACCCGACGCGGCGTGTCGAAGAGGGCAGCCATGCCCTTTGGACCGTGTTCGAGAAGGATCATTTGCCGCCCGTTGGAATCGTTGTGCGAAAGTGGCGTCGGCATCGGTCGGGCGCAAGCGCGTTGCCGTCGCTTTGTTGGCCATTCCCGCCGCCGGTTTGACCGATATCAAATCGCCTGGCGATTCTGCGCGATAAACCGGAACCAAACGATATGAGAGGGAACGGAATGTCGAATACACCCCATGAGTTGCACGAGGAATTCCCGGCCGAGGCTGAGCGGATTCACGCGCTCAAGGTCTCGGACGGGCATTTCGCTCGGTTGGCCGATGAATATCATGAAATCAACCGCGAGGTTCATCGCGCGGAATCCGGTGTCGCGCCAATGGACAGCCTCGCCGAGACCGAGCTGCGCAAGAAGCGCGCCCATCTGAAGGACGAAATCGCCAGGATTCTCGCGGAAGCCTGACCTCAGGCGATATCATAGGGCAGTACGCCGCGCCGGTTCGGGTCAACGTGAAGCTGCCGTTCGAGCGGGGGGACCGACCTTTGGTGGCAGTCCGCCCGCTCGCAGATCCGGCATGAAATGCCGATCGGCTCGAAGGCGCGGGCATTGCTCAGGTCCATGTCGTCGGTATAGACGAGGTCAGGCGCGTGGCTGATCTCGCAGCCGAGGCCGATGGCATAGCGGCGCACCGGCGCGCGGAACGAGCCGCCGGGTTTCGATACATCGCGGGCGAGGCAGAAGTAGCGCATGCCGTCCGGGGTCTCGGCAAGCTGGCGCAGGAAGCGGCCCGGCGTCTCGAACGCCTGATGCACGTTCCACAACGGACAGGCGCCGCCGAACCGGGCGAATTGCAGACGCGTGGCGGAATGGCGCTTGGTGATCGTGCCGGCCTGGTCGACCCGGACGAAGAAGAAGGGAATGCCCTTCTGGCCGGCTCGTTGCATCGTTGAAAGCCGGTGGGCGACCTGCTCGATCGAGGCGCTGAAGAGGTCCGAGAGGCGCTCAAGGTCATGTCGCGTCGCACGCGCGGCGGTGAGGAAGGTCTGATAGGGCAGAACCGCCGCACCGGCGAAGTAGTTGGCGAGGCCGATCTTGGCGATGGACCGCGCTATCGGCGTCTGGAAGCGGGCAAGGTCGAGCGTCGCCTCCAGAAGGTCGTTCTGGGTCAGGAGCGCGATCTGGTGGACAAGCTGGAAGCGCTGGGTCGCCGTCGCGGCGCGGGTCGAGAGCGTCAGAACCTTATCGTCGAGCCGCCGAACCTCCTCGCTATCGGCAAAACGCACGCTGTAGCCCTGCCGCGATAGCGCGGCGCGGGCGCGTTCGGTCAGTTCGGCGGGGTCTGTGCCCGCGAAGCGTTCCGCGGCGCGGTCCACGGCGTCGATATAGTTGTCGCAGTAGTGGAAGAAGTCGCGCACCTCTTCCCATGGCGAGGCGGGCGTTGCGCCGCCTTCACGCCCCAGGGCTTCGTCAAGCGAGGCCAGGCGCTCATGCGTCTGGCGGTAGGCGCGGTGGAGTTCCAGAAACGCCCGTGCCAACATCGGCGCGTTCGAGGCGGCAAGGCGGAGGTCGGCGAGGGGCGGGGGCGTATCGGCGAAGACCGGATCGGCCAGAGCTTCGCGCATGTCGGAGACCATGCGTTCGGCATCGCCCGCCGAAAGTTCCGTCACGTCGAGCCCGAATTCGCCCGCAAGCGCGAGGACGACCGCCGCCGAGACGGGGCGATGGTTGTTCTCCATCTGGTTGAGATAGGGCAGCGACACGCCGAGCTTTGCCGAGAAAGCCTTCTGCGTGAGACCGAGGCGCATCCGCGTTTCGCGCAGTTTCACGCCCGCATAGAGCTTCTGAATCGCCATGGAACCTCGCCGGAAGTTTGCTGCCCTTTGCAGGATATCTTTGCAAACTTTGCCGCGCAAGCGACTACTGCCGCGCGACCGTCCGCGCGCGCAAAATGACCCAGATCGCGCAGGCGAGCGACAAGAAGGCGGTCGCCAGCATCAGCAGCACGAGAGGCATCGGGCCGGACTCTGGCGTCAGCACCGCGCCGGCCACTGCGGACAAAGCCGCGCCGCCGCCGATCAGGATCGCGCCGCCGATCCCCGCTGCCGAGGCGGCAAGGGCAGGCCGGACCGACAGCATCCCGGCATTGGCGCTGGGCAACATGATGCCGTTGCCGAGGCCGACGAGGATGGTGAAGCCGAAGAACGGGGCAGGCCCGGTGATGCCCGCGGCGGTGACGAGCGCCAGCGCCGCCATGCCCAAGAACGTGACCAAGGCGCCAAGCGTCATCATCCGGTCGATGCCGACGCGCATGGTATAAACGCCGGAAAGGAAGTTTCCCGCCATATATCCCAGCGCCGGAGCGCCGAAATAGAAGCCGAGCGTCGCGGGATCGAGGCCGAAGATCTCGCTCCCCACGAAAGGCGCGCCGCCGAGATAGGCGAAGAACGCGCCCGAGGCGAAGGCGGCGGCGAGGCAGTAGCCCCAGAACCGCTGCGAGCGGAAGAGCGCGGGATATTCCCGAGCCTGAGCGAGGAAGGTGGTCCCGCCGCCGCCGCCGGTCTCGCCCAGATCGCGCCAGATCAGCGCGTAAAGCCCGATGCCGCAAAGTGCCAGAAGCACGAAGGGCGCCTGCCAGCCGAACGCCTCATCGAGCGCGCCGCCGATCACCGGGCCGACCATCGGCACGACGGACATGCCCATCGTGACATAGCCGATCATCGAGGCAGCCTGATCCTGTTCGACCATGTCCCGGACGATGGCGCGCGAGAGGACGAATCCCACCGCGATTGCGGCCTGCGCCATGCGACTGATCATGAAGCTGACAAAGCCGGGCGCGAAGATCGTGCCGAGGGTCGCCACGACGAAGAGTGCGGTTACGATCAGAAGGATGGGCCTGCGGCCAAAGCGGTCGGCGAGCGGACCGATCAACAGTTGCACGAGGGCCGTCATCGCGAGGTAGAGCGACACCGATAGCTGCATCAGGTGGTATTCGACGCCGAAGTGCCGCGCCATCGAAGGCAACGACGGCAGGAAGATATTCAGGGACAACGCCGGTACGCCTGCAACCAGCACCAGCGTCACGATATGTGGCGGGGTCGCGCGGTCGAGGAAGCGGACAATCGGGCGGGAGGGGGGCGTCATGCCCCGCTCCTATGGTCTTTGCGCGGGGCCGTCCATGACAAAATGCCGCAGGCCCGAGGCGCGGCGGATCAGGTCCATTTGTGGAAGATGAAGAAGGCTCCGAAGGCGATCAGCATGAAGCCCACCAGGTGGTTCCAGCCAAGCGGCTCCTTCAGGTAGGTCGTGGAAAAGACCGCGAAGACCGACAGGGTGATGACCTCCTGTATCGTCTTGAGTTGCGCCGCATTGAAGACGCCATATCCGATGCGGTTTGCAGGCACCTGAAGCAGGTATTCGAAGAAGGCGATGCCCCAGCTTACGAGGATCACGAGCAACAGAGGCGCCGCGCGGAACTTCAGGTGGCCGTACCAGGCGAAGGTCATGAAAACGTTGGACCCGATCAGCAGACCGATCGTGATGAGGCTTGCGGGCATGGGATATGTCCTTGGGGGAGTTAAAGGGATCAGACCGGCATGGCGGGCCAGGTGTCGGTCAGTCGGTAGCCCTCGGGCCAGGGGTCGCGCGGATCGCGCATCACCTGATGCGTGCCGGTGATCCATGCGCGTCCCCTGATGCGGGGTGCGATGGCAGGGCGGTCGCCGACGGGTGCTGCAAGCGCGAAGTGGCAATCGAAGCGCCCGCCGATCAGCGAGCGCGCGATGTAGGTGTGGCTTGGCGCCATCTCTCCGCGCGCTGCCATCACCGCCATGCGGGCGGAACAACCCGTGCCGGTCGGTGAACGGTCGATCTTGCCGGGGTCGATGACGACAGCGTTCAGGCCGCTCAGCGTGTGACCATGACGGGCTAGGGGGCCGGTGAACTGGCAGAAGGAGATGTGCTTCCAGTCGTCGGTCGGGTGGCTGAATCCGAGTTGCAGGTTGGCCGCCGCCGTGATCCGCGCTCCGAGAGCGGCGATGTCGCGCGCTTCGTCGGGCACCAGGGCGAGGCCAAGCTCGGCGGCGTCGACCAGCACGAAGCTGTCACCGCCATAGGCGGTGTCGGCGGTCAGAGTGCCGATGCCCTCGACCTCGATCGCCGCACCGAGCTTGTCGGCGAAGGACGGCACATTTGTGATCTCGACGGAGTTGACCTGGCCTCCGTGCGTGTCGGCGACGATCTCCACCAGCCCCGCCGGTACTTCCAGCGCGAAGCGGGTCTCATCCTCCGTAATCGGCACGATCCCGGTTTCGAGGCACGCCGTGGCGACGCAGATGGAGTTCGAGCCTGACATCGGTGGCGTATGCTCCGGCTCCATGATGAGAAAACCCATCGCGGCCTTCGGGTGCTTCGGCGGGACGAGCAGGTTAACATGTGTGAACACCCCGCCGCGCGGCTCGTTCAGCATCAGGTGGCGCAATGACCCGTCGCGGTGGAGGAAGTCGCGCTGGTCCCACAGCGTCGCGCCGGGCGGCGGAGCGACACCCCCGGTGATGACGTTTCCGACCTCGCCCTCGGCATGGACGGACACGACGTGGATCACGCGGTCACTGCGCATCGGCAAATCTACTTTGCAATTTGCTGCGTACCCTCTGCCAACTATTTGCAAATTTGATGGTTTCGACTTCCCGGCGCTCCGGTTTGGCGTTAGGTTCCGCCAATCCGAGGGGACCGCACGGGGGCAGTGTATCCGATGAAAGACATTCTGCAACAGCTCGAAGACCGCCGCCAACAGGCGCGGCTGGGCGGCGGCCAGAAGCGGATCGACGCACAGCACGCGCGCGGCAAGCTGACCGCGCGGGAGCGGATCGAACTGCTGCTCGACGACGGTTCGTTCGAGGAGTTCGACATGTTCGTCGCCCACCGCGCGACGGATTTCGGGATGCAGGCCGAACGGCCCTCGGGCGACGGCGTCGTCACCGGCTGGGGGACCATCAACGGCCGCATGGTCTATGTATTCAGCCAGGATTTCACCGTCTTCGGCGGCTCGCTGTCGGAAACCCATGCGCAGAAGATCTGCAAGATCATGGACATGGCGATGCAGAACGGTGCGCCGGTCATCGGTATCAACGACAGCGGCGGCGCGCGGATTCAGGAAGGTGTCGCCTCGCTCGCCGGGTACGCCGATGTCTTTCAGCGCAACATCATGGCGAGCGGTGTGGTGCCGCAGATCAGCGTCATCATGGGCCCCTGCGCCGGGGGTGCTGTCTATTCCCCGGCGATGACCGACTTCATCTTCATGGTGAGGGACACCTCCTACATGTTCGTCACTGGCCCCGACGTGGTGAAGACCGTGACGAACGAGATCGTGACAGCCGAGGAGCTGGGCGGCGCCTCGACCCATACGCGCAAATCCTCGGTCGCCGATGGCGCTTTCGAGAACGATGTGGAGGCACTGGCAGAGATTCGGCGTCTGGTCGATTTCCTGCCGCTCTCAAATCGCGACAAGGCGCCGACGCGCCCCTTCTTCGACGACGTCGCGCGGCTGGAAGACAGCCTCGATACGCTTATCCCCGACAACCCCAATATGCCCTACGACATGAAGGAACTGATCGAAAAGGTCGCGGACGAGGGGGATTTCTACGAAATCCAGAAGGATTTCGCGGCCAATATCATCACCGGCTTCATCCGGATCGAGGGGCAGACGGTCGGTGTGGTCGCCAATCAGCCGATGATTCTGGCGGGGTGCCTCGACATCGACAGCTCCCGCAAGGCCGCGCGGTTCGTGCGCTTCTGCGATGCTTTCGAGATTCCGATCCTCACCTTTGTCGACGTTCCGGGCTTCCTGCCGGGGACGGGCCAGGAATATGGCGGCGTCATCAAGCACGGCGCGAAGCTTCTTTTCGCTTACGGCGAGGCGACGGTGCCGAAGGTCACGGTCATCACCCGCAAGGCTTATGGCGGGGCCTATGACGTCATGGCCTCAAAGCACCTTCGCGGCGATTTCAACTATGCCTGGCCGACGGCGGAGATCGCGGTGATGGGCGCAAAGGGCGCGGTCGAGATCCTCTACCGCTCGGAACTCGCCGACAAGGACAAGATCGCGGCGCGGACGAAGGAATACGAGGACCGCTTCGCCAACCCCTTCGTCGCAGCCGAAAAGGGATTCATCGACGAGGTGATCATGCCGCATTCGACCCGCAAGCGCGTCGCGCGGGCCTTTGCGTCGCTCAGATCCAAGAAGCTTTCCAACCCATGGAAAAAGCACGACAACATTCCGTTGTGAGCAAGGTCAGATGAATCAGAACAAGGAGAGCATGGACGTTCTCGGTGCGGCCGAAGATGCCGTGATCCGTGCGCTGGACGTCTCTTCCTTCACGCGCAGCGACATGGTCAATCTGATCCTTCAGCGCTCGGAGGTTCTCGCCGATTCACCGAACGGGCAAAGTCCCATCAAGTCCTGGATGGGCGGCGATAGCGGGCCTATCCTTTCCGAAGTGGACCGTCTCGGCGAAGAGATCGCGCGCCGCGCGGCGGGCGTCATCCTTGCTGAATACCGGGCGATGTCCGAAACGGTCATGGCTGCCGGTCCGAAGCGGATCGCCGATATCGGCTGCGGCTACGCGATCTGGGATCTCTTCGCCTCGCGCGATACCGGTGCCGATCTCCTGCTGATCGATATCGAGGAGAACGAGCACCGCCATTTCGGTTTCGCCGAACAGGGCGCGGCCTATACCAGCCTCGCCGCCGCCGGCGATTTCCTGAAAAGAAACGGCGTTGCGGCAGACAAGATCACGCTTCTCAATCCGAGGGCAGCCGATCTTGCGGCCGCCGGCCCCGTCGACCTCGCCGTAAGCTTCATCTCCTGCGGCTTTCACTATCCGGTGGATGCCTATCTGGATTTCTTCCGCGATCAGGTCTCGCCGGAAGGCGCGGTCCTGATCGACCTGCGCCGCGGGACGGCGCAGGAGCAGCTTGCGAAGCTGTCCGATATCGGTCGCGTGGCGGATGAGATTTCGAGCCACCCCAAGGCGCGGCGAATCTTGCTGCGCAAGGCTATGTGAGGTTCGGCGATGGCGGGTGGAAGCGAAGCGACGAACGGGGCGAAAACCGACCTTATACCCGTGCCATCGGGGCAGGAGATCCGTTTCCTCGATGTAATCACTTCGGAACCGGGGTCGGAGGGCCTGACCACGCGCTTCCGCTTCATGGCGCCCGCCATTGCGCGGGACGGCGGAACAGTTGGCGCCGAGGCCGCACAGGAAGATATGGCGGCGCTCTGTTCGGGTTACGCGCTTGCCCGCTTGTCCGCGACCGGGCCAGTACCCGCTCAGATCGTCATTGTCCTTTCGGACCGCGAAGTGCCCTTCGGTGAAACCGCACCGGAAGCGACGCAATATTTCGAAGCCTACAGCATCGCAGACGGGATGTGCATATGGGAGCCGTTCTGATGACCCGCACCAAACCGGCCACGTTTCCAAGGCGCATATCGGCCTGTGATGCGCGGTGGCCACAACGCCCGTTCTTGCCCGCGCACGGATGGGATGGCCTGCCGCCTTCGGCTATAGTTTCTGCGATCGGCGCGTCTGCGACCGATATGGGCAATCCGGGCCGGATGAACGCGGAATACCGCGCATCCGGTTCTTCGAGCAGGAGACACAAATGTCGAAGACGATCTTCTTCGCGGCCGTTCTGGTCGTCGTCTTGGCCGCTTGCGCCAAGAAGCATGAAACCGTTTACGTCGAACAGCCGGTTTCGCAAGAGCCGGTCTTTACCGGCAAGTACAAATAATCCGACCCGGCCGGCCTGGATCTCGGGATTCGGGCCGGCCAGTCAGACGTCATGGCGCGGCGCCGGGGTCGGTGCGCCATGCTGAAGCATCGCGGCTTTCCGGGCCGCCTTCCGGGGACCGATTTCCAGTTCACCGTCCGTCGCGCCAATCCCAAGGGCGTGACGAAGCTGATCGTCCGCGAACGCTTCAAGGATCGCAGCCCCGCCGACCGGCGCGCCGATGCCGGGTTCCTCGCTGCTCTCTGGGATCATTTCGCAGAGGAGCCGTTCGAGCGCGGCAATCTCGACGCCGGGCGACTCAGCTGGCTATTTGGCCGCGAGGTGGTGCCCGCCGAGGATCCGTTCGACCCCGAATCTTACGAAGCACTACTGAAAATTGACTTGAAACGGGCGCAAGCGGCCTTTCCAGACGTGTTTGACGGGGTGGAATAGGCATGATCCTGCTCAACCCCAAAGCGATATGGCGCAATATCGCCGATCGTTTCGCGTTCGGAAACTTTGGATTTGCGCGGCTGACGATCCCGGAACATTCTGTCTGTGGGGCGTCACCCTACAGCAAGCTTTCCGCCCCGATTTGTCAAAACCGTTACCCTTCCCCTTCTCTACGGCCTGGCCCCTTCGGGGTCAGGCCTTCTTTGTGTCTAGGGGTGCTGCGGCGCTGGCATCGACGGCCCGTGGAGGTAATCGGCGGGTGTCAAAATCGCTTTTACCTGAACGGAAATCCGCTAAACTCACGCAATTCAATATCCCTTGAAGGAGGAAGAGCAGAATGCGGTTCGTCAAATCCCTCGCCGCGATGGCGTTTGTGGCGGCCCTCGCCGGGTGCCTCAATAACGATACGGAGCGCGGCCTTGCCGGTGCCGCAGGTGGCGCGGTCGTGGCTGATGCCTTTGGCGGCAACGCGCTTACCGGCGCCGTCATCGGCGGCGCGGCCGGCGTCTTCTGCGACGACGCGGGCGTGTGCAGGTAAGTCACATTCGCAGCCCCTGACGGGGTCGGCGCTGTCTGAAAACCGGACCATCGTGGCCTCGCGCCGCGGTGGTCTTTCTGTTTGCGCGTCCGGGGCGATCCCTGCTGCGAACCACCAAGAGGGACGGGAATGTTCAAGAAGATCCTGATCGCGAACCGGGGCGAGATCGCCTGCCGCGTCATCAAGTCGGCCCGCAAGATGGGCATCAAGACCGTCGCCGTCTATTCCGATGCCGACCGCAACGCACTGCACGTCAAGATGGCGGACGAGGCGGTCCATATTGGCCCGCCGCCCGCCAACCAGTCCTATATCGTCATTGACAAGATCATGGATGCCATCCGCCAGACGGGTGCCGAGGCAGTCCATCCCGGTTATGGTTTCCTGAGCGAAAACATGAAGTTCGCGGAGGCACTTGAGAAAGAAGGCGTGGTGTTCGTTGGCCCGCCCAGCCCCGCCATCGAGTCCATGGGCGACAAGATCACCTCGAAAAAACTCGCGCAGGAGGCCGGGGTTTCGACCGTGCCGGGCCATATGGGCCTGATTGCCGATGCTGACGAGGCGGTGAAGATCGCCTCCGAGATCGGCTACCCGGTGATGATCAAGGCCAGCGCGGGCGGCGGCGGCAAGGGCATGCGCATCGCCTGGACCGACGAGGAGGCACGCGACGGGTTCCAGTCCTCGAAAAACGAGGCCGCGAATGCCTTTGGCGACGATCGGATCTTCATCGAGAAGTTCGTGACCCAGCCGCGTCACATCGAGATTCAGGTGCTCGCCGACAAGCGCGGTAATTGCGTCTATCTGCACGAGCGCGAATGCTCGATCCAGCGGCGGAACCAGAAGGTCATCGAAGAGGCGCCGTCGCCTTTCCTGGATGCGGCCACTCGCAAAGCGATGGGCGAGCAGGCCTGCGCCTTGGCAAAGGCGGTGGGCTATACCAGCGCGGGCACCGTGGAGTTCATAGTCGATGGAAAGAAAAACTTCTATTTCCTTGAAATGAATACACGTTTGCAGGTCGAGCATCCGGTGACGGAACTCATCACCGGGGTCGATCTCGTCGAACAGATGATCCGCGTCGCGGCGGGGCAAAAGCTGCCCTTTGCGCAATCCGACCTGAAGATCAACGGCTGGGCGATGGAAAGCCGGCTTTACGCCGAGGATCCTTACCGGAGCTTCCTGCCCTCCATCGGTCGTCTCACCCGCTATCGCCCGCCAGTCGAGGCCGCGACCCCTGCGGGTGTCGTTCGCAACGATACCGGCGTCTATGAGGGCGGCGAGATCAGCATGTATTACGACCCGATGATCGCCAAGCTCTGCACCTGGGCGCCGACCCGCGCCGAGGCGATCGAGGGGATGCGTGTCGCGCTCGATACCTTCGAGGTCGAGGGGATCGGGCACAACCTGCCGTTCTGTTCGGCGGTGATGGACCATCCGCGTTTCACAAGCGGAGAGATCACCACGGCCTTCATCGCCGAGGAATATCCTGATGGCTTTCAGGGCGTGACCCTGCCCGAACCACGATTGCGCAAGATCGCGGCCGCTGCCGCCGCGATGAACCGCGTGGCCGAGATCCGGCGCAGCCGGATCACTGGCCGGCTTGGCAATCACGAACGCAAGGTGGGTGTCGATTGGGTCGTGAGCCTCCAGGATCAGGACTACGCGGTCAGGATCGACGCCGATCGCAACGGCGCGACGGTGATCTTCGCCGATGGCCATGAGGTCCGCGTCGCCTCGGACTGGACACCGGGGCAGCCGCTCGCGCGGCTCGATGTCGATGGCGAGATGGTGGTGCTGAAGGCCGGCAAGATCCCGTCGGGCTTCCGCATCCGCACGCGCGGCGCCGACCTGAAGGTGCATGTCCGCACCCCGCGTCAGGCCGAGCTTGCGAAGCTGATGCCCGAAAAACTGCCGCCCGATACGTCGAAGTACCTGCTTTGCCCGATGCCGGGCGTCGTGGTGAAGATCGCGGTCGAAGAGGGGCAGGAGGTGCAGGAGGGCCAGGCGCTCGCCACCGTCGAGGCAATGAAGATGGAGAACATCCTGCGCGCCGAGAGGAAAGGCACCGTCAAGAAGATCACGGCATCGGCGGGGGCAAGCCTCAAGGTCGACGCAGTCATCATGGAGTTCGAATGAGGCGTCAGTTCCCCAGACGCTTGATGCGCAACTCCTCGCGCCGCATCGGCATCTTGTCGATGGCACGGGTCAGTTCGCGCACGTCCCAGGGGAAGGGCTTTCGAAGCGCGACGGTGCCGTCCTTGGCGATCAGCACCAGCGCGAAACCGCGCGGGCGAAGCTTCTGGCGGACCTCGCTTTCGGCCGCGGGGTCGGTGTCGGTGATGACGACCACATCGCGTTCGGCGAGTTCCGGCCACCGACTTTCCAGGAGACGCAACTGTTCGCCGAAGGCGGGATCGGCTTCGGTGTCGGCAAAGACGACAACCGGACGCTTCTGCCAGATGAAGTCCGACAATGTGACGCTGGCAGCGTCGAGGGGCGCAAAGCCGGGGTCTTCGGCTGCCAGTATAGGCGCCGCGAGAACAAGCGCTGCGGCCACGAGGATCGGTTTCATCGGCTCTCCTTCGCCTCAGATATAGGCGGAAAGGCGGCCAAGCCAAAGCATTAGCGCGCCCGGCTGGGTGCGGAGGAATGAAAGGACGAAACGATGACGGAAAAGCTGGCTGACTGGCGGGCGCTGGCCACCAAGGATCTGAAGGGCAGGACGCCCGAGGATCTGACGTGGGAAACGCTCGAAGGTATTGCGGTCAAGCCGCTCTACACCGAGGCGGATACGGCGGGTCTTGCGCATATGGGCTCGCTTCCCGGCATCGCGCCATATACCCGTGGTCCGCGCGCGACGATGTATGCCGGGCGACCGTGGACGATCCGGCAATATGCGGGCTTTTCGACGGCGGAGGAGAGCAACGCCTTTTACCGCAAGAACCTTGCCGCCGGGCAGCAGGGCGTGTCCGTTGCCTTCGATCTGGCGACGCACCGGGGCTATGACAGCGACCATCCGCGCGTGGTGGGCGATGTCGGCAAGGCCGGGGTGGCGATCGACTCGGTCGAGGACATGAAGATCCTTTTCGACGGCATTCCGCTTGAGAAAATTTCTGTCTCCATGACGATGAACGGTGCGGTGATCCCGATCCTCGCCGGTTTCATTGTCGCGGGCGAGGAGCAGGGCGTTGCGCGGGCCGCACTTTCCGGCACGATCCAGAATGACATCCTGAAAGAATTCATGGTGCGCAACACCTATGTCTATCCGCCCGAGCCGAGCATGAGGATCGTCGCGGATATCATTGAATATACGGCGAAAGAGATGCCGAAGTTCAATTCGATCAGTATCTCGGGCTACCACATGCAGGAGGCGGGTGCGAACCTCGTGCAGGAGCTGGCCTATACGCTCGCCGACGGGCGCGAATATGTGCGCACGGCCATCGCGCGGGGGATGAACGTCGATGAGTTTGCTGGTCGGCTGTCGTTCTTCTTCGCCATCGGCATGAATTTCTTCATGGAGGCGGCGAAGCTGCGCGCGGCGCGGTTGCTCTGGCACCGGATCATGTCGGAATTCGGGGCGAAGAAGCAGGAGAGCCTGATGCTCCGCACCCATTGCCAGACGTCCGGGGTGAGCTTGCAGGAGCAGGACCCCTACAACAACGTCATCCGCACTGCCTATGAGGCGATGGCGGCGGCCTTGGGCGGAACGCAGTCGCTCCATACCAACGCGCTCGACGAGGCGATCGCGTTGCCGACTGAATTCTCCGCACGAATTGCGCGGAATACCCAATTGATCTTGCAGGAAGAAACCGGGATCGCGCATGTCGTCGATCCCTTGGCCGGTTCCTATTACGTCGAGAGCCTGACGGCGGAGCTCGCCGAGAAGGCCTGGGCGCTGATCGAGGAAGTCGAGGCGATGGGGGGCATGACCAAGGCGGTGGCCTCCGGCATGCCGAAGCTTCGGATCGAGGAGTCGGCGGCGAAGCGTCAGGCGATGATCGACCGGGGCGAAGAGGTCGTCGTCGGCGTCAACAAGTATCGCCCGACGACGACAGATCAGATCGACATTCTCGACGTCGATAACGTGAAGGTGCGCGAGGCTCAGGTGGCGCGGTTGGGCAGGATCCGGGCGACGCGGGACGCGGCCAAATGCGAGGCGGCTCTGGCGGAACTGGAACGCCGCGCGCGAGAGGGCGGCAATCTTCTGGACGCGGCGGTCGAAGCCGCGCGGGCACGGGCGAGCGTAGGAGAGATCAGCATGGCGATGGAAAAGGTGTTCGGCCGTCACCGGGCCGAGGTGAAGACCCTCGCCGGGGTCTACGGTGCGGCCTACGAGGGAGACGAGGGCTTTGCCCAGATCCAGAAAGACGTGGAGACCTTTGCCGAGGAGGAGGGCCGCCGCCCCCGGATGCTCGTCGTGAAGATGGGGCAGGACGGCCACGACCGGGGCGCCAAGGTCATCGCGACCGCCTTCGCCGATATCGGCTTCGACGTCGACGTCGGCCCCTTGTTCCAGACGCCCGAAGAGGCGGCGCAGGACGCCGTCGACAACGACGTGCATGTCGTGGGGATCTCGTCGCAGGCGGCGGGACACAAGACCCTCGCGCCGAAGCTGATCGCGGCGCTGAAGGAAGCTGGCGCCGAAGACATCATCGTGATCTGCGGCGGGGTCATTCCGCAGCAGGACTATGATTTCCTCAAGACGGCCGGGGTCAAGGCGATCTTCGGGCCGGGGACGAATATCCCGGCGGCGGCGAAGGATATCCTCGGCCTGATCCGCGCGGCGCGCGCGGCGTGACCGGAAAGCGAAGGGAGAGCCGATGAACATTCTCATGCTGGGCGCGGGCGGGGTCGGCGGCTATCTGGCCGCGAAACTGATTCCGGCGGGACATTCGGTGTCGCTTCTCGCACGCGGCAAGCATCTCGAAGCGATCCGGGCGAACGGGTTGCGGCTGATCGAGAATGGCGTGGAGACCGCCGTTCATCCGTCCGCCGCAAGCGACGATCTTGCCGCGCTGCCGCCTGCCGATCTCGCCGTTTTCGCGGTGAAGGGGCAGGATCTGGAAAGCGTGATCGCGGCCTACAAGCCGCATGCAACGAAGGATGCGCTGGTCCTGCCGTTCCAGAACGGCGTCGATGCGCCAGATCTTCTAGAGGAGGCTTTCGGTGCGGACAACACGCTTACCGGCGTGGCGCGGATCTTCTCGAACATCACGGCGCCGGGCGTCGTCACGCAATATGGCGGCGGCAACAGTTTTACCATTGGTGACAGTTCCGGGAGCCAGTCCACTCCGCGCGTCAAGGCGGTGATCGAGGCGTTCCGCACGGCGGGCATCAATGCGCCGGACTGTGCCGACGTGACGGTCGATCTCTGGCAGAAATTCCTGCTTTTCAACGCTGTCAGCGGCACGACGGCCGGGGCGCGCTGCCGCTTCCGCGAGATCAGGGCGAACCCCGAACTTCTGGACTTCTTCCGCGGCCTCGTGGCCGAGGTTGATGCCGTCGCCCGTGCCCGTGGCATCGCCCTGCCCGAGGACGCCATCGAACGCACGATGCGGTTCGCATCGAAGATGCCGGACGAGGCGCGATCCTCGACCGCGCACGACCTCGACCACGGCAAGCCGATCGAGGTCGACCGTATCTGCGGCGCGGTGGCCCGGATGGGGCTTGTGCTTGGCGTGCCAACGCCGAACAGCGCAGCGGTTACAGCCCTTCTTTCGCCTTGGCGCAACGGCTCCTTCGGCTAGCCTGTTCGGCGTCGATAATTTGTAACCGTTCTTAGAATTGTTCTAATCTTTGACCTGCGTCAAGGCGGGGTTTGCGTGGCCGGGACAGCGTTCCTCTGGAGCGCGCCTTATCTTGGAGTTAGACATGCAAAAGATTATGCTGGGCCTTGCGGCGTCCATGCTCGCAATTGGCACGGCGGCACAGGCGGTTGATCTTCGCGACATGGCGAAAGAGACGTTTGCGCCCCTCCCCTCGACCGTTCCGGCTGTTGCCGGGAACCCGATCACCCCAGCCAAGATCGACCTTGGCAAGGCGCTCTTCTTCGATCCGCGGATTTCCGCGTCGGGCGTGTTCTCTTGCAATTCCTGCCACAATCTGGCGACCGGCGGGGACGACAACCTCGAAACCTCGATCGGCCACGGCTGGCAGAAGGGGCCGCGCAACTCGCCGACAGCACTCAATGCGGTGCTGAACGAAGCGCAGTTCTGGGACGGCCGCGCCGCAGACCTCAAGGCGCAGGCCAAGGGGCCGGTCCAGGCAGGTGTGGAGATGGCGAACACGCCTGAAAACGTCGTCGTCACGCTGAAGTCCATGCCCGCCTATGTGGACTGGTTCACCGCCGCCTTCCCGGAAGAGCAAGACCCCGTCACCTTCGACAACATGGCCAAGGCGATCGAGGCGTTCGAGGCGACGCTCATCACGCCCGCGCCCTTCGACGCATGGCTGAACGGCGACGACGCGGCGATGAGCGATGACGCCAAGGCTGGCCTCGCGCTCTTCATGGACAAGGGCTGTTCGGCCTGCCATTCGGGCGTGAATGTCGGCGGCCACGGCTATTATCCGTTCGGTCTGGTCGAAAAGCCCGGTGCCGACGTCCTGCCGGAAGGCGACAAGGGCCGCTTTGCCGTGACCGCGACGGCGAGCGACGAATACGTCTTCCGCGCCGCACCGCTGCGCAACGTCGGCGTGACCGCGCCCTATTTTCACTCCGGCAAGGTCTGGGACCTCAACGTCGCCGTGGAGATCATGGCGGAATTGCAGTTGGGTGAGGCTTTGACCCCCGAAGAGGCGACCCAGGTTGTCGCCTTCCTTGACAGCCTGACCGGGGCGGTCCCGACGGTGACGGTGCCGATCCTTCCGGCGGAAACCGGTGCCACGCCGCGCCCGACGGCCGAGATCATCCAGAAGTGAGCAGGGCGGCGGAAGCCGCCAGGAACCTTGAATGTGTGGGCTAAGCGATATTACCGGCCGGACTCAGGTCCGGCCGGTTTTTCGTCGTAATGCGCCTAGTGATGAATGGCCGGTTTGGGAAGATCGGCCGCGATCTTTTCCGCGCCCCGGTCACGCGGTGCGGAAATGTAGAGAAGCGCGTAGCCGAGAATTGCAGAGATCGCCGAGCCGCACAGGACGCCCAGACGAACCTCGTTCATGTGTTCCTGGTCGGAAAAGCTCAGGCCGCCGATGAAGAGCGACATGGTGAAACCGATCCCGGCAAGGCAGGCGATGCCGTAGATATGGGTCCAGGTGACAGAATGCGGCAGCTTGGCGACCCCTGCCTTGACCAGCAGCCAGGTCGTGCCGAAGACGCCAATCTGCTTGCCGATGACGAGCCCCGCCGCAATGCCGAGGGGCAGGGGCGCGAAGATGTCGGAGAACGTCATCCCGTCAAGCATCACGCCCGCATTGGCGAAGGCGAAGATCGGCACGATCAGGAAGAGGACATAGGGCGAAAGCGCGTTTTCCACCGAATGCAGCGGTGACTTGCCGTATTTGTCGGTCAGCGGCACGAAGAAGGCTGTGGCGACGCCGGCAAGCGTCGCATGGACGCCGGATTTCAGCACCAGAACCCAGAGGATCGTCCCCAGAAGCACGATCGGCGCGATCCGGTGCGTGCCGGTACGGTTCAGCCAGAAAAGCCCGGCGAGGGGCGCCAGCGCGAGGAACAGGTAATCGACATGCAGTTCGCTCGTGTAGAACAGCGCGATGATGAGGATCGCGCCAAGATCGTCGAGGATCGCAAGCGTCAGGAGGAATATCTTAAGCGAGGAAGGTGCGCGCTTGCCGAGAAGCGCCAGTACGCCGACCGCGAAGGCGATGTCCGTCGCCGCGGGGATCGCCCAGCCGCCCTTCAGGATCGGGTCGGACCAGTTGAAGGCGAGGTAGATCAGCGCGGGCGCGATCATCCCCCCGACCGCCGCCATTCCGGGCAGGATCACGTCGGTCGGGTTCTTCAGCTTGCCCTCCAGAAGCTCGCGCTTGAGTTCAAGCCCGATGAGGAAGAAGAAGATCGCCATGAGGCCGTCATTGATCCACAGGATCAGCGGCTTCGACAGCCCCTCGCCGTCCAGAAGGATCGAGAAATTCTTGACCAGAAGATCGTGGTAGCCAGATGAAAGGGTGGAATTCGCGACGACCAGGGCAAGAAGGGCGGCTGCCATGAGAACCACGCCCCCTGCGGCGTCATGACGAAAGAAGCGGTCGAGGGCACGGCCAAGGCTCATCTGAAATTCCCGATTGTTTTCATTATCATTCGGTTTGAAATGGGGGCGGGGGCGGTGAAGTCAACCGGGAATTGCCGGTTTTCGACCTGTTTGACGTGGAAAGGCAACGGTAGAGGATACATGGCGATGCTCGATCATATCGTGGTCTCCGCGCGGTCGTTGGATGAGGGCGGGGCGTGGGCCGAGGATCACTTGGGTGTTCCGAGCGAACCCGGCGGGCGACACCCGCTGATGGCAACCCATAACCGGCTGTTGCGACTGGGTGCGGGAGAATACCTGGAGATCATCGCAGTCGAGCCGGATCAGCCGCCGCCGCCGCATCCACGGTGGTTCCGTCTGGATCGTTTCACGGGTGCGCCGCGGCTGACGAACTGGGTTGCGCGGGTCGATGACCTCGGGACCGCCATCGCCGCGGCGCCCCACGGGATCGGGCGTGCGACCGACCTCGCGCGCGGCGATTTGCGCTGGCGCATGGCAGTGCCGGGCGACGGATGCCTGCCATTCGACGACTGTTTCCCCGGCCTTATCCAATGGCAGGGGAACCTTCATCCGGCGGACCGCCTGCCGGACCGGGGTTGTCGGCTTCTGGAACTGGTGCTCCGCCACCCCGATCCGGATGCGTTGGGCCGTGCGTTGCCGCTTCACGATCCGCGCGTAGAGGTGCGCGAGGGCGCGCCGGGTCTCTCGGCGATAGTCCGCACGCCATCTGGCGAAAGGGAGCTACGATGATCCGACCCGCCACGCCCGCCGATCACGCCGCCATCCTCGCGATCTGGAACCCCGTGATCCGCGACACCACGGTAACCTTCTCGAGCGAAGAAAAGACGCCGGAAAGCCTTGGCG
Source organism: uncultured Alphaproteobacteria bacterium (assembly GCA_963847935.1). Taxonomy (GTDB): domain Bacteria; phylum Pseudomonadota; class Alphaproteobacteria; order Rhodobacterales; family Rhodobacteraceae; genus Albidovulum. Next base: position 536,095 of record CAWKBV010000001.1, on the reverse strand, counting down.
AAATGATCGCCGAGCGTCGCGCCGCCGGGCGGGAATTCTTCATCGCCGACGAAGGCGGAATCGCGGGTTTCGCCACCTACGCGCAGTTCCGGGGCGGAAACGGCTATGCGCACGCGATGGAGCATACGGTCCTACTCGCGCCCGAACTCGTCGGGCGGGGCGTCGGTCGCGCTCTCATGGCGCATCTCGAAGATCACGCGCGGGCGGGTGGGGCGCATACGCTCTTCGCAGGCGTTTCGGGCGAAAACGCCCCCGGCATCGCTTTTCACGAAAGGGTCGGCTTCCGGACCGTCGCGCGTATCCCCGAGGCCGGGCGCAAGTTCGGGCGCTGGCTCGACCTCGTGCTGATGATGAAGTTTCTATGACGCGCTGACTTTTCGCCGCGCCGCAGCTAAAGTGGTATCATGTCGATCTGGACCCGCATTTCCGACGCGCTGGCCGCCCTCGCCAAGGGCGAGGGGCTCTCGGCCGTCTTCGACCGGCTGAAGACGGCACCGGAGAAATCCATCGGATTTACAATCGCGGTCATAGCGCTTGGCGCCAAGATGGCAAAGGCAGACGGGCAGGTCACGCGGGACGAGGTCATGGCCTTCCGCGATGTCTTCACCATCCCGCCGCAGGAGGAGGCGAACGCCGCGAGAGTCTTCAATCTGGCGCGGCAGGACGTGGCCGGCTTCGACCTCTATGCGCAGAAGATCGCGGCAATGTTCGGACCGGGCGATCCGGTGCTGGTGGACCTGATGGAGGGGCTTTTCCACATCGCTGTCGCGGATGGCGACTACCATCCGCACGAGGATGCGTTTCTCCGCGACGTGGCGCGCATATTCGGGGTCGGGGAAAGATGCTTCCGCTCGCTCGTCGGTCGCTTCGTGCCCGATGCCGCGCCCGATCCGTACGATGTTCTGGGGGTGTCGCATGACGCGCCGATCGGTCAGGTCCGCGCGGCATGGCGCGATGCGGTGCGCGCGAACCATCCTGACCGACTCGTTGCGCGCGGACTTCCGGAAGAGGCGGTCCGGCTGGCCGAGAACCGCATGGCTGCGATCAACCGCGCCTGGGAAGAGATCAACGGCAAGAAGGCCGCCTGACCATGCGGATCGCGACCTACAACGTCGAATGGTTCACCAACCTCTTCGACCGGCGCGGCAAGCTCCTGGAAGATGGCGAATGGTCCGCCCGCTATAACGTCAGCCGCGCCGACCAGTTGACCGCGCTTGGCATAGTCTTCACGGCGATGGATGCCGACGCGGTGATGGTGATCGAAGCGCCGGATGACAGCGCGCGCCACCGCACGATCGATCAGCTTGAAACCTTCGCCGCGCGCTATGCCTTGCGCACCCGCAGGGCGCTGATCGGTTTCGACAACGAGACGCAGCAGGAAATCGCGCTGCTCTACGATCCCGACAAGCTGAGCGTCGAGCACGACCCGAAGGGCGACACTGTGCAGCCGGGGCCGGGGGAGCCGTCACCAAGGTTCGACGGCATCTACCGCATCGACCTGAACATCGACGGAACAATGGACAACGTGCAGTTTTCCAAGCCGCCGCTCGAAATCGCCGCCCGCGCGGCCTCGGGCAAGGAATTCCGTATGATCGGCGTTCACATGAAGTCCAAGGCCCCGCACGGTGCTGCCAACAAGGAGCAGGAGCGCCGCATCGCCATCGAAAACCGCCGCAAGCATCTGGCCCAGTCGATCTGGCTGCGCGAGCGGGTGCTGGACCATCTGAAGGCCAATGACAGCCTGATTGTCATGGGCGATTTCAACGACGGTCCGGGCCTCGATGAGTTCGAGAAGCTCTTTGGCCGGTCGGGCGTCGAGATCGTGCTCGGCTGGGACGAGCCGCGCGACATCCGGCTTTTCGATCAGAACGCGCGGCTGGCTTTCGGCAAGAAGCTCCCCGCGATGCCTTTCACCGCACGCTTCTACCTCGACGAACACGGGCGCTATTTCAACGCGTTGCTCGACTACATCATGGTCTCGCCAGATCTGCGTGCGCTCGGACCGAAGTGGCGCATCTGGCATCCGTTCGACGACCCCGCCTGCTACAAGTCGCCGGAACTGCGCGAGGCGCTTCTGACCGCGTCGGATCATTTCCCCGTCAGCATCGACATCCCGTTGTGAGGCGGTCTGTCGCGTATGGCCGGAATGGGCTATACTGGACCCATGCTCAGACATTGGTTCATCGGTCCGGTATTCGCGCTTCTGGCCGCGCCCGCGCTGGCTCAGGATACCTCCGAGTCCGTCGATGAGGGATTCAGCCTCTTGCGCGAAGGCGCACGTATTCTCATGGAATCCATGTTGAAGGAGATGGAGCCGACGCTCCGCGACATGCAGGACGATCTCGGCAACGCGCTCAGGGAAATGGAGCCGCAGTTGCGTGCCCTCGGCAACATGATCGGCGACATCCGGAACTATCACGCGCCCGAAAAGCTGCCGAACGGCGACATCATCATCCGCCGCAAGACGCCGGCGGAGATTCTGACGGAGCGTGGCGACGATATTGAACTTTGAGGCGGTTGGCCTAGCGCTTGGCCGTGACAACCTTCGCTTCCGCACCGAGCGATTGGGCGAGCGAGAAAAACCGTGCCTGTGCGACTTCGCCGAACAGAGCTTCCGCATCGGGATTGAGAGAGAGTTCGAGGATTTTCTTCTTCGGTCGCCATGTCAGGCTGCCGGCATCCTCCGGCGACTTGATCGAGAACATCGCCCCGAAGCGCATCGCCTTGCCCAGCACTTCGGCATCCTTGATCTGCTGATCGGTCAGGAGCGAAAACAGCGGCTCCAGCCGCGATCCGGTGCGGGAATTCTTGTAGCGGTGTAGAAGTGCCAGACCGAGGAAGACGCGCTCGCCGTGGCTGAGGCCGCCGAGGTTGGCGCGCGTGGCGTTGTCGAAACAGACCTCGGCGCGGTAGTCGGGATGCGCGCGCCATGTCGTATCGTGCAAAAGACAGGCCGCCTTCACCAGCCGAAGCCTTTCTTCGGACACGTTCCGGAAGAGCGGGAAAAGGAAATTGTAGAGCTTCTTGCCGAAACCCGGCATCCGCGCCATCGTCCGTTCGGCATGTCGGCACGCCTCGATCAACGGATCACGCATCCGGAGGCGTTCGGGCATCTGTTCGTAGAGCAGCCCTTCGCGGATGCCGTAGGATGAGACGTCGATCTCTTTCGGGTGGAAGGTCAGGACGAGCTGACGCAGGACCTGGCTCGCCAGCGGCACCAGTTCCATCCGCGCCAGCGATGTTCCGGTTTTCGCCCGAAGATCGTCCATGTTGCTCTTGCCGATCCACTGCACGGTCTGGAGCACCGATTTCGGGCCCATGCGGTATTCGTGCAGGACCGTCATCGGATAGCCGCGCCGCTCCATGTCCAATCGTGCGATGGCGCGCCACGACCCTCCGACAAGGTAGATACGTTGGTGATGCGTGCCGATCCGCGCGGCGAGATCCTCCATCGTTTTTTCGATGAAATCGTGCAAACCCTTCTTGCCGCCCGGCACCTGTTGCAGGCGAAACGGGCCAAGGGGCGAGGTCACGCGCCGCCCGACATTGCCACCGGAGACCTCGGCAAGCTCCATCGAACTGCCACCGATGTCGCAGACCAGCCCCTCGGCCTCGGGCCAGCCCAGAAGCACGCCCTGCGCGGAAAGTCGCGCCTCTTCCTGGCCGTCGATGACCCAGAGCTTCAGGCCGGTTTCGCGTTCCACCTGGGCCTGAAACTCGGGTCCGTCCTCGGCCTCGCGCACGGCGGCGGTGGCGACGCAGGACAGGGTGGGCAGCGACATGCCCTTGGCGAGTGCGGCGAAGCGCTTCAGCGCCGAAAGTGCGCGTTCACGTCCCATGGGATTGAGCCGCCCGGTATCCACCAGCCCCTGTCCGAGGCCCGCCATGACCTTTTCGTTGTAGAAATAGGCCGGGCTGCGCGCCGCGCCGTCGAAAACCACGAGACGGACCGAGTTCGAGCCGACATCGACGACGCCCACGCGTTCAACCGCACGGGCCGATGGATCTTCGAACAGCGGACGACCGAACGGACCGCCATCTTCCATCGTCAAACCGGCATCCTTGTTCATCTGCCCTCCAGGCTTGATGGAATCGCGCCGCGCCCCCGGTCTACAATTCAATCCAATGTATGAGCAAGCCTTGGTACGTCCTTTGCCCCTGCGGAACCTCGACCTGACAGCGACGGGTTTTCCATGAAGAAACGGTGGCAGTTGAAGAGATCTTCGCGCTCTTCCGGCAATTCGCGGACATAGCGGCCATCGGGTTGCAGCACCCAGCTTTGCGCCTCGTCGGCGAGGTTCGCGGCCATGATCTGGCTGACGATCTGGGCCTTTACCGTGTCGTTCCTGATTTCGACCAGCGTTTCCACCCGGCGTGTCAGGTTGCGGCCCATCCAGTCGGCCGAGGAGATGAAGACGCGCGCCTTCTTCGAGGGCAGGCCATGGCCATTGCCAAAGCAGACGATGCGGGAATGTTCGAGAAAGCGTCCGACGATGGATTTGACGCGGATATTCTCGGATAGCCCTTTTATGCCGGGACGTACGCCGCAGATGCCGCGCACGACGAGTTGGATCTTTACCCCGGCTTGACCGGCGGCATAGAGCGCGTCGATCACATCCGGCTCGATCAGCGAGTTGAGCTTTACCCAGATTTCGCCGGGTTTTCCGGCGCGGGCGTGATCCGCCTCGGCGGCGATCAACTCCAGCAGGCGCGGCTTCAGCGTGATGGGCGAAATGGCGATATTCTCCAGTCTCTCGGGCTGCACATAGCCTGAGAGGTAGTTGAAGACCTTGGTCGCATCGCGCCCGAGCGCCGGATCGCAGGTGAAGAACGAAAGGTCGGTATAGATGCGAGCGGTGATCGGGTGGTAGTTGCCCGTACCGTAGTGGGTGTAGGTGACGAGCGTGTCGCCCTCGCGCCGGACGACGGTCGAGATCTTGGCGTGGGTCTTGTAGTTGACGAAGCCATAGACGACATGCGCGCCCGCGCGTTCCAGCCGGCGGGACTGCCGGATATTCGCGGCCTCGTCGAAACGGGCCTTCAGTTCGACAAGTGCGGTGACGGATTTGCCGCTTTCGGCCGCGTCGCACAACGCCGAGACTATCGGACTGTCCTGTGAGGTGCGGTAGAGGGTCTGCTTGATCGCCAGCACATTGGGGTCAGCGGCAGCCTGATTGAGGAAGCGGATCACCATGTCGAAGGTTTCATACGGGTGATGCAGCAGCATGTCCTTCTGGCGGATCGCCGCGAACATGTCGCCGTCATGATCCTGCACCCGCTCCGGCACGCGCGGCGTGAAGGAGGGCCATTGCAGGTCGCGGCGTGAATCCAGCACGAGTTCCTTGAGATCGGCGATACCAACCGTGCCCTTGACTTCCACCACCTCGTCCGAGGTGACCTCCAGCTCCGCCATGATGAGCGCGCGCAGCGCCTCTGGCGCGCCGGATGATATCTTCATTCGGATCACCTGCCCTCGGCGGCGGCGTTTCAGCGCGGTCTCGAATTCGCGCACGAGGTCTTCGGCCTCATCCTCGACCTCGATGTCGCTGTCGCGCAGGACGCGGAATGTGCAATGGCCGGTATCGCGATAGCCGGGGAAGAGCGACCCGAGGTGGAGGAGCAAGAGCTCTTCCAGCGGCAGGAAGCGTTTGCCGCCGGGCAGCGCCACGAAGCGCGCAATCTGCTGCGGGATCGGCAGGAGTGCCTGAAGCTTGCGCTTGTCGCCGCCGCGTTCAAGCTCCAGCGCAAGGCAGAAGCCGGTATTCGGGATGAACGGGAAGGGGTGCGCCGGGTCGATGGCCAACGGCGACAACACGGGGAAGACGCGGTTGAGGAAGTAGTCGGAGAGGAATTCCTCATCCCGTCTGGTCAGCTTCGAGCGGGTGAGAAGCGCGATCCCTGCGCCTTCCATCTCTTTTCGAAGCTTGTTCCAGACGGTCTGCTGGACCTGCAAAAGCTTGCGCGCGTCGGCGTTGATCCGGTCAAGTTGTTCGGCGGGGCTGAGCCCGTCATCGGAATGCAGGTTGTTGCCCGAACGCTTCAATTCGCGCAGACCTGCCACGCGGACGGTGTAGAATTCATCGAGGTTTGTAGCCGAGATCGACAGGAAGCGCACCCGCTCCAACAGGGGTACGCGGGGATTGCGCGCCTCGTCCAGAACCCGCCAATTGAATGCCAGCCAGCTCAATTCCCGGTTGAAGAAGCGATGCCGGCCCTGCCACTGCGCGTCGGGCAGCGCGGCGGGCTGGGGAAACGGGGCTTTCAGAAAATCGGCTTGCGTCATCGTGATTTGCGAGGGGCTCTCGTCATTGCGGGTCACTCCTGTCCCATCATGACGCGACTTTCCCCCGACTGTCGAGCAGCTCCGCCGCGAGCGCACGGGTGATCGGTCGCATTCGGGAAAGCGCCGCGCCATCAAGCGCCGCGACGACGGCCTGAGCCGTCGCGAAGGATCGGTCGATCCGACCGACGAGCCAGGGGATCAGTCCGGGGCTGACCTGAAGCTGTCGGTCGGCGAAGAGCTTGACCAGAACCGCGCCCAGAAGCGCGTCGTCCGGCGCGCGCAGCGCGACGGATGGCGTCGCCTCCATGCGGCTGAGCAGATCAGGCAGGGCGAGGCTCCAGTCGCGCGGCGGGCGGTCTGCGGTGATGAGCAAGCGGCCCCGCCTGCCAATCATGTGGTTGTGAAGATGGAACAGCGCGGTTTCCAGATCCGGTTTTCCCGCCACACGGTTCGCGTCCTCGACGACCAGCGCCGCCGCGTCCGGCAGATCGGTCTCTGCCAGCGCGCGCGCATCCAGCACCTTCGCCGCGCTTTGCGCCGCCCAGACGAGCGCCAGATGCGTCTTGCCCGATCCCGCCGGTCCGGTCAGAAGCATCTTGCCGTCGGGCCAGGCGGCGGGCGCGTCAAGGGCGCTGACCGCCAGGGCGTTGGCTGGTGAGACAAAGAAATCCTCGCGCCCCAGCGCGGGACGCACCGGCAGGTCGAAGGTCAGTTGCATTGCCATATCAGGCACCAGATCCGCCGGCATCGCCGCGATAGAGCCGGCTTGCGCGATATTGCGACACCGCGAACCGCGTCAGGACGCCAAGTGCGGCGGCGATCGGGACGGCGATCAGCATGCCCACGAAACCGAACAGCGTTCCGAAAGCCGACAGCGCGAAGAGCAGCCAGACCGGGTGCAGCCCGACCGACTGACCCACGAGCTTCGGCGTGATGATGTTGCCTTCGAGAAACTGGCCGAGCGCGAAAATGCCCGCGACGATCGCGATATGCCACCACTCGCCCCAGAACTGGAAGAGGGCGAGGCCGATGGCCAGTGCGCCGCCGATCAGGGCGCCGACATACGGAATGAACGTCACAAGCCCCGCGATGGCCCCGACGATCAGCCCGAAATCAAGGCCAGCCAGCATCAGCGCGACCGAGTAGAAGGTGCCAAGGATCAGACAGACCGAAACCTGGCCCCGGACGAATCCGGCGAGCACCCGGTCGATCTCGCGCCCGAGCTGCCGGATCGTGTCGCGATGGTCGAGCGGCAGCAGGTCGTCCACCTTGGCGATCATGTTGTCCCAGTCGAGAAGCAGGTAGAACGCCACGACCGGAACGACGACGATGAAGACCACGAAGTTGATGACCGTCAGGGCCGAACTGAGAAGGCTGGTCGCCAGTTCGCCGCCCTTCGACTGAATGGTCTTGCCGATGCCCGCCAATGTGTCGCGCACGACGCTCTGGTCGTCGAGCAGCGACGGGAATTGGGTCGTAAGGAAGGTCTGCAACTTATTGAGTATCGTCGGTGCCGCATTGACGAGCTCGCCGAGCTGACGAACCAGCAGGGGCACGATCAGCAGCGCGAGAACGACGAAGATGAGCAGCGCGATGACCGAGATGACCGCGGTCGCCGCGACGCGGCTCAGGCCCATGCGTTCCAGCCGGTCGGCAAGCGGGTCGAGAAAATAGGCAACCGCGCCGCCGACCAGGAACGGCAGGATCACATTGCCGAGCCCCCAGAGCACGACGAAAAATACCGCGGCGGCGATGCCCCAGTAGCTCATCTGCTGGCGAACGGTCATGCTCATCTGGCGGTACTCTCCTTCACCTTACCAGATGGCAGGTTAGGGGCCTTGTTGCAAGCAGGGGGCGTCGGCGGAAGGTTGCTGTCAGCAGGTGCTTATTTGGCCCCGCATAAGCCTTTGGCCAATCGACCAGCCAAGCGCGGGCTGCCAGATCCGGATGGCCGGGGCGACATGTCCCGGCGATCAAACGATCCTTGCGATCATACCTGAAAGGAAGAAACATGAAGCATCCGATCCTTCTCGCCGTTGCGCTTTCCGTTGCCCCGATGGCGGCACTTGCCATGCCGGACGTTGGCGACATCGTCGGCACCAACCCGACCGACGCCTCCGCCGCGCTGCAAAGCGCCGGCTGCAAGGTCACAAAGTTCGAGGCCGAAGGCGGCAAGATCGAGGCGAAATGCATCGAGAGCGCGAGTAACAAGAACTGGGAAGTCTATATCGACCCCAAGACCGGCGCTGTCGTCGACATGAAGAACTACGACTGACATGTCCCGCCCCCATCAAGGTACGCCGCCCGATCTCTGGGACCCCGTCGTCCGGGTCAGCCATTGGGTGATCGCCGCCGTCGTGGTCGCCAACGCGGTCTTCACCAAGGGCGGCGGCACCCTGCATGTCTGGCTCGGCTGGATCGGCATCGCATGCCTTTTCGTCCGGCTGATCTGGGGTCTCGTCGGGACGGCGGAGGCGCGCTTTGCCGCGTTTCCGCCCCGGCCGCGTGCGGCCATCGCGCATGTGCTGCACCTTGTCAGGGGAAGGCCGCCGGAATACCGGTCCCACAACCCCGCCGGTGCGATGATGATCTACATGCTTTGGGCCTCGCTCGCCGTAGTGATGGCGACGGGCCTGATCATGACCAACGGCGCGACACCGTGGGAGATCGCACGCCAGCAATCTGCCGTCGCAGCGGGGGACTGGTCGGTGCTGGCCACGGAAGGCGGCGAAGGCAGCGCGGAGCCGGTCGGTGAAGCCAGCCACCTCATCGCCATTATCCACCAGTTCGGCGGAAATCTGCTGCTGATACTGGCGGTTATCCACCTTGCCGGGGTCGCAGTCGAGAGTGCCGCATTGCGGCGTAATCTGGTCCGCCCTATGTTGACAGGCAGACGTCGCTAACCCGGGGCCATCCTTTCGGGTGGCCACCGGAGGCGGACGATGCACGCAGATGAGACAGAAATCGAGCGAAGGCGGCGCAAGGCCGCCCTCGCCGTCTTTACCGTCGTTCAAGCCTGCGCGGCCCTGTTCTTTGTAACCGACGCCGCAGCCGATCTGTCGAGCGCGACGGTCGATATCAATACGGTCGTCGAAGCCTGCATCGCTGTCGGGCTCATGCTGGGCAGCGTATTCGGCATCATCGAACTGCGTCGCAGCCACAACCTTCTGCACAACCACGAAGAGGCGCTTGCGGTAGCGTCGGGCGCGCTGGCGCAAGTGATCGAGGCGCAGTTCAGCGAATGGCGCCTGACCCCCGCGGAGCGCGAGATCGGGTTGCTCGCCCTCAAGGGCTTCGACATCGCGGAAATTGCCACGCTTCGCGGCGCGGCGCAGGGCACGGTCCGCGCTCAGATGACGTCGATCTACGCCAAGTCCGGCACCTCGGGCCGCGCACAGTTCGCCGCTTTCTTCGTCGAGGATCTTCTGGCGGGCGGCATCACGCCGCACGGGTCCATGCCGAGGCATGCAGCGGAATAGCCCTGCGCGCCGGTTCTTGCCTGTCACCCGCGCAGCGGCTAGGAACGCGGGAAGCCAGTCAACCGAGAGCCCGCGATGCGTCTGTCCCGCTATTTCCTGCCAGTTCTGAAAGAAAACCCTTCCGAGGCGCAGATCGTCAGCCACCGCTACATGCTGCGCGCGGGCATGATCAAGCAGCAGGCCGCCGGCATCTATTCCTGGCTGCCGATGGGCTACAAGGTGCTGCGCCGGATCGAAGGGATCGTGCATGAGGAACAGCAGCGCGCCGGCCATATCCCCCTCCTGATGCCGACGCTCCAGCCCGCCGATCTCTGGCGCGAATCCGGGCGCTACGACGACTACGGGCAGGAGATGCTGCGCATCCGCGACCGGCACGAGCGCGACATGCTCTACGGCCCCACGAACGAGGAGATGATCACCGACATCTTCCGCGCCCATGTCGAAAGCTACAAGTCGCTGCCGCTGACGCTGTACCATATCCAGTGGAAATTCCGCGACGAGATCCGCCCGCGCTTCGGCGTCATGCGGGGCCGCGAATTCTACATGAAGGACGGCTACAATTTCGACCTCACCAAAGAGGACGCGCTGCACGCCTACAATCGCCACATGGTCAGCTACCTGCGGACCTATGAGCGCATGGGCCTGACCGCGATCCCGATGCGCGCCGACAGCGGCCCGATCGGCGGCGACGACACGCACGAGTTCCTCGTGCTGGCGCAGACGGGCGAGTCCGAGGTCTTCTACGACGACCGCGTGACCGGCCTGAAACTCGGCAAGCGCGACATCGACTATGACGACAAGGCCGAGGTCGCGAAAGTCTGCGCGGAGTTCACCACGCTTTACGCCCGCACCGACGAGACGCATGATGACGCGGTCTTCAAGGCGATCCCCGAGGGCCACGGCAAGGTCGGGCGCGGGATCGAGGTCGGCCAGATCTTCTACTTCGGCACCAAGTATTCCGAGCCGATGGGTGCGACCGTCGTCACGCCCGATGGCAGCCGGGTCCCGGTCCACATGGGCTCGCACGGAATCGGGGTCAGCCGTCTGGTCGGCGCGATCATCGAGGCGAGCCACGACGAGAACGGCATCATCTGGCCCGAGGGCGTGACGCCGTTTTCGGCGGGCATCGTCAACGTGAAGCAGGGCGACAGCGGGACCGACAGCGCCTGCGCCTCGATCTATGCCGCACTGAAGGCCAGGGGTCTCGATCCGCTTTACGACGACCGCGATGAGCGGGCCGGGGCCAAGTTTGCCACGATGGACCTGATCGGCCTGCCGTGGCGTGTCACCGTCGGCCCGCGCGGCATCGCGGCGAACAAGGTCGAACTGACCAGCCGCCGCACCGGCGAGAGCGAGGAGATGAGCCCCGAGGCGGCCGTCGATCGCATCGCGCAAATCTACGAGGCGCTCTGATGCTTCGGCTCGTCGCCCTTGCCGGAGGTCTGGCGGGCGGCGTCGCGCTATCGCAGTTCCCTGAATTTTCACAGCAATACCTGCAAAGGCTGGCGGGACAGGTCGATGCGCTGGGCAAGGTGACCGCCGATTTCGACGCCTCCGCCGCAAAGGCGGACATGACGCGGGAAGAGGCGCTGGAGTCGATGCATGGCACCGATTTCCTCGGGTTCCGGCAGGCCGACATGCGTTCGACGTTCGAACGCTATGATCGGTTGCAATCCGATCTGACGATGCTGCGAGAGGCCGGCCCGGTCGAACGCCTGTTCCTGCCGCAACGCTTCGACGACACCGAAGTACTCAAGGCGACCTGGGGGGATTTCGCGCCCGCCGTCCCGGCGACGACGGCCGGGCTGACGACCGGCGCGGTGGGTTTCGCGGGCGGCTGGGTGGCGGTCATCGGGCTTCTGTCGCTGATCCTGCGTCCGTTCCGGCGGCGGGCGGTCTGAGAACCCTCCTGACGAAAGTTTGAAGGCGCGGATCGTCCTTTTGCGCGTTCAATGGATGGGTTCCGTCAGAAAGGCCAAATCATGACCATCATCGCACGCACTGCAGCCATTCTCGCCGCCACAACGTTCCCGGCCTTCGCCGAGGATTGGGACTACGGCCAACGCAATACTCCGCAACTTGAGCCTGCCTTCCCCGAACAGACGCGCGCGCCGAAGATCGCGGAGGATGCGGCGATCGAGGTGGAAACCATTGCGGATGGCCTTGACCATCCCTGGGCGATCGCGGTGCTGCCGGAGGGCGGCTATCTTGTGACCGAACGATCAGGTGCGTTGCGCCATGTCAGTTCTGACGGCGTCGTCAGCCGTCCCATCGCGGGTGTTCCGGAGGTTTTTGCCCAGCGGCAGGGCGGTCTTCTCGACATCAGTTTGGCCGCGGACTTCCCGGAAAGCCGCCGCATCTGGCTGACCTACGCAAAGCCCGTGGGCAACGGGCTTTCGGCGACGGCGGCGGCCTATGGCAGGTTCAGCGAGGACGGGAAAAGCCTGTCGGGCGTGACCGAGGTTTTTACGCAGGAACCGCCGTCGCCGACAGCGGCGCATTACGGCTCGCGTGTGGTGCCGGACGGCGATCACGTCTTCATCACCACGGGCGAGCATTTCACACCGAAGGAACGCCAGTTCGCGCAAGACCCGGCAAAAACTTATGGCAAGGTGATCCGGCTGATGGCGGACGGCTCGGTGCCAGCCGACAATCCGTTCGCAGGCCAGGGCGGCGCGGCGGCGCAGGTCTGGTCGATGGGTCATCGCAACCTCCAGGGCGCGGCCTTGCGCCCCGGAGGCGGTCTCTGGACGCTGGAGCACGGGCCTCAGGGCGGGGATGAGCTGAACCGGATCGAGAAAGGCGCGAATTACGGTTGGCCCGTGGTCAGCTACGGCGAGAACTACGATGGCAGCGCGGTCGGCGAAGGTGTCGCCCATAATGAGGGCATGAAGGAGCCGGTCTATTTCTGGGACCCCGTCATCGCGCCGGGCGGCTTCGTCTTCTACGAGGGTGCGATGTTCCCCGACTGGCAGGGCGACGTGATCGCGGCTTCGCTCACTCCCGGCGGGATCGTGCGGTTGACGTTCGACGGCGACAAGGTGACGGGCGAGGCGCGGTATCTCTATGGCCAAGCGCGTTTTCGCGACATCGCCATCGATCGTGACGGTGCGATCCTTGCCGTGACCGATGCCGATGGCGGGGCGCTTCTGAGGATCACGCCGCAATAGCCGAATTCCAGCCGCCGAGGTCAGTTTGAGCGCGACGGGCGGCGAGCCGTCCTGCATCAGAAGCCTGAGCCAGAGGGCGAAGCGATGTTCGGCACCGAGCGCGCCGGCCGGGAAAGCGCCATCCGCGCCGGCCGGAATTCGGCTGCCGGGCCGCAGTGGCTGCCCTTGACCTTTCCCGTCGCCCTCGCCACGTTGCGCGCCACCTGAAACCGGAGCCCAGATGGCCAGCCGCATCGCACCCTTCGCGCCTTTCGAATTCATGATCGCATGGCGTTATCTGCGTGCGCGCCGGGCCGAGGGCGGGGTCAGCGTGATGACCTGGATCAGCCTCGTCGGCATCGCGCTCGGTGTCATGGCGCTGGTGGCGACATTGGCCGTGCGCGCCGGATTTCGTACCGAATTCGTGAATACGGTCATCGGTGCCTATGCCCATGCCGAAATCGGCGACTATGCCTATGTGAACGAAAGTGGTGTCTCGACGACGGCGATCACCGACTACGCGGCGCTGACGGAGACGATGCGGGCCGTGCCGGGTGTCGTCCGCGCCGATGCCCGCGTCGAGGGCTTCGCGATGGCGACCGTGGGCGCTGAAGCCGCGGTGGGTGACATCTACGGCGTGGAGCCGGACGTTCTGAAGGCGCTGCCGACCTTCGAGGGCGCGCCGGAACCGCTGGGTGACATCAGCCGCTTTTCGGAGGGGATCGCGATGGGTGCGGGCATGGCGCGGTCCCTGGGAGTCGGTCCCGGTGACAAGGTCAAGCTGATCCAGCCGAACGGCGCGAAGACCGCCTTTGGCACCAGCCCGCGCGTGAACGTCTATGAGGTGGTTTATGTCTTCTCGGCAGGCCGGGCGGACGTGGACAACACCCGCATCTACATGCCGATGGCAGAGGCGCAGAGCTTCTTCAACCGCGAGGGTGCGGTGGACAGGATCGAGGTTTATGTGGAGCGGCCCGAGGAGATCGACGCGATCGTCCCCGCCTTGCAGGCCGCGGCGGGCGACGGGCGGTATGTCTGGACCTGGAAGGACCGTTCCGGCGCGTTCCTGAACGCGCTCTCCATCGAGGATGACGTGATGTTCGTGATCCTGTCGCTGATCGTGCTGATCGCGGCCCTCAACATCACCTCGGGCCTCGTGATGCTGGTCAAGAACAAGGGCCGCGACATTGGCATTCTCAGGACGATGGGCCTGACCGAGGGCTCGATCCTGCGGGTCTTCTTCCTGTGCGGCGCCTTCGTCGGGATAATCGGGACTTTCGTGGGTGTGATCCTTGGCTGCCTGATCGCCTGGAACGTCGACAGCATCATGTCGGCGATCAACTGGATGACCGGCGGCGGGGCATGGGATCCGTCGATCCGGGGCATCTACCGGCTGCCAGCGGAACTGCGCCCCTGGGACGTGGGCCGGGCGGTCGGGTTGTCGCTGATCCTTTCCTTCGTCGTGACGATCTTCCCCGCACGCCGCGCAGCGCGGATGAACCCGGTCGAGGCGCTGCGCTATGAGTGAGACGGTGCTGGAACTCCGCGGGATCGAGAAGGTCTACCTGCGCGGGACGCCGGGCGAGGTGTCGGTGCTGAACGGCCTCGACCTCGAATTGCGACGCGGTGAGGTCGCAGCTTTGGTGGCACCTTCGGGCGCCGGGAAATCAACGCTTCTGCATATCGCGGGGCTGCTCGACAGCGCCGATGCGGGGCGCGTGACGATCGGCGGGCGCGATGCCTCCGGGCTGTCCGACCGCGAGAGGACGGCGCTCAGGCGCTCCGACGTAGGCTTCGTCTATCAGTTCCATCACCTGCTGCCCGAATTCACCGCATTGGAGAACGTCGTCCTGCCACAACTCGCCGCCGGCGTGACGCGCGCCAGTGCCGATGCGCGGGCGCGGGCGCTTCTTGATGAGGTCGGCGTCGGCGCGCGCACTGATCACCGGCCTGCCGCCTTGTCCGGCGGCGAACAGCAGCGCGTCGCCTTCTGCCGCGCGCTCGCCAATGAGCCGCGCCTGCTTCTGGCCGACGAGCCGACGGGCAACCTCGATCCGGCCACCGCCGATCAGGTCTTCGCCGTCCTGATGGACCTCGTGCGCGGTACCGGGCTTTCTGCGCTGATCGCCACGCACAACATGGAAATCGCAGCGCGGATGGACCGCGTCCTGCGGCTTGAGGCCGGGCGGCTGATTGCGGCATGATCCGGGTCAAGGCGGGCCACGCCCGGTGCGCCTAGACTGCACCGACCGAAAGGGAGAATGCGATGAAGATCCACACACTTGCGGCACTCTCTGCCCTGTCGCTCGGCGCCTTGACGCTCGTGGCTTGCGCGCCGGATGGCCGGGTGTCCGGCAGGGCGCTCTTCGACCAGTACTGCGTCGCATGCCACGGGAAGAGCGGTATCGGCGACGGCCCCGCGGCTGCGGGCCTTGGCAAGAAGCCCGCCGACCTGACCCGGATTTCGGAGCGCAATGGCGGCACCTTCCCGATGGTAAGGGTGATGTCGGTCATCGACGGCTACACGCGGCGGGGCGACCGGAGTTCGGTGATGCCCGAACTTGGGATCGCGTTGCAGGAAGGTCCGATCGTCATGCTCGAAACCTCGGACGGGGCGACGACTCCGACACCGGCGAACCTGGTGGCATTGGCAGAATATCTGCGTGAGATTCAGCGCTGATCTGCCATAGGCCACCGGAAACATTGGACTTCTGACAATCCCGTGATAGCGTTCCGGCGAGCACCCGTCAGTCCGGCAGCAGGTCATGAGACTCTTTGCTCTCTACGAGAGATACTATCTCTGGATTCTTGGGTTGGTGGCGGTGCTTGGCGTCGGCATCGCCGCGTTCTTCCTTGGCTATGCGAAAGCCTCGCCGCAATCGGCGCTCGCCCTGCTGAGCGACTGGTCAGCGCAGAGCGCACAGGTTCTGGCTTCCGGCTGGGAGCAAACGGCCGATACGCGGCCGGAGCATTTCCTGCAACCGTCCCGCAAGCCGGGTTCCGGCGTCACCATCGACACCTTGCCGGACAATGGCGATCTGATCCTGTTGACCGGCTTCTTCGACGACGATCCCGGCCTGCGGCTCATCATGCGCGACGGCACCGAGGTCGCGTCGTGGCGTGCCGCCTTCTCGCAACTTCTGCCCGAGCGCGTCGGCAAGCCCGGTGCGCCACAGACCGATTGGAATGTGGACCTGCACGGCTCCTTCATCGATCCGGACGGGTCGGTCGTGCTCAACTTCGAATATCAGGGCGCGGTAAAGCTCACGCGGTGTGAGCAAAGGGTCTGGGCGTTGACCGAGCGCAACCATCATACCGTGGAGCCGGCCGTTGGGGGTGGCTACTGGATCGCGGGCCGTCGCATCGTCAACGAGGCTGACGCACCGGAATTCCATCCGCTGTCAAATCCGCAGCGCGAGAGCGGGCATATCGAGGACGACATGATCCTGCGGGTGGACGAAAACGGTCAGGTGACACAACGCAAGTCCGTTTTTGCGGTCCTGAAAGACAACGGCTTCGAAGCGATCCTCACGGCCAACGGCACCGGTACCGACAATTCGCAGGCGCTACAGGACAACGAAGTCCTGCATCTGAACAGTATCGTCGAGCTGACACCCGATCTGGCGCCCGCGTTTCCTGAATTCCGGGCGGGCGATCTCGTCCTGTCGATCCGGGACTACAACCTTGTCGTCGTGGTCGATCCCTCGGACTGGTCGGTCAAATGGCACAGCGTCGGACCCTGGATCCGGCAGCACTCCGCCGTGTTCATGCCGGACGGAACCATCGGCGTTTTCAACAACAACGCCTACACCTACGAGTTGATCGACAACGAGACGTCGGACCTTTCGGCACCGCGCGTGTCGGACATACTGGAGGTCGATCCGCGGAGCGGAGAAAGCCGGGTGGTCTATGGCAACCGTCCCGGACAGGAGCTGTGGAGCGTGGTGCGCGGTACGGTCCAGCCGCTTGCGGGCGGCGGGATGATGATTGGCGAAACCCATGCCGGGCGGGCATTTCAGGTCGATGCGTCCGGCAAGACCGTCTGGGAATACATCAACCGCTACGACGAGGGTCATGTGCTGGAACTGACCGGGGCGCGGGTGTTCCCGGCGTCCTACTTCACGGTGAAGGACTGGTCCTGCCCGTGATCCCCCGTCCGCCGATTGCCGCGGCGTGAGGCCGGTTCCGGCTAGGCGCAATCCGTCCCGCTCCCGTAGTGCGGGCGTAGGATACCCGTAGCTACGACACCCCGGCGGCGCGCGTTCTGGATTGGGCGGGTCCGCGCCGATGCGCGGACCTGCCCGGCGCGGTCACTTGACCTTCTTGCCGGCGATCATGGTGTCGGACTTGCCGAGATTGGAATTGGCGGTGGCCGACACCTTCGGCTTTTCCTTCTTCGGCTTCTTGGCTTCCTTGTTGCCGCGGTTCTTTTCCTTGGACATGGGTCTTCCCTTCGGCGTGAGGGCCGCCCGGCGGGATGCCGGGGCGGATCGGTGCTCAGGGGGGGCCTGTCTATCGGACAGGGCGATGATCCCGATGGGCAGCAGGGGGCCGGTTGCGCCGGGCCTGCGAGGGGGAATCTATGTGTTGCGACAGAGGGCGGCAAGGGGGTGCCAGAGGGCCGACCGGGAAAGGTCCAGTGGACCTTTCCCCGGTCCGATTGGCCGCAGCCGCAAGGCGGAGGCCAAGGGGTTCGCGGTGTCGCCGTGCGTTGGATAATCGGGGCGCGCCTGACTGAGCTGGCGCGGTAACGCGTCTGCCGGGGGCAGGCAGGCGCGGCCCGATTTGGCGCGGGCCAAATCGGGCGGGGGGGTGGGGCGACGCGGGAATGGTGGGTGAACTGGCGCGATTGCGCGGAAGAACTCATCCAACGCTTGCTCAGTCTACTTCTACTGCTTCAAACGTGTAATCTGACGTAGATGGCCGAATTCTCTTTACCGAAATTCCAAAACCCTTGCATATTCCCACAAAAAACTCTCGATCTTCAGGCGAAATCCTAGGCCCGAGCAAGACACCAGATAGTTTGTAGGCAACAATCGGATAGAAGCCGGGTTTCACGCCCGCCTGAATGAACCGCCATTCCCTTTCATCTCGAAAATCTATAGGCTTAGTAAAATAAAATCGTTTCATGAATTCATGCTGACTAATTCCGAACGCCATCTGTGCAATGATCTGGTCGGTCTGATTCGTTAAGCTTGACGGATGGTAGGATAGAATTTCAAGGTCAGTTATGACTGGTTGAACGGAGGAATAGCTTACGTGGTTGAAGTGATAGCCTGTCGCTGCTAGCACGATGTGAGGCATCGTCACCGGGCTACTGCGAGTGCGCTGGGATGGCAAATCTCCTCGAATTTCTTCACCGCTCTCGTCATTTCGCAATTCAGAGTCGGACTTCTTAGTTAGTTCAATTGCGATTCCGGCGCCACCATCGGAATAATTCTGCCACATCTGTTGATCCTCGAACCGCTCCATTAGGCATGCTGCACTCGTTCGATCTCGCGTATCTGTCGCTAGTGATCTTGCGAATATTCTTAGAGCGTCGACCAATTTTATTCGCTTAGAGAAGTCGGTCATGGAGAATTTTGAATGATATTCCATACCGATGCGCTTCATACAGCGTTGAATTGAGGGCGCGTCTTCCAGCCTGTCCCAGAAGAGGTTCACAAATCTGTACACTTCATCTATTGGTGCGGAATTTATTCTTGGTCTGGCTTCAAATAAATCCCCAAAACTGGTAATGGGCGAAAAGCGAATTCCACACGCAACCTTACTCGCGAACTCGATTTCGTCTTTTGCGCGATCGCGCAATTTAATCCTGTCATCCTCGTAGGAAGAGGAAAGCCTGCGAATACGGTAAAGTCGGCTTGGTAGATTTGGCGGGCGTGAACCTGCAATGAAATCAATAGGTCCTTTCCTCAAACATCCAACTCCTCCACGAACCGCGCGTTCTCGCTGATATACTGGAACCTGAGTTCCGGTTTCTTGCCCATCAGCCGCTCGACGAGGTCGCCGGTCTCGCCGGGTTCGTCCTCGTCGATGGTCACGCGGATCAGTTTCCGGGTCAGGGGGTTCATGGTGGTGTCCTTCAGGTCCTTGGCGTCCATCTCACCCAGACCCTTGAAGCGCTGGACGTCGATCTTGCCCTTGCCGCCGAGGCCCGTGGCCATCATCTTTTCCTTCTCCACATCGTCGGAGACATAGAGCCGTTTCGCGCCCTGCGTCAGCCGGTAGAGCGGCGGGCAGGCGAGGTAGAGGTGGCCCTTGTCGATCATCGGCCGCATCTGGGTGAAGAAGAAGGTCATCAAGAGGGACGCGATATGGGCGCCGTCGACGTCGGCGTCGGTCATGATGATGATCTTGTCGTAGCGGAGGTCGTCGAGCCGGAATTTCGCGCCCATGCCGACGCCGAGCGCCTGGCAAAGATCGCTGATCTCCTGGTTCTGGCCCATCTTGGCGGAGGCGGCGCCGAGGACGTTGAGGATCTTGCCCCTGAGCGGCAGGAGCGCCTGATTGGTGCGGTCGCGCGCCATCTTGGCGGAGCCGCCGGCGCTGTCGCCCTCGACGATGAAAAGCTCCGTCCCCTCGCGGTTGGTGGCGGAGCAATCGACGAGCTTGCCGGGCAGGCGCAGCTTCTTGGTCGCGGTCTTCCTCTGCGTCTCCTTCTCGGCCCGGCGCTTGAGCCGTTCCTCGGCGCGAAGGACGAGGAAATCGAGGATGGCGCCCGCGGATTTGGTGTCATTCGCCAGCCAGTTGTCGAAATGGTCGCGGACCGCACTTTCCACCCATTTCGCGGCTTCCTCGGTCGAGAGCCGGTCCTTGGTCTGGCCGACGAAGGACGGCTCGCGGATGAAGATCGAGATGAGGGCGCAGCCGCCCGTCAGCATATCCTCGCGGGTGATCTCGCTGGCCTTGCGGTTCTTCACAAGCTCGCCGTAGGCGCGGATGCCCTTGAGCATCGCCGCCCAGAACCCGGCCTCATGCGTGCCGCCCTCGGGCGTCGGCACGGTGTTGCAATAGGACTGGATGAAGCCGTCGCGGATCGGCGTCCAGTTGATCGCCCATTCGATGGAACCGGGAACGCCGAATTTCTCCTGAAAGCCGACCTTGCCGGCGAAGGGACGGTCGGCATAGGCGGTCGCCCCCTCCATCGTGAGCGCGAGGTAGTCGGAGAGGCCGTTCGGATAGTGGAAGGTCGCCTCGAGCGGGGTTTCGCCATCATCGACCTCGGATTTCCAGCGGATTTCGACGCCGGAGAAGAGGTAGGCCTTGGAGCGGGTCATCTTGAAGAGCCGCGCGGGCTTGAACTGGAGATGCCCGAAGATCACGGGGTCGGGGTGGAAGGTGACGGTGGTGCCGCGCCGGTTCTGGGTGGGGCCGATCTTGGCGATGGGGCCGAGGGGGAGGCCGCGGGCGAAGCTCTGCTCGTAAAGCTCCTTGTTGCGGGCGACCTGCACGATCAGGCTGTCGGAAAGCGCGTTCACGACCGAGGAGCCGACGCCGTTGAGGCCGCCCGAGGTCGAATAGGACTTGTCGGAGAACTTGCCGCCGGCGTGGAGGGTGCAGAAGATGACCTCAAGCGCGGACTTGCCGGGGAATTTCGGGTGCGGATCGACGGGGATGCCACGACCGTTGTCGCGGACGGAGATGGAATAGTCGGCGTGAAGCTCGACCTCGATCCGGTTGGCGTGACCGGCGACGGCCTCGTCCATCGAATTGTCGAGGATTTCCGCCACCATGTGGTGCAAAGCGCGGTCGTCGGTGCCACCGATATACATGCCGGGCCGCTTGCGGACGGGCTCCAGCCCTTCGAGGACTTCGATCGAGGACGCGTTGTAATCGTCCGGATGCGCGGAAAGGAGATCGTCGGCCATGTGTGCTGCTCTTCGTTTTTCTATGGGGGCGGATTAGACCATGAGGGCGGCGCGGGAGCAAGCGGGCGGGGTTGTATTCGGGTTCGGAGAAGCGAAATATGGGGTGTTGCCGGGGCGGCTGCCACTATGGAGAGGCGCGATGTGGAACGAGCGATATGCCGGGGATGACTATCTCTTCGGGACGGAGCCTGCGGATTTTCTCAAGCGGGCGCAGCCTTGGCTCAAGTCGGGGGAGACGGCGCTTTCCATCGCCGATGGCGAGGGGCGCAATTCGGTCTGGCTTGCGGGGCAGGGGCTGCGGGTCGCGGCCTTCGATCCCGCGCCGAACGCTGTCGCCAAGGCGCGGAAGCTGGCCTTTCAGCGGGGCGTTTCGGTCGATTTTCATGTGACCGACCTCGATGGCTGGGACTGGTCGCGGGACTTCGATGTCGTTGCGGGCATCTTCATCCAGTTCGTCGGGCCGGACGCGCGTGCGCTGCTTTTCGAGCGGATCCAGGGCGCGTTGAAGCCGGGCGGGCTGCTCCTGCTCCATGGCTACGCGCCGCGTCAGGTGGAATATGGGACGGGCGGACCGCCTTCGCGGGAGAATATGTACACCGTCGATCTGCTGCGCGGGGCGTTCGGAGGCTGGGACATCCAGCGGTGCGAGGATTTTGACGCCGAGGTGGACGAGGGCCGGGGCCATTCCGGCCTCTCGGCCCTCGTCGATTTCATCGCGCGGAAGCCCGGCTGACACGCCAGGCCGCCGCGCCATCAGAAGCGTGGTGAGCGATCACCTCTCTCGGACGAGGTGCCGGAAAGGTAGGCCACAAGCGCTGATGCCAGGGAAGATTCCCTTGGGACATGGATTTCCGGACCAAGCGTCGCGTCGTAAAACCGTTAAAAACTTGATGCGTGTCAAGGCGGCGCGGCGCCGCACGGGATATCATCGGCGGGTGTTCAGTGAGGGAAACGCCATGTCAGACGTGATTGAGACCGTGCAGCCCGCCGAAACCTTCCCGGCGCCGAGTGAGTCCGCGACGGCGGTCGAGGCTTCCGCGGAGAAGCCGGGCGGCAAGGCGGCCAACGGCGCGACGAAAGGTCCGCAGTCCTTCCCCGTGGTCGATGCCGACGCGATCCGCCATGCCTTCGAAAGCGGCACCTATCCCTACGCTCACAAGTTGGGCGTGAAGGCTTACGAGGCGGAGAAGGCCAAGCTTCAGGCCGAGATCCTGAAGGTCCAGATCTGGGCGCTGGAGACAGGGCAGAAATTCGTGATCCTCTTCGAGGGCCGCGACGCCGCCGGCAAGGGCGGCACCATCAAACGCTTCATGGAACATCTCAATCCACGTTTTGCGCGGGTGGTGGCGTTGAACAAGCCCTCGGAGGAGGAGAAGGGTCAGTGGTTCTTCCAGCGCTATATCGCGCATCTGCCGACGGCCGGTGAAATGGTCTTCTATGACCGAAGCTGGTACAACCGCGGGGGTGTCGAGCGGGTCATGGGGTTCTGTTCGCCCACCGACTACCTTGAATTCATGCGCCAGGCGCCGGACGTGGAGCGAATGCTCGTCCGGTCGGGTATCCGGCTTTACAAATTCTGGTTCTCGGTCACGCAAGAGGAGCAGCGCCGCCGGTTCAACGCGCGCGAGACCGATCCCCTCAAGCGCTGGAAGCTTTCGCCCATCGACAAGGCCAGTCTGGACAAATGGGACGACTATACTGAGGCCAAGGAGGCGATGTTCTTCTACACCGACACCGCCGACGCACCCTGGATCATCGTGAAGTCGAACGACAAGAAGCGTGCGCGGTTGAACTGCATGCGGCATTTCCTCGCTTCGCTCGATTATCCCGGCAAGGATCTGGACGTGGTCCGGGCGCCCGATCCGCTGATCGTCGGGCGGGCCAGCCATGTGGTCCACGGGGCCGACCATATCCTCGGTGCATCGCTGCATCCCGACCTGCGCCGACGTGACAAGAAGGACAAGACGGCGCCCGCTGACGTGAGCGCGAAGAAGGTGCCCGACTCCGCCGCGTCCGGCAGGAAGGCTACGAGCGGCGCCAAGGCCAGGAAAAAGGCCGCCGCCGCGTCCTCCGGTACCGTCGCGTCAATCTCTGCGAGAGACAAAGAGGCCACGGCGAACAGTCAGGTAGACAGTTAAGAATAGTGACATAACTATTTGAAATAATTATTGTATTTGTCTGTTACGTTGAAATGAGATGCGGCCATTCCTGTGCGGGATACCGCCTATGCGCGGCTGTGCATACAAATCTGAAACATTTCGGGCTATCTTCTTTCTGCGACGCAGCAATGCTTGCGCAGAAAGATGGAGGTTCTCATGGACCGTTCTTTCGCATGCCGGTTCGGAATGGCAGAGCCGCACGGCGCGGTCGCACCCTGGCGCGTCGGGTTGATGCGCCACCTTCTTCGGCTTGACCTCAAGGCGCGGATCAGCCGGTTTTTCGGTCCCGCGCCCGACGGCATGATTTCGGACTATGTCCGCGACGCAAAGCCGCTCTTCGTCGTGACGGCCGAGGCGGGCGGTGAGGTCTGCGGGGTGGCCGAGGTGCATCCCCACCACGAAATGCGCCATGCGGCCGAGATCGCCGTGTCCGTCGATGAGGACAGGCGCCGGCAGGGGGTGGGCTGGACGCTGTTTTCCCACGCCGTCGAAGAATGCAAGCGGCGGGACATCGAGGATGTGTGGATCGTCTATCTGCGGGGCAACGAGCCGATGCGGCGTATCGGCGAGCGGGCGGGCTTCGCCAAGGTTGCGGGCGGCGATCCGACGACCGTCACCGCGCATCTGATCGACCTGTCATCGGGGCGGCCGGACGCCGGCGCGCGGCTGCCCTGAGCGCGGCCACTGGACCTTCGCCCGACCCCGACGTAAGGCTGGCGCATGAGGGAGAGGGAGACATATGGCGCCCATATGCGGGCGCTCGTCATTCTGGCGCTGCCGCTGATCGGGTCGAACCTCGCCCAGATGGCGCTGCATGTGACCGATACGGTGATGCTGGGCTGGTACGGCGTGCGGGAACTGGCCGCAGTGGTGCTCGGCGCCTCATCCTTCTTCATCATCTTCATCATGGGTGCGGGGTTTGCGCAGGCGGTGATGCCTATGGTCGCCTCGGCCCTGGGTCAGGGCGACGAGGCTCAGGTGCGGCGCGACACGCGGATGGGGCTGTGGCTGTCGATCCTTTTCGGCGTCGCGGTCTATCCGGTATTCTGGTGGTCCGGCCCGATCCTGATCGCGCTGAAGCAGGCGCCGGATGTCGCGGGGCTGGCGCAGGATTACCTGCGCATCGCGGGGGCAGGAATGATGCCCGCGCTTGTCATCATGGGCCTCAGGAGTTTCCTGTCGGCGCTGGAGCGCGCCGGAATCGTGCTTTGGGCGACGCTGGCGGGGGTCGCGCTCAACGTCGCGCTGAACTGGATGCTGATCTTCGGCAACTGGGGCGCGCCGGAGCTTGGGGTGCGGGGCGCCGCCATCGCCTCGGTCTCGACGCAGGTCCTGACAATGGCGGTGATGGCGGCCTATGCCGGATTGCATCCGGATTTTCACCGCTTCCACCTGTTCCAGCGGTTCTGGCGGCCGGATTGGCCGTCTTTCGTGCAGGTCTATCGTCTGGGCTGGCCCATCGGCCTGACCGGGCTTTTCGAGAGCGGCCTCTTCGAGGCGGCGGCCCTGATGATGGGCTGGATCGGCACGAAGGAACTGGCCGCGCACGGGATTGCGCTGGAACTGGCGGCGATCACCTTCATGTGCCATCTGGGGTTGTCGAACGCGGCGACGGTACGGACCGGCCGCTATCACGGCATGAGGGACGGCCACGGGCTGCGCGACGGGGCGCTGGTATCGCTCTTCATGTCGGCGGTTTTCGCGGCGGGGATCATCGTGGTCTTTCTGGCAGTGCCGGGACCGCTGATCCGGCTCTTCCTCGACATGTCGAACCCCGCGGCGGAGGCGATCGTGGTCTATGGCACCTCGCTTCTGGCTTGTGCTGCATTGTTCCAACTGGCCGATGCCGCACAGGTCATGGCCTTGGGCTTTCTGCGCGGGGTGCAGGATACGCGGGTGCCGATGATCATGGCCTCGATCAGCTACTGGCTGATCGGGATTCCGGTGAGCTATGTGCTGGCCTTCCCCCTCGGCTATGGCGGGGTGGGGCTGTGGCTGGGCCTTGTCGTCGGACTTGCGGTGGCGGCGGTGCTCCTGATGCTGCGGTTCTGGCGCGGCTCCTGGGTCAGCGATAGGCGCGGAGATAGTGCCGCTCGAACCCCCGCTTGAGCCAGTGGAGCGGGCGGAGCGCGGGGAGCGTCAGGTTGATTTTGCCGCGCCGGAAGACCAGCATTCCCTTGTCGAGGCTGTCCATGATGCAGATCAGTTCAGAGATGAAGGGCGTCGTGGGCGCCTTGCCCCGAAGCATGGCGGCGATGTTGGCGGCGACGGCCTTGGCCTGAAGATCGGCCTGATGGGCCTGCTTCGGCAGCCAGTCAGGGCCGGGATACGAACCGGAATCGCCCGCGACCCAGAGCCCGTCGAAGCCCTCCACCCGGCACATCGCGTCGGCCCTGACCATGCCGCCGGGTGAAAGCGGAAGGTCGGTGCCCGAAAGCCAAACCGGGCCAGTCATGCCGGGTTGGAAAAGGATGAGGTCGGCGGCAATCTCGCCGCCCTCGGTCACGACGCGGGAAGGCTCGATCCGCAGCATCTTGTGGCCGAGATGCGTCTCGATGCCCCGCCGCTTCATCTCGGCGAGGATACCGTCCACCGCCTTTTCGCCAAGCCTTTGGCCGGGGCGCGGCGAGGGCGAGAAGAAGACCATGTGGAAGCGGTCGCGGCGGCCCTCGCGGCGCAGAAGCCGGTCGAGGATGAAGGCATATTCGAACATCGGT
The DNA here is from genome assembly GCA_963847935.1 of uncultured Alphaproteobacteria bacterium. Lineage (GTDB taxonomy): Bacteria > Pseudomonadota > Alphaproteobacteria > Rhodobacterales > Rhodobacteraceae > Albidovulum. Next base: position 510,437 of record CAWKBV010000001.1, on the reverse strand, counting down.
CCGCCCCGGATCGCGCCGGGTTCGTTGGGGTTCGTCGCCATGCCGATCGCGATGGTGCCGCCGTCAAGCTCTGCTAGCCGCGCCGTCATGGCCTCGGCCGAGGCGATGCCTTCGCAGGGGATGATCGCGTTTTCGATGCCGGTGAGCTTCTTCAGGAAACGTCCGCCCGAGGCGATGACAATGTGGTCGGCGGCGATGACCTCGCCGCTATCGGTCGTGATCTCGCGCGCCTCGGCGCTGAGGGCGGTAACGGCGGCCTTCACGAAGCGGACCTTGTGGCGGGCGAAGAACCGCGCGAGCGGGAGTTTGAGGCCGTCGCCAGTGCGCAAGCCCGCCGGGATCCAGATCGAGGAGGGCAGGTAGTGCAGTTCGTCGCGGGGCGAGATGACGGTGATCCCCGCCTGAACGCCCCGACGGCGCAACTCGCGCACGGCAGTCAGGGCGGCGAAGCCGGTGCCAATGATGGCGATATGGGGCATGGCGTGAACCTGATACATTCTGTCTTTTGAATATATATCGGTGCCACCGCACGGACAAGGACCGCCGCTGCGGCCGAACGGCACAGGGTGTCAGGTTTCGCCTTGTTCAGCCCTGCCGATCCGTTCGGACTGCTTCCGCACGAGAACCGCGCGCAGATCTTGCATGGCGAGGAGAAGGGCGTTCGTCACCTCGTCGAGTTGGGCATCCTCGGCCCGCGCTTGCGCCCATTGCGTCGTCATATTCAGGTGGTCCACGGTGCGCAGGATGTCGTCCACCTCGCGCCGGACAAGAAGCGCCTGCCGCTCGGCGAGCCATCGTTTGATCTCACCCATATCCGCATCGCTGAGAGCCCGGTCGCCATGTGCCTTGATCTCGCCGTTGCGGATATTGACGACGGCGATCTGGTCCATCTCGATCCGTCGCTGGCGGTTCTCGATATCGACGCGAAAGACGGCCGCGCCGTTTTCGCGGATGCGGAAGTAGTAGTCGGGAAGCTTGAGCGGCATCGCCTGTCCTGCCTTCGGTCGGTCCAGGCGCGACGATAGCAGCGCGCATGGGGGCTGGCCAGACGGCGTCCGGCCAGCGCGTTTCGGATCAGCGCAGCCCGGCGCAGAAGCGCTGGATGCGCTTGCAGGCTTCTTCCAGCGCCGCGTCGGACGTGGCGTAGCTGATGCGGAAATTGGGGCTGAGGCCGAAGGCCGCGCCGAAGACGACGGCGACGCCGGTTTCCTCCAGAAGTGCCGTCGCGAAGGCTTCGTCGTCGGCGATCTTCGCGCCGCCTTCCGAGGTCTTGCCGAGGCAGCCCGCGATGTCGGGATAGACGTAGAAGGCGCCCTCGGGGCGCGGACATTTGATGCCTTTGGCCTGGTTGAGCATCGACACGACAAGGTCGCGGCGGCGCTGAAAGGTCTTCTTGTTCTCGGCAAGGAAGTCCTGCGGACCGTTCAGCGCCTCGACCGCGGCATATTGCGCGATGGAGCAGGGGTTCGAGGTCGATTGCGACTGCACGGTACCCATCGCCTTGATGAGTTCTACGGGGCCGGCCGCATACCCGATCCGCCAGCCGGTCATTGCGTAAGCCTTGGAGACGCCGTTGCAGGTCAGCGTGCGGCCGTAGAGGCCGGGTTCGACCTGCGCCGGCGAGACGAATTCGAAATCGTCGAAGACGAGGTGTTCGTACATGTCGTCGGACATGATCCAGACCTGCGGATGCTTCATAAGAACATCCGTCAACGCCTTGAGTTCCTTGGCGGAATAGGCCGCCCCTGTGGGATTGGAGGGCGAGTTGAAGATGAACCACTTGGTCTTCGGGGTGATCGCCGCTTCGAGTTGCGCGGGCGTCAGCTTGAAGTTGCTTTCGATCCCGCATTCGACCGCGACCGGCGTGCCGCCGGCGAGCAACACCATGTCGGGATAGCTGACCCAGTAGGGTGCCGGGATGATGACCTCATCGCCGGAGTTCAGCGTGGCCACAAGCGCGTTGTAAAGCGTCTGCTTGCCGCCGGTTCCGACGGTGATCTGGTTCGGCTTGTAGCTGAGGCCGTTCTCGCGCGCGAATTTGCGGCAGATCGCCTCTTTCAGTTCCGGGATGCCGTCGACGGCTGTATATTTGGTCTTGCCCTCGTCGATTGCGCGCTTCGCGGCGGCCTTGATGTTGTCGGGCGTGTCGAAGTCCGGCTCGCCCGCGCCAAGGCCGATGATGTCGCGGCCCTCGGATTTCAGTTCGCGCGCCTTGTTGGTCACGGCGATCGTGGGAGACGGTTTGACGCGGGCGAGCGTGTCGGAGATGAACGCCATCGGGGGACTCCGGTTTGTAATTTCCGGACCAATGTCTTAGTTTGCCGCCCAATCCCATTCAAGCGACTTCGGAAAGGACACTCCAACGATGACGATTGAAGATCAGGCCGCGAATCCAGACCTCGGCAACTGGTACAGCGACGAAAACGCGACGTTCGGCGACCGCCTTGCCGGTGCGCGCGAGGCGCTGGGCATCAACCAGAAGGACCTGGCCGAACGGCTCGGCGTGCGGATAAAGACGATCCAGCACTGGGAGGAGGATCTGAAGGAGCCCCGCGCCAACCGGCTTCAGATGCTGGCCGGGATGCTGAATGTCTCGCTCATGTGGCTCCTTACGGGCGAGGGTGCGGGCGTCGCTGCCCCGCACGAGTTGCCGAGCCGCAACGACGAAACCGAATCCCTGATGCGGGAACTGCGCGAGATGCGGGCCACGATGGGCACGATGGCCGAGCAACTTGGCCGAGTCGAGGCGCGGCTGCGGCTGTCGATGGCGCGCGAAGCCGCATGACTGAGGCGCCCGAGACCCGGTTGAAGCGCATGTCCATGCGCAGTTGGCGGCGCGGAACCAAGGAGATGGACCTGATTCTCGGTCCCTTCGCCGATGAACAATTGGCCGGTCTCGGGGTCGAGGCGCTCGACCTCTACGATGCGCTTCTTGCGGAGAACGATCAGGATATCTACCCGTGGATCACCGGCGGCGCCGCGGCGCCGGGGCGGTTCCAGGGCCTGATTTCCGATATCGCCGCATTCGCGCGGAGCCGCCACCAGGCGGTAAAATAGCGCCGCGCGGCGTATTTTGGGCATTTTAACGAAACTTTCGGCTTTGCCGCCCATGCTTCGTCCTGACCTGAGAAACGGCAGAGGGCGAGATGATGATCCATGCGGCGATGGCAGAGGCGCCGGCGCGCGGCCGGCACCTGTCTTATCTGGAAACGCTCGGGCTGATAGAGAGGCTGCATCGGCTTCTCCTCGACGTCATAAAGGATGAGTTCGAACGGCTCGGCCAGATCGAGATCAACGCGGTGCAGGCGCTTCTGCTCTTCAATGTTGGAGAACAGGAGGTGACGGCGGGCGAACTGAAATCGCGCGGTTACTATCAGGGCTCCAACGTCAGCTATAACCTGAAGAAGCTGGTCGAGATGGGGTACATGCACCACGAACGGAGCGCCGCGGACAAGCGCTCCGTGCGGGTGCGGCTGACCACGAAGGGTTGCGTGGTGCGTGATGCTGTCGCGGCGCTGTTCATTCGCCATGCGGACGCGATGGACGACAGGGCGGTAATCGGAATGTCGGCGCAGGACCAACTCAATGCGACGCTGAAGCGGCTGGAACGGTTCTGGGGCGATCAGATCCGCTACATCTACTGAGCCGGCACGTGACGCCGAACGGCGAAACTCCGCCGATGCGGATCGGACGGGATTGCCCGAAGCCCGGCGGCAGGCGACAAACATCGCGCCGGCGCGCATGCCCGGTGCTTCCAAGCGATCCACCGATGCGTCTGGTCCTGCTCCGCGCCCTTGCTCTCGTCGCACTGGTTTCTCCGGCGGCCTGCATGCAGACCGCGCATGAAGCCGAAGTGACCTCGGCCGCGCTTCTGCCCACGATGCGCTGGGACCACCGGCCCGAGGCGGGCCGCTGGACCGCGGCGACGCTGGCGGCGTTGAGGACGGAGGGTGTGGTGCTGGAAACCACGGTGCCCGCGGACATCAAGGCGTTCTGTCCGGCTTACGCCTCGGCGCCGGCCGCCGACCGTCGGGCCTTCTGGGCGGGTTTCCTCTCGGCACTCGCGAAACATGAAAGCACATGGAACCCCAAGGCCAAGGGCGGCGGCGGCAAGTGGATCGGTCTGATGCAGATCGCGCCACAGACCGCGCGCGCCAACGGCTGCGACCTGCCTGCCGACACCGGGCTGACGGACGGTGCGGCGAACCTTGCCTGCGCAGTGAGGATCGCCGCGAGGCAGGTCGGTCGTGACGGTGCCATCGTTTCGGACGGGTCGGGCGACTGGCGCGGGGCGGCGCGCGACTGGGCGCCCTTGCGCAGTTCTCAAAAGCGGGCCGATGTCGCGGACTGGACCCGCAAGCAAAGCTATTGCAACTAGTCCCTAGGCGATAACACGAACGCCGCGCAGGCCGAATTCGCGCATGAGCTTGCGGGTCTCCAGCTTTTCCGCGCCGGGCAGGTGCAGCACCTCGCCATCGTAGAGATTGAGAAAGCAAGCCGAGGCGCCCCAGTTGGTGCGTGTCACGGTGACGCTCGCGACGTCGTCGAACTGGATACATTCGGTGCCGCGCGGCCGGTAGATCTCGACCCAGCTGCGGCCGAGCCGGAATCCCTTGATCGGGTTCAGCCAGAGCCGCCGGAGGACCAGGGCGAGATAGACGAAGGCCAGGGCAACGATAAGTTGGCTCAGGTTCAGCCTGACGCAAAGGTAGATCACGAACATCGCGATCCCCAGCGCGAGATACATGCCCGGTCGCCGGGCCTGGCTGCGATAGCCATAGCTTTCGGTAATCATCGTAACAGCCCTTCAACACCCGAAGCCAGCTTACGCCCGAACCGTGCGAACGGTCGATTGGCAACAGCTCCCGAGGGGCAATTGACAATCGAACGGAAACTAAAACCGTTTTTCCGGTCAATTGGCGTCAGAAGCTAAAAAGTCGCAGGGCCGCCCGCGAACCGGAAAGGCTTAGAGTTGCAGAATCGAATAGAACTCACCCCGAAACCGGAGCGGCCCCGAGGATTCGACCGACCATTTCGCCGGTGTTGCGCGACAGGCCGGGCGTGGCGGCGATGCGGGCGAGTTCCGCCCGGATCAGCGCCTGCCGGTCTGCATCATAGCGCGCCCAGGTCTCGAAGGCGGTGGTCATGCGAGCGGAGGTCTGAGGGTTGATCGGGTCGAGCCGGATCAGCCAGTCGGCGTAGAACCGGTAGGCGTCGCCGGAAGCATCGTGAAAGCCTGCGTGATTTGCCGCGAGCGCCCCCATCAGCGCGCGGAAACGATTTGGGTTTTTCCATTCGAAATCAGGATGTTCCGATAGACGTCGCGCAACCTTGGCGGCCTTCGCGGGATCGCCGTGAACAAGCTGGATCGTGAACCATTTGTCGACGACGAGCCGCGTACCTTTCCAGCGGTCGTGGAAGGCCCGAACCGCCGCGCCGCCGCGTTCGGCGTTGACCAGCGCACCGAGTGCGCCGGCGCTTTCGGTCATGTTGTTGGCGCTGTCGAAGAGGGCCGCAGCGCGGTCGCCGCCGTCGATCCGGTTGAGAAAGGCGAGCGCCGCGAGGCGCAGCGCGCGTTTCCCGGCAGAGGCGGCGTCGGGCGAGAAGGGGCCCGGAGTTTCCATTTCGTCGTAGATCGAGGCGAGGTCCGCGTGCAGCTTTTTGGCAATGGCGCGGGCAAGGGTTTCGCGGCGCTGGTGGATCGCGTCGGGGTCGGGCACCCGGCCCGCATCGTAAAGGGTCTGCGCGAGGTCGTCCTCGCCCGGCAACCGCAGACAAAGCGCGCGGTAGGCAGGGTCCAGGCTTTCGTCGCGCAGGACCTGGCCCAGAGCGTCGATCAGGCGGCCGGAGGGTTCACGCCCGTCGGCGATCATGCCGACGAGGACGTCCTTCGCCAGGGCACGGCCCGCTTCCCACTTGTTGAAGGGATCGGTGTCATGGGCGAGGAGGAAGGCGCGTTCCACCTGATCGATCTGACGGTCGAGCACGACAGGCGCCGAGAATCCGCGCAGGATCGACGGAATTGGGCGGGACGCCAGCCCCTCGAAGCGGAAGCTTTGCGATGCTTCCGTCATTTCGAGGAAGGTGGTTGGGACGACCTCGTCGCCGTTCGGGTTGAGAAGCCCCACTGCGATGGGAATGACGCGCGGCGGCTTCTGGTCCTGGCCCGGTGTGGCCGGTGTCTTCTGGTGGAAGGTCAATGTATAAGTTCCATCGGACCATGCCTCGGAGACATGCAGGCGCGGGGTGCCCGCGTCGGTATACCAGCGCTTGAACTGCGAAAGGTCGCGGCCTGTCGCATCCTCGAACACCGTGAGCCAGTCCTCGATCGTCGCCGCGTCGCCGTCATGGCGATTGAAATAGAGGTCGAGCGCCTTGCGATAGCCGTCATCGCCGACAAGGCGCTTCAGCATCCCGATCACCTCGGCGCCCTTCTCATAGACCGTCGCGGTGTAGAAGTTGTTGATCTCGATATAGCTGTCGGGGCGGACCGGGTGGGCGAGAGGGCCCATATCCTCGCGGAACTGCCGCCCGCGGAGGGCGAGCACGTCGTCGATGCGCTTGACCGGGCCAGAGCGCATGTCGGAGGTGAACTGCTGGTCGCGGAAGACCGTAAGCCCCTCCTTCAGGCAAAGCTGGAACCAGTCGCGGCAGGTGATGCGGTTGCCGGTCCAGTTGTGGAAATATTCGTGCGCGATGACGGATTCGATGCGCTCGAAATCCGCGTCGGTCGCGGTCTCGGGCGAGGCCAGAACGAGCTTCGAATTGAAGATGTTCAGGCCCTTGTTCTCCATCGCGCCCATGTTGAAGTCATCGACGGCGACGATGTTGAAAACGTCCAGGTCGTATTCCCGACCGTAGGTGTCCTCGTCCCACGTCATCGAGCGCTTGAGGCTGTCCATCGCATAGCCGCAGCGGTCCTCGTCCCCGGCGCGGACCCAGATGGCGAGATCGACCTTGCGGCCGGATTTGGTGGTGAAGCGATCACGGACGGCCACGAGATCGCCGGCCACCAACGCGAAGAGATAGGCAGGTTTCTTCCACGGATCGGTCCATTCCGCCCAGCCCTTGCCGGACGCGGTCGGATTGCCGTTCGACAGGAGCACCTGCATGTCGGATTCGATCCGCACCTTGAAGGGCGCCATGACGTCGGGCCGGTCGGGATAGAATGTGATGCGGCGAAAGCCCTCGGCCTCACATTGCGTGCAATACATGCCGCCCGACATGTAGAGCCCCTCAAGCGCGCTATTGGCTTCGGGGTTGATCTCGACCTCGGCCTCGAAGGTGAAGGCGCCTTCGGGCAGTTCGTTCGCTGGAACGGTCAGCCCCTCGGCATCGGGTGTGAGGGTCAGCGCATGGCCATCGATCGAAGCGCGGACCAGCGTCAGCCCGCCACCATCGAGCCGCAGGTCATGGCGGCCCGTCCGTTCGGGATTGGGCGCGAAGGCGATGCGCGAAAGGACGCGGGTTGCCCGTGGCGACAGGCGAAAGGTCAGTGACACATCCTCGACCTGGAAGGGGTAGGGCTGATACTGGGCCAGAAGCGTCGGCTGGGGTGCTGCGTCCTTCACGTGGGGAACCTTTCCGGGCTGGTTGCGGGCGCACGATAGGCCCGGTCCGGACCGCCCGCAACGCCCCGGATGGGGCGATTGTCTGCCGAATGCGAATGGGCCCTGCGGCGCAATACGGAAAATTTGGACGGCGGCACCGGTTGCGTCATCGCCTTGCGCGGCACTATGTATGCCGATGCATACGAAGTTGCCGGTTTGAACAATGGAGCGGAAGGTGAGCGAGAGAGTCCTGCGGAGCGGTCTTGCGGTCGACAAGCGCCTGGCGGATTTCGTGGAAATCCGCGCGCTGCCGGGAACAGGTGTCGCGCCGGGTGCTTTCTGGCAGGGATTCGGCGCCCTCGTGCGCGACCTTGGTCCCAAGAACCGCGCGCTCCTGGAAACGCGCGAGGCGATGCAGGAAAAGATCGACGCCTGGCATGTGGCTCGCCGCGACACCGGGCACGATCCGCTGGCCTACCGGGCATTCCTCGAGGAACTTGGCTATATCCTTCCCGAAGGCCCCGACTTCCGGATTGAGACGACGAATATCGACCCGGAATTTTCCTCCATCGCGGGGCCGCAGCTTGTTGTGCCGGTCATGAATGCCCGCTTCGCGCTGAACGCGGCGAATGCGCGCTGGGGATCGCTCTACGATGCGCTTTACGGCACCGACGCGCTGGGTGATCTGCCGTCGGGCAAGGGGTATGACCCTGAGCGCGGTGCGCGGGTGATCGTCTGGGCCAAGGTGTTCCTTGATGAGGCGGTGCCTTTGGACGGCGCGAAATGGGCCGACGTGACGGGGATCGAGGCGGGCGCGGAACTGCGCCTCGCAACGGCGAAGGGGCGGGCCGCGCTGAAGAAGCCGGAACAGTATCTCGGCCATGCCGACAGCGGAGAATGGCGTCATGTTCTTTTTCAGAACAATGGCTTGAAGATCGAACTTCTAATCAATCCCGCCCATTCCATCGGCAAGGACGATCCGGCGGGGATCGCCTCGGTCAATCTCGAAGCTGCCGTTTCGGCAATTATGGATTGCGAGGACAGCGTCGCCGCCGTCGATGCCGAGGACAAGGTTCTCGCCTATGCCAACTGGCTTGGCCTCATGACGGGCGATCTGGCGGAGAAAGTCACCAAGGACGGCGAAACTTTCACCCGCAAGCTCTACGGTGATTTCACCTATACCGCGCCGGACGGCTCGCCCTTCGAGGTGAAGTGCCGCGCGCTGATGCTGGTGCGCAATGTCGGGCACCTGATGACCAATCCCGCGATCCTCGATGCGGAGGGCAATGAGGTGCCCGAGGGCATCATGGATGCGATGGTGACGGTTCTGATCGCCATGCACGACCTGAAGAAGACGAAAGGGCCGCGCAATTCCGCCGCCGGATCGGTCTATGTGGTGAAGCCGAAGATGCACGGGCCGGATGAGGTTGCCTTCGCCGACGAGGTGTTCTCCTGCGTCGAAAAGGTGCTTGGCCTGCCGCGCTACACCGTGAAGCTCGGCATCATGGATGAGGAGCGCCGCACGTCGGTCAACCTCAAGGAATGCATCCGCGCGGCGAAGCATCGCGTGGCCTTCATCAATACCGGCTTTCTCGACCGGACCGGGGACGAGATCCATACCTCGATGGAAGCCGGGCCGATGGTTCGCAAGGGCGAGATGAAGGACGAGCTCTGGATCAGCGCCTACGAGGACCGCAACGTGGATATCGGCCTTGCCTGCGGTCTCTCTGGCCGCGCCCAGATCGGCAAGGGCATGTGGCCGATGCCGGACCGGATGGCCGACATGCTGGCGCAGAAGATCGGCCACCCGAAGGCGGGCGCCAACTGCGCCTGGGTGCCATCGCCCACCGCCGCGACGCTGCACGCGACGCATTATCACAAGGTCGATGTCTTCGCCCGACAGCGCAAGATCGACGCGGCGAAGCGCCCGGCGCGGCTCGACGATCTCCTGGCGATCCCGCTCGCCACGCGGCGCGATTGGCCGGAGGCGGAGATCGCGGCTGAGGTCGAGAACAACGCGCAAGGCATCCTCGGCTATGTCGTGCGCTGGGTCGATCAGGGCGTGGGTTGTTCGAAGGTGCCCGACATCCACGACGTCGCTCTGATGGAAGACCGCGCGACCTGCCGGATTTCCAGTCAGGCGCTGGCCAACTGGCTCTTGCACGGTATCGTCAGCGAAGAACGCGTCATGGAGATCCTGCGGAAGATGGCCGCCGTGGTGGACCGCCAGAATGCGGACGATCCGGCCTATTTGCCGATGTCGCCGGATTTCAGCGGTCTTGCCTTCCAGGCAGCCTGCGATCTGGTGTTTCTCGGCCGTGTCCAGCCTTCGGGCTATACCGAGCCGGTTCTGCACAAACGGCGGGCGGAACTGAAATCCGGTCTGGCTTCCGACCGCTGAACGCGGGAAAACGACGCAGAGGTCTTTTTTCCGCCGCAGGACGGCGCTACGTTTCGTATCAGCCCCGGTGACACGAGGGCAGGGGAAGCGCATGAAACGTTCGGTTGTCGGCATCATCGGCAACAACAGTTTGCTGAACGACCAGTATCCCGCGCATACCGGCGGCGTGATGAACAGCACCGCCATCGCGCAGGTTGCGGGCTGCATGCCGCTCATCATCCCTGCCGATCCCCAACTCGTCGCGGTCGAGGAATTGATGGAGATCTGCGACGGGTTTCTCCTGACCGGCGGCCGCCCTAACGTCCATCCCGAGGAATATGGCGAGGCGGCGACCGATGCGCACGGCGCATTCGACCGCTGCCGCGACGCGATCACGCTGCCGCTGGTGCGCGCTTGCGTGGACCGCGGCCAGCCCTTCCTCGGCGTCTGCCGCGGTTTTCAGGAAGTCAATGTGGCCCTGGGCGGTACGCTTCATCCCGAAATTCGCGACCTTCCAGGCCGGACCAACCACCGGATGCCGCCCGAGGGAACGCTGGAGGAAAAGTTCGCGCTGCGCCATGCCGTGCGTTTCGCCGAAGGCGGCATCTTCCACAGACTTATGGGCGCGCAGGAGGTGATGACCAATACGCTTCATGGCCAGGGCATCAACCAGCCCGGCGCGCGGGTGGTGATCGACGGCGTTGCGCCGGACGGCACGCCAGAGGCGATCTACGTCGCCGGCGCGACCGGCTTCACCCTGGCCGTGCAGTGGCATCCGGAATGGAACGCGGCGACCGATCCGGTCTCGCGCCCGCTCTTCGAGGCGTTCGGCAATGCGGTCCGCGATTGGCGCGCCACCCGCCACATGCCGCGCCGCGCCTCCGCCTGACCGTCAGAGCGCCGTGCGCACCTGCCAGAGTTCGGGGAAAAGCTCGACCTCGAGCATCCGCCTGAGATAGCTGACCCCCCCGGTGCCGCCAGTGCCGCGCTTGAGGCCGATGACCCGTTCCACGGTGGTGACGTGATTGAAGCGCCAGCGGCGGAAGTAATCCTCGAAATCCACGAGCTTCTCGGCAAGTTCATAGACTGGCCAATGACCTTCGGGGTCGCGATAGACCACCGACCACATCGCCGCGACGCCGTCATCGGCGACCCAGGCCCTGTGCGGATCGCGCGTCAGAACCGCCACGGGCACCGCCAGCCCCGCCCGTGCCGCCGCTCCGAGTGCCGCGTCGTAAAGCGAGGGCCGTGCCAGTTCCGCCGCGAGCAGCCGGGTGATTTCAGGTCGGTGCGCATGCGGCCGCAACATCGCTTCGTTGCGATTCCCGGCAGCGAACTCGATCAGCCGGTATTGCCAGGACTGGAAGCCCGAAGACTGCCCGAGCGCATCGCGGAACGTGGTGTAATCCGAGGGCGTCATGGTGCGCAGCACATCCCAGGCGGAATTGAGCTGCTCCATGATCCGCGCCACGCGCGTCAACATCTTGAAGGCAGGTTGCAGCCGGTCCGCCACGATCGCCGCGCGCGCCGCCGCCAATTCGTGCAGCATCAGCTTCATCCAGAGTTCCGATGTCTGGTGCTGGATGATGAACAGCATCTCGTCCTGCGCGGCGCTCAGCGGGTGTTGCGCGTCGAGGATCCGGTCGAGCGCGAGGTAATCGCCATACGACATGCGCCGGTCGAAGGCCATTTGCGCGCCTTCCGTTTCGGGATTGTAGGGGTCCGCCATTCGCTCCTCCGTCCGGTCTGACGCTTCTTCGTTGAGAAAATACCCCGGGGGTGCGGGGGTGGAACCCCCGCGCGGATCCGCGCCGCGAGGCGCGGAAAACCGCTTCAGGTGACCCGCGCCCGCGTCTTGTATTCCGCGCGGTCCCAGAGCGCCGCCTCCATGATCTCCGCCAGCACCGCAACCGCGCCTTCTACATCCGCCATCGTCGTGTAGAGCGGCGTGAAGCCGAAGCGCAGGATGTCCGGCGCGCGGAAATCGCCGATCACGCCCTTCGCGATCAGCGCCTGCATGATGGCATAGCCGTCGGAATGGCGGAAGCTGACCTGACTGCCACGCTGTGCCGCATCGCGCGGCGAGGCGAGCGTCAGAGTGGGGCAGGCGGCCTCCACCCCTCTGATGAAAGCTTCGCCAAGGGCGATGGACCGCGCTCGCACATCCGCCATCTCGACCATGTCCCAGATGTCGAGTGCGGCCTCGAGCGCCGCCATCTGGATCACCGGCGGCGTCCCGACACGCATCCGCTCGATCCCGCGACCGGGGCGATAGTCGGGATCGAAGGCAAAGGGCGCCTCATGCCCTAGCCAGCCGGAAAGCGCGGGCCGGACCTGCGGCTGAAGTCGGGGCGCGATGTAGATGAAAGCGGGGCCACCGGGGCCGGAATTGAGGTACTTGTACGTGCAGCCCACCGCGAAATCGGTATCTGCGGCCGCAAGATCCACCTCGATCGCGCCCGCGGAATGCGCCAGGTCCCAGATGACGAGAGCGCCCGCTTCATGCGCCGTTGCAATCAGGCGGGCCATATCGTGCTTGCGGCCCGTGCGGTAATCGACCTCGGTGATCATGAGGACTGCGATTTCAGGGGTGATCGCCGCCTCGACCTCCTCCGGCACCACGGTACGCAGTTCGCGGCCGCCGCCGAGTGTGCGGACAAGGCCGTCGGCCATGTAGAGGTCCGAGGGAAAATTTCCGGTATCCGAAAGGATCACCTTGCGGCCAGGGCGCAGCTCCAGCGCCGAGGCGAGAGCCTGATAAACCTTGATCGAGAGCGTATCGCCGAGAACGACGCTACCCTTCTCCGCCCCGATCAGCCGGCCGATCCGGTCGCCCAACCGCGCGGGCATTTCCATCCAGCCTGCCTTGTTCCAGCCGGTGATCAGCATTTCGGCCCATTCATCCGCCAGGCACGCGTCCACCCGCCTTCGTGCCGCCAATGGCATCGGCCCGAGCGAATTGCCGTCGAGATAGATTACCCCTTCAGGTAGGTGGAAGAGCTTTCGTGTCGCCTCGAAATCAGTGCTCATCGCCCCTCCGCTGATTTTGGTCACTGTCATGCGGTGGTAGGATACTTGTCCCCGCGGCGCCGGCAAGTTCGACGTCATGGCAGTGATTGTTGCAATCGCGAATGCCGTCACCTCGCGTTAACGATCTCGTCCTTGCACCGTTCGGCCGCAGGAAATACCTTGCTGGCGGGGACGAGCACAGGACTTCCGCAAGATGGCGAAAGAAATAGATTTTCCGCCGGTCTGGCTTGCCGGATTCGCGGCTATGGGCGGTATTGTCGGCCATATCGCGCCCGTCGCATTGGCATTCAACAGCATTGTCGGCGCGGCGCTGATTCTTGTCGGTCTTCTGGTGATGCTGGTCGCGGCCGCACAGATGTTCATGGCGCGCACCACGGTCGTCCCGCACCGCAACCCCTCGGCGCTTGTCATGAACGGAATGTTCAGCCTTTCGCGCAACCCGATCTATCTCGCCGACGTGCTGCTTCTGACCGGTCTTTATCTGCATTGGGACGCGATCCTCGGGCTGCCCCTCGTCATCATCTTCATGATCGTCGTCACACGCCGCTTCATCCGGCCGGAAGAGGCGCTGCTTCACGCGACATTCGGCGAGATTTACGACGAATACCAGACCCGGACCCGGCGCTGGATCTGAAGTCACTTTCGGCGGGGTTGCAAAAGGCAGTTGTCCACCGATGCCGCAACGCGGTAACAGTGCGGCGATGTGCGGGGCAATAAAATTACAAAGCGGATGAACCAGACACTGAGCGCGGAAAGGAAGAAACAGTGAAGATCGGGGCACCCAAGGAGATTTTTGAGGGGGAGAACCGCGTTGCGATGACGCCGGACTCGGCCTTGCAGCTTCAGAAGCTGGGGCATGAATGCTTCATCGAGGCGGGGGCGGGCGCTCAGGCGGGATTTTCCGACGCGGCCTATGAGGCGGCGGGCGTCAAGGTCGTGAAGACCGCGGCTGCGCTCTTCAAGGCGGTCGACGTGGTGGCCAAGGTCAGGCCGCCCTCGGATGCCGAAACAAAGCGTCTCAGCAAGGGCCAGACCCTGATTTCCTTCTTCTATCCCGCTCAGAACAAGGCGCTTCTGGAGCTTGCGAACAAGCAGGGCGCGACCGTCATCGCGATGGACATGGTGCCGCGTATCTCCCGCGCGCAGAAGATGGACGCGCTCAGCTCAATGGCCAATATCGCCGGCTACCGCGCGGTGATCGAGGCCGGCAACAACTTCGGCCGCTTCTTCACCGGCCAGGTGACGGCGGCGGGCAAGGTGCCGCCCGCCAAGGTTCTGGTCGTCGGTGCGGGCGTCGCGGGGCTTGCCGCCATCGGCACCTCCACCAGCCTCGGCGCGATCACCTACGCCTTCGACGTGCGGCCCGAAGTCGCCGAACAGATCGAATCGATGGGGGCGGAGTTCGTCTATCTCGACTTCGCCGAACAGACGCAGGATGGTGCCGCGACAGGCGGCTACGCGGCCCCGTCGAGCCCGGAATTCCGCGACGCGCAGCTGAAGAAGTTCCGCGAGCTTGCGCCTGAGATGGATATCGTCATCACCACCGCGCTGATCCCCGGCCGCGACGCCCCGGTCCTCTGGACCAAGGATATGGTCGAGGCGATGAAGCCCGGTTCGGTCATCGTCGACCTCGCCGCCGAGCGTGGCGGCAACTGTGAGCTCACGAAGCCGGACGAGAAGATCGTCACCGACAACGGCGTGACCATCGTCGGCTATACCGACTTCCCGAGCCGGATGGCCGCGCAGGCCTCCACGCTCTATTCCAACAACGTCCGCCACATGATGTTCGACCTCACACCGGGCAAGGACGGTGTCATCAACCAGAACATGGAAGATGACGTGATCCGGGGCGCGACGGTGACACATGACGGTGCCATCACCTTCCCGCCGCCCCCGCCGAAGATCGCGGCCATCGCGGTGCAGAAGCCGAAGGAAAAGGCCCGCGAACTGACGGTCGAGGAAAAGCGCGCGCGGGAAGTCGCGCTCTTCAAGCAGCAGACGAGAAGTCAGGTGACGCTTCTGGCCATCGGTGCGGCGCTTCTTCTGGGCGTCGGCCTCTTCGCCCCGGCCAGCTTCATGCAGCATTTCATCGTCTTCGTGCTGTCGGTCTTCGTCGGCTTCCAGGTGATCTGGAATGTCAGCCACTCGCTGCACACGCCGCTGATGGCGGTCACGAACGCGATCTCGTCGATCATCATCCTCGGCGCGCTGATGCAGATCGGATCGGGGTCGTTCCTCGTGATCCTGCTCGCGGCCTTGTCGATCTTCATGGCCGGGATCAACATCTTCGGCGGCTTCCTCGTCACCCGGCGCATGCTCGCCATGTTCCAGAAATCGTAAGGAGGCCGGGCAAATGGAATTCGGTTTCACGACTGCCGCCTATGTCGTCGCGGCTGTTCTGTTCATCCTGAGCCTTGGCGGCCTGTCCGGTCAGGAAAGCGCCAAGCGCGCGGTCTGGTACGGGATCGTCGGCATGGGCCTTGCGGTGCTGGCGACGCTCATCGGTCCGGGCGCGGGCCTTTGGCTCTCTCTCGGCCCTCCTGATCGCGGGAGGCGGCATCATCGGCGTCTATATCGCGCAGCGCGTACAGATGACCGAGATGCCGCAGCTTGTCGCCGCGATGCACTCGCTGGTCGGTCTGGCGGCGGTCTTCGTCGGCTTCAACGCCCATTTCGAGATGGGCCGGGTGCTGGCGATGGACGCGGCCGCGAGAGAGGCGCTGGAGGGCTTTGCCGCCATTCTCGCCCACAAGAGCGCGGTCGAGGTCAATATCCTGCGGGTCGAACTGTTCCTCGGCATCTTCATCGGTGCGGTGACCTTCACCGGATCGGTCGTCGCCTTCGGCAAGCTTGCGGGCAAGGTGACGTCCAAGGCCGAAAAGCTGCCGGGCGGGCATATGCTGAACGCGGGCGCTGCCGCAACCTCGCTGATCTGCCTGATCTGGTACTTCAACACCGGCGGCTTCTTCCCGCTCATGCTGATGACGCTGGCGGCGCTTTTCATCGGGTATCACCTGATCATGGGCATCGGCGGCGCGGATATGCCGGTCGTTGTGTCCATGCTGAACAGCTATTCGGGCTGGGCCGCGGCGGCGATCGGCTTCTCGCTTGGCAATGACCTGCTGATCGTGACCGGCGCGCTCGTCGGCTCCTCCGGTGCGATCCTCAGCTACATCATGTGCAAGGCGATGAACCGGTCCTTCGTCAGCGTGATCCTCGGCGGGTTCGGCAATACGACCGGTCCGGCGATGGAGATCGCGGGCGAACAGATCGCCATCGACGCCGATGGCGTCGCGGCGGCGCTGAACGACGCCGACAGCGTCATCATCGTGCCGGGCTATGGCATGGCGGTCGCGCAGGCGCAGCAATCGGTCGCGGAACTGACCCGCAAGCTCCGCGCCAAGGGCAAGGAGGTGCGCTTCGGCATCCATCCCGTCGCCGGACGCCTGCCGGGCCACATGAACGTGCTTCTGGCCGAGGCCAAGGTGCCCTACGACATCGTCCTCGAGATGGACGAGATCAACGACGACTTCCCCGCGACGGACGTCGCCATCGTCATCGGGTCGAACGACATCGTGAACCCGGCGGCACAGGAAGACCCGAACAGCCCCATCGCCGGGATGCCGGTCTTGGAGGTCTGGAAGGCGAAACAGGTCTTCGTGTCGAAGCGCGGACAGGGCACCGGCTATTCCGGCATCGAGAACCCCTTGTTCTACAAGGACAATACGCGGATGTTCTACGGCGACGCCAAGAAGTCGGTGGATAGCCTTCTACCAATGCTCGACTGAACATCGCCTGACCCGAAGCAACGAACGCCCCGGCCTCGCAAGGTCCGGGGTTTTTTCGTGCCTGCGACGGATCGTCCCGCTCACGCGATCGTGCGGTGCCCTTGCGTTGAGCCGCATCCGATGCCGCCTTAGGCAAGGCGCAGGCACCCCGGTTCCCCTGGGGTCGCACCGGCCAAGCGGTAGAAGAAATACGGGGGAGGGACATGCAAGAATTCCGCAAACTGCGCTTCGGCCTCTGGTCGCTGGCCGTTCTGACGTTGCCATCCGTGGCGCTGGCGCATGGTGACGATGAGGGCTTTGATGCCGATCACCTGATGGAGGCCTGGAGCTTCGACCCGCTCATCCTCGGTCTTTCGGCACTCGCGTTCTACTGTTTCATCGCCGGCGTCATGCGGCGTGCCAAAGGGGGCAGGGAGGTCGGCCCATGGCGCCAGCTTGCATTTCCCGCCGGACTTCTCCTCGTCGTCGCGGCGTTGCAATCGCCGCTTGACGCGATGGCAGATCATGCTTTCTGGGCGCATCAGATCCAGCACATGCTTCTGCGCGTGAGCGGCCCGCTCCTGATGCTGGCCGCAGCACCTCAGGGGGTGATTGTCGCGGGCATGCCGCGGCCATTGCGCAAATGGCTGATCGCGCCAATCGTCCGCAGCGGCCCCTTGCGCACCTTCGGGCGTTGGATCAGCGCGCCGATCCCGGCGACGCTGATCTTCATCGCATCGCTCTATGTCTGGGAAATCCCCGCGCTGCATGACGCCGCGCTGCTGAACGACGCGCTGCACTATGTCATGCACGTCACGATGCTCCTCGCCGGGATCCTGTTCTTCTGGGTCATCTTCGACCGCCGCGATCCGCCGGCGGCGGCGGCACATGGCGCGCGGATGCTGATGTTGGCGGCGGCGGGGCTGACGCAGATCGCCATCGGGGCTCTCACCACGCTGAAGCAGGCGATCTATTACCCCGCCTATGACGTAGTCGGCAGGCTCTGGGACATAGCCCCCCTCGTCGATGAGACGACGGGCGGGTTCCTGATGTGGGCGCCGACCTGCATGATGTATCTGCTGGCGGTCTTCGTCGTGGTCTATCGCTGGAACGGGGCCGAGGAACGAGCCTGGCGCCGTGAAGGCATGCGCCGCCGCTCGAACAGCATGGCGCTTTTGTCGCCAGAAACCGCCGAGGAGCTTTGGCTCGCTGTCGCCGTGCAGAACCGGCGGATCGGCCTGAGCCTTGGAGCGATTCCCGTCCTCCTGTTCGTGCTGGTCTTCGCGCTGGTCGAAACGGTGCGTATTCTCACGGTGACGGGCTGACCCCGGTCGGGCGCGCGTTGACACTGGCATGACGCGCCCTTCGGGACTAAGGGTCGGAATACAGACGCATCACGCAGCCAGGGACTCCACCCATGCGCACCAATCTGCCGCGCGGCGTGGTCGCGCTGGGTTTTGTCAGCCTCTTCATGGATGTCTCGTCCGAGATGATCCATGGGCTTTTGCCATTGTTCCTGACCGGCACACTCGGGGCCTCGGTGCTGATCGTCGGATTGATCGAAGGGTCGGGCGAGGCGGTCGCGCTCATCACCAAGGTGTTTTCCGGGACCCTTTCGGATCGGATCGGGCGGCGCAAGCCGCTGGTCCTTCTGGGCTACGGTCTGGCCGCCCTGACCAAGCCGGTCTTCGCGCTGGCCGGATCGGTGCCGCTGGTGCTGGGCGCGCGGCTTTCGGATCGCCTCGGCAAGGGGATCCGCGGCGCCCCTCGCGACGCGCTCCTGGCTGACCTCGCGCCCGAGGGGCGGCGCGGGGCGGCCTTCGGGCTGCGTCAGACGATGGACACGGTCGGCGCCTTCGCGGGGCCGCTGATTGCGATGGCGGTGATGGCGCTGTCGAGTGACAATATCCGCCTGGTGTTCTGGCTCGCAATCTTGCCCGCCTTCGTGGCCCTCGCGGTCCTGATCCGGGGTGTGGAAGAGCCGGCGCGCGCCGGTCCTGCGCCCGTCCGCCCGGCCTTCGACCGACACCTGATCGGAGCGCTCGGGCGTGGCTTCTGGATGGTCGCGGGTCTGGGCGCCCTCATGTCCTTCGCGCGGATTTCCGAAGCCTTCCTGATCCTCGACGCCTCGGAAAAGGGCCTCGCGGCCGCACTTGTCCCTGCGGTTCTCGTCATCCTGAACGTGGTCTATGCGGCGGTGGCCTGGCCGGTCGGCGTCCTGTCCGACAGAATCGGAAAACGCGGACTGTTGGCGCTGTCGCTTGCGGCGCTTGTCGCGGCGCATCTGATCCTTGCCTTCACGGTCTCCTTGCCGCTGGTCTTCGCGGGCGTCCTCCTCTGGGGGCTGCATATGGGGCTGAGCCAGGGACTTCTGTCGGCCGCTATCGCCGATACGGTGCCCGCCCACCTGCGCGGCACCGGCTTTGGCATCTTCAACCTGCTCGCTGGGCTTTCGGTGCTTGCGGCCAACACCATCGCGGGGGCGCTCTGGGCGACGGTTGGGCCCGTGGCGACGTTCGCTCTTGGGGCCGCGGCAGCGCTTCTTGCGCTGGTCCTGATTGTGAAGCTCGCACCATAATTCAGCGCATACGATGGTATGCATGTAACCATCTGCAATGATTGCATTTTCTCTTTATTCGCAGCGACGCTTCGACTAGGGTGGCCGGCAGTGCGGGCAGGACGGCATGATGGCACCGATCGACGACCACCCCTTGCGTTATGCGCTGGTGAACGAGCTTCATGCGCGGCCCTTCCCGTCGCTCGATGCGCCCTGCCATGCGGTCTATTACGCGGTGAAGCAGCCGGTCGATGCGCATAACCGCGACCGCGCCGCCGACCGGGCGCATCTTCTGGCGCTTCTCGACCGGAACGGCGCGGCCCAGCCGCCCGAGGGCGCCACCCATCATGCGGCACGGATCGGGCGCTATGATCTGAAATGGGAAAGCCACACGGAATTCGTGACCTATTCCGCCTTCGGGCGCGGCGTAGGCGCACGCCCCTTCGACCCGGCGGAGGCAGACGTCTTTCCCACTGACTGGATGAGCGGTGCGCCCGGCAAGGTCGTCGCGGCGATCCTGATCCGGGTAGAGCCCTTGCCTGACGATCTCGGCGAGGTGACAGCGAAGCTGGAAAGCTGGTTCGTCCCCGAAAGCCTCGCCTGTTCCTGGGTGCTGGACGAAGCCGCGATCATCGCCGGCGATTTCCAGATCGATCCGGCGGGGATGATGCGCTTCGCCATCTTCGCGCGTCAGGGTATCGGTCAGCGCCGCGTCGGGCGGATCGTGCAAAGACTTTGTGAGATCGAGACTTACCGCGCCATGTCGATGCTCGGCCTCGGCCGGGCGCGCGATCTCGGAGGAAAGCTCAGCGCGCTGGACCCGCAATTGTCGGGACTGGTCTCGACGATCTCGGACAAATCGCGCGACGCGGAAGAGACGTTGCACGATCTGCTGAACATATCGGCCAATCTCGAAAGCCTCGCTGTGGCGCATTCCTTCCGTTTCGGCGCGACAGGGGCCTACGAAGCACTCGTCAACCAGCGCGTGGCGATATTGCGCGAGACGCGCTTCAACGGTCGCCAGACCTTCGGCGAATTCATGATGCGCCGCTACGATCCGGCGATGCGGACGGTGAAGTCCGCTGAACGGCGGCTTGAACAGATGGCCGAACGGGCCGAACGGGCGGGGGAGCTGCTGCGGACCAGGGTCGATGTCGAACGGCAGGCGCAGAACCAGAAGCTTCTCGAAAGCATGGACCGCCGTGCCGATCTGGCGCTCAGGCTCCAGCATACGGTCGAGGGGCTGTCGGTGGTGGCGATCAGCTATTATGCGGTCAGCCTTGCGACGTATCTCTTCCTGCCGCTGGCCGAGGGTCTGCATTGGCCGAAGTCGATCCTGACGGCGGCTCTCATCCCCATTGTCGTCGCGCTCGTCTGGTTCATGGTGCGGCGTATCCGCAAGAACTTCCACTAGCCAGACCTATTGACCTTGCGCGCGGGCGGCGCGACGGTCGCGCCGATGGCGGGCTGAGGAGCAGGCGGTTAATGACAGGGCAGTCGGGTATCGTCTTTCCGTTCCGCGCCGGGATGCCCCTGCGCTTTCCGGGACCTCTGCCCGCTCAGGCCGATGTGGTGGTGATCGGCGGCGGTGTGATCGGTGTGATGACAGCGTGGTTTCTCGCCGAACGCGGCGAGCGCGTCATACTCTGCGAAAAGGGCCGCATCGCGGCGGAGCAATCGGGGCGCAACTGGGGCTGGGTGCGAAAACAGGGCCGCGATCCGGCGGAACTGCCGATCATGATCGAAGCCCTGTCGATATGGGATGGACTGACCAAGGCCGCCGGCGCGGAACTGGGCTTCCGACGGACGGGCATTCTTTATGCCGCAAACACCCCCCAGGACATGGCGAAATACGAAGGCTGGATCGTCCATGCGCGCGAGCATGGTCTGGATACGCGGATGCTCACGAGGTCGGACCTCGACACATACCTGCCGAACGGGGCGGGCTGGGTCGGCGGGATTCTGACGCCGTCCGACGGGCGGGCGGAACCCTGGGTCGCGGTGCCGCGACTGGCCGATGCGGCAGCGCGGAAGGGCGTGATCATTGTCGAGGATTGCGCGGTGAGGGCGCTCGACATCGCGGGCGGCGAGGTCGCTGGCGTCATGACCGAGCATGGCCGCATCGCCGCGTCGCGCGTGGTGCTCGCCGGGGGCGCGTGGTCCTCGCTTTTCCTCGCCCGCCATGGGGAGCGTATCCCGCAGCTTTCCGTCCGCGCGACCGTGGCCGCGACGGCGCCACTGCCGGAGTTTCACGCGGGAGCGGTGGCCGACAGTGAATTCGCCATGCGGCGGCGGCTTGACGGCGGCTACACGCTGGCACCCGGTCATTTCCACGAATTCTTCATCGGCCCGGATGCCTTCCGGAACCTGCGTCCGTTCTGGGCCCAGATCCGCGCCGATATCTCCGGCACTCGATTTCTGCCCGCCGCGCCGCGTGGCTATCCGGACGGCTGGCTGACCCCCCGGAACTGGGCCGAGGATGCGGTGTCACCCTTCGAACGGTTGCGCATTCTCGATCCCGCGCCCAACCGGGCCGAGGTGGAGCGGCTCCGCGACCGGTTCGGGCGCGCCTTCCCGCACGCCGGCCGGCCCGCGATCGCGGCTACCTGGGCAGGAATGATCGATACGATGCCCGATGTGGTGCCGGTCATCGACCACGTCGGCGCGCTGCCGGGCCTGACGCTTGCGACCGGCATGTCGGGGCATGGCTTCGGGATCGGGCCGGGCGTGGGCCGCGTCGTCGCGGACCTCGTGACGGGGAGGAAACCGGGCCACGACCTCCACCGTTTCCGGTTTTCGCGTTTTTCAGACGGCTCTCCGATCGAGCTTGGCCCCGCTCTCTGAGGCGGGACCACCTCGGGGGGCATCGAGCCCCCGCTCGGCGGAGCCTCCGGCGGGGGTATTTGTGCAATGAAGAAGCGCGAACGGGTCAGAGCCGGTCGCGGAGTGAGAACCAGACCATCGCGAGGACCAGGAGCGGCCAGCGCAGCACCACGCCGCCGGGGAAGGGCGGGGTCGGGACCGAGGCCATGAGGTCGAAGCGCTCGGCTTGCCCCGCGATGGCTTCGGCGGCGAGCTTGCCGCCGAGCGTGGCGAGGGCGACGCCGTGGCCGGAATAGCCCGAGGCGGTGAGGACGTTCCCCGCGAGCCGTTCGAAATGCGGCATCCGGTTCAGGGTGACGCCGAGGGTGCCGCCCCAGGCATGGGTGATCCTGGTTTCCTTGAGTTGCGGGAAGATCTCCAACATCGGCTTGCGGACGAGGGCGGCGATGTCCTTCGGAAAGCGATACCCGTAGGTTTCGCCGCCACCGAACAGGAGCCGGCGATCCTCGGAGAAGCGGAAGTAGTTGATGACGAACTTGCTGTCGGCGACGGCGTGGTTGCCGCGGACGATTTCCTCCTGCGCTTCCGGCGTCATGGGCTCGGTCGCGACGATGAAGTTGTTGATCGGCATGACGCGGGCGGCGGTGCGCCCGTTCAGGTGGCCGAGATAGCCGTTGCAGGCGAGAAGGACGTGGCGTGCGGTGATGTTGGCCTTGTCGGTCACGATCCGCGCCGGATCGCCGAACCGGATGTCCGTGACCCGGCAATGCTCGTGGATGCGCGCGCCCTTCGCGGCTGCCGCGCGGGCGAGGCCGAAGGCGTAGCGGAGGGGGTGCAGGTGGCCGCCGCCCATGTCGATATCGCCGCCATGATAGGCCGGAGAGCCGACGAGGTAGCGCATCTCTTCCGCATTCAGGGGGCGGATGTCGTGGTAGCCGTAGTCCCGCGCCATCTTTTCCGCGTAGGCGTGGCTGTGTGGAACGTTGCGCGCGCGGTGGCAGGCATGGATGATGCCGGGGGCAAAGCCCGCCTCGGACGCATGTTCGGCGGCGAGCGCCCTGGTCGTCGCGACGGCGTCCTGCGCCAGGTCCCAGAGCGCGCGGGCATGCTCTTTGCCAACCATTCCCTCCAGATCGTCCTGTTCCAGCCGCTGGCCGGTGCCGACCTGTCCGCCGTTGCGTCCCGAGGCGCCCCAGCCGACGCGGTGGGCGTCGAGAAGCACGACATCGTAGCCGCGTTCGGCGAGATGCAGGGCCGCCGACAGGCCGGTAAAGCCGCCGCCGACGATGCAGACATCGCAGTTGAGATCGCCCAAAGCTTCTGGGTAGGGGCCCGGTGCGTCAGCGGTCTCGGCGTACCAGGACCGGGGATACTCCCCGGCCCGGTCATTGGCGGTGAGGATATCCATGACGGCCCCTCAAGCCGCTTTCAGAAGCCCGTCGGACTTCAGGCCGGCATAGCACTCGTCGAGCGATGTCGTGGCGCGTTCGATCAGCGTGTCGATCTCGTCGGTGGTGATGGTCAGCGCGGGCGCGAGGATCATCCGGTCGCCGACATGGCGCATGATTAGGTTGTTGGCGAAGCAACGCTCGCGGCAACGGTAGCCGACGGTACCGGCGTCCGAGGCGAACATTGCGCGTGTCGCCTTGCGCGGCGTCAGCGCGATCGAGCCCATGAGGCCGACGAGGCTCGCCTCGCCGACCAGCGGGTGATCGGCCAGCGCGTTCCACCGTTCGGCGAGATAGGGATTGGCGACGTTCTTCACATGATCGACCACGCCTTCCTCCTGCAATATCTCGAGGTTCTTCAGCGCCACGGCCGAGGCGACCGGGTGGCCGGAATAGGTGTAGCCGTGGTTGAAGTCCTCACCCGAATTGGCGACCGTATCGTAAACCTCGTCGCAGATGATCGAGCCGCCGATCGGCGCGTAACCTGACGACAGGCCCTTGGCGATGGTCATGATATGGGGCTTGATCCCGAAGGTCTCGGACCCGAACCAGTTGCCGGTGCGGCCAAAGCCGGTGATGACTTCGTCGGCGATCAGCAGGATGCCGTATTTGTCGCAGATGCGCTGAATCTCCGGCCAGTAGGTCGCGGGCGGGACGATGACGCCCCCCGCACCCTGGATCGGCTCACCGATGAAGGCGGCCACACGGTCCGCACCCAGTTCCTCGATCTTCGCCTCAAGCTCGCGGGCACGGGCGAGGCCAAATTCCTCGGGCGTTAAGTCGCCGCCCTCGCCCCACCAATAGGGCTGGCCGATATGCACGATGTCAGGGATCGGCAACCCGCCCTGCGCCCAGATGCCCGACATGCCGCCAAGCGAGCCGCCGCCCATGGTGGAGCCATGATAGGCGTTCTTGCGGCTGATGATGACGGTCTTCTCCGGCTTGCCATGCACGTCCCAGTAGCGGCGGACGAGGCGGATATTGGTGTCGTTCGCCTCTGAGCCCGAACCGGCGTAGAAGACGTGGTTGAGATCGCCGGGGGCGAGCTTGGCAATCTCGGCCGCGAGCGCGATGGCGGGCACATGGCTGGTCTGGAAAAAGGTGTTGTAGTAGCAGAGCTCCTCCATCTGCCGGGCCGCGACCTCGGCAATGTCCTTGCGGCCATAGCCGATATTGACGCACCAGAGGCCCGCCATGCCGTCGATGATCTCCTGACCCTCGCTGTCGGTGAGCCAGACGCCCTTGCCGCGCGTGATGATCCGCGCGCCTTTCTTCGCCAGTGCCGCATCGTCGGTGAACGGGTGCATGTGATGCGCGGCGTCGAGCGCCTGAAGTTCCTTGGTGGGCATGTGGTTGGTGATCTGTGTCATGGCGAAACCTGTGCGAAAGCTGTCGTGACTGTCGGGCCGCAAGCGCGATGCGATGGGCAAGAACCCCGTCCGGCAAGGCGCGCGCCAACGGGCGCGGAGCCAGAGGATCTGCGGTCAGAATATGATCAAAAGTCGCGGTGTCAATCGAATTTGATCAAATTCGTGAGGATTGCAGCGATAGCCGGATCTGCTCGACGCCTTGCGCGATGTCGTTTTCGACCGCCCTGGCGAGCGCTGCGGCATCGCCAGAACGCATCGCCGCGAGCGCCTCATGGTGCCGGTCGGGCAGCTTGAGCGTTCCGAACCGCCCGCAGACCACGCGCAGCGACGGTCCGAAACGAAGCCAGAGCGTATGGGCGAGCGCAACCAGGATCGGCGCGTCGGCGCAGTCGTAGAGCGCAAAATGAAAACGGAAATTGCCTTGAAGGTAACCGTAGACGTTGCCTTCGGAGATGGCATGATCGATCTCATCGTCGATTTTCGCGAGGGTCTCGAGATCCCGCGCGGTGATCCGCTCCGCCGCCATCTGGGCGATCTTCGGTTCGATTGTCAGGCGCGCAAAGGCCAGTTCGTCGATTTGCGAGGGGGTGAGCATCGGGACCATCACGCGCCGGTTGCCCTGAAGCGCCAGCGCCCCTTCGGCAGTAAGCCGCCGGATCGCCTCGCGCACCGGCGTCATGCCCGCTTCGAGCATCGCGGTCAGGCCCTGGATCGTTACCGCCTGTCCCGGTGCAAGCTGGCCGAAGAGAATCATGTCCCTCAATCGGCAATATGTCACTTCGTGCGATGGCACTTTTGTGGGCGAACCGCTCTTTTCTCGGAGCTTCTCCATTGATGTTCCTTATGGGGGCTGCGGGAAATTTTCTTTATGTCATAATAGAATACGCCTCGCTGAAATGCCATGTTGAATTAAGTCGCGATTTTTGATCAAAATGGGTGAAGCGGGACACGAAAATCGCAAAGGGCATCTCGCGACGCGTTCGCCATGCCGAAGACTGACCAGGAGGTACTATGAAGTTAATGGGGATGACCGCAGCCGCCGCGCTGCTTGTGGCCGGGGTAGCCGGTGCTGATGAAGTCCATGTCTACAATTGGTCCGACTACATCGACGAATCGCTTCTGTCGAAGTTCGAGGAAGAAACCGGGCTCAAGCTGGTCTATGACGTGTTCGATTCGAACGAACTTCTTGAGACCAAGCTGCTCGCGGGGAGTTCCGGTTACGACGTCGTGATTCCGACCGGCAGCTTCCTGCAACGGCAGATCCAGGCCGGCGTGTTCCAGAAGCTCGATAAGTCGAAACTGCCGAACATCAAGAACTTGTGGGACATGGTGGCCGAGCGGACCGCGAAATACGATCCGGGCAACGAATACTCGGTCAACTACATGTGGGGCACGACCGGGATCGGCATCAACGTCGGCAAGGTCAAGGAAGTGCTGGGCGATGACGCCCCCGTCAACTCGCTCGCCCTGGTCTTCGACCCGAAGAACATGGAAAAGCTCAGCCAATGCGGCGTGCATATGCTCGACGCGCCGACCGAACTGATCCCGGCCGCGCTTAAGTATCTCGGCGAAGATCCCGATGCGCAGGACTACGAGACGATCGCCAAGGTCGAGCCGGTCCTGACGGCGATTGCGCCCTATGTCCAGAAGTTCCATTCGTCCGAATACATCAACGCGCTCGCCAACGGCGATATCTGCGTGGCCTTCGGCTGGTCGGGCGACGTGCTTCAGGCGCGCGACCGGGCGGCGGAAGCCAATAACGGGGTGGAGATCGAATACCACATCCCCAAGGAAGGCGCGCTGATGTGGTTCGACCAGATGGCCATTCCGGCCGACGCGCCGAACCCGGAAGGGGCGGAGAAGTTCATCAACTTCATGATGGACCCGCAGAACGCCGCCGCAGCGTCGAACTACGTCTATTATGCCAACGGCAACAAGGCGAGCCAGGAGTTCCTGAACCCCGACGTGATCGGCGACACCGCGATCTACCCGGATGACGCGACGATGGCGAACCTCTACACCGTTTCGCCATGGGATCCGAAGGTGAACCGACAGGTCACCCGGCTCTGGACCAAGATCAAATCCGGCACCTGAACGATCGGATGATCCCACCCCGCGCCAGAAGGCGCGGGGTTTTTCACATGACAGGACGAGGACATCATGGCCCAGCCCGCCAACCGCCCGGTGTTTGCACCGTGGGAAGATCCGAGTGAAAAGCCGCTGATCCGGTTTCAGAACGTCACCAAGAAGTTCGGCGAGTTCATCGCGATCGATGACATCACGATCGATATCTTTCAGCGTGAATTCTTCGCACTCCTTGGACCATCCGGTTGCGGCAAGACCACGCTGATGCGGATGCTCGCGGGGTTCGAGACGCCGACCGCCGGCACGATCCTGCTTGACGGTGTCGATCAGGCACCGATCCCGCCGAACAAGCGGCAAACCAACATGATGTTCCAGAGCTATGCGTTGTTCCCGCACCTCTCGGTCTGGGACAACATCGCCTTTGGGCTCAAGCGGTCCAGCATGCCGAAGGACCAGATTCCGGCGCGCGTGGACGAGATGCTGCGCCTCACGCGCCTCGAACGCTTCGCCAAGCGCAAGCCGCACCAGATTTCCGGCGGCCAGCGGCAGCGCGTGGCGCTCGCCCGCGCGCTCGCCAAGGCGCCGAAGCTTCTTTTGCTGGACGAGCCCTTGGGCGCGCTCGACAAGAAGCTGCGGCAGGATACCCAGTTCGAACTGATGGATATCCAGGAAACCACCGGCACCACCTTCGTGATCGTCACCCACGATCAGGAAGAGGCGATGACTGTCGCAAGCCGGGTGGCGGTGATGGATAACGGCCGCATGATCCAGGTCGACACCCCGGACCGCATCTACGAGATGCCGAAGTCGGTCTATGTCGCGGATTTCATTGGCGACGTGAACATCATCGAAGGGGCGGTCGCCGCACAGGAGGGCGACAAGGTCGCTATCACATGGGCGGAAGGACAGCCGCCGATCAACGCCGCTGCGGCGAATGCCATCGCGCCGGGCACCAGGGTGCATTTCGCGATCCGGCCCGAAAAGGTGGCAATCGCCAGGGAAAAGCCCGCCGACCGCGCCAACGTGATCGAGGGCAAGGTCCACGACATCGCCTATCTCGGCAATATCTCCACCTACAAGGTCGAGGTCGCGGGCGGGCGCATGATCAAGGCGCAGGTCGCCAATGAACGCCGTCTGTCGAGACGCGATATCACTTGGGACGACGATATCTGGCTGTCCTTCACGGGCACCGCCGGCATCGTTCTTCTGGATTGAGGGGGCTGAAATGAGCGACTGGCGCCGCCGCCTTCTGATCCTCGCACCCTACGCGTGGCTCTTCTTCTTCTTCCTCGTCCCCTTCGTGATCGTCTTCAAGATCTCGCTTTCGGACTATGCGATCTCGATCCCGCCCTATACGCCGCAGATCGACCTGTCGCAGGGCTGGGCGGGCATCAGGGACTTCTTCAGCAACCTCGATTTCGAGAACTTCACCTTTCTCGCGTCCGATCCACTGTATTACACCGCCTATCTTTCCAGCCTCAAGATCGCGGCCGTGTCGACCTTCCTGACGCTGCTCGTCGCCTATCCCATCGCCTACGGCATGGCGCAGGCGCCCGATGAATGGCGCCCGACGCTGATGATGCTGGTGATCCTGCCGTTCTGGACATCTTTCCTGATCCGCATCTACGCCTGGATCGGCATCCTGCAGAACGAAGGGTTCCTCAATCAATTCCTGCTCTGGACCGGCATCATCGACACGCCGCTTACAATCCTCAACACGCCCGTCGCGGTCTATATCGGCATCGTCTACGGCTATCTGCCGTTCATGATCCTGCCGATCTACTCCGCCCTGGAAAAGCTCGACGGCGCACTGATCGAGGCGGCCGAAGACCTCGGCTGTTCGAGGGCGTCGGCATTCTGGCTGGTGACGCTGCCCTTGTCGCGGCCAGGTGTGATCGCGGGCTGCTTTCTGGTCTTCATCCCCGCGCTTGGTGAATTCGTCATTCCCTCGCTTCTCGGCGGGACGACGACGCTGATGATCGGCAAGACGCTTTACGAGGAATTCTTCTCGAACCGGGATTGGCCAGTGGCCTCGGCTGTCGCCGTGGTGCTGCTTCTCATTCTCATCATCCCGATCATCCTCTTCCAGAAGAACGAAGAAAAGCAGAGGGAGGCCAACGCATGAGCCGCAGATTCTCATGGTTCAACGCGACCTCGCTGAGCTTCGGTTTCGCGTTCCTCTACCTGCCAATCGCGATCCTCATCCTCTATTCGTTCAACGCCTCCAAGCTGGTGACGGTTTGGGCCGGATTCTCGACGCGGTGGTATGGCGAACTGCTGAGTGATCAGGCGTTCCTGGATGCGGCCTGGGTCACGCTGAAGGTCGCTGTCGCGTCCTCCACAATTGCGACCGTCCTCGGCACGATGGCGGCCTATGTTTTGATGCGCGCGGGGCGCTTTCTGGGGCGAACGCTGTTTTCCGGCATGATCTACGCGCCGCTGGTCATGCCGGACGTCATCATGGGTCTGGCCTTCCTTCTTCTCTTCATCTCCATCGGGCTGGATCGCGGGGTCTTCACGATCGTTCTCGCGCACACGACCTTCACCATGTGCTACGTCTCGGTCGTGGTGTCCTCGCGCCTCGTCACCTTCGACAAGTCGCTGGAAGAGGCAGCACTCGACCTAGGCTGCACGCCGTTCGACGCGTTCAGGTCGGTGACGCTGCCGATCATCGCGCCTGCGGTGATTTCGGGCTGGCTGCTGGCCTTCACCCTGTCGCTCGACGATCTTGTGATCGCCTCGTTCGCCGCGGGGCCGTCCTCCACGACTCTGCCGATGAAGATATTTTCTTCCGTGCGCCTTGGCGTATCGCCGCAGATCAACGCATTGTCGACACTTCTGATCGGCATCGTGACGGTGGGTGTCATCACCGCATCGCTCGTGACCAAGCGGCAGATCGCGCGGCAGCGGGCGGACGAACAAGCGGCGGCGCGGACCTGAGGGGCGCCGGGATGAAGCGGATCTATCAGGATTTCGCCTATGGCGACGGCCCGGTTGCGGAATGCTACTGGGACACGACCATCGCCCGGCCGCCGCGTCAAGCCGGCCCCGAAGGCGACGTCACGCACGAGATCGCCATCATCGGCGGCGGATTCACCGGCCTTTCGGCGGCCTTGCATCTTGCCCGCGATGCGGGTGCCGATGTCGCGGTGCTGGAGGCCGAGGGCATCGGCTGGGGCGCATCGGGGCGCAATGGCGGCTTCGCCTCGATGGGCGGCACGAAGGCGAGCGAGGCGGCGCTTCTTGGACGCTTTGGTACGGCGGCGATGGTCGAATGGCACGGAGCGCAGAAGGCCGCCTGCGCGCTGGTGGCCGAGATCGTCGAGACCTACGGGATCGACGTCGACGCCCATTCGCGCGAAGGCGAGATTTGCCTCGCCCACCGGCCTCGCGATTTCGCGGCTTTCCGTGAGGAACAACCGGAACTGGCGCGCGCCTATGGCGTCGACGTCGATGTTTTCAGCCGCGAAGACCTTGTCCAGATGGGAATGGCGGGACCTGAATTCCACGGCGGCATCCGGCTGCCCATCGGCTTCGCCCTCAATCCCCTGAAATACGTTCTTGGCCTGGCTGCGGCCGCGCGGGCTTCCGGGGCGCGACTCTACGAGGATGCGCCGGTCAACGCGATCACGCGCGAAAACGGTAGATATGTCCTGACGACCCCGAAGGGGCGTGTCCGGGCGAAGAAACTGATCGTTGCCACCAACGGCTATTCGAGCGAGGACGTGCCGGAGTGGATGGCGGGGCGCTATCTGCCCGCGCTTTCCGCCATCCTCGTCACCCGCGAACTGACGGCGGCGGAAATCGCTGCGCAGGGCTGGTCCTCGGACTACTTGGCCTATGACTCGCGGAATCTGCTGCATTACTTCCGCCTGATGCCGAACCGCCGGTTCCTCTTCGGCGGGCGCGGCGGGACGAGTTCCAGCGCCGAAGCTCTGGCAGGCCGGCACACCATCCTGCGCGCCGATTTCGAGCGAATGTTCCCCGCCTGGGCGCATGTCGAGACGCCGCATTTCTGGTCGGGCTTCGTCTGCCTGACACGCGACCTCACGCCCTTCGCCGGACCCATCGGGGACTGGGACGATGCCTGGGCCGGTTTTGCCTGGCACGGCAACGGCGTGGCGCTTGGCACATGGTCGGGCAAGCTTCTCGCCGGTCTCGCCACGGGGGTATGCAAGGCGCCCGCCTTGATGGCGCCCGCACCGCGCCGCTTCCCCTTCGGGCCTCTGCGGCGGAACCTGTTGCGCCCGGCCTATGCGTGGTACGGCTTGAAGGATCGTTAGACGATCTGCCGCCGAAGGAGACCGCCATGCCCGTCAAGAACCGCTTCGCTGAACTCCAGCCCGAAATCGCCGCATGGCGACGTGACATCCACGAAAACCCCGAACTTCTCTTCGAGGTGCATCGTACCGCTGGCAAGGTGGCCGGGCTTCTGAAGGAGTTCGGCTGCGAGGATGTGGTGGAGGGCATCGGCAAGACCGGTGTGGTCGGCGTCATCAAGGGGCGGACCGATACGAAGGGCAGGGTGATTGGCCTCCGCGCCGACATGGACGCGCTCCCGATCATGGAGCAGACGGGGCTTCCCTATGCGTCAAATACGCCCGGCAAGATGCATGCCTGCGGCCATGACGGTCATACCTCCATGCTGCTCGGCGCGGCGAAATACCTCGCCGAGACGCGCAATTTCGACGGCACCGCCATCGTGATCTTCCAGCCCGCAGAGGAAGGTGGCGGCGGGGGGCGCGAGATGGTCAAGGACGGCCTGATGGAGCGCTTCGGTATTCAGGAAGTTTACGGCATGCATAACATGCCGGGCATTCCGGTCGGGGCTTTCGCCATTCGCCCCGGTGCGATGATGGCGGCGGCGGACCAGTTCGACGTAAAGGTGACGGGCAAGGGCGGCCACGCCGCGAAGCCGCACGATTGCGTGGATTCGGTGCTGGTTGCATCCCAGATCATCGTCGCCGTCCAGTCTATCGCCAGTCGCAATGTCGATCCGTTGAAAGAGGTCGTCGTTTCGATCACCACGGTCAAGACCGAAAGCGACAGCTACAACGTCATCCCCCAGACCGTGACGATGAAAGGCACCGTCCGCACGCTCGACGCCGGCGTGCAGGAATTCGTAGAGGCACGGCTGAAGACGCTCGTCGAGGGTATCGCAACGGCGCACGGCGCGGTGGCGGAACTTCGACTATCACCGGGGCTATCCCGTGACGATGAACGCGCCAGAGGAAACCGAACACGCGGCAGATGTCGCACGCGACATCGCGGGCGATTGCGATATGACCATTGCGCCAATGATGGGGGCCGAGGATTTCAGCTTCATGCTGAACGAACGCCCCGGCGCCTACATCTTTGTCGGCAATGGCGACACCGCGATGGTCCATCACCCGGCCTACAATTTCGATGATGACGCCATCCCCTTCGGCTCAAGCTGGTATGCCGGGATGGTCGAGGCGCGGATGCCGGCGGCCTAAGCGCCGATTTCGCTCATCGTCAGATCACAGGGTTTCCCGCCATAGAAGCGGTCCAGGAGAGCCTGCATCCTTTTCCCGGTCGGGCCCTTCGGATCGGCCTTTCGAAACAACGTGGCCGATGAGCGCAAC
Organism: uncultured Alphaproteobacteria bacterium; assembly: GCA_963847935.1. Lineage (GTDB taxonomy): Bacteria > Pseudomonadota > Alphaproteobacteria > Rhodobacterales > Rhodobacteraceae > Albidovulum. Next base: position 477,821 of record CAWKBV010000001.1, on the reverse strand, counting down.
TTCAGGGCATCGACCGATCCCATGATTGCGTCGGCGCCAAGTCCCTCGTGCGTCAGAAGTGCCGCCGCGCAGGCGTCGAGCCTTTCCCGCAGCACCGGATCGGCGATATAGGCCCGCGCCTCGGCGAGATCGGCGATGCCGTAGAATTGCGCGGTGGTGGAACGGCCAAGGCTCGCAAGCTGGGGAAAGATGAACCACATCCAGTGCGTGGTCTTGCGCCCCGCCTTGAGTTCCGCAAGCGCCGCCGCGTAGCTGTCCTTTTGCGCGTCGTGAAAACGGGCGAGGCCGCGCATCGGGCTAACCGCCCGTATGGCTCATGTGCCGTTTCATCTGACCCGCGACCTTCTGGCGGGAATAGTCGAAATCGTGGCCCTTGGGCTTGCGGGCGATGGCGGCGCGGATCGCCTGTTCCAGCGGTTCATCGCTTTCGCTGGCACGCAAGGGCGCGCGGAGATCGGCGTTGTCCTCCTGCCCGAGGCACATGAACAACTCACCCGTGCAAGTCACCCGCACGCGGTTGCAGCTTTCGCAGAAGTTATGGGTCAGCGGCGTGATGAAGCCGATCTTCTGGCCCGTCTCTTCCAGCCGCACATAGCGCGCCGGTCCGCCCGTGCGCTCGGTAAGTTCTGTCAGCGTGAAACGCTCCGCCAGCCGCGCACGCAGGTCCTTCAGCGGCCAGTATTGGTCGAGTCGCAGTTCCTCGCCCATTTCGCCCATCGGCATGACCTCGATGAAGGTCAGATCGTTATCCTCGGTCGCGCACCAGTCGACGAGGCCGAAAAGCTCATCCTCGTTGAAGCCCTTGAGCGCCACCGTGTTGATCTTGACCCGCATCCCGGCGGCTTTCGCGGCCTCGATTCCGTCAAGCACCTGCGGCAGTTTTCCCCAGCGGGTGATGTCCTGGAATTTCTTCGGATCAAGCGTGTCGAGAGAGACATTGACGCGCCTTATGCCGCAATCGGCCAGTTCGCCCGCGAACCGCTTGAGCTGCGAGCCGTTGGTGGTCAGCGTCAACTCCTTCAGCGCGCCGGTCCCAAGATGCCGCGACATGGCGCGGAAGAAGGTCAGGATATCGCGCCGGACGAGCGGTTCTCCCCCGGTGATCCGCAGCTTCTCCACCCCGAGCCGGACGAAGGATGAGGCGAGGCGGTCCAGTTCCTCGAGCGTCAGAAGATCCTTCTTCGGCAGGAACTGCATGTGTTCCGCCATGCAATAGGTGCAACGGAAATCGCAGCGGTCCGTCACGGATACGCGCAGATAGGTGATCGGACGGGCGAAGGGATCGATGAGGGGCGACATGCTGCAAATGTATGCTGTCCGCAGGCGCGCGGCAAGGTTGCCTCGGGCCGAAGCGTCAGAGATACTTTAACGCTTCCTTCCGCGCGAATGGCTTGAGGCGATGGCCGTGCGCATCCAGAAAGGCGCGCGTCCGGTCGGGATCGTGCTTCGACAGATCGCGCAGCCACCAGGCAATGGCCTTCTGGATGAACCATTGCCGGTCATCGGCCATCCCGGCGGCCCAGCCAAGCACCCGGTTACGGATTTCCTGGTCTTCGGGCTTGGGAAAGTTCTGCTTGGTCCAGGGAAGTGTAATGACAAGGGCCGCGCGCCGGGTCCAGAAGCTGTCCGCCTTGGTCCAGCCCTCGACCTCGTCGATCCGCGATGGATCGGCGACCACACGGCGGCCCCCGGCGTCGCAGACGTGATCGGCAATCGCCCAGGCGTCGAATTCCGGCACCCAGGAGGCGATGAGCCGCCAGGCCGCTTCATCCTCCTTGATCCGCGCTTGGATCAGCAGCTTGGCCGCCGCGATCCGCGCCTCGTGGATGTTCGTCCGCCAGAGCCCGGCGGCGAGCGCCAGGCGCCCCGGAACGTCCAGCCCCTCGCGCCAGCCCTTCGCAAGATCGGCGATGACGGGCACCCGGACGCCAAGATAAGGGCGCTCCGCCTTGTGATATGCGGCAGAGGCTCCCGCGCGCTCTGCATCGCCCGCCGCGCGAAGCTCCGCCAGCGCGGTTTCCAGAGTTGCGCCGGTCACTCCACCGTCACCGACTTGGCGAGATTGCGCGGCTGGTCAACATCCGTCCCCTTCGCCACGGCGGCGTGATAGGCCAGAAGCTGAACCGGAATGGCGTAGAGGATCGGCGCCAGAAGTTCCGGCGCGTCGGGCAGCGTCAGCACCTTCCACGTCCCGTCGCCCGCCTCGCGCGCGCCTGCCGCGTCGGTCATCAGGATGACCTTGCCGTGCCGCGCCATCACCTCCTGCATGTTCGACACGGTCTTGTCGAAGAGCCCGTCGCGCGCGGCGAGGACGACGACCGGCACCATACGGTCGACAAGTGCGATAGGACCATGCTTGAGTTCGCCCGAAGCGTAGCCCTCGGCATGGATATAGCTGATTTCCTTGAGTTTCAGGGCACCTTCCAGCGCCAGGGGGTACATCGCCCCGCGCCCGAGGAAGAGCACGTCCTGCGCCTCGGCCACGGCTTCGGCCAGCGACGCGATTTCCCCCTCGCGGTTCAGCGCCTGATTGACCAGGCCGGGCAGCGTGCCAAGGCCCTTCAGATGCTCCGCGACCTGGGCATCTGTCAGGCGCCCCCGGTCAAGCCCGGCTTTCAACGCGAGCAGCAAGAGCACGGTCAGTTGGCAGGTAAACGCCTTGGTCGAGGCGACGCCGACCTCGATCCCCGCAAGGATCGGCAGCGCCACATCGCTTTCGCGGGCTATTGTGGAGGTCGGAACGTTCACCACCGAGACGATCTTGCGCACCTTGTCCTTAGCGTACCGCAGCGCCGCCAAAGTATCCGCGGTTTCCCCCGACTGGCTGACGAAGAGCGCGAAACTCGCCTCCGGCAGTGGCGGCTCGCGGTAGCGGAATTCCGACGCGACATCGACCTCGCAATTCAGCCCCGCGAGGCGCTCGAACCAGTATTTCGCGGTCAGGCAGGCGTAGTAGGCTGTCCCGCAGGCCACCATCGTGAGCCGGTCGAGGCCCGCAAAATCCAGCCCCTCCGGCAGGTTGATCCCGGCAGGTCCGGAGTAGTGCTTGATCGCGTCGCCAAGGACGACTGGCTGTTCGGCGATCTCCTTGGCCATGAAGTGCTTGTAACCCGCCTTTTCGATGCGGGTCTGATCGACCCTGATGCGGGTCAGTTCGCGGTTCGCGCGCCGGCCTTCGGAATCGAAGATTTCCACCCCGTCGCGGGTGACGAAAGCGTGATCGCCCTCGTCGAGATAGGTGATCCGGTCGGTCATCGGCGCCAGCGCGATGGCGTCGGAACCCACGAACATCTCGCCGTCGCCATGCCCGATGGCGAGGGGAGAACCCTTGCGCGCGGCGATCATCAGGTCTTCCTCGCCGTCGAAGAGAAAGAGCAGCGCGAAGGCGCCTTCGAGACGGTCGAGCGTGGCGCGCGCCGCCTCGCGCGGCGGCATCCCCTGATCCATGTAGTGCCGGGCGAGAAGGGCGACGGTTTCGGTATCCGTCTCCGTCTCGGCGGCAAACCCGACCTTGGCCAATTCGGCGCGCAGGTCGCGGAAGTTCTCGATGATGCCGTTATGCACGACCGCGACGGGGCCGGAGCGGTGCGGATGCGCGTTCACCACGGTCGCGCGCGCCATGTGTCGCCCAGCGGGTATGGCCGATGCCCGCCTTTCCTGCGAGCGGGTTCATGCACCAGCAGGTCGGAAAGATTGACGAGCTTGCCGACCGCGCGGCTGCGATCGAGCCTGCCGATGTTCACGGTCGCAATCCCGGCGGAGTCGTAACCGCGATATTCCAGCCGCTTCAGCGCCTCGACTAGTATCGGCGCGACTTCATGGCTGCCGAGAACCCCAACAATACCGCACATTATTGCGCCTCTTTCCGCTGAGATTCCTTCTTGAATTTTAACATATCGAACAATTTTGACGCCAAGCCCTGCTTGTTCACCTGCCGGGCGCGGGCAATGGCCAGCGCGTTGTCCGGCACATCCTGCGTGATGACGGAGCCGGACGCGGTTATCGCGCCCGCACCGACTCTGACCGGCGCGACCAGCATCGTGTCCGAACCGATGAAGGCCCGCGCGCCGATCTCGGTCCGGTGTTTCATCACACCATCGTAGTTGCAGGTCACGGTGCCGGCGCCGATATTCGTGTACTCGCCGATATGGGCGTCGCCGAGATAGGTGAGATGTCCGACCTTCACGCCTTCGTCGAGGATCGCGTTCTTCACTTCGACGAAGTTGCCGACATGCACATCCTCGGCCAGTTCCGCGCCGGGACGCAGCCGCGCGAAGGGACCGACCCGCGCACCGCGCGAGATGTGGCAACCTTCGAGATGGCAGAAGGGGAGGATCTCGGCCTCGGATTCCACGGTCACCTCCGGGCCGAAGATCACATGCGGCCCGACCACCGTATCCCGTCCGATCACCGTGTCATGGCAGAGGAACACTGTCTCCGGCGCGGTCAGCGCCACGCCGTTCGCCATGACTTCGGCGCGAAGACGTTCCTGCATCGCCGCTTCGGCGGCGGCGAGGTCGGCGCGGCTGTTCACGCCCATCGTTTCGGTCTCGGGGCAGACCACGACCTCGGCGGTCATTCCATCCTCCCGCGCGGCGGCGATGATGTCGGTCAGGTAGTATTCGCCCGCCGCATTGTCGTTCTGCAACTCTCGCACAAGCCGCGTCAGTATCCTGATGTCAGCGCAGATAACGCCGCTGTTGCAAAGCCTTATCTGGCGTTCTTCGGCATTCGCATCCTTGTATTCGATGATCCGGTACAACTGCCCGAAATGGACGACCAGCCGGCCATAGCGCGCCGGGTCGGCGGCCTCGAATCCGAGGACGACCACATCGGATTTCGCCGCCAGCATCGCCTGAAGTGTCTCGGGCCGGATCAGCGGCGTGTCTCCGTAAAGGACGATCACCCGTCCCTCGAACCCCTGAAGCGCGGGTAGCGCCTGCATGACCGCGTGGCCGGTGCCATGCTGTTCCTCCTGGATCACCACAGCGACCGACTTGTCGTAGTCCTTCGCAGCCTTCGTCACCTCCTCCGCGCCGTGACCCGCGACGATCACGGTGCGTTCAGGCTCGACCCCGGCACCCGAAATCATGGCGTGCACCAGAAGCGGCGCACCCGCGATCTTGTGAAGCACCTTCGGAAGGTCGGAGTTCATCCGCGTCCCCTGTCCGGCGGCGAGAATGATGAGCGCAGTCGACATGTTGCAGCTTTCCTTTGGTTCGCGCCCGTTTTAACCATGGCCCCGGTTGCCGCAAGGGGGCGGGGATCAATCTTCCTTTCGGCAGGTTACATGGGAAACGGTTGATGCGAACGGTGATTTTTGATCTCGACGGGACACTGGCGAATACGTCGGCCGATCTCATCGCCGCCGCCAATGCCTGTTTCCGCGAAATGGGGGCGGGCGAGCGGTTGCATCCGGTCGAGGATGCGCTGACCGCGTTCCACGGTGGCCGCGCCATGCTGCGGCTGGGTCTTTCGCGCCTCGGCACCGTCGAAGAGGCGGTGGTGGACCGCTGGTATCCGATGCTGCTTGCCCTCTATGAGGACGGGATCGACCGCGAGACACGGCTTTATCCTGGCGCGGCGGACGCGGTCGAGGCGTTGCGGCAGGCGGGCTTCGCCACCGGCATCTGTACCAACAAGCCTGCGCGTCTGGCCGAGATCCTGATGCAACGGCTTGGTGTGCGTGACATGTTCGGCTCGCTCGTCGGGGCCGATACGCTGCCCGTCCGCAAGCCCGATCCCGCGCCCTATCATCTTTCCGTCCGCAATGCCGGTGGCACTTCCGAACGTTCGATCCTGATCGGCGATACGGAGACCGACCGCAAGACCGCCGCCGCCGCCGGTGTTCCCTCGGTGCTGGTGACCTTCGGCCCGGAAGGCGAAGCCATCTCGCGGCTCGCGCCCGAGGCGCTTCTGGGTGCCTATGGTGACCTTCCGGAGCTTGCAGAGCGTTTCCTGCCGCGCTGAACCAGCCTAGAAGAACCGCCCGCAGGCAGGCAGGGTGCGCTGAAACTCCTCCTTCAGCGCGTCCGGCTTCGACCTCAGCATGAGCCGATCCGCCATTGCCTGCATTGCGCGGGCCTTCGCTCCATTGCTGCCGGGAAGTCCGTCGAGAAGTTGCGCCACCGCCGCCATGCTCCTGCTGTGCTGGCCCTTCTTCAACCGACCCTCCGCCTCCGCGAAGTTGCTTGCGAGCGACAGCATCGACGCGCATTTCAGACGCTCGGCATCCTCTGCCCTGTAGGTGATGACGGCGTCCGCCGCCGCCGGGCCGACGCCAGCGAGCAGGGCGCAGAGAATCGTGAATGACCGGACAGCCACGGCGCACTCCAGTTCCAGAAACCCGGAAGGGGCCATCCATGGCGCGACTTGTCAAGCGCCGGGCGATTGACCTTCCCGCGACGCCCCGCCAATCTGCCGCGCATGGAAAGATTCACCGGTAGCTTCACCCAGCAGGAGCCGATCCCGGAAGCGGGAATCGCGGCGGCGTTGCAGGTTCTCCGCCACGGACGCCTGCACCGCTACAACACCACCGGCGATGAGATCGCCGAAACCGCGCTGCTGGAAGAGGAATTCGCCGCCTTTAACGGCGCGAAATACTGCCTTGCGGTTGCCTCGGGCGGTTACGCGCTCGGCTGTGCGCTGCGCGCGCTCGGCGTCGGGCCGGGCGACCGCGTCCTGACCAACGCCTTCACGCTCGCCCCGGTGCCCGGCGCCATCGCGGCGGTGGGCGCGGAGCCGGTCTTCGTCGAGACGACCGGGGCGCTGACCATCGACATGGACGATCTCGCCGCGAAAATGCCGGGCGCGAAGGCTCTCCTCCTCTCGCACATGCGCGGCCATATCTGCGACATGGACCGGCTGATGGAGGTCTGCGGCAAGGCGGGCCTCCCGGTGATCGAGGATTGCGCCCATACGATGGGGGCGGCATGGAACGGTACGCCGTCGGGGCGGCATGGCGTGATGGGCTGCTATTCTACCCAGACCTACAAGCACATGAATTCCGGCGAGGGCGGGCTGATCGTCTCGGACGATCCCGACCTGATGGCCCGCGCGATCATCCTCTCCGGCAGCTACATGCTCTATCCCCGCCACCGCGCAGCACCGCCGCCCGAGGCGTTCGAGAATGTCAAATACGTCACCCCCAACGTCTCCGGCCGGATGGACAACCTGCGCGCGGCGATTCTTCGCCCGCAGCTCGCCGATCTGCCCCGCCAGTGTGCCCGCTGGAACGCGCTTTACCGCAAGCTGGAGCAGGGTCTGAAGAACACGCCCGGCTTGGCGCTCATCGACCGGCCGGAGGGCGAAGACTACGTCGCCTCCTCTTTCCAGTTCCTGCTGCCGGACTGGCCCGAAGCCAAGATCCGCGCCGTCCTCGCCCGCGCCGCCGCGCGCGGGGTGGAGCTGAAATGGTTCGGCGCGAAGGAACCGCAGGGCTTCACCTCGCGCCACGACAGCTGGCGCTACATCAAGCCGCAGAGCCTGCCGAAGACCGACCGGTTACTCGCGGGCCTTGTCGACATGCGACTGCCATTGACGTTCAGCGAAGACGATGCGGCGCTCGTCGCGCGCATAATTCGGCAAGAGGTGTCGACGGTTCATCAGGGCGCGGTCGAGACGCCTGCCGAAATGCCGCATGCCGACTGAGGTCCGTCAGTGCGTCGCATCATAGAGCGGCACGGTCGATATCGACATCTTGCCGGATCCCTGAGTCAGTTCCGACGCGTGGGCGAGATAGACCAGGGTGTTGTTCTTCTCATCGAAAACCCGCGTCACCTTCAACGACTTGAAGATCAGCGACGTTCGTTCGGAGAAGATGTTCTCGCCGTCCTTGCTTCTATCGATGTCGCCCACGGTGATCGGCCCCGTCTGGCGACAGTCGAGCGCGGAATAGGATGGGTCCTCGAACCAGTTGCCGTTGCTGACGCGGTCGATGATCGAGCGGCTGAAATAGGCGACGTGGCAGGTCACACCCTGAACCTTCGGATCGGGGATCGCCTCGATCACGATATCGTTTCCGACCCAGTCGACGCCGACCTTGCCGACGGCCTCGGCACGGGCCGCGGCGGGCATTATGGCAAGCAGGACGAGGGCGAGACGCGGAAACATGGCACGTTCCTTTCGGTTGGGCAGCGGGACGATGCCACAACGTGTCGCGGGCCGCCACGGGTTCCGGCGAAACCCGCTTGACCCGACTCAGGGCATGGCCGTATGAATTGAACATACGTTCATTTCTTTCGGAGGGCCGGAATGTTCACCGCGTCGATGAAGTTCCATCTAGGCGAAGAAGTCGAGGCGCTGCGTGATATGGTTCATCGCTGGGCGCAGGAACGCGTGAAGCCGCTCGCGGCGGAGATCGACCGGACAAACGAATTTCCGGCGGCTCTCTGGAAGGAGATGGGCGATCTCGGCCTCTTGGGCATCACCGTGCCTGAGGAGTATGGCGGCGCGGGGATGAGCTATCTCGCCCATGTCATCGCGATCGAGGAAATCGCGCGGGCCTCGGCCTCCGTAAGCCTCTCCTACGGCGCGCATTCCAACCTTTGCGTCAACCAGATCAAGCTGAACGGCACCGATGAGCAGAAGAAGAAATACCTCCCCGGTCTCCTCTCGGGCGACCACGTCGGCGCGCTCGCCATGTCGGAGGCGGGTTCGGGGTCCGACGTCGTCTCGATGAAGCTGAAAGCCGAAAAGCGGAACGGCTATTACAACCTCAACGGCACCAAGTTCTGGATCACCAACGGGCCGGACGCCGATACTCTGGTCGTCTATGCCAAGACCGATCCCGAGGCCGGATCGAAGGGCATCACGGCCTTCATCGTCGAAAAGACCATGAAAGGGTTCACCACATCGAAGCACTTCGACAAGCTCGGAATGCGCGGATCGAATACGGCGGAGTTGATCTTCGAGGATGTCGAAGTGCCGTTCGAGAACGTGCTCGGGCAGGAGGGCAAGGGCGTCCGTGTCCTGATGTCGGGGCTCGATTACGAGCGCGTGGTCCTCTCCGGCATCGGCACCGGGATCATGGCTGCATGCCTTGACGAGGTGATGCCCTATCTCGCGCAGCGCCAGCAGTTCGGCCAGCCGATCGGGTCGTTCCAACTGATGCAGGGCAAGATCGCCGACATGTACACCAAGATGAACTCCGCCCGCGCCTATGTCTACGAGGTCGCCCGATCCTGCGACCGGGGCGAGGTGACACGGCAGGACGCGGCGGCCTGTGTACTCTATGCCTCCGAAGAAGGCATGACCGTCGCACACCAGGCGGTGCAGGCGATGGGCGGCATGGGCTTCATGAACGAAACCCCAGTCGCCCGCATCTTCCGCGACGCCAAGCTGATGGAGATCGGCGCAGGGACGAGCGAGATCAGACGGATGCTGATCGGGCGGGAGTTGATGGGGGCGATGGGGTGATCGGAAGCGCGGGCAAAGCTGCACTGGCGTTGACGCTCGCAGGGACACCCGCCGCCGCGGCGGTGGCCGACCGGATTTCCGGCTGTCTGGACGCCGAGGCCGTCGCGACCCGATGCATCGGGCAGGAAACGCGGACCTGTCTTGACGGGCGGGGTGCAGAAAACCTCGCCGTGACGGTGCCGGAGTGTCTTGAGACGGAATATCGAGGTTGGCAGGCGCTTGTGGATCTCTGGTGGTCCGCAGACCGAGGCCGACGCCGATGCGCGCGCCGCGCATCGTGCCTGGTTCGCCCGCCGTGAACACGAATGCACCAAGCCCGACCGGCTGGACGGCCGCTTGCCGCTGGAACTTACGCTCGCGATCAAATGGCAGTGCCGTCGCGACCTGACCGCCGAGCGGGCGATCGCCTTGCACGAGGCGCGGTCGTGACTGGGAACAGAAGCGCCTCCCGGCGAACTTATGTCATGGTAGGATGAAGAGGAGAATGCCATGACAAAAGCCGCCAAGATCAGCGCCGGCCCGACCAAGGGGGACTTCCGGAGTCTGAGCGCCGTGTTCTTCAACACCACGTTGAAGCGCAATCCCGCAGGACAGCCACACCCAGCTTCTGTTGGGCGCCTCCGCACGAATCATGGAACGGAATGGCGTGGCGGTTGCGCACCTTCACCTCGTCGACCACCACGTCCCGCCCGGCATATATCCTGACATGACCGAACACGGATATGACCGCGACGACTGGCCGAAACTTTGGGAAAAGGTACTGGCGGCGGATATTCTCGTGATCGGCACACCGATCTGGCTTGGCGAGGAAAGCTCTGTCTGCCGGGTTCTGATCGAACGGCTCTACGCCATGTCGGCGATGCTCAACGACAAGGGCCAGTCGGTCTTCTACGGCAAGGTCGGCGGTACAATCGTGACCGGCAACGAGGACGGCATCAAGCATGTCGCGATGACCACCGGCTTCGCAATGAACCATCTCGGCTACACGATCCCGCCGCAGGCCGATTGCGGCTGGATCGGTGAAGCGGGGCCGGGGCCATCCTATGGCGACGATGTCGAGGGCAAGCGCGCCGGATTCGACAACGAGTTCACCCAGCGCAACACCACGATCATGACCTGGAACCTGATGCATCTGGCCGCGATGCTGAAGAAGGCGGGCGGATATCCCACCGAGGGCAATGACCGGAACGCGTGGAAGGCGGGCGAGCGCTTCGGCTTCGAGAACCCGGAGCCTCGGCCGTGAGGGTGCAGCCGATCAAAGGACGACCTGCACCCGCGATCGGGATGGGCGACGCGAACCGGGCCCTGCCGATGAAGAAGGGGCGCGCCGCCTACCTGGCACGCCCCTTCCCGTCCATCGTCCGTTATCGTTCGTTAGAATTTGTGGACGTAGGAAACCCCGACAACCAGCGGATCGATGTTCGCCTTGCCGATGTTCGCCCCGTTGAGCTTGACGTCGGCGTCGATGTCCATCCAGCGCAGTTCGGTCCGGATCGCGTCGTTCGCGCTGATCTTCATGTCGAGACCGACCTTGACCGCAACGCCAAAGGAATCATCGATCTTGATGTTGCCCAGCGGCGACTTCTCATTGAAGAATATCGTGTAGTTCAGGCCGATGCCGGCGAACGGCACGAGCTTTGCACCGTTGTCGAAGTGATAGACCAACGACACGGTCGGTGGCAGTTGCTTCGTGGTCGCGACCTCACCGACGCCCTGAAGGCTCACGGCATGCTTGAATGGCAGTGCGGCCAAAAGCTCCACGCCCAGATTGTCACGGACGAAATACTCGCCGGTGATGGTCAGGTTCGTGTTGGAATCGATGCTGCTCTGTGCGCCGGCCAGAAGGCCATTGTCGTCCTTCGGCTGAACATAACCGAGGCCGAGGCCGAGCGTCCAGTCGCCAGCCGACTGGGCAAGGGCAGGTGTCGCTGCGCCGAGCGCAAGCAGGATGGGCAGAACTATATGTTTCATTTCTCTTCTTTCGCTTCTCGCGCGCAGCTTCCTCATACTCGAATGCCGCAGGGCGGCATTGATGTGAGTCAAACAGGCTGGCCCGCACCAGCGACTGTTTCGAACTGTGCCGGAACGCCCACAGGTGTCATGGAAATCGATGGAGGCAACGGATGAAACTCCGAAGCGCGGTACTCACCGGATCGGATGCCTTCCGTGCCAACCGCGCGGCGCATGAGGCGATGCTGGCCCGTATCGCCGAGGCGGCGGCCCTCGCCGCCGCAGGGGGCGGGGAGAAATCCCTTGCCCGCCATGTCTCGCGCGGCAAGATGCCGCCACGCGAGCGGGTGGCGAACCTTCTCGATGCAGGCTCGCCGTTTCTCGAAATCGGCGCAACGGCGGCGCATGGCCTCTACGGTGGCGCTGCGCCCTGTGCCGGCGTGATCACCGGCATCGGTCGGGTGCACGGGCAGGAGGTCATGGTCGTCGCCAACGACGCCACCGTGAAGGGCGGCACCTACTACCCGATGACGGTGAAAAAGCACCTCCGTGCGCAGGAGATCGCCGAGCAGAACCTGTTGCCTTGCGTCTATCTCGTCGATTCCGGCGGGGCAAACCTGCCCAACCAGGACGAGGTCTTCCCCGACCGCGACCATTTCGGCCGCATCTTCTTCAACCAGGCGAATATGAGCGCCAAGGGCATCCCCCAGATCGCCGTCGTCATGGGGTCGTGTACGGCGGGCGGTGCCTATGTCCCTGCAATGTCTGACATTTCCATCATCGTGAAGGATCAGGGGACGATCTTTTTGGCCGGTCCACCCCTTGTGAAGGCGGCAACGGGCGAGGTCGTGAGCGCCGAGGATCTCGGTGGCGGCGACGTGCATACGCGCCTCTCCGGTGTCGCCGACTACCTCGCCGAGGATGACGCCCACGCGCTTGCGCTCGCCCGCCGCGCGGTCTCGCATCTCAACCGCGCGAAGCCGAAGACGGTCGTTTGGCAAAGCCCGGAAGACCCCGCCTATGACCCCAACGAGATCTTCGGAATCGTTCCCGGCGATCTCCGGACCCCCTACGATATCCGCGAGGTCATCGCCCGCGTCGTCGACGGCTCCCGCTTCGACGAGTTCAAGCCGCGCTTTGGCGAAACGCTGGTCACGGGCTTCGCGCATGTGATGGGCTGCCCGGTCGGGATCGTCGCAAACAATGGCGTTCTCTTCAGCGAGAGCGCCATCAAGGGCGCGCATTTCATCGAGCTTTGTGCACAGCGGAAGATCCCGCTGGTGTTCCTGCAAAATATCACCGGATTCATGGTCGGGCGGAAATACGAGAACGAAGGCATCGCCCGCCACGGCGCCAAGATGGTGACGGCAGTCGCTACGGCGGCGGTCCCGAAGATCACCATGCTCGTCGGCGGCAGCTTCGGCGCGGGCAATTACGGCATGGCGGGCCGCGCCTATTCGCCGCGTTTCCTCTGGACCTGGCCCAACAGCCGCATCTCGGTCATGGGTGGCGAACAGGCGGCGGGCGTTCTCGCGACCGTGAAGCGCGACGGGATCGAACGGGCGGGCGGCACTTGGACGCCTGAGGAGGAGGCCGAGTTCAAGCGCCCCACAATCGAGATGTTCGACCAACAGTCGCATCCGCTTTATGCCTCCGCCCGGCTCTGGGACGACGGCATCATCGACCCGCGCAAGTCGCGCGAAGTCCTGGCGCTCAGCCTCTCCGCCGCGCTCAACGCCCCCATCGAAGAGACGCGCTTCGGCGTCTTCCGGATGTGAGGAAACCCATGCACAGCGCGTACACATCCCGTGCACACTGCGTACAGACGCTGCCCCGGCCGCACGGAGGCATCGGCCATGACGCTTGACGAGGCGATGTCCCGCTATCCCGGCGCTGAAACCTTCACCTTCGGCGACAGCCGCGCGCTCTGCGGCGCGCTTCTCGCGCTTGTCCGCTCCGGCGCGAAACGCGCGACCTGCGGCGCGCTCGGGGACTTCGCCGAAGGCGGCGAGGCATTGCCCGTCACCGGACGCCGCGACATCGCCCTCGACTGGGACGGCAACCCGGCGCTCGTGATCGAGACCACCGAAGTCACGATCCGCCGCTTCAGCGACGTGGACGCGAATTTCGCGCTGGCCGAAGGCGAGGATGCGACTCTCGAAGACTGGCGGGCGGGTCATCGCGACTATTTCGAGCGCAATGGCGGCTTCGATCGCCGGCATGGAACTCGTCTGCGAGCGGTTCCGCCTGATCGAGGATCTGGCGTGATGCGATATTCGGACCGCCGTCCCTCGCTTCTTCGTTGCCCAAATACCCCACGGGGGTCCGGGGGTGTGAAACCCCCGGCGCCGATGGAAGGATAACCCCATGTTCGCCAAGATCCTGATCGCCAACCGGGGCGAGATCGCAGCCCGCGTCATCGACACCTGCGCCAGGCTCGGGGTGCGGACGGTGGCGGTCTATTCCGATGCCGACGCTGCGGCCCGTCATGTCGCGATGGCGGACGAGGCGGCCCACATCGGCGGCCCGGCCCCAAAGGACAGCTACCTGCGTGGCGACACGATCATCGCGGCGGCGCAGGCGACGGGGGCGGAGGCGATCCATCCGGGCTACGGCTTTCTCTCCGAGAACCCCGATTTCGTCGATGCGGTCGCGGCGGCGGGCCTCGTCTTCATCGGCCCCTCGGCCAGGGCGATCCGGGCGATGGGCCTCAAGGACGCGGCGAAGGCGCTGATGGAAAAGGCGGGCGTGCCGGTCGTGCCGGGCTATCATGGTTCAAACCAGGACCCCGAGCATCTGGCAGGCGCGGCGGATACGGTTGGCTACCCGGTGCTCATCAAGGCCGTCGCGGGCGGCGGCGGCAAGGGGATGCGTCTGGTGGAGCGACCGGAGGAGTTCGCGGAAAAGCTCGAAAGCGCGCAATCCGAGGCGCGGACAGCTTTCGGCAACCCCGCCGTCCTGATCGAGAAATATGTCCAGAAACCACGTCATATCGAGGTGCAGGTCTTCGGCGACGGGGTCCGTGCCGTTCACCTTTACGAACGCGATTGCTCGCTCCAGCGCCGCCACCAGAAGGTGATCGAGGAAGCGCCCGCACCCGGCATGACGCCGGAAATGCGTGAGGCGATGGGGCAGGCGGCGGTGCGCGCCGCCGAGGCCATCGGCTATTCCGGCGCGGGAACGGTGGAATTCATCGTCGATGCCTCCGACGGGCTTCGGCCCGACCGCTTCTGGTTCATGGAGATGAACACGCGCCTTCAAGTCGAGCATCCGGTGACCGAGGCCGTGACCGGCATCGACCTTGTCGAATGGCAGCTTCGCGTCGCCTCGGGTGAACCGCTCCCCGCGACGCAGGACGAAATTCGTCTCACCGGCCACGCCTTCGAGGCGCGGCTCTATGCCGAGGACGTGCCTGCGGGCTTCCTGCCCGCGACCGGGACGCTTTCCCATCTGAAATTCCCCGCAAGCGCGCGCGCCGAAACCGGCGTGCGTCCGGGCGACACGATAAGCCCGTGGTACGATCCGATGATCGCCAAGATCATCACCCACGGGCCAACGCGCGCCATCGCCCTCAGGCAGCTTTCCGCAGCCCTCGACGCGACCGAGGTCGCGGGCTCGGTCACCAACCTCGCCTTCCTCGCCGCGCTCGCGCGGCATGAGGGCTTCGCGGCAGGTGATGTGGATACCGGGCTCATCGCCCGCGACCTCCACGCGCTGACCGATTTGGCCCCGGCGGACATGACGGTGAAGGCGCTCGCCGCTCTCGGCGCGGCGGGGCTGGCCGACCGGGGAGGCGCGATGGCGGGCTTCACGCTCTGGCAACCGCTTCGCCGCTCGGTCCCTCTCGAGGGTGTCGAGGCGGTGCTCGAGGTCATGGCGCCCGACCGGGTGCGGGTCAGCATCGCTGACGAGACCGCGGAGTGTTTTCTTCGCGGCGGCGAATGGTGGGTCGATGATCAGCCCTCCGGCGCGCGGATCGTGGTGACGCCGGGCCTTGTCAGCATCTTCGGGCGCGGCGCGCACCATTTCCACCTGATTAACCCGCTCGATCGCCAAGCCGATGCGGCCGGTGGCGGCCTTACGCTGTCGCCGATGCCGGGCCTCGTGAAAGCGGTCTTCGCGAAGGCGGGGCAGGGGGTGAAGGCCGGGGACCGGCTCGCCGTTCTGGAGGCGATGAAGATGGAGCACACGCTGACCGCCGCGCGCGACGGTATCGTGGCCGAAGTGCTGGTCGAGGCCGGCGCCCAGGTCGAGGCGGGCGCGGCACTGGTCCGGTTGGAGGAGGAGGAGACATGATTCGCCTGCACCACGTTCCCTTCAGCCGGTCGTTCCGCATCCTCTGGCTGATGACCGAGATGGGCCTCGATTTCGAGATGGCGGAATATTCGATCACCGACGGTTCGCTCCGCCACCCGGATTATCTGGCGAAATCTCCTGCGGGCCGGGTGCCTGCGCTGGAGATCGACGGGATCACCCTCTTCGAGAGCGGCGCGATCACCGAATACCTCTGCGAGACACGGCCGGCGCACGGGTTCGGGCGCCCGCCGGGCCATGCCGAACGCGCGCCTTATCTCGAATGGCTGCACTATGCCGAGACGATGGCGCATCTCATCGCCAACCTGAACCTGCAATGGATCTTCCTGCGCGACGCCGCGATGCGGTCGAAGACGCTCTTGAAGATGGATGCGCGGCGGCTGGCTTTGACGCTCGCGCCGCTGGAGACCGGGCTGGGCGGTCAGGACTATCTGTTGGCCTCGGGCTTTTCCGGCGCGGATACGATGCTCGGCTACAACCTTCTCGCCGCACCGCATTTCGTCCGGCTCGATCCTTTCCCGAACATCCGCGCCTATATCGCGCGTTGCGCCCAACGCCGCGGATTCGCCTCGGCGCGGGCGCGGGACGGCGAACAGCAATTCTACAAGCAGAATTTCTACGAGGCCGCCGATGGGTGATTTCGTCGAGATCGTCGAGGTCGGGCCGCGTGACGGGCTTCAGAACGAAAAGCGGATTATCCCGACGGCAGAGAAGATCGCCCTCATCGACCTTCTGAGTCGCGCCGGATTCCGGCGGATCGAGGTGGCGAGCTTCGTTTCCCCGAAATGGGTGCCGCAGATGGCCGACAGCGGCGCGGTCCTGGCGGGCATCAGACGTGCGGCGGGAGTGCGCTACGCCGCACTGACCCCCAACATGAAGGGCTATGAGGCCGCGAAGGCGGCGAAAGCCGATGAGGTGGCGATCTTCGCTTCGGCCTCCGAAGGCTTCTCGAAGGCCAATCTCAACTGCACCATCGCCGAAAGTCTCGACCGCTTCCGGCCGGTGGCAGAGGCGGCGCGGGTTGATGGCATCCCGTTGCGGGGCTATGTCTCGGTCGTGACCGACTGCCCCTATGACGGTCCGGTCCCGCCTGCCTCCGTCGCGCGCGTCACGGCGGCTTTGCGGGATATGGGCTGCTACGAGGTCAGCCTTGGCGACACGGTCGGGCAGGGGCGGCCGGAGACGGTGGACGCCATGCTGGCGTCGGTGCTGGGCGAGATGCCCGCCGCGAGGCTTGCCGGCCACTACCACGACACGGCGGGGCGGGCGCTGGAGAATATCGAAGCCTCGCTCGCACGCGGGCTCAGGGTCTTCGACGCGGCGGTGGGTGGCCTTGGCGGCTGTCCCTACGCGCCCGGCGCGGCGGGGAACGTGGCGACCGAGGCGGTCGCGGAGCGGTTGGCTTCGCTTGGCCATGAGACGGGGCTGAATCGCGCGATTCTCCCCGAGGCGGGCGCGCTGGCGCGGTCCATGCGGGAGTGACAATGTACGAAACGATCCGAACGGAGTGCGACGAACGCGGCGTGGCGACGCTGACGCTCGACCGTCGCGAAAAGCACAATGCGCTTTCGTCGGCCATGATCGGCGAACTGACCGACGCGGCGGAGCGTCTGGGGCGCGATCCCGCGGTGCGTGTCGTCGTTCTTACCGGGCAGGGCGAGAGCTTCTGCGCGGGCGGCGATCTCGGCTGGATGCGGGAGCAGATGGCGGCGGATGGTGCGGCGCGCGCCCTCGAGGCGAAGAAACTCGCCCTGATGTTGAACGCGCTGAACCTGATGCCGAAGCCGTTGATCGGCCGCGTGCAGGGCAACGCCTTCGGCGGCGGCATCGGCATGATGTCGGTCTGCGACGTCGCCATCGGCTCGGCGACCGCGCGCTTTGGCCTGACCGAGACGAGGCTCGGCCTCATCCCCGCGACCATCGGACCCTATGTCCTTGCCCGCATGGGCGAGGCGATGGCGCGGCGGGTCTTCATGTCCGCCCGTACCTTCGGTGCGGAGGAGGCTGTTGCACTCGGCCTTCTAGCGCGCGCGGTCGAGGCGGAAGATCTGAACGACGCGGTCGAGGCGGAGGCGGCGCCCTACCTTGCCTGTGCGCCGGGCGCGGTCGCCGAGGCGAAGGCGCTCACCCGCAGATTCGGACCGCCGATCGACGAAGCCGCCATCGCGCAGAGCATCGAGGCGCTGGTCCGCCGCTGGGATAGCCCCGAGGCGGCAGAGGGGATTGCCGCCTTCTTCGACCGGCGCAAACCATCCTGGACGGGATGACGCCCCTCGACTCGCTGATGCTGCGCCGTGGCATCCGGTTCACCGACTGTATTCTTGAGACTTTCTGAGGTTGAGATTCCGCAATTTCCGCACTGCGGCGGGGCGCTTTCCGCGCCGCCTTCGGTTGACCACGTCGGGGCTGCGGAGTAAACGAACGGGAGCCAATCGAGCGCGCAGCCCTGACGGGCGCCATACGAAGGAGCCGATCCTTGGACATACTCTTGCGCGAATACCTGCCGATCCTGATTTTTCTGGCGATTGCCGTTGGCCTCGGACTCGTGCTGCTCCTCGCCGCGGCGATCCTCGCGGTGCGCAATCCGGACCCGGAAAAGGTCTCGGCCTACGAATGCGGCTTCAATGCCTTCGACGATGCGCGGATGAAGTTCGACGTGCGCTTCTACCTCGTCTCGATCCTCTTCATCATCTTCGACCTCGAAGTGGCGTTCCTGTTTCCGTGGGCGGTCGCCTTCAAGGATGTGAGCATGGTGGGCTTCTGGTCGATGATGGTGTTCCTTGCGATCCTGACGATCGGCTTCGCCTATGAGTGGAAGAAGGGGGCAATGGAATGGGCGTGATGACCGGTACCAATACCGCCGGCGCCGACCGCGAGGTCGCGACCGGGACCCTGAACCGCGAATTGCAGGACAAGGGCTTCCTGCTGACCACGACCGAGGACATCATCAACTGGGCGCGCAACGGTAGCCTTCACTGGATGACCTTCGGGCTGGCCTGCTGCGCGGTCGAGATGATGCACACCTCGATGCCGCGCTACGATCTGGAACGCTTCGGCACCGCGCCGCGCGCCACCCCGCGCCAGTCCGACCTGATGATCGTCGCCGGCACGCTGACCAACAAGATGGCCCCGGCGCTGCGCAAGGTCTATGACCAGATGCCCGAGCCGCGCTATGTGATCTCCATGGGCTCCTGTGCCAATGGCGGGGGCTATTACCACTACAGCTATTCGGTGGTGCGCGGCTGCGACCGGATCGTTCCGGTGGACATCTACGTGCCGGGCTGCCCTCCGACCGCCGAGGCGTTGCTCTACGGTATTCTCCAGTTGCAGCGGAAAATCCGCCGCACCGGCACGCTTGTCCGCTGAGGAGAGAAGACATGTCCGAAGCCTTGCAGGAACTCGCCGCCCAGATCGCGCTGAAACGCTCCGACGACGTCGTCGGGACCGAGATCGCGTTCGGCGAACTGAACGTCACCGTCACCCTCGCCGGCCTTGTCGATTTCGTGGAATTCCTGCGCGCCGACCGCAACTGCCGGTTCTCGACGCTCATCGACATCACCGGCGTCGATTACCCCGAACGCCCGGCGCGGTTCGACGTCGTCTATCATTTCCTGTCGATGTACCAGAATGCCCGCATCCGGGTGAAGGTCGCGGTGCGGGAAGAAGATTTCGTGCCCTCGATCATCGACGTCCACCCCTCGGCCAACTGGTTCGAGCGTGAGGTCTACGACATGTTCGGAATCCTCTTCTCGGGCCATCCGGACCTGCGCCGCATCCTGACCGACTACGGATTTCGCGGACATCCGTTGCGCAAGGATTTCCCGACTACGGGCTATACCGAGGTGCGCTATGACGAGGCGCTGAAGCGGGTCGTGTACGAGCCGGTGAAGCTGACCCAGGAATACCGCCAGTTCGACTTCCTGTCCCCGTGGGAAGGCGCGAAATACATCCTGCCCGGCGACGAGAAGCGGGGCGACAAATGAATCAGACTGCGCCAGCGCCGACACAAGTGGCCCCCCGGTTTCCCCGGCCGCGAACGCTCGTGTTCGGCATCGGCGCACAGAAAAGCGGGAAGACGTGGCTGAGCGCGTATCTTCGCGATCATCCCGACGTCCATCTTCCGCCACGCAAGGAACTGCATTTCTGGAACGGCGTGCGGCCGCCGCACGATCCCTTTCCGATGAAGCGTCGGGAAAGCGACCTTGCGCTGCTGGAACGGCATTCCACAGGCGAACCGCCATTGGTCGAACGTCTGACCGGGCGCAAGAGGGTGCCGCCGCCAGACCAACTGTTGGCCGAGATTCGCGCGGCTTTGGCCCCGGTCTACCGCTTCGTGAAGGATCGCTTCGGCGCGGTTCCCGAAAGCTGGCAGACCCGTATCGGAGAGGGTGTGAGATGAAAGACAATCCGGGTTTCAACGACGCTCAGACCGGCGAACAGCAGATCCGCAACTTCAACATCAACTTCGGCCCGCAACACCCTGCTGCCCATGGTGTCTTGCGTCTGGTGCTTGAGCTTGACGGAGAGCTGGTAGAGCGCTGCGACCCGCATATCGGCCTTCTCCATCGCGGCACCGAGAAGCTGATGGAGAGCCGGACCTATCTTCAGAACCTGCCCTATTTCGACCGGCTCGACTATGTCGCACCGATGAACCAGGAGCATGCCTGGTGCCTTGCCATCGAAAAGCTGACGGGCACGCTCATACCGCGCCGCGCCAGCCTGATCCGGGTGCTATACTCGGAAATCGGTCGCGTCCTGAACCATCTTCTCAACGTCACCACGCAGGCGATGGACGTCGGCGCGCTGACCCCGCCCTTGTGGGGCTTCGAGGAGCGCGAGAAGCTCATGGTCTTCTATGAGCGGGCCTGCGGCGCGCGGCTTCACGCCGCCTATTTCCGGCCTGGCGGCGTGCATCAGGACTTGCCGCCGCAACTCATCGACGACATCGACCAGTGGGCGGACGAATTCCCGAGGGTGATGGACGATCTCGACGGACTTCTGACCGAAAACCGCATCTTCAAGCAGCGTAACGCCGATATCGGCATCGTGACCGAGGAGGATGTGCTGACCTGGGCCTATTCCGGCGTCATGGTGCGCGGCTCGGGCATGGCGTGGGATCTTCGCCGCAGCCAGCCCTACGAGTGCTACGACGAATTTGACTTCATGATCCCCGTCGGCAAGAACGGCGATTGCTATGACCGCTATCTCGTCCGGATGGAGGAGATGCGGCAATCGACCTCGATCATCAAGCAGGCCTGCGCCAAGCTGCGCGCGCCGGAGGGGCAGGGCGACATCCTCGCGCGCGGCAAGCTGACGCCGCCGAAGCGGGGCGAGATGAAGCGCTCGATGGAGGCGCTGATCCATCACTTCAAGCTCTATACCGAGGGCTTCCACGTCCCGGCGGGCGAGGTTTATGCCGCCGTCGAGGCGCCCAAGGGCGAATTCGGCGTCTATCTGGTGGCCGATGGCAGCAACAAGCCCTACCGCGCCAAGCTGCGCGCGCCGGGCTTTCCGCACCTTCAGTCCATCGACTGGATGGCCACGGGCCACATGCTCGCCGACGTCGCCGCGATCATCGGCACGATGGATATCGTTTTTGGGGAAGTTGACCGCTAATGCTCCGCCGCCTGTATCACGACCAGCCCGTCGCCTTCGCCTTCACGCCCGCGAACCTCGCCTGGGCGAAGGGGCAGATCACCAAATACCCCGAGGGCCGTCAGGCCAGCGCCATCATCCCGCTTCTCTGGCGCGCGCAGGAGCAGGAGGGCTGGCTTTCCCGTCCCGCGATCGAGCATGTCGCCGACATGCTGGGGATGCCCTATATCCGGGCGCTCGAAGTGGCCACGTTCTACTTCATGTTCCAACTGCAACCCGTTGGCTCCGTTGCGCATATCCAGATTTGCGGCACCACCTCCTGCATGATCTGCGGGGCAGAGGACCTGATCCGCGTCTGCCGCGAAAAGATCGCTGCCCATCCGCACACATTGTCCGCCGACGGGAAGTTCAGCTGGGAAGAGGTCGAATGTCTCGGTGCCTGCACGAACGCGCCGATGGCGCAGATCGGCAAGGATTATTACGAGGATCTGACCGCCGAGGGCTTCGCGAAGCTTCTCGACGACATGGCAGCAGGCAAGGTGCCGGTGCCGGGGCCGCAGAACGGGCGCTATGCCTGCGAACCGCTCAAGGGCCTCACGACCCTCAAGGACTACGAATCCGGCCGACCGAAACACAACGCCTCGGTCCAGCGCGCCGTCGATCTCGGCGACACGCTCAAGCGCATCGACGGGACCGAGGTGCCGCTGCTGACGACATGGCTCGGCAAGGCAGGCGCGGCGACCGCCGCGAAAGGCAAAACCAAGGAAGCCAAACCGTCCTTGGGTAAAACGGCGGATCATACCGGCGTGACTGTGCAGGAGGCGCGGGAAGTCTCCAAGGGCGCGCCGAAATCGTCGCCGGCCGCGAAGCCGACCGCTGCCGGAGCGCCGGTCAAGTCGACGAAGCCGCGCACCCTCAAGGCCCCACGCAAGGGGGCGGCGGACGATCTGAAGCAGATCAAGGGCGTCGGGCCGAAGCTCGAACAGCTGCTTCACAGCCTCGGCTTTTTCCACTTCGATCAGATCGCGGGTTGGACTGACGCGGAAATTGCCTGGGTCGACGACAATCTTGAAGGGTTCAAGGGTCGCGCCAGCCGTGACGACTGGATCGGGCAGGCAAAGATCCTCGCTGAGGGCGGCCAGACGGAGTTTTCGTCGCGGGTGAAAAAGGGTGACGTGTATTGAGGTTTGAGGAGGTAACGGCCGATGAACGACATGGATAAGGCGACCTGCCGGAAGAATTCGTGGTATGCGGCCGCTGCGGCGGGAGTGCTGGTCGCGGCGATGCTGCTCTTCGTTGCGCAATACGGATTCTTCCGCGCGCTGCTGATCGGCGCGATCGTGGCGGTCCTTCTCGGGCTCTTCCTCATCTGGGCGTTCTGCTCGGCGAAGGTGCAACCCACCGCCGCCGCGCCCGAGCCCGCGCGTGCGGAGCCCAGGGCCGTCCCTGCTGAAGCGGCCCCCGCAGCGGAACCCAAGGCCGCTCAGGCACCCCAACCGGCTGCGCCTGCGCAGAGCGAGCGCGCCGCGACGGATGCCACCGTTACCGCCGCGCCTGCGCCGGCTGCCAAGGTCTCTGCAGCGGCGACCAAACCGAAAGCTGCCGCAAAGCCCGAGGCGGCTACGAAGCCGAAGGCCGCCACGAAGCCGAAAGCCGCCGCGAAGCCGAAGGCCACCGCCAAGCAGAAGGTTGCGAAGGCGGAAGCCATGAAGCCGACAGCCGCGACGCAGAAGGGCGCGCCGAACCTCGCCGCGAAGCCGCCCCCAAGGCGCGCACCGGATCGGCGCTCGACGCGGCATTGGCCAAGTCGAAGGAACCGGCGAGCAAGGCAGGGCCGGACCTGCTCACCAGGCCGCGCGGTGGCAAGGCGGATGACCTGAAACAGATCAAGGGCGTCGGGCCGAAGCTCGAGAAGCTTCTGAACGATGTCGGTGTCTGGCATTTCGACCAGATCGCCTCGTGGAAAGCCAGGGACATCGCCGTGGTCGACGACAAGATGGAAGGCTTCAAGGGCCGGATCAGCCGCGACGAATGGGTGAAGCAGGCCAAGGTGCTTGCCAAGGGTGGCAGCACCGAATTTTCTGAGCGCGTCTCAAAGGGCGACGTGTACTGAGGGACTGAATGACGAAGCCCGAGGGCAGGGACCTTACGCTCGCGCGTCAAGCGCGGCTGGTTGCGGTGGTGATCGCGGCGACGGCGGTTCTGTGGCTCGGGGCGCAATGGATGGTCGAACCGGGGAACCGCTACATGGTCCTGATCGATCTCGCCGCACTGGCCGCGTTCATCTGGGCGTTGGTCGCAACCTGGCGTATCTGGCGGCGAACGAAGCGCCAGGTGGATTGAGGAAAGACGAATGCTGAAAGATCAGGACCGGATCTTTACCAACCTCTACGGGATGCACGACCGCACCCTTGCGGGCGCGAAGAAGCGCGGGCACTGGGACGGAACGAAGGAGATCCTGGCGCGGGGCCGCGATACCATCGTCGATCAGATCAAGTCGTCCGGTCTGCGGGGACGCGGTGGTGCGGGCTTTCCGACCGGACTCAAGTGGTCCTTCATGCCGAAGCAGTCGGACGGCCGGCCGTCCTATCTGGTGGTGAATGCCGACGAATCCGAACCCGGCACCTGCAAGGACCGGGAGATCATGCGCCACGATCCGCATACGCTGATCGAGGGTTGCCTGATCGCGTCCTTCGCGATGGGGGCGAATGCCTGCTACATCTACATCCGCGGCGAATATATCCGCGAGCGCGAGGCGCTTCAGGACGCGATGGATGAGTGCTATGAGGCGGGGCTTGTCGGCAAGAACGCCTGCAAGTCGGGCTTCGATTTCGACATCTACCTCGCCCACGGCGCCGGCGCCTATATCTGCGGCGAGGAAACCGCACTGCTGGAAAGCCTCGAGGGCCGCAAGGGCATGCCCCGGATGAAGCCGCCGTTCCCGGCGGGCGCGGGGCTTTACGGCTGCCCGACCACGGTGAACAACGTCGAGAGCATCGCGGTGGTGCCGACGATCCTGCGCCGGGGGGCGGACTGGTTCGCCGGCTTCGGGCGGCCGAACAATACCGGGACGAAGCTCTTCGGCATCTCGGGCCATGTGAATAACCCTTGCGTCGTCGAAGACGTTATGTCGATCCCGCTGAAGGAGCTTATCGACAAGCATTGCGGCGGGGTGCGCGGCGGCTGGAAGAACCTCAAGGCGGTGATCCCCGGCGGCTCGTCGGTGCAACTGCTGCGGGCCGAGGAATGCGACGACGCGATCATGGATTTCGACTGGCTGAGGGAGAAGAAATCGGGCCTCGGCACGGCTGCCGTCATCGTGATGGACCAGTCGACCGATGTCATCAAGGCGATCTGGCGGCTGTCGAAATTCTACAAGCACGAAAGCTGCGGCCAGTGCACGCCCTGCCGCGAAGGCACCGGCTGGATGATGCGGGTCATGGACCGGCTGGTGCGCGGCGAGGCCGAGATCGAGGAGATCGACATGCTTCTCAGCGTGACGAAGCAGGTCGAGGGCCACACCATCTGTGCCCTGGGCGACGCGGCGGCCTGGCCGATCCAGGGCCTGATCCGCCAGTTCCGCGACGAGATCGAGGACCGGATCAAGGCGCGGAAGTCGGGGCGTGTGAGTGCGGTGGCGGCGGAGTAAGTATGATCGCCCATGGCCATCCTCCATCTCTGTGGTAACTGAACGGCCCTCGCGTGCGCAATTGCTCGGATGTGCGCCGGATGGAGGTTCATTGGGCGGCAAGCGAGTTCGCCCTGGCAACATGCACGAACCTGCGGCGAGCCGGTGCTGAATCCCTCGGCAATGCGCTGTCCGGATGCGGTGCGGATACCCTTCGATCGAGCTGACGATCGAACGTTGGTCTATCTCGGTTCCAGTCATTCTCGTTCTGGCGATCATTCTTGGCATCGATTGCGCGGGTGGGATGGTGAACCAATGAACCACCACCTCGCCGAACTGAACGTAGGCCGCCTCATCGCCCCCACGGACGACCCGCGCGTGGCGGAGTTCATGGCGGCCCTTGACCGGATCAACGGCTTGGGCAAGCGGATGCCGGGCTTTGTCTGGATGATGGAAGGCTCGGGCGAGCCGGGGACCGGGAATACCGAGGCGAAGATCGGCGGCGATCCGCAATATGTCTCGAACCTCACGGTCTGGGAGGACGTGGCGAGCCTTGAGCAATTCGTCTGGAACACCGTCCACCGGCAGTTCTACGACCGCCGGAAGGAATGGTTCGAGGTTCTCGGCGCGATGCATTTCGTGATGTGGTGGGTGCCTGCAGGCCACAAGCCGACGCTCGACGAGGCGCTGGAGCGGCTCGACCACCTGCGTGCGAACGGCGACAGTCATCACGCCTTCGGCTGGGGCTATCTCAAGGACGCAAAGCTCTGGCGTGAGCGGAATTGCGCGGGAATGGCAGCGGAATGAGCCGGGTTATTGCATATCGGGCCGGACGGAACCCACATCTGCGCCGGGGGCATGCCGCCCCGGAAGGACGCAAGATGAAACGCATTTTTCGAACGACCTTGCCGCTCGCGCTGGCCGGGCTTGTCGCCACTGGCGCGGCGGCATCGGCGCTCCAGCCGCTGAGCGAGAACACCTATGTCACCGACCGGCTGATCGCGGCGCGGGTTGCGGACCGGATCCGCAAGACCTGCCCGGATGAGATCGGCGCACGGACGATCTATGCCTTCAGTCAGGCCTGGGAGCTGAAGGGCTGGGCCGAGGATCAGGGCTATTCGAGCGCCGAGATCAAGGCTTTCCTCAAGGACAGGACCGAGAAGAAGGCTATCTACGCCAAGGCCGAGGACTACCTCGTCGCGAACGGCGCCGTGGAAGGCGATGTCGCGGGGTTCTGTGCGCTTGGCCACAAGGAAATCGCGGCGAAATCCATCGCGGGTTCGCTGATCCACGAGAAATAACAGGCGTGCGGGGGCGGACCCCGCGCGGGACGTAAAGGACGAGACACATGGCGGATCTGAGAAAGATCATCATCGACGACACGGAAGTCGAGGTCGATCCGAGTCTGACGCTCATTCAGGCCTGCGAGCAGGCGGGGATCGAGATCCCGCGTTTCTGCTACCATGAGCGGCTGTCGATCGCCGGGAATTGCCGGATGTGCCTGGTCGAGGTCGTGGGCGGTCCGCCGAAACCCGCCGCCTCCTGCGCGATGCAGGTCAAGGACCTGCGCCCCGGCCCGAATGGCGAGCCGTCGGTCATCAAGACCAACTCGCCCATGGTGAAGAAGGCGCGCGAGGGGGTGATGGAGTTCCTGCTCATCAATCATCCCCTGGACTGCCCGATCTGCGATCAGGGCGGCGAATGCGATCTTCAGGATCAGGCGGTTGCATATGGGGTGGATTTCAGCCGATACCGCGAGCCGAAGCGGGCCTCCGAGGATCTGGACCTCGGGCCGCTGGTCGAAACCTGCATGACGCGCTGCATCTCCTGCACGCGCTGCGTCCGCTTCACGTCCGAAGTGGCGGGGATCACCCAGATGGGCCAGACCGGCCGCGGCGAGGATGCGGAGATCACCTCCTACCTCAACACGACGCTGGATTCGAACCTTCAAGGCAATATCATCGACCTCTGTCCGGTGGGGGCGCTGACCTCGAAACCCTACGCGTTCACGGCGCGGCCATGGGAGCTGACCAAGACCGAGAGCATCGACGTGATGGATGCGCTTGGGTCGAACATCCGCGTCGATGCGAAGGGCCGCGAGGTCATGCGCATCCTGCCGCGCAACCATGACGGCGTGAACGAGGAATGGATTTCCGACAAGACGCGGTTTGTCTATGATGGGCTCAGGCGCCAGCGTCTGGATACGCCGTACATTCGCGAGAACGGGAAGCTCAGGAAGGCGTCGTGGCCAGAGGCTCTGACCGCCGCTGCGAAGGCCATGAATGGCCGGAATGTCGCGGGCCTCGTTGGCGACCTTGCCCCGGTCGAGGCGGCGTTCAGCCTGAAGCAACTGGTCGAAGGCTTGGGCGGTTCGGTCGAATGCCGCACCGATGGCGCGAGGCTGCCCGCCGGAAACCGCTCGGCCTATGTCGGCACGGCGCGGATCGAGGATATCGACGAGCGCGAAGGCGATCATGTTGATCGGCACCAATCCGCGTGCGGAAGCCCCGGTTCTGAACGCGCGCATCCGCAAGGCCTGGACCCACGGCGCCAAGATCGGGGTCGTCGGGCCTGCCGTCGATCTGACCTACGACTATTTCCATATCGGCACGGGGCGCGAGGCGCTGACCGGTCTTACCGAAAAGCCGCATGAAGATGCCCTGGGTAAGGAAACGCTTGTCATCGTCGGCCAGGGCGCCCTGCGCGAGGCGGATGGCGAGGCGGTGCTGGCCCATGCGATGAAGTTCGCGGCGATGACGGAGTCGAAGCTCCTCGTCCTGCACACCGCCGCCGCGCGCGTCGGCGCGATGGATGTCGGCGCTGTCACCGAGGGCGGACTGAAGGCTGCCATCGACGGGGCCGAGGTGATCTACAACCTTGGCGCCGACGAGGTCGAGGTCGCGGCCGGGGCGACGGTGATCTATCAGGGCAGCCACGGCGACCGGGGCGCGCATCGGGCGGATATCATTCTTCCGGCCGCCGCCTGGACCGAGGAGAACGGACTTTTCGTCAACACCGAGGGCCGGCCCCAGCTTGCCATGCGCGCCGGTTTCGCGCCGGGCGAGGCGAAGGAGAACTGGGCGATCCTGCGCGCGCTGTCGGCGGAACTGGGCGCGGTGCTGCCGTGGGATTTGCTGGCGCAGTTGCGCCGCGCGTTGATTGACGCGCATCCGCATCTGGGTGAGATAGACGCGGTGGCGGAGAATGCCTGGCAACCCTTGCCGGTCAAGTCCCCCGCCAAGGCGGATTTCGTGAATGCCGTAGCAGACTTCTACCTGACGAACCCGATCGCGCGGGCCTCGCAGCTCATGGCGGAGCTTTCCGCCATGGCCAGGGCGCGGGCCGAAAAGCCGATGGCGGCGGAATAAGGGGGGCGAGTGTGCGCAGTGCGATGCTTTGGGGTCTGGTGACGGCCAGCCTTCCGGCGCTCGCGGCCTGTGCCGCGACCGACGGCGCGCCCCGTCCCGACGCCTCGCGCGAGCCGGTCTATCTGGGCGCGAACCCGGTGGGGCTCGGCGACGATCTCTACGGCTTTGCCGTGCAGATGAGGAACCCGCGGAGTGCCGCCGACATCGACGCCTATGTCACCTGCATCGTGTCCGGCTATGCGCTTCAAAAAGATGCAGGTTTCGCGCGGAAGGTGCGCACGAACGTGAAGGAAGAGGGTGGCGTTTGGGTCGCGGATGCTGTTTACAGCATCTCGCCAGCACTGCCCAAGGGGCTGAGGACGATCGACGCGGAAGTGGCGGTGTCCGATTGCGCCGAACAGGGCATACCAACGGCATGAGACGGACGGTCTGGGGACTAGAGAATGGCTGAATTTCTGGCGACACCTTTCGGGACGTTCCTTCTCATCGCGGTGCAGTGCCTCGGCATCATCGCCTTCGTGATGATCTCGCTCCTCTTCCTCGTCTATGGCGATCGCAAGATCTGGGCGGCCGTTCAGATGCGCAGGGGACCGAACGTGGTGGGGGCCTTCGGGCTCCTGCAATCGGTGGCCGACGCGCTGAAATTCGTGCTGAAGGAAATCGTCGTCCCGGCCGGTTCGGACAAGTTCGTCTTCTTCCTCGCCCCGATGCTGTCCTTCGTCCTCGCGATCCTCGCCTGGGCGGTGATCCCCTTCGATGCGGGCTGGGTGCTGTCGGACATCAACGTGGCGATCCTTTTCGTCTTCGCCATCTCCTCGCTCGAGGTTTACGGCGTCATCATGGGCGGCTGGGCGTCGAATTCGAAATACCCGTTCCTCGGCTCGCTCAGGTCGGCGGCGCAGATGATCTCATACGAGGTCTCATTGGGCCTCATCATCGTCGGCGTCATCATCTCGACCGGCAGCATGAACTTCTCGGCCATCGTCGAGGCGCAGAGGGGCGATTTCGGGCTTTTCAACTGGTACTGGCTGCCGCATCTGCCGATGGTGGTGCTGTTCTTCATCTCGTCGCTGGCAGAAACCAACCGCCCTCCCTTCGACCTGCCGGAGGCGGAATCGGAACTCGTCGCGGGCTTCATGGTCGAATATTCCTCGACCCCCTACCTGCTCTTCATGGCCGGTGAGTACATCGCCATTTTCCTGATGTGCGCGCTCATCTCGCTCCTGTTCTTCGGCGGCTGGCTCTCGCCCATTCCCGGCATCGGCGACGGCTGGTGGTGGATGGTCGGCAAGATGTGGGTCTTCTTCTTCATGTTCGCGATGGTGAAGGCCATCGTCCCGCGCTACCGCTACGACCAGCTCATGCGGATCGGCTGGAAGGTGTTCCTGCCCCTGTCGATCGGCTGGGTTGTCATCGTCTCGTTCCTGGCGAAATTCGAAGTGCTCGGCGGCTTCTGGGCGCGCTGGGCGATGGGGGGCTGATCATGGGACCGGCACGCACGACCGACTACACCCGCGCCGTGAAATACTTCCTGCTTTGGGACTTCCTCGTGGGATTCAAGCTCGGCTTCAAGTACTTCTTCGCGCCGAAGGCGACGCTGAACTATCCGCATGAAAAGGGGCCGCTTTCCCCCCGCTTCCGCGGTGAGCATGTGCTGCGCCGCTATCCCAATGGCGAGGAACGCTGCATCGCCTGCAAGCTCTGCGAGGCGATCTGCCCGGCACAGGCCATCACCATCGACGCCGAACCGCGCGAGGACGGCTCGCGCCGGACCACGCGCTACGACATCGACATGACCAAGTGCATCTATTGCGGTTTCTGCCAGGAGGCCTGCCCGGTCGATGCCGTCGTCGAGGGGCCGAACTTCGAATTCTCGACCGAAACGCGCGAGGAGCTGTTCTACGACAAGGCCAAGCTCTTGGCCAACGGCGACCGCTGGGAAGCCGAGATTGCCCGCAACCTCGAACTGGACGCGCCCTACAGATGACCGACGCCTTTCAGAAACTCTTCGCGCAGATGATGGAGCAGGGGCAGGAGATGGCCCGCGCCTTCAATCCTGCCTTGGAGAATTTCTCTGCCGCCGGTCTCGACAAGATGTTCCCCACCATGTCGAAGGACATGCTGGAAATGTGGTTCGGCAAGACCTTCAATCGCGACGGGCTGGACGCCAAGACCCGGCTTTTGGTCACGGTCGCGGCGCTCACGGTCCTTGGCGCGCAGGCGGAGCCTCAGATGAAGCTGACGATCCGCCATGCGCTGGAGGCCGGCGCCACGAAACGCGAGATTGCGGAAGTGATCTATCAGATGAGCATGTTCGGCGGGGTGCCCGCCATGACGAAGGCGCTTGAGATCGCCCAGGGCGTTTTCGAGGAAGTCGGTGACAAAGCGGGGGACGACGCATGAGTGTCGCGGTATTCGCCTTTTATCTCTTCGCCATCTCGGTCGTGGCCTCGGGCCTGATGGTCGTGCTGGCGCGGAACCCGGTCCATTCGGTGCTGTGGCTGATCCTCGCCTTCCTGTCCTCGGCCGGCCTCTTCGTGCTTCTGGGGGCCGAGTTCGTGGCGATGCTTCTCATCATCGTCTATGTCGGCGCGGTGGCGGTGCTGTTCCTTTTCGTCGTGATGATGCTCGACGTGGATTTCGCCGAGCTGAAGGGCGAGATGGCGCGCTACATGCCCTTGGGGTTGCTGATCGGGGTTGTCGTTCTGATGCAGCTCGGCATCGCGCTGGGAAGCTGGCAGTCGGCGGAGACGGCAGAGACGATGCGCGCGGCGGCGACGCCCGAAGGGGTGCAGAACACCGCCGCCCTGGGCATGCTGCTTTATGACCGTTACATCCTGATGTTCCAGTTGGCGGGCCTGATCCTTCTGGTCGCGATGATCGGGGCGATCGTCCTCACCCTGCGCCATCGCCCGAACGTCAAGCGCCAGAACGTGCTCCACCAGATGTGGCGCGATCCGGCCAAGGCGATGGAACTGAAGGACGTGAAGCCGGGGCAGGGGCTTTAGGCGCCTTCTGCAAAGTAATGCGTGGCCCCGGCGCTTACCGGGGCTGCAACCGAAAAGACGATACGGGGCGATAGACCCGGAGGGACGAGAATGATCGGACTGACACACTACCTTGGCGTTGCCGCCGCCTTGTTCGTGATCGGCATCTTCGGCATCTTCCTCAACCGGAAGAACGTCATCGTCATCCTGATGTCGCTGGAGCTGATGCTGCTGGCGGTCAACATCAACTTCGTCGCCTTCTCGGCCTATCTCCACGACCTCGTGGGCCAGATCTTCACGATGTTCGTCCTGACCGTCGCCGCCGCCGAAGCGGCCATCGGGCTTGCGATCCTCGTCTGCTTCTTCCGTACGCGCGGCACCATCGCCGTCGAAGACGTCAACGTGATGAAAGGCTGAGGCGCCATGGAAACGATCATCCTTCTTGCGCCGCTCCTCGGTGCCATCATCGCGGGCTTCGGCTGGCGCGCGATCGGCGAGACGGCGGCGATGGCGGTCACCACCGGCATCCTGTTTCTTGCCTGCCTCCTGTCGTGGATCGTGTTCCTTGGCTTTGACGGGGTGACACAGCATATCCATATCCTGAATTTCATCCAGTCCGGCACGCTCGACACCGAATGGTCGATCCGGGTGGACCGGCTGACGACGATCATGCTGATCGTGGTGACGACCGTCTCCAGCCTCGTCCACCTCTATTCCTGGGGCTACATGGCCCATGACGAGAACTGGGGCCATCACGAACACTACAAGGCGCGGTTCTTCGCGTATCTGTCGTTCTTCACCTTCGCGATGCTGGCGCTGGTGACGGCGGACAACCTTGTCCAGATGTTCTTCGGCTGGGAGGGCGTGGGCGTCGCCTCGTACCTCCTGATCGGGTTCTACTACAAGAAGCCGAGCGCCAACGCCGCCGCGATCAAGGCTTTCGTGGTGAACCGGGTGGGCGATTTCGGTTTCGCGCTGGGGATCTTCGGGCTCTTCTACCTCGTCGACTCGATCCGCATGGACGATGTCTTTGCCGCCGCCCCGACGCTCGCTGAAACCCGGCTCGGCTTCCTCTGGACCGACTGGAATGCGGCGAACCTTCTCGCCGTCCTTCTCTTCATCGGCGCGATGGGCAAGTCGGCGCAGCTCTTCCTCCACACATGGCTGCCCGACGCGATGGAGGGCCCGACGCCGGTCTCTGCCCTCATCCACGCCGCGACGATGGTCACGGCGGGGGTCTTCCTTGTCTGCCGCATGTCGCCCCTGTTCGAATACGCGCCCGAGGCGAAAAGCTTCGTGATGTATATCGGCGCGGCAACCGCCTTTTTCGCGGCGACCGTCGGCCTTGTGCAGAACGACATCAAGCGCGTCATCGCCTATTCGACCTGTTCGCAACTTGGCTACATGTTCGTGGCGGCGGGTGCAGGCATCTATTCGGCGGCGATGTTCCACCTGCTGACCCACGCCTTCTTCAAGGCGATGCTGTTTCTTGGCGCGGGCTCGGTCATCCACGCGATGCACCATGAGCAGGACATGCGGAACTACGGCGGCCTTCGCAAGAAGATCCCGCTCACGTTCTGGGCGATGATGATCGGCACGCTCGCCATCACCGGCGTCGGCATCCCGCTGACCTCGATCGGCTTCGCGGGGTTCCTGTCCAAGGACGCGATCATCGAAAGCGCCTGGGGTTCCGGCAACGGCTTCGCGTTTGTCGCCCTTGTCGTGGCGGCCCTCTTCACCAGCTTCTATTCCTGGCGGCTGATGTTCCTGACCTTCTACGGCACCGAACGCGGCGATCATCACGCGCATGAGCATGCCCACGAAAGCCCGCTGACGATGACCATCCCGCTCGGCGTTCTGGCGCTCGGCTCGATCTTTGCGGGGATGCTCTGGTACAACCCCTTCTTCGGGGATCACGCGCGGCTGACCGAGTTCTTCGCGATGCCGCATCATGCCGAGGCTTCCGATGAGACGGGGGCCGCGACCGGGGCGGAAGCGGCCGATACGGCGACCACCGAAGCGGCATCGGCGACTGGAACGGTGGCCACGACCGAGGCGGCCCCGGCCGACCAGCAGGCGGCCGCCGAGGGCGAAGCCGTCGTGGACCATGCAGCGACGGCGGGCCATGCGCCGGAAGGCGGGATCTTCATGTCCGACGCCTCCAATCAGGTTCTGACCAACGCGCATGAAGCACCGGCCTGGGTGAAGGTGTCGCCATTCGTTGCCATGCTGATCGGCTTTTTCACCGCCTGGGTCTTCTACATCCGCGACCCGTCCATTCCCGGACGCCTCGCCGCGCAGCAGCCGATCCTCTACCGCTTCCTCCTCAACAAGTGGTATTTCGACGAGATCTATGACGCGCTCATCGTTGGCCCGGCAAAGTGGCTTGGCGGGTTCCTGTGGAAGAAGGGCGACGGCAACGTCATCGATGGCACGATCAACGGCGTGGCGATGGGGTTCATCCCGACGCTGACCCGGATCGCGGCGCGACTACAGTCGGGCTACATCTTCACCTACGCCTTCGCGATGGTCATCGGCATCGCGGTGCTTCTCGTCTGGATGACGCTCTTGGGGGGCGCGCACTAATGGAAAACCTGCTTTCCATCATCACCTTCGTGCCCCTTGTCGCGGCGGCGATCCTTGCGCTGTTCCTCAAGGGCGACGATCCGGCCGCACAGAAGAATGCCAAGTGGCTGGCCCTGATCGCGACCTCGGTGACCTTCCTCGTATCGCTCTTCCTGCTGAGCGGGTTCGATCCCTCGGACACCGGCTTTCAGTTCGTCGAAGAGCATACCTGGATCATGGGTCTGAACTACAAGGTCGGGGTGGACGGGATTTCGATCCTCTTCGTGCTGCTGACCACGTTCCTCATGCCGATCACGATCCTGTCCTGCTGGCAGGTCGATGTCCGGGTGAAGGAATACATGGTCGCCTTCCTGGTTCTCGAAGGGCTGATGCTCGGCGTCTTCGTGGCGCTCGACCTCGTTCTTTTCTACCTCTTCTTCGAGGCCGGTCTCATCCCGATGTTCCTCATCATCGGTATCTGGGGCGGGAAGGAGCGGATCTACGCGGCCTTCAAGTTCTTCCTTTATACCTTCCTCGGTTCAGTCCTGATGCTGGTCGCGATGATCGCGATGTATGTCGATGCGGGCACGACCGACATTCCGACGCTCCTGACGCATCAGTTCTCGTCCGAGACGCTGAACGTGCTCGGCTTCCAGATCATCGGCGGGATGCAGACGCTGCTGTGGCTCGCCTTCTTCGCGAGCTTCGCGGTGAAGATGCCGATGTGGCCGGTCCATACCTGGCTCCCCGACGCCCACGTTCAGGCGCCGACGGCGGGGTCGGTGGTGCTGGCGGCGATCCTTCTGAAGATGGGCGGGTACGGGTTCCTGCGGTTCTCCTTGCCAATGTTCCCGATCGCGTCTGAGCAACTCGCGGGCCTGATCTTCTGGATGAGCGCCATCGCCATCGTCTACACCTCGCTCGTGGCGCTCGCGCAGTCCGACATGAAGAAGCTGATCGCCTATTCGTCGGTCGCCCACATGGGCTATGTGACCATGGGCATCTTCGCCGCGAACCAGCAGGGGGTCGATGGCGCAATCTTCCAGATGCTGAGCCATGGCTTCATCTCCGGCGCGCTCTTCCTTTGCGTCGGGGTGATCTACGACCGGATGCACACGCGCGAGATCGACGCCTATGGCGGTCTGGTGAACCGGATGCCGGCCTATGCGCTGATCTTCATGTTCTTCACCATGGCGAACGTCGGCCTGCCGGGGACTTCCGGCTTCATCGGGGAATTCCTGACGCTGATGGGCATCTTCCAGGTCAACACCTGGGCCGCCGCCGTCGCCACTTCGGGTGTGATCCTCAGCGCCGCCTATGCGCTCTGGCTCTACCGTCGCGTCGTCTTTGGCGATCTCATCAAGGAAAGCCTGAAGACCATCACCGACATGACGGGCCGCGAAAAGGCGGTCTTCGCGCCCCTGGTCGTGATGACGCTTCTCCTCGGCATCTACCCGAGCCTTGTGACCGATATCATCGGGCCGTCGGTCAACAACCTCGTCTCCGATTACCATGCCGCCCTGCCTGCCGCCGCCGATGCGGCGCAGGTGGCCAGCCACTAAGGACCAACGCGATGATTTCCGCAGATTTCTCCGCCATTCTGCCCGAAGTGGTCCTGGTTCTTTATGGCATGGCAGCGCTTCTCGGCGCGGTCTATTCCGGCAAGGACGAACTGACCGGCACGCTGACCTGGGCCACGGCCGCCGCCTTCGTTGGCGTGGCCTTGTGGATCGGCCTTTCCGGCAGCGGCGACGCGATGGCTTTCAACGGCGCCTTCCTCGACGATGCCTTCTCGCGTTTCGCCAAGGTGACGGTGCTTCTCTCCGCCGCGGCCGTTCTGGTGATGAGCCAGGATTATGTCGAACGCCGCGGCCTTGCACGGTTCGAGCTTCCGCTTCTTATCAACTTCGCCGTGGTCGGCATGATGGTCATGGTCTCGGCCGGCGATCTCATGTCGCTCTACATGGGGCTGGAGTTGCAGTCGCTGTCACTTTACGTCGTGGCCTCGTTGCGCCGCGACAGCGCGAAATCGACCGAGGCGGGGCTGAAATACTTCGTCCTTGGCGCGCTTTCGTCGGGGATGCTGCTTTACGGCGCCTCGCTGACCTACGGCTTCACCGGGACAACGCTCTTCTCCGGCATCCTTGAGACGATCCAGGGCGAGCATGTCTCCACCGGGCTTCTTTTCGGCCTCGTCTTCCTGATTACCGGCCTCGCCTTCAAGGTCTCCGCTGTTCCGTTCCACATGTGGACGCCGGACGTCTATGAAGGCTCGCCCACGCCGGTCACGGCCTTCTTCGCCACGGCGCCCAAGGTTGCCGCGATGGCGCTGATCGCGCGGCTCTTGCAGGGCGGCTTTGGCGCTGCTTCGGCGGACTGGAGCCAGGTTCTCGCGCTGCTCGCGGTGTTGTCGATGTTCCTTGGTGCCATTGCGGCGATCGGACAGACAAATATCAAGCGACTGATGGCCTATTCGTCGATCGCGCATATGGGTTTCGCTCTGGTCGGTCTCGCCTCTGGCACGCAGGAAGGCGTCGAGGCCATGCTGATCTACATGGTGGTCTATGTCGCCATGAACGTCGGCACCTTCGCCTTCATCCTGTCGATGGAGAAGGACGGTGCGCCGGTGACGGATATTTCCGCGCTGAACCTCTATTCGAAGAAGGAGCCGGTGAAGGCGCTCGCGGTGCTGGTCCTGATGTTCTCGCTGGCCGGGGTGCCGCCGATGCTTGGCTTCTTCGCCAAGTTCGGCGTGCTTATGGCAGCGGTGAATGCGCAGATGACGTGGCTCGCGGTTGCAGGCGCGGTGGCCTCGGTGATCGGTGCTTTCTACTATCTCCGCATCGTCTACTACATGTATTTCGGCACCGAAACGGACGCGCTCGACGGGCGGATGGTTCCTGCGCAGTGGGTGCTGCTGATGGTCTCGGCGATCATCATGGTCGTCGGCGTCGTCAACCTCTTCGGGGTCGAGGGAGCCGCGATGGCGGCGGCCGAAGCGCTTGTCCACTGACACGGTGCCTGACGCGTTCGGTTGGCCCGAGGGCGTGGCGCGCCACGTTCTGACGGAGGTGGACAGCACCAACTCCGAGGCGGCGCGGCTTGCGCCCGGCCTGACCGGGCCGACCTGGATCTTCGCCCATCGCCAGACCGCCGCGCGCGGGCGGCGCGGGCGGGGATGGGTGGCGCCGGACGGCAATTTCGGCGCGACGCTGGTGATGCGGCCTTCCGGCGCGCCTGCGGAGGCCGCACAACGGAGCTTCGTCGCCGCCCTGGCGCTCGCCGATGCGCTGGCCGCGGTGGCGGGGCCGGGCGTGACGATAACACTCAAATGGCCGAACGACGTGCTTCTGAACGGCGGCAAGGTCGCCGGCATCCTTCTCGAAAGCGCAGGCCAGGGTGGGGCGGTCAGCCATCTCGCCATCGGGATCGGCGTCAACCTCGCCGAAGCGCCGCCCGCGACGGCACTGGAACCGGGCGCGCATCTGCCTGTATCACTTCTGGGCGAAACCGGCATCCGCATTCCGCCCGAGGAGTTTCTTGCGCCCCTGGCGAATGCCTTCGACCGCTGGGAGCGGCAGCTCCGGACCTATGGCTTCGGCCCGATCCGCACCGCCTGGCTTTCCCGCGCCGCGAAGATCGGCCAGCCGATCACCGCGCGCACCGTCAGCGAGACAATCGACGGTACGTTCGAAACCATCGCCGAGGATGGCGCGCTGGTTCTTGCGACATCGCAGGGCCGCCGCAGAATCCCGGCTGCGGATGTCTATTTCTGAGGACGTGGCAAAATGCTTCTCTGCATCGATACCGGCAATACCAACACCGTCTTTTCCGTCTGGGACGGGACGCGGTTTCTCTGCACGCTCCGCACCTCGACCGAGCATCAGCGCACGGCGGATCAGTATTTCGTCTGGTTTTCCACGCTGATGGAGCATCACAAGGTGCCGGTCGAGATCGACGCCTGCGTCATCTCATCGACGGTGCCACGCGTCGTCTTCAACCTGCGCGTCCTCTGCGACCGCTACTTCAACTGCCGCCCGCTTGTCGTGGGCAAGCCCGACTGCGCGCTGCCGGTGGCCCCGCGCGTCGATCAGGGCACAACGGTCGGCCCCGACCGTCTGGTCAACACCGTCGCAGGGTTTGACCGCCACGGCGGCGACCTGATCCTTGTGGATTTTGGCACCGCGACGACCTTCGACGTGGTCGATACCGACGGCGCCTATATCGGCGGCGTGATCTCACCGGGGGTCAACACCTCGCTGGAGGCCCTGCACATGGCCGCAGCCGCACTCCCGCATGTCGATGTCACGAAACCGCAATCAGCCATCGGCACCAATACGGTTGCCTGCATGCAATCGGGCATCTATTGGGGCTATGTGGGCCTCGTGGAGGGTATCGTCCGCCAGATCCGGATCGAGCGCGGAAGGCCGATGAAGGTCATCGCCACTGGGGGGCTCGCGCCCTTGTTCGATCAGGGAACTGACATCTTCGACAGCGTCGAGGATGATCTGACCATGCACGGCCTCGAGCTGATCCATCGCTACAACCGGGAACGGGACACCGCATGACCAAGAACCGCCTGATCTATCTGCCGCTTGGCGGTGCCGGTGAAATCGGCATGAACGCCTATGTCTATGGCTATGGGCCGGAAGGGCAGGAAAGGCTGATTGTCGTCGATCTCGGCGTGACCTTCGGAGATATGGAATCTTCGCCCGGCATCGACCTCATCATGGCTGACATGGATTGGCTCGCCGAGAATGCCGGTCGGATCGAGGCGATCTTCATCACCCATGCGCATGAGGACCATGTCGGCGCGCTCGGCCTCCTCTGGCCGCGCCTCAAGGCGCCCATCTATGCCCGCGCCTTCACGGCCGCCATCGCGACGATCAAGATGGAGGAGCAGGGACAGCCGCTCGACAAGATCAAGGTGGTAAAGCCGCGCCCCGAAGTGGTGGAGGCAGGACCGTTCAAGGTGCAGTTCGTGCCGGTCAGCCATTCGATCCCGGAAAGCGCGGCTCTCATCATCGACACGCCGGCCGGACGGATCGTTCATTCCGGCGACTTCAAGCTCGACGGTACGCCGATTGTGGGCGAGCCTTTCGACCCCGAGGAATGGCACCGCATCGCCCGCGAGGGCAAGGGTGTGAAGGTACTGGTCTGTGATTCCACCAACGTCTTCGCGCCGCTTCCCGGACGGTCGGAGGTGACGCTGGCCGCGCCGATCGCGGAGCTGATCGGCAAGCAGGAGGGGATGGTCGTCGCCACCACCTTCGCGTCGAACGTCGCGCGTCTGAAAACGCTGGCGGAGGCGGGGCGCGCGGCGGGCCGGTCGGTCTGCCTGTTGGGGCGTGCGATGAAGCGGATGCTGACAGCGGCGGTCGAAACCGGCGTTTTAACCGATTTCCCGGCGATCCTGACGCCCGAGGAGGCGCTGGAGGTCCCGCGCCAAAACCTGATGCTGATCGTCACCGGCAGCCAGGGCGAACGCCGTGCCGCCTCGGCGCAGCTCGCGCGCGGCAAGTATCTGGGGCTGGAAATGAAGGAGGGCGACACGTTCCTGTTTTCCTCCAAGACCATTCCGGGCAACGAGCGCGGCGTGATCCGCGTAATGAACGCATTTTCTGAAATGGGCGTCGATGTCGTGGACGATCACGGCGGGCTCTACCATGTCTCGGGCCATGCCAACCGGCCCGATCTTGAGGCGGTGCATGACCTGCTCACGCCGAAGATCCTGATCCCGATGCATGGCGAACACCGGCATCTGCGCGAACACTGCAAGATCGGGATTTCCAAGGGTATCGCCGCCGAACTGGCCATCAATGGCGCGGTGGTCGATATCACCGGGAACGAGCCGCGCATCGTCGAATATGTCGAGGCGGGGAGAACCTACCTTGACGGCTCTGTCCTGATTGGCGCGATGGATGGTGTGGTGCGCGACCGTATCCGCATGTCGCTGAATGGCGCGGTGCTGGCCACGATGATCTTTGACGAAGAAGATCAGCCCTTGGGCGATGCCTGGGTCGAGGCTATCGGTCTTCCGGAAAAAACAAGAAACGGCAAGCTATTGGTGGAGGTTCTCGAAGCGGAGCTGAACGAGCTTATCGACCGGTCCGGCGGCAAGGTTCTGTCGAATGACGACAAGCTGGAAGAGGCGGTGCGGCGGACTGTCCGGCAGGTCGCGGTCGAGGAGATCGGGAAGAAACCCGAAGTCAGGGTGGTCGTGAGCCGCCTGACGGCGGAATAGGGCGGCGGAGGCCACCGATCCCTCTGACGCGGTCCCGGACCTGATCCGGGACATCTCCGCGCGTGCGATCAGGTCTCTTCTTTCTCGGAAGCCGTGCGGAAGCTGCGGGTCAGGAAGTCCGGCATGTGATCGCCCATGCCGATGACGCGGTCATCGCGGCCCTGACGACGGTCGTTCTTCCGGTCGCGCCGGTCGTCCTTCTTTTCGGAACGCTGCTCTTGCCGGGTATCGGCGCGCTGGTCCTGCTTTGGCGCAGCGGTGCTTTGCGTTTCTGTCTGCGGTTCGGCGCGCTCGGGGGGCGCCGCCGATTCGACCGGTGTGCGCGCGGCCTCCTCGCCGTGCGGCTTCACCGGGCGTTCGCGCCGACCCTTGTCCCGGTCCTGGCCGCCGCGGCGCGATTTGGCGCGCTCGTCATCCTTGCGGGCGGGGCGCTGGGCCGCCTCGCTGACTTCAAAGCCTTCAGGTGTCGCGGCGCGGGGCAGGGCGTGCTTCACCAGGGTTTCGATGGCGTCGAGATATTTCCTGTCCGTGGGTGTCGCGATGGTGACGGCGACGCCCTTGAGGCCCGCGCGCCCTGTGCGGCCGATGCGGTGGATGTAGTCCTCCGCGTGGGAGGGCACGTCGAAGTTGAAGACGTGGCTCACTGCCGGGATGTCGAGACCGCGCGCGGCGACGTCGGAGGCGACGAGAAAGCGGATAGATCCATCGCGGAAGCCGTCGAGCGTCTGCATCCGCTGGCGCTGCTCGAGGTCGCCGTGGATCGGCGACGCGTTCAGCCCGTGTGCCTTCATCGACTTGGCGAGGATGTCGACCTCGGTCTTGCGGTTGCAAAAGAGGATCGCGTTGGTGCAGGCATCGCCTTCGGCGCGGATTACCGCGCGAAGAAGCTCGCGCTTCTGCTTGGCGGTCTGGTCCTTGCGGGTGGGAGTAAGTTCGATCAGCCGCTGTTCGATGGTTTCCGACGCCGTCGCCTGACGGGCAACCTCGATCCGCGCGGGTGTATGCAGGAAGGCGTTGGTGATGCGCTCGATCTCCGGCGCCATCGTCGCGGAATAGAAAAGCGTCTGCCTCGTGAACGGGGTCAGCGAAAAGATGCGTTCGATATCCGGGATGAAGCCCATGTCGAGCATCCGGTCGGCCTCATCGACCACCATGATCTGTACGCCGGTCAGAAGAAGCTTGCCGCGTTCGAAATGATCGAGAAGCCGGCCCGGCGTGGCGATGAGCACATCAACGCCGCGGTCGATCAGCTTGTCCTGTTCACCGAACGACACGCCGCCGATCAGCAGCGCTTTCGTCAGCTTGGTGTGCTTGGCGTAGATCTCGAAGTTTTCGGCCACCTGCGCGGCCAATTCGCGCGTCGGCGCCAGCACCAGGGAACGCGGCATCCGCGCCCGCGCCCGGCCACGACCGAGCATGGTGATCATCGGCAGCGTG
Source organism: uncultured Alphaproteobacteria bacterium (assembly GCA_963847935.1). Lineage (GTDB taxonomy): Bacteria > Pseudomonadota > Alphaproteobacteria > Rhodobacterales > Rhodobacteraceae > Albidovulum. Next base: position 436,316 of record CAWKBV010000001.1, on the reverse strand, counting down.
AAACTAGCCGTCTTGCCGGTGCCGGTCTGGGCGATACCGAGCACGTCGCGGCCCTCCAACGCGGGCGGTATCGCGCCGGCCTGGATCGGGGTGGGGGTTTCATAGCCGGCTTCGGCAATGGCTTGCAGGACCTTCGGGTCCAGCTTCAGGTCAGAAAATTTTGTCATCAGCGTCCATATGCTGCGGTATCGGACCGCAAGAGAAAGGGACGCAGTGATCCAAGCGCCCCGGCGAACCCACCGGATGTGGGATGCGTGTCCCTACTTCACTATATTGCGCAGGTCAATGTTTCAGAGAAACCTGCCCGCCGAACGATTGGCGCCGCCCGCGTGAGCGGACGGCGCCTTGGTTCGGGAATGGGTGGGTAAGGTCTTGTTGAGTGTAAAACTGCCGGTGGGAGGTCTTTTGCCTGCCCTGCCTCAAACCGTATGGCGGCGGCGGCGGAACGCCATCGCACCAAGTGCTGTCAGGAGCAAGGCGCCCCCTGCGGGAACGGGAACCTGCCCGACATCCACGCGGATCGCGCCGAGATGCCCGATGGTATCGCTCCCCCAGCGGCTCAGCACCGTCATCGAGATGAGGTAGCTGCCTGGTCCGAGGATATACTGCCCCATGCTGTGAATGCCGTCGGCAAGCGCGACATTGAATTTCATCCCGGTGTTCGGCCCCGTTCCCGGAGCCGAGGTCAGGCCGAGCGATGTCCCGTTCGAGAATATTTCATATTGCTCGCCCGGCTGGAATCCGTCGACGATCGACATGATCGCGTTCCGCGTCAGGGTGAAGCGGAACTGTCTGTTCGTCGGCGCGCCTACGGCAAGCGCCTGAAACCGGTCCCAGCCGCTGTCCACGGTATAGTTGATCGTCCCGGCCTGGGCGGAACTGGCCAACGCGATCGTGGCTGCCACGACCAGCGCTTTCGGCGAGAGTTTGAACATGGCAAATCCGTTTGTTTCAGGTTGCATCTATAATTCACTGGATAAATTGGACTTTTTTGGGGCACGGAAACCCTAAGTTCATGATTCGGAGACAGACCTTGGTACGCCCACCGGATTTTCCGCAGTTCGGCGACAATTGTGCGAAGAAATCGCTCAAGGTTGTGGCAATTTTGGGGTTTCGCGTAATGCGCGAGATTGACCAAGCCTGATCCTCCTGCGTTTGGTCCGGTGGCGCAGCGCGAATCAGGCTTGATTCAGGGGGCCGGCCCGCCTTCTTTTGGCAACGTGGCGCGCCCTGCCACAGTTTCGCCATATTCCGCGGAGGTTTGTTGTCTGATAGGCGACGCCGCGGGCAACAGTGAGGACGTCGGACACAGTGATTCCCATCTTCGTCGTCAATCTGGACCGCGCCCGCGATCGCTGGCAGGCCGTTTCATCGCAACTCGACGCTCTGGACCTTGCATATGAGCGCGTCGCGGCAATCGACCGCCTCGCGCCCGACGCTGCAGCGCGACGCGCCGATTTCGATGTGGGTGGGGTCGGGCGGGACCATCCCGCGACGCTTGGCGATGTCTGCTGTTCGCTCACCCATCAGGACCTCTGGCGGCGGATCGCGGCACTCGACGCGGGCGCGGCCATCGTTCTGGAGGATGACGCGCGGCTCGATCCCGCCTTGGCGGCGCTTGCGCGAGGCGATCTCGGCGCGCTCATGCACCGGCACGGGATCGGTGCGCTGAAACTCGAACACTGGCCGGGCGGGGAGCGAAGCCGCCGCTACCCCTATGGCGCGGCGCTCGGAACGCTCGACCTCGCGGGGAAGACGATGCTCTACCGTCAGGCGGGCTCATTCCTCGGCACCTGCGCCTATGCGATCACGCCGGAAGCGTCGGCGCGGCTTCTCTCTGCCTTTCCCCGAATGGGCGTGCCGGTCGATCACTTCCTGTTTTCGCCAAGCGCTGCGCGCGGCTATCCGCTGCTGCGCCCGGCCTTCCTGAACCCCGCGCCGGTCCTGCACGACTTTTCGCAACTGGGGTCCGACATTCTGAACGAGCGGATTGCATCGGGCATCGTGTCCGGCCGCCAGACTCTGCGTCGGCGTCTGGCAGAGGCGCTGGTTCGCCGCCGCCTTGCGCGCGACTACCGGAAGGGAAGGATCGAACGTATCGAAATGCGTTGGGCGGGCGAGGGAACAAATGCGCCCGCACGCGCGTTGAATCCCAGCGGAGTTTGTGAACCCTAGACCCACGACCTGATCCAAAGCGAAAGGAAACGCGATGATCGAGAAACATGCCTCAGCCGTCTGGACCGGAACACTGAAGGACGGGAGCGGCACGATCACCTCTCAGTCCGGGGCGCTCAAGGACCTGCCCTATAGTTTCGCAACCCGCTTTGAGGACAAGAAGGGCGCCAACCCCGAGGAGTTGATCGGCGCGGCCCATGCCGCCTGCTACGCGATGTTCCTCTCCGCGTTGATGAGCGGAGACCAGATCACGGCAGACCGGATCGAGGCGACCTCGACGATCTCGCTCGACCCTGCGACCGAGGGCAGCCCGACGGTGAAGAAAGCGCATCTTGTCGTGAAGGTGAAAGCAGACGCGCCGGAGGCGAAGCTGAAGGATCTGGCGGCAAAGGCCAAGGAGGGCTGCCCGATCTCGAAGCTCCTCAAGGCCGAAGTCACGATGGCGCTGACGGTGGGCTGACAGCCGCTTTCGCGGATTTGTCCTCGGTTGCGGCGTCGTACCAACGCAGCTTGCGATAGTCGAAGCCCAGTTTGATTGTGGGTTTCACGATGGCGAAATAGGGCGAAAGATCGAAATCCCGCGGCGCGAAGAGCGAATGATCGCGGATGTGCAGAACCTCGCGCCCTGCGGGATCGTCCGGAAGGATCTTGAGTTCCGGCAGGATCGGATAGCGCACCTGCTGGAACGCCTGCGCGATCAGCGTCGAGCAGATCGCCCGGGTCGGATCGCCGGAGCCAAGAGCGATCATTCGCCGCCGCCAACGCCGCGGCACCGGCGGTTCGGGCAGGAGGTAGCGGGCGAGGTCGATAAAATTCCTCAGATCGTAACTCTTGCCGATGGACTGGCGCATGAAGGCGATGACTTGGGCGCGGTCATCGTCGCCCAGACCCACAGCCCGGCAGACCCGCGTGTTGAGATGGGCATAGTGTTCAAGCGGAACATACCGAACCCCGTTTTCAAGATCCGCCTCGATGAGATCGCACCCTTCCGCATCTCCGACGAAGAAGGCGGCGTGGGACCAGGTCGATGTGGTCAGATACTTGATGGCCGTGGATATCCGCGTGTCACCTTCCACAAGAAGAATATCGCCGGAGCGGAGGCAGGACCGCAGATGCGGCAGCGGCGTGACCGCAAAGGATCGATAGCGGCCCGTCTGCTTTTGCAGGTAACGGGCGAGCGCCCGGCCCATCGCTTCGGTCACACGGTTCACCGGCCCTCCCATCCGCTGTGCTTGGATGACATGAGCATGGAAAGACCGCCGGGGCGGGTCAAGAAGCCGTGAGATCGCGTGCGCGTGAAGGCCGCGTGGACCACGCTAAACCATCATCTCCTTGGTCGCCGATAGGGTCAGTTCCGGGTGATCGCGAACGATCCGGTCGATGTCCCATTGCAGGCGCGTCAGATAGACGATGTCGCCGTCGTGGTCGTGGGCGATGTGCTGCTTGTTCGCGTTGACGAATTTCTCGACATCCGGCTTCGGTCCGCTCACCCATCGGGCGGAGGTGAATTGCGACTGTTCGAAGCGGACCGGCAGGGAATATTCGATCTCGATCCGGCTTGCCAGCACGTCGAACTGCAAGGGCCCGACGACGCCGACGATGAAGCCCGAGCCGATATTCGGCTTGAAAACCTTGGCGGCGCCTTCCTCGGCGAATTGCATCAGCGCCTTTTCCAGATGCTTGGCTTTCATCGGATCGCCCGCGCGGACGGTTTGCAGCAGTTCCGGCGCGAAGGACGGGATGCCGGTGAAGCGCAACGCCTCGCCCTCGGTCAGCGCGTCGCCGATGCGAAGTTGGCCATGGTTCGGTATGCCGATGATGTCGCCCGCCCACGCCTCTTCCGCCAGTTCGCGGTCGGCGGCGAGGAAGAGGACGGGGTTCGAGATCGCCATCGGTTTCTTCGACCGCACATGCAGCATCTTCATGCCGCGTTCGAAATGCCCCGATGCGAGGCGCACGAAGGCCACCCGGTCGCGGTGCTTGGGGTCCATGTTGGCCTGCACCTTGAAGACGAAGCCCGCGACCTTCGTTTCCTCCGGCAGGATGACCCGCTCGGCGGCCCGTTGCGGCTGCGGCTCCGGCCCGTAGGTGCCGATGCCGGACATCAGTTCCTTGACGCCGAAGGAGTTGATGGCGGAACCGAACCAGATCGGCGTGAGGTGGCCTTCCAGAAACGACTGGCGGTTGAAGGCGGGCAGAAGTTCGCGCGCCATTTCAAGCTCTTCGCGGAGCTTCGCCAGTTGGTCGGCGGGGATATGGTCGGCCAGCTTCGGATCGTCCAGCCCGGCGATCTTGATCGACTCCGCAACCCGGTTGCGGTCGGCGCGGTCCATCAGCTCCAGCCGGTCGTTCAGGATGTCGTAACAGCCAAGGAAATCGCGGCCCATGCCGATGGGCCACGACGCCGGCGACACGTCGATGGCGAGGTTTTCCTGAATCTCGTCGATGATCTCGAACGTGTCCCGGCTTTCGCGGTCCATCTTGTTGCAGAAGGTCAGGATCGGCAGGTCGCGTAGACGGCACACCTCGAAGAGCTTCCGCGTCTGGCTCTCGACGCCCTTCGCGCCGTCGATCACCATGATCGCGGCATCGACGGCGGTGAGTGTGCGGTAGGTATCCTCGGAGAAATCGCTGTGGCCCGGCGTGTCCACCAGATTGAAGCGGTAGCGCCCGAAATCGAAGGACATGGCCGAGGCGGAAACCGAAATCCCGCGGTCCTGTTCCAGCTTCATGAAGTCCGACCGCGTGCGCCGCGCCTCGCCCTTCGCGCGCACCTGCCCGGCCATCTGGATCGCACCGCCGAAAAGCAGGAACTTCTCGGTCAACGTCGTCTTGCCCGCATCTGGATGCGAGATGATGGCGAAGGTGCGCCGCCGGGCAATCTCGGGCGGCAGGGCGGGGCGGTTGGAGAGCGTGTCCGTCATGGCCGCACGCTATAGCGGGCGGGCTGGACCTCTGCAATCAGCGTCGCGCTGGTCAGGTCAGGCGCCTCGGCCACCGCGCAGGATGGCCTGCCGCGCGGCCTCGTCCAGGAGATCGCGCCCCGCCTCGGTGCCGAAATGCTGGCTCTGGCTGAGGCCGGGGAAGCGGTGGAGCAACTCCCCGGCCAGTTCTGGCGGAAGGCGCGCGACCGTGGCTTCGTTCACCATCAGGCTTTCGGCGGCGATGCCTTCGGCGAAGATGATTTCGTGTCGGTCGAAGACGAGGCTGAAATAGTCGACGAATCCGCCCTCTCGCCTGAGGATCGTCTTGCCGTCCACCAGATGCTTGGCTTGGACGAGGATCTCGGCCACGCCACCTATCCGGTCACTGCCGCGCTGATAGATGAGAAGTCGGTGATGCGCGCTGACGATCAGTTCGCTGTCATTGCCAAGGATGCCGGGCAGGACGACGACGGGCGCGAAGGCGCCCTTGGCACGCAACGTGGCCCTTCCGATCCAGCGAATTTGCTGTGGACCGTGATCGCGTGTCAGCACCATGTCGCCGTGCGCCAGGGTCTCGATCCTCTGCTGGCGGCCATCGGGCAGGGTGATGAGCGTACCGGCCGCGAAGGAGACGCAGATCAGATCGGTCAGCGGCAGCGTTCCCGACGCCTCGCGCGCGTCGAGAAGCGTATAGTCCGTGCGAAGTGCGAGCGGCGAGAGCGGCAGGAGATAGTCCGCGCTGTCCTGTCCGGTCCGGACGAGCAGCGCCTCGATTCGTTCGCCGTCGCCGCCCATGAAGGTCAACTGCGCCACGGGCAGAACGGAGTCGCCTGCCTGACCGACCTCGGACCCCTCCGCCACGCATTGGAGCGCGGAGGTATCGGTATGAATGCGCAAGCGGAGCGGCTCGGACCCAGGTCGCAGGCGGTAGACGTCGCCGATCTCGCAAAGACCCGTCTCTGCGATGGGGTCACCAAGGTTGGCCCCGCTGACCACCGGCAGGTTCCGGGCGGGGAGGACAAAGGCCCAATGGGCCCGGACCTTGATGGCGCGTTCAGGCAAGTGAGGGTCCGCTGGTCGGTTTCGTCCGAAAGCGTTAGCAGCCGTGCCTTCCATGCGTCAATCGTCCTGACCTCTGGCCGCGGGCGGCGCGATCTGTATGCTTCGGGGCGGAACACGAAGGAGGACCGCGCGATGGATCTGGGCATCAGGGGAAAAAGGGCGCTTGTCACCGCGGCGTCGAAAGGGCTTGGCCGGGGCTGCGCCGAGGCTTTGGCCGAAGCGGGTGTCGATCTTGTCCTGAACGCCCGCGGCGCCGAGGCGCTGGACCTGACCGCGAAGGACCTCTCCATGCGGTTCGGGATCACGGTGACGGCGGTCGCGGCGGACATCACCTCCGACGAGGGGCGGGCGAAGGTGCTCGATGCCGCCGGCGCGGTCGATATTCTCGTGACCAACGCGGGTGGCCCGCCCCCCGGCCTCTGGAGCGATTGGGAGCGGGACGATTTCATCCGCGCGCTCGACGGCAACATGCTGACGCCCATCGCATTGATGAAGGCGTGCCTGCCCGGCATGATCGAAAGGGGTTGGGGCCGGGTCGTCAACATCACCTCGCAATCGGTGAAATCGCCCATCGCGCAGTTGGGCCTGTCGAACGCCGCGCGGGCGGGACTGACGGGTTATGTCGCCGGCACGGCGCGGCAGGTCGCGCCTTCCGGTGTCACGATCAACAACCTCCTGCCCGGCATCCACGCGACCGACCGTGCCGACGCGCTCGATGCCGGCGTGGCGAAGGCGCAGGGGATATCGGTCGAAGAGGCCCGCGCCCGGCGTTCGGCGACCGTCCCCGCCCGCCGCTACGGCACGGCGGAGGAATTCGGCGCGATGTGCGCGTTCCTCTGTTCCACCCATGCCGGCTACATCGTCGGGCAGAACATCCTTCTCGATGGCGGGGCGTTCAACTCGACGCTTTAGGTCATGTTGACAAATGGCGGAGCCAGAGGCGGATCGACGTGATGTCGATGAAGCCGAGGAAAACATTCAATTTTTTGAGTAGACGCCAACTGAGGCATTTTAGGAGGGCGATATGCGAGAGACTTTAAGACAAAATTCGTGGATGCTAGTTTTATTTTTCGTATTTTCGTTCCTATGGCTCAAACTTGATGTTGCGGGATTTTTTGTAGCTGCTCTGGTAAATATCTCGGTTTATTTTTTTCTGGCAATCAAATCCATGCGAAGCAAGTGAGGTCATGAATGATTGGTACAGTGAAGATCATTACGATGACATTGCAAATTATCACGGTCTAGCTTTCATCGCGGCTCAAATACTCCGGGTGGGGCCGGGAGGGTAGCACCCTCCCGGCCTTTCCGCGCGTGGTTTCGCCGGCGAAACGCGATCTTGCGGGGTCTGGCCGGGGCTGCTATCCCGGCGTGAACCCGATAAAATTGCTCAGGCAAGGACGTCGCCCGGTGCAGCAACCGCCAAGACTGGAGGTCAAGAACCTCAGCCGCCGCTTTGACGGGAGGGCTGTCGTCGATGACGTGTCCCTGACGATCGAGGCGGGGCAGGTGACCTGCCTTCTCGGCCCGTCGGGCTGTGGCAAAACGACGACGCTGAGGATGATCGCGGGCGTCGACTTGCAGGACGAAGGTTCGATCTGGGTGGACGGCGCCCTGGTCTGCGACACCGTCTTCCGCGTCCCGCCGGAACGCCGGGCGATTGGGCTGATGTTCCAGGATTTCGCGCTTTTCCCGCACCTTTCGGTCGCCGAGAATATCGCCTTCGGCCTGCCGAAAGGTGCCCAGGCCAGACTGAAGCGCGTGGGAGAACTCCTTGAACGGGTTTCACTTTCCGGCTTCGGACCGAAGTATCCGCATGAGCTTTCCGGCGGCGAACAGCAGCGCGTCGCACTCGCCCGCGCGCTCGCACCGAACCCGCGCATCCTTCTGATGGACGAACCCTTTTCCGGCCTCGACGAACGGCTGCGCGACGGCATCCGCGATGACACCCTGTCGCTTCTGAAGGAAGACGGCACCGCCGTCCTTCTCGTCACGCACGAGCCGCATGAGGCGATGCGCATGGCCGACGAGATCGCACTGATGCGCGCGGGACGGATCGTGCAGCGCGGCGCGCCCTACAATATCTACAACGCGCCCGCCGATCGCGCGGCCGCCGCCTTTTTCTCGGATATCAATATCTTGCAGGGCAAAGTTCAGGGCGCCTTGACGCGCACCCCGTTTGGCGAATTCCTCGCTCCAGGAGTGCCGGACGGCACCGAGGTCGAAATTGTCATCCGTCCGCAGCATGTGAAGATCGACTTCGACCGCGCCGGGCGCGGTCCCAACCCGACGCCGCAGGATGGCACGCCGGCGCGCGCCACGGTGGACCGCGCGCGTTTCCTCGGGCGCGAAAGCCTCGTGGAGTTCAGCATGGACGAGGGCGGCGAGATCCTCCGCGCTACGGTTCCGGGGGTGTTCCTGCCGAAGCCCGGCACGGTGATGTGGCTTATGATCCGGCGCGACCGCTGCTTCGTCTTTCCGGCCGTCGGCGCAGGTCAAGGCGGCGAAAGCCGGGCGAGGTAATCCTCGACGGTCTTGCCCGGCTGAGGCATGAAGGCGCCGCCATCATGCGACAGGGACGATACCAGATCGACGCGGAACACTTTGAAATCCTGTATGGATTCGCTCCATGATGAGAGTGTCCAGACCTTGCCCCAGTATTCCAGGTGCAAGGGCCGGATACGCTGTGCGCTGCCGTCCCGATAGGTCAGCAACAGCGTCAGGTGGTCGCGGATCGCGCGGCGGATCAGCGCCAGGTGGGGCGCGGCGCGGGCGGCCTCCTCGCTCGCGAAGACAAAGCTGTCGCTGCCGGGATCCTGCACGCGGCCGGGGGCGACCGCGCCGATCTTGGCGCGGAGCGATGCCGCTGCCCGCGCGATCGTCGGATCGGCGGCTCCGGCGACCAGTGCGATGCCAAGGCGCATGGCCTCGAATTCGTCACGGGTCAGCGCCATCGGCGGCAGCGTCGTCGGTTCCCGCAATTGGTAGCCGACGCCGCGTGCGCCCTCGACCGGCAGGCCGCTGTCGGCCAGGGTCGCCATGTCCCGCCAGATGGTGCGCACCGAAACGCCGAGCCGCGCCGCAAGGTCGCCCGCGCGGTGCAACTTCCCGTCGCGCAGGATCTGGACGATATCGAAGAGGCGGTCCTTGCGGGGCATGGCGGGGGTCCGGATTGGCTGCAACTGACAATATACTGTCAGTTGATCCGCGTCGGCAAGGCCGGCGGGCCGCCAACAGACCGCGAAGGGTCTAGGATGGGCGGGCCTGACGTTCTACATCGGACGGATGGCAACGGGCGCGCGACTGGGCCGCGCCCGAGGAGACAGAAACATGCTTAACAACATCGGCATTCCCGGACTTCTCTTGATCGCGGTCGTCGTGCTCGTCCTCTTTGGACGCGGCAAGGTCAGTTCGCTCATGGGCGAGGTCGGCAAGGGCATCACCGCCTTCAAGAAGGGCGTCAAGGACAGCTCGGAAGAGATCGACAGCGCCTCGGCCGACGCCGCGCGCGACGTGACCCCGAAATCCGAGAAGGACAAGGCCTGAGCCTTGTGCTTCGCCTGAACCGGGGCGCAGACATCCATGTTCGATATCGGCGGAGGTGAGCTGCTGCTCATCGGCATCGTGGCCTTGATCGTGGTCGGTCCGAAAGACCTGCCCGGCATGTTCCATACGCTTGGCCGTTTCACCGCGAAGGCCCGTTCGATGGGGCGCGAGTTTCAGCGCGCGATGGACGATGCAGCGCGCAGACTCCGGCGTGAAGGATGCGGCGGACGATCTTCGCGCGATGACCTCGAAGAAAAGCCTCGGCCTCGACGCGCTGGACAAGGCCGCTTCGAAATTCGAGAAGTGGGAGCCGACGAAACCTGCCACACCGAAGGGTCCGGCGACGCAGGCACTGGCCGAAAGCAAGGCCAAAGCGCGGACTGAACGTCTGGCGAAGCAGGCCGAAAAGAAAAAGACGGATGGCGAGGCGGTCAAACCGGCGGTGAAGGATGCTGCGGCAAGCCCCGTTTCGGCGAAGGCGACGCCGAAAAAGGCCACGAGCACCGCCAAGCCTGCCGCGAAAGCGACGAAATCCACGTCCGGGGCGTCCTCCAAGACCGCTGCGGCGCGGCCGGCGAAAGTCGGCGCGGCGAAACCGGCGAACACGAAAACCGCCTCGGCCAAGCCCAGGGCTTCGGTCAAGGCAAAGGCTCCGGCCAAGCCCCGTGCGACGAAGGGTGAGGCATGACGGTGAAAGACGACCTCGACGAATCCGCCGCGCCGCTGATCGAGCACCTGGCGGAACTGCGCACCCGCATCCTCTGGTCGCTTCTCGCCTTCGTTGTGGCGATGGTCTTCTGCTTTTCCTTCGGCAGCGCGATCCTAGATTTCCTGCTGATCCCCATCGAAAAGACGATGCGGAGCCTCGGCAACGAAAATCCGGTGATGCAGTACACCGCGCCGCAGGAATATTTCTTCACCCTGATCCGCATCTCGATGGTGGGCGGCCTGATGCTGTCCTTCCCGGTCATCGCCTATCAGATGTGGCGCTTCGTGGCGCCCGGCCTCTACCGCAGCGAAAAGCAGGCCTTCCTACCATTCCTGATCGCCTCGCCCGCCCTTTTCCTGCTCGGGGCGTCCTTCGCGCATTTCATCGTCGTTCCGATGGCGATGAAATTCTTTCTCGGCTTCGCAGACCTGCCGTCCTATGTCGCGGCGCTGGTGACAGGCCAAGGCAAACCCGCAGTATCGCACAGCGGGATCGAGATCGTCTTCAACGGTAAGGTCAACGAGACGCTCGACATCACATTGAAGATGATCGTGGCCTTCGGCCTCTGCTTCCAGCTTCCCGTGCTTCTCACGCTCATGGGCAAGGCAGGGCTGGCCAGTTCGCGCGGCCTCAGGAGCGTCCGCAAATACGCCGTTGTCGGAATTCTCGTCGTCGCGGCCATCGTAACGCCGCCGGATGTCACGACGCAGGTGCTCCTTTTCACCGTTGTCTACGGGCTTTACGAGATTTCGATCTACCTCGTTCAGTGGGTCGAGAAGAAGAAGGACGAAGAAGCGCGCGCCGAGGGGACCATCGGCGAGGATGAGAGCTTGTTCGACGAATTTGACGATGACGACGACGACGAAGGCGACACCAAGGCATGAGCGATGAGCCACTGAAGCGGATCGCTGCGGCGCTGGAGCGGCTTGCCCCGGCCCCGGCCAAGGCGCCCGATTTCGGCGCGGCGGATGCCTTTGTCTGGCATGTGGCGCCGGACCGTCTCGAGCCGGTGGGCAAGGTGGCGCGGGTCGGGCTGCCGCTTCTTGTCGGCATCGACCGGGCGCGCGACACGCTTCTGGCCAACACGAGGCAATTCGCGCGCGGGCTTGCGGCGAACAACGCGCTGCTCTGGGGCGCGCGGGGGATGGGGAAATCCTCGCTCGTCAAGGCGGTGCACGCCCAGATCCTGTCCGAAGGCCAGGCGCTGAAGATCGTGGAACTGAGCCGCGAGGATCTCCCGACGGTGAGCCGGCTTCTTACGCATCTGCGCGAGGCCGCGCGCCATCGCTTCATCCTGTTCTGTGACGATCTGTCGTTCAGCCATGACGATCAACACTACAAATCGCTGAAGGCGGTCCTTGATGGCGGCATCGAAGGGCGGCCGGACAACGTGATCCTCTACGCCACCTCGAACCGCCGCCACCTGATGCCGCGCGACATGATCGAGAACGAACGCTCGACCGCGATCAGCCCGTCGGAGGCGACGGAGGAGAAGGTGTCACTGTCCGACCGTTTCGGCCTCTGGCTCGGCTTTCATCCGTGCAGTCAGGACGACTATCTCGCCATGATCCGCGGCTATTGCGACGCGGCGGGGATCACGATTTCGGACGCGGAGATGCGGACGGAGGCGATCGAATGGCAGGCCACGCGCGGCGCGCGATCGGGTCGGGTGGCCTGGCAGTATTTCACCGATCTCGCGGGCCGGCGCGGCGTCAGCCTCTGACGCGCCTTTTCGGTCGCGCCGCAGTCCCAAAGCGGCGCTCCCGAATGAATTCCTCGAACCCGTCGGGCCGCATGGGGCGAGGCGGCAGCGCGCCTATTGCAGATAAGGCATGGGATCGACGCTCTCGAAGCCTTGGCGCACCTCGAAATGCACGAAGGCGGGGTCGGCGGAACGGACCTTTGCGATGGCCTGTCCGCGCTTGACCCGGTCGCCCTTGCTCACCGCGATGCCATCGATATTGGCATAGACCGTCAGCAGATTTCCGTCATGGCGCAGGACGAGGATCGGCACCTGATCGGTGTCCTTGGTGATCGCCGCTACGGTTCCGTCACCGGCCGCAGCGACCGTGGTCCCGGCGGTCGCGGCGATGTCGATGCCGTCGTTCTTCTTTTTCTGGTAGCCGCGGATGATCTTGCCCGAAACTGGCATCCCGAGTTTCGCGCTGCCCGAGGCGGCGGTCTTCTGCGCACCGAGGTCGGCCGCCGGCGGCGTCTTGACCGCCTGCGCTGCGGGCGCGGTTTCCTCCGCTGGCAGAGGTTTCGCGGCCGAAGGCGGGGCCGGCGTCGGCGATCCGAGGCCCGGCGTGGTCACGACGTCCGTCGCCGCGCTCGCGGATGACGGCATGGCGATCGGAATCAGGAGCGTCTGCCCCTCGCGTACCGAAAGATCGGGACCGAGGCCGTTCCAGTCGCCAAGCGCCTTGACGTCCACATTGTAGAGCCGGGCGACGGAATAGGCGGTCTCGCCGCGCTGGACGCGGTGGCGGATCGGCTCGGTCTGGCCGATCGTGCTGGTGGTCGTCCTGGTGGTCGCGCCGGCGCCGACCGCCGGGCTGGCGCCCTGCTCGGCCCGGTCGATGGCACCCGAGGCAATGGTGGTCACATCGATGCTGCCGACCGGGGCGCTGGCCGTCGCAGGCACCGCGCCGCCCGCGACCCGGCGGGGGAGTGCCAGCACTTCCCCTTCGCGCAGCACCGCGCCGGCGGAGACGGCATTGTAGGTCGCCAGTTCATTCGGATTCAGGCCGATCCGGTCGGCCACGCTCTGCACGGTGTCTCCGCGTCGTGCGATGGCGACCTGGTAGGTAGGATACGAAATTACGCCGCGATCGTCGGTCGCGGGACGCGGAAGCGTGGCATTCCGCGCGGCATCGGTGGTGTCGAAACCGCCGCGTCCGAAATTCCTCAGATCGGCGTCGAAACCACCGTTCGGGTCACAGGCGCCAAGCGCCAGAACGCCGAGGCCCAGAAGGGCGGTGGGCAGGGACGAAATATTGCGGCGGCTTGCCATTGCTCGATCCTCACTGACCGGCCCTGTTGTCCGGGCCGTTTATCCTCGTTTGGCCGCAAGGCGGGGCGTCAGTCTTGCCCCAACCCCTCGACCAGCGGCACGAAACGCACGGGCCGCAACTCGCCATAGTCGTAGCCATCGGGGCCGCGCGTCACCTTTATCAGGCTTTGAACGGTATCGGACTGCCCCACTGGCAGAACCATGATACCGCCGATGCGAAGCTGAGCCAAGAGCGGTCCGGGCGGATCCTCGGCGGCGGCGGTGACGATGATCTTGTCGAAGGGTGCCTGATCCGGCAGGCCGAAGCTGCCGTCGGCGGTCATCGCAGTGATGTTGGTCAGTCCGAGGCGGGCGAAGACCTCCTCGGCTTCGCGCACCAGGCGTCTGTGGCGGTCGAGCGTATAGACGCGCCGCGCCATCTCGCTCAGGATCGCGGCCTGGTAGCCGGAGCCGGTGCCGATCTCCAGCACCTTGTCTCGGGGCGTGACGTTCAGCGCCTGCGTCATCAGGCCGACGACCGAGGGTTGCGAGATGGTCTGGCCGCAGGCGATGGGCAGCGGCATATCCTCGTAAGCGCGTTCGGAGAAGAGTCCGCGGACGAATTCGCCGCGGTCGATCTTCTCCATCGCGGTCAGGACGCGCGCATCGGTGACGCCCTTGGAACGGAGTGCGAAGAGAAAGCGCATCTTCCGTTCGGCGAGGTCGATCATGCGAGCCGCGCCTCGAGCTCGCCCAGCGTATCGTGCGCCGTCAGGTCGGCGCGCATCGGCGTCACCGAAATATAGCCGTCCAGATTGACCGCGACGTCGGTGCCCGGCGCGGTCGGCTTGTGCTGCGGCCCCCCGGTGATCCAGAGGAACTTGCGCCCCGAGGGGGAGATATGCGGCTCGACCCCGAAGAAGGTGTCGGTGCGGTAACCCTGCGCCGCCACCTTCATGCCCTTCACATCCTTCGCTGCGATGGGCGGAAAATTCACGTTGTAGAAGAGCCGGTAGTCGTCATTGTCCCAAAGGCCCTTTTCGAGAAGGGCGCGGACCGTGGCAACACCGTGTTCGCGCGCGGCCTCGAAAGGCGAATCCAGATCTTCGGTCTTCGGGCCCATGAACTGGCTGAGCGCGATGGCGGGCAAACCCTGCAAGGCGGCTTCGAGCGCACCGCCTATGGTGCCGGAATAAAGCACGTTCTCGGCGGCGTTGTTGCCGCGGTTCACGCCGGAGAGGACGAGATCGGGGCGGCCACCCTGAAGCACGTCGTAGATCCCCGCCAGCACGCAGTCCGCGGGGCTTCCTTCGGCGGCATAGCGGCGGGTGTCGAGCTTGGCGATCATCATCGGGTGGGTGTAGCTGATGCAATGCGCGACGCCGGATTGCTCGAAAGCCGGGGCAACGATCCAGACCTCGCCCTTCGGGCCGGCAATCTCTTCCGCGATGGCGGTCAGCACTTCGAGCCCCGGAGCGTTGATGCCGTCGTCATTGGTGATGAGAATGCGCATGCTGACCCCGGTTGCCGCGTTTCCTGATTAGACGACGGGGCGGGGGGCGTAAAGCACCGCTTCCGGACTTACGGACCGAAACCGCGCGGCGGACCCGCGCGGTGCCTCCGGCGGGGGTATTTTTCGCAACGAAGAAGCGGTCAGAGCAGTGCCAGAAGGCGCCTGGCTTCGTCGGCCGGTTGCGTGAGGGATGCGCGATCCTCGCCGGGGAAGAAGCGGGCGCGTGTCGCGGTGGGCATCGGTGAGGGCGTCTCGATCAGCACGCGTGGGCCGGTCCTGACGCATTCGGCCTGCCAGCTTCGGGCGAGTGCGATCTGCGCCGTCTTCGTGGCGCCGTAGATGCCGAAGAACTTCTCGCCCGCGCGCGGGTCGTCGAAGAATATCGCGGTGCCGTGCGCGGTCTGAAGGAGCGGCGCAAGAAGCGGGATCAGTTGCGCCGTCGCACGGATATTGCAGGCAATCGACTTGTCGAGTTCCTTCGGATCGGTATGCGCGGCGGGCGAAAGCGGCGCCGCCTGGATCGCGGTGTGGGTCCAGAGGTCGAGCTTGCCCCAGCGCGACAGGATGGACTGCGCCAGATGCGCCATCGCGCCTTCATCGGTGATGTCGAGGGGGGCGAGCGTCGTGCTGCCACCCCGGGCCTGGACCGCATCGTCGAGTTCCTCCAGTGCGCCGGTCGTCCGGGCGACGGCGATGACGTGCCAGCCTTCGCCGCCAAGGCGCTCGGCCATGGCGAAACCGAGTCCGCGCGAGGCGCCGGTAACGAGGGCGATCCTGGGAGCGATCTTCTGGGTGTCGGGCGTATCGTTCATGCCGCCCGTTTGGCATCCGGCCCGCCGCTGTGCAACAGTATTGATTGACACCATCCCGCGCTGCGGCGAAATTGCGCGGCAAATCTGACAGAGGAAGGATTTCCCGATGACAACTTCCAAGGCGCTCGTTCGCACGCAGTCCCGGCTGGCGCAGGTGGCGCTGGTCGTTGGCGGCTCGCTCTTCATCGCGCTGGCGGCTCAGGTGTCGGTGCCGATGATCCCGGTGCCGATGACGTTGCAGACGCTCGCCATCCTGCTCGTCGGCTTCGCCTTCGGGGCGCGTCTGGGCGCGGCGACGCTGGTGGCCTATCTGGCCGAGGGCGCGATGGGACTTCCGGTCTTCGCCAACGGCATGAATGGCATGGCTTTCTTCGGTCCGACGGCGGGCTTCCTCGTGGGCTTCATCGGCATCGCCGCGATTGCGGGAGTCGCCGCCGACCGGGGGGTGCGGAGCCTTGTCGGCACCGCGTCCGTGGCGCTTCTTGCCACGGCTTTGCTCTATCTGCCGGGTGCGCTCTGGGCGATGTCGCTGGCTGAGATATTCGGGATCGACACGGCGAAATGGGGCGCGGACAGCTTCGGGTCGGTCTGGACCTATTACATGCAGCCGTTCCTGATCGGCGACGCAGTGAAAGCGATGTTGGCGGCGCTGATCGTCTCGGGCGGCTGGGCAGCGCTGAAGGGCCGCAAGGACTGACCTGTCCCGCAGTCGGAGATTTCGGAAGGGGTCGCTCAGGCGGCCCCTTCTGCGTTGTCGTGGAGCCGTCTCAACGCCGCTTCGCACATGCCGTAGGGTTCCCATTCGCACCCCGCGCAGAGCGTCTCGAGGCTGCCGGGCGTCACGTTGGCGCGGATGCGGACCTTGGCCTGACCCCAGGTGAGCTTGTCGTGGGGCTCGAGTCCGAGCGCTGCGGCATGCGCGCGGTCGAGCGTCTTGATCTTGTGCTGGTTGGTGCAGAGCCGCCCGCGCCGCTTGGGGCAGGGCGCGCAGATATCATCCGTGGCACCCGTGACCTCGATCACCACCTCGTCGCCCGCCGCCGCGCGAAGGCGGCCCATGACGATGGCCGTCATGTTGGCGGTGAAATCCGGGGAATAGCCTTTGCCCTCGAAGCCGAGCGAGCAGAGGAAATGGTGGGGACGGTAGCGGATGGGGCGCTGGCCGCTCACTCCGCTGCCTTCATCTCGAACCCCTTGGCGATCTGGTCCGAGGGGGCCACAGGGTATTCGCCGGAGAAGCAGGCGTCGCAATATTGCGGGGATTTCGCGTTGCGGCCCGAAGCTTCGCCCACGGCGCGATAGAGGCCGTCGAGCGAGACGAATTTCAGGCTGTCCACCCCGATCCAGTCGCGCATCTCGTCCTCGCTCATCGTCGCGGCGAGGAGCTTGGAGCGTTCGGGCGTATCGACGCCGTAGAAACAGGGCCAGGCTGTGGGGGGCGAGGCGATGCGGAAATGTACCTCGGCGGCGCCGGCCTCGAGGATCATGTCCTTGACCTTGCGGCTGGTGGTACCGCGAACGACGCTGTCGTCGACGAGGATCACCCGCTTGCCCTTGATGAGCGCGCGGTTGACGTTGAGTTTGAGGCGCACACCCATGTTGCGGATCTGCTCGGTTGGCTCGATGAAGGTCCGGCCCATATACTGGTTGCGGATGATGCCCATGCCAAAGGGGATGCCGCTTTCGGCCGCATAGCCGATGGCGGCGGGGGTGCCGCTGTCGGGGACCGGGCAGACGAGATCAGCCTCGACCGGCGCCTCGCGGGCAAGCTCCACGCCGATCTGGCGGCGGGTCTCATAGACCGAACGGCCACCGAGGATCGAGTCGGGGCGCGAGAAATAGACGTGCTCGAAGATGCAGAAACGCCCCTTGGCGGGGGCGAAGGGATGCGACGAGGTGACGGCGCCATTCTCGATCACCACCATTTCGCCGGGTTCGATCTCGCGCACGAATTCGGCGCCGATGATGTCGAGGGCGCAGGTTTCCGACGACAAAGCGTAGCCATCGCCGATCTTGCCGAGGACGAGGGGGCGGACGCCCAGGGGGTCGCGCACGCCGATCAGCTTGGTGCGCGTCATGGCCACGACGGAAAACGCCCCTTCGACGGCGCGGAGCGCGTCCTTGATGCGCTCCGACAAGGTCTTCTGCATCGACCGCGCCATCAGGTGGATGATGCATTCGCTGTCCGACGACGACTGGAAGATCGAACCATGGCCGATCAGTTCCTTGCGAAGCTGCGCGGCGTTCGTCAGGTTGCCGTTATGGGCGATGGCGCAGCCGCCGATGGCGAATTCGCCGAAGAAGGGCTGGACGTCACGGATCGCGGTCGAACCCTTTGAGCCCGCCGTGGAATAGCGCACATGGCCGATGGCGAGGCTGCCGGGCAGGGTCTGCATGACATCTGCCTTGGTGAAGTTGTCGCGGACGTAGCCGAAGCGCTTGGCGTTGTTGAAGCCTTCGACCGGGTCATAGCTGACGATGCCGCCGGCTTCCTGTCCGCGATGCTGGAGGGCATGGAGGCCGAGGGCCACGAAATTCGCCGCGTCCGCAACGCCGATGACGCCGAAGATGCCACATTCCTCCTTCAACTTGTCGTCGTCGAAGGGGTGGCTCAGATATGGGCGCATCGCGCGGGTCTCCGAATCCGGGAGGCAGACTTCGCCCTCCATTTAGAGACAAGCGCGGCCCATGTCACGTCGTTGTCACAGGGAATTGTGCGACACGATCAGTTCGCAGGGGCCGGTGCTGTCAGAGTCTTGGCGCCTGTGTCGTTTGTCGTGCCAGTGCCGTTCTCCGTTGTGCCGCCATCCGGCACGGTCTGGACCGGCGCGCCACATTTGCCGACGAGTTCCTGATAGCGCGCGGTGATCCAGCCCGGTGCGTTCTCGGGAACTTCGGCGTTCAGACGCTCTTGCAGGCTCCCGAAAACACGGGCGGATTGGGAATTGTCGACGACCGGAACCCCCGCACCAGCGAGCGCGCGGTCATAGGCGACGAAGGCGACCGCGACAAGAAGGATGCCGCGCAGGACGCCGAAGAGGAAGCCGAGGCCCTGATCGACGCCGCCGATGGCCGAACGCTGCACGGCGGAGGAAAAGAGTGGCGTGAAGATCGACATGACGATCAGCGCCAGAGCGAAGACCGCCGCGAACGCCGCGATGACCGAAAGCTCGCAGCTGCCGCCGAGGAACTTGTCGAGAACCGGGATCTGCTTGATGAGCGGTTCGGCCTGCGGCGCGAAGATGAAGGCCAGCACCGCGGCGGCGATCCAGCCCGCGATGGCCAGTGCCTCGCGTACGAAACCCCGGCTGTAGGCGAGAATTGCCGACACCAGAATGACGGCCGCTACCACGGCGTCAACGATCGTGAAACCTTCCATGCCCTCGCTCCTTGCGCTCAGCCTGCCGCAAACATATCGCCGACAAACGTCGTGAGATCGGGCATCTTGCGCACCCGCATCCCGTCACCCCCGCCGGTTTTGCTCTGTTCCGGGGCGACCGCCTGTGAGAAACCAAGTTTTCGCGCTTCTTTCAACCTGTTTTCGGTCTGACCGACGGGACGGAGCGCGCCTGAGAGGCTAATTTCGCCGAAAATCACCATATCTGGCGGAAGTGCAACATCTTCCCTTGCGGAAAGCAGGGCGGCCGCGACCGCGAGATCGGCGGCGGGTTCACTGACCCGCATCCCCCCCGCGACGTTCAGAAAGACGTCGAGGCCGGCGAAGGGGATACCGCAGCGCGCCTCCAGAACCGCGAGGATGGTGGAGAGACGGCCCGCGTCGAGCCCGACCACCGTGCGGCGCGGCGTGCCGAGGGGGGAGGCCGCAACGAGGGCCTGAATCTCGGTCAGGACCGGCCTCGTTCCCTCGATGCCCGCGAAGACAGCGGAGCCGGGGCTGGCCTTGCCGCGTTCCGACAAGAAGAGGGCCGAGGGGTTGGCGACCTCGGCAAGGCCCGCGCCGGTCATCTCGAAGACGCCGATTTCGTCTGCCGGGCCGAAGCGGTTCTTCACGGCGCGCAGGATACGGAACTGATGGCCGCGCTCGCCTTCGAAATAGAGGACGGTATCGACCATGTGTTCCACGACGCGTGGTCCGGCGATCTGGCCATCCTTCGTGACGTGGCCGACGAGCACGACCGAAGTGCCGCGCTTCTTGGCGAAGGTGACAAGCTCATGCGCGGCGGAGCGGACCTGACTGACGGACCCCGGCGCGGCGTCGACATGGTCGGCCCACATGGTCTGGATCGAATCGATGATGACGAGATCGGGGCGCAAGGCGTCCATCGTCGTCAGGATGTCGCGGAGGTTCGTCTCGGCGGCCAGTTGCACGGGCGCGTCGGCAAGGCCGAGGCGCTGTGCGCGCATCCGCACCTGGGCGGAGGCTTCCTCGCCCGAGACATAGAGACAGCTCAGGCCCGTCCGCGCGAAGCTCGCCGCCGCCTGCAGGAGAAGCGTGGACTTGCCGATGCCGGGATCGCCACCGACCAGGATCGCAGAAGCCGGGACGAGGCCACCACCCAGCACGCGGTTCAGTTCATCGATCCCCGAAGCGGCGCGCGGCGGCGGGGTTTCCAAAGTGGCGAGCGTGGTGATCTCGATCTGGCGACCTTTGGCGCCGCCAAGCGTCTTGCCAGACGGTCCGGCGGTCAACGGCGCCTCTTCGACAATGGAATTCCACGCGCCGCAGGCGTCGCAGCGTCCGGACCATTTCCGGTGGACCGCGCCGCAGGCGGTGCAGGTGAAATTTGGGAGTCCCTTGGCCATGCGCCCTTCCTGCACCAGCGGCGCGGAGGCCGCAAGCACCCCTTGGGCGCCGTGTCGCCGCGTCCTGCCAAGTTGTTTTGACCCCGGGCCGCTCTGCCTATATAGACCGGGCGTTGATTTGGAGGTGTGAGGTTGCTCCGGTTCGTCGTTTCGACCTTTGGCGCGGTGTTCAGCTGGCTTGTGACCGGCATGGTTTTTGCTGCCCTGACGGTCGGCGCGGTCTTCTGGATCTACAGCCGCGACCTTCCGGACCATGAATACCTTGCGCAATACACGCCGAAGACCATCAGCCGGATCTATTCCGGCGAAGGCCGCCTGATGGACGAATTCGCGACCGAGCGGCGGATCTTCGCACCGATCGAGGATATTCCACCCTTGGTCAAGCACGCGTTCATCTCGGCCGAGGACAAGAATTTCTACTCGCATCGGGGGTTTGACGCCCGCGGCATGGCGGGTGCCCTGTGGGACGCGATCCGCACGCGCGGCCAAACGCTGCGTGGTGCGTCGACGATTCCGCAGCAGGTCGCCAAGAACTTCCTTCTGGGCGGCGAACGCACGGCGGAACGCAAGATCAAGGAACTGGTCCTTGCCAACCGCCTGGTGAACACGCTGCCGCGCGACAAGATCCTTGAACTCTATCTCAACGAGATCGATCTTGGATTTCTCAGCTTCGGCGTCGCTTCCGCCGCGCAGACCTATTTCAACAAGACGCTCGCGGAATTGCAGCCCGAAGAGGCCGCGTATCTCGCTGCGCTGCCCAAGGCGCCCTACAGCTACCATCCGGTCAAGAACAAGCAAGCCGCCATCGACCGCCGCAACTATGTTCTGCGCGAAATGTTGCAGAACGGATATCTCGACAAGGCGGCCTATGACAAGGCCGTGGCCGCGCCGCTCAAGACCGTTCAGAACGGCGATTATCCGTCGTTCAAGTCGAACCTGCCGCCGCGCGACTACTTCACCGACGAAATCCGCCGTCAGCTTTCCAAGAGCTTCGGGCAGGAAGAATTCTTTGGCGGCGGCCTGACGATCCGCGCGACCGAAGACCCCGAGATGCAACTCAACGCTGCGGAGGCGTTGCAGGGGGCGCTCGAGAAATACGACCGCAACCTCGGGATCTGGCGCGGGACCCGCAAGGTGATCCCGGCCGAGCAACTCGCGACCGACGATCAGTGGCGCATCGCGCTATCTGCTGTCGAGGTGCCGCGCGACATTCCGGGCTGGCTGCCCGCCGTGGTGCTGGAGACCGGGGAGAGCGCCGCACGCATCGGCATCGAGGGTGTGTCGGACGACGAGGACGGGCATTGGATACCCGCCGAGGATGTAACCTGGGCGCGCAAACGCCAGGCCGATGGCAGGCTGGGCAAGAAGGCAAAGGCGGCCGGCGATCTCGTCTCGGTCGGCGATGTCGTGCTGGTCAAGGCGCTGACCGCTGACGATGGCAGTTTCAAGCGGTGGTCGCTCAGGCAGGTGCCGGATGTCGAGGGCGGCTTCATGGCGATGGACGTGAACACCGGCCGCGTGATCGCCATGCAGGGCGGCTTTTCCTACCAGTCATCGGTGTTCAACCGCGCGACGCAGGCGATGCGGCAGCCGGGCTCGTCCTTCAAGCCCTTCGTCTATTCAGCGGCGCTCGATTCAGGCTTCTCGCCCGCGACGATCGTCGTCGATGCGCCGATCGAGGTGAATACGCCGCAAGGTCTCTGGCGGCCCAAGAATGCCTCGAACAAGTACTACGGCCCGACGCCGATGCGGACCGGCATCGAACAGTCGCGGAATCTGATGACGGTCAGGATTGCGCAGGAAATCGGGATGGAGACCGTCGCGGGCTATGCGGAACGCTTCGGGGTCTATGACCATCTCGATCCGTTCCTCGCCAATGCGCTCGGCTCGCAGGAGACGACATTGTTCAAGATGGTCGCCGCCTACGCGATGTTCGCCAATGGCGGCGAGCGGGTGGAGCCGACGCTCGTCGACCGTGTACAGGACCGCTGGGGCCGCACGATCTACCGCCACGACCAGCGCGATTGTGAGGGTTGCAGCGCCGAGACGCTGCCCGCCGGCGAGGCACCAACGATCACGTCGGACCGCGAGCGGGTGATGGACGCAATCACCGCCTATCAGTTGACCTCGATGCTTCAGGGCGTGGTACTGCGCGGCTCGGGCCACGGCGTCGACTTGCCGGTACCGACGGCAGGCAAGACCGGCACCACGAACGACGCCAAGGACGTCTGGTTCATCGGCTTCACCTCGAACATCGTGGCGGGCTGCTACATGGGTTACGACCAGCCGCGCTCCTTGGGACAGGGCGCCTATGGCGGCACGCTTTGCGTCCCGGTCTTCAACGCGTTCATGAAAGAGGCCGTTCAAAAATACGGCGGCACGCAGTTCAAGGTTCCGCCGGGCGGGCATTTCATCAAGATCAACCGCTTCACCGGCGACCGCCTGCCGGACGATGCTTCGGGCGACTATGTACAGGCCGAATATTTCCGCGACGGCGTGGAACCGATCTTCGGCATCGGTGCGTTGGTCGATGGCGGCTTCGCGATGGGTCAGAACCTGCCGCTTTACGCCTATGGCGAAGTGGGCGGCGACGAAGGAACCACGGTCACCACCTCGACAGGCCAGACCAGGGTCATCCCGAAGAAGGCCGATTTCGGCACCATCAGTTCCGGCGGCCTTTACTGACAGGTTTCGGTCCCCGGTCGGGCCGCTTGCCGCAGGCGGCGGCCTCGGCTATCACGCCCTTTGGGAGCAAGGAAGGACGACGGCCATGCGCGCCGAGATGGAAAATATCGCCGAGGCGGTCGTGCGGACGTTGAAGCTTCTGGGCCAGCGGATGGACTGGGAGACTGCGCCGCATCGCCTTGAAGAGATGAACGCCATGATCGAAGACGGCGATCTGTGGTCCGATCCGGCGCGCGCGCAGAAGCTGATGCGCGAACGGCAGATGCTGATGGACAAGGTCGAGACCTACAAGCGGATCGACCGCGAGCTTAAGGACAATGTCGAGCTGATCGAACTGGGTGAGATGGAAGGCGACAAGGACATCGTCGCCGAGGCCGAAACCGCGATGAAGTCGCTCAAGGACCTGGCCGAGCAGAAGGAGCTTGAGGCGCTTCTGGATGGCGAGGCCGATGGCAACGACACGTTCCTTGAGATCAACGCGGGTGCGGGCGGCACCGAAAGCTGCGACTGGGCCTCGATGCTGGCCCGGATGTATGTGCGTTGGGCCGAGAAGAAGGGCTACAAGGTCGAACTGATGAGCGAAAGCGCTGGCGAAGAGGCGGGCATTCGTTCGGCCGCCTACAAGGTCTCCGGGCCGAACGCCTATGGCTGGCTGAAATCGGAATCAGGGGTCCATCGCCTCGTCCGCATCTCCCCCTACGATAGCGCGGCACGGCGGCACACCTCGTTTTCCTCGGTCTGGGTCTATCCTGTGGTCGATGACAATATCGAGATCGAGGTCGCGCCGAACGATATCCGCATCGACACCTACCGCTCCTCGGGCGCAGGCGGGCAGCACGTCAACACGACGGACTCCGCCGTGCGAATCACCCATATTCCGACCGGGATCGTCACGACCAGTTCCGAGAAGTCACAGCACCAGAACCGCGATATCGCGATGAAGGCGCTGAAGTCGCGGCTCTACCAGAGGGAGCTTGACCGGCGGAATGCCGAGATCAACGCCCAGCATGAGAACAAGGGCGATGCCGGGTGGGGCAACCAGATCCGGTCCTATGTCCTTCAGCCCTATCAGATGGTGAAGGATCTGCGCACCTCCTACGAGACATCGGATACGCAAGGCGTTCTCGATGGCGATCTCGACGCGTTGATGGCGGCGACCCTGGCGATGGACGTAGCGGGCAAGAGCCGTGCGGAAGCCAACGCCGAAGACTGACGTAAAGCGCCCGCCAGGTGTCGGCGGCCGCAATTCTGGAAAGAAATTCCGTAAAATAGGGATAGACTTTCCCATGACGTCGTCACCAGGGGAGAACAGCCATGCCCAAATCCACCGAATACGACGCGAAAGTGCCCGATGAGAAGGGTCTCATCGCCTATGACGCGGAAGAGGATGCCGTCTGGCGCGATCTGCTTCAGCGGCAGTTGCCTGCGGTCGAAAAGCACATGGCGCAGCCTTATCTCGCGGGTCTCGGCAAGCTGGATCTGCCGCGCGACCGGGTGCCGCAATGCACCGAGGTTTCGGCAGTTCTGACAGAGGCGACGGGCTGGCGGGTCGAGCCGGTTCCGGCCCTCATCCCTTTCGGCAGGTTCTTTTCCATGCTGTCGGACAGGTGTTTTCCGGCGGCCTCGTTCATCCGCAAGCGCAAGCATTTCGACTACATCGAGGAACCCGACATATTCCACGAAATCTTCGGCCACACGCCGCTTCTGACCGATCCGCGCTTCGCCGCGTTCAGCCAGGCTATCGGAAAGGCCGGCGTGCGCGCCGCGAAAGAGGATTATGCCTGGCTCATCCGGCTTTACTGGTTCTCGATCGAATTTGGATTGACGGTAGAGAGCGGCGCCATGAAGGGGCTTGGCTCGGGATTGGCGTCGTCGGTTTCGGAACTCCAGTGGGCCGTGGCGGGCGACGAACCCGAACGCCGCCCCTTCGACGTGATCGACATGCTGCGCACGCCCTACCGCATCGACATCCTCCAGCCGGTTTATTTCGTCATCGCCGACCTCGACGATCTTTTCGCCGCAGCCAAGCGGAACCTTCTGGCCGACATCGCGCATGCGCGGGCCAAGGGACTTCACACCCCGAAATACCCCGAAAAGACGGCTTCCTGATCCCTTGGCCAGACGAGGTCGCGCAAATATGTTGCGCGATGCCCATCTGCCGCCCTAGCCTTCGACCGCGCGTCGGCGAGGAGGAGCAGAGATGGAGACGACGGACCGGGGGCCCGACCCGCTTCCCGAGATCACGCAAGTGGGTATTTCGGATATCGGAGCCGTTCTGAAGCTCGGCTTGCGGGATTTTCTCCGCGCGCCGTTGTTTGGCATCTTCTTCAGTGCGGTCTATGTCGCCGGGGGGATCATCCTCTGGCGGGTCTACGGAATCGCCGGACAGCAATGGTGGCTGGCGCCGATGGCGGTCGGCTTTCCGCTGCTTGGCCCCTTCGCCGCGGTGGGTCTCTACGAAGTGAGCCGCCGCATCGAAGCAGGCTTGCCGCTGCGCTGGCCCGACGTGCTCGGCGTCGTCTTCGCGCAGAAGGACCGCCAGATCCCGGCGCTGGCGGCGGTCGTGATCGTGCTGTTCCTCTTTTGGGTCTTCGTCGCCCACGCGCTCTTCGCTTTGTTCATGGGGCTGCGGGCATTCGGGTCGGGAACCGATATGGTCAGCCTGTTTCTTGAGGGGAACGGCCCGATCATGCTGCTTGTCGGCGGCGTGGTGGGGGCGGGGTTCGCGGCGGTGCTGTTTTCGACAACGGTCGTCGGCCTGCCGCTTCTTCTCGAACGGGAAGTCGATTTTGTGACAGCGATGATCCACTCGACCCAGACGGTTCTGGCCAATCCGGTCGTAATGGTCGTCTGGGGTGCGCTGATCTCGGGCATTCTGTTCGTCGGGATGCTGCCGATGTTCCTGGGACTTCTCGTGGCACTGCCGGTCCTTGGCCACGCGTCATGGCACATGTACCGACGGGTCCAGCATTGACCGGCCCGCGCAAATGAAAAAGGGCACCGATTTCGGCGCCCTCTGAAACCAGCATATAATCCGGAGACTACTGCGTGGCGGGCGCGGCGGTGATCTGCTTGGGCGAGCCGTTTGCAAGCGGGTCTTCCTGACGCTGCACGGACCCTTCGAAATGGGCGCCCAACTCGATCGCGATCGTCTTGTGGATGATGTCGCCCTCGACGCGCGCGGTCGATGTCAGGCGCACCTTCAGGCCACGCACGCGACCGATCACGCGACCGTTCACCACGATGTCGTCCGCGATGATCTCGCCCTTGATCGTGGCGCTTTCGCCGACGGTCAGCATATGGGCCCGGATGTCGCCCTCGACGACACCTTCGACCTGGATATCGCCGGAGGTCTTCACATTGCCTTTGATGTTCAGGTCCGAAGACAGCACGGATACGCCTGGCTTCGCCTTCGGGGTGGTTGCGGGATAGTCGAAGGCAGGTTTCGTCGCCACCGGCTCGACCGCCTTGGATTGCTCGGTCTCGGCGCCGGATTTCGGGCCCGGTTCGTTGATCCTGCTTTTAGAAAACATTGTTAGCCGCCTTGATAAACGTCATCGGATTGGTTGCTTTGCCGTTGGTCCGGACCTCATAGTGAAGATGGGGTCCCGTGGACCGGCCGGTATTCCCCATATCACCGATCCGATCCCCGCGCGAGATCTTTTGGCCCACGCTCACGCCGATCTTGGAAAGGTGACCGTAGCGGGTTTCAAGCCCGAAGTCGTGCTTGATCCGTATCAGATTGCCGTAGCCGTTCTCCCACCCGGCGTAGACGACGGTGCCATCGCCGGTCGAGTATACCGGAGACCCGAGGGAGCCGGCCATGTCGATGCCCTCATGCATCCTGCCCCAGCGGCGGCCAAACCCGGATGTATAGCGGAACGAGGTCTTCAGCGGCATTGCGAAGGGCGCCTTCTCGACCGCGATACGATAGAGATTCATCCGGTCCAACCCTTCGAGAATCTTGGCGGCGCGGGCGCCGTCGGGATCCTCGCTTTGCATCAGCGGCGGCAACATCGGTCCGAGCGGGCCGCCTTGGCCGGAATATCCGCGCTTCACCTGATCCAGCAGGTTGTCAGGGTCGAGGCCGGCGGAGGTGAACATCTTGTCGAGCGGCGCCATGGAGATCGTCACCGCCTCTTCAAGCTGGGTGAAGATCTCGTTGTGCCGCTCCTCGAGAAGCTTCTTCTCGTAGACCATCTCATCGGCCGCCGACGTGGCGTCGCTGGCGGTCTTGGCCATGGCGTCGCGCTCGCTCGCCGTGCGGCCAAGGGCCATGGTCAGGAAACCGAGCGTTTCGGTCATGTCTTCGGTCGACGTACCGCCCATGGCGAGATTCGTTCCGGTCCCCGATGCCGCGGCCGTCAATGCGGCGGTCTGAGTGCGGGCCGTGTCGCGCTCGGTCATGGTCCGGCGCAGCGTCGTCTGGATCACGCCGATGCCGGTCTCGAGCTCCTTGCGACGCTCTTCCGATGCAAGCAGCTTCGACTGCATGGCCGAGACCTGTTCCAGCGCGATCGCGAAACGCTCTTGCGCGGCGGTCGCTTCCTCTGCCCGCAGATCGCGCTCTTGTGACAAAGCGTCAAGGCGGGCTTCGTAGGTGGCCTGTTCGCGCTTGGCCTGCTGGCGCGCGCTGCCCGAACCGATCGAGTCCATCAGAAGGATCGCGGTGGCGACGATCGACCAGGCCAGGACGACGGTTGTCCCCGCAAGAGCGATGGCTTGTGTCGTCGGCTTCAGCCGGATGAATCGGGTTTCGGTATCCGATCGCAGGAACAGTCTCTGTTCCGGCAGTCGCCGCTCCAATGCCGCGTTCAAACGGCTCATAAGACGTCGTGGCAAGCCAATCCCCGTTCGGTTTTCTTAATCATTGTTGAGACCGACTTCCCCAAAGGTCTCCCGCTTCGGCCTTAGCAACCGCGTTGGGTTGTCGCAAGGATTTTGGGCGGCCTGAGCATTCTGGCGGCGAAACCCGGCTGATATCGGCAGAAACTCGCCGATAGCGTGTGAATGCGTCGCGGTTTGTCGCGGCATCACCTGCGGATCAGCGGAAGGCCGCCGTTCCGGCAGCGCCTTCGATCTCTTCGGCCAGAGGCCAGTAGAAGTCGGGCGGCAAGCCCGCCTCGGCGCGCTTTTCCTGATTGAAGGGCGGCTTGAGCGCGCCGTGGAAATAGCGGCGGACAAGACCATGGAATTCGTCCTTCGGGTCGAGTCCGTCGCGCCCGCAAAGCCAGTTGAACCACTTCACGCCGTAGGCTACGTGTCCGACCTCTTCGGCGTAGATCGTCCGCAGCGCAGTGGTTGCATCCTCGGCGCCAGCCCTGTCGAAGATTTCGATCATTCCGGGCGTCACGTCTAGACCACGCGCCTCGAGCACCATTGGCACGACGGCCAGACGGCCCATCAGGTCTTCCGCCGTATCCTCGGCGGCGCGCCACATGCCGGCATGGGCGGGAAGTGCGCCGTAATGGCTACCCGCAACCTCAAGACAGTCGCAGAGAAGATTGAAATGTTTTGATTCTTCGTCGGCCGACTTCACCCAGTCGTCATAGAAGCCAAGCGGCATCTTCACTTCCGTGAAACGCGCGATGATGTCCCAGTGCAGGTCCACGGCGTTGAGTTCGATATGCGCCAGCGCGTGAAGAAGCGCGATACGGCCATGTGGCGAACCGGGACGGCGCCGTGGCACCTCGCGCGGCGGCAGAAGCTCGGGCCGGTCGGGGCGGGCGGGACGCGAGGGTGGCTCCGCCCGGCCTATGGGAAGCGACCCGCCGGTTGACCGGGCCGCACGCCAGCGCGCAGCATGGGCGTGCGAGAGCGCGGTCTTGGCGCGCCCGTCGGCGGTGCCCAGGACTTCGACCGCCAGTTCCGAGAGGGTCTTGTCCGTCAAATCGCCCGCGCCGCGTCCAGCACCTCATCGGCGTGGCCGTTCACCTTCACCTTCGGCCAGATGCGGGCGATCATGCCGCCGCCGTCTATGAGAACGGTCGTCCGCTCGATGCCCATGAAGGTCTTGCCGTACATCTTCTTCTCGACCCAGACGCCGTATCGCTCGCAGGTGTCTCCGGTTTCATCGGAAGCAAGGATGACGCCGAGTCCGTGTTTCCGGCAGAACTTGTCGTGCGCCGTCACGCTGTCCTTCGAGATCCCGATGACGACGGTCCCGGCGGAGGCGAATTCGTCCGCGAGGCGCGTAAAATCCAGCGCTTCGGTCGTGCAGCCCGGCGTGTCGTCCTTCGGGTAGAAATAGAGCACGACCTTCTTCGGGAAGAGCCCGGTGAGCGAGACGTCAGCACCGCCGTCGCGTGGCAGAGTGAAATCCGGGGCCTTGTCGCCAGTGGTAAGCATGCCGTGCGATCCTTTTCCGGAGGAAGATGCTTTATGTTTTAATCGGCGGAGCGGAAAGTTAAAGGGAAGGCGAGGCAAAAAGATACCGGGCAAGGCGGGTGATGGGCGACGGTCAGCAAGATCACGAAGCCAGGGAGTGGCCGGCGCATCGCCGGATCGGCCTCGTGGCGGTCGGTTTTCTGCTTTTGCTTGCGATCGGTGGCGTGATCCTCGTCCTCGGGCTGACCGACCGGGTTCTCCCCGCGCCGCGCTGGGTGGTCGACCAGATCGAGGCGCGCGCCAATTCGGTGCTGGCCGGGCAGGGGCGGGCGACCGTTGGCGGCGCAGAGCTTTTTGTCGACGACAGTTTCGTGCCGCATGTCCGCCTGAAGAATATCGAGCTTTACTCGGGGACCGGCAGCCGCATCGCCCGGCTTCCGAACGTGCGCAGCACTCTCGATGGCGGCGCGATCCTTCATGGCAGGCTTCAGCCGCGCAGCGTGTCGATCACCGGGGCGGAGATCGCGTTGACGCGCAAGTCTGACGGGACGCTGGATTTTTCGTTAGGCGAAGGTGCGGCGCCGGAGACGCCCGCGCTTGACCCGCTCGCCGCGCTCGACGTTTTTGACATGGCCTTCACCCTGCCGGTCCTACGCGACATCGAGACGATCGAGATCTCGGACCTCGATCTGAGGTTCCGCGACATTCGTGCCGGCAAGCGATGGGACGCCAGCGGCAGTTGGCTTCAAATGAACCAGACGCCCGAAAGTGTCACGATCAGCCTGGCACTATCGGTCTCGGAGGGCGGCGGCACACCGGCGCGTGCATCGGTCAGCCTGATCTCGGGAAAGACCACACATGCGGCCACGCTCTCCGCCGATGTGCGCGATGTCTCTTCGCGCGACCTTGCTTCGCAGTCGCCTGCGCTGGCATGGCTCGGCGCGCTCGATGCACCGATCTCGGGTGCGATCTGGTCGTCGGTCGATGCGGAAGGCGTGATCCAACCTCTGCACGCGATCCTGAAACTCGGCAAGGGCGCGTTGCAACCGACGCCGGATACGCGGCCGGTTGGCTTCGATGGCGTGGCATTGCAGATGCAATACGATCCCGCGAGCTACCAGCTCGACTTTCAGGACATATCGGTGGACGGGGCCGCGCTGCGCGTGCGGGCGTCGGCAAAGGCCTGGCTCAAGGACATGACCCAAGGTGTGCCGAACACGATCATCGGGCAGATTGCGATCAACGATCTGAAGGCCGATCCCGTCGGCCTTTTCGAGAATCCCGTCACCATCACGCAGGGTGCCGCCGACCTCAAGGTTTCGCTGTCGCCGTTCGGGGTTCAACTCGGTCAACTGGTCCTGATCGACGGTAAGAACCGCGTCGGCGCCAAAGGCGACATCCGCGCCGAGAAGGCGGGTTGGGCGACCTCGCTCGACTTCACGGTGAATGCCATCGAAAGTTCGCGGCTGGTCGCGCTCTGGCCGGTGGCGATGGTTCCGAAGACGCGCGACTGGCTGCGCGAGAACGTCGCGACGAGCGAATTGTTCAACGTCACCGCCGGTCTCAGGGTCACGCCGGGCAAGGAGCCGCACTTCTCGCTCGGCTATGAATACCGCTCGACCGATGTGACGGTAATCCGGACACTGCCACCGATTCAGGACGGCGCCGGCTATGCGACGATCATGGACAACACCTATACCCTTGTCGTCGATCGCGGCCATTTGACCGCACCCGATGGCGGGCGTATCGACGTGTCGGGATCGGTCATGCAGATCCCCGATCTCAGGATCAAGCCGGCACCGGCGGAGATTGCGCTCAGGACGAAAAGCTCCATCACCGCTGCTTTGTCGCTGCTTGACCAGCCGCCCTTCGGGTTTCTGAGCAAGGCTGGGCAGCCCGTCGATCTGGCGGAGGGGACGGCGCAGTTGGATACACATCTTAAGCTGGCATTGGCCGACAAGATTCAGCCCGAAGATGTTGCCTATGAAGTAACCGGAACGCTGAACGATGTCCGTTCTGACCGGATCGTGGCGGGAAGGCCAATCACCGCGGGCAGGCTCCACGTCAAGGCCGACCCGTCGGGCATCGAGATTGCCGGTCCGGGCACGTTCGACGGCATTCCGGTCGATGTCACGTGGCAGCAGGGCTTCGGACCGGAGGAGAAGGGCAAGAGCGAGGTCACGGGAAAGGTCGAGCTTTCGCCACGCGCGCTCGACGCTTTCGCGATCGCATTGCCGGAGGGTGCGGTGACGGGAAAGGGAACCGGCAGTATCGACCTCAAGCTCGTCCGAGGGGAGGATACCGCGTTCACCCTGACCTCTGACCTCACCGGCCTGACGCTCACGATCCCCGAGATCGGTTGGACCAAAACGGCGGGGCAGAAGGGAAGCCTGACGATTGCGGGTACGCTGGGTACACCCGCGAGGATCGGCAAGCTGCAACTATCCGCTGCGGGGCTATCGGCCGACGGCAAGGTCGAGCTGAAGCCGGATGGCGCGTTGGATGCAGTGCTTCTCGACAAGGCGAGCCTCCGCGATTGGTTCGAGGGTCAGGTCATCCTGCGGGGGCGCGGCAAGGGGCGCGACGTCGCAGTCGAAATCGCCGGGGGGAAGGTTGACCTTCGCACCGCGACTTTGGGGCAAGGCGGCGGAGGCGGCGATACGCCTGTCACCGTGGCGCTCGACCGGTTGCAGGTTTCCTCGGGCATCGTCCTGACCGGCTTCCAGGGGGCTTTCGGCACAAAGGGCGGTTTTTCCGGCCGGTTCGCGGGTCGCGTGAATGACGATGCGCCGGTCGCGGGCACCGTGACGCCGTCCGACGGGCGAAGCAGCTTTCGCATTCAATCGGAAGACGCCGGACGGGTCATGCGCGCGGCGGGCGTCTTCCGCCAGGGCAATGGCGGTACGCTCGATCTCACCCTCATCCCCGCGGCCAAGCCCGGAACCTATACCGGGCGCGCAAACATCAAGTCGATCCGCGTGACCGATGCGCCGTCGCTCGCTGCGCTTCTCGACGCGGTTTCCGTCGTCGGCCTTCTTGACTCAGTTGAACGGTCCGGGCATCTTCTTCGCCGATGCCTCGGGCGAATTCTACATGACGCCCGAGGCCGTCGAAATTCAGCGCGCCTCGGCGGTCGGGCCGTCGATGGGGATTTCTGCCGCCGGCATCTATGAATTCGGGTCGGAACGGCTGGACGTGCAGGGAACGATCTCGCCCATCTATGTGCTGAACGGGATCGGCCAGATCTTTTCCCGGCGACGGGAGGGGCTTTTCGGCTTCAACTATCACCTCACCGGAACGGCCGAGGCGCCGAAGATCAGCGTAAACCCGCTGTCGATCCTCACGCCCGGCTTATTCCGCGACCTGTTCCGGGCGGATCCGCCGACACTCCAGAAATGATGCGAACAGAATGAAACTCAGCGATTTCGATTTTGACTTGCCCGACGGGCTGATCGCGACGCGTCCCGTGAGGCCGCGAACCGCGGCGCGGCTTCTCGTGGTCGAGGGCGCGGCGATGCGTGACCTTCACGTCCGCGATCTCGTCGATATTCTGGGGCCGGGAGATCGGCTGGTGCTGAACAATACCCTCGTGATTCCCGCCCGACTTCGGGGAAATCGCACGCGGATCACGCCGCAGGGCGAGGCGGTGGCGAAGATCGAGGTGACGCTGACCGAGCCGCGCCCCGGCGGGGGCTGGTCTGCGCTGGTCAAACCGCTGAGGAAGCTGAAGCAGGGCGAGGTCGTCGCCTTCGGGAGCGACCTTTCCGCCCGTGTCGAAAGGATCGGCGACGGGCAGGCCGAACTGTCGTTCAACCTGACGGGCGCGGATTTCGATGCGGCGCTGGCCGAGGCCGGCGACATGCCCCTGCCACCCTATATCGCCGCGCTTCGTGCGCCGGACGCCCAGGACCGCGACGACTATCAGACGGTCTTCGCCCGCCATGCGGGTGCCGTCGCGGCCCCGACCGCCTCGCTCCACTTCGACGATGGTCTGCTGGCGGCGCTCCGCGCAAAAGGGGTCGCATTCACTGAGGTCACGCTCCATGTCGGCGCGGGAACCTTTCTGCCGGTAAAGGTCGAGGATGTGACGACGCACAGGATGCATGCCGAATGGGGCGAGGTGACAGCGGCGGCCGCCGCCGAGATCAATGCCACGCGCGATGTGGGCGGGCAAGTCATTCCGGTCGGCACCACTGCCCTTCGGCTCATCGAAAGCGCCGCCGGAACGGATGGCCGTGTAAATCCCTGGCGGGGTGCCACCGACATCTTCATCTTTCCCGGCTACCACTTTCGTGTGACGGACGGACTGATGACCAATTTCCACCTGCCGAAATCGACGCTCCTGATGCTGGTTTCCGCCCTCATGGGGCGTGAGAATATGGCCCGCGCCTACGACCATGCCATCGCGGAAGGCTACCGCTTCTTCTCCTACGGCGATGCATCGTTGCTTTTGCCCGACCACCGCAAAGGCGTTACGGAAAGTCGGCCAGGGGCCTGACTCGGGCTACCACTTCTGGCACTGTCCCCGAAAGCGAACGAAAGACATCACCGATGCTGACTGTCCTGCGCAATTCCTGGTCCCTGCTGCTCGGCATCATGCTTCTGATGCTGGGGAACGGGATGCAGGGCACACTGCTCGGCATCCGGGGCGGGATCGAGGGCTTCACGACGAGCCAGATGTCCTATGTCATGGCAGCCTATTTCCTCGGCTTCCTTTTCGGCAGCCGCTTGACGCCCGAGATGATCCGCCGCGTCGGTCACGTTCGGGTCTTTGCTGCGCTCGGCTCGATGATCTCCGCCGTGCTGATCCTTTATGCGGCTGCACCTGACTGGATGGCCTGGGCAGCGATGCGTGTCCTGATCGGGTTTTCCTTTTCGGGCGTCTATATCACCGCCGAAAGCTGGCTGAACAACTCCTCCACCAACGAGACGCGCGGCCAGACCCTGTCGCTTTACATGATCATGCAGATGCTCGGGATCATCGCGGCGCAGGCGATTTTGAACTTCGGCGACCCGTCCGGCTATATTCTTTTCGTCATCCCTTCGGTCCTCGTCTCGCTCGCCTTCACGCCGATCCTTTTGTCGGTCAGTCAGGCGCCGGCGTTCGAGACGACGAAACGCCTGAGTTTCGGGGCGCTTTATCGCGCCTCGCCGCTCGGCTGTGTCGGCATGTTCCTTCTGGGCGGCGTCTTTTCGGCGCAGTTCGGGATGTCCTCGGTCTGGGGGACGGCCGAAGGCCTGAGCATCAAGCAGATTTCGATCTTCGTCGCGGCAATCTACGTCGGGGGACTTATCTTCCAATACCCGATCGGCTGGGCCTCCGACCGGCTCGGGCGGCGAGTGCTGGTGCTTTGGCTTTCCGTGCTGGGCGGTCTCGCGATGCTGATGCCGGTGTTTTTTACCATGAGCTTCCCGGCACTTCTCCTCATAGCGGTCGTGATGGGCGGGATTTCGAACCCGCTATATTCGCTTCTCGTCGCCTATACCAACGACTTTCTCGACGCGTCCGACATGGCGGCGGCATCGGCGGGACTTCTGTTCATCAACGGGCTTGGCGCCATCGGCGGGCCGGTCGTCACCGGCTGGGCCATGGAGGAGATGGGGCCGTCAGGTTACTTCCTGCTGATGGGACTTCTGTTCATTGCACTGGCGAGCTACGCGGCCTGGCGCACAACTCGGCGCAAGGTCACGGTTGCCGACCAGACGGCGAGCTACACACCGATTTCCCCAACCTCCAGCGCGCTGGCAGTCGAGGCGGCCGTGGAGGCGGCGCAGGATACCGACGAGGCCGCCGCGTCTTAGGGCTGGCAATCGCGGGGTGGAACTGCGACGATTCAAAAAGTGCAGAGGAGGAGGCCGCCCATGTCCGAACCCGAAACCATTGTCGATTTCTGGACTCATGAGGTTGGTGAGGACGGCTGGTATCAGGCCGTCGACGAGGTGGATGAAGAAATTCGCGCACGGTTCCTGTCAAGCTGGGAGGCCGCGGAGCGCGGTGAACGCGAATTCTGGCTGAACGGACCGCGCGGCTCGCTCGCCTACATGATCCTGACCGACCAGTTTCCCCGCAACATGTTCCGTGGTGATCCGCGGTCTTTCGCAACGGATGCCCGTGCCCGAGACGGCGCAAAGGTTGCCATCGATCACGGCTGGGACATGTCCGTCAAGGAACCGGAGCGCGTATTCTTCTATATGCCGTTCGAACATTCGGAAGATCTCGCCGACCAGGATCTGTCAATACGGTTCCTTGCGGAAAAGATGCCCGAGCACGGCGCGGAGTTTCAGCTTCATGCCCGAGCGCATCGCGCAATCATCGAAAGGTTCGGACGGTTTCCATTTCGCAATGCCGCGCTCGGCCGGACGTCGACCCCAGAAGAGGCGGAGTTCATCGAGAAAGGCGGCTACCGAGCGCTGGTGGAGACGCTGACGAAACAGGGTTAGTGCGCCATGCACATGGCGCATGGCGGTACGGCGGCGCTCGCATTGCGTCGCAATCGATATTAGTTTAAAGCCAAACTACTTTTTCCGAGGGAGGAGAGACATGGCTGCGAAGACCTTCGATATGATCGTGATCGGCGCGGGACCCGGCGGCTATGTCGCCGCGATCCGGGGCGCGCAACTCGGCCTGAACGTCGCGATCGTCGAGCGGGAGCATCTGGGCGGCATATGCCTCAACTGGGGCTGCATCCCGACGAAGGCGCTTCTGCGGTCCGCCGAGGTCTTCCACCTCATGCACCGCGCCAAGGATTTCGGGCTGAAGGCCGATGGTGTGGACTTCGACCTCGACGCCGTGGTGCAACGTTCGCGCGGCGTGGCCAAGCAGCTGTCGGGTGGCATCGGCCATCTGATGAAGAAGAACAAGGTCACCGTCTTCATGGGCGAGGCGATGCTGCCGAAGAAAGGCACCGTCAGCGTCAAGACCGACAAGGGGACCGAGGACCTGACCGCCAAGGCCATTGTCCTTGCGACCGGCGCACGGGCGCGAACCCTGCCGGGGCTTGAGGCGGATGGCGATATGGTCTGGACCTACAAGCACGCGCTGGTGCCGAAGCGGATGCCGAAGAAGCTGCTCGTCATCGGCTCCGGCGCCATCGGGATCGAATTCGCGAGCTTCTTCAATACGCTCGGCGCCGATACGACGGTCGTCGAGGTGATGGACCGCGTCCTGCCGATCGAGGATGCCGAAATATCGGCTTTCGCGAAAAAGCAGTTCGTCAAGCAGGGGATGAAGATCCTCGAAAAGACCACGGTGAAGAAGCTGGACAAGACGGGCGGCAAGGTCACGGCGCATCTGGAAGACTCCAAGGGGACGACAACGGCCGAGTTCGATACGGTGATTTCCGCCGTGGGCATCGTCGGCAATGTCGAGAACCTCGGGCTGGAAGCCTTGGGCGTGAAGATCGACCGCACCCATGTCGTGACGGATGAATTCTGCCGGACCGGGGTCGAGGGGCTCTACGCCATCGGCGACATCGCTGGCGCGCCGTGGCTCGCGCACAAGGCGAGCCACGAGGGCGTGATGGTCGCCGAACTGATCGCCGGAAAGCACCCCCATCCGATCAAGCCAAACTCCATCGCGGGCTGCACCTATTGCCAGCCGCAGATCGCCAGCGTCGGCCTGACCGAAGCCAAGGCGAAAGAAGCGGGGCATGAGGTCAAGGTCGGCCGCTTCCCCTTCATCGGCAACGGCAAGGCGATCGCGCTGGGCGAACCGGAGGGGATGATCAAGACCATCTTCGACGCCAAGACCGGCGAGCTTCTGGGCGCCCATATGGTCGGCGCCGAAGTGACCGAATTGATCCAGGGCTATATCGTTGGCCGCACGCTCGAGACGACCGAGGCGGAGCTTATGGAAACCGTATTCCCGCATCCAACGCTTTCGGAGATGATGCACGAGGCGGTGCTCGACGCCTACGGGCGCGCGCTGCATATGTGACCGGGCCGGGCTTCGCGCCCGGTTTTTCATCCACGGAACGGAGGCGCGATGCTTCGAACGCGCTGGGGACTGATCGCGGCGCTCTGGTTCGCCGGGCTGACCGCCGCCGGTCAGTTCGCCAAGATCGGCGTGATCTTCGACCTTCTGCGCCCGGTCTGGCCGGGGGCGGGCATCTGGCTTGGCCTTGTCGTGTCCATCGTCGGTTTCGTCGGGGTGGTGTTCGGGACGAGCGCGGGCATTGCGGTCGCCCGTATCGGACCGCGCCGGATGCTGCTGACGGCGCTCGCGGCGGGGGCATCGCTGTCGCTGATCGAAAGCCTGCTGCCGCCCCTGCCGGTGATGATCGCCCTTCGCGCGCTTGAGGGCATGAGCCATCTCGCCATCGTCGTCGCCGCGCCGGTCCTCATCGCCGCCTCGGCACGGCCCGAGGACCAGCCCGCCGCCATGACGCTCTGGTCCACCTTCTTCGCCGTGGCCTTTTCGCTCACCGCCTTCCTCGGGCGTCCCCTGGTCGAGGCGCAGGGGCCGTCGGTCTTCTTCATCATCCATGCCGGGTTGATGGCTCTGGCGGGTGGCATCCTTTTCGGGCTTCTCCCGAAACAGCCGCCCGCGAAGCCGAACGCCATCGCCCGCGCCGGGATCATCGAGGCGCATCGCCGCATCTATGCCTCGCCCCGCATCGCTGCCCCAGCGCTCGGCTTCGTCTTCTACACGCTGATGTTCGTGGCTTTCCTGACGCTTTTGCCCGACGTCATCGCGCCTGAGTGGCGCTACCTGACGGCGACCGTAATGCCCTTGGCCTCCATCGCCGTGTCGCTTCTGATTGGTGTGGCGATCACGCGCGCGCTGGGGGCGGTCGCGACGGTGCAGATCGGTCTTGCCGCCGGGGCCGTGGCGCTTGTGGCGTTCACGCTCAGCGGCGGGGCAGGGACGCCTGCGCTGGCTTCCGTCATGGCGATTTCCGGCGCGCTGGGGCTGGTGCAGGGCGGCAGCTTCGCCGCGATTTCGGAGTTGAACGCCGACGGCTCGGCGCGGGCCGAGGCGGCGGGGGCCATTGCGCAGCTTGGCAATGTCGGCACCACGCTCGGCACGCCGATCCTGCTCAGGATGACCGACCTCTGGGGTCTGCCGGCGGTGCTGTGGTTCGGGCTGCCGCTCTGTCTGGGGGGAATTGCGGTGCATTCCTGGCTTGCCCGCCGCCGTCGGCAGGAAGGACTGGAAAGCCGTGCCTAGCGCTCGATGGCGCCGCCGGCGGCATGCCAGTCGTGAAGCCCGCCGATGTTGAAGACCTGGCCATAGCCCATCTGGGCCATCATCTGCGCCGCCATCTGGCTGCGGGCACCCGAGGCGCAGTAAAGCGCGACGGCCTTTTCGACCGACAGGTCCGCCAGGCATTCCGGGCTTTTCGGATCGCAGCGCATCCTGAGGGCGGCCAGCGGCACATGCAGCGCGCCCTTGGCCTTGCCCGAGGCCGCGACCTCGCCGCCCTCGCGCACGTCGATGACCACCAACTCGCCTCTGGCGGCGCGGTCGATGGCGTCCTTCGCGGAAATGCGGGACACGGACGAGGCGCCGGGACGCAGGAAGGAAAGCATGAGCGAAGCCTTTCGTCGTGGTGTTGCGAAGCCTGATCGGGCGCGCGGCCGGAGGCGATTCAAGCGTTGCCTGCAATTTAAATTCAAAACATTGAATTTGTATAGTCCCAAGTGGCGCAGTTTTGTCAGGAGCCCGTCCAAATCCGCAGAGTGTTCCATGATTGTTCTCATTTTGCGGTTGGAGACTCAGGGGCCATGCACTATCTGTTAAGGTCTGATCCCCCGGGGGCGTTCATGGCCGAGCAGAAGTTCATCGAGGTTCGCGGTGCGCGCGAGCATAATCTGAAGTCGATTGACGTCGATATACCGCGCGACAAGCTGACGGTCATCACCGGGCTCTCGGGCTCCGGCAAGTCCTCGCTGGCCTTCGACACGATCTATGCCGAAGGTCAGCGGCGTTATGTCGAAAGCCTGTCGGCGTATGCGCGGCAGTTCCTCGACATGATGGGCAAGCCCGATGTCGATCATATCACCGGCCTGTCGCCCGCCATTTCCATCGAGCAGAAGACGACTTCCAAGAACCCGCGTTCGACCGTCGGGACGGTGACGGAGATCTACGACTATCTCCGCCTTCTTTTCGCCCGCGTCGGCACGCCCTACAGCCCGGCGACCGGCAAGCCGATCGAGGCGCAGCAGGTGCAGGACATGGTCGATGCCGTCATGGCGATGGAGGAGGGCACGCGCGGCTATCTGATGGCCCCCATCGTGCGCGACAGGAAGGGCGAGTACCGCAAGGAGTTCATCGAGCTTCGCAAGCAGGGCTTCCAGCGGGTGAAGGTCGACGGCCAGTTCTACGAGCTTGAGGAACCGCCGGCGCTCGACAAGAAGTTCCGCCATGACATCGACGTGGTGGTGGACCGGATCGTCGTGCGCGAAGGGCTGGAGACCCGGCTCGCCGACAGCTTCCGCACCGCCCTGAACCTCGCCGACGGCATCGCCATCCTTGAGACCGCGCCGACCGAGGGCGATCCGGAGCGGATCACGTTTTCCGAGAATTTCGCCTGTCCCGTCAGCGGCTTCACCATCCCCGAGATCGAGCCGCGCCTCTTCTCCTTCAACGCCCCCTTTGGCGCCTGCCCGAAATGCGATGGCCTCGGCGTGGAGCTTTTCTTCGACGAACGGCTGATCGTGCCCGATGTGACGCTGAAGCTGAAGGATGGCGCCATCGCCGCCTGGGCGAAATCGAAGACGCCGTATTTCCTCCAGACCATCGATTCGCTGGCGAAACATTACGGCTTCGATCCGCGGAAGCCCTGGAAGGACTTGCCCGAAAAGGTTCAGCAGCTTTTCCTTTATGGTTCCGGCGAGGAGGAGATCAAGTTCCGCTTCGACGAGGGCGGGCGGGTCTATGAGGTCAGCCGGACCTTCGAGGGCGTCATTCCCAACATGGAACGCCGCTACCGCGAAACCGACAGCGCCTGGAGCCGCGAGGAGATGGAGCGCTTCCAGAACAACCGTCCTTGCGGAGTCTGCAACGGCTATCGCCTGCGGCCAGAGGCCCTCGCGGTGAAGATCGCCAAGCTGCATGTCGGCGAGGTCGTGCAGATGTCGATCAAGGAGGCCTATGCTTGGATCGGCACGGTCCCCGCCAAGCTGACGAAACAGAAGAACGAGATCGCCAAGCTGATTCTGAAGGAAATCCGCGAGCGGTTGGGATTTCTGAACAACGTCGGCCTCGAATACCTGACGCTCAGCCGCAATGCCGGAACGCTGTCGGGTGGCGAAAGCCAGCGCATCCGTCTGGCGAGCCAGATCGGGTCCGGCCTGACCGGGGTGCTTTATGTCCTGGACGAACCGTCTATCGGCCTGCATCAGCGCGACAACGACCGGCTTCTGGGCACGCTCAAGAACCTCCGCGATCAGGGTAATACCGTGCTTGTGGTCGAACATGACGAGGAAGCGATCCGCGAGGCGGATTATGTCTTCGACATCGGTCCCGGCGCAGGCGTCCATGGCGGGCAGGTCATCAGCCGGGGAACGCCCGAGGAGATCGCCGCCGACGCGGCCTCGCTGACCGGGCAATACCTCTCGGGAACGCGCGCGATTGCGGTGCCGAAGCATCGGCGCGAGGGCAACGGCAAGGTGCTGAAGGTCGTCAAGGCGACTGGCAACAACCTGAGAGAGATGACAGCGGAATTCCCGCTTGGCCGGTTCGTCTGCGTCACCGGTGTGTCGGGCGGTGGCAAATCGACCCTGACGGTTGAAACGCTCTACAAGAACGCGGCCCTGCGCCTCAACGGCGCACGCGAGACGCCCGCACCTTGCGAGACGATCAAGGGTTTCGAGCATCTCGACAAGGTCATCGACATCGACCAGCGGCCCATCGGGCGGACACCGCGCAGCAACCCCGCGACCTATACCGGGGCCTTCACCCCGATCCGTGACTGGTTCGCGGGCCTGCCGGAATCCAAGGCGCGCGGCTACCTGCCGGGGCGGTTCTCCTTCAACGTGAAGGGTGGCCGCTGCGAGGCCTGCCAGGGCGACGGCGTCATCAAGATCGAGATGCACTTTTTGCCCGACGTCTATGTCACCTGCGAAACGTGCAAGGGCCACCGCTACAATCGCGAGACGCTGGAGATCAAGTTCAAGGGCAAGTCCATCGCTGACGTTCTTGAGATGACGGTAGAAGATGCGCAGGGCTTCTTCTCCGCCGTTCCGGCGATCCGGGAAAAGATGGACGCGCTGGTGAAGGTGGGCCTCGGCTATATCAAGGTCGGCCAGCAGGCGACGACGCTTTCGGGCGGCGAGGCGCAGCGGGTGAAGCTGTCAAAGGAACTCTCGCGACGCTCCACAGGTCGGACTTTGTACATTCTGGATGAACCTACGACCGGTTTGCACTTCGAAGATGTTCGAAAACTGCTAGAAGTGCTGCACGAACTGGTGGAGCAGGGAAACACTGTGGTGGTCATCGAACACAACCTCGACGTCATCAAGACTGCCGACTGGCTCATCGATATCGGGCCCGAGGGCGGCGATGGCGGCGGCAGGATCGTCGCGACGGGAACGCCGGAGGATGTGGCCAAGGTCGAGGCAAGCCATACCGGCCGCTATCTTGCGCCGATGCTGCGGCCACGGCGCGTGGCAGCCGAATGACCGCCGCCGTCTGGCAGCGGGTCGAAGGCGGCCTGGTGTTTCTCGCCATGCTCGCGGCCATAGCCGTGCTGAACGGGATGGGTGGCGCCTGACAGTGATCCTTTCGGTCAGGGGGCTGGCCGTTTCAGGAAACGTGCCGGCGGGAATCCTTGGCCTGCTATGGGGTAGCACATATCGGAGTCGACCGGATGCTCGGATACGGGCTGAAGGAGCGGACCGGGTTCGGCGACATGCACCTTGGCCCGGATCGGCGGGGCTGAGCTATCGCCGGCGCGCGTTGCGGATGATTTCCAGCACCTTGTAGCCTTCTGTCGAAACCTTGTAGATGTCCGACCCGGATTTGTAGTAGCGCCACGACCCGTCCACGGGTTTTAGCCCGTAGCGGTCTATATCCATCAGCATGCTATAGTCATAGATCGGAAAGACATCGCCCACCGCGAAGTCGGGCTTAGTCCTGTCGCTCATGGGAACGAAGATGCACTTTCCGGTCCCGGTGTCGATACGGCAGTTGTCCGCAATGGCAGTGCCCGCCGACAAAGCCGCGAGAACAAGGGTCGCCACAAACGAGCGGATCATCGGTGTCGCTCTCGTCAACATTACGGGTACAACTCCATCTTATCGGCTCGGTTCCGTGAACGGCACCCGAAGCGGCGAAATGGATCAGACAACTGGCAATTGTGGGATGCTTGCACCGGTGAAAAAGTGCCGCAGGTTCGCCGGAACGAAGGTTCCTGACGGCATTTCATGTTCGTTTTGCTTTCCCGGCTTCCGGGCCGCGATGGCGGCGCCTCTCGACGGTCGTCCGTATCGGGTGGAGCAAGTTGCACCTTCGCCAAGTCTGCGACTTGCGGCCCGACGTCGCGCATGAAAGATGACGGCAGAGATCGCCGCCGACGAACGTGACAGCGCGACGCTCGGGACCGACGTGAGTGAGGAACAGGTATCGGTCTATCCGCTTGATCTCGGTCCGGCGCGGTGCAGGGGCGCCGGCGGATCAGCTTTTCTTCATCGGGCAGGTGCTGATGCCGAGGATCGAATAGGCCGGACACGTCGACATGAAGCCGGTTGCAATCGCGACGATCCCGAGGGCGAGCGGCAACCAGCGCAGCCCCATACCGGGCGCGAAATACCACCACGCGATCAGCGCAATCCCGACGATAATGCGCAGCACCCGGTCGATGCTGCCGACATTGGTCTTGAACATTGGTCTCTCCTGTCGCGGCGGCGGGGCCTTCCCGCGCGCTTTAAAGGCATGATGCCCAAAGTCAGGGTCTTCGTCTGTGACTATGTCACACTATTCGGCACCTGCGGCGAGCCGCCGCAGTGCGGGAAAGTCTGTCAGCATCACCGCGCCACGCTCGGTCGTGACCCAGCCCGACCGCGCGAAGCCCTCAAGACGGCGCGAGACGACCTCGCGGGCGGAGCCTATTGCGGTGGCCAGATCCTGATGCGTGGCGTTGACGCGGCGATCAACGGCGCGGTCCAGAAGGGTCGCGGCCAGACGGCTCTCGATGCGCTGGAAGGCAACGCGTTCCAGCGCATGCATCATGCCCTGCATCCGCTTGGCGAATGCGGAAAACACGAAACGGCGGAAGGCAGAGGATCCGTCCATCAGGGACAGGAAATCAGTCTTGGGAATGAGAACGATGCGACTGTCCACGGTCGCGACTGCTTCGCCTGAATAATCCTCGCCACCGAGAAGCCCTAATGTCGTTTGAATGCAGGTGCCACCCGGCCGCACTGCATAGAGCAGGATGTCGCGGCCGGATGGTCCCGTGAGGAAGACGTCAACCCGACCGTCAAGAACGATCACGAAGCCCTTGGCTACGTCGCCGGGATGAAAGAGTAGCGTGCCGCGCGGCACATCAACGGGACGCAGCGCATCGAGCCGGGCTACAGCGACTGCATCAAGGCCGTGAAGCCCATCGGCATGGTCGGTCCAGTGTGTCACTTCATCGCCTTTTCCCGTATGATCCGCACCAATTGCAGCGGAGCACGGCGAGGGTCAAGCCGCCTCAGCCGCGATGGCGTTTTTCGAACCGCGGCAGCATGGCGGAGAAGTCCATGCCCTTGCCGTCCTCGCGTTCGACGAATGTTTCATAGAGCAGCGCAGCGAGCTGGCCCATCGGCGTGTCGGCGTCGGCCGCCTCGGCGGCCTGCTGCGACAGCCGCAGGTCCTTCAGCATGAGTTCGGCGGCGAAGCCCGGCTTGTAGTCGTTATCGGCGGGCGATTTCGGGCCGACGCCGGGGGCGGGGCAATAGGCGTTCATCGTCCAGGAATAGCCCGACGACGTGGAGACCACGTCGAACATCTTCTGCCGGTCGAGGCCGAGCTTGTCGGCCAGCGC
Organism: uncultured Alphaproteobacteria bacterium; assembly: GCA_963847935.1. Classification (GTDB taxonomy): domain Bacteria; phylum Pseudomonadota; class Alphaproteobacteria; order Rhodobacterales; family Rhodobacteraceae; genus Albidovulum. The sequence continues at coordinate 391,838 of CAWKBV010000001.1, read as the reverse complement.
GAAGGCCTCGCAGGTGGCGATCATTGTGACGCCGAGGATCATGTTGTTGCAGATCTTCGCGGCCTGGCCATTGCCCGAGGGGCCGCAATGCACGGCCTTCTGACCCATCACGTCGAACAAGGGCTCGACAATGGCGAAGGCCGCGTCCGAGCCGCCCGCCATGAAGGTCAGCGTTCCCGCCGCCGCCCCGCCGATGCCGCCGGAGACCGGCGCGTCGATGGCCAGTAGACCGGCCTTTTCCGCCTGATCGGCGACCGCGCGGGCGCTTTCGACATCGACCGTGGAGCAGTCGCTGAGGACCGCGCCTTTGCTCATCGCCGGGATGACCTGATGCCGCGACCGCGCGCAGGATCGCGCCATTCGGCAGCATTGTGATAACCACATCGGCGTCCCTGACCGCGCCCGCCGCGCTGATCGCCGCGACGACGCCATCGGGCATCGGTGCGTGGGTATCGAAGCCTGTCACATCGTGGCCCGCAGCGACGAGGTTCTTCGCCATCGGCGCGCCCATGTTGCCAAGTCCGATGAATGCGATCTTCATGGGTTCTCCTCCCCGAATGTCAGTTCCTCGGCCCCGAGGGGCGCGAGCATTCTTTCCACGTCTTCCACCGGCACCGCATCCGGTCCATCATTGCGCCAGCGCGGAGTGCGGTCCTTGTCGATGATCTGGGCGCGGATGCCTTCAAGGAAATCCGCGTGCTCCATTGCGCGCCAGGTGAAGCGGTACTCCATCCCGAGGGCTTCGCGGATGGTAACATGACCGCGCATCCGCCGGATCATTTCCACGGCACAGGCTGCGGAAAGCGGCGCGGCGCGGGAAAGGGCCTTCAGCGCCTCGGCGGTGAAGGCAGTATCGGAAGCGCGAAGCGACCGCATTATGTCGGCTAGTGTGCCGGCCCCGAAATGCCGGTCGATCTCCGGGCGAAGCGCCGCGAGCCTGCTTGTTGGCGCGTCCCTGACGAATGCCGCGATCTCACCTGCATCGCCGGTTCCGATCAGCCGGGCCTTGAGCGGACCCCATTCGGCCTCCGGCACGAAAACGTCCGCGAAGCCGGCAAGGATCGCATCCGCCGGTCCCATCCTCGCGCCTGTCGTGGCGATGTATTCGCCAAGGTGCCCCGGCGCGGTGGCGAGCACATAGCTGCCGCCGACATCCGGCACGAGGCCGATGCCGCATTCGGGCATCGCCACTTGCGAACTTTCCCCGACGATCCGGTGGCTGCCGTGGCAGCCGACGCCGACACCGCCGCCCATCGTGAAACCATGCAGAAAGCTGACCACGGGCTTGGGGTTTTCCGTGATCCGCGCATTCATCCGGTATTCGTCGCGCCAGAAGCGCCGGCCATAGCCGTAGTCGCCCCTTGTCCCGGTCGCATACATCTCGGCAATGTCGCCGCCTGCGCAGAAGGCGCGCTCGCCCGCGCCGTCAAGCAACACCAGCGCAACCTCGGGGTCATCGGCCCAGCCCGTCAGCGCCGCATCGATCGCAAGACACATCTCGTAGGTCAGGGCGTTCAGCGCCTTGGGCCGGTTGAGCGTGATCCGGCCCGCGCGGCCTTCCTTGCGGATCAGGATATCGGCCATCAGCCCCTCTCGGCGAGAAGAGCACGGCCGACGATCAGGCGCATGATCTCGTTCGTGCCTTCGAGGATCTGGTGCACTCGAAGATCGCGGACGATCTTCTCCACCCCATAATCCGCCAGATAACCATAGCCGCCATGCAGTTGCAGGCACTGGTTGGCGACGTCGAAAGCGTTGTCGGTGACAAGAAGCTTGGCCATCGCGCAGAACTTCGTCGCATCGGCCGCGCCGGCGTCGAACTTCCACGCCGCCTGCCGCAGGAATATGCGCGCCGATTGCAGCTTCACCTCCAGCTCCGCCAGCCGGAACTGCAACGCCTGGAACTGGTCGAGCGTCTTCCCGAAAGCCTTGCGTTCGCCCATATAGGCGAGCGTCGCATCGAGCGCCGCCTGCGCACCGCCAAGGGCGGAGGCAGCGATATTCAATCTCCCACCGTCAAGCCCCGCCATCGCGTAGCTGAAGCCCTTGCCTTCCTCGCCGATGAGATTGTCATGCGGGATCGTGCAATCGTCGAACTGCACCTGTGCCGTCGGCTGCGCGCGCCAGCCCATCTTGTCTTCAAGTGCGCCAAAGGACAGGCCGGGTGTGCCATCCTCGACCATGACCGTGGAAATGCCCTTCGGCCCATCTTCGCCGGTCCGCACCATCGTCACATAGACATCCGAATAGCCGCCGCCCGAGATGAAGGCCTTGGTGCCGTTGACCTTCCAGCCCTCGTTCGTCTTCTCGGCCCGCGTCCGTAGCGCCGCAGCGTCGGAGCCGGACCCCGGTTCGGTCAGGCAGTAGGAAAAGACCTTCTCCATCGAGGTCAGCGCCGGCAGCCAGTGCGCCTTCATCTCCTCCGAGCCGAACTTGTCGATCATGCCGCCGCACATGTTGTGGATCGACAGGAACGATCCCACGGCAGGGCAGGACATCGCCAGCGCCTCGAAGACCAGCGTCGCGTCGAGCCGCGAAAGCCCCGACCCGCCATGATCCTCGCCGACATAGATGCCGCCAAGCCCAAGCTCCGCCACCTTCGGCCAGAGCGCTTTCGGAATCGTCCCCTGCCGTTCCCACTCCCGCGCGAAGGGGGCGATATGTTCCTGCCCGAAGCCCCGCGCCATGTCGAAGATGGCCTGCTGTTCCTCGCTCAGCGCAAAATCCATGATCCCCTCCCGGTTGCTGAATTGAACGCCCGTTTAATTCGCAAATTTTGCAGGACAATTGCAAGGGAAAACCGGCCTGCGCGAGCCTTAGAGATCGGCATGATATTCGTCGATCAGGTGCCGCACGACGGCGCGCAGGCCCTCTTCGCGGCTGTCGCCCGCCTCGATCGCATCGGTCAGGACCCTGCGCTGCCGGTCGGCGCTGGTGCCCTCGGCAAGAAGGGCGGGCAGGGCGTGAACCTCATCGGAACAGCCCAGGGCGTCGGCATCCTCGGCGATCAGCGCCAGCAACTCGCCCAAGAGCGTGCCGAAATCGACGATCTCGTGGCGGGCGAAGTCGATCAGACCGTCCGAGGTGCCGTAGCGCTGCGCGCGCCAGCGGTTCTCGGCCAGAAGGAAGCTGTCGTAGATGCGCCAGCGCTGGTTCTTCTGGCGCAGCCGCCACAACATCCGCACCAGCGACTGGATCACGCCCGCCAGCGCCAGCGTCATCTCCATCCGGGGCGGGACATCGCAGATGCGGGCCTCGATCGTGGGATAGCGCACCGAGGGCCGCATGTCCCACCAGATCTTCGAGGCATCCTCGAGGACGCCGACATCGACCAGCGCCTGAACCGACCGCTCCCATGCCGACCAATCGGTCAGCCGGGGCGGCAGGCCGGTGCGCGGCAGGTTGTCGAACACCGTCAGGCGGTAGGAGGCCAGCCCCGTATCCTCGCCCTGCCAGAAGGGCGAGGAGGCCGACATCGCCAGGAGATGCGGCAGGAAATAGCTGACCTGATTCATCAGGTCGATCCGCACCTCGGGGTCGTCGATCCCGATATGGACATGCATCCCGCAGATCAGCATCCGCCGCGCCACCCCCGCCAGATCGCGGCGCAGATCGTCGTAGCGGTCCTTGGGGGTGTGGTGCTGATCGCGCCAGTCGGCGAAGGGATGGCACGACACCGCGACCGGGACGAGGCCAACCTCGGCGGCGCGGGCCGAGACGGTGGCGCGCAGGCGCTTGAGGTCTGCGCGGGCCTCTCGGATGTCGGCGCAGACGCGGGTTCCGATCTCGACCTGACAGCGCAGGTATTCGGGGCTGACCTGCCCCTCAAGGTCGGCGCGGCAGGCAGCCATCATCGCCTCGGGCGCCTGCGCGAGGTCGAAGGTTTCTGCATCGACCAGAAGGTATTCCTCCTCGATACCGATGCTGAAGGCGGGGACGGGATCGGGCATGGAGCCTCCTCGCTTATCGGCAGCAAAGCCGATCCGGCGCGCGCGGGCAAGGAAAAGGCGGCGCCCGCATTCCGCGCCCCGGCGCAGGCGCGATCCCGGGGTTCGTTCCAATGCCGGCGAGGGCACGGCTCCCTGGAACGATGCCGACAAAAAAAGCGCCGAGGTTACCCGACGCCCCCTGTTTCTGCACACCCTGCGCCGATCAGTCCATCGCCTTGAAAGCGAACTCGCCACCGTCCTTGATGCCAGAGAACCAGCGCGCCGTGACGGTCTTGGTCTTGGTGTAGAAGCGGTAGGCGTCGGGGCCATACTGGTTGAGATCGCCGAAAGCGGATTTCTTCCAGCCCCCGAAGGTGTGATAGGAAAGCGGCACCGGGATTGGGAAGTTGATCCCGACCATGCCGACATTCACCCGGTTCGCGAAGTCGCGGGCGGTGTCGCCATCGGCGGTATAGATCGCCGTTCCGTTGCCATAGGGGTTGTCCATCGTCAGCTTCAGCGCTTCCTCGTAGGAGCCGGCGCGGACCTGGCTGAGAACCGGGCCGAAGATCTCCTGCTTGTAGATGTCCATCTCGGGCGTGACGTTGTCGAAAAGCGTGGGGCCGACGAAAAATCCGTTCTCGTAGCCCTGAAGGTGGAAATCGCGGCCGTCGGTGACAAGCGTCGCACCCTGTTCGACGCCCGAGTCGATCAGGCCCTTCACACGTTCCATCGCCTGCTTGGTGATGAGCGGGCCGTAATCGACATCATCGCCAGCGGTGTAGGGACCGACCTTCAGCTTCTCGATCCGCGGGACGAGGCGTTCGATCAGGGCGTCCGCGGTCTTGTCGCCGACCGGGACCGCGACCGAGATTGCCATGCAGCGTTCGCCCGCCGCGCCGAAGCCGGCGCCGACCAGTGCGTCGGCGGCCTTGTCGATATCGGCGTCCGGCATGATGATCATGTGGTTCTTCGCACCGCCGAAGCACTGCGCGCGTTTCCCGTTCGATGCCGCTCGACCGTAGATATACTGCGCGATCGGGGTCGATCCGACGAAACCCACCGCCTGAACGGTTTCATTGTCGAGGATCGCATCGACGGTTTCCTTGTCGCCGTTGACGACCTGAAGCACGCCATCCGGCAGACCCGCTTCCTTCAGCAGTTCGGCAATCATCAGCGAGGTCGAGGGGCAGCGTTCGGACGGCTTCAGGATCATCGCGTTGCCGGCCGAGAGCGCGGGGGCCATCTTCCAGAGCGGGATCATCGCCGGAAAGTTGAACGGCGTGATTCCGGCCACGACGCCAAGCGGCTGGCGCATCGAATAGAGGTCGATGCCCGGCCCGCCATCGTTGGTGAATTCGCCCTTCAGCATATGCGGCGCGCCCATGCAGACTTCGACGACCTCGAGCCCTCGCTGCACGTCACCGCGTCCGTCGGGCAGCGTCTTGCCGTGTTCGCGGCTGACGCATTCGGCCAGCTTGTCCATGTTCTCGTTGATGAGGGCGGCGAACTTCATCATCACCCGCGCGCGGCGCTGCGGGTTGGTCGCGCCCCATTCGACCTGCGCCTTCGCGGCGTCGGCGACGGCGGCGTCCAGTTCGGCCACCGTGGCCAGCGGCACCTTGGCCTGAACCTCGCCCGTGGCGGGATTCATGACATCGGCGAAACGGCCGGACGTGCCCTTGACGTGCTTGCCGTTGATCCAGTGGGTCAGTTCTTGCATGGTGTCCTCCCTCAGAGTTCCCGGATACATTAGCCTTGCAGAATTTCAATCAAAAGAGGCAGTATCCCAAAAGCGTTTTGCATTTCTGCATAGGTTCGGAATGGCCGACTGGGACGATCTGAAGATATTCCTCGCCGTGGCGCGGAGCGAGAGCCTGTCGGGCGCGGGCAAGGTTCTCAGGAGTCGACCCGGCGACGGTAGGGCGTCGGATTTCCAAGCTGGAAGATGCGATGGACGCGCGGCTTTTCGCGCGCTCGCCGCAAGGCTACGCGTTGACCGAGGAGGGGCAGCGGCTTCTGTCCCATGCGGTCCGGGTCGAACAGGCCGTGGCCGAGGCAATGGAGGACGTGCGGGGCCAAAGCGGATTGACCGGGCAGGTCCGGATCGGCGCGCCGGACGGGGCCGCGAACTACCTGTTGCCGCAGGTCGTGGCGCGGATCTGCGACGACAATCCCGGCCTCGACGTGCAGATCGTCGCCCTGCCGCGCGTCTTCAGCCTCTCCAAGCGCGAGGCCGACATGGCCATTGCCGTCAGCCGGCCCGAAGCGGGACGCCTGACGGTGCAGAAGATCGCAGATTACCGGCTGAGCCTTGCTGCCTCGCGCCATTATCTCGACAGCCATCCGCCGATCCATGCGCTCAGCGACCTGAAGCACCACCGGATGATCGGCTACATCCCCGACCTGATCTTCGACAAGGAACTCGACTACCTCGCCGAAACCGGGGTGGAGACGGTGGCGCTCGCCTCGAATTCCGCTTCGGTGCAGTTGAACTGGGTCCGCGCCGGTGCGGGGGTGGCCATCGTTCATGACTTCGCTCTGCCCTCCGCGACCGGGCTTGTCCGCATCTTGCCCGACGCGCTCAGCCTGTCGCGCAGCTTCTACCTGATCCGCCATGCCGACGACCGGCGGGTGGAGCGGCTCAACCGTTTCGCTATCCTTCTGGCCGAAGGTGTGGGTCGAGAAGTTCAGCGTCTGGAATCGCTGGCTTGACAGAAAGGCAGCGACCGGCAACGCTACGAAAACTATCTTCAAGGTCGGGAGGTTAACATGCAGGTGCATCAGATTCTGCGCTCCAAACCCAAGGCAAACGTCATCACGGTGGCCCCGGAGGCGAGTGTCGCAGAGGCAGCGCGGCTTCTGGCGGAACGGCGGATCGGCGCGTTGGTCGTATCGCGCGACGGTGAAACGCTCGACGGGATCTTGTCGGAACGCGACATCGTGCGCGATCTTGGCCGGCGCGGCCCGAGTTGCCTGGACGAGAAGGTCGAGACGTTGATGACCCGCAACCTCGTCTCGTGCGCCACCACCGACAGTGCCGATAGCGTGCTCGAAAAGATGACGGCGGGCCGATTCCGCCACATGCCGGTGATGGATGATGGCAAGATGATCGGTATCATCTCGATCGGCGACGTCGTGGCCGCGCGGATTTCCGAACTGGCGATGGAAAAGGAAGCGCTGGCGGGAATGATCATGGGGAACTGAACGGGCGTAAACCCCTTCGACCCTTGCATTCCGTGGCGCAATATTGTTGCGTGCGCGTGATCCGACCGGAGAAAGGATGAAATCCATGCGCATCGGACTTTATCCAGGCACGTTCGACCCAGTTACGCTCGGCCATACGGATATCATCCAGCGCGCGATGGCGCTTGTCGACCGGCTGGTCATCGGTGTCGCGATCAACCGCGACAAGGGACCTCTGTTCGATCTGGAAGAGCGCGTGTCGATGATTCAGGCTGAGTGTGCGCCGATCATCGCCAAAACCGGCGGAGAGATCGTCGTCCATCCGTTCGAGAACCTCTTGATCGATTGTGCCCGCGATGTCGGTGCGGGGATCATAATCCGCGGCCTGCGGGCCGTCGCGGATTTCGAGTATGAATTCCAGATGGTGGGGATGAACCGCGCGCTCGACGCTTCGATCGAAACGGTGTTCCTGATGGCCGATGCGCGCCGTCAGGCGATCGCGTCGAAGCTGGTCAAGGAAATCGCGCGGCTTGGTGGCGACGTGTCGAAATTCGTGACGCCGGCCGTCGAAGCGGCGCTCAAGGCGAAACTTTCGGGCGCCTGAAGCTCAGCGGCCGTAGATGGCATCGCGCGCGATCTTTTCAGCATCGGCCGGGAAGATGCCCAGATCCCAGCCGGTTTCGCGTGGCATCGCGGCAATTTCGTTTCTTGTGCGGACATAGGCGGCGCGTTTGCGGCGGGCGTCCTGGATTTTGCTGATGAAGGTCATTTCTTCGTCCTTTCGAGATTGAGGTCTTCGTCCTTCTCCTGAGGAATATGGGAGTGCGAGCTAGCGCTAACAATAATCAGTTCGCGAATGCCGCGTTGCAGCAAATGCATAGCGTGGACGGTGACATCAGATACAAAAAAGGGCGCCCCAGGGCGCCCCGTTGCGCGTCTTTCAGACCATTCAGATCAACTTGCCCATCGTCACGGCGGTATCCGCCATGCGGTTGGAAAAGCCCCATTCGTTGTCGTACCAGGAGAGGACAGAGCAGAAGGTGCCATCCATCACCTTGGTCTGGTCCATGTGGAACACGCTCGAATGCGGATCGTGGTTGAAGTCAGAGGAGACGTTCTTGAACAGCGTATAGCCGAGGATGCCCTTCAGCGGGCCGCTGTCCGCCGCCGCCTTGATCGCGGCGTTGATTTCTTCGGCTGTGGTCGTGCGCTTGGCAATGAACTTGAGGTCGACGACCGAGACGTTCGGCGTCGGCACCCGGATCGAAATTCCGTCCATCTTGCCCTTCAGTTCCGGCAGCACGAGGCCCACGGCCTTGGCCGCCCCGGTCGAGGTCGGGATCATGCTGAGGGCCGCCGCCCGGCCGCGATATAGATCCTTGTGCATGGTGTCGAGCGTCGGCTGGTCGCCGGTATAGGAATGGATCGTCGTCATCATTCCCTTCTCGATGCCGATCGCGTCGTTCAGGACCTTGGCCACCGGAACGAGGCAGTTCGTCGTGCAGGAGGCGTTCGAGACGACGAGGTCGTCCTTGGTCAGCGTCTTGTGGTTCACGCCATAGACGATGGTCTTGTCGGCGCCGTCGCCGGGGGCGGAGATGAGGACGCGCTTCGAGCCGTTCTCAAGATGCGCGAGGCACTTTTCCTTCGAGGTGAAGATGCCGGTGCATTCCAGGACGATATCGACGTGGTTCCACGGCAGATCGGCGGGATTGCGGAGGGCGGTGACCTCCATCGGCCCGCGACCGGCGTCGATGCTGGTCTCGGTGGTCTTCACCTCGCCCGGAAAGCGGCCATGAACGCTGTCGAAGCGCAGAAGATGGGCGTTCGTCTCGACCGGGCCGAGATCGTTGATCGCCACAACCTCGATATCCTTGCGGCCGCTCTCGATGATCCCCCGAAGCACGTTGCGGCCAATCCGACCGAACCCGTTAATGGCGACTTTGACTGTCATGGCATCTTCCTCCGACAAGGTTTTTGCCCGCAAACGGGCTGAGTTGGCGCTAACATCGGCAATTTCGCCGCAGGGTCAACCGCAGAGTAGCGAGGCTAGCGCCAGAAGGCGAGATATTCGACCAGCTCCGCGAATTGCCGCGCGAGAAAGAGCGCGGCACCAAGATGCAGGAAGAAATGGTCGGCCAGAAAGAAGGCCGCGACCATCAGAACAAGCGCGATGGCGATTCGATTGGTCATGGGCGGGGGCAGGGCCCCCCGAGGCTCCTTATTGCAGGAGCCGCCCCATCGCGCCGGCCACATCGGCCATCCGGCAGGAGAAACCCCATTCGTTGTCGTACCAGGCAAGCACGCGCACCGTGCGCTTGCCGACCACCTTGGTCTGGTCCGGCGCGAAGATAGAGGAATAGGGCGTGTGGTTGAAGTCGATGGAGACCTTCGGTTCGGGATCATAGGCAAGGACCATGCCCATATATCCTGCGGCGGCTTCCCTTACGACTTCGTTGACGTCGTCGACGGACACATCCTTGCCCGCGACAAAGGTCAGGTCGACCGCCGAGACATTCGGCGTCGGCACCCGGATCGCGGTGCCGTCGAGCTTGCCCGCAAGTTCGGGCAGCACCTCGCCCAGGGCCTTCGCCGCGCCGGTCGAGGTCGGGATCATCGCCATCGCCGCCGACCGCGCGCGATAGAGATCCTTGTGGCGGCGGTCGAGCGTCGGCTGGTCGCCGGTATAGGAATGGATCGTCGTCATGATGCCAGACTCGATGCCGATCGCGTCGTTCAGCACCTTGGCGAGCGGAGCGAGGCAGTTCGTCGTGCAGGAACCGTTCGACACGACATGATGGCCGAGCTTCAACTCGCGGTGGTTCACCCCGTAAACAACGGTCTTGTCGGCTCGCTTGGCGGGGGCCGACACCAGCACACGCTTCGCGCCACGCGTCAGATGCACGGCGGCCTTGTCGCGGTCGTTGAACTTGCCGGTGCATTCCAGGACGACATCGACGCCATCCCAATCCAGTTCGTCCGGGTTATAGGTCGACATCACCTCGATCGGACCGCGACCGAGGTCGATGCTGTTGCCCGCGACCTTCACGGGACCGGCAAAGCGGCCATGCACGCTATCGTATTTCAAGAGATGCGCGTTCGTTTCGATCGGGCCGGTCGCATTGATCTTGACCACCTGAACGTCGTTGCGCGCGGCTTCGGCGATATGGGCCAGCGTACAACGCCCGATGCGCCCGAAGCCGTTGATGCCGATGGTGACGGTCATGCAGATTCTCCTCAGGAAAAGATCGCGACAGGGTCGCCTTAACAAAGGTTCTCCCTCAATAAAATACGCCAATTCAACCTGTTAGCGGAAACACCCTGGTGTTAGCGACAACAGGCCGAACAATCGGGCGGGCAGGGTTGTTAATGCCATGGTTGGCGCACACTTGTCATGGCGGAGTGATCCTCTAACGTGGCGTGATAAAAGCATAAGGGGCAGGGATGAGCGGACTTCTGGCGCTTCTGGACGATGTTGCGGCAATCGCCAAGGTGGCGGCGAGCTCTGTCGACGATATCGCGGGTGCCGCCGCGAAAGCCGGGTCGAAGACGATGGGTGTCATCATCGACGACACCGCCGTGACGCCGAAATATGTCAGTGGATTTTCGGCCGAGCGGGAACTGCCGATCATCTGGAAAATCTCGAAAGGGTCGATCCGGAACAAGGTGCTGATCCTGCTTCCGGGCCTGTTGGCCCTAGCGGCGTTTCTGCCCGGTGCCATTCCCGTCCTTCTGATGCTGGGCGGGCTCTATCTTTGTTTTGAGGGGGCCGAGAAGATCTACCACCATCTCGCGCCGCATCCTGATGCGGCGGTCGAGGCGGATTTCGACGCCAAGGACCCGAGCCATCTGGAACAGGCGAAGGTCGCGGGTGCGATCAAGACCGATTTCGTCCTCTCGGCCGAGATCATGACCATCGCGCTGTCGGCGGTGCCGGAGGAGGCAGGCGGCCTCTGGGTCCAGGCGGCGACGCTGGTGCTCGTCGCACTCCTCGTGACGACGGTGGTCTATGGGTCAGTGGCGCTTTTGGTGAAGATGGACGATGTCGGCCTTGTTCTTGCGCGAAAGGGCCGTCTGGCGACCACGCGAAACCTTGGCCGCTTCATGCTGCGCTTCATGCCGCGTCTGATGACGATCCTTTCGACGGTCGGCACCGCCGCGATGCTGTGGGTCGGCGGCAACATCGTCTCGCACGGGCTGGCAGAGCTGGGCTGGCCCCGGCTCTACAATGAAATCCATCATGTCGCCGAGGCGCTGACCCATGATCTGACGGCGGGGCAGGGCCTTGCGGCGTGGCTTGTGACGGCGGTTCTGGACGGACTGTTCGGCAGTCTCCTCGGGCTGCTGCTGATCCCCGTCGCGACGCGGGTGATCGGCCCGATCTGGACGAAGCTGACGGGGAATACGGAAGCGGCGCATTGAAAAAGCCGCGCGGTCCCGCGCGGCTTTTCCGTCGTTTCCCGTGATCTTGTGTCAGACCAGAGCCTGAACCTTCTCGGCCACGGCCTCGGCGGTGATGCCGAATTCCTTGTAAAGCGTCTCAGCCGGGGCCGAGGCGCCGAAGCCTTCCATCCCGACGAAGGCCGCCTTCTTCTCGCTCCCGCGTTCGCCCAGAAGGAAGCGGTCCCAAGGCTGGCGCACGGCGGCCTCGATGGCGACGCGGACCGGACCGGCGGGCAGCACCTTCTTGCGGTAGCTTTCGGGCTGCGCCGCGAAAAGCTCCATGCACGGCACCGAAACCACCCGCGTCCCGATGCCCTTGCCTTCGAGGATCTCCCGCGCCGCAAGAGCGATTTCCACCTCCGAGCCCGAGGCCATCAGGATCGCCCGGCGCCGCGCGTCGGCTTCGCGGAGCACATAGGCGCCCTGCGCCGAAAGGTTCTTCGCGGTATGCTTGGTGCGCACTGTCGGCAGGTTCTGCCGGGAAAGCGCCAGAACCGACGGCGTCTTTTCCGAGGTTAGCGCCAGTTCCCAGGCCTCCGCCGTCTCGATCAGGTCGGCCGGGCGGAAGGTCCAGGTGTTTGGCGTCGCGCGGCAGATGGCGAGGTGTTCGACCGGCTGGTGGGTCGGACCATCCTCACCGAGACCGATGGAATCGTGGGTCATGACATAGACCGTTGGCACGCCCATCAGCGCCGAAAGCCGCATCGCGCCGCGCGCATAGTCGGTGAAGCAGAGGAACGTGCCGCCATAGGGCCGCACACCGCCGTGCAAGACCATACCGTTCATCGCCGCCGCCATGCCGTGTTCGCGGATGCCGTAATGGACATAGCGGCCCGCGCGGTTCTCCGGGTTGAAGATGCCAAGATCGCCGGTCTTCGTGTTGTTCGATCCGGTCAGGTCGGCAGACCCGCCGACGGTCTCCGGCATGACCGGGTTCACCACCTCCAGCACCATCTCGGACGCCTTGCGGGTCGCTACCTTCGGCTGGGCCTCGGAATTCTGCTTCTTGAGCGCCCGGATCGTCGTGGCAAGCCGCTTCGGTGCGCCGAGCGTCATCTGCCGCTCGAACTCAGCCTTCTTCGCGTCGGAAAGCCCGTTCAGGCGTTCGTCCCATTCCTTGCGGTCCGCCGCGCCCTTCTTGCCGATCTTCCGCCAGGCATCGAGGATGTCGGCCGGGATTTCGAAGGCGCCATGCGGCCAGCCGTAGATTTCCTTCACCACCTTGATCTCATCGGCGCCGAGCGGCGAGCCATGCGCGCCCGCGGTGTCCTGCTTCTTCGGACTGCCGAAGCCGATATGGGTCTTGCAGTCGATCATCACCGGGCGGTCCGAGGATTTCGCCTCGGTCATCGCGCGGTCGATATCGGCGGGATCGTGCCCGTCGCAGTGCAGCACCATCCAGCCTGCCGCCGCAAAGCGGGCGCGCTGGTCGGTGATATCCGACAGGCTGACCTTGCCGTCGATGGAAATGCTGTTGTTATCCCAAAGCACGATCAGCTTCGACAGTTTCTGCATCCCGGCCAGACCGATGGCCTCGTGGCTGATGCCTTCCATCAGGCAGCCGTCACCCGCGATCACCCAGGTGTGGTGATCGACGATCTTCTTGCCGAACCGCGCGCGCAAGGATTCCTCGGCGATGGCGAAGCCCACGGAATTCGCGATGCCCTGACCGAGCGGCCCGGTCGTCGTCTCGATCCCCTCGGCATGGCCGTATTCCGGATGGCCCGCAGTTTTCGAGCCCCACTGGCGGAAGTTCTTCAGCTCGTCCAGCGTCATGTCCTTGTAGCCGGTCAGATGGAGAAGCGCGTAGAGCAGCATCGAGCCATGACCCGCCGACAGGATGAAACGGTCGCGGTCGGCCCAGTGCGGCGCGGCGGCGTCGAACTTCAGGTGCCTGGAAAAGAGGACGGTCGCGACATCGGCCATGCCCATCGGCAACCCCGGATGGCCGGAATTCGCGGCCTGGACCGCATCCATGGCGAGCGTGCGGATGGCTGCGGCCTTGGCCCAATGTTCGGGGTGCTTGTCGCGGAGTGTCGCAATGTCCATTTTTGATCCTTCCATCCCAGTCACGGCTGCGGCGGTGATAGCAGCATCGAAGGCAAGATCAAGCGCTCGAGCTAAGCCACTGGTACGAAAGGGGGCAGCAATCCGTGCCCGCTTTGGTCTAAACTCGTCGCGGCAGGCATCGGTGCGATTCGCCGCGCAGACGGTGGTGTGGATGCCGGTACCAGTATGCAGGGGTGTCACAGGAAACAGGGGGCTGAGCCATGAACGATATCGCGGAACTCGAACGTCGCATCACGGCGGCGTTGGAGCGGATCGGGGCAGGGATCGACGCGTTCGGGACGGCGGGCGCGGCGGCACCAGCCGAAGCGACCGGCAGCGCCGATGCAGATACGCGCATCGCCGAATTGCAGGATGCGCTTGAGGCCGAACGCACGACCAACGCGCAACTGACCGAGCGCGTGCGTGCGATCAAGGACAAGCAGGAAACCATGGTTGGCGCGCTGGAAAAGAAGGTCGCGCGGCTGACCGAGCAGACCGACGGTGCGACGCAGGAAATCCAGCGGCTCAAGCAGGCCAACGAGGAATTGGCGGAAGCCAATCGCGCGCTGAGCGATGCCGCAGCGCAGGGCGTGTCCGAACCGGCGCTCATCAATCATGCGATGATGTCGGAACTGGAGGCGCTGCGCGCCGCGCGCGCCGCCGATGTGGCAGAGATGGACGATATCCTGTCGGAACTGAAACCCCTGATCGAAGAGGTCGCCTGATGCCTGAGGTGAAGATCGTGATCGGCGGGCGCGAATTCGAAGTCGCCTGCCAGGACGGCGAGGAGCATTTCCTCCGCTCCGCCGCGAAACTCCTGGACAATGAGGCGCAGGTGCTCGTCAGCCAGATCGGCCGGATGCCCGAGACGCGGATGCTCCTGATGGCGGGGCTGATGCTCGCCGACAAGGCGGCCGGTCTCGACGATCAGCTTCGCATGGCCGAGGAACGCGCGACGGTGGCCGAACGGGTGGCCGCAGACGCCCGCGCTCATCCCGAGCGGATCGAGGTGCCGGTGATCCCGGAAATCGTGACCGATACCTTCAGTGAAATCGCGGCCCGCGCCGAGTTGCTGGCCGACCGGATGGAAGAACGGTTGCTGGCATGACAGCGCGGCTTGGCGCCGCCCTGATTGCGGCGACGGCAGCCGCCGCAGCGCCGGTGTCGGTATGCGCGCAACCGGAGCTGACGGGCGGCACCTATATCTGTGACCGGGGCGTCGAACTTCCGGTGTCCTACGTCAATGGCGGCGACGGGTCTGTCGCAGTGCTCTATGTCGAAGGTAGGCTCATTACCCTGCCGATCGGCCCATCCGCGTCGGGCGCGCGTTACGTCTGGCCCTCGGACGGTTCGGGCTATGTCTGGTGGACAAAAGGTGACACGGCAACACTTTACTGGCATGACGGCGCGACCTCCGAAGAGGTGACGCTTTATGCCGAGTGCAAGCTGAAGCCGTAGCTCAGCCGTTTGCCGCGCGGATCTGTTCGGCGGCATCCTTGTTGTAGGCAATGCCCTTGTCATCGAAAAGCTGGTCGAGCTCGCCCGACATGGTCATCTCGGTGATGATGTCGCAGCCGCCGACGAATTCGCCCTTCACGTAAAGCTGCGGGATCGTCGGCCAGTCGGAAAAGTCCTTGATGCCCTGACGGATCTCGGCGTCTTCGAGGACGTTCACGTCCTTGAATTCAACTCCCATGAAGTTCAGCACGCCCGCGACGCGGGAGGAAAACCCGCATTGCGGCATCGACTTGGTGCCCTTCATGAAAAGAACGACCTCGTTCGAGGTGACGGTCTCGCGAATATTGTCGGTTGCGGTCGTGGTGGTCATGGCGGTTACTCCGGTGCCTTGGTGGTCAGCGCGAGCGCATGAAGATCGCCCTGCGCGCCGTCCATCTTTCCCTTGAGCGCGGAATACACCGCGCGCTGCTGCTGGACGCGATTCAGTCCGCGGAAGCTCTCATCTTCCACGAAGGCCGCGAAATGTTGGCCATCATCGCCCTGCACCTCGATCCGCGCTTTCGGAAAGCTCTCGCGGATGAGGATTTCGATTTCTTCGGCGCTGATCGGCATTCTGTTCTCCTGACTCATGCCGAATGTAAGCCGCGGCACAGGGGGCCGCAAGGTGGCGGCGTGCGAGGCGCGACCGCCTGCGCGGCGCATCCTTCGAGCGGACTACCCGGCAACGGTCCTAGCCCACCGAGGCTTTGAAGGCGCTGCGATAGAGCTTTGAAAGGTCCGACAGCGGCGCCCGGGCCGAGCCGAAGGCGACGTCCGTGCCGGCGAACTTGCCAACGCGCGAGATTGGAACTCCGGCCTTCTCCGCCGCGGCCGTCAGGATGACCGCACTGTCGGCGCTGACCGCCAGGAGGTAGCGGGCCTGATCCTCGCCGAAGAGCAGGGCGGTGTCGTCGGTGTCAAGCGCGATGCCGATCCCGGCGGCCTCGGCCATCTCGAAGGCGGCAAGTGCCAGGCCACCATCCGAAAGGTCGGTCGCAGCGCCCAGGGACTTGCGGTTGGCGCGGATGAAATCGCCGTGTTTCCGTTCGGCGGTGAGATCGACATGCGGCGCGTCGCCTTCCTCGCGTCCGAACGCCTCGGCAAGAAGGGCGGACTGGCCGAGATGGCCCGTGGTTTTACCGATCACCATGGCCAGATCGCCCTCGCCAGCCAGACCGGCGATCATCTCGTCGAGCGAGTTCAACAGCCCCACGGCCCCGATGGTCGGTGTCGGCAGGATGCCGGTGCCGTCCGTCTCGTTGTAAAGCGAGACGTTGCCCGAGACGATCGGCAGGTCGAGCGCGGTGCAGGCCGCGCCGATGCCTTTGATGGCGCCGACAAGTTGGCCCATGATCTCGGGCTTTTCGGGGTTGCCGAAGTTGAGGTTGTCGGTCGCCGCCAAGGGCAGGGCGCCCACTGCCGTCAGGTTGCGGTAGGCCTCGGCCACCGCCTGCTTGCCACCCTCAACGGGGTTCGCCTTCACATAGCGCGGCGTCACGTCCGAGGTAAAGGCGAGCGCCTTGCCCGAGCCGTGGACCCGAACGACTCCCGCACCCATCCCCGGCGTGCGGATCGTGTCGGCCATCACCTGCGTGTCGTATTGTTCCCAGACCCAGGCCTTGTGGGCATAGTTGGGCGAACCGATCAGCGACTTCAGACCGTCGATAGGGTCGATCTGCGGCACCGGACCGAGGGGCGCGGCGGCGGGCGTCGGCACCCACGGCCGGTCGTATTCCGGGGCGCTGGAGGAGAGTTTCGAGAGCGGCAGGTCGGCTTTCACCTCATTGCGATGCAGGATCAGGAAGCGGTCATCGGCGATGGTTTCGCCGACAATGGCGAAGTCGAGGTCCCATTTCTCGAAGATCGCGCGGGCGACCGCTTCGCGTTCGGGCTTCAGCACCATGAGCATCCGCTCCTGGCTCTCCGACAGCATCATCTCATAGGCGGTCATGTGCGCCTCGCGCTGCGGCACGTCGTCAAGGCGAAGCTGGATGCCAAGGCCGCCCTTGTCGCCCATCTCGACGGCGGAGCAGGTCAGGCCCGCCGCACCCATGTCTTGGATGGAGATGACGCTGTCGGAGGCCATCAGTTCGAGGCAGGCTTCCAGCAGGCGCTTTTCGGTGAAGGGGTCTCCGACCTGAACGGTCGGGCGCTTTTCCTCGATGGTGTCGTCGAACTCGGCGGAGGCCATCGTCGCGCCACCGACCCCGTCGCGCCCGGTCTTGGCGCCAAGATAGACGACGGGCATGCCGACGCCCGACGCGGCGGAATAGAAGATCTTGTCGCTGTCCGCGAGGCCCGCCGCGAAGGCGTTCACAAGGCAGTTGCCGTTATAGCTGCGGTGAAACCGCACCTCGCCACCGACATTCGGAACGCCGAAACAATTGCCATAGGAACCGACGCCTTCCACCACGCCCTTCACGAGATGCGCCGTTTTCGGGTGCGAGGGCATGCCGAACGACAGCGAATCCATCGCCGCGATGGGTCGGGCGCCCATGGTGAAGACGTCGCGCAGAATGCCGCCGACGCCGGTCGCAGCACCCTGATGCGGCTCGATATAGGAGGGGTGGTTGTGACTCTCCATCTTGAAGATCACCGCCTGACCGTCGCCGATATCGACGACGCCCGCATTCTCGCCCGGCCCGCAGATGACCTGGGGGCCGGTCGTCGGCAGGGTGCGGAGCCACTTCTTCGAGGATTTGTAGGAGCAATGCTCGTTCCACATGGCCGAGAAGATGCCAAGCTCCGTAAAGCTCGGAACCCGCCCGATGATCTCGAGGATGCGCTGGTATTCGTCCGGCTTCAGCCCGTGGGCGGCAATCAGATCCTCGGTGATCTCAGGTTCCTGCATATCATTCCCCGGCCTTGACGATTGCCGCGTCTTTTAGGGGGAAGGTGCAATGGAGGAAAGATCGAAATAGGTCTTCGGCATGCTCGCCGGACGATGTCTGTCCGGCGGCGCTGTCGCCGCCGCGCCACGGTGCTCAAAGTATCGCGATGACGCGTTTTGCGGGCATCGCAAGGTGCACAACGTCGACCTGTCGGGAACTTTCGCAAATACGACGCGGGCGGCCTTGCCGCCCGCCCTGAGATGCTCGTCGATCTCGATCCAAGGCATCGTAGTGCCGTCCTCGGGCCTTAAGCCAAGGTCGGGTTGTCCCGCGGCATCTTCACGGCTGGCAAATATGTCGGAATTCAATCGGTTGGGCGCGAAAAGCGCACCGCCGAAAAAAAGGCCGAGACGAATCTCGGCCTAGTCCAACAGGGAGGTAGAAAACGATGTGAGTTGCCTCGAGCATCGCCTTCTAGCCCGATTTATGTGCGCTGCGCGAACGGTTCAAGGAAAAACATGCCGCAGCTGCATCATGTCGGCTATGCGTTGCCGGTATGCCTCAGTGCAACCGGCGATTGCACGCTCAGATCGCCTCGTCTTCGATCCGCCGCTTGCGATAGGCCATGATCTCTTCCATGACGAACTCACGGAAGGCTGCGATCCGTTTCGACTGACGCAATTCTTCCGGGTAGGCGAGGAAAACCGGTACCTCACCGGATTCCACATCCGGCAGGACGCGAACGAGGTTCGGGAAATCTTCTGCCAGATAGTCAGGCAGCACGCCGATCCCCAGATGATAGAGAACTGCCTGAAGCACGCCGTAATAGTTGTTCACGGTGAGGGTCGAGCGGATGTCCTGGCTCAGAAGGCTTTGCACCATATAGGCCCCCGCGGCCACCTGTGGGGTGTTGGGGTTCTGGCTGATCAGGCGGTGCGCGGCGATTTCGTCGACCGTTGTCGGCTCTCCCGCAGTGTCGAGATATTCCCGTGTCGCGTACATTCTCATGCGGATCGCCATCAACCGGCGGCGAATGAGATCGGCCTGGCTCGGCTCCTTCATGCGAATGGCGACGTCGGCCTCGCGCATCGGAAGGTCCAGCACCCTTTCCTCAAGCATCAGGTCGATCTTGAGGTCTGGATAGCGCTCATAGAGCTTGCCGAGGCGCGGGGCGAGCCAGAGCGTGCCGAATCCGGTGGTCGTAGTTACCCTGAGTTCGCCGAAAACCTCATCCTCGCTGTCCCGGATACGCGCGGACGCGGTTTCGAGCCGCCGGTTCATCGAGGTTGTCGCCTCGAACAGAAGCTCGCCCTGTTCGGTGAGAATCAGTCCCCGCGCGTGGCGGTGGAAAAGCGTGGTGTTCAGGCTTTCCTCGAGCCCGCGAATTTGGCGGCTGACCGCCGACTGGGACAGATGCAGGGTATCGCCTGCATGGGTCAGACTGCCCGCATCCGCGACCGCGTGAAATATTCTGAGCTTGTCCCAATCCATTCTGATACTTTCGATCAACTTTTTACCGACAGAGTTATGCCGGATTTCGTCTTTGCGAGAAAGCAAAAGAGACAGTGCTTGCGACCTTTTCTGTGGATTTGCTGACATTTCGGGCTTTGTAGGTCAGCATATTTGACCTATAATGAGGCCAGAGGAGGAGGGAGGCCACCGATGAGCAAACATCAGATTTCTCTTGGCGATCGTTACGATATCGATCGCTCGCCCGTTCTGTTGAACGGTACGCAGGCGCTTGTTCGGCTGATGCTGATGCAGAAGGCGCGCGACCGGCAGGCGGGACTGACCACGGCGGGCTATGTCACCGGCTATCGCGGCTCGCCGCTCGGTGGCGTCGATCTGAACATGGCGCGCGCGGGGAAGATCCTCGGAGCCAATGACATCCGCTTCCAGCCGGGACTGAACGAAGATCTGGCGGCGACAGCCGTCTGGGGCTCACAGCAGGCGGAGTTGCGGGGCGAGGGGAAGTATGATGGCGTCTTCGCGCTCTGGTACGGCAAGGGGCCGGGGGTGGACCGCTCGGGCGACGTGATGCGGCACGCCAACATGGCGGGCACCTCGCCCAATGGCGGCGTGCTGATGGCGATGGGCGACGACCATACCGGCGAAAGCTCCACGACATTGCATCAGTCGGACTGGGCGATGATCGACGCCTATATGCCAGTCGTCAGCCCTGCGGGTGTGCAGGAGATCCTCGATTACGGGCTTTACGGCTGGGCGCTCAGCCGCTTCGCCGGCGTCTGGGTCGGGCTCAAGACGATGAAGGATACGGTCGAGGCGACGGCGGTGGTCAATGGCGATCCGTACCGGCTGAATTTCACCACGCCGGACTTTCCGATGCCGGAAGGCGGGCTGAACATCCGGTTGCAGGACACGCCCGTCCAGCAGGAAGCGCGGATGATCGACTACAAGCGCTTCGCGGCCGAGGCGTTTTCCCGCGCGAACCGCATGGACCGCCGCGTCTGGGGCAAGCCCGGCGCGAAGATCGGCTTCGTTGCGGCGGGGAAGAACTGGCTCGACCTCGTCCATGCGCTGACCTTGCTCGGGATAGATGAGGCCGAGGCAGATCGGCTTGGCCTCACCACCTACAAGATCGGCCAGACCTTCCCGCTCGACATGAAGGGTTTCCACGACTGGGCCGAGGGGCTCGACCTGATCGTGGTGGTCGAGGAGAAGCGCAAGCTGATCGAGGTCCAGATCAAGGAGGCGATCTTCGACGACCGCCAGGGCCGCCGGGTCTATGGCTGGTACAAGGGCGGCGCGGGCGGGATGCATCGCGAGGAACTGTTCCCGACGCGCTATGCGCTCGACCCGACCTATATCGCCGAAAAGCTGGGCGGTATCCTGATCGAGGAGGGGCGCGGCACCGATGAGGTCAAGGCGCGGCTCGCGGGGATCGCCGAGACGCGGAGGGCCGACAACGCGCCCGAGATCGCGGCGCGTCTGCCCTACTACTGCTCGGGCTGCCCGCACAACACCTCCACCAAGGTGCCCGAGGGCAGCCGCGCCTATGCCGGGATCGGCTGTCACTACATGGTGCAGTGGATGGACCGGAGCACGCTCGGCTTCACCCAGATGGGCGGCGAGGGCGCGAACTGGGTCGGCGAAGCGCCGTTCTCGAAGCGGGGGCATGTCTTCCAGAACCTCGGCGACGGCACCTACAACCATTCCGGTAGCCTCGCGATCCGCGCGGCCTTGGCAGCCGGAACGACGATCACTTACAAGATCCTTTTCAACGACGCCGTGGCCATGACCGGCGGTCAGGCGAACGAAGGCGGGCTTACCGCCGACCGCATTGCGCGCGAAGTGCAGGCGATGGGGGTCGAGCATATCTTCGTCGTCTATGACGAGAAGGAGGATGTGGACCGCGCGAAATTCCCGGCGGGACTGCCATTCCACGAACGTCACGAACTTCCTCTGATCCAGAAGAAATGCTCTGATATCAAGGGTGTGTCGGTTATTCTTTACATCCAGACCTGTGCTGCCGAAAAGCGCCGGCGGCGCAAGCGCGGGACCTTCCCCGACCCCGACAAGCGCGTCTTCATCAATACCGATGTCTGCGAGGGCTGCGGTGACTGCGGGGTGCAGTCGAACTGCGTCTCCATCGTGCCGGTCGAGACCGAGCTGGGCCGCAAGCGCGCCATCGACCAGTCGTCCTGCAACAAGGACTTTTCCTGCCTCGACGGTTTCTGCCCCTCCTTCGTGACGCTCGAAGGCGCCAAGGTGAAAAAGGCCGCGGCGGCGGAGTTCGATCTGCCGGATATGCCTGAGCCGAAGCTGCCCGCCATCGACGGCACCTACAACGTGCTCATCACCGGCGTCGGCGGCACCGGCGTTGTCACCATCGGCGCGGTTCTGGCGCAGGCGGCACAGATCGACGGCAAGGGTGCCGGCATGATGGAAATGGCGGGCCTTGCCCAGAAGGGCGGCGCGGTCAGCATCCATCTCAGGCTTGCGGAGGCTCCTGCGGACATCAGCGCGATCCGCGTTGCGGTGGGCGAGGCCGATTGCGTCATCGGCGGCGATCTTGTCGTGACGGGCGGGTCCAAGGCGCTCGGCCTGATGACGACGGGCCGCACCGGAGCCGTTGTGAACAGCCATGAGATCATCACCGGCGCCTTCACCCGCGACCGAAATTTTCATCTGCCGTCCGATGCCTTGCGCGTCTCGCTTGAAGCGCGTCTGAAGGATCGGGTGAGCTTCTTCGACGCCTCGGACATCGCGCGGCGGCTGATGGGGGATTCGATCTTCTCGAACATGCTCCTTCTGGGCGCCGCCTGGCAGAAGGGCCTCGTGCCGCTGACCGCCGGGGCGATCCGCGAGGCCATCGCGCTGAACGGCGCGGCAGTGGAGCGCAACCAGCGCGCCTTCGAGATCGGGCGCTGGGTGGCGATCAACCCGGAGGAGGTTCTAAAGCTGGCTGAAGAACCTGTCGTAATGCCGCTCAGTGAAAAGGAAAAGGTCGATTTTCTGGCGAAACGTCTGACCGACTACCAGAACGCCGCCTACGCCGACCGCTTCCGCCGTCTGGTCGCGTCGGCGCCCGAAGGGCTGCGTGTGCCGGTGGCGGAAGGCTACTACAAGCTCCTCGCCTACAAGGACGAATACGAGGTCGCGCGGCTGCATCTTGAGACTGCTGAAAAGGCCCGCGAAGAATTCGACGGCGATTTCCGCATGACCTTCCACCTTGCGCCGCCGATCCTGTCGAAGACGGGGCCGAACGGCCGGCCGGTGAAGAAGCGCTTCGGCCCCTGGATGCTGATCGTCTTCCGCCTGCTCGCCCGGATGAAGGCCCTTCGCGGCACCGCCCTCGACCCCTTCGGCCGCAGCGCGGAACGGAAGATGGAGCGGGCGCTCATCGCGCAATACGAGGCGGACATGGCCGAGGTGCTGCCGAAGGTCACGCCGGACACCGAAGAGGCCGTCCGCGCGCTGGCGCTGCTGCCGATGACGATCCTCGGCTACGGCCCGGTCAAGGAAGCCGCCGAGGCAAAAGCCGCCAAGCGGCGCGAGGAACTATTGTCGCTCATTGGCGCCGGAGGGGCTCCGGTCAAGGCGGCGGCGGAGTGACTGTCACATAACTTTCAGCATCTCCCGCGAAAATCCCGGATCAAACGGACCGGGGGCTGAAAGTGCAAAAGGACATAGCGCGGAAAATCTCGTATGCAGCCTCGGCGCGGTCGCGGGGCGGTCGAGCCTTCGTCCGGCTCCTGGAAAACGCAACGGGGCGGATCAGCCTCATCAAGCCCGCTCAGGGCTACGAACATGAGGTCGCTGCGGGCCGCGACTTCTGGCAGGTCATTGTCGAACGCTACGGGCTCAGTCTCGATGTGGTGGGCGGCAGTCTCGCCAATATTCCCGCCAACGATCCGCTGATCCTGCTTGCGAACCATCCCTATGGCATCCTCGACGGGCTGATGATGGGTTACATCCTCTCCGTCCAGCGCGGCGATTTCCGCATCATCGCGCATCAGGTCTTCCGCAAGGCGCGCGAACTCGACCGCGTAATCCTGCCCATCGACTTCGACGAAACGGAAGCGGCGCTTAAGCGGAACCTCCAGACACGGGCCGATGCGTTGAGCTATCTCAAATCGGGCGGCACCGTCGCCACCACGCCGAAACCCTTCGGGCGGCCTATGGACCCAGTCTGGCGGATCGTCGTCGGCGAGCCCATTCCGCCCGCCGAAATCGCGGCGCGGGCGGGAGACGCGAAAGCGATGATGGATTTCCTCCGCCGCAGCACGTATGAGTTGTCGCCAAAGCCCTTGCCGTCTCTGGTTTACGGGTTTGAATTCGAAGAGAAATACCGCGCCTGAGTGGTTCACCCCGGCTGCGGGGAGGACATTGGC
Organism: uncultured Alphaproteobacteria bacterium; assembly: GCA_963847935.1. Taxonomy (GTDB): domain Bacteria; phylum Pseudomonadota; class Alphaproteobacteria; order Rhodobacterales; family Rhodobacteraceae; genus Albidovulum. The sequence continues at coordinate 368,048 of CAWKBV010000001.1, read as the reverse complement.
GATGGCGGTCGGCGTTTTCGATTCGGGGCTCGGTGGGCTTACTGTCTATGACGCGGTGGCCAAGGCGCTGCCCGATGTTGCCTTTGTCTATTATGGTGACAACGCCCATACGCCTTATGGCGTCCGCGATGCCGAGGACATCTTCAATCTGACCTGTGCGGGTGTCGAGCGGCTTTGGGAGGAAGGCTGCGATCTCGTGATCCTCGCCTGCAACACCGCCGCCGCCGTGGCGCTGAAGCGGATGCAGGAGACCTGGGTACCCGCGGACAAGCGCGTGCTCGGGGTCTTCGTGCCGATGATCGAGGCATTGACCGAACGGCAGTGGGGCGACAATTCCCCGCCGCGCGAGGTTGCGGTCAAGCACGTCGCCCTTTTCGCCACGCCCGCGACGGTGGCGAGCCGGGCCTTCCAGCGCGAGCTGGCCTTCCGCGCGATCGGCGTCGACGTCGAAGCGCAACCCTGCGGCGGCGTCGTCGATGCAATCGAAGAGGGTGACGAGATCCTCGCCGAGGCGTTGGTGCGCAGCCATGTCGAGGCGCTGAAGCGGCGGATGCCGAAGCCCGAGGCTGCGGTTCTCGGCTGCACACATTATCCACTGATGGAAGAGACCTTCAGGGCGGCGCTCGGGCCCGATGTCGCGGTCTATTCGCAAGCGAACCTCGTCGCGGCAAGCCTCAAGGACTATCTTGAGCGTCGGCCGGAATTCGTCGGTGCAGGGACGGTGTCGCGCTTCCTGACCACCGGCAAACCAGAGCGCGTCTCAAGCAAGGCAACCCAGTTCATGCGCCGTGGAATCACCTTTGACGCTGCCTGAAACAAAGTGTTTCCAAATCTTCAAAGATAATCGCCACAAGTCGGCCACATTATTAACTTTTTTGGCCGTTAACCCTTCGATAAATGAAGTTCTGGTCGAGGGTGAAAAGTGATGAAACGTTCCCGGTTTGCAAAACCGATCCTAGCTGCTGCGTTTGCCGCGCTCTCGAGCACGTTGCCTGCTTCGTCGGCGACGATCAACGAAGGCAGCTTCAGTGGCGGAGATTTCAGCAATTCCTTCTCGGCGCCGACGACCGTCGTCAATGGCAATGACATCATCACCGGAACCATCAGCTCGGGCGACCGCGACTATCTTGTGTTCACGGGTTTGGCGATGGGTGCGCAGACAGTGACCTTGAGCTTTGCCGGTAGTGCCGGGCTCTACCTGTCGCAAGGTACCGTGCGCTACAGCACTACGCCCTTCACGTCGAACACATCCGGTACGAATCCGGGAAATCTCTTCCTATTCGCGCTGTTTTCGGCACCGACCCAGACGCTTTCCTTCAACCTCGGTCCGTCCTTCGCCGGGTCGCTGTATCTCGGCCTGAGCCTGACTTCCGGTCAGCCGATCACCTATTCGCTTAACGTGCCCGGAAACGCGCCGGTCACGCCTGTGCCGCTTCCGGCCTCCGCCGTACTGCTCGGTGGCGCCGTTGCGGGGATGGGCGCCCTGCGCCGCCGCGCGAAGCGGACGGCCTAGCTGAAAACGTCGCTCCGAACAGCGTCTATGGACCGTGTTCGGAGCCTCACCCAAAAGCGCCGGGACTCGGCCACAATAAAAGCTCAATCGCGCTCTATCGCGTCGGCAGAGCGATCCATGTAATGGGGTGAACGGTGATGATGAAGCTGCCTGTGACCATCTGTTCGGCAATTCTCGTGGGCGCGGCCGCGTTCGCGGCGGTTCCGGCCATGGCTGCCACGGTCAACGAGGGAAGCTTTGCTGGCGGAGACTTCAGCAACAGCGCCACTGCGCCGACTTTCGTGGGCTACGGCTACGATACCGTGACCGGCACGACGGATGGCGGCAACGGCGGAAGCGTCGACATCTTTGCCTTTACCGGCCTGAATCCGGGCGCGCAGACCCTGACCTTCACGTTCGCGGCGCCGTCCGGCATCGGCTATTCCTTTGCGTCTGGCGGGTCGATCTACTACAGCACCACCCCCTTTCAGTGGAACTGGGACGGCACCTATGGCGGCACCTTCAACGTCGGCTACTCCAACCCGACAAGCACGGCCAGCTTCAGCCTTGGGTCGGGTTTCAGCGGTTCGCTCTATGTCGGCCTCTATGGCTGGGGTCCGGGTATTGCCTACACCGTCAGCGTGCCGGGCAATGCTCCGGTAAGTCCCGTGCCGGTTCCGGCCGCAGCACTGCTGCTTGGTGGTGCGCTTGTCGGGCTCGGCGCCTTCGGCCGCCGCGCGAAACCGGCTGCGGCTTAAGGGCGCAAAAGGGTTCTCGCACGAAGATTTTGGTTGAAACCGGCGCCCGCGCGGGACATGACCCCGTCTGAACCTGTTCGGAGATGGTCATGACCAAGAGAATCGCCATCCTTGGGGCCTCGGGCTACACGGGCGCCGAACTCGTTCGGCTGATTGCGACCCATCCCGATATGGAGATCGCGGCGCTGTCCGCCGACCGGAAGGCCGGTATGGACATGGCAGAGGTCTTTCCGCACCTGCGTCATCTGAGCCTGCCTGAACTCGCCCTGATCGAGGAGATCAATCTGTCCGCGGTCGACCTCGTCTTTGCGGCCCTGCCGCATGGCGTGACGCACGGACTTGCCAGGTCACTGCCGAAGGGCGTGAAGATGGTGGATCTTTCGGCCGATTTCCGGCTTCGTGATGCGGCATCCTACGCCAAGTGGTACGGCATCGAGCATACGGCTATGGACATCCAGCCCGAAGTTGCCTTCGGCCTGCCCGAAGTTTACCGCGAGACCATCCGCAAGGCACGGATCACCGCCAATACCGGCTGCTACGTGGCAACTTCCCTACTGCCTCTGGTGCCACTTCTTAAGGCGGGCGTCGTCGCGCCGGATGGCATTGTGATCGACGCGAAATCCGGTGTCTCCGGCGCGGGCAGGGCGCTGCGCGAGGGCAATCTTTTCTGCGAGGTCAATGACGGCCTTTCCGCCTATGGCGTCGCGCATCACCGTCATATGGGCGAGCTCGATCAGGAGCTGAGCCTCGCCGCCGGAAAGCCCGTGGCGCCAACCTTCACCCCGCACCTCGTTCCGATGAGCCGGGGCATGATGGCGACGATCTACGTCTCGGGCGACGCCGATCATGTCCATTCCACGCTGATCTCGGCCTATGCCGATGCGCCGTTCGTCCAGGTTCTGCCCCTTGGCGCGTACCCATCGACGCAGCATGTGCGGGGATCGAACCTTTGCCATATCGGCGTGGTGCCGGATCGGGTGCCGGGCCGCGTCATCGTCATCTCGGTCCTCGACAACCTTGTCAAAGGGGCATCGGGCCAGGCGATCCAGAACGCCAACATCATGCTCGGCCTCGACGAGACCGCCGGGCTTGCGCTCGCACCGGTTTTCCCATGAGGCTCACATGAAGGGACTGAAGAAACAGCGCCGTATCCAGATCATCATCCTCGCCGGCGTCGCGATGGCAGCGAGCTTCGCCGCCTTCTACCTCGCTGCGCCGAACGCGCTTCAGTATTTCCGTTCGCCGACCGAAGTCGCCGAAAAGGCGCCCGGCCCGAACGAGACGTTCCGCATCGGCGGGCTGGTCGAGGAAGGCAGCCTCGTGCGCGGGCAGGGTGCGGAGATCAGCTTCCGCGTGACCGACACCAATGCAACGATCCCGGTGAAATATACCGGTGTCCTGCCGGATCTTTTCGGGGAAAACGAGGGTGTCGTGGCGACCGGCAAGTATGTCGACGGCACCTTCATGGCAAGTGAAATCCTTGCCAAGCACGATGAGAATTACATGCCGAAAGAGGTCATCGATGCCCTGAAGGATCAGGGGATATACGTCGAACCGGACGCTGCACCAGCGACGAATTAACCAATCGCGTACAGGCTTCTTCCCGTTCTGGGGACCGAAGCCATGCAAAGCGTTACCGACATCGCCAAGGAAATCGTCGCCCGCGAGGGTGGCTATGTGAACGATCCCGACGATCCCGGCGGGGCGACCAATTTCGGCGTCACGCTGAAGACGCTGAAAGGACTCGGGACCGACCTGACCGGGGACGGCAGGGTCGACGGGGCCGATCTGCGAAAGCTCACGTCGGACAAGGCCGCCGACATCTATGTCGAACACTACTACCGCCGCACCGGCATAGCGCGCCTGCCCGAGGCGCTTCAAGCGCCGGTCTTCGACATGTATGTCAACGCTGGAGCCAACGCGGTCCGCATCCTCCAGCGGCTCCTGAACGAGATGGGGCAGGCAGCGGCGGTCGATGGTGCCATCGGCCCGCAGACCGTCGCGGCGACCGAGGCAGTGGCGGGCGTCGATGCCGCGCTGCTGGCCGACGCCTACGGAATAGCACGGCGGAACTACTACTACGCGCTGGCCGATGCCCGCCCGGCGAGCCGAAAATACGCCCGGCGCAAGGATGGCGGGAAAGGTGGCTGGATCATGCGGGCGGAGGAGTTCATCGCGCCGCGCTTTCATCTGACCGAGGCGGAGCACCGTGAAAGGACTGCCAAATGGGCCTGATTTCCCGCATTTTCGGAGCGCCTGCCGCCACGACCGCGCTGGGCCAGGCCGCGACGAGCGTCGCCGAGGTCTTCGTGCCAAACGCCACGAAGAAGATGCAGGCGGCGCAGGAAGCCTATGTCGCCGCCCTGGGCGAATATGGCGCTGAATATCAATATGTTCGCGACGGGTTTTTCGACCGATTCGTGAACGGGCTGAACCGGCTGCCGCGCCCGATGCTGGCGCTCGGGACGCTCGGTCTGTTCGTCTTTGCCATGGTGGACCCCGACAGATTTGCCAAGCGCATGATCGGCCTGAACTATGTGCCAGAGCCTTTGTGGTGGCTCCTTGCCGCCATCGTGGGCTTCTATTTCGGCGCGCGCGAGGCGCATTATTTCCGCGCGAAGCCCGTCGTCTCGCCCCTCACGGCTCCGGATGTCGCGGCGCCGCAGGCCCCATCGGAGGGCAACCCCGCGCTGGAGGAATGGCGGCAGCTCCGGGCAGGCTGACGCCGCCGCTGATAATCCCGCGACATTGGCGCGCAGCCCATTGGCCCCGACGATGAGAGCCTCTATGCTGCGCGCATGATCGCGGAACTCGGCCACTTCACCCTTGTCCTCGCACTTGCCCTCGCCCTCGTGCAGGGGACGGTGCCGCTTATCGGTGCGCACAAGGGCTGGTCTTCCTGGATCGCCATCGCGCCAGTCGCCGCCACTCTGCAGTTCCTCTGCATCGCGATTTCCTTCGCGGCGCTGACCCATGCCTTCGTGACGTCCGATTTCTCGCTGAAGTTGGTGGTCGAGAATTCGCATTCTCTGAAGCCGTTGCTCTACAAGGTGTCGGGTGTCTGGGGGAACCACGAAGGCTCCATGCTCCTCTGGGTTCTGATCCTGTCGCTGTTCGGCGCGTCGGCGGCCTGGTTCGGCGGCGGGCTGCCGGACCGTCTGAAGGCGCGCGTGCTGTCGGTTCAGGGGTTGATCGGCGTTGCCTTCCTCGCCTTCATCCTCTTCACCTCGAACCCGTTCCTGCGGCTGGCGCAGCCGCCCTTCGACGGGCAGGACCTGAACCCGCTATTGCAGGACCCCGGATTGGCCTTCCATCCGCCGTTTCTCTATCTCGGCTACGTGGGGCTTTCGATGGCCTTTTCCTTCGCCGTCGCCGCACTGATCGAGGGGCGGGTCGATGCCGCATGGGCGCGCTGGGTGCGGCCCTGGACACTCGCAGCCTGGATGTTCCTGACCGTCGGCATCGCGCTCGGAAGCTGGTGGGCCTATTACGAACTGGGCTGGGGCGGTTTCTGGTTCTGGGATCCGGTCGAGAACGCCTCTTTCATGCCGTGGCTTGTGGCGACAGCACTTCTCCATTCCGCCATCGTCGTGGAAAAGCGCGAGGCGCTGAAGGCCTGGACCATCCTTCTGGCCATCATCGCCTTCGGCTTCTCGCTGATCGGTACCTTCATCGTGCGCTCGGGCGTCATCACCTCGGTTCATGCCTTTGCCAACGATCCGGAGCGGGGGGTGTTCATCCTCGCCATCCTCGCCGTATTCATCGGCGGCGCGCTGACCCTCTACGCGGCGCGGGCCGGCGTGATGGAGGCGAAGGGCGTTTTCGGCGTCGTCAGTCGCGAATCCGCCCTCGTCATCAACAACGTGCTTCTGGCGGTCGCGGCCTTCGTGGTTTTTGTCGGCACCCTGTGGCCACTGGTTGCGGAACTGGCTTTCGGGCGGAAGCTGTCGGTGGGCGCGCCCTTCTTCGACGCGGCGTTCACGCCCTTCATGGTGCTTCTGGCAATCCTGCTGCCCTTGGGCGCGACCATGTCCTGGAAGCGCGCACGGCTCGGCCGCTCGGCGCGGTCGCTCCTCCCCGCCGCGGTCCTTGCTTTCGCGTTTGCTGCGCTGGCCTATGCGGTGGGTACGGGCCAGTCGATCCTCGCGCCGGTTGGCGTTGCTCTGGGCGTCTGGCTGATCACTGGCACCGCCGTCGATCTCTGGCAGCGGGCCGCCCGGACGCCGGGCCGTCTGGCGCGCCTGCCGCGTGCCGATTGGGGTCGTGCGGCGGCGCATGGCGGGCTGGGCGTCACGTTTGTCGGCATCGCGCTGATGACGGCCTGGAACGTCGAGGATATCCGCACCGCCAAGGTGGGGGAAACCTTCCCGGTCGGTCCCTATGCCGTCACGCTCGCCGCCGTCGACAAGCTGGAGGGGCCGAACTACTTTGCCACGCGCGCCACGGTGGAGGTCGCGCGGGACGGCAGGCAGGTGGCCGAAATGTTTCCCGAAAAGCGGGTCTATCCGGTCGCCGGGATGCCGACGACCGAGGCGGCGATCGCAAATGGGGTCTTCCGTGATCTCTATGTCGTGATCGGCGATCCGCAGGATGATGGCGGCTGGGCGGTGCGGACCTATATCAAGCCCTTCGCCAACTGGATATGGGCCGGAGCGATCATCATGGCGCTCGGCGGCCTTCTGTCGCTGTCCGACCGCCGCTATCGCGTCGCCGCCGGTGCACGCCGCGCGCCCCCTGCCGCCGCCCAACCGGCGGAGTGAACATGAAGCAGCTTCTTGCCGCCCTGTCATTCGCGCTCCTGACCCTGACGGCGCTGCCCGCGCCTGCCGTACAGCCGGACGAGATGCTCGAAGATCCCGGGCTCGAGGCACGGGCGCGCCAGATCAGCGAAGGTCTGCGCTGTCTCGTCTGCCGTAACGAGAATATCGACGATTCCAACGCCGACCTCGCCCGCGATCTTCGGCTCCTGGTGCGCGAGCGGCTGAAGGCGGGCGACACCGACGATCAGGTCGTGGCCTATCTGGTCGACCGCTACGGCGAATACGTGCTCCTGAATCCCACGGCGAAGGGGGCGAACCTGATCCTCTGGGTCGCCGGGCCTGCGGCGCTTCTGATCGGGCTGATCGGGGCGGGCATCTATGTCCGCCGCCGCCGCAACGCACCGGAACCCGCCGCGACGCCGCTTTCGGCGGATGAGGAAAAACGGCTTTCCGAGATTCTGAGGTCGTGACGCGCCGTAAGACTTCCCCGAACGCCGCTTAGCCCGCATGGTGGCGGCACCGGACAGGGGAGGCGTGGATGAGCGGACAATCGATTCTGGTCGAGACGACGGGCGGGATGACGGTGATCACGCTCAACCGTCCGGAGGTGATGAACGCGCTCAATTCCGAGATGCGCACGGCGTTGACAGCAGCGCTGACCGAGGCCGCCAAGACGGCGCGGGTGATTGTCCTGACCGGAGCGGGGCGCGGCTTCTGTTCGGGGCAAGACCTCGCAGATGGTGGCAACGCGGCCGGGATCGACCTCGAGGGCACGCTCCGCAACGAATACGAGCCAATGCTGAAGGCGATCTACGATGCGCCGGTGCCGGTCATCGCGGCGGTGAACGGTGTGGCCGCCGGCGCCGGGGCGAACCTTGCGCTGGCCGCCGATGTGGTGATCGCGGCCGAGAGCGCGGTGTTCGTGCAGGCATTTTCGCGGATTGGCCTCATTCCCGACGCCGGCGGAACCTACTGGCTGCCGCGTCAGGTCGGATTCGCCCGCGCCATGGGCGCGGCTTTGTTCGCGGGCAAGATCGTCGCGCGTCAGGCGGCGGAGTGGGGGATGATCTGGGAATGCGTGTCGGACGAAGCCTTTCCGGGCGTCTGGCGCGGGCAGGCGCAGCAGTTGGCCGAAGGGCCGACCGTGGCCTTCCGGCACCTCAAGCGGGCGCTGAGGGAAAGCTATGCGAATGATCTCGACGCCCAACTCGCACTCGAAGCGGAGCTTCAGGCGGAATGTGGCAAGAGCCGCGATTTCGTCGAGGGCGTGACGGCATTCCTGGAAAAACGCCCGGCACGGTTCGAGGGACGCTGAGCAAATCGAAAGGCGGCGCGGCCCCTGCGCCACGCGATCTCTCGCCGCCCCGCTTGCGCGGGGCAGCTCAGGTTTTTGCCTCCGGCGGAGGTATTTCCGGCAAGATGAAACCGGCGCGCTTTCGCGGCTTGACCCCGGCGCATGGCGGGCAGAGACTTTCCTTATCAGGGCGCATGGCCCGAAGGCACGGGGGCCAGCATTTCGGATGCGCCATCCAGTGTGCCGACAGGGGGGAACTATCATGCGCTGCTTTGCGGTACTTGGGCCGTCTCAATCGGGGAAGACGGAGCTCGTCAAGGCGCTCGCCGCGCTTGAAGACGCCCATCCCCAATCCGAGACGGCCGGCCATCTTTCCCTGACCCGCTTCAGCTTCATGGACGAGGACTGGGGCGCGCTCGACGTCGCCGGGGGGCCGGAATTCGCCCGCATGGGTGGTGCCGCGCTTCTGGCGGCGGATGCGGCGGTGCTCTGCGTGTCGCCCGATCCCGATGAGGCGGTGCTTGCGGCACCCTGGCTGCGCGTGATCGAGGCGGCGTCGGTTCCCTGTTTCATCTTCGTCAACCGGATGGACACGCCGAAGGGCCGGGTCCGTGACATCGTGTCAGCGCTTCAGGCCTATTCCAGCCACCCGATCGTATTGCGCCAGATTCCTATACGCGAGAACGGCGAGATCGTCGGGGCGATCGACCTTATCTCGGAACGCGCCTGGCGTTACCGCGAGGGACAGCATTCGCAACTTGTCGAGATGCCGAAGTCCGAGTCGGAACGCGAGCATGAGGCGCGGGCGGAGTTGCTGGAGCATATGTCGGATTTCGACGATGCGCTTTTGGAGGAATTGATCGAGGATCACGAACCGGCGCAAGGTGCGTTGTTCGAGATCGCCCGGCGCGAGACGCAGGACCGTGTCGTCGTGCCGGCCTTTCTGGGTTCGGCCAGCCATCGGAACGGCATCCTGCGGCTGATGAAGGCGTTGCGGCACGAGGCGCCGACGGTCGCGGGTTTGAAGGAACGGCTCGGGACGGCGGATGCGATGGCCGTCGGGTTCCACGCGCAGATCCGCAAGCATCTTGGCAAGTGCGTTTTCATCCGCGCCCTGGGTGACGGCGTGCGCGCCGGCGCGCAGCTGGCCGGCGACGGGCTTGGCGGCATCGCCGAACCCGGTGGAAAACCCGGCAGGGATCATCTGGAAGCCGGCCAGATCGGTATCTCGGTCAAATCCGACCAACTCGATGCGGGCCGGATTTTCAGCGTATCCTTGGCCCATACGGTGCCGGACTGGGGCAGGGGCGCACCGCCCTCCCTGGCGCGGATCGTCACGCCTGTCCACGAACGCGACGAGGTGCGGATGTCGACGGCTCTCGCCCGGCTCTGCGAGGCGGATCCCATGATACGTCTCCAGCAGGATGCGGCCACCGGGCATGCGGTGCTGCGCTTTCAGGGGCCGATGCACGAACGGCAGGTGATGGCGAGCCTCGCCGATGATTTCGGGGTCGATGTCGCGACGTCGCAGCCGAGCCCGCGCTACCTTGAGACGATCTCGAAACCCGTCGATGAACAGTACCGCCACCGCAAGCAGTCGGGCGGAGCGGGGCAGTTCGCCGACGTTGCCATCACTCTTCGGCCAGCGGGTCGTGGCGATGGCTTCCAGTTCAGCGAGGTCGTGAAGGGCGGTGCGGTGCCCCGGAACTACATCCCGTCGGTCGAGGAGGGCGCGCGCGAGGCGCTGGATCGTGGCCCCATGGGGTTCCCCGTCACCGATGTCGCCGTCACCCTGACCGATGGCAAGCACCACGCCGTGGACAGTTCCGATTTCGCCTTCCGGACCGCTGGGCGCATGGCGCTGCGCGAGGCTTTGACGAAAGCCGGGCCGATCCTGCTGCAACCCATCGACCGTATCGAAATTCACGTCCCCTCGATCTATTCCGGCGCGATGGTGTCGATGATCTCGTCATTGAAAGGGCAGGTTCTGGGCTTCGACCGCGATCCCGACTTCCGTGGCTGGGACCTGTTCCGCGCGCTTCTGCCCGCCGCGGCGGAGGATGATCTCGTGACCGCGCTTGGCGGCGCGACCCAAGGGACCGCCTGGTACGACAGCACCTTCGATCACTACGAGGAAATCTATGGCCGCGAAGCAGAGCGGATATCGAAGGATTTCGCTGCGGCCTGAAACCGAAAGGCCGCCGGCAAAGGCGGCCCTTCGCGCTACCTTGGTCGCTCAGCGGTGCCGGACATCCATGTAGTCGCGGCGCGGCTGGCCGACATAGAGTTGGCGCGGCCGGCCGATCCTCTGGGTCGGATCGGCGATCATTTCCTTCCACTGCGATACCCAGCCGATGGTGCGGCTGACCGCGAAGATCGGCGTGAACATCGAGGTCGGGAAGCCCATCGCCTCGAGGATGATGCCCGAATAGAAATCCACGTTGGGATAAAGCTTCTTCTCGATGAAATAGTCGTCCTCGAGCGCGATGCGCTCAAGCTCCTTGGCGACCTTCAGCGTCTCGTTGTTGTGGATGCCGAGAAGGTCCAGCACCTCGTCCGCGCTTTCCTTCATCACCTTGGCGCGCGGGTCGAAGTTCTTGTAGACCCGGTGGCCGAAGCCCATCAGGCGGAACGGGTCGTTCTTGTCTTTCGCGCGCTTGATGAATTCCGGAATACGGTCGACCGTCCCGATCTCGCGCAGCATCTCGAGACAGGCCTGGTTCGCGCCGCCGTGCGCGGGCCCCCAGAGACAGGCGATGCCGGCTGCGATGCAGGCGAAGGGATTGGCACCTGAGGAGCCGGCCAGGCGCACCGTCGAGGTCGATGCGTTCTGCTCGTGATCGGCGTGCAGCATCATGATCCGGTCCATCGCCTTCGACAGGATCGGGTTGACGACGTAGTCCTCGCACGGGACCGAAAAGCACATGCGCAGGAAGTTCGACGCATAGTCGAGATCGTTCTTGGGGTACACGAACGGCTGGCCGATTGCGTATTTGAACGCCATCGCGGCGATTGTTGGCAGCTTCGCAATCATCCGGATCGACGAAACCTCGCGCTGCCACGGATCCTGGATGTCGGTGCTGTCGGGATAGAAGGCCGACATGGCGCCGACGACGCCGACCATCGTCGCCATCGGATGCGCGTCGCGGCGGAAACCGCGGAAGAAGTTGTGCATCTGCTCGTGGACCATCGTGTGGTTGGTCACGCGGCTTTCGAAATCGATCATCTGATCCGCGTTCGGCAGCTCGCCGTAGAGCAGCAGGTAGCAGACTTCGAGAAAATGCGAGTTCTCCGCCAGTTGCTCGATCGGGTAGCCGCGATACAGAAGTTCGCCCTTGTCGCCATCGATATAGGTGATTGCGCTGTCCGTCGCGGCGGTTGAGGTGAATCCGGGATCGTAAGTGAAGAGATCCGCCTCGCCGTAGAGCTTGCGGATGTCGAGGACGTTTGGCCCGACGGTCGGTTTCAGCACGGGCAGCTCATAGGTCTCGCCGTCGAGGCTCAGCGTCGCAGTCTTGTTGGTCTCGGCCATCACATGCTCCTTTTCGGTCATCCGGCCACGCAGGGGCCAGAGGGTGAACGATACGAACCGCTGCCTGCCTTTGGCGTCAGTCCGCCGCATCCTTCAGTCGGGCGAGCGTTTCCTCCCGCCCGAGCACAAGCATCATGTCGAAGACGCTGGGTGTGACCGTGCGTCCCGCAAGGGCCGCCCTGAGCGGCCCGGCGATCTTGCCGAGCCCGATCCCGTTGGCCTCGGCGACGCCTGCCACTGTGGTCTCCAGCACATCGCGCGTCCAGCTAGCATTTTGCAGGTGCGGCGTCAATTCTGCCAGTATACCACGGGATACCGTATCGAGTGCCGTGGCTGCCTTCTCATCGGGCGCAATGGGCCGCGCGGTCAGGACGAAGTGTGCCTTTTCAAGGAGTTCAGGGAACGTCTTTGCGCGCTCTTTCACGCAATAAAGCGCCCGCGCCAATCCATCTTTCTGCGGTTGCGAAGGTTTCGCCAATCCGGCGGCTTCGAAATATGCGAGAATTTCGGGCATCAATTCCTCGTCCGGCGTGGCGGCAATATGCTGGCCAGAGAGATTCTCCAGCTTCTTGAAATCGAGCCGCGCCGGGGCGCGTCCGATTCCCGGCAGGTCGAACCACTCCTTTGCCTGCGCATCGGTAAAGAATTCGTCATTGCCATGCGCCCAGCCGAGCCGCGCGAGGTAGTTGCGCATGGCTGCGGCCGGATAGCCCATCGCCTGATATTCCTCCAGTCCCACCGCGCCGTGCCGCTTGGACAGCTTCTTGCCGTCCGGCCCGTGGATCAGCGGAATATGCGCCCAGACCGGGATATTCCAACCCATCGCCCTGTAGATCTGGGTCTGCCGCGCGGCATTGTTCAGGTGGTCGTCGCCGCGGATCACATGGGTCACGCCCATATCGTGATCGTCCACCACCACGGCGTGCATGTAGGTCGGCGTCCCGTCCGAACGCAGGCACACCATGTCGTCAAGCTGGTCGTTGCGGAAGGTTACCCGTCCCTGCACCACGTCCTCGATCACCGTCTCGCCCTCTCGGGGCGCTTTCAGGCGGATGACGAACGGCGCGTCCGGATAGGTCGAGGGGTCGGCGTCGCGCCACGGACTTTGAAAGAGGGTGGAGCGGCCCTCGGCCCGCGCCGCCTCGCGGAAGGCTTCGATCTCATCCTGCGTGCAGAAGCACCTGTAGGCGGCGCCCCGCGCAAGCATCTCGTGCGCCACCTCGGCATGGCGCGCGCGGCCTTCGAACTGGCTTGTCACGTCGCCATCCCAGTCAAGGCCAAGCCAGGTCAGCCCCTTCAGGATCGCCGCCGTCGCCTCCGGCGTGGACCGCTCCCGGTCGGTGTCCTCGATGCGGAGCAGGAACCTGCCGCCGCGACCCCGTGCGTAGAGCCAGTTGAAAAGCGCCGTACGCGCGCCGCCGATATGAAGATACCCGGTGGGCGAGGGCGCGAAGCGGGTGACGATCTGGGACATGCGCGCGTTAACCTTTCGGAAACCAAGAGCGAGGAGGCTGGGCCTCGCGTTCATTAGGCAATGGAAGACAGGGAAACAAGGGTGCGCCGGTTGCTCGATCCGTTCGAGGCGCTCGCAGCGGCGCGTGGCAGCCTCCTGCCCTGGGCGCCGGTGTTCCTGTCGGTTGGGATCGGCGGGTATTTCGCGCTTCCGGCGGAGCCGGAGGTGGCGGTCTGGGCCATGACAGCAGCCGTCCTTGCCGTCTGCGGACTACTTGGCCTTCGAGGCCCGGCACTGACCCGTGTTCCGTCTGTCGCGGTGGCCCTCATCGCGGCAGGACTGATCCTCGCCGTCTTGCGGGCGCATTCCATCGCCGCCCCGGTCCTGACCTTCCGCTATTACGGCCCGGTTGAGGGGCGGATTGTCGCCATCGACCGCTCCTTTTCCGACCAACCCCGGATCACGCTGGACCACCTTGTCCTGACCCGTACCGCTCCCGACCGCACCCCCGCACAGGTCCGCGTGGCGCTTCACGGCGATGCTGAGCGGCTGGGGCTGGAGCCGGGGATGCGCGTGATCCTGACCGCGCATCTCTCACCGCCGGACGGCCCGGTGGAGCCCGGCGGCTTCGATTTCCAGCGCCTCGCTTGGTTCTCGCGCCTTGGCGGCGTGGGGTACACGCGCACCCCCGTTCTGACGATCGCGCCACCCGACCACAGCCCCGGCCTTTTCGCTTTCCGGCTGCGGATGAAGCTGTCGAAGATCATCCAGGAAGCCATTCCCGGCCAACCCGGGGCCTTCGCGGCGGCGCTGATGACCGGCGACCGGTCCTCCGTCACCTCGATCACCAACAACGCGCTCAGGGGCGCGAATCTCTCGCACCTGATCTCGATCTCTGGCCTCCATATGGGCCTTCTGACGGGCTTCGTGTTCGGCGCGGTGCGCTACGGCCTGGCACTTATCCCGCCGCTCGCTCTCAGGCTCGACACGAAGAAACTGGCGGCAATCGTGGCCCTATGTGCTGCCGCCTTCTACCTGATGCTCGCCGGGCCGAACGTCGCGACCCGTCGCGCCTTCGTCATGGTCGCAGTAATGCTGGTCGCCGTCCTCGCCGACCGTCGCGCGATCTCGCTCCGCTCGGTCGCCATTGCCGCGCTGGTGGTGCTGGCTCTCGAACCCGAAAGCCTCGTGGAGCCCGGCTTCCAGATGTCCTTCGGCGCCACCGTTGCCCTCATCGCCGCGTTCGAGCCATGGGCGAAGCTCCAGCCCCGCATCCCGAAGCTCCTGCGTCCGCCCGCGATGCTGCTTCTCTCATCCCTCGCCGCCGGCCTTGCCACCGCTCCCATCGCGGCGGCGCATTTCAACCGGATCGCGGAATACGGGCTTCTGGCGAACCTTCTCTCGGTGCCACTCATGGGGTTCCTCGTCATGCCGGCGGGCGTGATCGCCGGGGTTCTCGCGCCCCTTGGCCTTGCCGCGCCGGCGCTTTGGGTCATGGGGCAGGGGACGGCGATCATCCTCCGCGTCGCCGATTTTGTCGCGGGGCTGAAGGGCGCGGTGCAGGCGGTCCCGACGCCGCCGGACCTCGTTCTTCCGATCCTCGCGCTCGGTGGCCTTGCCGCGCTCGTCGCGCGACCGATCTGGCTGCGCGGGGCGGGCGTGGCGCTGGCCGTTGCCGCGCTCATCGTCTGGACCGGGGCGGCGCGGCCGACCTTGCTGATCGCGGGAGATGGCGGGTTGGTTGGGCTCATGTCCGCGAACGGCCGCATCCTCTCCAAGCCCAAGGGCTCCGGCTTCGTCGCGCAGAGCTGGCTTGAGGATGACGGCGATCTCGTCGCGCAGGAAACGGCTTTCGCGCGCGGTGTCACGCCCGTCCGCAAGGGCACTTGGCAGGGCGCGTTCGGCGCGCATCCCATCCACCATCTGACCGGCAAGACTGCGCCCGAACGGGCGGCGGCACTTTGCGCGACCGCCGATCCGGGCGCAATCGTCGTGCTGAACGGTGACTGGCCCGAGGGTTCCGAGCGGTATGGCTGCGATGTCTTCGATCTGAAGCGCCTGCGTCGAACCGGCGCTCTCGCGGTGCGTCTCGACGGCGACAAGCTTGAGATCACCGAAGGCCGCGACAGCGCGGGCGAACGGCTTTGGAATACTGCGCCCCGATCAACCAGTCCCCGGCGAACCGCCGCATTTCAATAGCTGCGGATCAGCCCGACGAGGCGGCCTTGCACCTTGACCTTATCCTCAGGCAGAACGCGCGTCTCATAGGCGGCGTTCGCGGCCTCGAGCGCGATCATGCCGCCCTTGCGGCGAAACCGCTTCAGCGTCGCCTCGTGCCCCTCGATGAGGGCCACGACGATGTCGCCATTGTCCGCGGTGGTCTGTTCGCGGATCACCACGATGTCGCCGTCGTTGATCCCGGCTTCGATCATCGAATCACCCTTGACCTCGAGCGCGTAATGCTGCCCGCGCCCCGTGAGCATAGAGCCCGGCACCGCGACATGGTGCGAGACCTCGGAGATCGCCTCGATCGGCACGCCTGCCGCGATCCGGCCCATGACCGGCAATTCCAGCGCGTGAACCTCGCTGACCGGAATTGCCCCACGCGGCGGATCGGCGCGGTCACCCTTTACCAGCCTCGGGGTGAAGCCCGGCTTCTCCATCGCCTCCGGTAGCTTCAGAATCTCGAGCGCCCGTGCTCGGTGCGGCAGGCGGCGGATGAATCCGCGCTCCTCCAGCGCCGTGATAAGCCGGTGGATGCCGGATTTCGATCTGAGGTCCAGCGCATCCTTCATTTCGTCGAAAGAGGGCGGAACACCGTCGCGCGCCATGCGCTTCTGGATGAAATCGAGAAGTTCCAACTGCTTGCGGGTCAACATGGGCCGGTAATCCTCACGCCGGTTTGCGGGTTGTTCTTGTCATGTTCTACCCGCGTTCCCGATTTGTGTCAAACCCTTGTGCGCCGCGGCTCAGATCGCGATGTAGTCGACCGCCGCGCCCGCGGGGCGTGCTCCGTCTAGCGGCGGGCGGACCAGAAGCGCGTCGGCCTTTGTCAGGATCGATAGGAGCGCGCTGTCCTGACGGTCGAAGGGACGGACCGAAACCGCACCGTCCGAGCGGTCGAGTTTAGCGCGCATGTAGTGCTCGCGCGGGCCGTTGGGCGCGATGTCCGCGGCGAGGATGCCGCGCTCGCGAGGGGCCGCGCCCGGCACGAGACCCTGCATCGCGCGAATCATGGGAAGCATGAAGAGATGCCCGCAAACAATTGCAGAAACAGGATTTCCTGGAAGCCCCAGCAACACTGATCCGCCGAACTTCCCCGCCATCAACGGCTTGCCCGGCCGCATCGCGATCTTCCAGAATGCACGTTCCAGCCCCATCTCGCCCGCGACCTTGCCGACGATGTCGTGGTCCCCGACCGATGCCCCGCCGATGGTCACGATCAGATCCGCATCAGCCGCGAGCGACAGGGTATGGCGCAGGCTGGCCTCCGTGTCGCGCGCTATGGGCAGCATCCGTACCTCCGCGCCCTCGGCTTCGGCCATTGCGGCAAGCGCGAAGTTGTTCGAGGCGACGATCTGATCCGGCCCCGGTTCCTCGCCCGGCATCACAAGCTCGTCCCCGGTGGCGATCAACGCGACGACCGGGCGGCGCGCAACCGAAACCTCGGCGACGTTCATTGCGGCGAACAGCCCCAGATCGGCGGGACGCAGCCGGCGTGGCGCATCGATCCGGTCGCCCTGGCGGAAATCCTGCCCGGCAGCGCGGATATTCGCGCCCGATTCGAGCTTCTCGCCGAGCGTGATGCGGTCGCCTTCGCGCGTCACGTCCTCCTGCAGCACAACCCTCTCGGCGCCTTCGGGCACCGGCGCCCCTGTGAAGATCCGCGCCGCCTCACCCCTGCCGACGGAGCCTGCGAAGCCGCGCCCCGCCGCCGCTTCCCCGACCACTCTCAGCACCATGCCCGACTGGTGATCCGCATCGCGGATGGCATAGCCGTCCATCGCGGAGGCCGCGAAAGGCGGCTGCGTCAGCCGCGCGGTGACGGATGCGGTCAGAACGCGCCTCGCAGAGCGGCGCAGCGCGATCGTTTCGGAAGGCATGAGCTGACAGAGATCAAAGAGCCGTCGCAGGGCGTCCTCAACCGAAATCATCCGAAACCCCCTTCAATCTGCCTCGTAACGGCCTGATTTTCCACCGTCTTTCACGAGAACCCGCAACCCCTCGATCCGCATCGACTTCTCGGCGGCTTTCAGCATGTCATAAACGGTAAGCGCGGCGACCGAGGCAGCTGTCAACGCCTCCATCTCCACCCCGGTCTGCCCCGTCGTCCTGACTGTCGCTTCGATCCGGATGCCCGGCAAGGCGTCGTCGGGCGTCAGTTCGATGGCGACACTGGTGATTGGCAGGGGATGACAGAGCGGTATAAGGTCGGCGGTCCGTTTCGCCGCCATGATTCCGGCGAGCCGCGCAACGCCCAGGACGTCGCCCTTCTTGGCGCGTCCCTCCGTGACCAGCGCTAGCGTCTCGGGCCGCATTACCACGAATGCCTCGGCCACAGCCACGCGGTCCGTCACCGCCTTGTCCGAGACATCGACCATATGCGCGCGGCCCTGATCGTCGAAATGGGTCAGCGGCATGTCCTACACTCCCACGGGATCGGCCAGCAGCGCCCGCGTTGCCGCGGCAACATCCTCCTGCCGCATCAGGCTTTCGCCGATGAGGAAGGACCGCGCCCCGGATTCCGCCATGCTGGCCAGATCGGCGGGAGTGAACAGCCCGCTCTCGCAAACGAGCCTGCGCCCCACCGGCACCATCGGCGCAAGTTTGCGCGTGGTCTCAAGAGTGACATCGAAATTCTTGAGATTGCGGTTGTTTATTCCGATGAGAGGAGAGGAGAGTCGCAGCGCCCGCTCCATCTCCGCCGCATCATGTACCTCGATCAGCGCATCCATGCCCCAATCCCGCGCCGCTGCCTCGAGATCGGCGGCCAGTGCGTCATCGACGCTCGCCATGATGATGAGGATGCAATCGGCGCCCCAGGCCCGCGCTTCGGCCACCTGATAGGTATCATAGAGGAAATCCTTGCGCAGCGCCGGGAGCGAGACCGCCGTGCGCGCCGCAATCAGAAATTCCGGCGCACCCTGGAAGGACGGCGTGTCGGTCAGCACCGACAGACAGGCGGCGCCCCCCGCCTCATAGGCCCGCGCAAGTCCGGTGGGGTCGAAATCGGCCCGGATCAAACCCTTGGAGGGCGAGGCTTTCTTGATCTCGGCGATCAGCCCGTAACCCTTGGCCTCTGCCCGTCCAAGCGCCGCGTCAAAGCCGCGCACCGGCGCCGCCGCCTTCGCCTCCGCCTCCACCGAGGAGAGGGGCCGCACGCGCTTCGCGGCGGCGATCTCATCGAGCTTGTAGGCCCTGATCTTGTCGAGAATATCCATGCCTTCGTCTTATCCCCGTGAGCGGGAGGCGAAAAGCCCCCGTTTCTCCACTATCCGGATACTTGCTCGGTCGGCCCCGTCACGCCCAACGGATAGGTTGTTCGCCGCGCTGCGTCAGCCAATCGTTCACCCGGCTGAACGGCCGTGACCCGAAGTAGCCGCGATGAACAGAGAGCGGCGAGGGATGCGCGGTTTCGATCCTGAGGTGATCGGGGTTCTTCAGATGCCGCCCGGCGACCTTCTGCGCCGGACCGCCCCAGAGCAGGAAGGCGCGGGGGTGTGCGTCCAACCGCTCCAGCACCTCGGCGACCAGCCGGTCCCAGCCGAGCTTCGCGTGGCCTTTTGGCCGTCCCTTCGGAACCGTCAGCGCGGTATTGAGCAAGAGCACACCCTGATGCGACCAGTCGTCGAGTTCGGTTCTTGACCGAACCACACCAAGATCGGACTTCAACTCATTGAAAATATTACCAAGACTGTCGAGTCTTCCGGGAAAGCCCTCGGGTATCGAGAACGCCAGCCCGTCGGCCTTGCCCGGCGTATGATAGGGATCCTGTCCGAGGATCACGACGCGCACATCGTCGGGCGCGCACAGATCCAGCGCGGTGAAGATGCGGTCTTTCGGCGGATAGACAGGCCCGTCCTCGGCGGCGAGCTGCGCGCGAATCGTGGGCCAGTCCGCCCGGAAGAACGGCAGGTCCGACCAGGCGGCGGGGATCATTGCACCGGCACGGCGCGGGCGAGGGCGGCGACCTTCTCAGCCGCCCTGCCGCTGTCGATGCTTTCCCGGGCCAGTCCGACTCCCTCCTTGAGATCGGCCGCCTTGTCGGCGATGACCAAGGCCGCCGCGGCATTCAGCAGCACCGCGTCGCGGTAGGCGCCGGTCTCGCCCGCGAGAAGCGCGCGCAGCGCCACGGTGTTTTCCTCCGGCGTGCCGCCAAGAATCGCCTCGAAAGGATGGACGGAGAGGCCGGCCTCTTCGGGGTGCAACTCGAACTCGCGCACGGTGCCCTCCTCAAGGGCCGCGACGTAGCTCACACCGGCAATCGACAACTCGTCCGTCCCGTCGCCGCCATGGACGAGCCAGGCCCGCTCCGATCCGAGCGCTTGAAGCGTCTCCGCCATCGGCCGGATCCAGGCACGGGCGAAGGCGCCGGTCAACTGGCGCTTCACGCCGGCGGGGCTGGTCAGCGGCCCGAGAAGGTTGAAGACGGTACGCGTCCCAAGCTCGGTCCGTGTCGGCATGACATGGCG
Source organism: uncultured Alphaproteobacteria bacterium (assembly GCA_963847935.1). GTDB lineage: Bacteria > Pseudomonadota > Alphaproteobacteria > Rhodobacterales > Rhodobacteraceae > Albidovulum. Next base: position 348,067 of record CAWKBV010000001.1, on the reverse strand, counting down.
GATCGCGGGGTGGTGCATTGGTGCCATCATGAAGGCGATGCCACAGCTTTTCAAAGCCTTCTCAACGACTTCCGGCCCAACCATCACGTTGATGCCAAGCTGTGCCAGGGCGTCCGCAGCGCCTGATTTGGAGGACAGGTTGCGGTTGCCGTGCTTCGCCACCGTGACGCCCGCACCGGCCACGACGAAGGCCGTCGCGGTCGAGATGTTCAGCGTCCCCTTACCATCGCCGCCGGTGCCGACAATGTCCATCGCGCCTTCGGGCGCGCGGACGGCATGGCATTTAGACCGCATCACGCGGGCGGCGGCGGCGATTTCCTCGACGGTTTCGCCGCGCGTGCGCAGGGCCATGAGAAAGCCGCCTGTCTGGCTGGGTGTCGCAGCCCCTTCGAACAGCGCTTCGAACGCCGCCTCCGCCTCTGCCCGCGTCAGCGGACGGTCGGCGGCAAGGCCGATCAGCGGTCTGATATCCGGGGCCGTCATGCGGGCGCCTTGAGGGGCACCTTCGCCCCATCCAGAAAGTTGCGCAGCAGCTGGTGGCCATGTTCGGAAGCGATCGATTCGGGGTGGAATTGCACGCCCTCGATGGGCAACTCGCGGTGCCTGAGGCCCATGATCGTGCCATCCTCCAGCCATGCCGTCACTTCAAGGCAATCGGGCAGGGTGGCACGGTCGACAATCAGCGAATGGTAGCGCGTCGCCTCAAAGGGAGATGGCAGCCCCGCGAAGACGCCTTTGCCCGCGTGGTGCATCACACCCATCTTGCCATGCACGATCTCGTGGCAGCGCACCACCTTGCCGCCGAAGGCCTGACCGACAGCCTGGTGGCCGAGGCAGACGCCAAGAAGCGGGGTTCTGGTCTCTGCCGCCGCTTCGGTGAGCGCGAGGCAGATGCCCGCCTGATCCGGGTCACAGGGGCCGGGGGAAAGGACGATCGCCGACGGCCTGAGCGCCATCGCCTCCTGCACGTTCAATGCATCGTTGCGGCGGACCACGACATCCGCCCCCAACTCGCCGAAATAGTGGACGAGGTTGTAGGTGAAACTGTCATAGTTGTCGATCAAAAGCAGCATGTTGTGGCCTTCGTGGTGGGCAGGTGCAATCTGGGGGTGATAACGCCTGCGTGTCGGGCTATACATGGGCAGAGCCGCGCCGCCGGGTCAAGGCAGGATGCGGGCCGAAAAGGACATAGCGTCGGAGGCAGACGTGGGCAGAGGGTATGTAGTCGGGTTGCTCGTAGGGGCGCTCTTTTCCAGCGTGAGCGTCGCCGCCCTGTCGCTGATGCTGCCACCCGTGGCACCGATCGCGCCGCCGGAGACACCGGTCGCGGCGAAGACGCCCGAACCCGAGGCGCCGTCACCGAGCGTTGCTGAAGACGCGGCTGAGACCGCCACCCCGGCGGTCGAGCCGATGGCGGAGGCTCCCGCACCCGAGCCGACGGTGCCGCAGACCGGGACGGAGGCTCAGACCCCCGCGCCGGCGACCGAAACGGCGGCTGCGCCGGAGGCCACGTCCGAACCCTCGGCGCCGGAAAGCGCAATCCCGGAGGTCGCAACCGAAGACGCCACAGCGGCCCCGGCGACCACCCCCGACATTATCGCCGCCGCGACGCCACGCCCCGAAACGCCGGTTGTCGAAGTGCCTGCGGGATCCGAATTCAACCGTGCGAAGCCCGATGAAGATCCGGTTCTGCCCGCGCTACAGCCGGCGCCCGAGGCGGCCAGCGCACCGACGGTCTCGATGCCGTCCGCGGAAGCCGGGCCTGAATTGACCGAGCGCACACCCGCCGCGATTCCGGAAGGGCAGGCGGTCGCGCCATCGGCCTTGCCGGAACCCGCGCCAGCCGCCCCGGCATCGATGGCCGAGGCTCCGACCGCCGAAAGCTCGGTTCCGGTACCGCCGCCAGGCGAAGCCGTGGTGCCCGGCCTCGCGCCCGCGCCGGATGCGGAAGGCGACGCGCCCGGACCCGTCATGACGGATGAGACGGATCTGCCCCCGGTCCAGCAGGCGCAAGCAAAGCCCGAGCCGAAGATCCTGGTGCCGCTTCCGCCGAAGCTTCCCGGCGCGACAGACGGGGCTGGCCCGGTGATATTGCCGGTTCCGAACGACACGGCCGAACCGGAGATGGTGCCCGCGCCGTCGAACGAGCCGGAGCAAGAGGTTGCCGCCGCGCCGTCCGGCAAGCCGCGCATCCTGACGCCTGGCACCCGGCGCACGACCGACCAGGGGCCTGTCGTCATCGATATCGCGCCGGAGCCGCCGATTGGCGCGACCGCCGGTCCCAAGGTGGGCTTCGGGCAAAGGGCGCCGGGCGTGAAGATCAACCGCCTGCCGAGCATCGGCACCGCCGAACCCGCGCCGGAGCCAGCGCCGGATTCCGGCGGCGAGGCCGAGGGCGCGGCGCCGATCGACGCGGCGGCGGTCTCCCGCTACGCCGCCGCTTTTGAAAATCCCGAACAGAAACCGGTGATCGCCGTCATCCTTCTCGACGATGGGGCGGGCGGTGCGGCCGAACCCGGCAACGTCGCCGAAATCGGTGCTCCCGTAACCATCGGCATCAACCCCGAGCGCGCAGGTGCCGAGGCGCTGGCGCAGACCTATCGCCTTTCGGGCGACGAGATCGCCATCCTTGCGCCCGATATGCCCTCGGGCGCCACGCCGAGCGACGTCGAGGTGAGCTATCAGGACTTCGTCCGGACGTTGCCGGAATCCGTCGCACTGATCGCGGCCCCCGACTCGGCCGTGCAGGGTGACCGCAGGGCCGCGCAACACATGGCGGCACTTCTCGCCTCCGAGGGGCGCGCGCTCGTCACCTATGCGCGTGGGCTGAACCCCGCTCGACAAGCGGCGGCACGCGCGGGTGTGCCCTATGCCGGGATCGTCCGGTCGCTCGACGAAGCCGGGCAGGACGACGCGGCGATGCAGCGGCTTCTCGACCGCGCGGCTTTCGACGCGACGCGCGGCGGCGATGCCGTGGTGATCGGCCACGCGACGCCGGTGACGGTCGCCGCGCTGAAGGGCTGGATCGAATCGGGCCGGAAGGAAGCGGTGATCGGCCCCCTGTCCGCGGTGCTGGGGCGCTGAGCCTCAGCCGTTGCCGCGCCCGACGAAAAGGCCGGCATCCTCGGCGGCCTTCTTCAACGCCTTGGATTTGTTGACGGTCTCCTGCAACTCGGCCTCGGGGTCGCTGTCATAGACGACGCCGCCGCCCGCCTGGATATACAGCTTTTCGTCCTTCACCACGGCGGTCCGAAGCGCGATGCACATGTCCATCTCGCCGTTGGCGGCGAAATAGCCGATGCCGCCGCCATAGATGCCGCGCTTTTCCGGCTCCAGTTCGTCGATGATCTCCATCGCGCGGACCTTCGGCGCGCCTGAGACGGTCCCGGCGGGCAGGCCGGCGAGCAGCGCCGACAGCGCATCCTCATCCTCACGGATCTCGCCCACGACGTTGGAGACGATGTGCATGACATGGGAATAGTGTTCGATGATGAATTTCTCGGTGGGATGCACCGTGCCGATCTTCGCCACGCGACCCACATCGTTCCGGCCGAGGTCGAGGAGCATCAGATGTTCGGCGAGTTCCTTCTTGTCGGCCAGAAGATCGGCCTCGTGGGCCTTGTCCTCTTCCGGTGTCGCGCCGCGCGGGCGCGTGCCGGCGATGGGGCGGACGGTCACTTCGCCGCCGCGAAGCCGCACGAGGATTTCAGGCGAGGCGCCAACGATGTGGAAATCGCCGAAGTTGAAGAAGGTGAGGAAGGGCGAAGGATTGGTGCGCCGGAGCGAGCGGTAGAGCGCGAAGGGCGGCAGGGTGAAATCGGCGGTCCAGCGCTGCGACGGCACGACCTGAAAGATGTCGCCCGCACGGATATAGTCCTTGGCTTTCTCGACGGCGGCCCGGTAGGCCTCGGGCGTGAAGTTGGACTTCAACTCGCCGAGATGGGTGGCGTCACCGAGCGAGCGGCTTTCGCCCGCAGGCTGGCGTTCCAGATCGCGGACCGCGTCCATCACCCGCTCGGCAGCCTGGGCATAGGCGGCGCGCGCCGAAAGACCGGACCCGGCCCAGGCGGGCGAACAGACCGTCACCTCGCCCTTAACGCCGTCGAGGACGGCGATGATCGTCGGCCGCATCAGCACCGCATCGGGCACGCCGATAGGGTCGGGATTGACGTTCGGCAGCTGCTCCACCAGCCGTATCATGTCATAGCCGAGATAGCCGAAGAGCCCCGCCGCGATCGCCGGTATGCCCACCGGCATCTCCATCCGGCTTTCGGCGATGAGCGCGCGAAGCGTGTCGAGCGGATGGCCCTCCAAGGGCTCGAACGCGTCCGGATCGAAGCGGGCCTGCCGGTTGATGCGGCTTTGCGTGCCGTGGCAGTCCCAGATCAGGTCCGGCTTCATGCCGATCACCGAATAGCGGCCCCGGACCTCGCCCCCCGTCACCGATTCCAGCATGAAGCTCATCGGTTGGGCCTCGGCAAGCTTCAGCATCAGCGAAACCGGAGTATCGAGATCGGCCGCAAGCCGGGTATGGACGAGCTGGTTGCGCCCCTCGGCCCATCCGGCCTCGAAGTCAGAAAAAGCGGGTGTCAGGGCCATATCGTCAGTTCATCTGTGCGTTGACCGCGGCGATTGCGCCCTGGTCGAGCCGGATCCCCGCCCGCGCCTCGACCGCCTCGGTGTAAAGCTGGAATATGTCCTGCGACATCGACTGCGCCATTTGATCGTCCACCTGCTTGCGCAGGCTCACGACGTCGGGCGAGGCCGGATCGGCGGCGTTGACGGCCCGGAGCGCGATCAGAAAGACGCGCCCCTCCGCATCGACGACCTCGGTCTTGCCCCCTTCCATTGCGAAGGCCTTCTGGACAATTTCGGGCGGCGTGTTGTCGATATGCCCGTTCCGCGCGAAACCGTCGTAGCGCGTCGTCACGAGGCCGGTCAATTCGAGCGCGCCGGGATCGGGCGTCCTGGCGGCAACGTCGTCACCGAGCTTCACGAGTTCCGCCTTCGTCTCGTCCCTGGTCCAGTCCGCGATGACCTGATCGCGGACCTCGTCCAGCGGTTTGACCGCGGGCGGGTCGATCCCGTCGAGACGCAGCGCGAAGACCCCGCCGTCGTCAAGCGCCACGAGTTGCGGAAAGTCGTCCGTCGTCGCCTTTGCGGCAGCTTCCCGAAACGGCTTATAGGCGGCGATGCCGTCCTCGGTCGTGGTGTCGAAGGCGATGGTGCCAAGCTCCAGGTCGCTTTCCTTGGCCACATCTTCGAGCGTGGCACCGCTCGCCAGCAGGTCTTCGAGGTCATTGGTCTTGTCGCCGATCATGCGGCGCGCCTGATCGTAGCGCGCCTCGGACGACAGATCGTCTTTCGCCTCCTCGAAGGTCGTGGTCTGCGCGTCGAGGATGCCGTTCATGGAAAAGAGCGCCGGACCCAGATCGGTGTCGATCGGTCCGACGACGCCCGGTTCGGTCAGGGAGAAGACCGCATCGCCCGCTGCGCCGAGATCTTCCTTGGACACTTCGCCAAGGTCGGCGTCGGTCAGGTCGAGGCCGCGTTCCTTGGCGAGGCCGGCAAAGTCGACCTCGCCCTTGTCGAGCCGTGCCTTGGCGTCCGTCGCCGCGGCTTCGGAGGGATAGACCAGCTTTTCGACCAGCCGGCGTTCCGGCGTGACATAATCGCCGATCTTTTCCTCGTATGTCTTGCGCAGCGCGGCCTCGTCGATCTGCACGTTGTCCGCCAGCATGTCGGGTGTCAGCCAGACATAGGTGATCCTGCGCGTCTCGGGCCGCGTATAGGGCGCCGGATTCGCATCATAATAGCCCTTGATCTGATCCGCGGTCGGCGCCGGAACGGGCGCAGGCAGATCCGAAGAGACGAGTTCGGCAAGCGTGAAGTCACGCGTCTCCATCGCCCACGAGGTGATCCGGCTGTCGAGCGCGTCGGGTGCTGAAACGGCCCCCAAGGCGGCCCCCTGAAGCAGCGTGCGCGATGCTTCGTCGCGAAGTTTGGCCTCGAATTCCGTCTCGGTCATCCCCTCGCGCTGGAGGGTCAACTTGTAGGCCTCGCGGTCGAACTTGCCATCGAGGCCCTGGAACGCCGGGAAGGCCATCAGCCGCTTGCGCACCTCCTCGTCGCCGACCGAGATGCCCAGCCGCGCCGCTTCGCCTTCCAGCGCGGACGATGCCAGAAGCCGCGCCTGGATGTTGCGGTCGATGCCAAGCTGTTGGGCCATCTCGAAATTCACCGGCTGGCCAATCTGGGCCGAGGCCGCCTGCATTTCACGGCTCATCGCGCGGGCATATTCGCGCATGTCGATCTCTCGGTCGCCGACGCTGCCGATGGCTTGCGTCGAGCCACCGAAGTTGCGCGCACCGAAACCGCCGAGCCCGAGGACGAGCATCCCCATGAGCACCCAGATGATCGTGTTTCCGCGCTTCTTGCGCAGCGGGCTCGACATGTAGCTTTCCCTCCCAAGGGTCAGGTTTATCGGTGTTTAGGTCAGGTCCGGGGGCGGGGCAAGTCCGCGCGGCCCGTCAGGGACCAAACGCAGCCAGACGAGCGATCAATTCTTCGATTCCGGACACCCCGATATTGGCGAAGGCGATGCGGAGTTCCTTGGCGCCGGCGGGGTCGTCCGCCGGACGGAACATCGTGCCGGGCAGCAGAAGTGTACCGGCTTCCGCCACCAGACGCTTCGCCAGATCGGGCGAGCGGAGGGGAAAGGGATGTTCGGCATACGCAAAGAACGCGCCGCACCCCAGGAGCCGCCAATCCGGCAGCCGCCCGAAACCGGCCTCCAGCGCGGCGCGACGGGCGAGAATTTCATCCCGCTCGCCCGCGACCCATTGGCTGAGGTTGCGCAAACCCCAGAGCGCGCCGATCTGGCCGAGTTGATTGGGGCAGATGGCGACCGTATCGAGGAACTTCTCGACCTCCGCCAGCCGCGCGGCATCGGCGATCATGGCACCGACGCGGTGGCCGGTCAGGCGGAACGCCTTGGAGAAGGAATAAAGATGCACGAGCGTCCCGCGCCAGTCGGGATCGGCAAACAGCTCGTGCGGTGCGCCGGTGCGGCTGTCGAAGTCGCGGTAGGTTTCGTCGAGGATCAGCGCGATCCCCTTCTCTCGCGCGAGGTCGTAGAAGGCGCGGACGGTCTCGGCCGGGTATTCGACGCCACCGGGATTGTTCGGCGTCACAAGGACGATGGCGCGGGTGCGCGAGGTTATCAACGCCTCGGCCGTCTCGGCGTCGGGGATCAGGCCCGGACCGGCGGGCAGGGGAACCGCATCGACACCTTGCATGTCGAACCACATTTTATGGTTGAAATACCAGGGCGTTGGCAGGATAACCTCATCCCCCTTCGCAGCAATGGTGGACATGATCGCGCAGAAGGCCTGATTGCAGCCTTGCGTGATCGCGACCTCGGTTTCCGCGATCTTGCCGCCATAGATGCCCGACCATTGCGCCGCGATTTCGGCGCGGAGGGCGGGCAGGCCAAGGACCGGGCCATAGAGATGCGCGTTCGGATCATTGAGCGCCGCCTCGGCCAGTGCCTGCCTCAGCCCCTCGGGCGGCGCCTCCATCGGTGCCGCCTGGCTCACGTTGATGAGCGGGCGTTCGGGCGGGAAGCTGACGCCCTGAAGCCAGCGCCGCGCCTCCATCACCGGGGGCGCTTCGGTTGCGGCCATCTGGGGCGTCAGCGGCAGGGTCATCGCGGGGGCTCCGTCATCTGTCGGGGCGACTTTAGCGACCGGCGCGAGGCGCGCAAGCGGGTCAGTCCGGCTTCGGCAGCGACCGCCACTCGTGCCAGATCAGCCAGATCACGATCACGTCGAAAACGCTCAACCCCAGCATCAGCACGGACCCGGTCGCGGCCCATTTCTGCATCTGCCAGAGGATGAAGCCCATGAGCACAACGATCGACAGCGGATAGGCCCAGCGAAACCCCGCGATCAGGGCCCCCACGACGGCGAGCTTGATAAGACCGTGGCCGACCAGATAGGCCGACCAGAAGTGCTGCGTCGAGACACTGAAGCTTTGCGCCACCGCGATGATCCAGCGGCCAATGAAGTCGCCGGGGTCTTCGCTCAGCTCGCTCGCCGTCAGCCAGCTTGCCGTCCTGTGGACCCAGTCTGCCTGCACAAAGATGAGGGCGATACCCGACAGCGTTTCGGTCAGCGCGAACAGCGCCTTGGCGACGATCCCGATCTCGAAGGCGTCATGCAGGAAGTGCGACCAGCGATTCCCGACAGGCGGCATGGACTCAGTCTGTGCCGCGATAGGGCTGGACGTATTGCAGCGCCATGTCCCAGGGGAAGAAGATCCAGGTGTCCTGGCTCACCTCGGTGATGAAGGTGTCCACCATGCCGCGACCCTCGGGCTTGGCGTAGACCGTTGCGAAATGCGCCTTCGGATAAAGATTGCGGACAAGTTCCAGCGTCTTGCCGGTATCGACGAGGTCATCGACGACCAGCACGCCTTCGCCCTCCTTGCCCATGATCGAGGCCTGCGGTTCCTTGATGACGCGCGGCATCGACTGGTCCTGATGGTTGTAGGACTTGACCGAGATCGTATCGACCACGCGGATGTCGAGTTCGCGGCTGACGATCATCGCGGGCGCCATGCCGCCACGGGTGATGGCAACGACCGCGCGCCACCCGCCGCCATCCGGTCCCTTGCCATCCAGTCGCCACGCCAGCGCGCGGGCGTCGCGATGAATCTGGTCCCAGGAAACATGAAAGCCCTTTTCGTGCGGCAGACGATCGTTCATTTCAGCTTTCCTTGCCGTTGCGGCCGGTGACGACGTCGATATCGGGCGCATCCACGGCCTTCATGCCGACGATATGATAGCCGGCATCGACGTGATGCGTCTCGCCCGTCACGCCGGAACCGAGATCCGACAGCAGGTAAAGCGCCGATTTGCCGACCTCATCCTGGCTGACGTTACGACGCAGGGGGGAGTTCAGCTCGTTCCACTTCAGGATATAGCGGAAATCGCCGATGCCGGAGGCAGCCAGGGTGCGGATCGGCCCCGCGGAAATCGCATTGCAACGGATCCCGTCCTTGCCGAGGTCTTCGGCGATGTAGCGGACGGATGCCTCCAAAGCGGCCTTGGCGACGCCCATGACGTTGTAATGCGGCATGACGCGTTCGGCGCCGTAATAGGTCAGCGTCAGAAGCGAGCCGCCATCCGGCATCATTGCGGCGGCCCGGCGGCAGACCGCGGTGAAGGAATAGACGGATATGTCCATCGTCATCCGAAAATTCGCCGGCGAGGTTTCGACGTAGCGCCCGCGAAGTTCATTTTTATCAGCGAAACCAATGGCATGAACGACGAAATCGAGCTTTCCCCACACTGTTTTCAGGTGATCGAAGAGGGTATCGAGCGAGCCTTCGTTCGCTACGTCGCATTCGACGATCTCGGTCGATCCGATTTCTGCGGCGAGCGGTTCGACACGTTTCTTCAGCGCCTCGCCCTGGTAGGACAGTGCGATTTCGGCCCCCTGTTCCGCGAGCGCCTTGGCGATCCCCCAGGCGATCGACTTGTCGTTCGCCAGGCCCATGATGAGGCCACGCTTGCCCGCCATCAGTTTGGTTGCCATATCTGTCCCCGCGTTGGTGTTTTTTTTCCGAGTGCCGAAGCATTAGGCGAAGTTCCGGGTGGCAGCAAGTGACCGGGACGACCGCTTCGTCGACAAAGGCGGCATTCCCCTCGGATGAACGGGGGGCGTGCCATTCAATCCTGACGCGCGGAACGAAGGAGTGAGGACATGGCCGACCGGAGAGGAATTTTCGCGGGGGACGATCCGTTCGCGATCGCGCGGTCCTGGTTGGCAGAAGCGGAAAAGACCGAAATCAATGATCCCAACGCCATCGCGCTTGCCACAACTGACCAAAAGGGCATGCCGAATGCGCGAATGGTGCTATTGAAAGAGATTGAGAATGACGCTTTTCTCTTCTACACCAACTATGGGTCGGCGAAGGGACGAGAGATCGAGGACAACGGCGCCGCCGCCTTTGTAATGCACTGGAAAAGTCTGCGCAGGCAGATCAGAGTGCGCGGAGTGACCAGTCGCGAGGACGGCAAGAAGGCGGATGAGTATTTCGCGTCCCGATCGCTGCAAAGCAGGCTCGGCGCGTGGGCATCGCGCCAGTCTGCAGCCTTGACGTCGCGTACCAAGTTGCTGGCAGAAGTGGCGCGCGTTACAGCGGCGCATGGGACCGCGCCAGAACGCCCGCCTTTCTGGGGTGGAATCCGGTTGATACCAGTTGAGATCGAGTTTTGGGCAGATGGCGCCTTCCGGTTGCACGACCGATTCCAATGGCGGCGTGAGGCACCTGATGGCGAGTGGACGGTGCTAAGATTGAACCCCTGAGTAGCGAGTTAGTGTGTTTGCGCAAATGGGAACCTACTCCGAGCTATGGATAGAACCGTTCGTTTCGGTTGGATTTCCTTTCGGGATGGGCGGACGGGAATACGGGACTATGACAGAACAAGAACAGAACCAGCACGAGCTGATCGGGCGCGTGAAATGGTTCGATCCAGCAAAGGGATTCGGATTCATCGTCGCCGAGGAAAACGGCGGCGACATCCTTTTGCACGCCAATGTCCTGCGAAATTACGGCCAGGGATCCGTCGCGGACAACTCGCGAATCCGCGTGATTGTGCAACAGACGATGCGCGGCGCCCAGGCCATTGAAGTCCTTGAGATATTGCCGCCGGAAATCGAAGAATCCGCGCCGATCGAGGATCTGGGCGACAGTGACGCGGCGACGATCGCGGCGCTGCCTCTTGAGCCGGCGCGGGTCAAGTGGTTCGACAAGGTCAAGGGCTTTGGCTTCGCCAACATCTACGGCCGGCCCGAGGATGTGTTCATCCATATCGAGGTTCTGCGCCGCTCCGGCTTCGCCGACCTGCAACCCGGCGAGGCTGTCGGGCTTCGCGTGATCGAGGGCAAACGCGGCAGGATGGCGGCGCAGGTAACCTCGTGGGATGCGGCACTCAGGGAACAGAAGTGAAGACCTGGGCCGCGGGCATGTTCGCAACCGTTGCGGTCATCGGGGCGGCTCCTGCCTTCGCGCTTTGCGACGAGGGTCGCGCGGAGTTTCGCTGGCAAGGCGGCAAGGCGCGATTCGCCGTGGAGATCGCCGATGATGAGGCCGAGCGCGCCCGCGGCCTCATGTTCCGCGAGGACCTGCCTTCAAGCGCGGGGATGCTCTTTGTATATGACAGGCCGCAATCCGTCGCATTCTGGATGAAGAATACGCTGATTCCCCTCGACATGGTCTTCATCGGCCCCGAGGGGCGGGTGAACGCTGTCCATGCAAATGCCGCACCGGGCGACCTGACACCGATTCCCGGCCCGGACAATACAATCATGGTGCTTGAGATCGGCGGCGGCCTCGCGGCGCGACTCGGCCTGGGGGAAGGGGCGGAGCTTCACCATCCGGCGATCGCGCAGAGTCGCGCGCTTTGGCCCTGCGATCAACCTTAGCTCTTTTCCTGCCCGCGTTCTGAGGTTAGAGACGGGCCGTCGGGGCGTAGCGCAGCCTGGTAGCGCGACGGTTTTGGGTACCGTAGGTCGGAAGTTCGAATCTTCTCGCCCCGACCAGATCCACCATCACATATGGTCGCCAGCCGCGGCGGTTTGTCATCATTTTGTCACGGCTTCTGGCGAGTGATGGATGCCATCGCGCCTTCCCGCGGCCTGTGGATGAACTTAAACCGCTCACTCATCAGAGCCGGTCAAATCCTTGCCCGTAAGCGAATTTCCGCCGGTGGGAGAATCTGCCGCGGCTGTGCATGAATCGTCCCGACCCTGCGACGCTCTGAACGGGCGGCAGCGGTCAATAGAAATCTGACGACAAAAACGTGAAAAACCTATTGACCGAACCTGCCGATATACGTCAGGTTGTATGGGCTGACGGAAAAGCCACAACATTTAGTGGTCGGTTCGACGGGGACACAAACACCAAACAACGGCTGCGCAAACGCGGCCATGGCCGTGGCAGGCGCATCTGCCGCGCCGGGTGGTTTGTCGCCAATGGGCCCCGTGGCGATATCGCGGCAAGACGTCCTCCAAAGGGTGCGCCGCAGGGCCAAAAAAGGATGGGGCAGATGAAGATCGAACGGAAATTCACTCAGTCGGGTGCCGATGCCTATGCAGAGATCGTCTTTTCGACGACCACATCGGAGATTCGCAATCCCGACGGCAAGATCGTCTTCCGCAATGAACAGGTCGAAGTGCCGGAAGGCTGGAGCCAGGTCGCGTCGGACGTCCTCGCGCAGAAATACTTCCGCAAGGCCGGCGTGCCCGCGCGTCTGAAGAAGGTCCGCGAAAAGGGCGTTCCGGACTTTCTCTGGCGGTCGGTTCCCGATGAAAAGGCCCTGGCGGAACTGCCCGAGGACGAACGCTTCGTCGGCGAAACCTCCGGCAAGCAGGTCTTCGACCGCCTCGCGGGCGCCTGGGCCTATTGGGGCTGGAAGGGCGGCTATTTCTCGTCCGAGGCCGACGCGCAGGCCTACTACGATGAGATGCGCTTCATGCTGGCCGAACAGATGGCGGCGCCGAACAGCCCGCAGTGGTTCAACACCGGCCTGCATTGGGCATATGGCATCGACGGCCCGAGCCAGGGCCATTACTACGTCGACCACAAGACCGGCGTCCTGACCAAATCCGCCTCGGCCTATGAACACCCCCAGCCGCATGCCTGCTTTATCCAGTCGGTGAAGGATGATCTGGTCGGCGACGGCGGCATCATGGACCTCTGGGTCCGCGAGGCGCGGCTCTTCAAATACGGCTCCGGCACCGGCACCAACTTCTCCTCGCTCCGTGGCGAGGGCGAGAAGTTGTCGGGCGGCGGCAAGTCCTCGGGCCTGATGGGATTCCTCAAGATCGGCGACCGTGCGGCGGGTGCCATCAAGTCGGGCGGCACCACGCGCCGCGCGGCCAAGATGGTGATCTGTGACATGGATCACCCCGACATCGAGAACTTCATCAACTGGAAGGTCATCGAGGAGCAGAAAGTCGCGGCCCTTGTCGCCGGCTCCAAGATGCACGAGCGTCAGTTGAACGAGATCTTCGCGGCGATCCGCCAGTGGGACGGCTCCTCCGAGGATGCCGTCGACCCGGTGAAGAACGAGGCCCTGAAAGCCGCCATCAGGTCGGCGAAAAAGGTCGCGATCCCTGAGACTTACGTCAAGCGGGTGCTGGATTACGCGAAGCAGGGTTACAGCAGCATCGAGTTCCCGACCTACGACACGGATTGGGACTCGGAAGCCTATGCTTCAGTCTCCGGCCAGAACTCCAACAACTCGGTCCGCGTCACAGACGCCTTCCTCAAGGCCGTCAAGGACGATGCCGACTGGGAACTGATCCGCCGCACCGATGGCAAGATCGCCAAGACCGTGAAGGCACGCGACCTCTGGGCGCAGGTCGGCCATGCCGCCTGGGCCTGCGCCGATCCCGGCATCCAGTTCCACGATACGGTGAATTCCTGGCACACCTGCCCGGAAGATGGCGCGATCCGGGGGTCGAACCCCTGTTCCGAATACATGTTCCTTGACGACACCGCCTGCAACCTCGCGTCGATGAACCTCCTGACCTTCCATAAAAACAACAGGTTCGACGCCGAAGCTTACATCCACGCGACGCGGCTCTGGACCGTGACGCTGGAAATCTCGGTCCTCATGGCGCAGTTCCCGAGCCAGGAGATCGCGCAGCGCAGCTACGACTTCCGCACCCTCGGCCTTGGCTATGCCAATATCGGCGGGCTCCTGATGACGATGGGCCTTGGCTATGACAGCAACGAAGGCCGCGCGCTTTGCGGTGCTCTGACCGCGCTGATGACCGGCATCTCCTACGCCACCTCCGCCGAAATGGCGGGTGAACTTGGGGCCTTCCCCGGTTACGCGAAGAACGCGGCCCACATGCTCCGCGTGATCCGCAACCACCGTACCGCCGCCTATGGCAAGACCGACGGCTATGAGGATCTCGCGATCAGGCCGGTTGCACTGGATCACGCGAACTGCCCGGATCAAAGCCTTGTTGCCCTTGCAAAATCCGCGTGGGACGAGGCGCTGCGCCTGGGCGAAAAGCACGGCTACCGCAACGCCCAGTCCACCGTCATCGCGCCGACCGGCACCATCGGCCTCGTCATGGATTGCGACACGACGGGGATCGAGCCGGACTTCGCGCTGGTGAAGTTCAAGAAACTCGCCGGCGGCGGCTATTTCAAGATCATCAACCGCTCGGTTCCGGCGGCGCTGGAAAAGCTGGGCTATGGCTCGGCGCAGATCGAAGAGATCATCGCCCATGCCGTCGGCCATGCCAGCTTGGGCAACTGCCCCGGCATCAACCACACCTCGCTGATCGGCCACGGCTTCGGTCAGGCGGAACTGGACAAGATCGAGGCGGCTCTGCCCTCGGCCTTCGACATCCGCTTCGTCTTCAACCAGTGGACGCTGGGTGAGAGCTTCTGCCGCGAAACCCTTGGTATTCCCGCCGAAAAGCTCGCTGATCCGACCTTCGACCTGCTTCGCCACCTCGGCTTCACGCGGACCCAGATCGACGCCGCGAACGATCATGTCTGCGGGACGATGACCCTGGAAGGCGCACCGCATCTGGACGCCAAGCACTACAGCGTCTTCGACTGCGCCAATGCTTGCGGCAAGACAGGCAAGCGGTTCCTCGGCGTCGACAGCCATATCCACATGATGGCGGCCGCGCAGAGCTTCATCTCGGGCGCCATCTCCAAGACCATCAACATGCCGAACAACGCGACGATCGAGGATACGCTCGCGGCCTATGAGCTGTCCTGGAGCCTCGGCATCAAGGCCAACGCGCTTTACCGCGACGGCTCGAAACTCAGCCAGCCGCTCGCGGCCGCCCTTGTCGAGGATGACGAGGAAGCCGAGGAAATCCTCAGCTCGGGGTCCGCGCAGGAAAAGGCCGCCGTCCTTGCCGAGAAGATCGTCGAGAAGATCATCGTCAAGGAAATCGTCCGCAGCCACCGCGAGAAGCTGCCCGAGCGCCGCAAGGGCTATACCCAAAAGGCCATCGTCGGCGGCCACAAGGTTTATCTGCGCACCGGCGAATACAAGGACGGCCAGCTTGGCGAGATCTTCATCGACATGCACAAGGAAGGTGCCGGCTTCCGGGCGATGATGAACAACTTCGCGATCGCTGTCAGTGTCGGCCTGCAATACGGTGTTCCGCTTGAGGAATTCGTCGATGCCTTCACCTTCACCAAGTTCGAGCCTGCGGGCATGGTGCAGGGCAACGACTCGATCAAGTCGGCGACCTCGATCCTCGACTACATCTTCCGCGAGCTTGCGGTCAGCTACCTCGACCGCACTGATCTGGCGCATGTCGTCCCGAAAGGCGCCAGCTTCGATGACCTCGGCGGCGGTGAGGAACAGAAGACCAATGTCGCCCAGGTCAGCGACCACACCGCGTCGAAATCGCTTGAGATGCTGCGGCAGGTTGCCTCGCCCGGCTACCTCAGAAAGCGTCTGCCGCAGGAGCTGATCGTGCTTCAGGGCGGCGTCGGCGGCATGGTGCTGTCGGGCGACCCGGTCGCGGCGCTGAACACGCTGGTGCCGGTGACGGCGCAGGCGGCAGCGGTCGGCATGACCGCGATGGCCAGCGCCACCGTGACGATGGACGCCCGCACCAAGGCCAAGATACAGGGCTACGAGGGCGACCCCTGCGGCGAATGCGGCAACTACACGCTGGTCCGGAACGGCACCTGCATGAAGTGCAACACCTGCGGCGGAACGAGTGGGTGTAGCTGAGGGGAAGGCGCGACCGACACCTCCCACGAAAACCCGGACCTCGCGTCCGGGTTTTTTCTTGGCGATACCCGCGGCCACCGCGCGGGCCTGCAACGGGCGCATCCCGCCCGGAGGCAAGCCGAAGGCGCTGGGCGCGTGCCTGCCCGTCCCGGCGGGCTGGCGCGATGGATGCGGTGCGCCTCGCTCAACCAGCAGAGGCAGCGGCACCATAAAGCACCCCGAACCGGTGGTGCGGCGCCATCCCACGGACAGGCGCGCGCCCGGCTTCCGGCCGCAGCCGGGGCAGGGGCGGCGGGACCATGCCGCCCGTCTCCGGGTCGCCGCCGCGTCCCGTCACGCCTGCCGGCGGTCCGCGCCCGAGCCCGCTTGACTTTCCCCCCCGCCTCATGGATAAGCCCGCATCCCGGCGGGTCCCCGTGGCCCGGCCGGGCTTATGATTTTAACGATCGTCCCGACACCGGGGCGCGCTGTCCGAGGCGGGGAAACCCGGAACGCCTGCGATGCAGGGGCCACAGGGCGCGGCAGAGAAAAAGGAACGACCCATGTTCGCGGTCCTCAAGACGGGCGGCAAGCAGTACAAGGTTCAGTCGGGCGACGTGCTCCGCATTGAGCTCATTGCGGCCGATGCTGGCGACAAGATCCAGTTCAACGAAATCCTGATGCTCGGCGGCGATGCCCCGGTCCTCGGCGCGCCGCTCGTCAAGGGTGCCGCCGTGCAGGCCGAAGTCATCGACGACATCAAGGCCGACAAGGTCATCACCTTCTGGAAGCGCCGCCGCAAGCACTCCTCGCAGCGCACCCGTGGCCACCGCCAGAAGCTGACCCTCGTCCGCGTCACCGACATTCTCGCCTCGGGCGCGGAGAAGTCGGGCGTGAAGGAAGCCATCGGCACCCACGCCGCCCGCGTCGCGGCGCATAACAACGCGGCCCCGGCCGAAAAGGCCGAAAAGAAGGCCCCGGCGAAGAAGGCCGCCCCGGCGAAGAAGGCCGCCCCGAAGGCGGCTGCGGCAAAGAAAGCTCCGGCCAAGAAGGCCGCGGCAGAGACGAAGGAGTAACACCGGATGGCACATAAAAAAGCAGGCGGTTCCTCCCGCAACGGCCGCGACTCGGCCGGTCGTCGTCTCGGCGTGAAACTCTACGGCGGCCAGGCAGCGCAGCCAGGGTCGATCATCGTGCGCCAGCGCGGCACCACCTGGTGGCCGGGGGTCGGCGTCGGCATGGGTCGTGACCATACAATCTTCGCCACGGCCGATGGCCGCGTGACCTTCAAGAAGGGTCTCAAGGGCCGTACCTTTATTTCGGTCCTTCCCGTGTCTGAGGCAGCCGAGTAAGCCGAACCGTCACAATCCGATTGTACGAGGGGACCGGCTGAAAGGCCGGTCCTCTTGCTTTTCGGGAACGAAAGACAGACCATGTCACATGTGGGTCAGCATATTGTGAGGCTCTCGGTGGGGCGTTTGCGTGGCCGGGCATTGATCCGGCCATTCTGCCGCCCCATTTCGGAGCTAGGGAGAGGGTTCGGGAATTGCGCCGTCTTGCGCCGCCGCCCGAAAGTAGGACCAGTTTTACGTTCCCCTGCCGGTAGGGCGGCAGAGGGGCGGTTGATGCGTTTCGGAGGAGGGAAGGCATGATCCAGGAACCGATCGTCGTTCAGTCCGCAATAGATGCGGACCGTTTTGTGCTGCGGCCGCTGCGTCGATCCGATGCAGGGCTGATCGCGATGTACACTGCCGACAGGCGCCTCGCCGAAGGCACCCGAACGATCCCGCATCCGCTGCCGCCCGGCGCGACCGAGGCTTATATCGCCCGCTCGCTGACCGACAAACGGCCCGAGGACGTCTGGGTCATGGACGGTTCCGAACGCGGCCTGGCCGAGGTTTTGGGCATCGTGAGCCTGTCGCATATGGATCGCGAGCAGAGCGAGATCAAATATTGGGTCGCGCCCGCCTTCTGGAATACCGGATATGCGTCCGAGGCGGTCGCCGCCCTGGTCGCGGCCAACCCGCACAAGTCGCGGACACTCTTCGCCGAAGTCTTCCAGGACAATACCGGGTCTGCCCGCGTGCTCACGAATTGCGGCTTCGACTATCTCGGCGACGCCGAGGCGTTTTCGGTGGCCCGCAATGCGATCGTCCCGACCTGGACCTATGTGAAGAAGATCGCCTGACATCGACCCGACGCAGTGGCGACAGGACCGCCACGCGCTTCCGCTTCTGCGTTGCGAAAATACCCCAGGGGGTGCGGGGGGCTGGCCCCCCGCACCGGTCGTCCCGGCGCAAGCCGGGGCGAAACCGCTTCTTGCGTAAAGCCGCGCCAGCGACTATCGCGGGGGCCACCCTTCGAAAGCGCGCGGCCCATGAAGTTTCTCGATCTCGCCAAAGTCTATATCCGCTCTGGCGGCGGCGGCGGTGGCTGCGTCTCGTTCCGGCGTGAGAAATTCATCGAATTCGGCGGGCCGGATGGCGGCGACGGTGGCAATGGCGGCTCGGTCTGGGTCGAGGCGGTCGAGGGGCTGAACACCCTCATCGACTTCCGCTACCAGCAACATTTCTTCGCCAAGAACGGCCAGCCCGGCATGGGTAGCCAGAGGACCGGCAAGACCGGCGACGACATCGTGCTGAAGGTTCCCGTGGGGACAGAGATCATCGACGAGGATGAGGAAACGCTGATCGCCGACCTCACGCAAGTCGGTCAGCGCGTCCTGCTGGCTCAGGGCGGCAATGGCGGCTGGGGCAACCTGCGATTCAAGTCCTCGACCAACCGCGCACCCTCCCGCGCCAATCCGGGGCAGGAGGGGGTGGAGCGCACGATCTGGCTTCGCCTGAAGCTCATCGCCGATGCCGGACTCGTCGGGCTGCCCAATGCCGGCAAATCCACCTTCCTCGCCGCCGTCTCGAACGCCCGGCCGAAGATCGCGGACTATCCCTTCACGACACTGGTGCCCAATCTCGGAGTCGTCGGCGTCGACGGCCGCGAATTCGTCATGGCCGATATCCCCGGCCTGATCGAGGGTGCCAGCGAAGGCCGGGGCCTTGGCGACATGTTCCTCGGCCATGTCGAACGCTGTTCGGTGCTCCTCCATCTCGTCGACGGCACCTCTGCGACCATCGCCAAGGACTACAAGACCATCATCACCGAGCTTGAGGCCTATTCCGGGGTGTTGACCGCGAAGCCGCGCATCACCGCGCTGAACAAGGTCGATGCGCTCGATCCGAAGACCTTGGCAAGCCGCAAGCGAAGCCTCGAGAAAGCCTCGGGCGGGCCGGTGCATCTGCTCTCGGGCGTCGCGGGCACCGGCGTGCAGGAGGTGTTGCGCACGCTCATTGCGGCCATCGCCCGGCCGATGGCGAAAGATGTCGAAGAAAGCGACGGGACATGGCACCCCTGACCGCTGGCGCGAGGCCCGACATCCGGACGGCGCGGCGGCTGGTCGTCAAGATCGGCTCGGCGCTGCTTGTCGATGGCCGGGGCGGTCTGCGGCGTGACTGGCTGGCGGCGCTTGCCGAAGATGTGGCCGAAGCCAAGGCGCGAGGGACGGACGTGATCCTCGTCTCCTCCGGCTCCATCGCCCTCGGGCGCGGGGTGCTTGGCCTGCCCGCAGGCACGCTGGCGCTCGACCAGAGCCAGGCGGCGGCATCTGTCGGCCAGATCCGGCTCGCCCGCGCCTATGAGGAGGCGCTGGCGCCGCACGGTCTGACCGCAGGTCAGGTGCTGGTGACGCTGGAGGATACCGAGGACCGCCGCCGCTACCTCAACTCGCGCGCCACGATGCAGACGCTTCTCGGCCTCGGCGTCGTGCCCATCGTGAACGAGAACGATACCGTCGCCACCGACGAGATCCGCTACGGCGACAATGATAGGCTCGCCGCGCAGATCGCCGTGACTATCGGCGCCGATCAGTTGATTCTTCTCTCCGACGTGGACGGCTTCTATTCCGCCAACCCGAAGGAAGACCCGACCGCGCGGCATTTCGAGATCATCGAGAAGATCACCTCCGAGATCGAGGCGATGGCGGGCGATCCGATTTCCGGCGTTTCCAAGGGCGGCATGAAGACCAAGCTTCTGGCCGCCCGGACCGCCGTTTCGGGCGGTTGTGCGATGGCGATCATGGAAGGCTCCACGCTCAGGCCGCTCTCGGCGCTGGCTTCGGGTGCGAAAACCACATGGTTCCTGCCGCAGGGCGATCCGCAAGCGGCGCGCAAGCGCTGGATCGCGGCGATGAAGCCGCGCGGGGAATTGACGCTCGACGCGGGCGCGGTCGCGGCGCTCACGCAGGGCAAGTCGCTGCTGCCCGCCGGCGTGACGGGGGTGGCGGGCGGCTTCGGGCGCGGCGATGCGGTGGCGATCCTCGGGCCGGAGGGTGCGGCGCACGGCAAGGGGCTGATCCGCTATACGGCGGCAGAGGCGCGCGCCATCGCCGGGCGGCGGTCGGGTGACATCGCGGGTATTCTCGGCTATGCCGGGCGCGGTCCGATGGTGCACCGCGACGACATGGCGCTGTGATCAAGGCGCGCCGGCGCGCGCTATGCCTCCGGCGGAGGTATTCGGAGCAAGATGAAAGGCGCGGGCATGAAAGATCTTGGCGACATACCCGGTCTGATGAACGAGATCGGCGCGAAGGCGCGGTCGGCGGCGGCGGAACTGGCCTTTGCCACGGCCGAGCGCAAGCATGCCGCCCTGATCGGGGCGGCGGAAGCGGTCTGGAACCTGCGCGCGGAGATTGTCGCGGCCAATGCCGGGGACATTGCCTATGGCCAGGAAAAGGGCCTGTCGCCCGCGATGATGGACCGGCTGACGCTCGACGAGAACCGCGTCCGCGGCATCGTCGACGGGCTCCGTGCGGTGGCCGAGCAGAAGGACCCGGTGGGCGCGGTCATCGCGGAATGGGATATGCCGTCGGGGCTTCATATCCGGCGGGTCAGGACGCCATTGGGCGTGATCGGCGTGATCTATGAGAGTCGGCCCAACGTCACGGCGGATGCCGGGGCGCTGTGCCTCAAATCCGGCAATGCGGTGATCCTGCGCGGCGGGTCGGAGAGTTTCCACTCATCGCGCGCGATCCATGAATGCCTTTTGGCCGGTTTGAAATCCGCGAACCTGCCCGACGCGGCGATCCAGCTTGTGCCGACGCGCGACCGCGCGGCGGTGACGGAGATGCTTCGGATGGTGGAGCATATCGACGTGATCGTGCCGAGGGGTGGCAAGGGCCTTGTCGGTCTTGTGCAGAAGGAGGCGCGGGTGCCGGTCTTCGCCCATCTCGAAGGCATCTGCCATGTCTATGCCGATGGCGACGCCGATCTGGCAATGGCGCGGGCCGTCGTCTTGAACGCCAAGACCCGGCGCACCGGCATCTGCGGCGCGGCGGAATGCCTGCTGATCGACCGCGCGTTCTATGAACGCCACGGCCCGGTGCTGGTGGAAGACCTCGTGAAGGCCGGGGTCGAGGTGCGGACCGAGGGCGCGCTTCTGGAGGTGCCGGGCACGGTTCAGGCCGCGCCTGAGGATTTCGGGCGGGAATTCCTCGACATGATCATCGCGGCCAGGATCGTCGAGGGCGTCGATGGCGCGATCGACCATATCCGCACCTACGGCTCCCAGCATACGGAGGCGATCCTGACAAGGAATGACGCGGTCGCCGCGCGTTTCTTCCAGCGGCTCGACAGCGCGATCCTGATGCGCAACGCCTCCACCCAGTTCGCCGATGGCGGCGAGTTCGGCATGGGCGCGGAGATCGGCATCGCCACTGGCAAGTTGCACGCACGCGGCCCGGTCGGGGCCGAGCAACTGACGAGCTTCAAATATCTTGTGACCGGCGACGGGACCGTGCGGGCCTGAAGGGTTTCGACTTTTGGCTGAAATGACAGGTAAAAGGAGTCGAACGAAAAGCGTTCGAATCCTGCGTCAATGTAAAGTCGAAACGCGCTAGAAGCTGATCGCGAGGGTCTTTTCGCCCCGGTCATAGCCGACCCTGCCGCCCTGATGCGCGGCGTCGACCGGCAGCAGCGCGAATTGCACCTGCGCCGGGGCGATACCCGGATCGGGCCGGTGCGCGGCGAGGTTGGCCCAGAGCGCGTCATCGACCAGAAGCCGCTCCGCCCGCGCCTCGGCCCGCCAGCCTGTGCCACTGTCGCGCACCGTGATCTGCCCGCCCCACGGCAGCGCCGTCTCAAGGCATTGCAGCGCAAGGAAGGCGAGTTTCACCCTTGCGCGCGGCAGATCGCCCGCGATCTGCCAGTCGATCGCCGTCCGCCCGCCCCGCGTCATGTCGGCAAGGATCGACCGCACCTCGGTCAGCGGTACGACGCCACCCCCCTGTGCCGATCCGAAGGCGAGCCGAAAGAAGCGGATGCGCGCGTTGGCATTGGCCACGCTTTCGGTGATCAGCGCCACCTCGGGGCCGCTGCCCGCCGATGTCATCGCCAGAAGCTCCACCCCATTGCCGATGGCGCCCAGGGGGCTGATAAGGTCATGGCAGATGCGCGAGCCGATCAGCGCGGCGAAATCGGGTGTGTCGGGCATGCGTGGTCCTTCGGGCGGAGATGGGGATGATCGAGATACTGG
Organism: uncultured Alphaproteobacteria bacterium; assembly: GCA_963847935.1. Taxonomy (GTDB): domain Bacteria; phylum Pseudomonadota; class Alphaproteobacteria; order Rhodobacterales; family Rhodobacteraceae; genus Albidovulum. Next base: position 325,713 of record CAWKBV010000001.1, on the reverse strand, counting down.
AACCCGGAATGCTGGTGCGTCATCCCGCGCACGACGAGTGGGGGCTTGGTCAGGTACAGTCGCGGATTGGTAGTAAAGTAACCGTTAATTTCGAGCATGTCGGCAAGGTCGTCATCGACGGAACGCGGATCTCGCTGCGGATCGTCATGGGGCCGGAAAACTGACGCCGGCCCGCCGCCCGGACGCTAGCACAACCTATTGTTGTGTCAACGTGATCGCGGCCCACGGCGTTTCGGTTGCAATGCGGGCAGGCGCCTCCTAAAAAACCGCACGGACCCCGGAGCCGGCCAAAGACGGATGCCAGTGACACCCGATACCTCGCCTTTCCAGAGCCGACTGGCTGAAACCGCGCAGGATCTCCTCGCGGCGCAGCGCCTGCGCTACCGGGTGTTTGTCGAGGAACTCGGCGGCGACGGGCCGCTGGTCGACCACGCCGGCCGATTCGAGCGCGACGAATTCGACGGGGTGAACGATCACCTCATCCTGGTGGACACGCGCCGCGACCCAAAGGGGCTCGACTATGTTGTGGGCGCCTATCGGTTGCTGCGCTCCGATCAGGCGGAAAGCTTCGGGCGGTTCTACTGCGACTCCGAATACGATCTGATGGCGCTGCGCAATTCGGGTCGGCGTTTGCTGGAACTTGGCCGCTCCTGCGTCGAGGCGGACCTGCGCGGCGGGACGGCGATGTTCCTTCTATGGAATGCCCTTGCCGACTATGTCCTTCAACATGGAATTGAAGTGCTCTTCGGCGTTGCGAGCTTTCACGGCACGGATCTCGACCCCTTGCGCATGCCTCTTGCCTGGCTTCACCACAAGCACCTCGCCCCCGAGATGCTGCGTGTCCGCGCCCTGCCGGAACATTTTCAGCGGATGGACCTCGTCCCGGTCGAGAAACTCGACCAGCGTGCGGCGATGCTGGCGATGCCCGCGCTCATCAAGGCATATCTGCGTCTGGGTGGTTTTGTCGGCGACGGCGCCTTCATCGACCGGGAGTTCAACACGACCGATGTCTGTCTCCTGATGGACACCGCCGAGATGAGCGCGCGCCACAAGGGCTACTACACCCGCAAACACGAGGCGCGGGTTTGAGCGGCTGGCATCGGGACGACGTTCCGGAGCAGGTCCCGATCGGGCCGACCGGCTGGCTTCGTGCCACGCGTGCGGATCATCCTTATGGCAATCATCTGCTATGGTGGCATGGCCGTGCTTTTGCTGCTGCGTCTGGTCGAGGCGCCGGTTTTCGGGCGGCACCGGCCGCTGACGCCGCATGTCACGCGGGGGGTCTGCCGCTTATGCCTGATGATCCTCGGCATCCGTTACCGGGTGCGGGGGCGGCCGATGCGGGCGCGCGGCGCGGTCGTGGCCAACCATTCCTCCTGGCTCGACATCTTCGCGCTGAATGCCTGCCAGTCGGTCTATTTCGTCTCAAAGGCGGAGGTGGCGGGCTGGGCCGGGATTGGCTGGCTCGCCCGCGCGACCGGTACGGTGTTCATCGCGCGCGATCCGAAACAGGCCAAGGCGCAGCAGGAAGAGTTCGAGAACCGCATCCGGGCGGGGCACAAGCTTCTGTTCTTTCCCGAAGGCACCTCGACGGACGGGCTTGGCGTTCTGCCCTTCAAGTCAACGCTTTTCGCCGCGTTCTTCACGCATGGCCTGGAGCATGTGATGCAGATCCAGCCGGTGACGGTGGTCTATCGCGCGCCAAAGGGTCGCTCGCCCCGGTTCTACGGCTGGTGGGGCGACATGGTCTTTGCGCCGCATTTCCTGATCGTCGCGACCGAGGCGCGGCCGGGCGCCATCGACGTGGTCTTTCACGCGCCGGTCGCGGTCGATGCGTTCGCCGACCGCAAGGCGCTGGCGCGGCACTGCGAAGAAGTAATCCGGGATGAGCTGCGTGCCAGACTGGGCGAGGGCTTCTGGGAGGCTGACCTCAGCCGAGCGGCGCAATAAGCGCCTTCAGCGCCGCCAGCGGGTCCGGCTTGCGCCAGATTTCCGCACCGATCGCGAAGAAATCGGTGATCCCGGCATAGTCCATCACCAGGGCGTCGGTCAGACCGCCCTCGGCGACGACCGGAACCTCGATCATCTCGGACCACCAGGCGAAAAGCTCGCGGTCGGCGGGCAGGCCGGTGCCCAAGGCGGTCGCCCCCACCGGCCCGAAGGCGACATAGTCCGCGCCCGCTTCGCCCGCGTTCATGCCGTCATGGCGCGAGGTGCCGCAAAAGGCGCCGACAATGGCATCGGCACCGAGAAGCTTGCGCGCGTCGCGGATCGACCGTACGCCATCGGGCAGGTGAACCCCGTCAAGCCCGTGGCGTTCGGCCATGCGGAAATGGGTCTCGATGACCACGGCCACGTCGCGCTCATGTGCCACGGCGCGCAGGGCGTCGGCGGCGCGGCCGATGCTGTCCTCATCCTTCGCGGCGAGCGCCAGCCGGATGCAGGCGATTTCCGCCGCGTCGAGTATCCGCGCCATCTGGTCCGGGAAGGTCTCAAGGTCCATCTCCGCGGGCGAGATGAGGTAAAGCTGCGGGCGGTCGTTCTCGGCCATCGGTCTCTCCTTGCGATCGCCGTGGCTTAGCCGAGATTTCGCGCGCTTGGCTACTTCGGCGGGAGTGTGCGGACATGAGCGAGCGACAGGTTGAGAAGGCGCGTCCGTCGCGTGTCGTCCGCCATGCCTTCGGGCGTCAGCCCGGCCATGCCCGCCATCGTCCGTGTGCCCATCCGGATCGGCTCCGCGCCCGTGATGGCAAATGCCGCCTCGCGATCCGCCTTCGACACCCGGAACATGCCGCCGCCGGAATAGACGCCGCAGACCATGTTGCCCCGAATGAGAAAGCAAAGCCCGCCGAACATCTTCTGCTCACGGATGTCTTCGCCGGCAAGATCGTCGCGGAAGATCTGCGCCAATCCCTCGTCATAGGCCATGATGCACCCCGCTGCGCTTGCGATGCCCGGAGCGGAAGCGTATCAGGCGCGGGCCTTTCAGGAAATCCGCATGTCCGACCGCCAGCCCGCCTTCATACTCGTCCGCCCCCAGATGGGCGAGAATATCGGCGCCGCCGCGCGCGCGATGCTGAACTTCGGGCTCAGCCACATGCGGCTTGTGGACCCGCGCGATGGCTGGCCCAACCCGCGCGCCGTCGCAATGGCTTCGGGTGCGGCGGGGCGGGTTCTCGATCATGCGGGCGTCTTCCAGACGGTGCCGGAGGCGATCCACGATTGCGCCTATACCTTCGCCACGACGGCGCGGAACCGTGACCTCACCAAGCCGGTGATGACGCCGGAGCGCGCGATGGACCATGCGCGCGCTCTGACGGCGTCGGGCCAGAAGGTCGCGGTGATGTTCGGCCCCGAACGCGCGGGATTGGAGAACGAGGACATTGCCCGCGCCAATGCGCTCATCTCGATTCCCGTGAACCCGGATTTCCCGTCGCTCAATCTCGGTCAGGCGGTGCTTCTTTGCGCCTACGAGTGGCGGCGGCAGGGTGACACGACGCCGCCCGAGATATTGGCGCTGGCCGGGACGGAACTGGCAAGCGCAATCGAGATCGAGAAGCTCGGCGATCACTATGAGGAACGGCTGGACGAGGCCGGGTTCTTCTTCCCCGAGACCAAGGCCGAGGGGATGAAGCTGAATTTGCGCAACCTCTGGAGCCGGATGCCGCTGACGCGGGCCGATGTTCAGGTGCTGCACGGTATCCTGCGCAAGATGGTGCGGCGTCGGGACGGATGACCTGCCGACCCCTGCATTGCGGATAAACGCCGCCCGCTCGGGCCTTGAAGCCGAACCCCGGCGGCCCTAGTGTCCGCCCGCGAAGACGGAGGGGCAGATGGCCGGCAAACGCAGCATCTTCGAAGAGGTCGGGCACGAGACGAAGCGGGCGGAACCGCCGCAGGTCGGGATGATCGACCGTGGACGCGGCGGCGCGCGCGGGGCGGTGCGGGTCTGGCTTGCCGTCCTTTTCGCGCTCGTCGTTGCGATGATCGCCGTGGGCGGTCTGACGCGGCTGACCGACAGTGGCCTCTCGATCACCGAATGGCGGCCGGTGACGGGTGCGCTGCCGCCGATGACCGAGACGGACTGGCAGTCCGAGTTCCAGAAGTATCAGCAGAGCCCGGAATTCCAGTTGCAGAACAAGGAGATGACGCTTGAAGGGTTCAAGTCGATTTACTGGTGGGAATGGGGTCACAGACAACTCGGGCGCATCATCGGACTGGTCTGGGCCGTGGGGTTCTTCGGTTTCCTCGTCGCGCGGAAGATGCCTTTGGGCTGGGGCCGGCGGCTCTTCGGGATCGGCGTCCTTGGCGGTTTGCAGGGTGCCGTCGGCTGGTGGATGGTGTCCTCCGGCCTGACGGGCCGGATGGTGGATGTCGCCTCCTACCGCCTCGCGATCCATCTCGGCCTCGCCTTCGCGATCCTCGGTTTCATCGCCTGGTACATGCTGTCGCTGGCCCGGAGCGATGCCGCGCTGTTGCAGGCGCGGCGGCTTCGCGAACAACGCCTTGCGACGCTGGCGAGGCTGCTGGCGGCGCTGGCCTTTCTGCAAATATTGCTGGGGGCGCTGGTCGCTGGAATCGACGCGGGACGCGCCTTTCCAACATGGCCCCTGATGGGGGAGACATTCTTCCCGGCGGATGCCTTCTACCTGCCTGAGGGTGGGCCCAAAGTGCTGGCCTTCTTCGAGAATCCCGGCCTCGTGCAGTTCAGCCACCGGATCGTTGGCTACCTCGTCCTTCTGATGGCGCTTTACACCTGGTGGCGGGGGCGCGGCTCGGCGCATCCCGCGACCGTGCGCGCCTTCGACTGGATGGCGGCGATGGCCTTCGGTCAGGTGGTCCTTGGCATCGTCACGGTGGTACACGCCGCGCCACTTTCCCTTGGCCTCATCCATCAGCTCGGCGCGGTGATCCTCTGGGTGCTGATCCTGCGTGCCCGCCACCGAGCGACCTATCCTGTCGTCCAATCCGTAAGAGGCCACGCATGACCGCCTTCGAAAACCTCATGACCTTCCAGCGCGACACGGAGGCGCTGGCACAGGTCGCAGGTCGTCTCGGCTGGGATCAGGAGACGGTGATGCCGCGCGGAGCCGCCAATCAGCGGGGCGAGGAAATGGCGGCGATGGAGACGATGCTGCATGGCCGCCGCACCGACCCGCGCATCGCCGAATGGCTGGCCGCCGCGCAAGCGCCGGATGCGGCGGCGGCGCGGATGCTGGAGCTGATCCGCCGCGACCTCGACCGCTCGACGGCGGTGCCGGTCAGACTGGCGGCGGAGCTGGCGAGGGTGACGAGCGTCGCGCAGGGCATATGGGCCGAGGCGCGGGCGAAGGACGACGTGGCGCATTTCCTGCCCGTCCTCAGCGACGTGATCCGCCTGACGCGGGAAAAGGGCTCGGCGCTGGCGGCGGCGGGCTTCGGCGCCGGCGATGCCTATGACGCGCTGCTCGACGATTACGAGCCGGGTGCCACGGCGGCGAGCATCGGCGCGATCTTCGACAGGATGCGCCCGCGCCTTGTCGCCCTGCGCGAGGCGGTTCTTGGGGCGGAGCGTCAGCCCGCGCCGATCACCGGGACGTTCGCGCCGGACGGACAGTTGCAGCTTGCCCGCAGGATGGCCGAGGCGTTCGGCTATGACTGGACGCGCGGGCGGCTCGATCTGGCGGTGCACCCATTCTCCTCCGGTTCCGGCAACGATGTGCGGATCACCACGCGGGTGGTGGAGACGGAGCCCTTGAACTGTCTCTATTCCACGATCCACGAGGTCGGCCACGCCACCTATGAGCAGGCGGTCGATGCCAGTTATCACTTCACGCCGATCGGGCGCGGCGTGTCGATGGGCGTGCATGAAAGCCAGAGCCGCATATACGAGAACCAGCTGGGCCGCAGCCAAGCCTTCACAGGTTGGATCCTGGGGCAGATGGGGGAGGTTTTCGGTGCGGTGGGCGCCGAAGACGCCGCCGCGTTCTACGCCGCCGTCAACCGCGTCGCGCCCGGTTATATCCGCACCGAATCCGATGAGGTGCAGTACAACCTCCACATCATGATGCGCTTCGATCTGGAGCGGCGGCTGATCGCGGGTGACCTTTCGCCCGGCGAACTGGAAGGCGCGTGGAACGACCGCTTCAAGGCCGACTTTGGCGTGGCGGTCGACCGGCCCGCGAACGGCATGTTGCAGGACGTGCACTGGTCCGTCGGCCTCTTCGGCTATTTCCCGACTTACGCGCTCGGCAATGTCTATGCGGGTTGCCTGCATCAGGCTCTGCGCGGCGATCTGCCGGACCTGGACATGCGCCTTGCGAAGGGTGACGCCAGTTCCGCGACGGGCTGGCTGCGCGAGCATCTTCAGCATTTCGGCGCGCTCCACGAACCCGCGCGGACCGTGGAAAGTGCCTGCGGCTTCGCGCCGACGGAGGAACCGCTTCTCGACTATCTCGAAGCGAAGTTTCGCGCCATCTACGGGCTTTGAACCGGTGGACCGATCCGAACGCCTCGGCGTCTGGAGCCTCGCCATCGGCCAGACGCTCGGCTTCGCATCGCTCCTCTTCGTCTTCGGCGGCATCCTGATCCCGCTCGAGGCGGGAACGGCGTGGAGCCGGGCCGAATTGTCGCTCGGCCCATCGCTCGGCCTCTTCGTGGAAGCGCTCGTTGTCATGGCGACCGGCCGAATGGTCGACCGCGGCCATGGCGGCGCGCTGCTCGGCGGTTCGGCGTTGCTGGGCGCCGCCGCCCTTGCGGTGTTGTCGCAAGTTCAAAGCCTTCTTGCCTGGTATGCGCTCTGGTGCGTGATCGGCGTGGCACAGGCGGGTGGCCTTTACGAGACCTGCTTTTCGTTCCTGACGCGTCGGCTCGGCCTAGAGGCCCGTCCTGCGATCATCCGGATCACGCTGGTCGCGGGCTTCGCCTCGACGATCTCGTTCACGCTGGGCGCATGGGCGGGCGAAGCCTTCGGCTGGCGCGGGGCGCTTCTGGTCTTCGCGGCGCTTCAGCTTGTCGTGACGCTGCCGGCCAATCTGGTGGGCGTTCGCCTGCTGCGGCGCGGAGAGCGGCGAACCACCGTCGGGCAACCTGCCGCATCAGGCGCCGTCCGAGCCGCCCTGCGCAATCCCGCCTTCTGGGCGCTCGCCGGCATCTTCGCCCTGACGATGGGCGCGCATATGATGCTGGTGAGCTTCGCCCTGCCGGTCCTGATGGATCGCGGTGCGCCGCACGCGCTTGCGGTCCTCGTGGCATCGACCGTCGGGCCGATGCAGGTCGCGGGTCGGCTCGGCATGATGCTCGGCGGGCCGAGGATACGCTCGGGCGCGGCCGTGCGGACGATCACGCTCGTCATGGCGCTGGCGAGCCTTTCGCTGCTGCTTGCATCGGGGCAACTCCAGCTCCTGTTCCTCTATGCGGTCTGCCAGGGTGCGTCGCTCGGCATCTCGTCGATCCTTCGGCCAGTATTGACCGCGGAAGCCCTTGGCCTTGAGAGTTTCGGCGCGATCAGCGGAGCGCTCGCCATTGCGCCGCTGGGGGCCTCCGCCGTTGCGCCCTTCCTCGGTGCGCTGTTGATCGGTCTCGGTGGGGTGACGCTGTTCCTGTCCGTGACGCTGAGCATGGCTCTGGGTGCCTATGTCTCTGCCCTATGGCTTCGCACCCGCGGGATCTGAGGACCGGAAAACCGCACCGCGACGCATTGCCATCCTTTATTTCATGCGTCCTGCGGTTAGCATGGAACTTCCAGGCTCAGGCGAACGGGGGCCCGTAGATGACGGCCGAACTTCTGGCGCGGTGGCAGTTTGCGTTCACCGTTTCGTTTCACATCATATTCCCGGCGCTTTCGATCGGGCTGGCGAGCTATCTTGCGGTGCTGAACGCCTTGTGGCTTTGGACGCGAGAATCGAGCTACCGGACATTGTTCGAGCAGTGGAAGAAGATCTTCGCGGTCGCCTTCGGCATGGGTGTCGTCTCCGGCATCGTCATGTCCTACCAGTTCGGCACCAACTGGTCGGTGTTTTCCGACAAGGCGGGGCCGATCGTCGGGCCGCTCATGGGGTACGAAGTGCTGACGGCGTTCTTCCTTGAGGCCGGCTTCCTCGGCATCATGCTTTTCGGCCGCGAGCGGGTCGGGGACGGGCTGCACATGATGGCGACGCTGATGGTCGCGGTCGGCACGCTGATCTCGGCGACCTGGATTCTGGCGGTGAACAGCTGGATGCAGACGCCCGCCGGGTACGCCATCGCGCCGAACGGCCAGTTCGTGCCCGAAGACTGGTGGGCGATCATCTTCAACCCGTCCTTCCCCTTCCGGCTCGTCCACATGGTGCTGGCGGCCTATCTCTCGACGGCGCTTCTCGTCGGGGCGGCGGGCGGCTATCACCTGTTGCGCGATGCGCAGAACCGGGCGGTGCGGCGGATGTTCTCGATGGCGATGTGGATGCTCATCCTGGTCGCGCCGCTTCAGATCCTTGCCGGCGATGAGCATGGTCTCAACACGCTGGAACACCAGCCGGTGAAGCTTGCTGCCATCGAAGGGCATTTCGAAAAACGCGAAGGTGGCGCGCCGCTGATCCTGTTCGGTTGGCCCGATGTGGCGAACCGGACGGTGCATTACGCGCTGGAGGTGCCGAAGCTCGGCAGCCTGATCCTGACCCATTCGCTGACCGGCGAGGTGCCCTCGCTCGAAGGCGTGTCGAATGAAGACATTCCGCCGGTCGCCATCGTCTTCTGGTCGTTCCGCATCATGGTAGCACTCGGTTTCGCAATGCTCGGGCTTGGCGTCTGGGCGGCGTGGGCGCGGTGGCGGGGCTTCCTGTTCCACAGCCCCTGGCTCCACCGCGCGGCCATCGCGATGGGACCCGCCGGTTTCATCGCCCTGCTCTCGGGCTGGGTCACGACCGAAGTCGGGCGGCAGCCCTGGACGATTTACGGCCTTCTGCGTACGGCCGAAAGCCACTCTCCGCTCGGCGCGCCTGCGGTGGCGGCATCGCTTGTCGGGTTCGCCATCGTCTATTTCTTCGTCTTCGGTGCGGGTGTCTTCTACCTGCTCCGGCTGATGAAAGCGCCACCCGTGGCCGCTGACAGCAATACCGGCACCGCGCCATCGCAGGACATGACCGCGGTTTCAGGGCGCGTCATCACCACGCCCCAAGTGGAGGAATGAGAAATGTTCGGACTGGAGCTTTCCTTCATCTGGGCGGGCCTCATCGCGCTTTCGGTGCTGATCTACGTCATGCTCGACGGGTTCGACCTGGGCGTCGGCATCCTTTTTCCGCTGGCCAGGGACGAGGATGAGCGGGGTCAGATGATGAACTCGATCGCGCCGGTCTGGGACGGCAACGAGACCTGGCTCGTCCTGGGCGGCGGCGGGCTTTTCGCCGTCTTTCCGCTCGCCTACGCCGTCGTCATGCCGGCGCTTTACATGCCGATCATCCTGATGCTGCTGGCGCTCATCTTCCGCGGTGTCGCGTTCGAATACCGCTGGCAGACGCGGCGGTGGAAGCGGGTCTGGGACCATGCCTTCTTCGGCGGGTCGCTTGTCGCCGCGACGATGCAGGGCATAGCGCTCGGCGCGCTGGTGCAGGGGATCACGGTCGCGGATCGCGCCTATGCGGGTGGCTGGTGGGACTGGCTGACGCCATTCTCGATCCTGACCGGGGTCGCGGTGCCGGTCGGCTACGCGCTTCTCGGCGCGACCTGGATGAATCTCGTGCTCGAAGGGCGTCTGCAAGCGCATATGCGCAAGGTCGCACTGCGTCTGGCGGTCGCTACGCTTCTGTTCCTCGGCCTCGTCAGCCTCTTCACGCCGCTCCAGAACCCCGACTACGCGGCGCGCTGGTTCACCTTCCCGGCGGCGATTTATTCCGCCGTCGTGCCGATCCTCGTGCTGCTCGCCGCCTGGCGGCTCTGGGCTCGGCCTGAAGCGCGAGCAGGATCTGAGCCCGTTCCTCTCGGCGCAGGCGCTTTTTATCCTCGCGTTTGTCGGGATCGGCATCAGCTTCTATCCGATGATCGTGCCGCCGGGCCTGACCATCGCCGAAGCCGCCGCGCCGGATACGAGCCTGAAGTTCATCCTCGTCGGCACGCTCTTCCTGCTGCCGATCATCCTTGCCTATACCGCCTATGCCTATTGGGTCTTCCGCGGCAAGATCAAGGCGGGCGAGGGGTATCACTAGGATGTGGCTGCGCCGCGCAGGCTGGTTCATCCTGCTCTGGCTGGCCGGGGTTCTGGCGGTCGGCGCGGTAGCCTTCGTCCTCAGGGCGCTGCTTGTCTGAGGGTCAGGTCCAATCGGGTTCGCGCTTTTCGATGAAGGCCGCGATGCCTTCCTCGGTGTCGCGCCACATCATGTTCTCGACCATCACCTGCGCGGCATAGTCGTAGGCCTGGGCGCGGCTCATCTCGATCTGGTCGTAGAAGGCGCGCTTGCCTATCTTCACGGCGGCGGTGAGTTTGGCGGCGACGGTTTCGGCCAGCCCGCGCGTCTCGGCGGCAAGGGCTTGGCTCGGCACCGCCTTGTTGATGAGGCCGACGGCCAGCGCCGCGGTCGGCGTCGATGAACTGGCCCGTAGTCAGCATCTCGAACGCGACCTTGCGGGGGACGTTGCGCGAGAGGGCGACCATCGGCGTCGAACAGAAAAGGCCGATATTCACGCCATTTACGCCGAACCGCGTGCCTTCGGCCGCGACCGCCATGTCGCAGGAGGCGACAAGCTGGCAGCCAGCGGCGGTGGCGATGCCGTGGACCTCGGCGATGACGGGCTGGGGCAGGGCGGGGATCATCTGCATGACCTCGGCGCAGCGGGCGAAGAGATCGGCGAAATAGGCGCGGCCCTTGTCCTCGGCCTGACGGCCCGCCTGCATCTCCTTCAGATCGTGGCCCGCGCAGAACGCCTTTGCCCGCGCCCTTGAGGATCACCGCGCGCACGTCCCGGTCCTGCTGCCAGCCGCTCGAATTCCGCCTTCAGCGCGGCCAGCATCGCGTCCGAGAGCGCATTCAGGCTTCCCGGCGCATTCAGCGTCAGGGTGGCAATCCCGCCATCGTCCTCGCGCAAGAGCAATTCGGTCATCTTGTCATTCCTCCCCGGTTCAGAAAAAGTCTAAGGCGAGAGGCCGGGGGAGGGAAGATGACACCTGTGATGACCGAGGCGGAGCTGGGCGAGTTCATGTGGCGCGCCTTCCCGCAGGCGGCCGAGGATTTCCGGGTGGAACACCTGACTGCGGATGGCATCGTGATGCGCCTCAAGGTCGCGGACAAGCATCTCAGGCCCGGCGGCACGATTTCCGGCCCGTCGATCTTTGGTCTGGCCGATGTGGCGGTCTATCTCGCCATCCTCGCGCGGATCGGGCCGGTGGCGCTGGCGGTCACGACGAACGGCGCCGATCGACTTCCTGCGCAAACCCGAAGCGGGCGTCGACCTTCTTGGCGAGGCGCGGATTTTGAAGCTGGGCAGGTCGCTGGCGGTGGGCGATGTGCTGATCCGGTCCGAGGGGCAGGAGGCGCCGGTGGCACGCTCGAACATGACCTATTCGATTCCGCCCCGTCGCGAGGTGATGTGACATGGCGAAAATCAGCTAAGAATATGAGGTATTTTAATACCTATTTTATAACGCTATTGAATTTGCTGTGATTTATTAGCGTCAAGTGTGCTTGACTGTGCGTCTCACAATCTAGGAAAAGCCTGCATCCGAATTCGGGCGCCCACGAAAGGCGTCCTTCATCGACCCCGAAGATCAAGGGCTAACCATGAAAACCTACACCGCAAAACCGGCGGAGATCGAAAAGAAGTGGATCCTGATCGACGCCGAAGGCGTCGTTCTGGGCCGCCTCGCCACGATCGTCGCCAACCGGCTCCGTGGCAAGCACAAGCCGACCTTCACCCCGCACATGGACATGGGCGACAATGTCATCGTCATCAACGCCGACAAGGTGCAGATGACCGGCAACAAGCGCGCCGACAAGCGCTATTACTGGCACACCGGCTATCCGGGCGGCATCAAGTTCCGCACCGCCGAGCAGGTGCTGGAAGGCGCGCATCCCGAGCGTGTCGTGACGAAGGCGGTTGAACGCATGATCACGCGCAACAAGCTTGGCAAGCAGCAGATGACCAATCTGCGCGTCTATGCCGGGGCCGAGCATCCGCATGAGGCGCAGTCCCCCGAAGTCCTCGACGTCAAGTCGATGAACCCGAAGAACACCCGGAGCGCATGAGCATGGCCGACGAAATCAAATCCCTCGACGATCTGAAATCGGCGGTCGCGGGCACGCCCGCAGCCGTCGAAGCGGTCGAAGCGCCGCGCGAACCGCAGCGCGACGCGCTGGGCCGCAGCTACGCCACCGGCAAGCGCAAGGACGCGGTCGCCCGCGTCTGGATCAAGCCGGGTTCGGGCAAGTTCGTGATCCGCAACAACAAGGGCGAATTCATCGACTATTCGAAGTATTTCGCCCGTCCGGTGCTTCAGATGATTCTGCGCCAGCCGTTCCAGGTCGCCAATGTCGAAGGTCAGTTCGACGTGATGGCCACGGTTGCGGGCGGTGGCCTCTCCGGTCAGGCCGGTGCGGTCAAGCACGGCATCTCGAAAGCGCTTCAGCTTTACGAGCCGTCGTTGCGCGCTGCGCTGAAAGCCGCCGGTTTCCTGACCCGCGACAGCCGCGTGGTGGAACGGAAAAAGTACGGCAAGGCAAAAGCCCGCAAGTCCTTCCAGTTCTCGAAGCGCTAGGATTGCACCAGATCACGAACAAAGGGCGCGGTTGTACCGCGCCCTTTGTTTTGGAGACGGATCGGTCTCAGGTCTGTTAGGTTCCGCTTGAGCCCGCTTTCCAAACCGTGCCAGTAACATCGCGTAAGTGGGAGACGTGGGCGATGACGGAGAGTGGCTGGTGTCTCGTGCTGGCGATCTGGGGGGACCGCTACGGCGATTCTCAGTTAAATTCACTCGTAAAATCAGTACGTTCGTTGTCTCCAAGCTGTACCGATGTCATTGTATTCACGGACCGTTACCGTCCGGGGCTTCGCCCCCCGATCGTGCAGAAGTGCTTTCCGAAATTCTTCGACCGGGAGCTGTTTTACGGATGGGGCTATATCGTTAAGCTCTCCGTCTTTTCGCGCGACGATCTTCCGCGCAACGCACGATGCGTCTATCTGGACCTCGACACTGTCTGTATCGGCGACCTGGGCAGGATTGCCGCTCTGGTGACCGGTCCAAACCAGTACTACATGCTCCCACCGGGTAACTTGATCGGCTTCGGGCGGCTTCGACGGACGCTCTACCGCCTCTCGCGCAAGCGCCGGTTTGCAACTGGAAACTCATCGGTTATCGCATATTCCTCCGCCGCTGAACCAAATCTCTGCGAGGCGTACCAGACCTTCTTCCAGGCGCAGGGTCAGGGTGAGAGATACATGCAGATTGACGACGTCTTTATTTCCTGGTTCGCGCAGCTGCAGCTGCGCGGCGTGCCACCGAACCTTGCGGTGACATTCCGGAGGGAGTTCCTTTCCCGCGGCCGCCTCGCTGCCTGGGCGAAACGTTGGCTGCCTTCGCGGCGCCGCCGACGGGAAAGCATCGCTGCGATCACGTTCAACGGTGCGGAGTACAAGCCCGCCTCTCTGCTTGCACTGAAGGAGGGAGACAGAATTTACGACGGCAAGGGCCGCACGGGCCGCTGGAGCCGGGACGAGATCGGCCCGCTGTTCGACAAGATCGTTCGGTATTGTCAGGACGTCGGCACTCGGTAACCGCGACATCTGACTATCGGACGTTTGTCTCGCCGAATCCGGCCGGTGCTGATTTGACTGCACCACAGCGGCGAATTTCCGCCGCTGTGGCCAACCGGACGCGATCACGCGTATTTGTAGGCTGGGGCGATTGACCGGCGCGGCGGCTTTGCTCAATGCTGATGTCATTGAGGCAGAAAACAGAGCATAAAAATGCCCCTCCCTATATCGTACCAAAGCTCCTTCGGGGGTTTCGATTACCTTGGCCTGCGCATCGGCAAGGCCGGCGGCGTCGAGATCGTCTATGACGATGGCGTCAAGCGGCGCATGGTCTGGCGGGTGAGAAGCCACGCCAGGGAAAGCGTCCTTGGCGATGTGCTTCGGACCGCTGTCAATCAGCCGCGCGTGCTTCCCGCCCTTTACGCGGAACTCAAGCGCCGCTCGATCGCGATCGAGGCTGTGGCCTGAACGGCATGCCTCAGGCCGGAACGCGGATGGTACCTTTCAGATAGGTTACCGCCTGCCCGGTGAGGCACACCCTTTTCGCGGTAACGCGGCAGCCGATCCGGCCGCCGCGCGCCGAGGCTTGGCAGGCGGTCAGGCTATCCCTGCCGAGTGCTGCCGCCCAATAGGGGGCGAGCGTCGCGTGGGCGGATCCGGTCACGGGGTCTTCGTCGATGCCGTGCGAAGGGGCGAAGTAGCGTGACGTGAAATCGACCGCCGCCCCGTCATGATCCCTGCCGCCCTGGGCGGTTATGCCGAGGCCGCCCGCACCGAGTGACCTGATGAGGGCGAAGTCCGGGGTGAATGCGCGGACGCTCGCCGCGTCGTCGAGGACGACGAAGATATTTTCGAAGTTACGCAAGGCTGCCTTCCAGCCACCCGGGAAGATTGCCGTCAATGCAGGCGGAACAGGGTCCAGAGGCGTCGCGTCATAGCGCGGTAGGTCAAGTTCGTAGCGGTCGCCCTTCCGGGTGACGCTGAGCATGCCGACCTTGCGCGTGGTTAGGTGGAGCGGTCCCGGAACGCCGTATTCGGTCATCAGGATATGCGCCGAGGCGAGCGTTGCGTGGCCACAGAACGGAACCTCATCCGTCGGCGTGAACCAGCGGATCGACAACCCGTCCACGCCTCGCAGCACGAAGGCGGTCTCGGACAGGTTGTTCTCCGCCGCTATCGCCTGCATCAGTTCGTCGGGCAGGGGTTCATCCAGCACCATGACCGCGGCGGGGTTTCCCGCGAACAGCCGGTCGGTGAAGGCGTCGGCCTGATAGAGCGTGAAGTCGCGCATGGAAATCCTCCGAAGAAAAAAGGCCGGGCAAGCGCCCGGCCAGGAAGAGGGAACCGTCGGGGATGGACGGAGCCCTTCAGGGATGCCAGAACGGGCGCTGCGCTTCCGTGTCGGCAATCATGCGGTCAAGGCCGATGTCACGAAGCTGGGCAGACGAGAGGTGAGAAAGCGCGATCCGGCTACGCCGGCGCGCCGACCAGACCGATGCAGCACGGAGCGCCACGGTCAGCACGGGACGCTTCGCAATCTTGGGTCCGATGGCTGCACTTCCGGCATTCTGAGCGATCTGGGTCATGGCATCACCTTTTTGTATTGATACAATTCCATTGTTTCGGTAGTTGTATGATTACAATGCTGACCGGCGCTATGCCAGAAAGGAATTGTCATGGATACAAAATGGCAACCTGACCTGTCCGAATTCGACGGTCCGAAGTACCTGGCGCTGGCGCATCAACTGCGGCAGGCGATCCGCAGCGGTGAGTTGACGGAAGGCATCCGTCTGCCGCCGGTGCGCGATCTGGCATGGCGTCTCGGGGTCACGCCGGGCACCGTTTCGCGCGCCTATCAGATGGTGACGCAGGAGGGGCTTCTTGACGCCGCTGTCGGGCGCGGCACCTTCGTCGCGTCCGCGCGTCCGAGATTTGGCGCAACGCAGCCGCTTCTTTCTGATTCCGTTGGAATTTTTGCCCGTCCGAAAGGCAATGAGCCGGGGCTGGTCGATCTGCGCAGTCCGCAACTGCCCGAGGTCGGGCAAACGGCGGCAGTTGCGGCGGTCCTCGCGGAGATGGCGCAACGAAGCGACCTCGATATTCTCGGCTATCCGGGTCTTCGCCGCGATAGCGGGCTGCGCGAGGCGTTGGTGGGCTGGCTTTCCGAACGCGATCTGGGGCAGATTTCGGCCGACGATATTGTACTGACACAAGGCGGCCAGAACGCCATCGTGCTGGCGCTGCAATGCTGCCTCAAGGGCAGCCGTCCGCATGTGATGTGCGAGGAACTGGCTTATCCGGGCTTTCGCCATGCCGCGCGCCTGAACCGGGCCGAGGTCGTTCCGGTCGCGCTCGATGCGCAGGGCCTGTCGGCAGAGGCGCTGGACGCCGCCTGCCGCCAGACGGGCGCGCGGATCGTCACCATTACGACCGAGGCGCAGAACCCGACGACGCTGCGGATGCCGCTTGAACGACGGCTCGAGATCGTGGAGGTCGCGCGGCGGCACGATATCCAGATCATCGAGGACGATTGCTATTCGGTTGGCAGCGCCAGTCTGCCTTCGCTTCGCGCGCTCGCGCCGGAACGCTGCTGGCATGTGACGAGCATCTCGAAGTCGCTTGCCGCCGGTCTGCGCTTTGGCTGCATCGTTTGCCCCGCGGATCTCGGGGAGGCCGGGCGGCTCGCGGCGCAGCATTCCTATTTTGGACTGGCGCGACCGGTGACCGACATTGTCCAGTCACTCCTGACCTCGGGCGTTGCCGAAACCCTGCGCGACAAGGTGCAGGCGGTGTTCGACAGGCGGCTGGAGCTTGCCGTCAACGCGCTTGGCAGTTTCGATCTGAGCTGGCAGCGCGGACTGGCCTTCGTCTGGCTGCGTCTGCCGCAGGGTTGGCGCGCCTCGACCTTCGCGCGCGAGGCGGAAGCGGCGGGTGTGCTGATCCGGTCGGCGGACGAATATGCGCTGGTCGATGGCCGCGCGCCGAATGCCGTTCGGATGGCGTTGGACGGCGATCTGCCGGAAGCGGAATTCACCGCCGCGCTCGACCGGATGGCGCGGCTTCTGCGCAATCCTCCGGGCGATTTGCCGGTCTGATGTCGGGCCGGATCATCGAGACCGAGGCCGATCTGGCGGACGGGGCGAACTGGCTAGCGAGCGTCGAGCCGCGCTTTGCCGGGGTGCTGTCGCTGACCGGGCCGCTGCCGCTGCGCCGACGACCGGACGGCTTCGCCGCGCTCCTCGACATGATCGTCAGCCAGCAGGTTTCCACCGCCTCGGCAGCGGCGATCCACGGGCGGCTCGCGGCGGCGGGGTTTGCATTGGCCGACCGCGTGGCCGTGGCCGAACCCGCAGAGCTTGCAACATGCGGCCTGTCACGTCCGAAGATCGCCTATCTGCAAGCCATCGCCCGGGCCGCGCCGGACTACGAGAGCTTGCGACGTCTGCCGGACGAAGACGTCATCGCCGTTCTGACCGCACTGAAGGGCGTCGGCCGCTGGACCGCCGACATTTACCTCCTGTCTGCCCTTGGCCGCGCGGATGCCTTTCCCGTGGGCGATCTCGCGCTTCAGGAGGCCGCGCGACATCTTTTAGGTCTGCCGGCGCGACCGGGGCCTGCCGCGTTCGAAGCCATTGCCGAACCTTGGCGGCCCTGGCGGGCGGTTGCGGCCCGCGCGCTCTGGGCCTACTACCGGCACATCAAGGGGCGAGAGGGTGCGCGGTGACAAGAGACCTGAAATTCGGAACGAAGTCCGCGCAGTCGGGCAAGGCGGCCTCGATGGTGATCTTCCTGCACGGCTACGGCGCGGACGGTGCCGACCTTCTGGGCCTGGCCGATCCCCTGGCGCAGCACATGCCGGACACCGTCTTTCACGCTCCGGACGCGCCTGAACCCTGTGCGGGCAACCCGTTCGGGCGGCAGTGGTTCCCGATCCCCTGGCTTGACGGTTCGTCCGAGGACGAGGCCCGGGCCGGGCTGCTGCGCGCCGCCGAGGATCTTGACGCCTTTCTCGACGCGCGGCTTTCCGAAGCAGGGATGACTGCCGACCGCCTCGCCGTCGTCGGGTTCTCGCAAGGCACGATGATGGCGCTCCATGTCCTGCCGCGCCGGGCGGCGCCTGTCGCCGGGCTCGTCGCCTTCTCCGGGCGCTTGATCGCCCCGGAACTGCTGGCCGGCGAGGCGAGGTCGAAGCCGCCCGTCCTGCTGGTTCACGGCGACGCCGATCCGATGGTGCCCTTCGCCGATATGGACGCCGCCGGGCAGGCGCTACTCACCGCGGGATTCGAGACCTTCGGGCATGTAATGAAGGGCACCGGACACGGAATCGCACCGGATGGCCTGTCGGTTGCGCTAACGTTCCTGCGAGAGCGGCTCTACGGGGGTTGAAACCGGCGCCGGACACGTTAACTTTCTAGTGAGAGACCATGGGAGCTGCCATCATGACCACCGCGATCGTAACCTCAGCCATTCTGGTCCTCGGTGCGATTGCCGTCGCGGTCCGCCCCGTCAAGCAGCCCGTTCCGGTCCGCGCTGAAGACCGCCGCTGACGGCGTCCGTCATTTCCACAAGCCAGGGTCGGCGAATTCGACCGAATTGCCAGCGGGGTCGCGCACGTAGATGGATCGTGCGCCGTTCGGCCATCTGAAATCCGCTTCGATCGCCACGCCGGCTTCGACAAGATGAACGCGCCAGCGGTCGAGCGTGCTGGGATCGACCGAAAGGCAGTAATGCCCCGGACCGTTGCGCGCCGTGGCTTGGAACGGGCAGTTTCGCCCCCGGCTGCGGGCCGGACGAAGTGGCTTTCGGATCGAAGATCAACAGAATCGACGCTCCCACGCGGAAGAAGACATGACGCCCTTGCTGCCGCGTGACGACGGGCAGGCCGAGCGTTTCGGCGTAGAAAGCCTCGGCAGCGTTCAGGTCTTCCGCATAAAGGCTCGATTCAAGCGTTCCAAAAACTGGTGGTGCGGCCATTTGGTGTCACCTCCCTGTCATGTTAATACACGAGAAGGGTACCCGAAATAGCGGGGCTTGCCAGTAGCGGTACGCCATATATAGTTGGAGCAAGCAGGGGCGGGGCCTCCGCCCTCGGAACCGGCCAAGGCCGGAGACAAGGACGGAGTCGTCGATGCTCGACAGGATTGCCGAAACCGAATTCAGGACGGGCTTCGTGCGCGAACCCTCGGCGCTGAAGCACTACCCGGCGCTTGTCCTGAACGCGGATTTCCGGCCGCTGTCCTACTATCCGCTGTCCCTCTGGCCTTGGCAGGAAGCCATCAAGGCGGCCTTCCTCGACAGGGTGATGATCGTGGCCGAGTACGACGAGATCGTGCGAAGCCAGCGAAGCGCCATACGCATTCCCTCGGTCGTGGTGCTCAAGGAATTCGTGAAACCCCAGAAGCGCGTGGCCTTCACGCGCTTCAATCTTTTTCTGAGGGATAAATTCTGCTGCCAATATTGCGGATCGAAGGGCGACCTGACCTTCGACCACGTCGTGCCGCGGTCGCGCGGCGGCGTGACAAGCTGGGAAAACGTCGTGGCGGCCTGCTCGCCCTGCAACCTGCGCAAGGCCAACAAGTCGCTGCACCAGTCGGGGATGAGCCTGCGCCGCCCGCCGCATCAGCCGTCGGCGGACGACATGCAGAAGGCGGGACGGCGCTTCCCGCCCAATCATCTGCATCAAAGCTGGGCCGACTATCTTTACTGGGACGCCGAACTCGAAGCCTGATCGGCTTTACCTTTCCGGCCCCGACGCTAGGCTGAGGTCAAAGCATTGGGGGTTCAGGATGAGCGACGCCTTCTTTCAACCGGTCTCTGGGATGGAATTGCCCCGCTTCGCGGGGATCGCGACCTTCATGCGCCTGCCGCATGTGCCGCTCGATCACCCGCGCGTGGGCGAAGTGCAGATCGGCCTTGTCGGCCTGCCCTGGGATGGCGGCACCTCGAACCGGCCCGGCCCGCGCCACGGGCCGCGCGCCCTGCGCGACGCCTCGACGATGATCCGGGCGCAGCATGCGGTGACGGGAATGCGGCCCTTCGAGGCCGCGCGCTGCGCCGATCTCGGCGATGTGGGGCCGAACCCGGTCGACGGGCCAGAGACGCTGGAACGCTTTTCGGGCTATTTCCACGGCCTGGCCGCGCGGGGTATCCGGCCATTGGTGGCCGGGGGCGATCATCTCTGCACTCTTGGGGTCTTGCGCGGTCTGGCGCAGGAAGCACCTCTTGGTCTCGTGCATTTCGACAGCCATACCGATCTTTTCGCGCCCTATTTCGGTGGCAAGACCCTGACGCATGGCAACCCGTTCCGTGCGGCGGTGGACGAGGGACTGCTCGATCCCAAGCGCATGGTCCAGATCGGCATCCGCGGCACGATGTATGACAGCGACGACCGCGACTTCGCCAGGGAACACGGTATCCGCATCATCACGATCGAGGAATTCTTCGATCGTGGCATTCCTGAGGTGATGGCCGAGGCGCGCGAGATCGTGGGCGACCGGCCGGCCTACATGTCCTACGATATCGACTTCGTGGACCCCTCGGTCGCGCCGGGGACGGGGACGCCGGAATGGGGCGGGCCGAACGCCTACCAGGCCATGAGGGTCGTCCGGGAATGCGCGGGCCTCAATATCGTCGGGGCCGATCTGGTCGAGGTGTCGCCGCCGGTCGATCAGACCGGCGGGACGGCGTGGCTCGGTGCCACGCTGATGTTCGAGATGTTGTGCGTCATGGCCGCCGCACTCTGACGCGCGGCCTGCGAGATCAGGCGACGGCCGCGTCGATGATGATCTCGACGACATATTCCGGCGCGGCAAGCTTCGCCTCACCGGTCGCACGGGCCGGCGCATCGCCTTGCGGCACCCAGGCATCCCAGACCGCGTTCATCGCCGCGAAATCGCGACCGATGTCGGCCAGCCAGATCTGCGCGCGCAGGAGCCGGGTCTTTTCCGACCCGGCCAGCGCAAGAAGCCGGTCGATTTCGGCCAGACAATCCTTCGTCTGTTGCCCGGCATCGCCGCCAGGTTCACCGACAACGCCCGCCAGCCGCACGATGCCATCGTGGATGACGGCGTTCGACATGCGCTTGCCGGTTTCGATTTGGGTGATCTTCGACATATCCGATCCTTTCCTGAACGTTCCCGCCCGTGGTTAGCGGGCGCGGCGAGAAAAGGAAACGGGGGATGGAGCGGGTGAAGGGAATCGAACCCTCGTCGTAAGCTTGGGAAGCTTCTGCTCTGCCATTGAGCTACACCCGCGCGCGAAACTGATTAGCGCGACCGGTGCGGCGAGGCAAGGGGCATGAGGCCCGCGCACTAGAACCACCGCCGCCAACGCAAGATTGCCCAGGCCGCGGCGCCGATCAGGATCAGTGCGGCGGTGAGATAGATGAAACCCGAGGAAGAGTCACTGCCCGGAATGCCGCCGAGATTGACACCGAACAATCCCGTCAGGAAGCCCAGCGGAAGGAAGACCGACGCGACGATGGACAGCACGTAGCCGTTCCGCCCGATCCGCGCCGAATGGATCGAGTCGATGTGGGCACGCAGGCTCATCAGCCGTTCGCGCACGCCATCGAGTTCTTCCACGACGCGGGTCGTCCTGAGCGACACGGCGCGCAGTTCATAGCGTTCGGCGGACCCGATCAGAGGCGTCTCGAATCCGGCGATCCGGGCCAACGCGTCGCGTTGCGGTGCCATGTGACGGCGGATTTTCAGGACCGAGCGGGCGATGCGGGCGACGTTCGTCTCGCTTTCGCCGGGACCGTCGCTGTCGGGCTCGAAGAGCGCCTCTTCCAACGCGTCCGTCCGGTCTTCAAGATCGCCCGCGGCGTGCTCGATGGGGGCAGTCAGCCGGTCGCCGAGACGGGCGAGCAGAGCGCCGGGCGAAGGCAGGCCGCGGCCGGCTTCGAATTCGCTTCGAAGGGCGTCGAGCGCGATAAGCCGGCGGAGCCGTGTCGACACGATGATGCGTTCGCCGACCCAGAGGCGGATCGCGACCATATCCTCCCCATCCTCGCCGGGATTGAGGTTCATGCCGCGCAGAACGACGAGAAGGCCGCCGGCAACCATGTCGCCCTGCGGGCGGGTTTCGGCCAGCAGCAGCGCCTCGCGCACAGGCGGGGGCAGATGCCCGGCGCTCCAGCGCATGAAGGAGGGCGATGTCCGGTCGCAATGCAGCCATCGCCACGCGGCCCCCTCCGCAGGCTCGGATTTTGGCCAGGTTTCGGTCACCGGTCGCGCGGTGCCGTCGGGCAGAATGTCGAAGGCAAGGATGGTGTTCAGCGTTTCGGTCATCTCGGGTCCGGGACAGTCTCAGGTCCATGCTGGCGCGAATGGGATCGGGGCGCAATGGCCCGACGTTCAGCGGGTTATCCGTACATCGGCCCAGATCGGCAGGTGATCCGAAGCTATGGGGGCGGGGGCATGCGTGTGAACACCGACATCGTGGATATGCAGGCCCCAGCCGATGGCGATCCGGTCGAGCGAGCCCAACGGGCGGGGCGCGGGAAAGCTCGCCCCCGGACTGTGCATCCTGTAGTCCGGGCCGAGTGCCGCGCCGCTGCCGCGCCGCGACCAGTCGTTGAAATCGCCAAGGATGGCGGTGGGCATCGGGGTGCGGTGGCTGAGGGCGGCGCGGATAGCGGCGAATTGCATCAGCCGGTAGCGCCGGATGAGGCCAAGATGCGCGCCGACGATGCGGATCGGCCCGGCCTCCGTCTCGATTTCGGCCATGATGGCGCCGCGCGGTTCCAGCCCCGGCAGTTCGAGACGCCGTATCGCGCTGACGTTCAGGCTGCGCCGGACGAGGATAGTCTGACCGTGCCAGCCAAGGCTCTGCGGCCCAAGTGCGTAGGGCAGGGGCGACAGGTCGGTATGCTCCGCGATCAGATCGGGTGGCAAGGCCGTCGGGCGCTGACCCAGCCGGTGATCGACCTCCTGCAACGCCACCACATCGGCGTCGAGCGCCTTGAGCACCGACACGATCCGCTCTGGCCGCCGCCGCCGGTCCATTCCGACGCATTTGTGGACGTTGTAGCTTGCGAGGCGGACCATAGGTGCTCAGGTTCCGCAGAAGGTGCGGCGCACCTCTTCGTATTCGGTGGGCGCGCGGGCATAGTCGGCATCCTCGGGCGCAAGGGTGAAAGGCGTCGACAGCGCACGGTTCAGGCGGTGGAACGGGTTGTAATCGCCCCCGGTCGCGGCCTTGATCGCTTCCTCGACGCGGTGGTTGCGGGGGATCACGGCGGGATTGGCGGCGCGCATCCGGTCCTCGGGGGCGTCCTCGGACGCCAGCCGGTCCCGCCAGTCGCGCACCCAGTCCGCGAAGCCCGCTGGGTTGGCGAACTCCGCCGCCGCCGTACCTTCAGGGAGGGCCTGAAAGGTGCGGGTAAAATCGGCGCCTTCATCGGCCATGATCGTCAGCAGCCGCTGGATCAGGGGAGCATCCTCGACCGACGCGGCCGCGAGCCCGATCTTGGCGCCGAACAACCTGAGCCACTCGGCTTCATAGACGTTTGCGAAACCGTTGATCGCGGTCGTCGCATCCTCGACCGCTTGCGCCTCGTCCCCCATCAGGGGAATCAGGCAGGACGCGTACTGCGCGAGGTTCCAGAGCGCGATCTGCGGTTGATTGCCATAGGCGTAACGGCCGAACTGGTCGATGGAGGAGAAGACCTTCTTCGGGTCGTAGGCGTCCATGAAGGCGCAGGGGCCATAGTCGATGGTTTCGCCCGACACCGCCATGTTGTCGGTGTTCATCACGCCGTGGATGAAGCCGAGGCTCATCCATCTGGCGATCAGCCGGGCCTGCGCGGCGGTCACGGCGTCGATGAGGCCAAGGGGGCCCCCCGCGTCGGGGTAGTGCCGCGCGATGACATGGTCGGTCAGAAGCCGCAGGGCTTCGACGTCGCTCCGCGCCGCGAAATACTGGAAGGTGCCGACGCGGATATGGCTCGCCGCGATGCGGGTCAGGACCGCGCCGGGCAGGGGGGTTTCGCGCCAGACCGGCTGGCCTGTGGTCACGGCGGCAAGGGCGCGGGTCGTCGGCACGCCAAGGGCGGCCATCGCCTCGGAGACGATATACTCGCGGATCACCGGCCCGATGGCCGCCCGCCCGTCGCCCCGGCGCGAGAAGGGCGTCGGGCCTGAGCCCTTGAGCTGCACGTCGAAACGCGCGCCGTCGGGGGCCACGACCTCGCCCAGCAGGAGCGCCCGCCCGTCGCCAAGCTGCGGCACCCAGCCGCCGAACTGATGCCCGGCATAGGCTTGGGCCAGCGGCAGCGCGCCTTCGGGGACGGCATTGCCGGCGAAGACTTCGACCCAGTCCGGGCGAGCCAGCGCGCCGGGATCGAAGCCAAGACGTTCCGCAAGTCCCGCATTCACCGCGATCAGGTGCGCTTCCGGGACAGATTGCGGCTGTTGGCGGTGATAGAACCGCTCAGGCAGTCGCGCATAGGAATTGTCGAAGGGCGGGGCATAGCTCATGTCCCCAATGTAGGGATTCGCGCGGCGAAAGGAATAACCCTCACGCCCCTGTCAGAGCCGCCCCAACCGATCTGTCAGAAGCGCGTAGAAGCCATCCGCGTCGATATCGCGGATGAAAAGCGCGTTGGGCTCGCGCTTTGTCACCCGCCACCAGTCGGCCACGGTCATGCCGGCGGTGTAGCGACCCTCAAGCTCGATCTCGACATTGATCTCGCGGCCCGAAAAGAGGTCAGGCTTCAAAAGATACGCGATGGTGCAGGGGTCGTGCAGGGGCGCACCTTCGGAGCCGTATTTCTGCATGTCGAACCGTTCGAAGAAATCGGTCCAGCTCGCCACCGCCTCGCCGACCTTCGTGCCAAGGGCGCGGAACGCCTCGATCCTGGCCCTGGTCGTCAGCGCCTTGTGCGTCACGTCGAGCGGCATGACGACCAGCGGCACGCCGGAACGGAAGACGACATCGGCGGCCTCCGGATCGACATAGATGTTGAACTCGGCCGTCGGGGTGATGTTGCCGACCTCGAAATAGGCCCCACCCATCAGGACGATGCGGCCAACGCGCGCCACGATGTCCGGGGCCGTGTGGAAGGCGGTGGCGATGTTGGTCAGCGGGCCGATCGGGCAAATCGTGACGCTGCCCGGCGCTTCGCGCCTCAGCGTCTCGACAATGAAATCGACGGCATGGCCTTCGGCAATCGGCATCGTCGGATCGGGCAGCACGATCCCGTCAAGGCCAGTCTTGCCGTGGACATGCTCGGCCGTCACCAGTTCCCGTTTCAGGGGCCTTTCGCAGCCCGAATAGATTGGAACGTCGGTCTTCCCCGCCAGCTCGCAGATGATGCGCGCGTTCTTCACGGTCAGCGGCAGCGGCACATTTCCGGCGACGCAGGTGATGCCGAGAACCTCGATCTCGGGCGAGGCCAGGGCGAGGAGAATTGCGACCGCGTCGTCCTGTCCGGGATCAGTGTCGATGATGATTTTCTGCGCGGGCATGGCGTCCTCCATCGCGGGACTGTGGCGCGGGGTCCACGCATTGTCCAGATCGGCGCGATCCCACGCTTGGATGAGCGCGTTAACCCGAGTGCAACCCAAAGTTGCCTAACGTTCGCCACATTCGCTGAGGATGGTTAATCGGTATGCGGGAAGGACCAAGACATGATCAAAAGTGACTGTCAGATCGTTATTCATGCCGGCTCCCATTGCAGCGGGGCGGAAGAATTCCAGACGGTGCTTGGCGCCAACCGACAGGCCCTGACCGCTGCGGGACTCGACATGGCGTATCCTGGGCGGGGCGGTGCCGAAGGCGGCCGGTTCGACTGCGCCTTCCCCGAACCGCGCCACCAGTTCAGCGACATCTGTGACCATGTCGCCGCGATAGGCGGTGCGCTCGCGTCAAGCTCAACCGGGTCCGACCGTTTTCTCATCAGCGAACACGATCTTGCGGGCCGCATGGCCAGTCTGCTCAGCGGCCGCTTCTACCCGACCGCCCGCCAGCGGGCCGAGGCACTGCGCGCCGCTTTGGGCCGACCGGCCGACCGTCTGGTTCTGGTCGTGAGGCCCTATGACGCGCTTTTTGTCGCCGCATGGCGGCGTTTCGCGCTCGACCGGCCGATGGAGCCCTTCGCCGAATACGCCCCCGGCATGGCCAATTTCAAAGGTGGCTGGATCGACGTGGTCGAGGCGCTGCGCGACGGGCTCGACGCGCGCCACGTCACGATTCTGGCCGAACGTCCCGCGCCGCTTGAACTGTTCGCGCATCTCCTGCCGGGTTTCCGAGTGCCGAACCTCGCGCTGCCCACGCCGGCGCCGGACATCACAGAAAGCGCAATCGCGATGATCCAGCGGCACTACCGCCAAGGCGGGCGCTTCGTCCCCGGTCAGCGCGAGCGCATCCTCGCCTTCCACGCGCGCCAGCCGCAAAACCCGCGCCAGGCAAGCTTTGACGGGCTACCGCTCGCCGATCTCCGTGGCCGTTTCGTCGCCGATCTCGACACCATCGCCCGGATGCGCGGTGTCGAAGTGGTCGGCAATCTGTTGCCGGCGATGGCGGCAGAGTAAATCGATCCATGAAGTGAAAATCGCATGATGCGCCGCGCCGGGCTTTTCCGCCGTGTAGCGCATCTGCTTCGGGCATGCCCAAACCGATTTCGCACGCATCGCGACATGTCGGCGTCCGCCATCGTCGGATCGTTGTCCGCCAGAGGCGAGTTCACGGCCCGGCCGCTTCAGCCACCGCCGGAATAGTCCGCATCGCTGACCTTCTCGAGCCACGTGACCGAGGAGTCGTCGAGGCTTTCCTGGATTGCGAGGTGGGACATGGCGACATCGGGGGCCGCGCCGTGCCAGTGCTTCTCGCCCGCCGGAAACCAGACGACGTCGCCAGGTCGGATCACTTCAACAGGCCCGCCCTCGCGCTGCGCCCGCCCGACGCCCTGCGTCACGATCAGGCTCTGGCCAAGCGGGTGGGTGTGCCACGCCGTCCGCGCGCCCGGCTCGAACGTCACGAGCGCGCCGACGACCCGGCCAGGTGCTTCGGCTGCGAAAAGCCGGTCCAGGCGAACCTGGCCGGTGAAATACTCCTCTGGTCCACGACCCGATGGCTGGCTGCCCGCTCTGGTGATCTTCATGCCGTCGTCCTTTGTCATGGTCCGGGCATCGCCGCCGCGCCCCGGTCGGCGATCTGCAGGTGCTGGATATCGGCACGTTGTACCTGCGTTTCAACTTGTGCAGGACTTTTTGCGACTCGGCACCGACAGCCCTCAGCCGTCGAAGTTCACCTCTTCCATCAGCTTCAGCGCGTCGGGGCGTTCCTTCGCCACATCCATCAGGTTGATCGTGTCGGGCGTGAACGGCCCCCAGCTTGTCACCAGCGCCGATTGCGGAACACCTGGTTTCACCGGGAATTCGTTGTTGGTTTCGGCGTAAATCGCCTGCGCCTCGTCCGAGGACAGGAATTCCATCAGTTTCAGCGCGTCCTCCTTGTGCGGCGCGGATTTGGTCATCGCCATGCCCGAGACGTTCACATGCGTGCCGCCGTCCTTGAAGGTCGGATAGATGATGCGCACCGAATCTGCCCATTCCTTCTGCTCGGGATCGGCCAGCATCTCGCCCATGTAATAGGTGTTGCCGAGAGAGATGTCGCACTCACCGGCCCAGATCGACTTGACCTGGCTGCGGTCGTTGCCCTCGGGCTTCTTGGCGAGGTTGGCGCGCAGCGCCTCGGCCCAGCTCTTGGTCGCGTCGTAGCCGTCATGGACGATCATCGCGGCGGTCAGGCCAAGGTTGTAGTCATGCGTCCCGGGGCGGGTGCAGATGCGGCCTTTCCACTTCGGATCGGCGAGGTCTTCGTAGGTCGTGACCTCGCCATCCTTCACCCGCTCCTTCGAGGCATAGACGATCCGCGCCCGCGCGGTGAGGCCGAACCACTGGTTGCCGGGATCGCGGAATTCGGCGGGGATGTTTGCGGCAAGGACATCGGAGCCGACCGGCTGCGTCACGCCGGCATCGACGACCTGCGCGAGCTTGGAGATGTCCACCGTCAGGATCACATCCGCCGGGCTGCGGCTGCCTTCGTTCTGAAGCCGTTCCACCATGCCCTTGTCGATATGTGCGACGTTGACCTCGATCCCGGTCTTTTCGGTGAAGGCGTCGAGAAGAGGCTGGATCAGCTCGGGCTGGCGCAGCGAATAGACGTTGACCTCGTCCGCGAAGGCGGGTGCTGCGAGCGCGAGCATCGAGACGGTCAGGGGAAGGGCGCGGATCTGCATTGTTGATTCCTTTGGTCGGATATTTCGCCGCCGGTTGTGCCATCAGGCGCGGCACGGGTCAATACATGACTAAAACAATCGGATTATGATGTGCCTCACCCCGCGCGCTCCGCGAGCTTCGCCGCATCCCAGAGCGCATCCATTTCTTCGAGCGTGCTGTCCTCGGGCCGTCTACCCCGCGCGCCAAGTGCGGTCTCGACCTTTCCGAAGCGTCGCGTGAACTTGGAATTCGCTGCGCGCAGTGCTTCTTCCGCGTCGATCTTGAAGTGACGCGCGAGGTTTGCGACAACGAAAAGGAGGTCGCCGAATTCCTCGAATACCTCCGCCTCGGTCTTGCTTTCGCGCGCCTCGTTCAACTCCCGCGCCTCCTCGACGATCTTGTCGATGACCTGGTCGGTCGAGGGCCAGTCGAAGCCCACGCGCGCCGCGCGGTTCTGCAACTTGATCGCCCGCGTCAGCGCCGGAAGCGCCAAAGCCACGCCGTCAAGAATCCCCTGCGGCCCGCGCTCGCGCGCCTTCACCGCCTCCCAGTCGCGGGTCTGCTGCGCTGCCGACTTGTCCCGGCTTTCTTCGCCGAAGACATGCGGATGCCGTGCGACCATCTTGTCGGAGATCGCCCGGACTACCTCGCCGAAGCCGAAATGCCCCGCCTCGGCGGCCATCTGCGCGTGATAGACCGCCTGGAAGAGCAGATCGCCCAATTCGCCCTTCAACTCCCCCCAGGCCGCGCGCTCGATCGCATCGGCGACCTCATAGGCCTCCTCGATCGTATAGGGTGCGATGGTCGCGAAATCCTGCTCCAGGTCCCAGGGGCAGCCGGTTTCCGGGTCCCGAAGCCGCGCCATGATCTCGACCAGCCGCTCGATTCCGCTCTCGGGGTCATGCACCAGTCGGTCCGAGGCTGCCTTGTCCATTGCGCGGTCCCTGTTTTTCGCCCATCTCTCTGGGGCGACCCTGTGACAAACGCAGAAGAGAGTCCACATGCCCGTCCTGAACCGCATCGCCGATTATGTGCCCGAGATGACCGCCTGGCGGCGGCACCTGCACCGGAACCCCGAACTCAGCTTCGCCTGCCACAAGACGGCGGCCTTCGTGGCCGAACGGCTACGGGAGTTCGGTGTCGATGAAATCCACGAGGGCATCGCCGAAACCGGCATCGTCGCGATCATCGAGGGGCAGGGCGACGGCCCGACCATCGGGCTTCGCGCCGACATGGACGCGCTGCCGATCACCGAGTCGACGGGTGCGGGCTATGCCTCGGCCAATCCCGGCGTGATGCATGCCTGCGGCCATGACGGGCACACGACGATGCTGCTCGGTGCGGCGAAATACCTTGCCGAAACGCGCCGCTTCCGGGGCCGCGTCGCGCTGATCTTCCAGCCGGCCGAGGAAGATGGCGCCGGCGGGCAGGCGATGGTGCGGGAAGGCATCCTCGACCGCTTCGACATCGGCCAGGTCTATGCGCTCCACAACACGCCGCAGGCGCCGCTCGGTTGCTTCGTGACCACGCCGGGGCCGATCATGGCCGCCGTCGATACCGCCTGGGTGACGCTGACCGGCAAGGGCGGCCACGGCGCCTATCCGCATGACTGCATCGACCCGATCCCGGCGGTCGTGTCGATCGCCGCCGCGCTTCAGACCATCGTCAGCCGTAACGTGAGCCCTTTGAAGGAAGCCGTTGTTTCGGTGACGGAAATCCATTCCGGGACCGCCTCGAACATCATTCCCGAAACGGCGCGGCTGACCGCCACGATCCGGTCGTTCGACCCCGATCTGCGCGCGCTCCTGAAACGCAGGTTTCACGAAATCGTGGAAGGAATTGCCGCCGCGCATGAGGTGAGGGCCGAGATCGAGTACGACTGGGGCTATCCCGCGACGGTGAACCACCCCGATGAGACCGGGTTCGCCGCCGAAGTCGCCGCCGAGATCGCGGGCGAGGCGGGCGTCGTCGCCGATGCAGGTCGCGAGATGGGCGCGGAGGATTTCTCCTATCTGCTTGAGAAGCGCCCCGGCTGCTACCTCTTCCTCGGTCAGGGCGAGGGTGCCGGGCTGCATCACCCGGCTTATGATTTCAACGACGAGGCGGCACCTTACGGGGCAAGTTTCTTTGCCAGACTTGTCGAACGGGCACAGCCGCTTGCATGATTTGATCAAATTGCCTTGACGAATCGCGGCCAAATCCCTTGGCTCCTCGCCATCCGGATCGGCGGCGTCTCCGGCTCGAACGACGCCAGACCCCATCACGGAGCCCGCTCATGGCTTTGGAAGATGCGAAACGCGAGGTGGACCTCGCCTTCACCCGGCCCGACCGTCGCGGCCTCGCCTTCGAGAACGCCTTTGGCGGCGCCACCAGCTTTCTGCGCCGGCGCTATTCGAAGGACCTGAACGGCGTCGATCTCGCCATCACCGGCGTGCCCTTCGATCAGGCGGTGACGCACCGCACCGGCACTCGCTTCGGCCCGCGCGCGGTGCGCGAGGCGTCGGCCTTGCAGCCCTTCGATCCGCCCTATGGCTGGGGCTATTCACCGCTCGACGAGATGGACATCGTGGATTACGGCGATGTCGCCTTCGACTATGCCAAGGTCGCCGATTTCCCCGACACGCTGACCGCGCATATCCGCACCATCCTGAACGCAGGCGCAGGGACGATCACGCTCGGCGGCGATCACTACATCACCTTCCCGATCCTCAAGGCCTATGCCGAGAAGTTCGGACCCCTCAGCCTGCTGCATTTCGACGCCCATTCCGACACCTGGGCGGACGATGATTTCTCCCGGATCGACCACGGCACGATGTTCTACAAGGCGATCAAGTCCGGCATCGTCGATCCCGCGACGAGCGTGCAGGTCGGCATCCGCACCCATAACGACGACTTCATGGGGGTGAACGTGATCGACGCGCGCGAGGTACACGAGACGGGCGCGGCCTCGGTCGTGAAGAAAATCAAGGGGATAGTCGGCGACAAGCCGATCTACCTGACCTTCGATATCGACTGCCTCGACCCCGCCTTCGCGCCCGGCACCGGGACGCCGGTCTGGGGCGGGCTCGCCTCGTGGCAGGCGGCGGCGATCCTGCGCGATCTCGCCGGCATCACTCTCGTCGGCGGCGATGTGGTCGAGGTTTCGCCCGCCTACGATACCACCGGCGCCACGGCCATCGCGGGCGCCCATGTCGCGCATGAGCTGATCTGCCTCTATGGCTGGACACGGCGCAAAGGGTGAAGCTCGCACTTCTCCTCGTTCTCGCACTGATCGCCGGGGGCATGGCCTATATCCGCCTTGCCCCCTCCGATCCGGCGCGCTGGAATACCGATCCGAGCCCAGCGGGCGCGCTGCCCGAAGGCGTGGTGGTCGCTGAGGAGAACGGTGCCCGCGCTATTCTGCGGCTCGCCGGCACCACCCCCGCTGCGGCGCTGGCCCGGCTCGACGGCATCGCGCTTCGGACCCCGCGCACCCGGCGGCTTGCCGGGGGTGCGGAGCAGGGCCGCATCACCTGGATGACCCGCTCCGCGGTCTTCGGCTTTCCGGACTACACGACGGCCAGCGCCCGCACCGAAGGGGCGGATACGCTTCTGACCCTTCATGCCCGCCAGCGATTTGGCCAGGCCGATTTCGGCGTCAACGCGGCGCGGCTGAGGGATTGGATCGCGGCGTTCACCTCCGGTTAGCGTCGTGATCAAACCCTCCTGAAACGGCAAGATCGCGCGTACACATCGCATGCACCCGCCGTACACCGGGCGTGCAGACGCCATCCCGCCCAAATTGCGCCTTGCGCTTCTTCGTTGCTTCAATACCCCACGGGGGGGTCCGGGGGGGTGTGAAACCCTCCGGCCTGCCTCTCCCCCTTGACCGCGAGCCGGACAAAAGCGAAACCCGCGCCATGGTGCCCTTGGACAAACTCGACCAGATCGCGCGCCGCTTCGGGTTTCTCGAAGCGAAGCTGTCCGCTGGCGCGGAGCCGGCCGAGATCGCCGCCCTCAGCCGCGAATATTCCGAACTGAAACCCGTCGTCGCCGAGATCGAAGCCTACCGGCAGGCGCTTCGCGACCTCGACGAGGCCGAGGCGATGCTGGCCGACCCCGAGATGAAGGCGCTGGCGGAAGACGAGATCCCGGCGCTGAAGGCGCGCATTCCCGAAATGGAAGGGCGGCTCAGGATCGCGCTGCTGCCGAAGGATGCCGCCGATGCCCGGCCCGCGATCCTCGAAATCCGGCCCGGTACCGGCGGCGAGGAGGCGGCGCTGTTTGCGGGCGACCTCCTGCGCATGTACCAGAAATATGCGGAAAGCCACGGCTGGCGGTTCGAGCTTCTTGAGCTTTCCGAAACCGAACTCGGCGGCGTCAAGGAGGCGATGGCGCGGATCGAGGGCGAGGGCGTCTTTGCCCGCCTCAAGTTCGAGAGCGGCGTTCACCGCGTCCAGCGCGTGCCGCAGACCGAGGCCGGGGGCCGCATCCACACCTCCGCCGCGACCGTGGCCGTGCTGCCCGAGGCCGAGGCGGTCGAGGTCGACATCCCGGCGGGCGACATCCGCATCGACACGATGCGCTCCTCCGGCGCGGGCGGCCAGCATGTCAATACGACCGACAGCGCCGTGCGTATCACGCACCTGCCCACCGGCATCGTCGTGACCTCGTCGGAGAAGTCGCAGCACCAGAACCGCGCCAATGCGATGGCCGTGCTCGGGCGCGGCTCTACGATCTCGAGCGCTCGAAAATCGACGACGCTCGGGCCGCCGACCGCAAGTCGCAAGTGGGCTCCGGCGACCGTTCGGAGCGCGTCCGAACCTACAACTTTCCGCAAGGCCGGATGACCGATCACCGGATCAACCTGACGCTCTATGCGTTGCCGCAGATCATGGCCGGCGACCTCAGCGAGGTGATCGAGGCGCTCGTCGCGCATGATCAGGCCGCGAAGCTCGCGGAGCTGGAGGCGTGACGGCCGCCGAGGCGCTTCGGGGCGGGGTGGAGCGGCTGAAGGCGGCGGGGATCGCGGATGCGCACCGCGACGCGCGGCGGCTCCTGGCCCATGCGATGGGCATCGTGCCCGACCGGCTGACGCTGCATCTTCCCGATCCCCTCGACCACGCGCAGACTGCGGCCTTCGAGGCCGCACTGACCGCCCGCGCTTTGCGCCAGCCGGTGAGCCAGATCACCGGGCGGCGGGCTTTCTTCGGGCATGTCTTCCGCGTGACGCGCGACACGCTCGACCCCCGCCCCGAGACGGAAATCCTCGTCGCTGCCGCCTTGGAGCGGCCCTTCGTGAAGATGCTCGACCTCGGCACCGGGACCGGCTGCATCCTGCTGTCGTGTCTGGCAGTCATGCAATTCGCCACCGGCACCGGCACCGATGTCTCCGACCCGGCGCTGAAGGTGGCGGCGGAGAATGCCGGGGCGCTCGGTCTTTCGAAGCGAGCCCGGTTCATCCGATCCGACTGGTTCGCCGGCATTCACGGTAAATTCGACCTCATTGTCTCAAACCCGCCCTATATCGCCGAGGCCGAGATGGCGGGGCTGGCGCCCGAGGTGCGCGACTGGGAACCGCGCACTGCGCTGACGCCGGGAGGTGACGGCCTCGACGGCTACCGCGCCATCGCGGCAGGCAGCGGCGCGCGGCTGATGCCGGGCGGGCGGCTGATCGTCGAGATCGGGCCAACGCAGGCGGCCGCGGTGTCCATGCTCTTGACGGCGGCAGGATTTGGCGTGGCGGAGGTCCGGCAGGACCTCGACGGCCGCGATCGCGTGCTCCTCGCGCGCTGGCCGGAAGAGGACGGAAGCTGCGGTACGGTTTGAACCCGGCATCACGACAATTCCGCGCCGATCACGGCATTTTCAACGGCAATCCACCAAATTCCGCCTCGAACGCCAGAATCCACTTGCCCCTGCGTGCCGAACGTGCAAACAAAAGGTCAGTGCGGGTGGCCCTTTGGGGATCGCCCCGCTGTCTCGCCCATCACGATAGACGTCGCGGACCCCCTGGATTGAAGAGGCGGTGGTCGCATATCGGGGCAAGGCCCTTTCATCCGATTCACTTGGATTAACGACAACAGATGAGATCATCCAAAAACCGCTCGCGGTCGAAGTCGAACCGGCAGCGTTCGCTCGGCAACATCGTCAACCGGGTCTTCGACAGTTCCGGTCCGGAAAACAAGGTGCGCGGCACGCCGCAGCAGATCATCGACAAGTACCTCGCGCTGGCGCGCGACTCGCAATTGTCGAACGACCGCGTCGCGGAGCAGAACTTCCTGCAGCACGCCGAGCACTACACACGGATGCTCGGCGAAGCGCAGAAGGAAATGCAGCGCGAGCAGGAACAGCGCCAGCAGCACCAGCCGAACAACGGCCAGGACGGCAATGCCCAGAACGGCAATAACGGCCATAACAGCGGTCAGGGGCCACAGCCCGGCGGCGAGGATCGTGGCGATCGCGGTGGTGAACAACGCGGCGAACAACGCGGCGATCGTGGCCACCAGAACCGTCGCCGCAACGAGGACCAGCGCAGCGAGCGGGGTGGCGAGGACTTCCGGCGCGCGGCGCCGGTCGGCGACGACCGCAGCGACGACGAAGGCCCAGGTCTTGTCGAGACGCCCGAGGCGCGCCTTGCCGCGGCGCCAAGCGCCAGCATGATGCCGGACCTGTCGCAGGCCGTGCCGGAACCGGCAGCCGCGCCGCAGGCCGCCGGGGGCGAAGCCGCGCCGCGCAAGCCCGCGCAACGCCGCCCGCGCAAGCCGAAGGCCAGTGCGGAAGGCGGCGAGGAAGCCGCGCCGGTGACCTCGAACGACTGACCGGACCCAGATCCGAACGCAAGGCCCCGCTTCGAGCGGGGCTTTTGCATTTTGGGCCATGCGACGTGGTGCGGTCCGCGATCAGGGACGGAGCGCCCGTCAGGCGAACGTCAGCCCGCGGCATCGCCCTCGGGTGGGCGCAGGCGGAAAGAAATATGCGCACCCACTCTGGCGCATGACTGCGCTACAGACTTTGACCGGGTATGCCTTCGTCCTCGAGCGGCATGACGGCGCTCGTCCCGTGCGCCCATGACATCCGGTTGAATTGGCTTGCGCATGGCGCGGATGCGCCCAAATCGGCCGATGTGGCAACCATGACGGCGTGTGGTTGACGGACTATCCTGAGCAGCCGTCAACCACCCGCGCCAGCCGGCACCAGGCTTCGAGCGGGATTTCCTCGGCGCGCGCGGTCGGGATCATGTCCGCCGCTTCCAGCTTTTCCTCGATGCCGGGGGCGATGCCCTTCAGGCTCGACCGCAGCATCTTGCGGCGCTGGTTGAAGCCTGCGGCGACGACGCGGCTGAGGGTAGCGGCGTTGGCCGGATAGCGCGGGGCGGGCAGGGCCCTGAGGTGGACGACCGAGGAATGGACCTTGGGCGGCGGAGTGAAAGCCTCGGGCGGCAGCGTCAGGGCGATGGCGGGGTCGGTGCGCCATTGCGCGAGGATCGCGAGGCGACCGTAAGCCTTGTCGCCGGGCCGGGCCACGATGCGTTCCGCGACCTCGCGCTGGAACATCAGGGTCAGGCTTTCCCAGAAGGGCGGCCATTCCGTCGGCGTCAGCCAGCGCACAAGAAGCTCCGTCCCGACGTTGTAGGGCAGGTTGGCGATGATGCGGATCGGCGGCGTGAGATGCGCCAGCGGGTCGATCCGGAGCGCGTCGCCGTTGATGACATCGAGCTTGCCGGGATAGGCCGCCGCGATCTCGGCCAAAGCGGGCAGGCAGCGGTCGTCCTTCTCGACCGCCAGCACGTGCCGCGCGCCTTCGGCCAGAAGCCCGCGGGTGAGGCCGCCGGGGCCGGGGCCGATCTCCAGCACGTCGGACTGCGAAAGATCGCCCGCCAGCCGCGCGATCTTCGCCGTCAGGTTCAGGTCCAGCAGGAAGTTTTGGCCGAGCGACTTCTTCGCCGACAATTCATGCGCGGCGATGACCTCGCGCAGGGGCGGCAAGCCGTCGATCGTCGCCATCAGCGGCGCGCCTCGGCCATTTTGCGGGCCATCTTGAGGGCAGCGATCAGGCTCGACGGATCGGCCTTGCCCTGCCCGGCGATGTCGAACGCGGTGCCGTGGTCCGGCGAGGTGCGGATGAACGGCAGGCCGAGCGTCACGTTGACGCCGCCCGCGAAATCCAGGGTCTTGATCGGGATCAGCGCCTGATCGTGATACATGCAGATCGCCGCGTCATAGCGGGCCCGTGCGGCGGGGTGGAACATCGTGTCGGCGGGCATCGGCCCGCTGATCGCAAGCCCCTCCTCGCGCAGCCGCGCGATGACGGGGGCGATCAGCCGCGCCTCGTCATCGCCCATGGCACCACCCTCGCCGGCATGGGGGTTGAGCCCCGCCACGACGAGACGCGGCGCGGTCAGGCCAAAATCGCGGGTGAGGCCCTGATGCGTAATGCGGATCGTGTCGGTAAGCAGCGCTTCGGTGAGCGCGCCCTGAACTTCGGACAAGGGGATATGGATCGTCACCGGCACGACACGCAAGGCATCGCAGGCGAGCATCATCACCACGCGGTCCACGCCGG
Source organism: uncultured Alphaproteobacteria bacterium (assembly GCA_963847935.1). Taxonomy (GTDB): domain Bacteria; phylum Pseudomonadota; class Alphaproteobacteria; order Rhodobacterales; family Rhodobacteraceae; genus Albidovulum. The sequence continues at coordinate 289,249 of CAWKBV010000001.1, read as the reverse complement.
CGAGATGGGCGAGAAATTCGGTATGGCCGGGAAAGGCGAAGCTCGCGCCGTCCTTCAGCGCCTTCTTGTGGATCGGCGCGGTGCAGAGCGCCGCGGCTTCGCCCCGCATCGCAAGATCGACGCCGCGTTCTATGGCGGCAATGACCGAAGCGGCGTTTTCCGGCGCGGGCCGGCCGGGGATGGCGGCGGCGGGGAAGTCGTGGCGGAGAACCGGCAGGCGGTCGCCGGGTACCGTCATCGCCTCGGACGGGTGGCCGATCAGCCGGTGTGGCGTACCCTGTGGCAGATGGGCGGGGTCGCCGATCCAGAAGAAGGGGAGCGACGCGCCAAGCCGGGTGCGGGCGGCGGCGGCGATCTCTGGCCCGATGCCCGACGGTTCGCCGCAGCTGAGTGCGATGGGTTTCGAGGTCATTGCCGTACCCTCACGGGGTGCGGATGACGGCATTGGCCTTGAGATCCTGAAGATAGGCTTCGGCCAGTTGCCCAAGCCGCTGGTTGGTCAGTTCGCTGCGCATCTGCGATGCGGTCGGGCCATTGGCGAAGGTCATGTCCGGATCGATGGGCGGCGGCACTTCGCCGTTTTCGGCGATCGCGGTCGTGCTGCCGCTCTGGGCGGTCGCGGCCTTCGCGGCTTCCGTGAGCTTGGCCGCATCCACCGCCTGCGTGGCCGACCGCGTGCAGAGCATCAGAAAGACCAGCGCATTGCCGCGCGTGATGGCGGTCGAGACCTCGTTGTCGTCGAGCGCCGCAATCTCGCGTGCGACATCGGCGGGAAGCTGGGTCTGCATCCGGGTTTCCCGGGTCAACTGGTCGGCGGGCAGGTTCTTCGCCACGCGGTAGAGATCGTCACAGGTGTCGACCTTGCCCCGGATGCGGGCGGCCTCGGCCAGCGCCTCGGCGCTGCGTCCGCCGGGGATCAGAAGCTGCGCGTAATCGATTGAAATGTCGCCGGGCTTTATGTCACCGCCCTGATTTGCGCCGCGCATACGGATGATTGCGATGGCGTTGCCAAGCTGGATCGGCGGGCTGACCTGGCCAGGTTTCATCTGGGTCGCGATCTGAAGCGCCTGCGGCGGCAGGTTGGTGAGTGGAATCCATCCGATCTGACCGCCCTGGATGCGCGACGGCGCGGCGGAGTAGGCGCGGGCGGCACGGGCGAATTCACCCTCCGACCGGATCTTGCCGACGAGGTCGTCGGCGAAGAGCTGCTTCTCGGTGCGCGTCCCCGCCGTGACCGGGATGAGGATTTCCGAAAGCAGCACGCGGGGCCCTTCGCCGCGACGCGCGGGCACCGAGGTGGCGCGGTCGATATCGGCCTGTGAGATCGCCACCTTGGGGCCGAACTTGACGCGGATGGTCTCGCGCCAGGCAAGCCCCGCGCGAACGAAATCGCGGAAGGATTCCTCGGCGATTCCGGCCTGACCGATGGCTTGCAGGAATTGTTCGGCCGACAGGTTGGCGCGGCTCGCGAACTCCTCCATGCCTGCTTTGATCTGCTCGTCGGTGAGTTTGATCCCGGCCTCCTTGGCCGCCCCCAGGCGGAGCCGATCCTCGATCAGCCCGTCGCGCGCCTCGGTTTCGATGTCGCCCTGGCCGCCGAGGATCTTCAGGAACTGCACGCGCTGGTCCAGTTCGTAGCCCGACACTGCGCTGTCATTCACGATGATCGCCGGGGCGAAGCGATTGCCCTGCGCGGTCGCGGGTATGGCGAAGGCGGCCACTGCGGTGAGGGCGGCGGGAAGAAGTAAGGTGAAACGCATCTCTTGAGGTCCGTCTGCTCTGTTTTTCGTCGGGGTATGAAACCCCTTGCGTTATCCGTTCCGGGCGTGGCCCGATCGTCATTGCCGGTCTATCTGGCGCAACTGCGGCGGTAGGAGCGCCCATCCGCGCCAGCGCCGAAGCCCACAAGGGAGACGGAAATATTGAAATCCGTGCTCGGCACTACAGTAGTCGAGGAAGTGAAGCGACGCGAGAGGGAAAGATCGACCGCCGCGCATTCCGTCCGGTAGGTCAGTCCGACGGCGGCCCTTTCGGCGCGCTGGAGGTTGAAATCGTAACGGCCGGACACCGTGCCACGCCAGTTGCCCGTCACGTCCCACCCCGCGTTCAGCAGGAGTTCCGAGGTCGAGGTCGCGCGGCCTTCGGTCGGATCGGCCACCAGCCAGAGATAGCCTGCGTTCAACGAGTAGCGGTTGGCGTTGTAGTTCACGCTCAGTTCATTGCGGCTGAAATCGAAGCCGTTGTCGAAGAGCACCCGGTTGTTCAGCGAAAAGCCGGCCTTGGTGAGCAACTGCGCCGAAACCAGCCAGTCGGATGTTGTGCCGTCGAGGCCAGAGCCGGGAGAAAACTGCCCGAGGTTCCGTTCGCGGAACACCCGGCCCGCCGTCACGCTGGTGGTCCAGCCACTGGCGTCGTTGCGCGTCCAGCTGACCCCGAGATTGACGCGCTTGCCGTATTCCCGCCGGTCCGCGCCGGGAAAGCGCGAGAAGGAAAACAGGTTGCCCTCGTCGAGCGTGGCGACATTGCTGTCTTCGTTCGGAACGGCGTCGAGACTGTTCGGGGCAAGGATGATCTGGGCCACCGGCTCGATCACGTCCGCGCTGCCGTCCTTCCCGGCCCGGACCCAGGGCCAACGCAATTCGACCGAGGCTTGCGGCAGCACGCGGGTGACGGTGCCCGGATAGCTCACGTCCTGCGAGATCGAGTAGAAATCGGCCGCGATATCGGTCGCCGTGCTGAACACCATCCCGTTCGTCAGCACCCAGCTTCGGTGCCAGTCGAGCAACAGGCTCGCGCGGCTCACGTCGCGGCCGTCTGTTACGCCGTCGCCGTTGGCGTCGAAGTTGATCGAGGAACCGCGGCGGTGGCCGTGGAGCTGGAAGGTCAGGCTACCCTCGCCGCCGATATAGCGCGGCGCAAAGCGTCGTTCGAGCTCGAAATCAGCGGTGAGATTGGGCAGCGTAGAATTCGTGTCGCCCGCGCGGAGTGACCGGTGGCCGAAGAAGCTCAGCGCCGAATATTCGTTGCGGCGGGTACGGTCGACCGTGACGCCGCTCGACAGCCAGTCGGTGTCGCTGATGCCATAGTCGAGCAGGTAGGCGTCATCGGAGGCGAGTTGCAGGGTGACGCCCAGATTGTAGTCCTTCGGCAGGTCGAAGGTCGCGTCGCCGAAGAGATAACCGCGCGTCTTGCCGGAAATGATGTCGTCGCGGGTGATTGCGCCGTTGACCTCGATGTCGCCCGCGCGCAGCGCTTGGCGGTAGCGAAAGCCGAGCGTCGCAGTGCGCTCGGTCGAGAGGTATGGCGTGAGCGTCAGGTCGCGGCTGTCGCCCATGGCGATGAAATAGGGCAGCTTGAGGCCCGGCCCGAGCGCCGAGGTCGTGCGGAGGACCGGGGCCAGAAAGCCGGTCGCGCGCTTCAGTGTCGGATCGGGCATCCTGAGACGCGGCGCGTAGAAGACCGGCACGCCGAGGATGCGGAACTGTGCGTGGTCGAAATAGATCTGCCGTTCCTGCTGGTCGTGGACCACGCGCCGCGCACGGATTTCCCACAAGGGTGTCGGGTTCGACGGACAGACCTGGCACGAGGAGGCGACGACCTTGTCGAGACGGGTGTAGCGCCCGCCGATCCGGCTGATCTCGAGCGCGGCCATCTGAAGCTGCTGGTCCATCACCATGCGCGCGCTCTTCAGGATGCCGTCCTGCAGGTCGCCCGAAAGCTCGGCGGAATCCGCGAGGATCACGGTGCCGCTTTCATCGGTCAGCGCGATCGGGCCGGTGATCGCCAGCCGGTCGGTCGCGCCGTCATAGACGATCTTCGTCGCCGTGACGCGGGTGCCCTTGTAGTAAGCCTCGACGGCGCCTTCGGCGGTCAGAAGATCATTGCCGGTCAGGAAGATGCTGTCGGCGATCAGCGTCGCCTTTTCCTCCGCCCGGAGTTCTCCGGGCACGGCAAGCAGCGCGGCCAGCAGCGCTGCGAAGATGAAACCAAGGGTCCGCCCGATCATCCGTCCTCCAGGTGAAGAACGAGGCTGAGCGACAGCAGCAGCGCCGCGACGGGCGGGCTCCAGGCGGCGGCAATGACCGGAATTTGGCCGCTTTCGCCCAGCACCTGCGCGAAGTTGCGCAGAAGGAAGATCGCAAAGCCGGACACCACGGCGAGAAGCACCATCGTGCCGGTCCGGCCGGACCGCGCGTGACGCATGGTGAAACCGGCGGCGACGAGGACCATGGCGGCAAGCAGGAGCGGCAGGGCCAGCTCCATCTGGAACCAGACCAGATGCTTGCGCGCCGAGAAACCGGCGCGTTCCAGTGCGCCGATATAGCCCGGCAATTGCCAGATCGGAACCAGGGACGGCGATCCGAAGCCATCACGAATCTGGTCCGGCGTCAGGTCCGAGGCGAGGTGGATAGCGTCGTGTCGCACGGCCTTCTGTTCGGGATTTCCGCCGGGTTCGAACTGCCATTGCTTCGCATCGCGGATCACCCACTCGCCGTTTTCGAGCGTTGCCTCCTTTGCGTCGATCCGTGACACCGGCCCGCTTTCGGGGGCGAAGGTCGTAAAGCTCACCTTCCTGAACGTCGTGCCGTCGCCGTTCGTCTTGAGCGCGTGTATCACCGTCTGGCCGTCGGCGCCGCCTTGCCTGAGCCAGATGCCCTCGCCGGTGACCGACAGGATGTTGTCGGTGCCGAGTCGGTAGCGGTTTGACAGATCGTCGTACCGCTTCGACGTGCCCGCGACGATCGGATTGAGGACGGCGACGGCAAGCGCGCCGAGAAGGAAGGCGGCCAGCAGCGGCGACGCGAGCATGCGCAGCGCCGAACGCCCGGCGGCACGAATCACCACAAGCTCGGACGATCGGGCGAGCGCGAGGAAAAGCCCGATCGCCGCAAGGATGACGATGAGCGGCAGGATACGGTAGAGCGTGGCGGGCACGTTCAGCAATGCCAGTTCGGCAGTCTGTCCGAACCCGATATCGGCCTGGGCGAAACGGCGCACCTGTTCGACCATGTCGATCAGGTACATCACCGCGAAGAAGCCGCCGAAGACCAGAAGGAACATGCCCAGAAAGCGGCGCGCGAGGTAGAGCGACAAGGTCATGAGGCCACCGTCAGTCCGGGGTGCGGTCTGACCCGCCGCCTGCGGCCCGAGAGTGCCAGCATCACGGCCGCGAGCGCCAGCCCCGCGACTTCCGGCAGATAGACGATGGGCCAAAGTCCGGGCGTTTGCTTCACCGCGCTTTCGGCGGCGTTCACCAGAAGTTGCACGACGATCAGAAGCACCGTCGCCGCCGCGATCTGGCGCCACAGACCGAAGCGGCTGAACCCGCCCATGAGCAGCGCCGAAAAGCCGATCAGGCTCGCCGTGAGTGGCAGCAACATCTGGCTCAGTCGCTCATGACCCGCGAAAAGCAGCATGTCGCGGCTGGTGTTCAGTCGTTTGACATCCGCCGGGACGGGCCAGAGAAGCGCGGCGGTCGACATCTCGTCCGGGCCGAGCGTGTCGGCCGAGGGCGGCGTGATGAGCGCGCCGATATCGTAGGTCGAGTCGTCGAACCGGGTGACGGCAATGCTCTGGGTGGACGTGGTCAGGTTTTGCACCATGCCGTCGAACATCACGAGCTTGGGGCCGGTTTCCGCGCGCACCAGAAGCGCCCGTTCGGCGGTGTAGGTGTTGTGGACGTCTTTCTCCCGTGCGTCGTAGAGGAATATGTCCTCCAATTCGCCCAGAGGCGTGATCGCGCGGATGAAAAGCGTCAGGCCCTTGACCGGGTGGATAAAGCTGCCTTCGACCAGAAAGCGCGACGTGACGTCGGCCGAGACCTCGGCCTGGCGAACGGACAGCATCGTCCGGCTCGCGGGGACAAGGACGTGGACGAGGATCGCCATCATGACGCCGACGACCAGCCCGAAATAGAGCGTCGGGCGCGCCAGCCGGAAAGGCGAAAAACCGGTCGCCTGCATGACCACAAGCTCGCTTTCCGACGAAAGCCGGTTGGTGATATAGACCGCGGCGACAAAAGCCGCCATCGGCAGGACGAGGCGGATCACGTTCGGCAGCGTCAGCGCGGTGAATTCGAGGAAGACCCAGGCCGACTGGCCGTCGGAAATCAGCTGGTCGAAGAGGATGACCGCGCGATTGACCCAATAGACCGAGACCAGGATCAGGGCGAAGAAGCCGAACAGCATCAGAAGCTGCGACAGCATGTATCTGTCGAATCTGGACACGTTCAGCCTTCCGCTATCGTTCTGCTCCGCTCTTTCCTAAACCATGCTTGCGCGCGGGAAAACTCATATCTGGCAAAGCCGGCCCGGTGCGGCTAGGGTCCGGCAAAACGATGCCGGAGGACCACATGACCCAGCTTTTGCCGATCCGCTTTGTCAAGGCCGCAGCCGATGCATTGGCTTCCTCCGAGGGCCGTATCGCCGTTGTCCTTCCGGGCCAGGGCCGGTCGGGGCCACTTTCGCGGAGGCTGGACCGGCTGAGCCGCGGTGCGATCGGCCGTGCCATGGCCAGCGAGGTTTGGGAGAAGATGAAGCCGGGCGAGGCGATGGACCTCGCCTGGCCCACCGGACTCAAGGCGGACGCGCTGCAACTCGTCAAGCTGCCGCGCCGGGCGACTGTGGCCGATGCGCGCAAGGCCGGTGCCGCCATCGGCAGGGCGGTAGGCGCGGGCGGCGTGACCGTCGTGGCCGAGGGGCAGATCCGGATTGCGGAAATCGTGCTTGGGATGACGCTCCGAGCCTATGATTTCAGCATGCACAAGACGTCGGGCGCCAAGGAACGCGGCGAGGCCGTGATCCTGTGCGCCGATCCGGAGGCAGCCAGCGAGGCGACCGCGACCGCGCTGGCGCTGGCCGAGGGTGTCTGCTTCACGCGCGACCTGGTGAACGAACCGGCCAACGTGCTGACCACGACCGATTTCGCCGACCGCCTGAAAGCAATGGAAAAGATCGGGCTGAAGGTCGAGGTGCTGGAAGAGGCTCAGCTCTCCAAGCTCGGCATGGGCGCGCTTCTTGGCGTGGGGCAGGGGTCCGAAAGCCCCTCCAAGGTCGTCGTCATGCAGTGGCTTGGCGGCAAGAAGGGCGATGCGCCCTTTGCGCTCGTCGGCAAGGGTGTGGTCTTCGACACCGGCGGCATCTCGATCAAGCCCGCCGGTGGCATGGAGGAGATGACCATGGACATGGGCGGCGCCGGTGTCGTCGCCGGTGTCATGCGAACGCTGGCGCTGCGCAAGGCCAAGGCAAATGTCGTGGGCCTTGTCGGGCTGGTTGAAAACATGCCCGACGGCAAAGCGCAGCGTCCGGGCGATGTGGTGAAGTCGATGAAGGGCGATACGATCGAGGTCATCAACACCGATGCCGAGGGGCGGCTCGTTCTTGCCGATGTGCTGTGGTACGCGCAGGACCGGTTCAAGCCCACCGGCATGATCAACCTCGCCACGCTGACGGGCGCGATCATCGTCGGCCTCGGCCACGAGAATGCGGGCGTGTTTTCGAACGACGACAAGCTCTGCAACGCCTTTCTCAAGGCGGCGGGCGCCGAGGGCGAAGGCGCCTGGCGGATGCCGATGGGGCCTGCCTATGACGATCTGCTGAAATCCCGCATTGCCGACATGAAGAATGTCGGCGGACGGTCTGGCGGCTCGATCACGGCGGCGCAGTTCCTCAAGCGCTTCGTCAAGGACGAGGTGCCGTGGATTCATCTGGATATTGCCGGGGTGGCGCTGCCTCCGAAGGAGACGCCGCTCGCGCCGAAGGGCGCGACGGGCTGGGGTGTGCTGTCCTTGAACCGGCTTGTGGCGGATATGCTGGAAGGCTGATGGGCAGCGCGCTTTTCTACCACCTGACGCGCACGCCGATGGAGGCGACGCTGCCAATGCTGCTCACGCGGTCATTGGAGGCCGGTTGGCATGTGGTGGTGCGCGGCGTCGACAGGGACCGGCTGGACTGGCTTGACCAGAAGCTCTGGGCCGGATCGGAGGAGGAGGCGTTCCTGCCGCATGGGCTGGCGGGCGGAAAGCACGACGCGGCGCAGCCAGTGCTGCTGACCACAGGGCCGGAGATGCCGAACGGCGCGCAATGCCTGATGTCGGTGGACGGTGCGGCGGTGGCGGCCGATGAATGCGGCGGGCTCGAGAGGGTCTGCGTGATCTTCGACGGCAACAATCCTTCGGCGGTGGAGGCCGCGCGCGGCCAGTGGAAGGCGCTGACCGGCGCGGGCGTTCCCGCGCAATACTGGAGCGAGGAAAGCGGCCGCTGGCAGAAGAAGGCGGAAAGCGGGAGCTAGGGCGCTACGCGGGTTTGTCCGCCTTGCGCCGGGCGACCTCCTCCGCCTTCCTCTTCGCCCCGGCGGGCCAGCATTTCGGACAGGGACCGGACCCGCGGTATTTGTGTCCGCGGCTACAGGTCTTCCAGCCGTTGTCGGTTTTCGTCTCGGGTTTGCCCGTCATCGGATGCCCTCCTGCCAGCCGGCGGAGCTATCCCGCCGCCTATCACGGGGATTAAACCGCTCCACCCACTAAGGGTTCCGGTGGCCTACCGCTTCAGGCCCCGCTTGGCTCACCGTCATCTGGAACGCACTGAATCCGGGTCTCGGCGGCGGCGCCAAAGCTCGCACCGGCCGTTTCGGCTGGCCACGCTGCGGTTGCATCAACGGCCTTGGCGGGCTAGCGTCGGGGCGTTCGGGTGAACGACGCGTCACGGTAACGGCGCGCGAACCGGCCGGGGACGCGGATGAACGGGCTCAATCGGGAATTGTCCCGCGCAGGCATAACCGGCATCGGGCCGGTGCGGGCCGGATGAGCGGACTTCTCGACCGCGCCGCCGGAGTGGCGATGGGCCGGAGCTTCTGGCTTCTGGCGCTTATCGCCGCCGCAGTGATCGGACCCTCCATGTGGCCAGTGCAGTGGTCGGGCAACGAGATCAACTATTTCGACCTCTCCTACCGCTTCGCCCGGCCCGATGCCTTCACAAGTCATCACGCGGTCTTCGACGATTCGAACAGCCGCATCGTGAGCTTTCTCATGATCGGCAAGGTCATCGAGCTTCTGGGGTTCGAAACCGCCAAGACGGTGTTCGCGCTGGCGCTCTGGGTTCTGTCGTCGCTGGGGCTTGCCGCGATCGCGCGGGACATGGGTCTCAGGGTGGCGGAGCTTGGGATGGCGCTGCTGATCTTCGTGAAGAGGCAGGGGATTCTCGGCAACGAATGGCTTTTCGAGACCGTGGAGGCGAAGGGCTTCGCCTATGTAGCGGTTTTCTACGGCATAACCTCGGCCTTCCGTGGGCGCTGGGCCGTCGCGATGGCCGCGGCGGCGGTGGCCACCTACATGCACTTCCTCGTCGGCGGGTTCTGGGCCGTCGCGCTGATCGGCCTTTGTCTCCTGCGGGGCGGTCGGACGGGGTTGGCCGTGCGCCTTGGCCTTCTCTTCTTCGTACTGATCCTGCCGATCTTCGTGCTGCTGCTGCGTGAGCGGATCGGCGTGCAGGTCGACACCGGCGGGCTCGACCGCACGCTCGACCAGATCTATGCCGAATTCTCGGTGCGCTTCCATGTCGCCCCCTTGATCGATGGCATACGCGGTTTCATCGTCGACTGGTTGCCCGGCCTCTGCGCCCATCTGGTCCTGCTCATGGCGCTGGTCATGCTGCGCGACCGCTTCGCGGATCGGGCCTTGGCGTACTGGCTGATCGGGCTGAACGCCTATGCACTGCTGGCGCTCGGCATCTACATGCTCGACAACGGCACCTACCGTCTGGCGCAGTTCTACCTGTTGCGCCCGGCGGGGCTGACCTATCTCCTGTCGCTGATGGCCGTCGCCCACGCGGTATTCGGCACGGTGGAGGCCGGCCGGCAGCGGCAACTCGCGCTGGCGGGCGCTGTCGCCGCCGTCTTGCTGGTACTGCCGCAGGCGCTGGCCAATCTTGCTCTGATCGCAACGAAGTATCCGCCGCACGCCCGGCTCATCTCCGCGCTGAGCGATACCGAGCGCGGCGTTCTCGACTGGATTCGCGTCAATACCCGGCCCGACGATGCCATCGCGGTCGAACCGATCGGCCGGGGCACGATCCTTGAGGGCGATGCGTTCCCCGGCGGGCTGGAGCGGCTGAGCGGTCGGGGCTTCATCGTGAACTACAAGTATATCCCGACGAGCAAGCCCGACATCGTGCGCTGGTACGGACTCCTGCGGGCGCGCATGGACTTCTTCCGGGGCGATTGCAGCAGCAACGGCGTGCTTGATGCGGATTATGCCGTGCTGCGGCTGAAGGGTGGCGCGCAGAAGGCCGAACATTGCGTCCAGCCGCTTTTTTCGAACGGCGAGTTCCTGATCGGAAAGGTGCTGCCGGCGGAGCAGGGCAGCGCTTCGGGCGGATCGTGAGCGGCAGGAGCCATCGGCCGGGCGAGGCGCTTGCACCTATCTTTTCAGCACGAGCCGGTCCCGGCTCACTGTCATCTCGAACCGGCTGAGATAGCTCATCCCGAGGAGCGAGGTATCGAGTTCGCCGCCATTGACGGAGGCCGCGATGTCGGTGTCGGTGATGTCGCCAAGGCCGAACGTTGCGATGCGGACGGGGGCGGTATCGACCGTGCCGTTCGCGGTCTGGGCGGAGCCGACGAACGTCAGGCTCGCAGGGTCGAAGCCCGCGCGCCGGGCGTCGCGTTCGGTCAGGACGATGCTGGAAGCGCCGGTGTCGATGACGAAGCGGACCTTGGCACCGTTGACCAGCGCGATGACATAGAAATGCCCGTCCGGGGCGACCGGAACCTCGATTCCCTGCGCGGTCACGACGGGGTCGGCGGACCCGACCGCGCGCTGGACAGCGGGCCAGAGTCCGGCGACAGCGACCGCGCCAAGGAAGATCACCCCCCAGATCGCCGCCTGATGCAGTACGCGCCCGAGATTCCTGCGGCTTTCGACAAGGACATAGCCGCCGACCGCGACGAGCAGCAGGACGAGATACAGGAAGCGGGGAACGTCGGCAGTGTCCATCGCTCAGATCAGGCCCGTGCCGCGGATGCCGTCGATGACGAACTGGACCGAGAGCGCGGCGAGGAGCATGCCGAGAAGGCGGGTGATGACCACCGTCCCGGTGCGCCCCAGAAGCCGCTCGATCGGTGGCGACGCCAGGAGAAACAGAACCGTGGCCAGCAGCATGACCGCGAGCAGGCCGAGCACCGCCAGCGCGCCGCGCCAGTCGCCTCCGGTCTGGCCCATCAGCAGGATCATCGTCGCGATGGCCCCCGGCCCGGCGATGAGAGGGGTCGCCAGCGGAAAGACAGACGGGTCGTGATTGGGGTCGGCCTGCTGACCCTCGCGCCGTTGGGTGCGACGCTCGAAGAGCATGTCGAGCGCGGTCAGGAACAGCAGGATGCCGCCCGCGATGCGGAAGGCTGGCATCGAAATGCCGATGAAGCCCAGCAGCAATTCCCCGAAGAGACCGAAAAGGGTGAGCAGGATGCCGGCGATCACGCAGGCCCGCACCGCGAGCCGGCGGCGGTGGCCGTCGTCCATCCCCTGCGTCAGGGCGATGAAAAGCGGCACCAGCCCCGGCGGGTCGATCACCACGAAAAGCGTGGCGAAGGCGGTGATGTAGAACTGCAGATTCACCTTCTAAGCCTCTGCCACTTCGAGCTTTTCCGCCGCCTTCATCCAGAGATCCTCGGCACGGTCCAGTCCCTCCATCACCTCGGCATATTTCTTCTGCCAGATGACGGCTTCGCCGGGCTTCTCGTAGAGTTCGGGCTTGGCAAGTTTCACCGCAAGTTTGTCGCGCATTTCGTTCAACTTGGCGAGCCTTTCCTCGCATCTGCGGACCTCGGCGCGCAGCGCGAGCATCGCCTCGCGCGACGGACGCTCGGTCTTTTCCTTCGGCTTTTCCGGGGCCGGGGCGGGTTCATCGCCTGCCAGAAGCTCTCTCCGGTAGCTTTCAAGATCGCCTTGATAGGGTGTCACCGCACCGCCCTTTACCAGCCAGAGCCGATCGGCGACGAGGCCAAGAAGGTGCATGTCGTGCGAGACGAGGATCACCGCGCCGGAATATTCGGTCAGCGCCTCGACCAGCGCCTCGCGGGACTCGATGTCGAGGTGGTTCGTCGGTTCGTCGAGGATCAGGAGATGCGGGCCGTCGAGGGTTGCAAGCAACAGCGACAGCCGCGCCTTCTGCCCGCCCGAGAGCCGCGCGACGACGGTGTCGGCTTGATCGGCGCCAAGCCCGAACCCGGCAAGCCGCGCGCGCAGCTTCGGTTGGCCCTCGTTCGGGCGCATCCGCAGGATGTGCTGAAGGGGCGTCTCATCGATATGCAACTCGTCGACCTGATGCTGGGCGAAATAGCCGATGCGCAGCTTCGACGAGCGCGTGATCTCGCCGCCCGCCGGGGCCAGTTTGCCCGCCAGAAGCTTCGACAGCGTCGATTTGCCTTCGCCGTTCCTGCCCAGAAGCGCGATGCGGTCGTCCTGATCTATGCGCAAGGACAGGCGGCGCAGGACGGGCGGGCCGTCATAGCCGACCGACGTGCCCTCCATGTTGATGATGGGCGGCGACAGCTGTTCTGGCTCGGGGAAGGTGAAGACGACCTTCTTCGCCTCCTCGGGGGCGAGGATCGGCGACATCTTCTCAAGCATCTTGATCCGGCTCTGGGCCTGGACGGCCTTCGACGCCTTGGCGCGGAAGCGGTCAACGAAGCTTTGCAGATGGTCGCGCCGCAGGGTCTGCTTCTTGGCCTCCGCCGCCTGAACCGCACGCAGGGCCGCGCGTTGGCGGGCGAACTGGTCGTAGGGTCCGGCCCAATAGGTCAGCTTGCGGTTTTCCAGATGCAGGATGCTGCCCACGGCACGGTTCAGAAGCCCGCGGTCGTGGCTGATGATGATGACCGTATGGGGATATTTCGCGAGGTAGCTTTCCAGCCAGAGCGCGCCTTCGAGGTCGAGGTAGTTCGTCGGTTCGTCCAGCAGCAGAAGGTCCGGCCGGGCGAAAAGAACGCCCGCGAGCGCAACCCGCATGCGCCAGCCGCCGGAGAAATCCGAACAGGGCCTGCGCTGGTCTTCAAGGTCGAAGCCGAGACCCTTGAGGATGGCGGAGGCCCGCGCCTCGGCGGACCAGGCGTCGATATCGGCGAGCCGGTGCTGGATCTCGGCGATACGGTGCGGGTCGGTGGCGGTGTCTGCCTCGGCCATCAGTGCGGCGCGTTCCTCGTCTGCCGCGAGGACGGTATCGAGCAGCGACACGGATGACGACGGCACTTCCTGCGCTACGCCGCCGATCCGCGCGTGACGCGGCATGGAAATCTCGCCGCCTTCAAGCGCAAGTTCGCCCCGGATCAGCCGGAAGAGCGTCGTCTTGCCCGCACCGTTGGCGCCGACCAGTCCGACCTTGTGGCCGGTGGGAATCGTGGCCGATGCCTCCTCGAACAGAGGGCGCCCTTCGACCGAATAGGTGATGTCGCTGATCCGTAGCATGCGCCGCGCATAGCAGAGCCTTTCGGCCTGATAAAGCCGGTCTCATGTTCTCTCGGAAAAACGCCGGGCCGTCTGTCCCGTGCGTGACCGGCTTTTCAATCCGAGGTCGGCGTGGTAGCAGGCGCGCGATCCAATTTGCCGGGCAGGGGTCCCGGCCGCAAAGCAAAGGCACAACACATGGCGATCGAACGCACGCTGTCCATCATCAAGCCCGACGCGACGCGTCGCAATCTGACCGGCAAGATCAACGCCAAGTTCGAGGAAGCCGGTCTGCGCATCGTGGCCCAGAAGCGCATTCACCTCAGCCTGGCGCAGGCGCAGAAGTTCTACGAGGTCCATCAGGATCGTCCGTTCTTCGGCGAACTCACCGAGTTCATGGCCTCCGAGCCGGTCGTGGCGCAGGTTCTGGAAGGCGAGAGTGCGATCGCGAAGAACCGCGAAGTGATGGGCGCCACCAACCCCGCCAATGCGGACGACGGCACGATCCGCAAGGAATTCGCGCTCTCGGTCGGCGAAAACTCGGTCCACGGTTCGGACGCGCCGGAAACCGCGGCAATCGAGATCGCCTATTTCTTCTCGGGTCTCGAAATCGTCGGCTGAGGCCGGCGGGAAGCGCTACCGGCGCAGTCCCAGGCCGATTTCATCGAGGGCCGCTTCCAGCCGGAGGTGGCCCTTGTCGTCTGTGCCCACGCGGCGTTTCAGCGCGTCGAAGCGCCGTCGGAGGACGCGCTTTTCGGGGTCGCGGCAATCGTTCCAGGGCCGCCCCTGCAACCCCAGGACAAGCGCGTAGTAACCGATGAAATGCGGCCGCGTTCCTGCGCGCATGAGCCTGAGATAGGCCTCATCCGCTCCGAGCATCATCACGTCCTCGGCCGTATGGATTCCGGCCCGCGCAAACGATGCCTCGGAAGCGGGGCCGAGATTGGGAATGTCTGAGACCGGGCGCGGCATGTCGGCTCCTTTCCGGAGCCGATCCTAAGGCCGTGCGGGCCGGTCGAAAAGCCTCAGATCGAGGCCCAGTCCGTGAACTGGGTGCCCTGCATCTGATCGCTGGGCTTTGCCTTGGCGTCACGGCGCACCGTGTCCTGCTGGCTACCCTGCTGTTGCACCGTCACGCCTTCACGCGGCGCAACCTGATCCGAACCCATCTGCTTCGGCGTTTCCATCGTACCATTCCTTCCCCGCGATCCCCTACAGACCGCATACACACCTGACCTCAGGCCATGCTCACTCAACACGGTGGCTTTGGCGCGGCGCAGATATGGCCGGAGCCGGTCACCGTCAAGGGATTCTGAGGGCAGATCGGATTTCGCTCAATGCGTAGGCAAAAGAACGCCTGGATTAGACTCCAATTTGCAACAGTGGCTGTGAGGTTCAGGGGACAAGCGCCCGTGTGGAAACGGTTTTGCGGGCATCTTGCAGGTGCGGCAAGCCTGCAGGTTGCAGACTCAGGTGCGGAAGGCCGCGACGAGTTGATCGGGAAGGTCGAATTCCTCCAATGCACGCGCCCGCGCCTCGCTGGACATCTTGCGCGCGGTCCTGACGACGATGCGTTCGAGTTCGTCGGCGTCGCGATCCTCGGCGAAGGGTGCGAAGTACCAGCGCAGGAACGTGAAGCAGATCACGTCTTCCAGCGCCTGTACTTCGGCGTCGCGCTTGATGCCCTCCTTGCGCAGCATTCGGCCGACCTGTGCGATGGCGGCGTCATCGTAGCCCGCGCTTGCCATGATCCCGCCGACGCGGCGGGCGTGGAAGATCGCAAGATCGCGGCGCCAGGAAAGGTAGCCCTCACGGCCCTCGGGATAGCTGTCGCGGGGGCTTTTCCAGCGTTCGATGTGCTGCCCGCGCGCGGCGATCTTCAGCTTGTCCGATGCATTGGGGAAGAGCAGCTCGAGTTCTGAGGTCATGCGTTGGCCATAGAGCAGCGCGGCGGGCGCGCCTTCGCTTCGATCCGGGTCGGCGCGGTTGGCGGCATCGATGGCGGCGATGGCCTTCTCAAGTCGGATCATGGTGCTCCTTTCAGCCACGAAGGGCGGCGATGCGGGCCAGCGTGTCGCCGACGAGCCGGCTCGCCTCGGCGGTGTCTTCCGCCTCGGCGTAACAGCGCAGTTCAGGCGCGTTGCCGGAGGGTCGCAAGTGAATGATGGTGCCGTCCGCGAAGCTGATGCGCAACCCATCCGTGTGGTTGATCGCGTATTCGTCACCACGGTCGGCGAAGAATGCGGCGCGCTCGGCGGAATTTTCGGCAAGCTTCGCAACGAAAGCCTTTGACCAATCGGTCGGGACATCCTCCAGCCGGTCGGACGCCGTGCGGCGCTGAGGCAGATCGCCAACGAGATCGGCAAGCGGCAGCCGCTGCCGCGCAGTTTCGGCCAGCGGCGCGAGGATGGGCAGGAAGGCGTCGCGGGTCATCAGGGGGGCAATCTTTCCAGCAGGTCCGTCGCCCTCGAATCCAAGCAGGAAGCCGCCATTCGCCTCGAATCCCGCGACCTTGGCGCCGGGCTTCGCCATCTGCGTCTCCATCTCGGCGATGACATAGGGGGAGCCGATGCGGGTGCGGGCGGTCGACGCGAATTTGCCCGAGGTTTCGATCATGGTGTTCGAGGAGACAGGCGTGACGACCGTCGTCGCGCCAAGGGCGGCGGCGGTCAGTGTCCCGAGCACGTCACCGGGGATGACCTGACCCCGGCCATCCGCGACCAGCGGTCGGTCGGCATCGCCGTCCGTCGAGACGATGGCGTCGAGGTCGCCGCCCGAGGCCCAGCCGGTCAGCATCTTGCGCGTCGCTCCGCTGACGGCCTCGGTATCGACGGGCACGAAGCTTTCCGACCGGCCCAGCGGGGTGACGATGGCTCCGAGCGCGGCCAGAACCTCGCCCAGAAGGTCGCGGGCGACGGAGCTGTGCTGATAGACGCCGATCCTGAGGCCGGACAGGGCGTTGCCATAGGCATCGGTGTAACGCTTTGCATAGGCGCCGCGTGCCGCTGCCGCATCCTCGGAGATGGCCGTCCCCGTCGGTGCCGCCTCGGCGAAGGCGTCAAGGATCGCGGTTTCGTCCGCCTTCGTGATCTCGCCTGTTGCGGTGTAGAATTTCAGTCCGTTGCGGTTGGCGGGGATATGGCTGCCCGTGACCATGACCGAAGGCGCGCCCACCGCCATCGCGGCCAGCGCCAGCGCCGGTGTCGGCACTTCGCCGCAATCGGCGACGCCGAGACCCATCTCCGCCGCGGCATTGGCGACCGCCGCCGAAATCCGCGCCGAGGAGGGCCGCAGATCGCGCGCGATCATCAAGAGCCCGTCATGCGGCACCGCTTTCAGAAACGCCCGCACATAGCCCGCGCAGAGATCGTCAGTCAGTTCCGTCACCAGCCCGCGCAGGCCGCTCGTTCCGAATTTCGGTGCCATTGATTCCTCGTTCTTCCAAGGGGTTAGCAGACGGGAGTCCAGTCAGAGCCCCGGTCAATTATAAAGACCGCGCCGATGAATCACAGCCTGTCGGCCGCGAATGAGCGCGCCGGCACCGAAAAATCCGAAAGCCGATGCGGATCAGGGGGCCGGTTCGGCGGCCTGGCACCGTACTCAGAGCCCGGACTGAGCGTTCCCGGCAATCAAATTGTGCAGCGATTTCCGCATTGTTTCAGTGTCGGGTAAAATCATTCCCTGTTACGGTGCGGGGGTCGCAGGACCGCGCGCCGCGCGCTATGGTTCGCACAAATTTGTTGTCGAGACATCCGGCATTCGGGACCCATAACTTATGATCGCCAAGCGCATTTCCCTGCTCGCTCTGCTTTTCATCTTCGTCCTGTCCGCCTTCATCGTGGGCATGTGGGCCTCCTACAAGCAATGGCAACCCTGGCTCATCATGGATGAGATGCGGACGGGCGTCCGTTCCTGGCGCGCGACCGGCGTCTGGGGCCTGCCGCAGGACAGCTACACGAGCCGCCGCCCCGAACAGGCCAACGCGGTCTTTACGGTGCACGATCCCGCGAAGGCCGCACCGGGCTACTGGGTCATCAACCGCTATGATGGCGAAAAGCGGCGTTACGTTCTGGATCTCTATGACGCGACGGGCAAGCTCGTCAGCAGCCGGCCCCTCGACTACTCGAAGATCAAGCCCGGCGGTTCGCCCGAGGAATTCGCCCATATCGCGACGATGCTGCCGGACGGTTCGGTCCTCGTCGTCTGGGACGATGCGCCGGGGATGGCGCGGCTTGATGCCTGCGGCGATCCGATCTGGTCGAAGACCGACCAGATCTACCACCATTCCATCGAGAAGGGCGTGAACGGTTACTGGACATGGGCTTCGGCGATCTGGAACGGCGGCGAGGATCAGCGCATGATCCGCTTCGATGCCGAGACCGGGGATATTCTCGAATCCATCGATCTCATCGACGACGTGATCGCCAAGTCACCCGAAAACCGTCTGTCGATGGTCGTGCCCGAGGACTTCAAGTTCGACCGGACGACGCATTACGGCGACCGCGCCGACATCTTCCACCCGAACGATCTGGAAGAGCTGCTCCCGTCGATGGCCGCCGCGTTCCCCGAATTCGAGGCCGGCGATCTTCTCGTCAGCAACCGCGACATCGACCAGCTTGCCGTGATCGGGCGCAAGACCGGCAAGATCAAGTGGACCGCCTACGGCCCCTGGTACCACCAGCACGACGCCGATTTTCAGCCGGACGGCACGATCACCGTGTTTTCCAACAATACGGAGCGGTTCCGGTCGTCGATCCTCGAGGTCGATCCAAAGACTGGCGTGTCGCAGGATCTGTTCGGGGGAACCGGGCTCAGGTTCGACAGTTTCATCATGGGCAAGCATCAGCATCTGGCGAACGGCAACTGGATGATCACCTCGACCATGCAGGGCTGGGTGATGGAAGTGACACCGGACGGCAACATCGTGAGCGAGTTCAACAATATTCTGAACGACCGCTATAATACGCTCGCGCCCTATGCCGAACATCTTGCGCCGGACTATCTGACGACCCTACCGATTTGCGGCAAATGACGGCCCGGCGAGACGCGAAAGGCAAGGTAAGACATGACTGACAAGATCCTCCCCGTGATCCTTTGCGGCGGCACGGGTACGCGGCTCTGGCCCGTCTCGCGCGAGGGGATGGCGAAGCAGCTTCTACCGATCATCGGTGACGAGACGCTGTTGCAGATGACCCTGCGCCGGGTGACGGGCGCGGATTTCGCCGAGCCGATGGTGATTGGCGCCCACGCCGTGCGCTTCACCATCCGCGATCAGGTCGAGGCGGTCGCGCCGAAAGGCCGCGTGGTGATCGAGCCCGAGCGCCGCGACACGATGGCGGCGGTCCTTCTGGCGGCGATGATCGCGGCCGACGATGACCCCGACGCGGTGCTGGCCGTCATGCCGTCCGACCACCTGATCCGCGATCTTTCGTCATTCCAGGATGCGATCCGCACCGCGGCCGTTTCCGTGCGGAAATCCGGCATCGCGGTGATCGGCGTCGCGCCCACCGGCCCCTCTACCGCGTATG
Source organism: uncultured Alphaproteobacteria bacterium (assembly GCA_963847935.1). Lineage (GTDB taxonomy): Bacteria > Pseudomonadota > Alphaproteobacteria > Rhodobacterales > Rhodobacteraceae > Albidovulum. The sequence continues at coordinate 270,286 of CAWKBV010000001.1, read as the reverse complement.
GCTATATCAAGCCCGGCCCGGAAGCGAAGGACGGGACTTCGGCGGTTGCCCAATTCGTCGAAAAGCCGGACGAGGCGCGTGCCGAGAAGCTGATCGCGGAGGGGTGCCTCTGGAATGCGGGGATGTTCTGTTTCCGCGCGGGCTGGCTGATCGAGGCGATGGCGGAGGTCGAGCCCGAGGCAGTGGACCTGGTTGGCAAGTCGGTTGCCGGGATGAAAGAAGATCTTGGAATGTTCGTGCCGGGCGAAAGCTTCGGCAAGGTCAAGTCGATCTCGTTCGATCACGGCTTCATGGAAAAGACCGACAAGGCGCGGGTCGCACCGGGCAATTTCCGCTGGTCCGATGTCGGCGACTGGGACGCGGTCTGGGAACAGTCGGAGAAGGACGCGGCGGGCAACGCCATCCGCGGCGACGGCTTCGCGCATGACGCAAGGGACAACCTTATTCATTCCGAGGGGCGCCTCGTCTGTGCCGTCGGCGTCGAAGGGCTGGCCATCATCGAGACTCCCGACGCGATCATGGTCGCCCCACGCGACAAGGCGCAGGAGGTCAAGGGCCTCGTCAATGCGCTGAAGGCCGAGGGACGGGACGAGGCGGTGGAGCATATCCGCAATCACCGGCCCTGGGGCTGGTATCAGACCATGGACCTGGGCGAGCGTCACCGCGTCAAGCGGATCGTGGTGAAGCCCGGCGCGAAGCTGTCGCTGCAAAAGCACCACCATCGCGCCGAGCACTGGGTCGTCGTGCGCGGCACGGCCGAGGTAACGGTGAACGACAAGGTGTCGATCCTGCATGAGAACGAGAGCATCTACATGCCCATCGGCTCGATCCACCGGCTCGCCAACCCCGGCCGCATCCCGGTCGAGATCATCGAGGTGCAGACCGGCACTTATCTGGAAGAGGATGACATCGTCCGCATCGAGGACGAGTTCGGGCGGGCATAGTCAACCCTGCATCCGGCGCCGCATACCGCTGCCACCGCACGCGCGGGCTTGGTTGGCGCGGGACTTCCCATGGGGCATTTTGGATTGCACCCATGATCTACGCAGCGCATCATGACGCCATTGACTATGTCTTTGATGGAGCTTTGGATGCCGTCTTCCGCAAATGTGACTGGCAAGGTCGACTTGAATACTTTCGTCGACCAGGCAGCGAAACTCGCCAAATCCCTCGATGCAGGAACCTCGCTGCTGTACAACAACAGCGCCAGGACCGCGAAATTCTATTGCTACAACGGCGGGGATTTCGTGATGGCTGTACCCTATTCCAAGCCGTCGATCGCGAAGGGCTGCTCTGGCCTCATCGCTGCGGGCGGAACCGTGTTCAAGGTCTTCGCCGACAACAAGGGCGATGCGGAATTCCTCGTCAAGCCGAACCGGGCCTATGTCTATAACGCCCCCGGCGATGTGCGGGAACTGTAGGGTCGCGCGTACTGCGTTTGGCGATAACGCCTTCCCGAGTTTTAGCCGATGGTCCTGCAGAACGATTGTTCCGCAAGCTCTGCCGCGCGGTCCCAGCCGAAGGTGTTGGCGCGGGCGAGCGCCTTTTTACTCAGATCGCCGCTGCGTTTCGTGCCGGTCAGGAGCGCGATCGCCTGCCGGGCGAGAGCATCGCGGTCGGTGGGGTCGAAGTAGAGTCCCGCATCGCCGACCACTTCCGGCAGGCTGCCACGGTCTGAAGCCAGAACCGGCGTCCCGCAGGACATCGCTTCGAGTGCCGGGAGGCCGAAACCCTCCCAGAGCGAGGGCATCACGAGCGCGTCGGAGAGATTGAGCAGAGTGGCCATCTCCGCGTCGTCCAGTTCTCCCGCGAAGCCGATACGGTCGGAAGCGCGCGCGTCCGCCCGCGCGCTGTCCTGCAATTCCTCGATATTGTCCCAGAACCGAGCGCCGGTGGTGCGGCCGATGATGAGAAGGCGGGCGGCGGGAACCGCCTGAAGGATCGCGGGCATCGCGGCGATGAGGGAGGCCACGTTCTTGTGGCGGTTGAAGCCGCCGATATAGGTCAGCACCCGGTCGGTTTCGGCAAGGCCGTGGCGGGTGCGGGCGGCGTCGAGGGCGGCGGTATCGGTGATCGGGCGGAATATAGCCTCCGCGCCCTCGGTGGTGACGTCGATCTTCCCGCGCGGGACGCCGAGCATCGCGGAAATATCGGCCGCAGACGCCTCCGAGACCGTAAGGACGCGCCGCGCTTGCAACTTGGCGAGCCAGGTCTTGGCCTGCCAGAGCCGGAAGTTCCGCTTCGTCGGGAAGATGAGGTCCGGGAAGCGTTCGGGGATCGTGTCATGGATGCAGACAAGTTTCGGTACGCGCGACAATATCGGGTAGAATGAATAACTCGCCGGAAAGAAGAACAAATCCGCCTTGAGACCTGCCGCCGCGCGCGACATGGTCAGCATGTCCGCCCCGCCGCGCGCCTTTGTCCCCGATGCGCTCTCGGACATTCCCTTGCGGGCGCCCGCGATAGACGTGGCGACGCCGTCCGGTACCGGCCGCTCCGGCTGTCGGTCGCAGAGGAGCGTGTAGCGGAAGCCCCGGTCGCGCGCCGCGAGGGCGCCGACGAGGCTGCGGGTGAAACGCCCGAAGCCGCGCTCATTGTCCCAGCCAAGGGCATCTATTGCGACGTGGATCATGGAACCTCTGGTGTTGTCGCCTTCTTCCTAGCGGTCGTGCCCGGCGAGGTCACGCGGCTTGAGGCATCGGCCGCTTCGGGCCGCGCGCCCGCGAGGTCAAAGATCGCGAATGCGTCGCTTCGTTTCCGGATCGTCGCCGCTCCTTCGGGCCGCCGTCTGATGGCGTGCCTTTGTCTCTGGCATAGGCTATGACGGGGTCGGATTTCCAGGACGGGCATTTCGAGATGGCGAAGGACACTTCCAACCGCGCGCGGCTTCATGTGCTGGAAATGCAGACGCAATTCGGCGTGGGCGGCATCACGCGCCACGTCCTTGCCTTGCGCGATTGGATGCGGGGGCAGGGGCACCGGATCACGCTCGGCGGATCGCCTGCGGCATGGGCCGACCCGGAGTCTGAGGCGGATTTCCTGAACCTGCCGACGAAATACGTCTCGGGCGAGGGCGGATCGGTCCCCGCGCGCCTGATCGCGGCGGGGCGGTCGGCCTGGGCTCTGCGCCGCTGGCTGAAGGCCAACCCGGTCGATCTGATCCATGCCCATGAATCCGCCCCGGCACTGGTCGCCAATCTCGCCCGGATGGGGCTGGGCGTGCCGCTGGCGGTGACCTACCACGGCTCCGAACCCTCGCGGATCGCCTCTTTCGGCAAGATCGCGGGCAAGGCCGATCTGGTCATCACGCCGTCGCATCGTTCAGCCGAGGATCTTGAGAAGATCGGCGGCGTGCCGAAGCAAAAGCTGAAGGTGCTCGGCCTCGGTGTGGCGCCCGCGCCGGACGATTCGGCCGAGGAAATAGCGGCGCTCCGCGCGACGCTTCTGGGCGATGGCGAGAAGCTCGTCATCACCGTGGCGCGGCTCGAGCATCAGAAGGGCATCGACATTCTGATCGAAGCCATCGCGCGGATGATCCGCGAGCATCCCGGCTGGCGCTTCGCGGTGGCGGGCGACGGCGTGGACGAGGCCAAGCTGAAAGCGCTGGCGAAGGAGCGGGGGGTCGAGAAGCACCTCAACTTCCTCGGCCGCGTCAACCGCCCGCATCTTTACCTCCGCGCCTCGGACCTGTTCCTTCTGACCTCGCGTTGGGAGGCGCTGCCCTTCACCATCGTCGAGGCGTTTCAGTCCGGATTGCCCGCCGTGGCCACGGCCTGTTCGGGCGTGGTCGAATTGATCGACGACGCGGTCGGCGCGGTGGTGCCGATCGGCGATGTCGAGGGCATTGCAAAGGCCGTCACGCGCATCCTGAGCGATGATGCGCTGCGCGCCGGCATGGCGGCGGCGGCGCTGGAGAAATCGAAGCTCGACCGTTTCGACCCGGACTGGGTCCATCGGCGGTTCGAGGATACCTACTACCGGCTGAGCGGGCGGGGACTAGCGCTTCATGGCCCTCAGATGTTGCGCCGTCGCCTCAAGCCCGCGGGCGAGGTCGAACTCCGGCGCGTAGCCGAGACGTGCTCTTGCGTGGTCGATCCGGCAGAGACCGCGCCCCATGTATTCCTCGAAAAGGTGATGGTTCGGGTGCAGCACGCCGCCCTTGGCGAGCTTCGATTTCGCGAAAGTCACCAGCGCCTCGAACCGTTTGTGGCCGAGGAGTTTGCGCCCGACCGCGCTGACCCGCGCGGCGAGGGACGGGCCATGATCCGCGCCGTCCGCGACCGGGGCCGGGCCAAGCGCCTTTTCGATCTCCGCTGCCGGAATCCGCGTCGCGCCCTTGGTGCCAAGGATCGCGGCGTAGCCGTCGACCAGCGCCGACCACGCGAACGGCTCCGCGCCGGAAATGACGAAACGCTCCTGTCCGAGATCGGGGACCACGGCAGCCTTCAGGCAGGCCTGCACCACATCGTCGACGAAGACGCCGTTGCAGATGCCCTCGGGCTCAGGGATCACCACGCCGCCCGCCAGAAGCGACCGCGCGAAACCGTCGGTCCAGAGCGACGATCCCGGCCCCCAGACGATGGTCGGTTGCAGGATCGCGGCGGGGAGCGGCCCCGCCATCAGGCGCTTTTCCATCTCGATCTTGGCCTTCCGGTAGGGGCTGCCGCCGGGGCGGTCGATGGTGCCCGCCTCATCGCAATCCGCACCCGGCCAGGCGTCATAGACGACGATGGAGGAGGTGTGGACGATGCGGCCGACCCCGGCCCTGGCGGCGGCCGCCACCAGCACATCGAATGCGGCGAGGTTCTCGGCCGCGGTCGCGCGGACATCATAGGCAAGGTTGAAGACGATCTCCTGCCCGTCGAGCACCCGTCCCATCACCTTCGGGTCCGTCATCGAACCGACGCGCGAGCGGATCGCCTGGGGCAGGCCGCCCAGCGACGAGCGGGAGCGCGTCAGCACCGTGACCTCCGCCCCGCGCCTGGCCAGGGCATGAACCAGACGCCGGCCGATGAAGCCGGTGGCCCCGGTGACAAAGACCCTGCGTCCCGCCCAGTCTGTTTCCATGTCCGATCCCCTTTGCCGCCGCAGCGCAGAATAGCCACAGGCGGGCGTCATTGAAAGCGCGTCACGCGCCCGGACTGGCCCGAATCCGGCCGGCATGCTAGCGCCATGTCATTGTTTTGACGGATTGGACCCGCGCGGGCATTGGCGCGGGCGGAAAGGGCGGTCATGCGGATCGGGGTCATCGGGGCAGCGGGCAAGATCGGCCAGATGCGGGTGGCGACGATCCTTGCCGACCCGAAGGCGGAACTCGCCGCCGTCATGGACATGACTCTGGACAAGGCGAAGGCACATGCCCACGGCGCGCCCGCCTTCACCGATCTGGCCGAATTCCTCTCCGTCCCGATGGATGCCGTGGTGATCTCCACCCCGGCCCATGTACGCGAACCCCTGTGCCTCGCGGCCTTTGACAAGGGCCTGCATGTCCTCTCCGAAAAGCCGCTGCACCACACCGTCGAGGGCAGCCGCCGCATCCTCGCCGCCGCCAAGGCCGCGAAGCGGCGCCTCGGCGCGGGCTTCAACATGCGTTACTACCCGGCGTTTTCCTATATCAAGGACGTGATGGAGAGCGGGCGTATCGGCGAGATCGACCATATCCGCATTTATGGTGGCCACGAAGGCTTGCCGAAATTCGCCTTCGACTGGGAATACAAGTCCGAGATTTCCGGCGGCGGCGCCTTGTGGGACGTGGGCATCCACATGAGCGACATGGCGCGGTTCCTGATGGGCGAGATCACCGAGGTTTACGGGGTGGCCACCAACAATGTCTGGAAGGTGCCGGGGTCGGAGGATAACGCGATGGCGATCTTCAAGGCGCCCTCCGGCGTCTCGGCGATCTATCAGGCGACGTGGACTGACTGGACGGGCTACAGGAGCGCGGTCGAGGTCTACGGATCGCACGGGATGGTGCGCGGGGCCTACGCGCCGATGGAGAACGTTCTGATAACAATGGAAAAGCCCGGCGGGCCGACGACGGTGACGCGGAACCGCTATCGCGGCATACAGGTCCGCGAAAAGCTCCGGTCGTGGAAGACGACGGCGCTGGCCTCATTCCAGGCGGAACTGGCGGAGTTCATCGCGCTGACCGAAGGGCGCGAGGGGTTGCGGATCGCTGACGGTCACGCGGCGTTAAGGGCGGTTGAGATCGCGGCGGCGGTGCCGGAAAGCACGCGGACCGGGCAGCCAGTGACGTTGGAGAATCTCGGGGCGATGGTGCTGTGAGCGAGGTGCCGGAGCTTTCCATCGTCGTCACCATCATCGACGGCGGCGAACCCTTGCGGGATTTCCTGCGCGCGGTCACCTCCTTCGACGCTCCGCCGAGCCACGAGGTGATCCTGCCCTACGACGCGAGCCGCCCCGAAGTGCCTGCGATGGCGGCGGAGTTTCCGACGGTTAAATTCCTCGACATCGGCAGGATCGACCCGATCCATCCGATCGCGACCGAGGCGGGCCTGCATGAGCTCTACGACCGCCGCCGGGCGCGGGGCCTCGCAGCCTCGACCGGCAATATCATCGCCATCCTCGAGGATCGCGGCCACCCGCGCGCCGATTGGGCGCGGCAGATCGTGCGGCTGCACGCCGAGACCGGATGCCATGTCGTCGGCGGCGGCATCGAATGCCGCGAACCGGCGAGCCTTCTCAACTGGGCCTTCTACCTCACCGATTTCGGCCGCTATGGCCTGCCGTTCGAAAGCGGCCCCGCCGAATGGGTGTCGGATGTCAACGTGAGTTATTCGCGACAAGCCCTTGAAGAGATGCGGCATCTCTGGAAGGAGCGGTATCACGAGCCGGTCCTGCATGACTACCTGATGAAGAAGGGCGAAAAGCTCTGGCTTTCGAACGAGATGATCATCTTTCACGGCCGCCCGACCTGCACACTCACCTATCTCATCCCGGAGCGCTTCCATTGGGGGCGGCTTTTCGGGCATATTCGCACCATGACGATGGGCGAGGCCGAACGCTGGAAGCTGATCCTGATGAGCCCGCTCATCCCGCCGCTGCTTTGGGTGCGTCATGGGCTGACGCAACGGCAAAAGGGTAGGGGCCTCAGATACTTGGCGGCACTTCCTTACACGATGATCCTCACAACCTCATGGATCGCCGGTGAGGTCTGGGGCTATATCACGAAGAAGCCATGAGCGAACCTTGGGACCTCATCGTCATCGGATCGGGCGCTTCGGGCGGCTGGGTCGCCAAGGAGGCGGCGGAGCGCGGCGCGCGGGTCCTGATGCTGGAGGCGGGGCGGAAGCTCGACCCCGCCAGGGACTTCCCCGAACCCGATCATGAGGGTGGGAGCCGCGTCTCGATCCTGACCCGCGTCATGGCGATCCTCAAAGGGCAGCAGGTGCAGGCGCGCTGCATGTCCTTCACGCCGATGACGTCGCATCTCTTCCTGAACGACCGGCAGAACCCCTATACGACCGGCAAGGGCGCGCGGTTCAACTGGTATCGCGCCCGTCAGGTCGGTGGGCGGCTGCATCTCTGGGGGCGGAACGCCCTGCGGATTTCCGACTTCGACCTCAAGGCGGCGGAGGCGGACGGTTTCGGCGATAGCTGGCCTGTCAGCTATGCCGATCTCGATCCGTGGTACGGCCGGGTGGAGGACTTCCTCGGCGTCACCGGCGAGGCGGCTGGCATTCCGAACCTGCCCGATGGCAGCTATTCCGGGCCGCATCCGCTGACCACGGCCGAACGCAAACTCCTTGCCGAGATGGCAGAGAAGTGGCCCGACCGGCCCGCCACGACCTGCCGGATCATCCACCACATGCCGGACCGGATGCCGCCGCCGCTGAAGGCGGCCGAAGCAACGGGGCGGTTCGAGTTGCGATCGAACGCGGTGGTCGAGCGGATCGAGACCGACCCGGAGACGGGCCTTGCGACCGGCGTGACATATATCGACGCGCAAAGCCGCGAGCGCATCACCGTGTCCGCGCGTCAGGTCGCGGTTGCGGCCTCGACCATCGAAAGCGTCCGCATCCTGCTGAATTCGCGGGGGCCGAAGCATCCGGGCGGCCTCGGCAACTCCTCCGGCAATCTGGGCCGATATCTCAGCGATCACCTCATGGTGTTCCGCGCCGGAACGCTGCCGAAAATCGAAGGCATGGGGGAAGGCCACGATCCTTACGACTTTGGCCAGCAATCGGGCATCTACGTCCCGTCCTTCCGCAACGTGGGCAAGGATGACGGCAGGGGCTTCCTGCGCGGCTATTCGCTGCTCGGTTCGGTCGGACGGCTGGAGCCGGGGTGGTTCTTCATGGCCATCGGCGAGGTCCTGCCACGGGCCGAGAACCGCGTCGAACTTGACCCGTCCCGGCGCGACGCCTGGGGCATCCCGGTCGCCAAGGTGACGCTGACGCATTCCGAGAATGAACGGGCGATGATCCGCGACATGAACGCGAGCCTGAAGGAGGTGTCGCAAACCTTCAGCCTGCCGGACGATCTTCTGGGCAAGGAAGGCCTGATCTCGAAGCTCGCGTACAAGATCGCGGGGCCTCTGGTCTATACGCCCGAAGGCGCGCTGATCCCCGGCTCCTCGATCCACGAGACGGGCGGCGCTTGCATGGGAGACGATCCGGGGCGCCATGTCACCGACCGTGACAACCGTCTGTTTGATGCCCAGAACGTCTTCGTGACGGACTCGGCCAGTTTCCCGACGAATCCGTTTCACAACCCCGGATTGACCATCATGGCGCTCTCCGCCCGTGCAGGTGCTGCGGCTGCGGTTTTCCTGCGGAACTAGACTGTTCTCGAACGCAATGATTTCTCGCGCACGCGCGTCTAAAACGGAAGATGTTGTCGGCATTGTCTGCATTTTCGCAACATATGCCATACTTTTGACAAACGGCCATCAACCTTTGAACGCAATCTGGTAGAGTCCCGACAGACCTGTGGTGGGTTTGGACTTTCGGTTTCCTGTGGGTGGGAATCGCGTCCGCATACGGAGGGTGTACGATGAAAAGGTTGGGTGGGTTCTCTATGCTCGCTCTGGCTTCGGCTGGAGTGTTGGGACTGGGTGTGGTGCTTTCAGGGGCGCCGGCTTCGGCAAATACCCGGGTCGCGCTCCCGGACGATGTCCAGAAACTGTGCGAGCGGCGCCAGTTCACGGAGCGGGAATTGCGCAGGCTGCAAAGACGGCCGGATTTTGCGCTGATCCTGCGCTATACCGCTGACAATTGCGCGGGAGTGGCGGCGGTGCTGAGCAATGGCGCCACGGCGACGTTGCCTGGTTCGGCCAGCGCCGGCGCTTCGGGCGGCGGCGCAGAGTGCACGCCGGGCCTCGGTATCGGTAATTCCTGCGATCCGATCTGTGAGCGGACCACATTCACGACGCGCGAGATCGCCCGCCTTCAGCGGCGCGCCGACTTCCCGCAAGTTCTGGGCTTCGCGCTGCAGAACTGTCCCGCTGTGGCGGCGGTGCTGACCGATACGGCGACGGCGACGCTGCCGGCGTCCGAAAATGATCACGGCGACGGCAATGATGGCACGGGTGGTGGTAACGGCGGTGGCACGGGTGGCGGTACCGGCGGTGGCGGCGGCAACGGTGGCGGTGGCGAACGGTGGCGGTGGCAACGGTGGCGGCGACGGTGGTGGCGGCGACGGCGGCAACGGCGGCGGCGACGGTGGCAACGGTGGTGGCGACGGCGGCAACGGTGGCGGCGACGGAGGCAACGGTGGCGGCGACGGCGGCAACGGTGGCGGCGACGGCGGCAACGGTGGCGGCGACGGTCGACCGGCGGAGCCTGACAGCAAAACCGATCGCGCTGGCTGGGAAGGCTGGCATGACAGCTACGGCCCGGGCAGCGGCTGGAGCGGCTCCAAGTGATAACCCTGTTGGCCGGGGCCGCTCAGGCCCCGGTCGAAAAGATTCCGCCGCTGAAGATGGCTTTCCAGTGTGACGGGGATGCCGGATCCTGCATCTTGAGGAAGCTGTAGCCGGTTGCCCGCCACGGCTTGATGGAGCCGACAAGGCTGTCGAGCACATAGTCTTCCGCGGCAGTTCGCAGGACGAGGACGGCGTGACTGCTGCGGTTGCGGTCGAGAACGGTTGCGATAAGAAGGCGGTCGGGCGAAACGCCCTGCGCCATCAGGGCCTTTTTCTTGAGCAATACGAGATCTTCACAATCCCCGCCGCGCGAGGTGGGCAGCGTCCAGAATTCCGCAACCCCGTATTGGGCATGGTCGGAGATAGGCCGGGTTCCGCGGTTGACGGCGCCGTTAACGCTTTTCGCGATGCGCAACGCCTGGGTGTCACTCATGTTCAGGACGCCGGTATGCGCGCAGGCCCAGCGGTAGCGGCCGCAGAGGTCTTGCGAACCACTGGGTGCCGCGACGGCCTGTCGTGACTGGATCAAATCAGGACGTTGACCGGCAGTTGCGCCGGCAGCGGGCAACAGGGTGATCGTGGCGAGGAGCGCGAACAGGCGCGTTGCATTGCGGACCGCGCGGGGCCCCGAAACAAGGATCGGCGTCATTGGCAGCTCTCTGACGTGGTGTCCTCCGCCAGAACGCCAGAGCGCCATGGTGATTCTTGGCCTCAAATAAGGCGAGAATGGGGTATGTTTCTCTAAACGCAGGGTTGAGCGGATCTCCGCCTGCAATTATCCCCGACCTTTCCACGGAACCAGCCAGCGCTCCGCCATCCGCATCAGGATGTCGATTCCGTAGCCGATGATCCCGATCATGATGATCCCCATGACGACGATGTCGGTCAGCTGGAACTTCGATGCGGCGATGATCATCATCCCCGCGCCCTTCTGCGCGGCGACGAGTTCGGCCGCGACGACCGTACCCCAGCAGACCCCCATCGCAACCCGCGCGCCGGTGAAGATGTCGGGCAGCGAGTTGGGAATGATGACGTGCCGCATGATCTGCCATTTCGACGCGCCGAGCGAATAGGCCGCATGGATCTTGGAAATCTTCACGCCGGAAACGCCGGCCCGCGCCGCGATGGTCATGATCCAGAGCGCCGCGAGAAACAGAAGCACGATCTTGCCGGTCTCCCAGATTCCGAACCAGATGATGACGAGGGGGATGAGCGCCAGAGGCGGCACCGGGCGCATGAATTCGACAATCGGGTCGAACCAGCCACGGAACCAGTTCGACAACCCCATTGCGTAGCCGAGCGGAATGCCGACGACGGAGCCTAAGACAAAGCCCGCGAGAACCCGCATCAGCGAGGCGGTCAGATGGCCGAGAAGCGAGGTGTTCTGATAGCCATTCTTGCCGATTTCGATGAAGCGCGCGACGACGGCTTCGGGCGAGGGCAGCCAGATCGGCTCCATCTGCCAGCCCGTATAGGGTTCGAAATTCAGCGAGCCCCTGGAGGTCAGTGTAACCTTGCCGTCGGCGACCTTCACCGACTGGTCTGGTGCGATGGGTTTTCCGTCAACAGCCGTGACGTGATAGCCGTCCTCCTTCCCGCCCTCGTCGTTTGAGGCCGGCTTGATGAGAACGCTGCGCCACGCCTGGACGAGGCCGCCGTCATTCTTGGCGAAGCCGTCGCCCGGCGCGGGCGCTGGTGTTTCGGCCTTTTCGTTTGCGGGAAATACGCGGATGTCGACCGTTGCGTCGTCGGTCTGGCCCGCGGCGTTTTCCGCCGTGTAGGTGAAACCGGTATCGCCGGTGAAGGGGCCGGGGACGTGGACGGGGACGAGTTTCGACCCGGTGAAGGCGCCCCAGATCAGGAAGATCGCCAGGACCGAGATCACCGATGCGACGCGGTCGGGCGCGATGGCACTTTCGTCGCCGAAGGTCACTGTCTTGAGGCTGGTATAGTCGTGCCGCGCCTCGCGCCGCGCGCGGAGCATCCGGACGACGACATAGGAGACGACGAAAAGCGCAAGGTAGAAGGCAAGGACGGTCATGGCTCGACCCCCTCGGCGCGGCCCATGATCTCTTCCTCCATGCCCCAGATCATCGACAGGATCTCTTCGCGCCGTTCGCCGAAGCCCTCGGATTTCTTGACCTCGCGCAGGTCCTGTCCGACGCCGCGTTCGGCGAAGGGCAGCCGGTATTCCTTGAAGATGCGCCCCGGACGCGGCGCCATGACGACGAGCCTTTCGCCGAGAAGCAGGGCTTCCTCGACGGAATGGGTGATGAGGACGACAGTCTTGCCGGTCTCTTTCCAGAGCTTCAGCACCAGTCCCTGCATCTTCTCCCGCGTCAGCGCATCGAGCGCGCCCAGAGGTTCATCCATCAGGATCACTTCCGGGTCGTTGGCGAGACAGCGGGCCAGGGCCACGCGCTGCTGCATGCCGCCCGAAAGCTCATAGACCGCCTTTTCCTTGAAATCGTGAAGGCCCACGGTTTCAAGCAGATGGTCCGTGATCCCGTTGCGCTCCGCCTGCCGCATCCCCTTCATCCTGGGTCCGAAATCGACGTTCTTCCGTACGCTCATCCATTCGAAAAGGGCGCCTTGCTGAAAGACCATCCCGCGTTCCGGGCCGGGCCCGGTGACGCGCTTGCCGTCAAGCGTGACCTTGCCCTCGGTCGGGGCGAGAAACCCTGCGAGGATATTCAGAAGCGTGGTCTTGCCGCAGCCCGAGGGGCCGAGCACCGAGAGTAGTTCTCCCGGCTGAAGCTCCAGGGAGACATTCTTCAACGCCTGGACATGCCCGTCATTCGGCAGGTCGAAGCGCATGGAGATGTTGTCGATGATAAGTCCGGTCATGGCCCTCGGGTCCCGTATCTGGATCGGCGGCCCGGAGGTATCCGGGCCGCGCGGGATGGGTGAGGGATCACATGCCCTTGGCGCCCTCCAGCGGCCCGGTATTGACGGCGTCGGTGTAGCTGTCGCGCGCCGCCGGGATCGAGCCTGCATCGAGGAAGACCTGCGAGACGCCCTTCATGAAGTCCGCGGCGCCGCCACCCAGCCACTTGGCGGACAACTGCTCATCGATCGAGGGGAAGACGAACGTCGAAATGTCCTTCTTCGCGGTTTCGAGGTCCTGCCCGGAATCCTTGGCGATGACCTCGATCATCTCGTCTTTCTTCGACCCTTCGTTCCACATGTCGTTGGCGTCTTCGGTCACTTTCATGAACTTGGCAGCCAGATCGGGATTTTCCGCGACGAAGGAGGCGGGCGCCGCAATCACGTCGAAGACGAGAATGCCAAGCTCTTCCTTCTCCGCCCCGGTCAGAAGCACATTGCCATGCTCCTTCATGCGGCCAAGCCCGCCGCCATAGCCGCAGGCCATGTCCACGGCGCCCTGGGCCAGTGCCGCCGCGCCGTCGGGCGGGGCCATATCGACGATGTCGAGCTTCGAGGTGTCGATGCCGAAATGATCCATCTGCCGCAAGAAGCCGTAATGCGCCGCGGTGCCAAGCGGAACGGCAACCTTCTTGCCCTCGATCTCTTTCGCATTGTCCTTGGTGATTTCGAGATCCGAGCGCACCACGCAGTTGTCGTTCTCGGAATAGGAGACTGCGACCCCGATGGTCTGGAGGTCCTGTCCGGCCGAAGTCGCCACCACGAAGGGCGGCACGCCCTGGCTGACGGCGATCTGAACGTCGCCCGAGGCCATGGCCGCCGACATCGCGGTGCCGGTGTCGAAGGCGCGCCAGTTCACCTTGACGCCCATCTCTGTGTCATAGGTGCCGTTGGCCTTGGCATATTCGAAGGGCATCGGCCATTCGAGGAAGTAGGCAACCGTGATCTCGTCAAGCGCGAGCGCACCGTGGCCGCCCGCCAGGAACGCCAGCGCCGCGACGGTGGAGGTCAGCATCGTTTTCTTCATATCAAGCTCCCTGTTGCGCAAGGATCGTGGTTCGCCCTGCTTGGCACCACTATGGTGCGGCTTCATTGTGCGGCATAGGACCAGATCGCGCAAGCGGGATAGGTCCAGATTACGTCGCTCCGCCGCTGCCCGCGGCATCGCCCCGACCGCTCTGGACCGAGAGGAGGATGCGATCTGGACATACGGCGAAACATGGTTTCATGGTGACCTTCCGAAAAGCCCGAAAGCCGGAGTGTTCCGGCCCGTCGGCTGTGCGTCCCTGAAAGGCTAGGCAGATGGATACAACACGCTATTCGAACGATATTTCCGAAGTGGTCGAGGCCGACCGCGCCCATATCTGGCATCACCTGATCCAGCACAAACCGTTCGAGACCACCGATCCCCGCGTCATGGTCGAAGGCAAGGGCATGCGCGTCTGGGATGCGCGCGGCAAGGAACATCTCGACGCTGTCTCCGGCGGGGTCTGGACGGTGAATGTCGGCTACGGTCGCGAGTCCATCGCCAAGGCGGTCTATGACCAGCTCATCAAGCTGAACTATTTCGCCAATTCGGCGGGGTCCATCCCCGGATCGATCTTCGCCAAGCGGCTGATCGAGAAGATGCCGGGAATGGCCCGCGTCTATTACACCAACTCGGGGTCCGAGGCGAACGAGAAGGCGTTCAAGATGATCCGCCAGATCGCGCACAAGCGCCATGGCGGCAAGAAGCACAAGATCCTTTACCGTGAGCGCGATTATCATGGCGGGACGCTCGCCACCATGTCGGCGGGCGGTCAGGATGAGCGGAACGCGCAATACGGCCCCTTCGCGCCGGGCTTCGTGCGGGTGCCGCATTGCATGGAATACCGCAAGCAGTGGGATGTCGAGAACTACGGTGAACGGGCGGCGGACGCCATCGAGGAGGTGATCCTGCGCGAAGGCCCCGATACCGTGGGCGGCCTCTGCCTTGAGCCGGTAACGGCGGGCGGCGGCGTCATCACACCGCCCGAAGGATATTGGGAGCGGGTGCAGGAGATCTGCAGGAAATACGAGATCCTGTTGCATATCGACGAGGTCGTCTGCGGCATCGGCCGCACCGGCACCTGGTTCGGCTACCAGCATTACGGCATCAAGCCGGATTTCGTGACCATGGCGAAGGGCGTCGCCTCGGGCTATGCCGCCATCGCCTGCTGCGTCACGACCGAAGCCGTCTTCGAGATGTTCAAGGACGACGCCTCGGACCCGATGAACTATTTCCGCGACATCTCGACCTTCGGTGGCTGCACGGCGGGGCCTGCGGCGGCGATCGAGAACATGCGCATCATCGAGGATGAGGGGCTTCTGGCCAACACCGTGAAGATGGGCGACCGGGCGATGAGCAACCTCCGTGCGCTGATGGACAAGCACCGGGTCATCGGCGACGTGCGCGGCAAGGGGCTGTTCCTTGGCGCGGAGCTGGTGATGGACCGCGAGACCAAGGAGCCGGTCGACGAGAAGAAGGTGGGGGCCGTGGTCGCCGACTGCATGGCACAGGGCGTCATCATCGGCGCCACGAACCGCTCGGTGCCGGGGCTGAACAACACGCTTTGCCTCTCGCCCGCGCTGATCGCCACGGCGGACGATATCGACCAGATCACCGGCGCCATCGACAAGGCGCTGACCAAGGTCTTTTCCTGATCGAGGTGGGGGGCGCTGCCCCCCACACCCCCGGAGTATTTGGACAACGAAGAAGCAGTTGCCGTGAGGTTACGGTGAGCTACGGCGTTCCCGACGCCTCGCGGCAAGCGGCAATTGCGCCGGTCAATTCCTCGCAACGCCGACAACTTCCCTGCGCATGATGGGTGATCGGGCGCCCCCAGAATCGCCGAAATCACAGCCGCGACGAGGAACGAGGCGGCCATGCCGATGACCGAACCGCCAGCTATGGCCAGGTTTCCGGCTGTAATCGAGGGCAGCGGGACGGAGACAGCGATGCTGTTGCGCATGACTTTCGGAAAGCCAGCCGGTGCGCACATGGGGGACGTGATTTATGGAGTGGCAATCCGGAACTGTGCCGGCGATTGGTCGCGCGCCGCAAGCCAAACCTTGCCGGATCGCTTGACGCAAGCGACGATCCCGCCTCTTGATAGGTCCAGTTTTCCACGCATGTAGGGCCAGCGATGTCCATCCCCGCCGAAGCCTTCTTTCTGACGCCCGGTTTCAACGGGACCTTGCAGCAGGAAATCCAGCAGATGGTCGCCGATGGCATCCTGCGCGGCAGGTTCCGGACGGGCGAGAAGATGCCGTCGAGCCGCAAACTCGCCCATCACCTCGGTGTCAGCCGCATCACGGTGACCTTGGCCTATACCGAACTGGTATCGGGCGACTATCTCGCCGCCAAGGGGCGGTCGGGCTATTACGTCTCCGACACGGCGCCGCGGCCGCCGCTGTTCCAGCCGGTCGATGGGCCAAGGCGCGACAGCGTGGACTGGAACCGGGTCATCGCGCGGAAATTCTCGCGCCACGAACTCGCCGCGAAGCCGCAGGACTGGCACAGCTATCCCTATCCCTTCATCTACGGCCAGGCGGATGCGGCGCTCTTCGACCACCAGAACTGGCGGCAATGTGCGCTCAGGGCGCTCGGGCGGCGCGATTTCGAGGTTCTGACCGACGATCTCTATGAACGCGACGATCAGATGCTGATCGAATACATCGTGCGCAACATCCTCCCCCGGCGCGGCATCGCGGCACGGCCGGAGGAGGTCCTGTTGACGATGGGTGCGCAGAACGCGCTTTGGATTGTTTCCGAAGCCCTGGCGGGCGCCGGCGCGCGCGTGGCGGTCGAGAACCCGTGTTATGCCGGCCTGCGGGCGATCCTTGGCCAATTGGGGGCAATGATCCTGCCCGTCGATGTCGACGAGGAAGGGCTGCCGCCCGAGGCGGTTCCGGAAAATGTGCGTCTGGTCTTCACCACGGCGAGCCACCATTGCCCGACCAACGCCACCATGCCGGTCGAGCGCCGCATCGCCCTTCTGACCCGCGCATCGGCGGAAGATTTTCTGGTCGTGGAAGACGACTACGAATTCGAGATGTCGTTCCTGAAGCCCGCGGCACCCGCCTTGAAGTCGCTCGACCGCGAGGGGCGGGTGATCTATGCCGGGTCGTTTTCCAAGTCGCTCTTTCCCGGTCTCCGGCTTGGCTATCTCGTCGCTTCGGAGGGTTTCATCCGCGAGGCGCGCGCGCTGCGCGCGGCGATGCTCCGTCATCCGCCGGGGCATATACAGCGGACAGCGGCCTATTTTCTCTCGCTCGGGCACTATGATGCACTTATCAACAGGCTCAATCACGCCTACAAGCGGCGGCGCACGGTCATGGATGACGCGATCAACGCCGAAGGGCTGACGATTGCCGGCCGGGGTGCGTTCGGCGGGTCGAGCTTCTGGATGCGGGCGGCGGACGGCGTCGATACGGATCGGCTGGCGCTCGATCTCAGGGTGCGGGGCGTCCTGATCGAACCGGGGCGGGTCTTCTTCGCGCCGGAAACCGCGCCGCGCAACTACTACCGGCTGGCTTATTCTTCCATTGCCCAGACCCGCATTCCCGAGGGCATCGCCCATATTGCCGACGCCTTGCGTCGCGCTGGACTTAAGAGGCCGTAAGAACTGGCCCTAGAGTGGTGCGCGTCCGGCGACGTAGAACAAGCTGCGAGACACCGACCCGAGGGAGGCCGACCATGAAAATGACTACGGAAGAGGCATTCGTGAAAGTGCTTCAGCGGCATGGCATCGAACATGCCTTCGGAATCATCGGATCGGCCTTCATGCCGATCTCGGACTACTTCCCGCGCGCGGGCATCACCTTCTGGGACGTGGCGCATGAATGCAACGGCGGCTACATGGCCGACGGCTTCACCCGCACCACCGGCAAGATGGCGATGATCATCGCCCAGAACGGGCCAGGCATCACCAATTTCGTGACCGCCGTGAAGACCGCCTACTGGAATCACACGCCGATGCTGCTGGTGACACCGCAGGCCGCGAACAAGACCATCGGGCAGGGTGGGTTCCAGGAACTGGAGCAGATGGCCGCCTTCAAGGACATGGTCGCCTATCAGGAAGAGGTGCGCGATCCCACGCGCATCGCCGAGGTGCTGAACCGCGTCATCACGAAGGGCAAGCGGCTGTCCGCACCCGTCCAGATCAACGTGCCGCGCGATTACTGGACGCAGGTCATCGACATCGACCTGCCCGCCATCGTCGATTTCGAGCGTCCCTCGGGCGGCGATGACGCGATTGCGGAGGCGGCGAAGCTACTCAGCGGCGCGAAGTTCCCGGTGATCCTGAACGGCGCGGGCGTGGTCCTTGGCGGCGCGATCCCGGCGTCGCAGGCGCTGGCGGAACGGCTCGACGCGCCGGTCTGCTGCAACTACCAGCACAACGACGCCTTCCCCGGCTCGCATCCGCTTTTCGCCGGGCCGCTTGGCTATAACGGGTCGAAGGCCGGGATGGAGTTGATCTCAAAGGCCGATGTGGTGCTGGCGCTCGGCACACGGCTCAACCCGTTCTCGACGCTGCCGGGCTATGGGATCGACTACTGGCCGAAGACCGCGAAGCTCATTCAAGTGGACATCAACCCTGACCGGATCGGCCTGACGAAGCCGGTCGCCGTGGGGATCGTCGGCGATGCGAGGCAGGTCGCGGAGTCCCTCCTCGCGAAGCTTGGCGATCATGCCGGCGATGCCGGGCGGGCGGAGCGCAAGGCGCTGATCTCCAAGACGAAATCGGCCTGGGCGCAGGAACTGACCTCGATGGACCACGAGGAGGACGATCCGGGTACGAGCTGGAACGACCGCGCGCGAAAGGCGAAGCCCGACTGGATGAGCCCCCGCATGGCGTGGCGGGCGATCCAGTCCGCGTTGCCGAAAGAAGCGATCATCTCGTCCGACATCGGCAACAACTGTGCCATCGGCAACGCCTACCCGTCGTTCGAGGCGGGGCGCAAATACCTCGCCCCCGGCCTTTTCGGGCCTTGCGGCTATGGCTTCCCATCCATCGTCGGAGCGAAGATCGGCAATCCCGACACGCCGGTCGTGGGCTTTGCAGGCGACGGCGCGTTCGGGATTTCGATGAACGAGATGGTGGCGATCGGGCGCAAGGAATGGCCGGGCATAACCATGGTCGTCTTCCGCAACTATCAGTGGGGCGCGGAAAAGCGGAACACGACGCTCTGGTATGCCGACAATTTCGTCGGCACCGAACTGAACGAGGGCGCGTCTTATGCCAAGATCGCCGAAGCCTGCGGCCTCAAAGGCGTGCAGGCGCGGACGATGGAGGAACTGACCGCCGCGCTGACGGAGGCGCTGAAGGACCAGAAGGCGGGCAAGACCACCTTCATCGAGGCGCTCATCAACCAGGAACTCGGTGAACCCTTCCGCCGCGACGCGATGAAGAAGCCGGTCGAGGTCGCAGGCATCGACCCCGCCGACATGCGTCCGCAAAAACGGGCGTGATGGCGCTGCCCTTCGACCTTTCGCCGGAGGCAGCGGGTTTTCTTCTGGTCGCGGTCCTGGGTGCGGCCATGATCCGGGGCTTTTCCGGCTTCGGCTTTTCCGCTCTCGTTGTCGCCGCCACTGGCCTTGTCAGCGATCCCCTGAACGCGGTGGCCGTGGTTCTGTTCTGCGAGGTGGTGATGACGTTGCAGGCGGCGCGCGGCATCGCCGGGCATGTCGACTGGCGGCGTGTCGGTCTGTTGTTGGCGGGCGCGGTCGTCGGCCTGCCATTGGGAGTTTACGGGCTGATCGCCATCGGCGTCGATGCGGCGCGGGTGACGATCTCGCTCTTCATTCTGCTGATGTGCGGCATCCTCTTTGCGGGCTGGCATCTCGGACGCGAGGTCAAGGGCCTGCCCAACGCGGCGATGGGACTCGTGTCGGGGGTGGCCAATGGCGCCGCGATGGCCGGGTTGCCGGTCGCCGCCTTCTTTTCGGCCCAGCCGATACCGCCAAAGGTCTTCCGCGCCACGCTGATCGCCTATTTCGCGGTGCTTGACCTGATCTCGTTGCCGGTTCTCTGGCAGGCGGGCCTCGTCTCCCGTGACACGTTCGTGGCGCTTGCCGTCGCGCTTCCCGCGCTGCTCATCGGCAATCTGTTCGGCAGCCATCGCTTCAGCAAAGCGGCCCCTCAGAACTTTCGGCGGCTCGCCATAGTGCTTCTGGCGGTTCTCGCAGCTTTGGGGCTTGCAAGGTCGGTCTTCTGATGGATGTCATATTCACGGAACATGATACGACCCGGCGCCGCAACTCGCCGCAGCCAGACCGGAGAATGACCACGATGAGAGAACCCTTTCCCTTCCTGAGCGGCAGCGCACCGATCTGTCCGCCCGGCCTGCTCGACCGGGCGCGAAGCTTCGCGCCGCCGCGCGTGGCACTTGTGAATGCGGGGGCAACCTACCCGTTGCTGGGCATCCGCGAGGCGGCAGAGGCAGGGCTCGCCGTGCCGATCCTGATCGGGGACCGCGAGAAGATCGCCGCCGTGGCGGAAGAGATCGCCTGGGACATCGCGGGAATTCGGCTGATCCATGCGCCGCGCGAAGCGGCCGCGCCCGAGGCCGCACGGCTCGCGCGGGAGGGCGAGGCCGATGCGATCATGAAAGGCCAGATCCACTCGACCAGCTTTCTCAGGGCTCTGCTGCCGTCGTCGGTCGGTCTGCGCGACAAGACCGCGCGCTGCGGCCATGTCTTTCACGTCACGCTGGCCGGGCGTGAACGGCCGCTCCTGCTGACCGACGCCGCGCTGAACGTCGATCCGGATGTCGCCATGCGGCAGGCCTGTCTTGCCCATGCGGTACGCCTTGCGCAGCTTCTCGGGGTGGAGCGGCCCAAGGCCGGACTCCTCGCCCCGTCCGAGGATGTGACGCCGTCGATTCCCAACACCGGCGAGGCCGCCGCCATCGCCGCCTGGGCCAAGACGGCGTTGCCGCAGGCGGTGGTCGAAGGGCCGATGGCGCTCGACCTCATCTTCTCGCGCGACGCGGCGCTGGCAAAGAACTACATCTCCGAGGTTTCGGGCGATGCGGACATCGTGGTCATGCCGAACATCACCAGCGGCAACGCGATATTCAAGTTGATGGTGCTTGGGATGGGCGCTTGCGCGGGCGGCCTTGTCATGGGGGCGAAGGTGCCGTTCCTGCTGACCTCGCGGTCGCAGGATGCGGCAGCGCGCATCGCCTCGGTCGCGCTCGGCGCTATCGTCGCGGGGGCAAGATGATCTTCGTCGTCAACGCGGGCTCTTCATCGATCAAGGTCGCGCTCTTCGGCGATGGGACCGAGGCCGTGCTGTCCGGCATGGTCGGCGAGATCGGCGGCGCCTCGCGGCTGACGGTGGGCGGGGACGCGCGCGACGTGCGCGCGGCGGATCACGAGGCGGCGCTGGCGCTGCTGATCGACGGCTTCGCGGCGGCGGGCTATCCGCTGTCGCGGTTTCGCGCGGCGGGGCATAGGGTGGTGCATGGCGGGCGCGACCTGATAGCACCGGTCCTCGTCTCGAACACGGTTCTTGCGCAGATCGAGGCCGCAATTCCGCTTGCGCCCTTGCACAACCCGCATAACCTTTCGGCGATCCGCGCGCTCGCGCGGCTTGCCCCCGATCTGCCGCAGGTAGCCTGTTTCGACACCGCCTTTCACGCGACGAATCCGGAAGTGGCCACCCGCTACGCCTTGCCCGCGAAGGCCGAGGCGCAGGGCATTCGCCGCTACGGTTTCCACGGCATATCCTATGAAAGCCTCACCCGACATTTGCCGGACCTGCTCGGAACGCTGCCGGACCGGGTTCTGGCGCTCCACCTCGGCAACGGCGCCTCGCTCTGCGCGATTCTCAAGGGAAGATCGGTGGCGACCACAATGGGTTATTCGCCGCTCGACGGGCTGACGATGGGGACCCGCACCGGAGCCATCGACGGCAATGCGGTGCTGCGACTGGCCGAGATCTACGGTATCGACGGCGCGTCCCGCATCCTCAACCGCGAAAGCGGCCTTCTGGGCCTTGGCGGCCAGTCCGACATGCGCGCGCTCCGTGCGGCGGGGACCGAGGACGCGCGCTTTGCCATCGACCATTTCGCCTATTGGGCGGTGCGTCATGCCGGATCGATGATCGCGGCGATGGGCGGTCTCGGCTGCGTGGCCTTCACCGGCGGGATCGGCGAACATGACGCGGAGATGCGCGCCGCGATCTGCGAGGGCCTTGCCCATATGGGCGTCCGCATCGACCCCGCCGCGAACCAGCAGGGGGCGACGCTGCTCAGCGCGGAAGGCCCGGCCATCGTCATCGTCCCGGCGGCGGAAGAGGCGCATATCGCCGGGGCGACGGTGGCCCTGATAGCGCCTGCGACGCATGCGCACAGGGGCGGAACATAGGTCTTGCAATACACCGTGAACGCGAAGAACGTTCCGTAAATCTGGCAGGGGTGGGAACGGATGGGCTATCGGCAGCCGAAACTCGAAACATCACCGAAAGTCTCGGACGAGGTGCGCAAGACCACCTGCTACATGTGCGCCTGCCGCTGCGGGATCAACGTCCATCTCAAGTCCGGCAAGGTCTCCTACATCGAGGGTAACCGCGATCATCCGGTGAACAAGGGTGTCCTCTGCGCCAAGGGTGCGTCGGGCATCATGCAGATCACCGCGCCGTCGCGGCTCCGCGCGCCGCTGAAGCGCGTCGGCCCGCGCGGATCGGGCGCCTTCGAGGAGATCAGCTGGGACGAGGCGCTTGGCCTCGCCGTGCGCTGGCTTGCGCCCTTGCGCGCCAAGGCACCGGAAAAGCTCGCCTTCTTTACCGGCCGCGATCAGTCGCAAAGCTTCACGAGCCTCTGGGCGCAGGCCTTCGGCACACCGAACTATGCCGCCCACGGTGGCTTCTGCTCGGTCAACATGGCCGCTGCGGGAATCTACACGATGGGCGGGGCGTTCTGGGAATTCGGTCAGCCCGACTGGGACAGGACGAAGCTCTTCATCCTCTTCGGCGTCGCAGAGGACCATGACAGCAACCCGATCAAGATGGGTATCGGCAAGCTCAAGGGCCGTGGCGCGCGGGTCATCGGGGTGAACCCGATCCGCTCGGGCTACAACGCCGTGGCCGACGATTGGTTCGGCATCACGCCCGGCACCGACGGATTGCTGATCCTGTCACTGATCCATGAGCTTCTGAAGGCCGGCAAGATCGATCTAGACTATCTCGCGCGCTGGACCAACGCGCCCTGCCTGATCGAAGAGGCGGAGGGCGAGGAAAACGGCCTTCTGATGCGTGACATGCTTGGCAAGCCGCTTGTCGTCGACAAGGCGACGGGGGAGCTTGCGCCCTTCGACCGCGCCGGCGTGAAGCCCGATCTGGGGGCTGTCTGGAAGGGCAACCGCACCGTCTTTCAGCATATGGCCGAACGCTACCTGTCGCCTGACTACGCGCCCGAGGCGGTCGCCGAACGTTGCGGCATCGACGCCCAACGCATCCGCGCGCTCGCCGCCGAGATCGCGCATGCGGCCTTTGACGAGCCCGTCGTGCTCGACCGTCCCTGGACCGATTTCCGCGGCGAACGGCACGAGAAGATGCTGGGCCGCCCTGTCAGCTTTCACGCCATGCGCGGCATCTCTGCCCATTCCAACGGCTTTCAGACCGCGCGCGCGCTCCATGTCCTGCAAATTCTTCTGGGCAGCGTCGAGACGCCCGGCGGCTTCCGCTTCAAGCCGCCCTATCCGAAGCCATCGCACGCGCATCCGACGCCGCATTCCTATTCCGTGCCGGGCCGCCCGCTCGACGGCCCGCACCTTGGCTTTCCGATCGGGCCGGAGCATCTTGCGCTGAAGGAAGATGGCAGCCCCGCGCGCATTGACAAGGCATTCACCTGGGAAAACCCGCTCTCGGCGCACGGACTGATGCACATGGTCATTCCCAACGCCCATGCCGGCGATCCCTACAAGATTGACACGCTTCTGCTCTACATGGCGAACATGGCCTGGAACTCCTCGATGAATACCGAGGCGGTGATGGCGATGCTGACGGACATGGAGGAGGACGGCGAATACCGCATCCCGCGCATCATCTATTCCGACGCCTATGCCTCCGAGATGGTGGCCTATGCCGACCTCATCCTGCCCGACACCACCTATGTCGAGCGGCACGACTGCATCAGCATGCTCGACCGCCCGATCTGCGAGGCCGATCATGCGGGCGACGCGATCCGCTGGCCGGTGGTGGAGCCGGACCGCGACGTGCGCGGCTTCCAGTCGGTGCTGGTCGATCTCGCCGGACGGCTCGGTCTGCCGCCCTTCGTGACGGCAGAGGGAAAGCCGCGCTATCGCGACTATGCCGACTATATCGTGAACCACGAACGCCGCCCCGGCGTCGGCCCGCTGATGGGGTTTCGTGGCGACGGGTCGGAAGTCGGGCGGGGCGCGCCCAATCCCGACCAGATCGACCGCTATATCGAGAACGGCGGCTTCTTTCAGACCGATGTCCCGAAGGACGCCGCCTTCTACAAGCCCTGGAATGCCGGCTATCAGGACTGGGCGGTCAGGATGGGGTTTTACGATCAGCCGCAACCCTATCTCTTCCAGCTATACGCCGAACCGATGCGGCGGTTTCAGCTCGCGGCGGACGGTTATGCCGAACGCCAGCCGCCTGATCGTCTGCGCGCACGCATAAAGGCGACGATGGATCCCTTGCCGATCTGGTATCCGCCCTTCGGCGATGACGGGGCGGAGGGCTATCCGCTGCACGCCCTGACCCAGCGGCCGATGGCGATGTACCATTCCTGGGGTTCGCAGAACGCCTGGTT
This sequence comes from uncultured Alphaproteobacteria bacterium, assembly GCA_963847935.1. Classification (GTDB taxonomy): domain Bacteria; phylum Pseudomonadota; class Alphaproteobacteria; order Rhodobacterales; family Rhodobacteraceae; genus Albidovulum. The sequence goes on along the minus strand of CAWKBV010000001.1, from coordinate 245,706 downwards.
GCGACAGATCCACGGGGTCAACCCGCTCTACCTGCCGACGAAAGTGTGGCAGGCGCACGGCTTCAGCGAAGGCGATTGGGCACGCGTGACCTCCCCCACCGGAGAGATCACGGTGCCGGTCGCGCATATGGCGGCGCTGAACGAAAACACCATCTGGACATGGAACGCGATCGGCAAGAGGAAGGGTACCTGGGCGCTCGATCCAGACGCGCCGGAGGCGACGGAGGGCTTTCTTCTCAATCACTTGATCCACGAACTTCTTCCTGAGAAGGGCGACGGGCTGCGCTGGTCGAACGCCGACCCGATCACCGGACAGGCGGCGTGGTTCGACCTGCGGGTGAGGATCGAAAAGGTGGGTCCGCCCGATGAGGCGCAACCGGCCTTCGAACCGATCGCATCCCTCGTTCCGCCCGCGAAGAGGGACCGGCCATGACCGCGCTGCCGCCGCCTTCATCGAAGAAACTCGGCCTGGTGATCGACCTCGACACCTGTGTCGGATGCCATGCCTGCGTCACCGCCTGCAAGGGCTGGAACGATCAGGGCTACGGGGTCCCGTTATCGGACATGGATGCTTATGGATCAGAGCCTTGCGGGACGTTTCTTAACCGAGTTCATAGCTATGAAGTGCAGGATACTGACAGCGCAGCGAAAATCATCAATTTTCCGCGTTCCTGCCTGCATTGCGAAAATGCGCCCTGTGTGACCGTCTGCCCGACCGGAGCAAGTTACAAGCGGGCCGAGGACGGCATCGTTCTGGTCAACGAAAGCGCCTGCATCGGTTGCGGTCTTTGCGCCTGGGCCTGCCCCTACGGCGCGCGCGAGATGGACGGCGAGGCGGGGGTGATGAAGAAATGCACCCTTTGCGTCGACCGCATCTACAATGACAACCTGCCCGAGGAAGATCGCGTCCCCGCCTGCGTCCGCACTTGCCCGACCGGGGCACGGCATTTCGGCGATCTCGGCGATCCCGAGAGCGCGGTAAGCCGCCTTGTTGCCGATCGCGGCGGCTATGACCTGATGCCCGAGATGGAGACGAAGCCGGTGAACAAATACCTGCCGCCCCGCAAGAAGGGCGCGACCACCGATGCCCCGCTCGCCGCGTTGCTCGACGTCCAGACGACCGGCTTCGCGGGCTGGCTCGACCGGCTGCTGGAGAGGTTCTGATGCATCCGGCACCCTCGGTCATTGTTTTCACCGTTCTCTCGGGCACAGGCTTCGGGCTTCTGGCCTTCCTCGCCCTCGGCGCGGCGCAGCCCCTTGGTCCCGCCGCGTTCCTGCATTGGGGTCTGGCCTACGGGTTGGCGGTTGTCGGGCTTTTGGCCTCGACCTTCCATCTCGGCAATCCGCAGCGTGCGTTGCGCGCGTTCACCCAGTGGCGGACAAGCTGGCTCAGCCGCGAGGGGTGGACCTCGGTCCTGACGCTCCTCCTGCTGGCGCCGGTGGCGCTGGCGGCGATCTTCGGCGTCCCCATGCCGCCCGCCTTCGGTGCGGTCGGGGCGGCCGTGGCACTTCTGACAGTCTATTGCACCTCCATGATCTACGCCCAGCTAAAGACCGTGCCGCGTTGGAGTCACTGGATCACGCCTGCGACATTCATGCTCTTCGCGATGACCGGCGGCGCGATCCTCACCGGGCGGAACGGTGCTGGCGCGATCCTGGCGCTGGCGCTGGGTGCCGCGCTCTTCTGGTCGTTCCGGCGTGGCGATGGGGCCTTCGCCGCTGCGGGCGCGACCATTGGCAGCGCGACGGGTCTCGGGGGCCTTGGTGCCGTCCGGCAGTTCGCGCCGCCGCATACGAGCGAGAACTACCTCATGAAGGAAATGATCTATCGGGTCGGCCGAAAGCATGTGCGACGCCTGCGCATGGTCTCCATTCTCTGCGCGAGTTTGCTGCCTGCCGCCATCCTGCTTTTCGTGCCGCCGCTGCCTTGGGTGATGGGAATCGCCGCCGCGGTCCAGCTGATCGGCGCCTTCGCCGCCCGCTGGCTCTTCTTCGCCGAGGCGGAACATGTCGTGGGTCTTTACTACGACGCGCGCTAGGCTCTCCGGTTTCAGTTTCTGAAATCCGCGCTTCGATCTTCGGGAAGCCGTATCGCCGTGCTTGCGCGGCGGGCCATCTGTGTTGATAGCCTGAGCGGAAGCCGATCCTTCGAGGGCAATAATGCGCGTGCCGTCAGGAAATCACCGCGAACGCATCGCCAAGCCAGGGCGCGACCTCCTTGGCGGGCAGGATTACCCGTGTCCGCATGATCGCCTTGAGCATCCCGGCGATGTCGGTCGCGACCGGGATCGTCCCGTCCGCCGGTGCGAAAAGCGAGATCGTTCGCGACATGGCGGCGAGCGGCAGGGGGTGCAGTTCGACCTTGCCGAGAAAGGCGCGCGCCCGGATCAGCGCCAGGGGCGTGGTGATCGAAAACCCCATCCCCGCCGCGACGAGCGCCATGATCGACTGGTTGCTGTCGATCTCGATGCGTTCGGGCAGGCTGACGCGGTGGCGCGCCAGATGTGCCTCGATCTGGCGGCCCATGAACAGAGCGCGGTCGTAGCGCAGGAAGGGCAGAGCCGAAAGCGCCTCCATCTCCTTCCCCTCAGGCAGAACGAAGCCGCGCGGAACGGCAAGCACATAAGGGTCACGCAGCAGCGGGTATTCCAGCGCGCCCTGAACAGCGTCCTGCGGTGCTGCGGCGATGACGATGTCGAGCGTCCGGGCGGTCAGCATCGCGGTGATCTCGTGACTTGGCCCCGTGGTCAGGCGGAAGCGGCAGTCGCGCAGGTTCTGCGCGAGGGTGATGACGAGGTCGGGCGTGATCTCCACGTCGAAATCGTCGATGACGCCAAGACGCAGATGACCGATCTTCGCGATGTCGAGAACGGCAAGTTCCGCCTGCGCCTGCCGAAGCTGGTTAAGGGCGTCACGGGCGCGATTCAGGACGAGGCGGCCGGCGAGGGTGAGTTGCAGGGGCCGGTGCGAGCGGTCGAAAAGCTCGGTCCCGAGGGCGGTTTCGAGGTTGCTGATCTGCTGCGAGGCGGCGGGCAGGCTGAGGCCGAGCCGTCGCGCCGCATCGGCCAGTGTCCCCGCCTGAGCCGTCGCGTCGAAGATTTCGAGCGCGCGAAGGGTGACGCCCTTGGGCAGCGTGGCCATGTCGACCTCCGGGTCGGGAACGGATTTCGAAAAGGTGAACTTGTGCCGGGCGTGGGTCAAGCCCCGGCGCCGCGAATTTGAGGAAGGATATTCGGCAATGGGCGCTCAGTTTCTGAAGAAGGGTAATGACTCCGGCACGATGGCGGAGGAAGAGCTTCGCGTGCATGTCGCCGGGATGCTGGCGCGGCTGCGGGCCGAAGGTGGCGCGGCGGCGCTGGACTTCGCGCGGGAACTGGACGGCTGGACGGGGCCGGTCCTGGTTCCCGCGGATGCGATCGCAGCGGCAGGCGACGATCTGCCCGATCAGGTCAAGGACGACATCCGCTATGCACACGACAACATCGCCGCCTTTGCCCGCGCCCAACGGGCCAGCCTGTCGGAGACCGAGGTCGAGCTGCGCCCCGGTCTGAAGGTCGGCCAGCGCCTGATCCCGGTTTCGGCGGTCGGGGCCTATGTGCCCGGCGGGCGCTATTCGCACATCGCGTCGGCGCTGATGACCGTGACGACGGCGCGCGAGGCCGGTGTCGGCCATATCGCCGCCGCCTCGCCGCCGCGCAGCGGCGCGGGCATCCCGGCGGCGGTGCTCTACGCGCTGAATATCGCGGGGGCGGACAGCATCCTCGCCATCGGCGGGGTGCAGGCGGTCGCGGCGCTGAGCTTCGGCCTCTTCGGGCTGCCGCGCGCGGATATCCTCATCGGGCCGGGCAATGCCTACGTTGCCGAGGCGAAGCGCCAGCTTTTCGGCGAAGTCGGGATCGATATGGTGGCCGGTCCGACCGACAGTCTTGTCATTGCCGACGGGACGGCGGATTCGGAGCTGGTCGCGTGGGATCTCGTCGGGCAGGCCGAGCATGGGCCGACCTCGCCCGTGTGGCTGGTGACGGACAGCGCTGCCTTGGCCGACCGCGTGGCCGCGCGGATACCCGAACTGATCGCGAGCCTGCCCGACGATAACCGCGCCGCCGCCGAAGCGGCCTGGGCGGGGCGGGGCGAGATCATCCTGTGCGACGATCGCGAGGCGATGGCGGTCGAGGCCGACCGCATCGCGCCCGAGCATCTGCATGTGCAGGCGGCGGATCTCGACTGGTGGCGGGCGCGGTTGCGGTCCTATGGATCGCTGTTCCTCGGCGCCGAGGCGACGGTGGCCTTCGGCGACAAGGCTTCGGGCACCAACCACGTCCTGCCGACCTCCGGTGCCGCACGCTATACCGGGGGACTTTCGGTGCTGAAGTTCCTCAAGGCGGTGACATGGCAGGAGGTCTCGCCCGAGGCCTTGCGCGACCTTGCCGCCGTCACCGCGCGGATTTCCCGCTACGAGGGGATGGAAGGCCACGCCAGAAGCGCCGATATTCGGCTGGAGAAGTTCTTTCCGGGCGAGGTCTTTCGCCTGAAATAGGGGGCAAGATGCGGCTGGTCGGCATTCTGGGCGGCATGGGGCCGGAGGCGACGGTGCTTCTGATGCAGAAGGTGATCGCCTTGCGGGCGGGGGGCGACGATGCGGACCATGTGCCGCTGCTCGTCCACCAGAACCCGCAGGTGCCAAGCCGGATCGAGGCACTGATCGACGGTACGGGGCAAAGTCCCGCGCCGGTTCTCGCCGACATGGTGCGGCGGCTGGAGGCCGGCGGCGCGACAGCACTCGCCATGCCGTGCAACACGGCGCATGCCTATGGCAATGCGATCCGCGACGCGGCGACGGTTCCCTTCCTCGACATGATCGCGCTGAGCGTTTTGCGGCTGGCGGGACGAGGGCGCCGGATCGGGATGCTCGCCTCGCCCGCCGTGCGACTTGCCGGGGTGTTCGATGATGCTTTCGCGCAGGCCGGTCTGGAAGCGGTCTGGTGCCGCGATGAAGGCCCGGTTCTGGGTCTGATCCGCGCCGTCAAGGCTGGCCGGACCGGCGCGGCTGAAGTCGCCGCGCTGACCAACGCGGCGCGTGCGCTGATCGGAGAGGGGGCCGACCATCTGGCCGTGGCATGCACGGAACTGTCCCTTCTGACACCGCAGATGCCCGCCGACCTGCCTTGGACCGATACGCTCGATTGCCTGGCCGAAGCCGTGGTCGAATTCTCGCTCGGCGGCCTCGGCCCCGCAGCAAGCGATTGATCTTTGTCGCCATTGCCCGGATGGTTGGCGCTAACTCGGGCTGCCTGCCCGCCACAGATCGGAGGAGTGATGACCATGAAAGCTTTGGTCGTCGAGAAGGACGAAGAGGGCAGGACTCATGCCGCCGTGCAGGACATCGAGGAAAGCCGTCTGCCCGAATCCGAGGTGACGGTCGCGGTGGAGTATTCGACGGTCAACTACAAGGACGGGCTCTGCATCGGGCCGGGTGGCGGGCTGGTGCGGAATTATCCGCATGTGCCGGGGATCGACTTCGCCGGGACGGTCGAGGCATCCTCGGATTCGCGCTACAAACCGGGCGACAAGGTTGTGCTGACCGGCTGGCGCGTGGGCGAAGCGCATTGGGGCGGCTATTCGCAGAAGGCCAATGTGCGGGCCGACTGGCTGGTGCCGCTGCCCGACGGCTTGACCACGCGGCAAGCGATGGCCGTCGGGACGGCGGGCCTGACCGCGATGCTCGCCGTGATGGCGCTTGAGGATCATGGGCTGAAACCGGGGCGTGGCCCGGTTCTGGTGACGGGGGCCGCGGGCGGTGTCGGGTCGGTCGCGGTGGCGACCCTTGCGAAGCTCGGCCACGAAGTTGCCGCTGTCACCGGGCGGCCGGAACAGGCGGACTATCTCAAAAGCCTTGGCGCGACGCAGATCGTGGCGCGTGAGGACTTGACCGAAGTGACCCGGAAGCCCTTGGAAAGCGAGCTTTGGTCAGGATGCGTGGATGCCGTGGCGGGCGCGATGCTGGGACGTGTGCTGAAGCAGATGAAGTATGGCGGCTCCGTCGCCGCCATCGGCCTTGCGGGCGGCGCGGCGATCGAAGGCGCGCTCATCACGCCCTTCATCCTGCGCGGCGTGAATCTTCTTGGCATTGACAGCGTGATGCAGCCCTACGCCAGCCGGCTCCGCGCCTGGAAGCGGATCGCGGGCGACCTGCCGATGGACAAGCTCGAAGCGATGGTGGAGCCGGCGAAGCTTGCCGATCTGTCGCGCCTCGGTGCCGCGATCCTTGAGGGGAAGGTCCGGGGCCGCGTCGTCGTGGATGTGAACGCGTGAGGGCGGGACATGAGCCTCGACGGCACTTGCCATTGTGGAAAGGTCAGTTGGGCCTTCGACGGAACGCCCCCGGACGCCACGGCCTGCAACTGCACCATCTGCCGGCGCTACGGCGTGCTTTGGGCCTATGACCATGAAGGCGAGCGCATCCGTGTCTTTGGCCCGACAAAAGCCTATATCTGGGGGCATCGCAGCATCGGGTTCCACTTCTGCCCGGATTGCGGCTGCGTCGCCTACTGGCGGGCGCTGGAGCGGGGAAAGGACGGCAGACGGCGAATCGCAGTCAACTTGCGTCTGGTGCATGACCTCCACGCCATTCAGGACATTCCGCTTCTGCACTTCGACGGGCTGACGACTTTCGACGATCTTCCGACGGACGGCAAATGCGTCGGCGACGTCTGGTTCTAAGGCAACGAATCTGTTCTTCTTCCGGGGGATCGGCGGCCATGGCCGCAGCGGTCGCAGAATGCTAGACTTGGCAATGGAAAGACGTTATGAGCGACACCGTTAGCGCTAACGTGCGTAGTAGAAGCGAGGTGCACATGGTTTCGCGCGTGATTCCCGTCGATACGTTCGACCTCGTCATCTTCGGCGGAACCGGCGATCTCGCGCAGCGCAAGATTCTGCCGGGTCTCTATCGCCGCTACACTGCGGGCCAAATACCCGAAGGCTCGCGCATCATCGGCGCGGCGCGCGCCGAGATGGACGACGCGGCCTTCCGCGCGACCATCACCGAGGCCATCGAGGAGTTCGTTTCACCGAAGTCCCGCGACGCCGAGTCCGTCGCGCGTTTCTCCGAGCATCTTCACTATGTCAGTGTCGATGCGAAGGGCACGAATGGCTGGAAGGAACTTGGCAAGCTGATCCGCAGGGACGTGGTGCAGGCGTTCTACTTCTCGGTCGCGCCCTCCTTGTTCGGCGATCTGGCCGAGCGGCTGCACGGCAACAGGATCGCGACGCCGAACTCGCGCATCGTCGTGGAAAAGCCCTTCGGGCGCGATCTGGAAAGCGCGAAAGCGCTGAACGCGACGCTGGCGGAACACTTCGACGAAGGCCAGATCTACCGGATCGACCATTACCTCGGGAAGGAAACCGTTCAGAACCTGATGGCGGTGCGTTTCGCCAATATCCTGTTCGAGCCGCTCTGGAACGCGCGCCACGTCGATCACGTCCAGATCACCGTGGCCGAGACCGTGGGAGTCGGCGGCAGGGGCGCCTATTACGACAAGTCGGGTGCCATGCGGGACATGGTGCAGAACCACATGATGCAGCTACTCTGCCTCATCGCCATGGAAGCGCCCTATGAGTTCGACCCCGACGCGGTGCGCGACGAGAAGCTGAAGGTGATCCGCGCGCTTGAACCCGTATCGCAAGAAAACATTGTGCGCGGCCAGTACCGGGCAACCAAGGACAGCCCATCTTACACGCAGGATGCCGAGAACCCGAATTCGACGACGGAAAGCTTCATTGCGATGAAAGTCGAGGTGGCGAACTGGCGCTGGAAAGGGACGCCCTTCTACCTGCGCACAGGAAAGAAGTTGCGCGCCCGCGCCTCGGAAATTGCCATCGTCTTCAAGGAAGTTCCGCATTCGATCTTCGGCGACGAGGAAGGCTGGCGCGAGAACGTCCTGTCGATCCGCCTTCAGCCGAATGAGGGCATGACGCTAAGCGTGATGATCAAGGAGCCGGGGCCGGGCGGCATGCGCCTGACCGAGGTGCCGTTGGACATGTCCTTCGCGGAAGCCCTGGGCGAGGATGGCGCGGACATTCCCGACGCCTACGAGCGGCTCATCATGGATGTGATCCGGGGCAACCAGACGCTCTTCATGCGCGGCGACGAGGTCGAGGCGGCCTGGGCCTGGACCGACCCGATCATAGCGGGCTGGGAGGCGCGCGGCGACAAACCGAAGCTCTACGATGCAGGCTCGTCCGGACCCGAGGATGCGCTGATGCTGCTGCACCGGGATGGCCGCAGGTGGCGGGAGATCGCGGAATGAAGCTTGTCGAATATCCCGATGCGGAACTGATGATGTTCCAACTCGCCGATACCTTGGCGAGCGAGCTTGCCGCGCAGCTTCGGACGCATGAACGGGCGAGCCTTTGCGTGCCGGGCGGCACGACGCCCGGTCCGGCCTTTGACGTGCTGTCGGGGGTGCGACTGGACTGGGACCGGGTGACGGTCTTTCTGAACGACGAACGCTGGGTGCCGGAGAGCGATACGCGCTCCAACGGGCGGCTTCTGCGCCAGAGGCTGCTGACGGGTCATGCGGCGACGGCGGAGTTCATCCCGCTCTACCTCGATACGGCGGAGCCGGAGGAGGCCGTCGAAGCGCTGTCCGACGCCATCGAACCGCATCTGCCGATCTCGGTTTTGCTTCTCGGCATGGGTGCGGACATGCACACCGCCTCGCTCTTCGCCGGCGCGGACCGATTGGCCGAGGCCTTGTCACCCGATGCGCCGATCCTGCTGCCGATGCGCGCCGCGGGCGCCGGTGAGCCGCGCGTGACGCTGTCGGCACGGGTGCTGGCCGATGCGATCTCGATCCATATTCTCATCACGGGCGCGGAGAAACGCGCCGCGCTTGAACGCGCCATGCGGCTGACACCCCAAGACGCACCGGTGCGCGCGGTGCTGGATGAGGCGACCGTCCACTGGGCGGCCTGAGCGAGGGAGCCTTGGAAATGAGCCTTTGGGACGATCTCCGGTTTCACCGGCGCGATACGGAAAACCGGCACATTCTGGAGCTTTTCGAGCGCGACACGAGGGCGGCCGATTTCACCATTGAGAACGGCGGACTGCTTTTCGATTACTCCAAGACGGCGATCGACCCGCATGGCCGCGACCTGCTGATCCGTCTTGCCGAATCCGCCCATGTTGCCGCGCGGGCGGAGGCGATGTTCTCGGGCGAGAAGATCAATGAAACGGAACGCCGCGCGGTGCTGCACACAGCGCTACGCAATCTCGAAGGCAGCGTCACCGTCAATGGCCGCGACGTCATGCCCGAGGTGCGCACCGTCTATGAAAGGATGCGCGGTTTCGCAGAAGACGTGCGCGAAGAGCGGATCAAGGGGCAGAAGGGCAAGATCACCGATGTGGTCAACATCGGTATCGGCGGTTCGGACCTTGGTCCCGCGATGGCGGCGATTGCGCTGTCTCCCTATGCCGACGGGCCGCGCGCGCATTTCGTCTCGAACGTCGACGGAGCCCATGTCCATGACGTGCTGAAGCCGCTCAATCCGGAGACGACACTTGTCGTCGTCGCATCGAAGACCTTCACCACCATCGAGACGATGACCAACGCGGAGACGGCGCGGAAATGGATGGCCGAAACCGTCCGCAATCCGGCCGCGCAGTTCGCCGCCGTCTCCACCGCACTCGACAAGACCGAGGCGTTCGGCATTCCGAAAACCCGCGTCTTCGGGTTCGAGGATTGGGTGGGCGGGCGTTATTCCATGTGGGGGCCGATCGGGCTGTCGCTGATGATCACCATCGGGCCGGACAACTTCGCGGAGTTCCTGAGCGGCGGTGCGGCGATGGACGCACATTTCCTCGATTCGCCGTTCCAGCAGAATATGCCGGTGATGCTCGCGCTGGTCGGCATCTGGCACAATCAGATCTGCGGCTACGCGACCCGCGCCGTCCTGCCATACGAACAGCGCCTCGCGCGGCTGCCCGCCTATCTCCAGCAGCTTGAAATGGAGAGCAATGGCAAGCGCGTGGCGATGGACGGATCGGACCTGACCGAACAGTCCGGCCCCGTCGTCTGGGGTGAGCCGGGAACGAACGGCCAGCACGCCTTCTACCAGCTCATCCATCAGGGCACGCGGGTGATCCCTTGCGAATTCATGCTGGGCCGCGAGGGGCACGAGCCGGACCTTGTCCGTCAGCACCGCCTTCTCGCGGCGAACTGTCTCGCCCAGTCCGAAGCACTTCTGCGTGGACGCAGCCTTGACGAGGCGCGGGCGATCATGGCGAAGAAGGGGCTGAAGGGGGCCGAACTGGACCGGCAGGCGCGGCATCGCGTGTTCCCCGGTAACCGGCCCTCGACGACGCTGCTCTATCCGAAGCTCACGCCCTACGTGCTGGGCCAGATCGTGGCGCTTTACGAACACCGGGTCTTTGTCGAGGGCGCCATCCTCGGCATCAACTCCTTCGACCAGTGGGGCGTGGAACTGGGCAAGGAACTGGCGATGGCGCTCGATCCGGTGCTGAAGGGTGAGATCGGGGCGGAAGGCAAGGACGGCTCGACGCGACAACTTGTGGCTTATCTGCGCGGCTGAGACAGTTCAGTCCGCCAGCCCGTCCGCGAGAAAAAGCGCGCAGCCCGAGAGCGCGAGGTAGTCGTCCTCCACGATGGAGACTGCGAACTCCTCCATGAAGCCCGAGAAGCGGCCCTTGTCGCAGAAGGCATCAGCAAAGCCGAAACGGTCGTAAAAGGGGGTAAAGGCGCGGGCGACGCCACCGATCAGGTGGATGCCGGCGTATGGAACATGGATCAGCGCCAGATCGCCCGCCACAGCCCCCAGAAGCCGCACGAAGGTCCGCCCGGTTTCGGTCACCACCGGATCGTCGCCACCTGCCATTGCCGCCATGATCTCCGACGCCTTGAGCCGTGTGTCCAGCCCCGCCTCGATGGCGTGGAAGGCGTAGAGCCGTTCAAGGCCGCGGCCGGACAGCACATCCTCGACCCCGGCGAAGCCATGTGCCTTCTCGGCATGGCGCATGAGCCGCAGATCGTGCTCCGTCCGCACCGGCATCGTGACATGACCACATTCCGATGGCGCGACAAGCCGCCCGCCCGGCGCCTGGTGCACCGGGGCGGCGTTGAAGCCGGTGCCGACGCCGATCACCAGCCGCGAGGCCTGCATCCGGTCGGTCGGGGGCCGGGCGATGACCGGGCGGATGAAGGCGGCGTCGAGCGCATCAAGGCCATGACCCTGCGCCTGAAGGTCGTTCAGCACGGCAACCCGGGCGGCACCCGTCGCTTCGGCCACGCCGGGCCGGTCGATGGTCCAGGGCAGGTTTGTCAGTTGTGCGACGCCGTTGTCGACCGGCCCGGCAGCGGCAACGCAGGCGCCCGCGATCTTGGGAGAGCCGGCATCGGAGAGGTAGCGTCGCAAGACCTCGCCCAGACCGGGGTGATCGGCATTGGCGAAGCGCCGAATGGAGGTGCGGTCGATCGCTGCGCCACTGGCCAAGGCAACCCGTGTATTGGTTCCGCCGATATCGGCAACCAGCGACTGTGTCATGACTTGGCCCGCCTCAAGCTTACCGAGCGGAAAGTGCTGCGGCCAACGCGTGATAGGACGCTTTCGGGTGCCGCTGCAAGGAATTCGAATCGACAAAGACTAGACCGAACTGGCGATCGTAGCCGAACGACCATTCGTAGTTGTCGAGAAGCGACCAGTAGAAGAAACCGCGAATGTCGTCGCCCGCCGCGATCCTGTTCCGCACCACGTCGAGGTGCCGCTCCATGAAGGCGATGCGCTCGGGATCTTCGACGCGATTGCCCTTCAACGCATCGCGCCAGGACATGCCATTTTCGGTGACGAAAAGCGGCAGGCCCGGGGCCTGTTCGTTGGCCAGCCGCCCGAGGAAGAATTCCAGCCCCTCGGGGTAGATCTCCCACTCCATCGAGGTCTTCGGCAGAGGGCCTTCGACGCTGCGGGTCGCGGGCCAGAGCGTACCGGGCGCATCGGCATAGAGGTGGCGCGTGTAGTAGTTGACGCCGAGCCAGTCGATGGGCGACGCGACGCGGCCCATCTGGCTTTCCCAGTCTCTTGGCATCCAGGGGGCCAGCCCCTCCAATGCCTCGTCGGGGTAGCGGCCGGAGCGGACGCCTTCCACAAACCAACGGTTATAGATCGCGTCCTCACGCGCGGCGGCGGCCTTGTCCGCCGCGCTGTCGGTTGCCGCGCCACAATATTCGAAGTTGAGGACGAGGCCGAGATTGTCGAAGCCATCCGTTCTCAGCGCCGCCACAGCGTCGCCGTGGGCGAGGAGGACGTGATGCATCGCATGCGCCGCCGCGCGAATGTCGCGCAGACCCGGCGCATGGTGGCCGAGGAAATGCGACAGCCAGGCGACGCACCAGGGCTCGTTCAACGTGGCGGTCGTCGCCACCCGGTCGCCGATCCGGGCCATCACCACGCGGGCATAATCTGTGAACCATCCTGCGATGTCGGGATTGGTCCAGCCGCCCCGCATCGCAAGGTCCGAGGGCAGATCCCAGTGGTAGAGCGTCAGAAAGGGTTTCAGCCCTCGTGCCAGCATTCCATCCACCAGCCGATCGTAGAAATCCAGCCCCTCGCTGTTTGGCGCGCCGCGCCCCTCGGGCAGCACCCGCGCCCAGCTTGTCGAAAAACGGTAGGCATCGAAACCCGCATCGCGGATCAGGTCCAGATCCTCCTCCCAGCGGTGGTAATGGTCGCAGGCCACCGCACCGTTCTCGCCGTTCAGGACGTTGCCCGGCGTTGCAGCGAACGTGTCCCACTGGCTGAGCCCGCTGCCGCCGAAGCGTGTGCCCTCGATCTGATAGGAGGAGGTCGCGGTGCCGAAGACGAAGCCTTCGGGGAAGTCGGAACGGGTGAGGCGCATGGCGATTCTCTCGTGGATCAGCTGTGTGGCGGCGCGGGGCCGGTCGATTGGCCGATGGTCAGTGCCGCCTCCAGCAGGCGGTGCGTGTGGGGCAGGGTGGGGTCGGCGATGCGGTTGATCAGCATCTCGGCGGCAAGCCGCCCGGCTTCGCGGACCGATGATCGGACGGCGGTAAAAATCGGAATATCGTCACCGTTCTTCAGATAGCTGAGCTCGTCGTCATGGGTGACGATGGAGATGTCTCGGCCCATCTTCAGTCCGACCTCTTCGACGGCGCGCCGGACCCCGAGCGCGATGAGGAGCGAGGAGCCGAGGAACGCCGTCGGGGCGTCCGACCGGTTCAGCATCTCGCGAGCTGCGCGATGGCCGTAGCCTTCGGTCATCTCCTCGCCGCGCATCATATCCGGGTCCGTCGCGACGCCCCGTTCGGTCATCGCCGTTTCAAACCCGACGCGGCGGCGGATGGCGAAATCCATATCCTCGAGACCGTTCAGAAAGCCGATGCGGCGGTGGCCGAGGTCGAGCAGAAGGTTCGTCGCGCGTTCGAAAGCGTGCCGGTTGTTCACGTCGAGCCAGGAATAAGGCAGTTCTGTCCCCGTCGCGCGGCCATGCACGACGAAGGGCAGGCCGATCTCGTGCAGAAGGGGAATGCGGTGGTCGTTCTGGTGGGGGCCGTGGACGATCACCCCATCGACATTGCCCTTCGACTTCAGCTCACGGTAGCTGCGCGCCTCGTCAGCATCGGGCACGACGGAAAGCACCATGTCGTAGCCGGCTTTCGAATAGGTCTCGCCGGCGCCTGCGATGAAGTCCGCGAAGATCGGGTTGACGATTTCATGCTTGGTCGAGATCGGAATGACGTGGCCTACCGCCATCGACCGCCCGGTGGCCAGAGCCTTGGCGCGGATGTTCGGCTTGTAGTTGTGCCGCCGCGCAGCATCCATGACGCGCCGCCGGGTTTCCTCGCTCACTTCCGGATAGCCGTTGAGCGCCCGACTGACTGTCGTTTGCGAAAGACCGAGCTGTTCCGACAGTTGTTTCAGGTTCATGGCAAAAGGGATTCAAAGCGCTTTGATTTTCTGTGAGGTTAGTCTGGCGTCCGGACCGCGTCAACGGCCAGAAGTTTCTGCGCATGCAGCCTAAAATGCTGTTGCGCCGCATAAATCCCTTTCAAAAGCGCTTTGGATTGACAGGTGTTCGCGCAGCCGTCATGGTGCGGGGCACCAAAGCGCTTTGAGAATCGGCGCTCTGGCCAGAATGCGGGGTATAGCCCCAAACGGGAGGATTGCATGAAACGGACATTTTACGCGGGCGCGGCGGCGCTGGCGCTTCTTGCCGGTTCCGCTGGCGCGCAGGAGCTGAAGTTCAAGCCGGGTGAGGACGCGCGATTCAACTGGAAGAGCTACGACGACTTCGCCGCGGCCCACAAGATGGATGGGCAATCGGTTACGATCTTCGGCCCGTGGCGTGGCGAAGATCAGGATCTGGTCGAATCCATGCTCGCCTATTTCGAGGCCGCAACCGGCATCACGGTGAACTATTCCTCCTCGGAAAACTACGAACAGCAGATCGTCATCGACACCCAGGCCGGCTCGCCGCCCGATATCGCGGTCCTGCCGCAGCCGGGCCTGATCGCCGATCTTGCCTCCAAGGGTCTGCTGACTCCCTTGGGCGATGACACCAGGAACTGGCTTCAGGAGAACTACGCGGCGGGCGACAGTTGGGTCAAGCTTGGCAGCTACAAGGGCAAGGATGGGACCGAGGCGTTCTATGCCTTCCCCTACAAGATAGACGTGAAGTCACTGGTCTGGTACGTGCCGGACAACTTCGACGATGCTGGTTACGAAGTGCCGGAGACGATGGAGGATCTGAAGGCCCTGACCGAGCAGATCGCCGCCGATGGCGAGACCCCCTGGTGCATTGGTCTCGGCTCCGGCGGGGCGACGGGCTGGCCCGCGACCGATTGGGTCGAGGACATGATGCTCCGCAATTCGCCGCCTGAAACCTACGACAAGTGGGTCAGCCACGAGATTCCGTTCAACGACCCGGCGGTCATAACCGCTATCGACGATTTCGGCTGGTTCGCCAAGAACGACAAGTTCGTCGCGGGTGGGGCGGGCACGGTCGCCTCGACCGACTTCCGCGACAGCCCGAAAGGACTCTTCACTTCGCCGCCGCAATGCTACCTGCACCACCAGGCATCCTTCATTCCATCCTTCTTCCCCGAAGGCACGGAGCTTGGTGTGGATGCCGACTTCTTCTACATGCCGGCCTATGCCGGCAAGGATCTTGGCAAGCCGGTGCTTGGCGCCGGTACACTGGTCATGATCACCAAGGACACCGAACCGGCGCGCGCTTTCATCGAATGGCTGAAGACGCCGATCGCGCACGAAGTCTGGATGGCGCAGAAGAGCTTCCTCACGCCGTTTAAGGGGGCGAACCTTGACGCCTACGGTAGCGAACCGCAGCGCAAGCAGGGCGAGATCCTGACGAATGCCACGACCTTCCGTTTCGACGGGTCGGACCTGATGCCGGGCGCGGTCGGCGCGGGCACCTTCTGGACCGGCATGGTCGACTATGTCGGCGGCAAGTCCGCCGAGGAGGTCGCCGCGACGATCGACGCCTCCTGGCCGAAGTGATCTGACCTTCCAAATCATACCGGTCCGGCGTCACGGGATGCCGGGCCGGACCAAGAGACGCGACATCGGCAGCATCGAAGGAGGGGCAGATGAATCCGGCACTTCAGGCGCTCATCACCATCGTCGTCGGCGTCGGGGGATGCGTGGGTTATTTCTACGCGTCGAACCTCGTGATCGACAAGGTCCTGTTCCCTCCGAAGGGGCCGAACGCGTCGCGGAATATCAACCGCGCGAGCTTGATCCGGCCTTGGCTTTTCTTGCTGCCCGCGATCATCGCGCTTGGCCTTTACCTCGCCTACCCGGTCTTCGCGACCGCCTGGCTGTCGTTGAACCGGGGCGGCAGCTTCGTCGGGTTCGAGAATTACAGCCGGATGATGAGCGAGGCGAAGTTCTGGGAATCGATGCGCAACAACATGCTCTGGCTCGTTGTCGTGCCTGCGATGTCCACCGCCTTCGGCCTGCTGGTCGCGCAGCTCACCGACCGCATCTGGTGGGGCAATATCGCGAAATCGCTGATCTTCATGCCGATGGCCATCTCGTTCGTCGGCGCCTCGGTCATCTGGAAGCTGATCTATGACACGCGGCCCGAGGCGCAGGACCAGATCGGCCTTCTGAACGCGCTCTGGCTGAATTTCGACGGTGGGATTGGTTCCATCATCTTTCTCAGGATTGTTCCGGCGCTGCTGCTTCTCGGCTTCGCCGCCCTGGTTGCGTGGGTCGGCTGGAACTTCGCCAAGCCGATGTTCGGCGGCAGCGTGGACGAAGATCGCGGCTGGGGCTATCTGCCGCTGCGGCTTTTCGTCGGCATCGCAGCGCTTTGGCTGATCTGGAAGTCCGCCATGGGCATCCTCGGGACGGTGACGACGGCCTTGCCCTACGGCGAGCCGCAAACCTGGCTCACGCTCATCTACTGGAACAACTTCTTCCTGATGGCGGTGCTGATATGGATTCAGGCGGGATTTGCCATGGTGATCCTGTCCGCGGCACTCCGCGCCATCCCGGAAGAGACGCTGGAGGCGGCGATCCTCGATGGAGCCAATCCGTTCCAGATATTCTTCAAGATCAAGGTGCCCCAGATCATGGGTACGATCGTCGTCGTTTGGACCACGATAACCATCGTCGTCCTCAAGGTCTTCGACATCGTGCTGGCCATGACCAACGGCCAGTGGGAGACGCAGGTCCTTGCCAACTACATGTACGACAAGTTCTTCCGCGCCTTCGACGTCGGCGTCGGCTCGGCCGCGGCGATGGTCATCATGCTTCTGGTGACGCCGATCCTGATCTGGAACGTCTACAACGTCCGCAAAGAGATGAAATAGGGGGCAGAGACATGGAAAGCATCGCCGGCCGTAAATCCGCCCTTGTCTGGGTCGTTCACCTCTCGGTTGTCGTTCTCGTGACGCTCTGGGTGCTGCCGACCTTTGGGTTGCTGGTCTCGTCCTTCCGCACCGGCGACCAGATTTCGGGCTCGGGCTGGTGGAGTTCGCTGTCCACGCAGGAACAGCAGTTGTCCCCGATCCGGGTGGAGGGGGAAGAAGTCCAGAAAGACGGCAGCTATGTCATCGAGGGGACGCTGTTTCCCAAGGGCACGTCCACGGTAAGTGCGTGGGGTACTTCCTCCCGCGCGATCGACGCATACAAGCCGGGCGACGCCGCCGATCTCGGCGATGGGCAGACCTTGACGCTTGACGACGAGGGTAACTTCGCCCTGACGTCTCCGACCTCGCTCGAAGGTACGCGGCTGCCGCGCATCTTCGCCACGGCATCGCGGGCGCCGGAATTCACGTTGAACAACTATCGGCAGGTGCTGTTCGGTCGGAGTACCGGTACCAGCATCGGTCAGGCCTTCCTCAACACCGCGACGGTGGCGATCCCGGCGACGATCATCCCGATTCTCATCGCGGCCTTCGCCGCCTATGCGCTCGCCTGGATGAATTTTCCCGGCCGCGCGCTTCTGGTCGCCGCGGTGGTCGGACTTCTTGTCGTACCGCTGCAACTCGCGCTGATCCCGCTTCTGCAATTCCACAACTGGATCGGCATCGGCAAGGGATACCTCGGCATCTGGATGGCGCATACCGGCTTCGGCCTGCCGCTCGCCATCTATCTCCTGCGCAACTACATGGTCGGACTGCCGCGCGACATCATCGAAAACGCGCGCGTCGACGGCGCAAGCGAGTTCCAGATCTTCGTGAAGATCATCCTGCCGCTCAGCTTCCCCGCGCTCGCCTCCTTCGCGATCTTCCAGTTCCTCTGGACCTGGAACGATCTTCTGGTGGCGCTCGTCTTCCTCGGCACCGGAAACGATCAGCTTGTTCTGACCGCCGCCCTTGTCAATCTTCTGGGCAGTCGCGGCGGCGAATGGGAAATTCTCGCGGCCTCGGCCTTCGTCTCCATCGCGGTGCCGCTTTTCGTCTTCTTCGCAATGCAGAAATACCTTGTGCGCGGCCTGCTGGCCGGCTCGGTCAAGTAGGGTCCACGAATGACAACCATGGAGCATGTCACCCAGATGAGCGGGCGGCTGGACAAGGATTGGTGGCGCGGCGCGGTGATCTATCAGATCTACCCGCGCAGCTACCAGGATTCGAACGGCGACGGGATCGGCGATCTGGCGGGCATCACCCGTCGTCTTGGCCATGTCGCCGAACTTGGCGCGGACGCAATCTGGATTTCGCCCTTCTTCACCTCGCCGATGAAGGATTTCGGCTATGACGTATCGGATTACCGCGATGTCGATCCGATGTTCGGCACGCTTTCCGATTTCGATGCGCTTCTGGCCGAGGCCCACGGCCTGGGCCTGAAGGTGATGATCGATCTCGTGCTCTCGCATTCCTCGGATCAGCATCCGTGGTTCAAGGAAAGCCGCCAGGACCAGACGAACGCCAAGGCAGAATGGTATGTCTGGGGCGATCCCAAACCCGATGGCACGCCGCCCAACAACTGGCTGTCGATCTTCGGTGGCTCCGCCTGGCAGTGGGAAGGCAGGCGGATGCAGTACTACCTGCATAATTTCCTGACCTCGCAGCCCGACCTGAACTTCCACAGCGCGGACGTACAGGAGGCGCTTCTGGACATCGCGCGGTTCTGGCTCGAACGCGGAGTGGACGGGTTCCGGCTGGACACGATCAACTTCTACTTCGCCGACAAGCTCCTGCGTGACAATCCGGCCCTGCCGCCCGAAGAGCGGAACCACCTGACCGCGCCGGCGGTGAACCCCTATAACTGGCAGCACCACATCTATTCCAAGAACCGGCCGGAGAACCTCGACTTCCTGCGGCGGCTTCGCGCGGTGATGGAGCCCTACGGGGCGGCGGCGGTAGGCGAGGTCGGAGACAACCAGCGCGGACTCGAGATCATGGGCGAATATACATCGGGCGATGACCTCATGCAGATGTGCTATGCGTTCGAGTTTCTCGCCAACGACAAGCTGACTGCCGCGCGCGTGGCGGAGACCTTCGAACGGCTCGACGAAGCCGCGCCGGAAAGCTGGGCCTGCTGGGCTTATTCCAACCATGACGTGATGCGCCATTATTCACGCTGGGGCCTGACGGAGGAGTCGGCGAAAGCCTACGCGACGCTGCTGATGTGCCTGCGCGGCTCCACCTGCATCTATCAGGGCGAGGAGCTTGGCCTGACCGAGGCGGAGCTTGCATTCGAGGATCTGCGCGACCCCTACGGCATCGAATTCTGGCCCGAGTTCAAGGGCCGCGACGGCTGCCGCACGCCGATGGTCTGGGACCGCGACAATCTGAATGGCGGCTTTTCCGATGCCCGGCCCTGGTTGCCCGTGCCGGCGGAACACCTCTCGCGCGCGGCCTCGTCGCTTGCCGGCGATCCCGGCGCGCTGCCCGCGCATTACCGCCGCGCAATCGCGCTGCGTCACACGCACGCGGCCTTGCGCGTGGGGGAGCAGACGGACATGCGCGCCGAGGGTGACGTGATCCGCTTCATCCGCTCCGCCCGGGGCGAGCGCATATTCGTCGCCGTGAACCTGTCGGACGAACCTGCCCGCATCGTCGCGCCAGGGCAGGACTGGCACGGGATCGGGGCGGAACTGGGCAGTACCAAACCGGGGGCGGACGGAAAGATCGATCTCGCGCCGTGGCAATGCTGCCTTCTGGCCGCGCGGACAGAGTGAGGAGGGGGACAACATGGCCGACGTAAAACTGATCAATGCCGAGAAAGCCTATGGTGAGGTCAAGGTCCTCAAGGACATCAATCTCGACATCAAGCAGGGCGAACTGATTGTCTTCGTCGGACCATCGGGCTGCGGCAAGTCCACGCTCCTTCGGATGATCGCGGGGCTTGAGAGCATCACCGGCGGCACGCTGGAGATCGACGGCCAGCGCATGAACGACGTGCCGCCGGCGCAGCGCGGGATCGCGATGGTGTTCCAGTCCTACGCGCTCTACCCCCACATGACCGTGCGCGACAACATGGCGTTCTCGCTCAGGATCGCCAAGAAGTCGCCGGCCGAGATCGACGCCGCGGTAAACCGTGCGGCGGAGATCCTGCAACTGACCCCCTATCTCGACCGTCTGCCCAAAGCCCTGTCGGGCGGCCAGCGCCAGCGCGTCGCCATCGGCCGTGCCATCGTGCGCGATCCGAAGGTCTATCTCTTCGATGAGCCGCTCTCGAATCTCGATGCTGCCCTGCGGGTCGCCACACGGATCGAGATCGCGCAGCTGAAGGAGAAGATGCCGGAATCGACGATGATCTACGTCACCCATGACCAAGTGGAGGCGATGACTCTGGCAACCCGCATCGTCGTTCTGACCGTGGGCGAGGGGATCGGGCAGGTCGGCTCTCCGCTGGAACTTTACGAGCGCCCCGAGAACGAATTCGTCGCGCAGTTCATCGGTTCGCCCGCCATGAACCTGCTCGATGGCGAGGTCACGGAAACCGGCGCCGAGACCGTCGTCAAGCTGACTTCGGGCGGCGTGGCGCGCTCTGCGGTGCCGACGCAGGCGTCCGACAAGGGTGCGAAAGTGCGCGTAGGCATCCGGCCCGAGGATTTCGTGCCTACCGACGGTGTTGCGATCTATAGCGGAGAGGTGGATATCACCGAGGCCTTGGGCGAGGTCACCCAGCTTTACTTTCGGCCGGAAGGTGAGGCGTCATCCATCATCGCTAAGCTGCCGGGGATTCACCCAAACTTGCGTCATACGCGTGTGGCCCTGACGGCGGACCCGAAAAAGGTTCATCTGTTCCACAACGGCAAGTCGTTGCTGTACAGCCGATCATAAAGGCCAGAACGCTGTCATGGCGAAGATGCCGCCGGTCAGGGCGACGGTCAGGCAGATGGACATTCCACAGGCGAGCAAGAGCGCACCGCTGAACGTGACGCGCGGCGCCGGCGCGCTAACGCCGCTGATGATGCGAGACTTGTCCGGGCGATTCGACTTCATGACCCAATATTAGTGCGGCATTAGGTTTATGGCCGCTTAATAGCCCGATGTCTTTGTCGTGGCACAATCATACCGATCCCGACCTTCTCCGCACCTTCGCGGAAGGCGGCGCGTCGATGCCGATGCAGCAACATCCGACCTATGGGAGCGTGTTGCGCCGGCTCGGCCGATCGGTCCGTATCGCGCTCTGGCGCGACGCGGGCGCGCCCATCGCGACGGCGCAGGTTGTCAGCCGCCCGGGGCTGGCGCTCCTGTCGAGGGGACCGCTGTGGAACGGGTCGCCGCATGCCGATGCCGCGCAAATCCTTCGCTCCGCCGCCTCGTTGCGCGGCCTTACCATCGCGACGCCCGAGCGTTCGCTCAAAGGGCGCGGCCTGATACCGCTCCTGACCGCGCGACATGAGGCGATCTGGTATCTGCCGGGCAATGCGCCGGCCCTCAGGGCCGCGCTCGAACCGAAATGGCGCAACAAGCTGACGCGGGCGGAGCGTATGGCGAAGGCGCTGACGATCCGGGCAAGCAGCACAGCCGATGCGGCCTGGCTTTACGCCGTCGAAGGGGCGCAGCGCCGTCTTCGGTCCTACACCTCCCTGCCGCACGCTTTCGCGGAGCTGTGGCGCGGCGTCGATCCCAAGGCTTTCAGGCTCTACGAGGCGCGCGCGGATGGTCACCCGGTCGCCGGTATCATCATCCTGATGCACCGCCCATGGGCGAGCTATCATATTGCCTGGTCGGGTGACGAGGGGCGGCGGCTGAACGCCAACCGCCTGCTTCTCTGGCGCGCCGCCTGTGATTTGCAGGATGACGGTTACACCGCGCTCTGCCTCGGAGACGTCAATACCGAGGATGCGCCGGGGCTCGCCTCGTTCAAGATCGGCACGGGGGCGGAGATCCGCCCCCTTGGTGACACGCTTCTGGTGCTGCCCGCTACTCGGCGGCGATTTCGATCACTGGCTCCATCGTCGCGAATTCCTCGTCCGACAGGTGGCATTTGACCTGAAGCCCGCTCGGGAAGGTCTTCATCGGCGGCACCTCGCGTTCACAAAGATCGCCGGGAACATGCGATTTCCAGCGACAGCGCGTCTGGAACGGGCAGCCCGACGGCGGATTCATGGCGGATGGAATGTCGCCCTCGAGCACGATGTGCTTCTTCTTCACGCGCGTATCCGCGATCGGAACCGCCGACAGAAGCGCCTCGGTATAGGGATGGTAGGGCGGCGCGAAGACCTGTTCGGTCGTGCCAAGTTCCACCACATGGCCGAGATACATCACCATCACCCGGTCCGAGAGATAGCGGACGATGGACAAGTCGTGGCTGATGAAGAGAAGCGTCGTCCTGTTCTTGCGCTGAATCTCCATCAGAAGGTCCGTCACCGCCGCCTGAACCGACACGTCGAGCGCCGAGACGGGTTCGTCGGCAACGACGATCTTCGCGCCACCCGCGAAGGCCCGCGCGATGCCGACGCGCTGCTTCTGGCCACCCGACAACTGGCGCGGCATCCGGTCCGCGAAGGCGCGCGGCAGTTTGACGAGGTCGAGAAGCTCCAGCATTCGATTGCGCCGTTCGGCGTTGTTCTTGCCCTCGTTGAAGATCTCCAGCGCCCGGATGATCTGCCGCCCGACGGTCATCGAGGGGTTCAGGGTGTCGAACGGGTTCTGGAACACCATCTGGACGCCCGAGACGGTTTCGGTGTTGCGGCTCTGGATCGGCGTCGACTGAATCTCGTTATCATAGAGCATGATGGTGCCGGCGGTCGCCGTCTCCAATCCCATCAACACCTTGGCGAAGGTCGATTTGCCGCAACCGGATTCGCCGACGATGGCAAGCGTCTCGCCCTCGTGCGCCTCGAAGCTGAGCGTTTCGTTGGCCTTGACGACCTTGGTGTCGCCGCCGCCGAAAAGTGCATTGGCCGACACTTCGTAGTATTTCCGAAGGTCGTCCATCCGCAGGACGACCTTGCCGATTTTCGCCTTCTCATGCTTTGCCGCGACCTGCGGCGGCGCGTTCCAGTCGATTTCCTTCACGCGGAGGCAGCGCGTGTCGTGCCGGTCCTGGCCATCGACGGGGAACATCGGAATATCGCCCGCATCGCAGCGCCCGGCCTCGAAGTAATCGCAGCGCGGGCCGAAGTTGCAGCCGGGCGGGCGTTCATGTGGCAAGGGAAAGTTGCCCGGAATGGCAATCAGGGGCCGCGCGTTCTTGTCCGCGCCGGGCAATGGGATCGACCGGAACAGCGCCTGCGTATAGGGGTGCTGCATCTTGTCGAACACGTCCTTGATCGAGCCGGTTTCGACCGCTTCCCCGGAATACATCACGCAGAGCCGGTTGCAGGTTTCCAGAACCAGGCCGAGGTTGTGCGAGATGAACAGCATGGACGTGCCGTATTTCTTGCCGAGATCCTTGACGAGATCGACCACCGCGGCCTCGACCGTGACGTCGAGCGCGGTCGTCGGCTCGTCGAGAATGAGAAGTGCGGGCTTCGTCATCAGCGCCATGGCGATGACGATGCGTTGCTGCTGACCGCCCGAAAGCTGGTGCGGATAGCTCTTCAGTATCCGCTCCGGGTCGGGCAGGCGCACGTCGGTCACGACTTCGAGCGCGCGCTTCCGGGCTTCTTGCTTCGAGACGCCCTCATGGATCATCGGCACTTCCATGAGCTGCTGCCCGACTTTCATCGCCGGGTTCAGCGAGGCCATCGGCTCCTGGTAGATCATCGCGATTTCCGAGCCGCGGATGTCGCGCAGTGCTTCCTCGCTCATCGTCGTCAACTCGCGGCCCTTGAACTTGATCGAACCGCCGACGATGCGGCCGTTCTTGCCGAGATCGCGCATCACGGCGAGGGCGACGGTGGACTTGCCGCAGCCGGATTCACCGACGAGCCCCATCGCCTCGCCGGGCTGGACGGTGCAGGAGAAATCCATCACCGCGGGGATTTCCCTGAGCCGGGTAAAGAAGCTGATCGAAAGGTTCTCGATCTCGAGGATCGGGCCGTCATGGTCCCATTTGGTCATTGATTTTCTCCCTGACGGCGAGGCCGGGGGCGCTGCCCCCGGACCCCCGAGGTATTTTCGGCAAGATGAAAGGCATGGCTCCGCATCTTATCAGTCCTTCAGGCTTTCTTCGCGCAGACCGTCGGCGAGCAGGTTGAGGCCGAGAACGAGACTGAGGAGCGCGAGGGCGGGCACGATGGCCGGATGCGGCGCAATGGTCAGGAGCTTCCGTCCTGCGTTGATCGTGGAGCCCCAGTCCGGGCTTTCGGGCGAGAGCCCGAGACCGAAGAACCCCAGGGTGCCGAGCAGGATCGTGGTGTAGCCGATCCTCAGGCAGAAATCGACGATCAGGGGCCCGCGCGCATTGGGCAGGATTTCCCACAGCATGATGTACCAGGCGCGTTCGCCCCGCGTCTGGGCGGCCGAGACATAATCGCGCGTCTTGATGTCGAGCGTGATGCCCCGGACGATGCGGAAGACCGTGGGCGAGTTCACGAACACGACCGATACGAAGACGATCAGGATGTTGGACGGCACGTCGAAGAGGTCTATGGCGCGCGGGAGAAACGATATTCGCGTGCCGGGCGAAGAGATGAGCGAGAGGTAAAGCCAGCCGCCGATCAGCACGACCGCCGCGACCATGATGTTCCGGAGCGCAGGCTGGACGTAGAAGCGCGAGTCGAGAAGCACGACGAGGAAGACCAGCGGGAAGACGAACAGCACCACCGCCATGAATTGCGGCAATCCGGTCGTCACGATTTCGGGCGTGACGAGAAGATAGAACAGGAGAATGACCGGGAAGGCGAGGATCAGGTTGGCGAGAAACGACAGGACGGAGTCGAGCCTGCCGCCGTAGTAGCCCGCCGGCAGGCCGAGCGTGATGCCCACCATGAAGGCGAAGAGCGTGGCGAGGGGCGCGATCTCGATAACGATCTGGCTGCCTTTCACCATGCGGCTGAAGACATCGCGGCCAAGGTGGTCGCCGCCGAGGATATACCATCCCGTGCCCTCGGGCAGGGGAGAGCCGGGCGGATCGTTCTTCAACTGGCTGATCTGGCCAAGAACGTCGTTCGCCACGATCATGTCCGCGAAAAGCGCCGTGAAGACCCAGAACATCACCATGCCGAAGCCGATCATCCCGATCATCGAATCGAAGAGCTTGCCGTAAAGGCCGAGTTTGCGTTTGAACCGGATCGAGACGGCGAAGAGCACGAAGAGTGAAATCCAGACCGGCACGAACCGCTTGGCCATCGCACCCAGAATCCCGGCATTGCCGCGTGGCAGGATAGCGCCGCCAAAGATGTAGACGATGCAAACAACGACCAGTGCGACGAACAGCCAGCGCACCGCATTTTCGGACAGGCCGTAAGCGCCACCCCGCGCGATCGCCGTGCCGTCGGGATTGGCGTTGATCGTCGCCTCGGCCGCGAAGAACGACAGGATGATTTGCAGAACAACCGCGATGAGCAGCAGCGCCACCAGGGCGAGGAAGACAGGATTGAGGACGTACAGCGCGCCGGTCCAGGTCAGCGGGTCCATGGCTTTCTCCCCCTCAGGAAATGCGGATGCGCGGGTTCAGGAATACGTAGCCGATATCGGAGATGAGCTGCGTGACGAGAACCACGAAGACGGCGACGACGGAACAGCCCAGAAGAAGCTGGATGTCGTTGTTGCCGGCGGCGGAAACCAGCGTCCAGCCAAACCCTTTGTAATTGAAGAGCGTCTCGGTGATGACGACGCCGTTCAGGAGCCACGGGAACTGGAGCATGATGACCGTGAAGGGAGCGATCAGCGCGTTTCTGAGTGCATGTTTCACGACCACGTTGCGGAAGCTCACGCCCTTCAGCCGCGCGGTGCGGATATACTGCGCGGTCATCACCTCGGTCATCGAGGCGCGGGTCATCCGGGCGATATAGCCGATGCCGTAGAGTGCGACGGTGAGGACCGGCAGGAAGAAGTTGTCGAACGTGATGCTGTCCATCGCGCTCGTCGCAGTACCCTTGAACCACTTGAGCCCGACCATGGAGGAGGCGAAGACCGCGATCAGAATCACGCCCGAGACATATTCGGGAGTGGCCGACGAAGCGATCGAGAAGGTCGAGAGCGACCGGTCAAGCTTCGATCCCTCGCGCATACCCGCCAGAACGCCGATGAGAAGCGCCATGGGCACCATCAGCACCATCACCCAGAACATCAGGAGCCCCGTCAGCGTCAGCCGCGTGGCGATGATCGTGCCGACGTCGTCCTTGAAGACCGTGGAAAAGCCCCAGTTTCCCTGCAACACCCCACAAAAGCGCGGGGCAGTCGCGGGGTCCGCGCCGCGCGGGAAACAGCGTCCGATACTGGTGCCCTGATCGGTTCCGGTCCAGCCCGGCGCGACACCCAGCCATTCGCCGTAGCGCACCAGAAGCGGGCGTCCGTAGCCGTACTTCGTCAGCCAGGTTTCGACCTCGGCATCGCTGATCCGGGCGCCAAGCTCGGATTTGGCGACCTTTTCAAGGTTCGGCGGAAGGTTGGTGAGATAGAAGACGACGAACGTCAGGCACAGGGCCGTGATGATCATCGTGACAAAGCGACGAAGCAGAAACCTCAGCATCTCAAATCCCTGTCCAGCCACGCCGGATGGCGCGGAATGCTTGCGCGGCGGAGCCGTTCACTGTCCGCCGTCAGGAAGGGCGATTGGGGGCGGTCCTGCCGCCCCCGTTACCTTGGCTCAGGTCGACATCCACCACTTGTAGTGATGATGTTCGAAGGTCGGATGCATGTCGCAGCCATGCACGTTTTCCGTGAAGTGCCGATAGAGCGAGCGCCAGTAGGGCTGGATGATCACGCCCTGATCCTGCATCAACTTTTCGATCTTGGCCATGACGTCGCGGCGCTTGTCGGCATCCGCGATCGACATGGCTTCGTCGAGAAGGCTGTCGAAATCCGGATTGCTGAAGGCGGTTTCATTCCAGGCCGCACCGGTCTTGTAGGCGAGCGCCAGCACCTGAACGCCGAGCGGGCGCATGTTCCATTCCGTCGCCGAGAACGGGTATTTCAGCCAGTCGTTCCAGAACGTCGATCCTGGCAGGATGGTCCGCTTGATGTTTATGCCTGCATCGCGAAGCTGCGCCGCGACGGCGTCGCAGGTCGCGGCCTGCCAGTCGTCGTCGATCGAGATGAGCTCGAATTCGGTGTCGGCGTGGCCGGCATCGGCGATCATCTGCTTCGCCGCTGCCGGGTCCACCGTCAGCGGTGGCAGTTTCGCGTATGCCGGATGGATCGGGCAGACGTGGTGGTTTTCCGCGACAGTGCCTAGCCCGGCATAGCCAAGCTCAAGGATTTGCGCATTGTCCACCGCAAGTTGCAACGCCTTGCGGACATTCACATCCTTGTAGAGATCGGAGTCCTCGTTGCAGCGCACGCAGATCGTGGCCGCAGTGATCGCTTCGGACTTCTGCCAGCCGAGGCCATCGAAGATTTCGACGAAGTCGCCGGTGGTCTGGTAAGTCGCGTCGATCTCTTCCAATTCCGCGGCCGCCACGTAGGAGGACGGGTCGGTGCCGAGATCGATATATTCGATCCGGTCGAGATAGGGGCCGCCATAGACCTCGGTCCCCCACCATGGATTGTCCGATTTCACAAGAACCTGCTTGACGCCGACCTCATTGGTTTCCGGCATGTAGGGGCCGGTGCCGATCGGGTTCGCAGACGGGTCGCCGCCATCATAGCTCGAATGCACAAGCGCGCCGGGATAGTCGGCGACGTTGGCGATGATCGTGATGTCCGGCGAGGTGAGGGCCAGTTTCACGGTGTGATCGTCCACGACGGTGATTGCACCGTCCCGCGCCATCTTGCTGCCTTCGTCCACCATGTTGCCCATGCGCGCGGCCATCGAGTTGCCCTCGACCGTGGCATCACACCAGCGGGTGAAGTTGTTGGCGACGTCGGATGCGGTGAAATCGTCGCCGTTCGACCATTTCACGTTCTGGCGGACATGCAACGTATACTCCGTCGCGTCGTCGTTGACGTCCCAGCTTTCCAGAAGCATGCCGCGGAACGTGCCGTCCGCGTTGTACTCGACGAGGTATTCAAGCCAGCCGCGCCCGAAATCGGCTATCTGCGACCAGTCCCAGGTGCGCGGATCCTTGAGCGCCTTGGTCTCCATCTGCATCCGGAGCGTGCCGCCGTCCTGCGGCGTGTCCTGCGCGAGCGCAGGGGCCTTCAGCCCCAGCAGACCGTAAGCTGCGGCGCTCGTTGCGCCGAGTGCCGAGGCGCGGGTCAGGAATTCGCGGCGGCTGAGTGTGCCGTCCGCTACTTCCTGCGCATAGGCGCGCACTGCCGGATGTAGCTTTTCCGGTGTGAAGTGTTTGGTCATTCGCTTTTCTCCCTGCGATTGGCAACTTGGCTGGCCCTCTGCCGGTTTTTCCGGCTTGTCCCTGGCAAGCGGTTGCTCAGGAACACATAGCGCCCGGTTTTTATTGATGCGTCAATGCCTGAGCGCGGCATCGAATGACGCATTTGCGGCATCCTGCCCCATCGCCGGGTCGGATTTCAACCCTGCCGCCGGAAAGCTGATGGAGTTTTTCCGGTACGATGCTGGAACGCGCGCGTAAAGTAGGCTGCGGAGTTGAAGCCCAACTCCTCCGCGATATGCGCGACGGGAAGTTTCGTTTCGCTGAGAAGCAGCCGTGCTTCGAAGATGAGCCGGTCATGCAGGAGATCCGAGGCCGACCGTCCGCAGGTCTGGTTGCAGACGCGGGTCAGGTGCGTGGGCGTCACCCCCAGGTCTCGCGCGAATTCCGCAACGCCCTTGCCGGACCTGAAGTCGCGTTCCAGCACGTTTGCGTAGCGCCGGGCGAGACGACGCGCTGCATTCGGCTTGTGACCGTCCTCGGCCGACAGCGCGACGTTCCGTTCGAGCCAGACGCCGAGCAGCCCGAGGTGATGCTGCGCCGCGCGCTCCGCGCCCGGTTTGCCGCTTTCCAGTTCCTTGTGGATGTTGTCGATCAGGCCGGAAAGTTCGGCCTGTGGCGACACCTCGCGGATGCGCAGATGATGCGGTTCCGCAGGCAGGTCAAGAGATGCGCCACGACCGAAGAAGACGGCGGTGCCATGGCTCTGCGCGCCCATCTCGAAGCCGTGCATGCAGCCCGCCGGAATGAAGATCGCGTTATGCGCGCCGAAGCCGCGCGTCACGCCCGCCACGGTGATCCGGCCCTGACCTCGCGTGAACCACAGAAGGAGAGGTTCCGAGTGCGAACGCATCGCCTCGATCCGCCAGCGGCCGCCAGCGGCAAGGCGCGCGATGGGCAGGATCCGCGCCGGGGTCGTCTCGGGCCCCGCAGGCAGAACCTCGACCTTGCGCCCGGCGCGCGTCTTCTGCTCCGGCCGGTCGGAAAACTGCGCCAGCGGCGTGCCGGAAAAAAGCTTCAAGTTCCGTACCCTCGGTATTCGCCGGCCTGTCCGGCGCGGATTTGTCAAAATTCGTGCGCGCAAGTTTAGGGTCAAACATCAACGAAACAAAGGGAAAGTTTTGCCCCGGTCAGGGTAGGGGAAGCTGGTGCCAGGCTTTCATGCGGCTTCGGAACCATGTCCGCTGGCGCTTTGCATATTGCCGCGTCGCTGCCTGCGCGGCCTCGCGCGCCTCCTCCAGCGTCACTTCCCCGCGAAGATGCGCGACGAGCTCCGGCGCGCCAATGGCTTTGGCCCAGAGCGCGCCCGGCTCCCAGATCGGCAGGACGCGGCGGGTTTCGTCCAGGGCACCGTCGTCAAGCATTTTGTCGAAACGGCGGTCGATGCGCTCCGCCAGCCAGTCGCGCTCCGGCATCAGAACGATGGCATGCGCTTGGGGCAGCGGAAGAAGCGGGGGCGCTGTCTCGTCCTGCCATTCGGCAAGACCGCGCCCGGTGGCGCGCCGAACCTCCCAGGCGCGCTGGACGCGTGCGGGGTTGTGGCGGTCGATCCGCGCGGCCGTCTCGGGATCGAGTTCCGCGAACAACGGCTCGTGGCCTTCTGCGGCCATGCGCAAGTCCGCCACCTTCCGGACCTCGCGCGACACCGGCGGAATCTCGGCCAAGCCCTCGGTCAGCGCTGTGAAGTACAGCCCGGTGCCGCCGACGATGATAGGCCGCGCGCCAGCTTTCAGGATAGCCGCGACCTCGCGCAGCCAATGCCCGACCGAATAGTCCGTACCGGGCGCGAGATGGCCGTAAAGCAGGTGCGGCGCGCGGGCGAGATCTTCCGCCGTCGGCCGGGCGGACAGAATCCGCCATGGCGCCCAGACCTGAAGCGCATCGGCGTTGACGATGACCCCGCCCCGGCTTTCAGCGATTTCCAGCGCCAGGGCAGACTTGCCCGAGGCGGTCGGACCGGCGATGAGAATCGGGCGATATGAATCTAGTTCATCTATATAAATCAGGTTGTTACCTTATGTTCTTCAAGTTGCGTGGTCGCCGCGTGCCGACGCAAGAGTGTGGTTCAATCTGTAGCGGTTGAACCCGGCACTGATTTCCTCCATTTTGCGCCGGAACCAACGAGGCGGCAAGCGGAGCGCAGAATGACCGAACAGGAAGAACACAAGGTCAAATACAACCGCGTTCTTCTGAAGATTTCGGGGGAGGCGCTGATGGGGGATCAGGGCTATGGCCTCAACCCGCCGACCGTCAGCCGCATCGCCGCGGAAGTGAAATCCGTCCACGATCTCGGCGTCGAGATCTGCATGGTGATCGGCGGCGGCAACATCTTCCGCGGCCTGCAAGGCTCCGCGCAGGGGATGGAACGGACGACAGCCGACTATATGGGGATGCTCGCCACCGTGATGAACGCGCTTGCCATGCAGGCGTCGCTCGAAGCGCTCGGCGTTCATACCCGTGTGATCAGCGCAATCCCGATGGATCAGGTCTGCGAACCGTATATTCGCCGCCGCGCCGTGCGCCACCTGGAGAAGAAGCGCGTCTGCATCTTCGCCGCAGGCACCGGCAATCCCTATTTCACGACCGACACCGCGGCCACGCTCCGCGCCAACGAAATGAGTTGCGAGGCGATCTTCAAGGGTACAAAGGTCGACGGAGTCTACGACAAGGATCCCAAGAAATTCGCCGATGCCAAACGCTACGAGAAGGTCAGCTATGACGAGGTGCTGCAAAAGCATCTTGGCGTGATGGACGCCTCCGCCATCGCGCTCGCGCGCGACAACAATCTGCCCATCATCGTCTTTTCCCTCGACGAGCCCGGAGGCTTCCGTGGCATTCTTGCAGGCCACGGAACCTACACGCGGGTGGGTGGCTGAAACTGTATCATTCCCCGTGCGTTCTCTGTAAAAGAGCGCCAAGACAGCCTTGACGAGCAGAAACGGAACCTGAAGATGTCCGACGAAATCGAGATCGATGTTGGCGACCTCTCGCGGCGCATGGACGGCGCCATGTCAGCGTTGCGCCACGAATTCGCGAGCCTTCGCACGGGACGCGCTTCCGCGTCGATCGTCGAGCCTGTGATGGTCGATGCCTATGGCGCGCTGACGCCGATCAACCAGGTCGGCACGATCAACGTGCCCGAGCCGCGCATGGTGACGATCAACGTCTGGGACAAGGGCCTGGTCGGCAAGGTCGAGAAGGCAATCCGCGAATCCGGGCTGGGCATCAATCCCCAGACCAACGGCACCATCATAATGTTGCCCATTCCCGAACTTAATGAGGAACGGCGTCGTGAGTTAACCAAGGTTGCGGCGCAATATGCCGAACATGCCCGAGTCGCGGTCCGCAACGTGCGCCGCGACGGCATGGATCAGATCAAGAAGGCGAAAGCCGATGGAATGAGCGAAGACGACCAGAAGTTCTGGCACGACGAGGTGCAGGGCCTGACCGACAAGGCAATCGCCGCAGTGGACCAGGCGCTGGAAGAGAAACAGGCGGAGATCATGCAGGTCTGACGACCTGCGCGGGGGCGGGATCACGGCCGGAAAGGGCAGGGCCAATGGCCGCGAAGGACATCACGGGTACGATGCCGTCCCATGTTGCCATCATCATGGATGGCAATGGCCGCTGGGCCACGGCACGCGGCTGGCCTCGTCTGGTGGGACACCGCCGGGGGGCGGAGCGCGTGCGCTCGATCGTCGAGGCCGCACCGGGCCTCGGCATCCGCTACCTGACGCTCTATGCGTTCTCGACAGAGAACTGGAAGCGCTCGACCGAAGAGGTCATCGGCCTGATGACGATCTTTGCGCGCTACATTCAGACCGAGGCGGAACGACTTTCTGCCGAGGGCGTGCGACTGCGGTTCATCGGCGGCCGGGACCGGCTCGACAAGAAGCTGCAAAAGCTGATGGCCGGGATCGAGGAACGCACGAAGGACAATGACCGCCTGCACCTGACCGTCGCCATCAACTACGGTGGGCGCGACGAACTTGCGCGCGTCGCGAGGCGGATCGCCGAAGAGGTCGCGGCGGGCGACCTTTCGCCCGGGGATGTCGGAGAGGATTCCATATCCGCACGGCTCGACACGCATGATCTGCCCGACCCCGACCTTGTCATCCGCACCAGTGGCGAGACGCGGATCTCCAACTATCTTCTCTGGCAGTCGGCTTATTCGGAATATGAATTCACCGATACGCTCTGGCCAGATTTCACTGCCGACGAACTGGAGCGCATCCTCACCCGTTTCGGTGTGCGCGAGCGGCGCTATGGCGGTGCGCTGACGGCATGAGCGCCCCTGCGAAATGGGACGACCTCGCCCCCCGGCTGATCTCGGGCGTGGCGATGGCGGCGGTCGGCCTTGTGCTTGTCTGGCTGGGCGGCATCGGGTTCGCCGCGCTGGCGATGCTTTGCGGTGGGCTGATGATCTGGGAACTGGCCGCCATGACGGATCGGACGCGGCCCGCCGAGGCGAAGGCGCTTGGGCTGATCGCCGCCGGAATGTTGGCAGCGGTGCTCTTGTCCCGAAATCCATACATGATGCCGCTTCTGCTGATTCCGCCGCTGCTGATCGCGCTGCGTCCGCGCCGCCCGATGAAGCTTGAGGCGACGGTCTATGCGCTGATGATCATGGTGGCCTGCTATGGACTTGTTGCTTTCCGCGAAGGCTATGGCGTGCTCTGGCTCCTGTGGCTGGTGCTCGTCGTGATCGTGACCGATATCGCGGGCTATTTCGCGGGGCGCGTCGTCGGCGGGCCGAAATTCTGGCCCGCGATAAGCCCGAAGAAGACCTGGTCCGGGACCGTCGCGGGCTGGCTCGCGGCGGCGGTCGTGGGATATGTGTTCCTTGAGATTTCGACGGCGGGTATCGACCTTCTGTGGATTTCCTCGGTCCTCGCCTTCGCATCGCAGCTTGGCGACATCGCCGAAAGTGCGATCAAGCGGCGGGCCGGGGTCAAGGACAGTTCCAACCTCATTCCCGGCCACGGTGGACTGTTGGATCGGTTCGACGGGCTTCTGGGTGCCGCGCTCTTCATGCTGCTCGTCGCGCAGTTGACGCCGGTCCCGTCCGTCCGGTTCTGAAGAATGCGCAGTGTTTCGGTCTTCGGGTCCACGGGTTCCATCGGGGAAAGCACCTTCGACCTCCTGATACGGCAGGGCGGGCCTGCGCGGTACCGTACGGTCGCGCTGACGGCGGGACGCAACGTCGCGCGGCTGGCGGAACAGGCGCGGGCGCTGAGGGCTGAGCTTGCGGTCATCGCGGATGAGAGGCTGCTGCCCGAGCTGCGCTCGGCTTTGGCCGGAACTGGCACGGAATGCGCGGGCGGCAATGCGGCAGTGGCCGACGCTGCGGAGCGCCCTGCCGACTGGATCATGTCGGCCATCGTCGGTGCCGCGGGTCTCGTCCCCGGATTCCGGGCGCTGGCGCATGGCGCGGTGCTCGCCCTTGCCAACAAGGAAAGCCTCGTCACCGCAGGGCCCTTGCTGATCGCCGAGGCGAAGCGCCAGGGCGCCACGATCCTGCCGGTGGACAGCGAACATTCCGCCGTCTTCCAGGCGCTGGCGGGCGAGGATATGTCGGCGGTCGAGCAGATCACCATCACCGCCTCGGGCGGCGCGTTCCGCGACTGGCCGATGGAGCGGCTTGAACGGGCGACCGTCGCCGAAGCCTCCTGCCATCCGAACTGGGCGATGGGGCAGAGGATCACGATCGACAGCGCGTCCATGTTTAACAAGGCGCTGGAAGTCATTGAGGCAAAAGAATTCTTCGGGGTCGAGCCGAGCAGGGTCGAGGTGCTGGTCCATCCCGAGTCGCTGATCCACGCGCTGGTCGGGTTCCGCGACGGCGGCGTGATCGCCCATCTCGGCGCCCCCGACATGCGCCACGCCATCGGCTACGCCCTGAACTGGCCCGAACGCGTGCATCTGCCCGTCGCCCGCCTGAACCTTGCCGAGATCGGCAATCTCACCTTCCGCGCTCCGGATCCGGCGCGCTACCCGGCGCTCAGGCTCGCGCGTGAGGTGATGGAAATCGGCGGCCTCGCCGGGGCCGCCTTCAACGCGGCGAAGGAGACGGCGCTTGACGCCTTCATCGCGGGCCGAATCCGCTTCACCGACATGACCGCAATCGTGGAAGGCGTTCTTGAACGGATTTCCGGTGAGGAAGGGCTTGGCAAAGCCGCACATAGTCTCGATATGGTTCTGGAGATGGACGCACGGGCGCGCCGCGTGGCCTCTGTCATGATGGAATAGCTAGACAGGACGCCCACATTGGAACTTCCCGCCCTTCTCCTCAGTCTCGGAAGCGTGTTCTACACGGTGCTGACCTTCGTCGTCGCCCTGTCGATCATCGTCTTCGTCCACGAGTTCGGTCACTATATCGTCGGCCGCTGGTCCGGTATCAGGGCCGAGGTGTTTTCGCTCGGATTCGGGCCGACTGTGTGGAGCCGGATCGACAAACTCGGCACCCGCTGGCAGATCGCGGCCTTGCCCTTCGGCGGTTACGTCAAGTTCCTGGGCGACGCCAACGCGAGTTCCGCCGGCGCGGATGAGACAACGATGGCGCAACTGTCGGAGGACGATAAACGGCACACGTTGCATGGCGCGCCGCTCTGGGCGCGGGCGGCGACGGTGTTCGCCGGGCCGGCCTTCAACTTCGTGCTGTCGATCATCGTCTTCGGCGCCATGCTGTTTTTCAGCGGCATCGCCACCGACACGCCGACCATCGCCGACGTGAAGCCCTTACCGGTCGCCACCGAATTGCGACCGGGCGACGAAATCCTTTCGGTAAACGGCATACCGACACCGGACTACGAGGCGCTCGGCGATGCCGCGGGCAATTTGCCCGGCACGGATCAGATCGATTACAAGGTGCGTCGTGACGGGCAGGAGATCACCGTTACGGGTCCGACGCTCATACCGCCGCTGATTCTCGCCGTTCTGCCGTCAAGCGCGGCGGCGGCGGCCAGGTTGCAGGCCGGCGACGTGGTCGTGAAGGTCGACGGCAATCCGGTCGCGCTGTTCGACGAACTGAAGACCAAGGTTCAGGCCAGCGGCGGCAATCCCGTGAAACTGACGGTCTGGCGCGACGGCACCCTCTTTGACACCGAACTCACCCCGCGCGAGCGTCCGGTCGAGGCCGAGGACGGGGGGCTGGAAACCGGGTATCAGCTTGGCATTTCCGGTGGTTTCATGTTCGATCCCGCGACGCGGATGCCGGGGCCCATCGAGGCGCTGCAAGCGGGCGTAAGCATGACCTGGGGCGTCATCGACGGCACGTTCTCGGCCATTTCCAGCATGGTCGCGGGCAAGATCTCCACCTGCAACATCAACGGCCCCATCGGCATGGCGAAGGCCACCGGCAGCGCGGCGAGCGCGGGGTTTTCGTCCTTTGTCTGGATGATCGCGGCGCTGTCGACGGCAATCGGGCTTCTCAATCTCTTCCCCATCCCCGTGCTCGACGGCGGGCACCTGGTCTTTCACGCCTATGAATGGGCGCGCGGCAAGCCGCCATCGGACAAGGTGATGAACGTGGCGCTGGCCATCGGGCTGACGCTGGTGCTGTCGCTGATGTTCTTCGGGCTGAGCAACGACCTTTTCTGTCGGTAGCGGCCCGGACGCATTGGCGTCCCGGCTTCGCCGCAATCACGCCACAATCCGCGCCTAGGCTTCGCGGCAAGCGATGTGACGGTGGCAGACTGGGAGGTTCCGATATGCAGATGATTCAAAGTGGATATCGTGGCCTGTCTCTGGTCTTCGCGCTCAGCGTCGACCGCATCCTGATTCCTCTGGCCATAGTCGTCGGACTCCTCGGCGGGGCCATGATCGGCACCGAAATCGCCAAGCTTCAGGCCCCCCACAACGACTTGATGCGCTGAATCCGGCGCAAATCTACAACGGATGAAATCTTGCGACGCGGCCTTGCCAAAGGGCTGCGTCGCGGCTTTTGACAAGGTCCGCCTTTACCGGTACTCACATTGCCAAGGTAATTCCAATAAACGGCGGTGAGGGGCAGATCATGGCGGAGGATCGGGGCAGCGAAAGCAGGTTTTCCCTGTCGGTGGTGCGTCGCGCGAGCGCGGTCGGACTGATGGCCGCGGCGGTAAGCTTTGCCAGCATCCCCGCCCCGGCCCTGGCGCAGTCCTACGCCTTTTCCAATGTCGTGGTTGAGGGCAACGACCGGATCGAAGCCGCCACGATTGCCAAATATGCCAGCGTTCCGAAGGGCAGTTCCATCAGCGCGGCGGGGCTTAACGACGCTTACCAGCGGCTGACCGCCTCGGGGCTTTTCAAGAGCGTCGAACTGGTGCCGTCGGGCAACACGCTCATCATCCGCGTGACCGAAAACCCGACGATCAACGTGGTCGATTTCGAAGGCAACGCCCGGCTCAAGGACGAACAGCTTTCGGAGGTCATCAAATCGCAAAGCCGTCGAATCTACTCTTCGGCGCAGATCGCGGCGGACGCGGCGGCGATCACCAAGGCCTATTCCGATGCCGGGCGGCTGGCCGCGCGGGTCGAGCCGCGGGTCATCGACCGGGGCAACAATCGCGTGGATGTCGTCTTCGAGATTCGCGAAGGCAAGATCACCGAAGTCGAACGCCTGT
This sequence comes from uncultured Alphaproteobacteria bacterium, assembly GCA_963847935.1. Taxonomy (GTDB): domain Bacteria; phylum Pseudomonadota; class Alphaproteobacteria; order Rhodobacterales; family Rhodobacteraceae; genus Albidovulum. The sequence continues at coordinate 208,761 of CAWKBV010000001.1, read as the reverse complement.
CCTTCACCGGCAACCGCAGCTATTCCGACCGCCGCCTTCGCCAGGTTCTGGCCAGCAAGCAGGCGGGGTTTCTGCGCGCCGTGATCCAGCGCGACACCTATCAGGCCGACCGGATCGAGTTCGACAAGCAGCTTCTCACGGACTTCTACCGTGATCGCGGCTTCATCGACTTCCAGGTTCTTTCGGTTTCGCAGGAATATGCCCGCGACCGCGAGGGCTTCTTTCTGACCTATAACGTCCGCGAAGGTTTGAGCTACAATATCAACTCGGTCCGCGTGGTCAGCGAATACGAAGGCGTGGACGCCGCGAACTACCAGGATGCGGTCAAGATCCGCTCCGGCGTGACCTATTCACCGACGGCGATCGACACGACTATCACGCGGATGGAGAACATCGCCCTGAAGCGGGGGCTAAACTTCCTCAACGTCGAGCCGCGCATCACCCGGAACGAACGCAATCAGACGCTCGACGTGGTCTTTGCGCTGACCAAGGGCCCCCGCGTCTTCGTCGAGCGGATCGACATCGAAGGCAACGCCACGACGCTCGACAAGGTCGTCCGCCGCCAGTTCAGGACCGTCGAGGGCGATCCTTTCAATCCGCGCGAAATCCGTCAGGCGGCGGAACGTATCCGGGCGCTTGGCTTCTTCAAGAACGCCGACGTGAACTCGCGTCCGGGGACGGCAAACGATCAGGTCATCGTCGATGTGAATGTCGAGGAGCAGCCGACCGGCTCGCTCAATTTCGGCGCAACTTACAGCGTATCGAACGGCGTCGGGCTTGTCGTGGGCCTGAGCGAATCCAATTTCCTCGGCCGCGGACAGTACGTTGCCCTCAACCTGTCGGGCGGCGTCGACAACAAGAGCAGCGGCTTCACCTTCATCGAGCCCGCCTTCCTCGACCGCGACCTGAAGTTCAGGTTCCAGGGCTACTACAACACGACCGAAAACCAGAACTCATACTACTCGACCAAGCAGTTCGGCGTAGAGGTGGGCTTTGAATTCCCGATCAGCGAATACGGCCGTCTCGACCTGCACTACAAGGCATCGAGCGACGAGATCTACGACGTCTCCGCGAATTCATCGAGGATCCTCAAGAGAGAGGCCGCCCGCGGCGCCGAGACCACCAGCGCGCTCGGCTATACCTACACCTATGATACCCGGATAGGCGGCATCGACCCGAACCGCGGCGTCCGGCTCAGCTTCGGGCAGGATTTCGGGGGCGTCGGCGGTGACATCCAGTCGATCAGAACGACCGGCCTTGCCACCTATCAGCGGAAGGTGATGCGCGAAGAGGTCACCCTGCGCGCCGAACTGGAAGGCGGCGTGGTGACAACCTCCAACGGTGACAGCCGTCTCGTCGATCGTATCAGCGGAAACGGCAAGATCCGGGGATTTGAGCCGAACGGCATCGGTCCGCGCGACTTGACGGTGGCCAACCAGGACGCGCTCGGCGGCAATTATTTCGCGGTCGCCCGGTTCGAGGCCGAATTCCCGCTTGGCCTGCCCGAGGAGTATGGCATCACCGGCGGTCTCTTCGCCGATATCGGTTCGGTCTGGGGGCTCGACAATACCTACGGTGTTGCGGTCGATGACGGGATGCACTTGCGCTCTTCGATCGGATTCTCGATCTTCTGGACCACGCCGATCGGTCCGCTGCGTTTCAACTTCTCGCATGCGATCAACAAGGAAAGCTACGATCGGACGCAGAACTTCGATCTGACCGTTTCGACAAAGTTCTGATGCCACGCTTGTGGGCATGGATAGCGGTCGCCATGACTCTCTTGGCGGCGCCGCTATTTGCGCAGTCGGAAGAAGCGAAACCGCCCTCAAGCGCTATCCTGACCATCGACCAGGAGCGGATGTTCAGCGGCTCGGCCTGGGGGAAACGCGCGACTGAACGGGTCACCGCGGACTCGGCGAAACTGGCATCCGAGAACCGCGCGCTCGAAGCGCAGCTTGTCGCGGAAGAGAAGGACCTGACGGATGCCCGCCCGACGATGGCGCCGGACGCCTTCCGAAAGGCCGCCGATGCGTTCGACGCCCGCGTGGTCGAGATGCGCCGAACCCAGGATGCGAAGGGCAGGGCGATTGCCCGCATCACCGATGCGGAACGTCAGCGGTTCTACAAGGCGGCCCTGCCCGTGATGGGAGAGGTGCTGCGCCGTCGCGGCGCTGTCGTCGTGCTCGATTCCAGGGCGATCTTCGTTTCAGCGGAATCGATCGACGTGACCGACGAGATGATTGCCGCCATAGACGAAGCCCTGGGCGCCGGCGAAGACGCGCCGGACCCGGCGCCGGAGGAAGGCGGCACGGCGCCGCAGTCAGGCGCGAACGCACCACCTTCCGGCGGTGGGGCGAACTGACATCCGTTAAGCTTGCCTCGGATGAACCATGTTGTTAGCTATCCGCAGGGAATATTGAGGAACGCGCATGAACTACGACGCGATCACCGAGGCCGATATACACCTCATCCAGCGGATTATCCCGCATCGCTATCCCTTTCTTCTGATTGACAAGGTGGTCGACATCGTTCCCAACGAGGGTTGCGTCGGCATCAAGAACGTGACCTATAACGAGCCGCATTTCCAAGGCCATTTCCCGTCCAAGCCGATCATGCCGGGCGTCACCGTCGTCGAGGCGATGGCGCAGGCGGCAGCGGTTCTCGTGGGCATCTCGATGAAGGTCGTGGGCCGCGATCTTCTGACCTACTTCCTGACTATCGACAACTGCCGCTTCCGCCGCATGGTCGTGCCGGGCGACGTGCTGAAACTGCACATGACCGTGAAGCGGGGCGGTGGCAAGATCTGGAAATTCCACGGCGAGGCGAAGGTTGACGGAGAGCTGTGCTGCGAAGCGGACATCGCCGCGATGATGGATCTCAGGGACTGACCATGGCGCCTGACCCGAGCGTGAAGATCCACCCCTCGGCCGTGGTTGAGCCGGGCGCGGTGATCGGCCCGGATTGCCAGATCGGACCGTTCTGCCTGATCGGGCGGAATGCAGTCCTCGGGCGCGGCGTGGAATTGAAAAGCCATGTCGTGATAACCGGCCAGACCGAGATCGGCGACGAAACGGTGGTCTTTCCCTTCACCACACTCGGAGAAATCCCGCAGGACCTGAAGTTCCGGGGCGAGGAGACGCGCCTTGTCATCGGCGCGCGCAACCGCATCCGCGAAAACGTGACGATGAATACCGGCACCGAGGGTGGCGGCCGGGTCACGCGCATCGGTGATGACGGGCTTTTCATGGCGGGAAGCCACGTCGCGCATGACTGCCAGATCGGCAATCGCGTGATCCTCGTCAACAACGCCGCGCTTGCGGGGCATTGCGTGCTTGAGGACGAGGTGATCGTCGGCGGCCTGTCGGGCGTTCACCAATTCGTCCGCATCGGACGCGGCGCGATGATCGGCGCGGTGACGATGGTGACGGCGGATGTGATCCCGCACGGGCTGGTGCAGGGTCCGCGCGGTACGCTCGACGGGCTAAACCTCGTCGGATTGAAGCGACGCGGTGCGGGACGGGCGGACGTCGCGGCGCTGCGCGAGCTTCTCGATGCGCTGGGGCAGGGGACGTTCCGTGACACCGCCCGCGCCGAGGCCGGAAAGGGCCGCGACAACGATCTGGTGCGCGAAGTACTGGATTTCATCCTTGGCCCCTCTGACCGTTCCTTCCTGACGCCGCGATGAGCATGACGGCGATCATCGCCGGGCAGGGTGGGCTGCCGGTTGCGCTGGCCGCGTCGCTCCGCGACAACGGCAAGGACTTTCTCGTGGCCGAGTTGGACGGCTTTCCGTCCGCCGTTCCGGACGCCGCACCGATCCGCTTCCGGGTGGAGCGTTTGGTACCGTTCCTCGATGCGCTGGCCGACCGGGGCGTGCGCCGGGTGGCCTTTGCCGGCGCAATCCGGCGCCCGGCGCTTGAACCCGAACTGATCGACGCGCGCAGCGCCACGCTTGTGCCGCGGCTTCTCGGCGCGTTCCGTTCGGGCGACGATGGCCTGTTGCGCGAAGTGATCGCGATCTTCGAGGATTGGGACTTCGAAGTGGTGGGCGCCGACGCGCTCGCGCCGGAACTGGTGCCGGGGGCGGGTATCCTGACCGGAACGCCCTCTGATGCGGATCGGGCCGATGCGGCGCGCGCGGCCGAGATCGTCGATGACCTCGGCCGGCTCGACATCGGGCAGGGCGCGGTTGTCGCGCAGGGCCTCTGCCTCGCCGTGGAAACACTGCCCGGCACCGATGCGATGCTGGCTTTCGTGGCCGCCCATGCGTCCGGGCTCAGGCCCGACACGAAGGGCGGTCGCGGCGTCTTCTACAAGGCGCCGAAGCCCGGTCAGGACCGCCGCATCGACCTTCCGACGCTCGGCCCCGATACGGTGCGCGAGGCGGCCGAAGCCGGGCTTGCCGGGATCGTCTGGGAGGCGGGCGGCGCGATCCTGCTCGACCGCGCGGCAATGCAGGCCGAGGCCGAGAAGAGCGGCCTTTTCCTTTGGGCGCGCGCGCGATGAGGGTCTTCCTCATCGCGGGGGAAGCCTCGGGCGATGCGCTCGGCGCGGCGCTGATGACGGGGTTGAGGTCGCTGGCACCGGAAGTCGAGTTCCAGGGTGTCGGCGGGCCGAAGATGGCGGGCGAGGGGCTTTCGAGCCTTTTCCCGATGGAAGAGCTTTCTGTCATGGGGCTGGTGGAAATCCTGCCGAAATACCGCCAGTTGAAGCGCCGCATCGCCGAGACGGCTGAGGCGGTCGCGCGGCTGCGGCCCGACGCGCTCATCACCATCGACAGCCCGGATTTCTGCCTGCGCGTGGCGGGTCTGGTCCGGGCGGCGAACCCGAAGCAGCGCACCATCCACTACGTCGCGCCAACCGTCTGGGCCTGGCGGCCGGGCCGCGCAGCGAAGATGGCGCCGGTCATCGATCATGTGCTCGCGCTCTTCCCGTTCGAGCCGCCTTACATGGAATCCGCCGGCATGACCTGCGATTTCGTGGGCCATCCGGTCGTCGCCGAACGGCGCGCGACGGCCGGGGAAGCGCTGGAATTCCGCGACGCCCATGCCATAGAGCCGCATCAGCCAGTTCTGCTCTGCCTGCCGGGATCGCGCCGCGGCGAGGTCAGCCGGCTCGCGCCGCGCTTCGAGGAAGCCATCGCGCGGCTCAGGGACCGCGAGCCGGACTTGCGAGTGGTGTTGCCCACCGTCAGCGGCGTGGCGGGTATCGTCCGCGATCTGGCGGCGCGCTGGAAGGTGGCTCCGCTCGTTGTCGAGACAGCCGAGGACAAGGCCCGCGCCTTTGCCGCCGCCGACCTCGCGCTTGCGGCTTCGGGGACGGTCAGCCTTGAGCTTGCAGCGAACCGTGTGCCGATGGTCATCGCGCACGATTTCAACCGCCTGACATGGTGGATGATGAAGCGCGCCGCGCTGATCGACACGGTGACGCTGGTCAACATCGTCTCCGAGACCCGGACCGTGCCCGAATATCTCGGTCCCGCCTGCCAGCCCGGCCCGATCTCTCGCGCGCTGATGACGCTGATCGACGAAGAGGTGGCGCGCGACAAGCAATTCGCCGCAATGGAACTTACGATGGACCGGCTGGGTGCGGGCGGCGAAGCGCCGGGGCTTCGCGCCGCGCGGTCGGTGCTGTCGCGGATCTAACGGCGCCTCATGCTTCGCGCGGCCGCATGACGAGCCAGATCAGCGCACCACCAGCAAGGACGAGAAACGGCAGCATCGCGATGTTCACCGCCTGCCAGCCCGCGATGACGCTCGTCCCCGAGCAGTTCATCAGCCCGCCTGAGGAGAGCGAGGCAAACGTCACGCCGCCGAAGACGACGAGGTCGTTGACGCCCTGAATACGGCCCCGTTCGTGCGGCTCGTGCGCGGTCGAAAGAAGCGTCGTCGCGCCGATGAAGCCGAAATTCCAGCCGATGCCGAGAAGGACGAGCGCGAGGTAGAACTGCTCAAGCTGCACACCTGTCAGCGCGACGGCGCCCGCCGCCGCCAGTATCGTCAGACCGACGCCGATGATCTTGGTCGTGCCGAAGCGGGCAATGAGGTGGCCGGTGAAGAACGACGGGATGAACATGGCCAGCACATGCGCCGTCACGATATGTCCGGCATCCGCCTTGTCGTAGCCGCAGCCGACGACCGCGAGCGGCGTCGAGGTCATGACGAGGTTCATCAGCGCGTAGCTGACCATCGCGCAGATCATCGCGACGAGGATCACCGGATCGCGCAGCAACTCGCCCCGGCTCCGGCCAAGGGTCACGCCGCCGACCTGTTGCACCGGGCGCGGAATGTCGAGGAAGAGAAAGAGCGATGCGCCGACTACGTTGAGCGCGATGACGGCAAGATAAGTGCCGTAAAACGCGATGGGCAGCATGTCCGCCGTACTGGTCGCCAGAGCCGGGCCGATGATGGCGGAGATCAGGCCCCCCGCCATGACCCAGGAAATCGCCTTGGGCCGGAACTCGTCCGAAGCCATGTCGCCGGCGGCGAAACGGTAGAAGCCCTGGGCCGACATGTAGATGCCGGTCAGGAGCGAGCCCGCGAGGAAGATCAGGAACGACCCCGAATGAAGGCCATAGGCCGCGACCGCCGCACCGAGCGCGCCCCCGCCCGTGCCGATCCAGAACCCCGTCCGTCGCCCGAAACGCCCCATCAGCGCCGACATCGGGGTGGCCGATAGCATGGAGCCGAGCACGATCATGGAAATCGGCAGGGTCGCGAAACAGGGATTTGGCGACAGCATCTGACCGGCCAGCCCGCCCACGACGAAGATCATCGGCATCTGTGCGCCGAGGATCGCCTGCGCGCCGACAAGGACGAACACGTTGCGGCGCGCTCGGGCGTCGTCGTCCAGAACGATGGGTTCCACGGTTGACATGGCACATCCCTAGTCGGAGGCGGCTTGTTTGGGCAAGAGCGCTTCGCACTTCGCGACGGACTAAATTGTCGCTATTACAATTCCGGTGCTCACGCGTCGGGCGGGATGAGGCCAAGTCCGCGCAGATAGATGCCGATGCCGCTTTCCAGGAGATCCTCGGGCGAATAGGGCGACCGGGTACCCGGCGCGCCGCGTGCGAACAGTTCGACGACGCCGTGGCTCAGCGCCCAGATATGATTGGCGAACATCGACGCGGGGGGACGTCGCGCGACGGGGATGTGTTCCGACAGCTGTTCGGCGGCGCGCAAAAGAACGTCCCGGGCGCGGTCGGCGGCGCGGGCGAGCTCGGGGTTCGCGTTCATGGAAATCCCGCTTTCGAACATTGCCGGGTAGTGGCCGGGAAACTTGCGCGCGAAAGCAAGATAGGCGCGGCCCGTCGTCTCGAAGGCGGCCAGCGCGGTGGGTTTGCCGTCGTTATAGGCATGGTCCATCAGGTCCGCGAAAATCTCGAACCCCTGCCGTGCGACCTCGGCGATCAGATCCTCGCGCCCGCCATAGTGACGATAGACCGCAGCGGGCGTCACCCCCGCCGATTTCGCTGCATCCGACAGCGTGAAACCTTGCGGACCCTGGCTCTCGATCAGCTTCAGCGTGGCGTCGATCAGCGCCTGCCTGAGATTGCCGTGATGATAGCCCTGCTTAGCCATCGAGCATCTTCGGCCCGCCGCAGATCTTGCCATCGACCTTGCCAACGGCGTTCTCATCCTTCCCGGCATAGTCGGTCGCATTCAGCACCGCCTGGATCGCCGCTATCCGCGCGCGCTTCTTGTCATCGGCGCGGATCACGTTCCAGGGCGCGATATCGGAATGGGTCCTGGCCAGGGTCTCGCGGATCGCGTCGGTGTAGGCGTCCCATTTCTTCAGCCCCTCCACGTCGATCCAGCTAAGCTTCCATTGCTTCAGAAGATCGCCTTCACGGGCGAGGAAACGGCGAAGCTGCTCGGCCCGCCCGACATTCAGCCAGAGCTTGACGAGGGTGATGCCCTCGTCGACCAGCATCTGCTCGAACCCCGGTAACTGCTTGAAGAAAAGTTTGCGCTGTTCGGGCGTGCAGAAGCCGAAGACCTGCTCCACGACGCCACGGTTGTACCAGGAACGGTCGAAGAGCGCGATTTCCCCGGCGGCGGGCAGCCAGTCGACGTAGCGCTGGAAGTACCATTGTGTCGCCTCGCGCTCGGTCGGCTTCGGCAGGGCGACGATGTAGGCGTTCCGGGGGTTCAGGTTCTCGCGCATCCGCTCGATGGCGCCGCCCTTGCCGGCCGCGTCGCGGCCCTCGAACACGACGGCGAGGCGTTTGCCCTTGGCGTGCAGGTCATAGAACATCTTGACGAGTTCCACCTGCAACTTCTCCATGTGCCTGTCATAGACCTTGCCCTTCATCTCTTCGTCGTAGGGATAGCCGTCGGACAGCATGTCGTCCTTCCCGGCCTTTTCGATCGCCTTGCGGATGTCGTCGGGCGCCTCTTCGTTGAGGAACTTGGTGATGTCGCCGACGAAGGGGATGGCCGGGACCTTGGCGGTCTCCTCTTTTGGCTTCGATTTCGGCATGATGCGCTCCTCGGTGCGAGTGTGGCCAGTATGGCCATTTGCCGGGTCTTCGCAATCACCTGCCAGCGCGGGCGGCGGCCCGGTCGATGGCCGCGATGACGGCCTCGGGGGCGACGTGATGCGGCATGTGGCCAATGCCGGGGAGGACCTTCAGGCGGTCGGTCGGGGCTGTCCCTCGCCAGCTTCTCGGCATGGATATGAAGACCGACTGTGGTGTCGGCATCGCCGTGGACGGCCTCGATCGGCATCGTGAGCGCGGGGTAGTCCGGCACCATCGCCTCGACCTGCGGGAGCAGGTCCGCGCGCTGCGTCGCATTGAGGTAGAATGTCTGCCGCCTGAGTGACATTTCGGCGCCAAAGGCCTCGACATAGCCGTCGGGCATGGGCTGGGGCAGGAAGATTTCCCTGACGCTTTCCGTGACCACGCTTTCCGGAACCCATGCGGTGATCAGCGGCACGACGAGGCGGCGGAGATAGGGGGCGGACGTCACCGAATACAGCGTCGAAAGCGGCGTGTCCCAAGGATGCGACGGCGACGAGACAAGCACCAGCGCCGCCATGCTGTCCGGCGCATCGACCGCCCAGGCGAGCGCGACCGCGCCGCCGTAGCTGTGGCCAAGCACGATCGGCCGATCCGCGCCCAGGGCCGCGACCGCATCCCGGATCAGCCGCGCATCCTCGTGAATGCCGGGGCTGACCGGCGAAGCCTCCGACCAGCCGAAGCCTGGGCGGTCGATGGCGATCACGCGGTAGCGGCGGGTCAGTGCGGGCATGACGCCGGTCGTGAAGTCCCTGACCGATCCGGACGCGCCGTGGATCAGGACGAGGTCCGGCCCTTCGCCGGCGACGACCGCGTGCATCTTCACGCCATCGACCGTGACGAACTGGCCCTGCGGCGGGTACCTGGCCTCGGCCTGCGCCTCGCGCGCGGACGCGCGCCACAGCGTCAGCGCCCAGCCCGCTGCGAGAAGCAGGCAAAGGATCAGCAGGCTAGTTCCCAATCGCATTCAGGTCAAACGGTGTGGACTGATAGATCTCGTTGATCCAGTTGCCGTAGAGCAGGTGGGCGTGGCTGCGCCAGCGGTTGAGTGGCAGTTGCGCGGGGTCGTCGTCCGGATAGTAGTTCATCGGCACGTTGATCGGCGTGCCGTTCGACACGTCCCGGTCATACTCCTCTTTCAGCGTGCCGCGGTCGTATTCGAAATGATTGAAGATGTAGAGCGCGCGATGGCCGGGATCCTCGATCAGACACGGGCCGACCTCATCCGAGCCGAGCAGAGTTCGCAAGCCGGGAGCGCAGTCGATCTCATCCTGCTTCATCTCGGTCCAGCGGCTGACCGGAATGACGAAATCATCCGAGAAACCGCGCAGGTAGGGCGAGGCGGGCAGAAGGTTCTGGTGCCGGAAGCAGCCAAACGCCTTGTGGTCGAGGATATGCTTACGGACACCATGGAAATGGTGGATCATCGCCATACCGCCCCAACAGACGCCGAAGGTTGACTGCACGTTGGTCTGGGTCCAGTCCATGACCTCACACATCTCGTCCCAATAGGTCACCTCCTCGAACGGCAGATGTTCGATGGGCGCACCGGTGATGACGAGGCCGTCGAACTTCTCGGCCTTCACCTCCTGAAACGGGCGGTAGAAGGCGGCCATGTGTTCGGCGGCGGTGTTCTTGGTCTGATGCTCGCTCATCCGGATCAGCTGGAAGTCGATCTGAAGGGGCGTCGCGCCGATCAGGCGGGCGAACTGGTTCTCGGTCTGGATCTTCTTCGGCATCAGGTTCAGAAGCCCGATCCTGAGCGGCCTGATGTCCTGATGCGCGGCGCGGTCCGGCGACATCACCATGACGCCTTCCTTCGACAGCACGTCAAAGGCGGGAAGCGTCTCGGGCAGGGTGATGGGCATGGGCGTCTCCTTCGGGAAGACCGGAGATAACCCGGCTATCGCCGTTCCTCAAGTGCGCGGGCGATGAGGGTTTCGAACTCGGCCCGGTTCGACAGGCCGGCGACCTCTTCGGCGGTGACTGTCACGCCCCATTTCGCGGCCATCTCGGCATAGATGGGCTGGCGGTGTGCCAGGGCGCGGGCATAGGTCCATCGGACGAAGGCGTTCGGATCAACGTCGCCTTCCTTGACATTGTTTTCGCTTCGATAATCTTCCCATGCGGCGTCGAGGAAGGCGGGCTGATAGTACATCGGTTTCGGCGCCTTGTCGAAACGGCGGACCAACTCGGCAGTGTGCGCCTCGCTGCCCTTGATCCAGACCAGCAACGCCGCGCTGGCAAGCGAAGTCAGCACCGGATCGGCGGAGTCGGCAGGGTCAACGACCTCGCAGATCGAGCCGCCGGAATCGCAGACGAAATTGTCATAGCCGTAGAGCTCATGCGCCCGGTCGATGAAATGCGCCGTATCCAGAAGCGCGGAAATCTCGGCCGCGCGATGCTGATCCTGGCGGCGGCAGTATTCGGCGAAGGGCAGACCGCCCTTCGCAGGATCGCCGGGCTTGCCGAGATATGTGGAAAGGGGTGCCAGGTTGTTGAACGTGATGTTCGAGGTGATGTGGACCGAATCCGTCATCAAGAGGTCGCGCAGCAGCGGCACCTTCATCGCCTCGCGCTTGAAGTTGTCGGCGATGAATTCGCCCATGTAACGGGTGCCGATACGGTAATCGATCGAGTAGTGGAACCAGTCCCCTGCCGCACGCAAAAGGTTCGACACATGCGTCTTGCCCAGCCCCGACATTCCGAAGAGCAGCACCTTCTTGCGCGGCGCTGCGCGCCAGTCCTTCGCGGATGCGTAGATCATGGTCCAAATCCCGGTCTTTGCGTCTGACTAGCCGGAACGCTGGCCGAGTTCACGCGGTTTTTTGCAACTCCGCGCGCCTTCGTCGGCCGATGCGGCCATCGAGGATCAGAAGACCAAGCGCCAGAAGCCCGAAACCGAGATAAGCCGTCAGGTGCAAGGCCTCGCCATAGACCACCGCGCCGAGGACGATGGCGATGGGCGGGATGAGCAGCGTCACGAGGCTCAGGTTGCCCGCGCCCGCTGTCTGAAGGACGGCGTAGTAGAGGAGATAGGCCAGCGCCGAGGCCGCGAAGGCGAGGTAGCCGAGTGCCACCCAGGTCGCCGGGGCGTAATCGAGGCTCGGCGCGCCTTCGAACCAGAGCGCGAGTGGGACCATCACCAGCGACGCCCCGGTCAGCATCCCTGCGGCGGAGACCTCGGGTCTGAGACCCTTGACCGCGACCCGGGCGAAGGCCGCTGCGCAAGCGTAGGAGACGGCCGCACCGAGGATCGCGATCTGACCGAGCGCGCGGGGATCGAGCGCGCCAAGATGGTTCAAACCCATCGCCAGTGCCACGCCAAGAAAGCCAAGGCCCACGCCGATGGCCTTGCGCAGCGTCATCCGTTCGTCGGGAAAGACAAGTGCCGTCAGGACCACGGTGAAGATCGCCGTCGCTGCGTTCAGGATGGAGGCGAGCCCGGACTCGACATGGGTCTGGCCCCAGACGATCAGCGTAAAGGGAATGACGTTGTTGAGAAACCCCATCGTCAGGAAAAGCGCGAGGTAGCGCCTCTCGCGCGGCACCGGCAGGCGGCGGAGCCAGATATAGAGCCAGAGCGCCAGAGCGGCCCCTGCCACCCGGAAGGCAACCGTCATCAGCACGCCAACGTCGGCCAGGGCCGCACGGTTGGATAGGAACGACCCGCCCCAGATCAACGCGAGAAGCAGGAGAAGCGCCCAGGCACGGGGCGTCAGCCGTTGTTGTGTCACGGGTATGCTCATGCGGCGACGCTATTCCGCCGCGCGCCGTCCCGCCACCCGGATCTTGCGAAATCCGACGTCCTTCCAGCGAGCGGCCCCGCGCGAACGGGGCCGCCGATGTTTCACCTGAAGCGGCGTCAGAAGCTGTAGGCGATCCGGATACCGGCGCCGATGCCGTGATTGCCCGAGAACTGCGAACCGATGGTGGAGGTCGTCGCGTCGCCGATATCGACATAGCGGAGGCCGCCGGTGATCTTCACATTATCCACCGTATAGGTCGCGGCGATGCCGACGCTCTTGAGACCGTCAGTCGGGCCAAGGTTGCCGACCGGCGCACCATTGTGCTTTTCGTAACCGAAAGTCACCGCACCGGACCAATGCTCGTTGAATTTGCGTCCGACGCCGAGATTGTAGGTGATGATGTCATCCGTGAACGACACGATCGGCACGCCCAGATTCGGTGGCGTGATGTTGAAGGCGGTCCAGTCCACCCAGCGGATAGAGCCGAACAGCAGCGTGTCCTTCGCGATACCGGACTGGAATTCGAGGTTGACCGACTGCGGGACTTCGACGTCCATCGTGCCGGGCAGACTGATCGGTGCAAGGCCGGTCTCAACCGTGTCGAAGGTGTGCTTGATCGCCGAATTGTAAGTCAGCGCGACCCGAGCGGCGATTTCGGGCTTTTCCCATGCGACACCGACGACGTATCCGACCGCGTAATCCGTATCGGCAGTCAGTTGGTAATTCGTGAAGGCGGGGGAAAGCGTCGGTGCAACGATCTGCACATTGCCCTTCGCCGCCTCGGCGCGCAGGCCGCCATAGACCGAGAAGTTCGACGGGAGCTTGTAGCGCAGGAGGCCGGTCACCGCGGTGGAGCGGACTTCGGCATTGGAACCCGTGAAGGGGTAGGGCGCTCCGGAAGCCGGGTAGTCCACGTCGGCGCCGATCGGCTGATCGAGGATGAGCGCCATGTCGAGTGTATCGCTCAACGCACGTTTGTAGGCGAGAGAATAGGACAGGTAGCCACCGGCCATGTCGCCGCTCGAAGTGCCCGTGAAAGGCCCGGCCCCGACACCGCTGACGGTGGGGCTGAAGGAACCGAAGCTGAGTTCGACATATTCGCCGCTTTCGAAAAGCGGGGCGACCGATTGCGTAGATCTTTCGAGGCCACCTGCCAGAGCAGAACCGGCACCGAGCGCGAACACGCTTACCGTAGTTAGAACACGTCCCATATTCCTCATCCCTAACGCGTTGTTGGACATTGGGATCAGACTAGGGCCCGCAATTATGTTGCGTCAATCAATGACGTCACGTCGGCATGACTCAACTTGAAATTGTGACCGGCTTGCGCCGGGTCTCGGCGCGAAGATTGATCCAGTTCGCCGTGAAAATGATCGCGCCGCCGATCATCACCCAGCGGTCGAGCGGCTCGCCGTAAAACAGCATCCCGACCACCGCGATCAGTGGCAGGCGCAGAAAATCGATGGGCATGACGATGGTCGCGGGGGCGAGCGACAGGGCCTGCGTCAGGCAGAGATGCGCGACGAGGCCGGCGACGCCCATCACCATGACCCAAGGCAGGACGGTGACAGTCGGCAGCGCGACCATGCCGTCCCAGCCGGCGCAGATCAGGGCGAAGGCGGTCTGCGTCAGGGTGAGCCAGAAAAGGATGCAGAGCACGGACACGATCCGGGTCAGCCGCTTGGTAAGAATGGCGGCGCCAGCGAAACCGAATGCGCAGCACAGGGCGACGACCAGGCCAAGCGACAAACCGCCGGTGCCGAAGGGGCGCGAGACGAGCAGGATGCCCGCGAATCCCACGATCACCGCCAGAAACCTGGTGCGCGTGAATGCCTCGGACAGAAAGACCGGCGCGACCAGCGCCACGATGATCGGCGATGAGAATTCCAGCGCGAAAAGCTGCGCCATCGGGATCAGGAACAGCGCATAGAGCCAGAGGTTCTGTCCGGTGAAATGAAAGAGGTTGCGCAAGAGCTGAAGGTCGAGCCGCTTTGCGCTGATCTCTCTGAAGCGCCCGGAACCGGCCGTGTAGGTCGCGACGATCGCAAGGCCGATCAGAGAACGATAGAGCATCATCTCGAAGGTATCGAGGGTGGCGCCGATCTGACGCCCCGAGACGGCGAGCAAGCAGAAACCGGTGATCGAACCACTCATCCAGAGCGCCGCGGCAAGCGGTCTTGGCTGGGACTGCATCGGGACTCCGGGTTTCAGGCGTGGCTGCTTCGGCGCAGTGATCGCCCCGGACAACGGCATTGTCCAGCGGTCTCGGCCAGCGGCAGGTCAAGGCCGCACTGGGGGAGCGATGAGATTGCACGATTCCCGTCCGAGATGACAATTTGCCACTCGTACAACTCGTCGGAAACGGGCAAGATGAGGAAAAAGGGGCAAGGGACAGGCAAACATGGCTTTTCATCCACCGGCATCCACGCCGCCCGGCCTCTGGCGTCGCACGCCTCCGGCGATATTTCCATCCATCATGGGCCTTTTTGGTCTTGGCCTCGCCTGGCGCCGCGCCGCCGGCGCACTCGGGGTTCCCAGCGAGGTTGGCGAGGCGATCCTTGGGGCGGTCACGCTGCTGTTTCTGTTCACGGCCCTGGCCTACGCGGTTAAACTGGTTCGGCGTCCGAAGGTGGTGATCGACGAGTTGCGGATCCTGCCGGGGCGCGCGGGACTCGGGGCCGGGGCGCTCTGCATCTATCTGCTGTCGATGACGGTGCTGCCCTATGACGCGGGGGCGGCGCGTTCGGTTCTCTATGTCGGTCTTGTGCTGCATGGCTTGCTCGTGGCCGTCCTGCTCTATGTCTTTGCGACCGGGCCCGCGCCGCAGCGCCGGGTCACGCCGGTCTGGCATCTGAACTTCGTGGGTTTCATCATCGCTTCGCTCGCGGCGACCGGCCTGCATCAATATGGGCTTGCCCTTGCCCTTTTCGGGGTCACCGCGATCTTCGCCGCCTTCATCTGGGCGGTCAGTCTGGAGCAGATCGTGCGGGAAGACGTGCCCGCGCCGCTCAGACCCCTGTTGGCGATTCACCTGTCGCCGGTGGCGCTCCTGGGGCTCGTCGCCGCCGCGCTGGAGTTTCAGGCCGTTGCACTGGGCTGCGGCGGGGTGGCGGCATTGATGCTCGGCTGGATCATCCTGCGGGTCTTCTGGCTGACCGAATCGGGGTTTTCGGCGCTTTGGGGGGCCTTCACCTTCCCGGTGGCCGCAACCGCATCGCTTTGGCTGGTGTTGGGCGACGCCTGGCTCTGGCCAGGTCATCGCAGCGCTCGCGCTCGCCACGATCGTCGTTCCGGCGATCGCGTGGAAGGTGATGCGAGCCTGGGCGCGCGGCCAACTCGCCATAAAGACCAACGCCGCGACCGCCTGAGGCGCCTTCCTTCAGGGGCGATGATCCTTCATCATCGTGGGGCGGGGCAAGCGGGGCCGCTCTGTCTTCCGTTTTGCCCTTGCGCTCCGTCCATCCCCGTGAAACAGGGAAGCGCCAAACGAAAACTCCCCACGAGGTGCGCCATGGAGATTCGCGAGGCTCTCACATTCGACGATGTTCTTCTGGTCCCTGCGGCGTCGAGCGTACTGCCGTCGGATGCCGATACAACGACCTTCGTGACGAAGGCGATCCGCATGAACATCCCGCTTCTCAGTTCGGCGATGGATACCGTGACCGAGGCGCGGATGGCCATTGCAATGGCCCAGGCGGGCGGGATCGGCGTCATCCACCGCAACCTCGGGATCGAGGAGCAGGCGACCGAAGTGAGCCGGGTGAAGCGTTTCGAAAGCGGTATCGTCTACAACCCGATCACACTGACAGCCGACCAGACCGTGGGTGATGCCCGGGCTTTTCAGGAGCGCTACAACGTCACTGGTTTCCCTGTCGTGGACAAACGCGGCCGGGTTGTCGGGATTGTCACCAACCGCGACATGCGCTTCGCCTCGGACGACAAGACGCCGGTCAGCGTCGTGATGACGGCGGACAATCTCGCGATCCTGCGCGAGCCTGCGGACCTTGATGAGGCGAAAAGCCTGATGAAGGCGCGGCGGATCGAGAAGCTTCTGGTCACGGACGGGCAGGGCAAGCTCACCGGCCTCCTGACGCTGAAGGATACCGAGAAGGCCGTTCTCAACCCCCATGCCTGCAAGGATGAACTGGGCCGCCTGCGGGTCGCGGCCGCTTCGACCGTGGGCGAGGCCGGGTTCGAACGCTCGCGCGCGCTGATCGAGGCGGGCGTGGACATGGTGGTAATCGACACCGCGCACGGGCACAGCGAAGGCGTCGCCAGGGCCGTGGAGCGGGTCAAGGCGCTGTCGAATGCCGTTCAGGTCATTGCCGGGAACGTGGCGACGGCGGAGGCCACCCGCGCGCTGATCGGCGCCGGGGCGGATGCGGTCAAGGTCGGGATCGGGCCGGGTTCGATCTGCACCACGCGCATCGTCGCGGGTGTCGGCGTGCCGCAGTTGACCGCGATCATGGAAAGCGCGGGCGCGGCGGGCGATACGCCGGTGATCGCGGATGGCGGCATCAAGTATTCCGGCGACTTCGCCAAGGCCATTGCCGCCGGCGCGTCCTGCGCCATGGTCGGGTCGGCCATTGCCGGAACGGATGAAAGCCCCGGAGAGGTCATTCTTTATCAAGGCCGTAGCTTCAAGAGCTATCGCGGCATGGGAAGTCTGGGCGCGATGGCGCGCGGCTCCGCCGACCGCTATTTCCAGAAGGATGCCGCCTCCGACAAGCTTGTGCCGGAGGGGATCGAGGGCCAGGTGCCCTACAAGGGAACGGCCTCTGCCGTGCTGCACCAGCTCGTCGGCGGCTTGCGCGCCGCGATGGGCTATACCGGCAACCGCACGGTCGAGGAGATGCGCCGCAACTGCACCTTTGTCCGCATCACCGGCGCGGGGCTGAAGGAAAGCCATGTCCATGACGTCCAGATCACGCGAGAGTTCTCCGAACTATCGGCTTGGATAACCAACGGGTTATGCGCGTATCCTGATCTGGTTTCTGCGGCGCGCCGAACTCTGCGGGCTCAGTAGCCGCGCCAGATCCAGCCGCCGCCGAGGATGCGGGTGCCGCCCGTCTCGTAGAAGACGCAGGCCTGTCCGGGGCTGACGCCCTCTTCCGGGTCGAGCAGCTCGACCTCCGCCGTCGTCGCCGACAGCGGCCGGATCACCGCAGCCCGCGGTGGGCGGGTCGAGCGGATGCGGACATGGACATGCCATTCCGTCGCGGAGTTGAGCGGCGCGTCACCGAGCCAGTTGATCTCGCGCACCGGCACGATCCTCGCCGCCAGCGCCTCCTTCGGCCCGACGATGACCCGGCGAGTCTCCGGGTCAAGCTTCACGACGTAGAGCGGGTCCTCGAGCCCGCCGATGCCAAGACCGCGCCGCTGCCCGACCGTGTAATGGATGACGCCCCGGTGTTCACCCAGCACGTTGCCCGCCATGTCCACGATCTCGCCCGGATCGGCCGCGCCGGGGCGCAACTTCTCGATCACCGAGGCATAGTCGCCGTTCGGCACGAAGCAGATGTCCTGGCTGTCGGGCTTGTCGGCCACCGACAGCCCGTATTTCGCGGCGAGCGCCCGTGTCTCGGCCTTCGACGCCAGATGCCCCAGCGGGAAGCGCAGATAGTCAAGCTGCTCCGGCGTCGTCGAGAACAGGAAATAGCTCTGGTCACGGTTCGGATCGGCGGCGGCATGCAGTTCCGGCCCCGCAGCGCCGACTTTCCGCTGGATGTAGTGGCCCGTCGCCATACAGTCTGCATCAAGGTCCTTCGCCGTCGCCAGAAGGTCCTTGAACTTCACCCTTTCGTTGCAGCGGATGCAGGGTACGGGCGTCGCCCCGGCCAGATAGGCGTCGGCGAACTCGTCGATCACCGCCTCGCGGAACATGTTCTCGTAATCGAGCACGTAATGCGGGAAGCCCATGGCCTCGGCCACCCGGCGGGCGTCGTGGATGTCCTGCCCGGCGCAGCAGGCGCCCTTTTTCGCCAGCGCCGCCCCGTGATCGTAAAGCTGCAAGGTGACGCCGACGACGTCGTAGCCCTCATCCTTCAGCATGGCTGCAACGACCGAGGAATCCACGCCACCCGACATGGCGACGACGACGCGGGTGTTCGCCGGGGCCTTGGCCAGGCCCAGGGAATTCAGCTTCGTCTCATCAAGCGGCATGGCACTCTCCTTCGGATCGTTAGGAATATAGGAAAATCCGATCCACTCACAACGCCCGGTTTCACCCCTCCTTAAGGCTGCCCGCGAAAGGCTTCGCACGGGTGAAGACCGAGGGGTGAGACATGTACCTGAAGAAAATCGACGGGCCAAGGGCCGTCACGCTTGCCGATGGCACAATACTGACGCGGGCGGACCTGCCGCCGGCCGGGACACGGCGCTGGGTGGCAAGCCGCAAGGCGCGGGTGGTAAGGGCGGTGGCCTTCGGCTTGATGCCGCTGACCGAGGCTCTGGAGCGCTACGAATTGTCCGAGGAGGAATTCGACTTCTGGCGCGAAGCGGTCGAAAAGCATGGCGAAAGTGGCCTTAAAGTCACCGCGATCCAGAGATACCGACAATCATGAGTTGATTCGAGAACTCCGCTGCGCGCCAGTAACTTGTGATTAACCAATCCGCGCCAAGGTGATCGTGATCGAGGGATTAATGTGGAGTACGCCGGATGAGGATATTGTTGGTAGAGGATGATCCAACCACCTCGCGCAGCATCGAACTTATGCTGACCCATGCCAACCTGAACGTCTATTGCACCGATCTCGGCGAGGAGGGGGTCGATCTGGCGAAGCTTTACGACTACGACCTTATCCTTCTCGATCTCAACCTGCCGGACATGACGGGGCATGAGGTGCTGCGTCAGCTTCGCATGGCCAAGGTGGAAACGCCGATCCTGATCCTGACCGGCACGGACGACACCGAAAACAAGGTTCGCAGCTTCGGTTTCGGCGCTGACGATTACCTGACGAAGCCGTTTCATCGGGAGGAACTGGTGGCGCGTATCCACGCGATCATCCGGCGTTCCAAGGGCCATGCGCAATCGGTGATCCATACCGGCAAGATCGCGGTGAATCTTGATGCCAAGATCGTGGAGTCCGAGGGGCAGACGGTGCATCTGACCGGCAAGGAGTACCAGATGCTCGAGCTTTTGTCGCTGCGCAAGGGGACGACGCTGACGAAGGAAATGTTTCTCAACCATCTCTACGGCGGCATGGACGAACCAGAGCTGAAGATCATCGACGTCTTCATCTGCAAGTTGAGAAAGAAGCTTGCGGAGGCGACCGGCGGCGAGAACTACATCGAGACGGTCTGGGGCCGCGGCTACGTTTTGCGTGAACCGGCCGGCACGGTCCAGCCGCGCAAGATGGCGGTCGGCGCCTGAGCGACGACGACGGACTTCTGGCCGCGACGTGAGGGGTCTTCACGCCACGCCAGCGGTCCAGCGGCAGGCGATCATCGCGGTTCCGGCTGTTCGGTTCCGGAGATTTGCCGTAAGCTCGTCGGGTGAGCCTCTTTTACCAGATCGCCTACCGTCTCGGCTTCGCGCCCTGGGAGGCGGCGGCGACGCATCCGCCCGCCGCGGCACAGGTCGCCGCGTGTCTCGGGCGGGAATTGCGCGAACGCGGCACTCCGGGCCGGGCGCTCGATATCGGCTGTGGGCGGGGCCATTGGTCAATCCGGCTGGCGGAAATGCGCTGGCAGGTGACCGGGGTCGATATCGTCGAATCCGCTTTGCGCAAGGCACGACAGAATGCCGCCGCCGCTGGCGTGTCGATTTGGTTTTGCCACGCGGACCTGACAAGATTGGACACCGCTCTGGCCTTGGGGAAGTTTGATTTCTTCTGGGATTTCGGTGCGTTGCACGGGCTGTCTCCCGGCGATTTGGTGGCGGCCGCAAACGGAATCGACTCGCTGGCGGCCCCGCACGCGACCATGGTCATGCTCGTCTGGGCACCCGGTCGGCGTGGTCCCCTGCCGCGGGGGCTGAGTACCGCCGAGATCGGGGCGGCGTTCCCGCGCTGGATACTGAAGTACGAGGAACCGTTCGATGTCAGCGGACTGCCGCCGCCGCTCCGCAATGTCGGTCCCCGGTTCTGCCGCTTGCAGCTGACCTGAGCCGGGGCGCCTCGCGCTGGACAGCCGGCAGGGTGCGCGCTATCGCTTTGGAACCACCCAAGGGAGACACGCCACCTTGCCCGAACGCCCCGACGTCGCGACATTGTCCGAAGAGGCCGCCGCGCAGGAACTGGCCGAACTCGCGCGCGCGATCGAGGCGGCGAACGTTGCCTATCATCAGGCCGACGCGCCGACGATGTCGGATGCCGAATTCGATGCGATGAAGCGGCGTAACGCCGCGATCGAGGCGCGGTTTCCGGCACTCAAACGTACCGACAGCCCGTCGGACCAGGTCGGTGCGTCACCTTCGGAAACCTTCGCCAAGGTGCGCCATGCCGTGCGGATGCTCAGCCTCGAAAATGCGTTCGGGGCGGATGAGATCGGGGAGTTCGACGACCGTATCCGCCGCTACCTGAACCTTTCCTCCGGCACTTCGCTAACCTATACGGCGGAACCGAAGATCGACGGGCTGTCCCTGTCCTTGCGATACGAGAAGGGCCGCCTGATCATGGCCGCGACGCGGGGCGACGGTGAGACCGGCGAGAACGTCACCGAAAACGCCCGCACCATCGCCGACATTCCGAAGACACTGACCGGCGCGCCGGACGTGCTCGAGGTCCGTGGCGAAGTCTATATGAGCCACGCCGATTTCGCCGCGCTGAACGAACGGCAGGAAGAACGCGGCGGCAAGACCTTCGCCAATCCGAGGAACGCCGCCGCCGGGTCGCTGAGGCAACTCGACCCCGCCATCACCGCCGAACGGCCGCTGAAATTCTTCGCCTATGCCTGGGGGGAATTGTCCGACCCCTTGGCCGATACGCAGATGCGCGCCATCGAGCGGCTGGCGAAGTGCGGTTTTCAGACCAATCCGCTGACCATCCTCTGCGACGGGCCGAAAGCGCTGCTCGACGCCTATCGCGTGATCGAGCAGAAGCGCGCGACGCTCGGCTATGACATCGATGGCGTGGTTTACAAGGTCAACGACCTCGACCTGCAAAGGCGCCTCGGCTTCCGCTCCTCCACGCCCCGCTGGGCCATCGCGCACAAATTTCCGGCGGAACTGGCCTGGACCCGGCTCGAAGCCATCGACATTCAGGTCGGGCGGACGGGCGCCTTGTCCCCGGTCGCGCGGCTCGCGCCGGTGACGGTGGGCGGCGTCGTCGTTTCGAACGCGACGCTGCACAATGAGGACTACATCGCGGGCCGTTCGGCCAGCGGAGAGCAGATAAGGGGCGGAAAGGACATCCGCGTCGGCGATTGGGTGCAGGTCTATCGGGCGGGCGACGTTATCCCCAAGGTCGCCGATGTGGATCTGGCGCAGCGGCCTGCGGATGCGGTGCCATACGCCTTCCCGACCACCTGCCCGGAATGCGGATCGGAGGCGGTGCGCGAGGAGGGCGATGCCGTCCGACGCTGCACCGGCGGTCTCATCTGCCCCGCGCAGGCGGTTGAAAAGCTGAAACATTTCGTTTCCCGCGCTGCTTTCGATATCGAGGGGCTGGGTGCGAAGCAGATCGAGATGTTCTTCAACGACGAGGCGCTGCCGATCCGTGAGCCGGTCGACATCTTCACGCTCTCCGAGCGCGATGCGACAAACGTGGCCAAGTTGAAGAATCGTGACGGTTTTGGCGAAAAATCTGTGAACAACCTCTTTCAAGCCATTGAGGAACGTAAGAATATCCCACTCGCCCGCCTGATCTTCGCGCTCGGGATCCGGCATGTGGGCGAGGTTGCCGCGCAGGATCTCGCGCGCCATTATGGAAGCTGGGACGCGCTGGTCGAAAGCCTCGACCGCGCGCGGCCAGCGGCGCTCGGCCACCGCGCCGCCGATGCGGCGGAGGAAGAGGAGCGCCGCAGAGCCTCCGAAGAAGGCCGCCGCGCCCGGATCGGCGAGGTGCGCAAGGTCGCGCTGGCCAATGCCGATGTGCCGCCCGACGGGCAGGCCGCCTGGATCGATCTCGTCGATACCGACGGCGTCGGCCCCGTTCTCGCGCTGTCGCTGTCGGACAGCCTCGCCAACCCGCAGGAACGCACGGCGATCGACAAGCTGACGGCGTTTCTCAGCATCCAGCCACCCGAAGCGCGGGCCACGCAATCCCCGGTCGCGGGCAAGACCGTGGTCTTCACCGGAACGCTCGAAAAGATGACGCGGGCCGAAGCGAAGGTGCGGGCGGAGGCCTTGGGTGCGAAAGTCTCCGGCTCGGTCTCGGCCAAGACCGACCTCGTCGTGGCGGGGCCCGGCGCGGGATCGAAGGCCAAGGATGCGGAACGGCTCGGCGTCGAGATGATCGACGAGGATGCCTGGCTGCATCTGATCGGCGGATGAGTCGCCCCGCCATCCTGTTCCCGCTTTTCGCGGAACTGGAAACGCTCGATGGCGTCGGTCCGAAATCGGCCAAGCTTCTGGCGCAGATGGCGGTGGAGAAGCCGCGCGATCTGATCTTCACGCTGCCTTATGCCGTCATAGACCGCCGCCGCCGCGCGACGATCAAAGGCGCCGAATTCCCCTCGACCCTGACGGTCGAGGTGACGGTCGGCGCCCATGTGCCGCCGCGCCGCAAGGGCGGGCCGGCGCGGGTCTTCGTGAAGGACGCCGAGACGGAATTCCAGCTCGTCTTCTTCCATGCCAAGGGCGATTATTTGCAACGCCTCTTGCCGACCGGACAGAAGCGGCTCGTTTCCGGCAAGATCGAGCTGTTCGACGGACTGGCGCAGATGGTCCATCCGGACCATGTCCTGCGCCCCGAAGAAGCCGGGGAGTTGCCGGACCACGAACCGGTCTATCCGCTGACCGCAGGCATCACGCAGAAGGTCATGCACAAGGCCGCGGCCTCGGCGCTGACCCGCGTGCCCGACCTGCGGGACTGGATCGACCCCGCGTTGAAGGCGCGGGAGGGCTGGACGGATTGGGCGGACGCGATTCGTGCCGCCCATGCGCCGCGCGGGTTGGCCGATGTCGCCGCTGAGGCCCCGCCGCGACAGCGCCTCGCCTATGACGAGCTTTTCGCCCACCAGCTGACCCTCGCGCTCGCCCGTCTTTCGATGCGGCGCGGCAAGGGCCGGATGACGGTTGGTACTGGCGAATTGCAGGGTAAAGTATTGAAAGCGCTGTCTTACAGGCCGACGAACGCGCAGACCCGCGCGATGGCCGAGATTGCCGGAGACATGGCCTCGGACCGCAGGATGAGCCGCCTGTTGCAGGGTGATGTCGGTTCGGGCAAGACGCTCGTTGCCTTCATGGCGCTGCTGATCGCGGTCGAGGCGGGTGGGCAGGGCGTGATGATGGCCCCGACGGAAATCCTCGCGCGTCAGCATCTGGAAAGCCTCCGCCCGCTGGCCGAGGAGGCGGAGGTCGTGCTGGAACTGCTCACCGGCCGCGACCGGGGGGCGGAGCGCATGGCGAAGCTGAAAGCGCTGGCAGAGGGCGACATCCATATCCTCGTCGGCACCCATGCAGTGTTTCAGAAAGATGTCGGGTTTCACGACCTGCGCCTCGCCATCGTTGACGAACAACACCGTTTCGGCGTGGCGCAGCGGATGGAGCTTGGCGCCAAGGGGGGTGCCGCAGACGTACTCGTAATGACGGCGACGCCGATCCCGCGTTCGCTCAGCCTCGCGCAATACGGCGATATGGACGTGTCGATCCTCGATGAGAAACCGGCAGGCCGGAAGCCGGTGAAGACGGCGCTGATTTCCACGGGGCGCTACGACGAGGTTGTGGGCCATCTCAGGCAGGCCGTGACCGAGGGACGGCAGGCATACTGGGTCTGCCCGCTGGTCGAGGAAAGCGAAGTGGTGGACCTGACGGCCGCCGAGGAACGGTTCCGGGCGCTGAGGGCGGCGCTTGGCGAAGGCATTGTCAGCCTCGTCCACGGTCAGATGCCCGCCGCCGAGAAGGACGCCGCGATGGCCGAATTCACTGCCGGACGGACCAAGGTCCTCGTCGCCACCACGGTGATCGAGGTGGGCGTAAACGTCCCCAACGCCTCGATCATGGTGATCGAGCGGGCGGAGATCTTCGGACTGGCGCAGTTGCATCAGTTGCGCGGCCGGGTCGGACGCGGCAGCGCCGAATCGACTTGTCTGATGATGTACCAGCCACCCCTTGGCGAGACTGCCGAACGCCGTTTGCAGATTTTGCGAGAGACGGAGGATGGCTTTCGGATCGCCGATGAAGACCTGGCCATGCGCGGCGCGGGCGATCTGATCGGCACGGCGCAGTCCGGCCTGCCGAAATTCCGCATCGCGGATATTGAGCGGCAATCGGCCCTGATGGCCGTCGCGCAGTCCGATGCGCGGAAACTTCTGGCCGACGATCCCGCGTTGAACAGTCCGCGCGGCGAGGCGGCGCGGGTGCTTCTGTGGCTGATGGAGCAGGATCGCGCGATCCGGTTGATTTCCGTGGGTTAGGCAAAAAATCACGCTTCGTTCACGAATGTTCTTAAAAAGTTCTTTACAGATTGGTTCCGATGTGAGAACAAATTGGCAACACAGTGATCAGGATGAGGCACTCCGATGACCAGGGAACTGAAGACCGTGATCCTTCGCAACCGCGCTACGCTGGCGCGTGATGCCGCCGGGGTCGTCTCTCTCGTTGCCATGCTGGTCGTGGCGCTGCATCTGCCCAACCTGATCTGAATTCTTTCTTTCTGCCTTGCGGTTCTCCGCCGGTTTGCACCTGTCCCCTGTCACTCGTGGCTTCCCCAAGCCAACGCGCCGGAAACTCGGAAATCGCCAACTGCCGCCGCGCCCCACCCGGAGCGCGGCGGTTTTTCTTTCGGATCGGTCAGAGGGAAGGTTGCTCGGGCAGGCGGCCCTCGGCGAGCGTGCCGGTAGCCGCCTTGATGCGGCCGAAGCTGTCGCCCGCACGCAACACCGTCGCGGGGGGCGCGGAGATAGCCGTGGACGAGGCCCGGTTCGATCCAGGCCACGGCCTCGCCCCCGGCAGCGCGGATGCGATCGGCATATTCGATCGCGTCGTCGCACAGGGGATCGCATTCCGCGCCGATTGCCACGGTGCGGGGCAGGCGGGTGAAATCCCTCTCGCGGAGCGGAAAGGCCCTGCGTCAGTTTCCGGTGAAGCGGCTGCGGCTGCCGCTCCACGCCTCATCCAGCGTCTCGATGCGGAGCATGGCATAGCGATGCTTGCCCCGGCTCACCCGAAGGCTGGCGACAGTATGTGTCCCTGACGGGTCGAACCTCATCTCAGTCCACCTGGATCAGGACGCGCCCGCCTTCGACCTTCACCGCGTAGGTCTTCAGGTTCACGCAGACCGGCGCCCGCTTCGCTTCGCCGGTCCGGTAGTCGAACTGGCCGTTATGCTTCGGGCATTCGATGACGTAGTCCATCACCAGCCCGCCGGAGAGATGGACCTGCTCATGCGTGCAAAGCCCGTCGGTGGCGAAGAACTCGCCGTCCGGCGAATGATAGACGGCATAGGTCTTGCCGCCGTGGTCGAAGCGGATCACGTCCTCTTCGTCGATATCGTCCGTGGCACAGGCGTCGATCCAGTTGGTCATGTGCGTTTCCTCCCTGTCGGTGTGCGTGTCATTCGGCCGGTACGGCGTGGCCCAGCGCGTCGACGTGGAATTCCTCACGGTAGGGCTTCGCGCTCTGCGGCAGATTGCGGCGCAGGAAATAGTCCTCGTACCGCAGCTGCCGCCTCAGCGCCGGCCAGACTTCGCGGTAAGCTTGCCACATCGAGCTGTTCGGCTCGGGCAGGTCGTGCCTGATCCGCGCGTGCAGTTCGGGCAGCCGGTGATACGGCACCATGGGGTACATGTGGTGTTCGACGTGGTAATTCATGTTCCAGTAGATGAAGCGGCTGATCCTGTTCATATGTACGGTGCGGCTGTTCAGACGGTGGTCGATGACGTTGTCGGCAAGGCCCGCATGCTGCAGGATGCCCGTCAGCACATGGTGCCACGCCCCGTAGAGCCGGGGCAGGCCGATCACCATCAGGGGCAGGACCGAGCCCATCAAAAGGGCAAGCGCGAGTGTCGCGGCATAGAGCAGCACCCAGATCCGCGCCACCTTCACGACCTTCGGCTTCTCGCTGTCGGGGATGAAGGTCGCCTCTTCGGGGTCAAGCCTGCCCGATGCGTTGAGAAGCATCCGGGCCCAGCCGTTCCATGCGTCGATCAGGCCGAAGAAGTTGACAAGGATGCGCGTCAGTGCCGGCGGACGCATCGCCACGATTTCCGGGTCGCGCCCGACGATGATCGTGTCGGTGTGGTGGCGCGCATGGCTCCAGCGCCAGGTGACGGGGTTGCGGATCATGCAGAAGCTCGCGATCTGATAGACGGTGTCGTTCATCCAGGGCGTGCGGAACGGCGTGCCATGCCCGCATTCGTGCCAGCGCGAATCCATCGCCGAGCCGTAGAGAACCCCGTAGGCGAGCCAGAACGGCGCGGACCACAACGTGGGCCAAAGCCAGATGCCCAGCCCCGCGAAGAGGATCATGCAGCCGAAAAGGAGGATCGTGTCACGGATCGCGGGATGGTCGTCCCGCGCCATCAGCGCCTTCATCTCCTTGCGCGGCAGTTCGGAATGGTACCACTCGGCAGCGGCGAGGCCGGTTTCCACCGCGCGCCGCGCATCTTCGCCCAGAAGGCTATAGTCCCGTCTTGCCATTCATGTTCCTCCCACCGGCGCGGCCGCGCATCGGGCCACGGAGTCGTTGGTGCCGGACCATACCGGGAGCGAGGCGGCTCACATAGACGGGCCCTTCCATTCTCGTCAAAAATCGTCAAAAATCGTCATGGCGGGTGACGTAAATTCGTCAGAAGGGGTAAAATGGCGCGCAGGAAGACCATCACCGACGTGGCCCGCGACGCTGGCGTCAGCGTCGCCACGGTGGATCGCGTCCTGAATGGGCGCGAGAAGGTGCGCGAGGCGACGGCGCGCCAGGTCTTCGAGGCGGCGCAGCGGATCGGCTACCACGCGGCGGGCCTCATCGGTCAGCGCATCCAGACGGAGCTGCCGCATATGCGCTTCGGCTTCGTCCTCCACAAGGAAAAGCAAGCCTTCTACCAGCATTTCGCGACCGAGATCGAACGCGCGGTGGCCGCCGCCGCGAGCGTCCGCGCAGAGGCGGTGATCGCGTTCTCTCCGTCGCAATCACCCGCCGATTTCGTCAAGCAGATGCGAAGCATGACGGGCAGGGTGGATGCGCTCGCGGCGACCGCCGTCACCCACCATGAGATCACCGAAGCGATCGAGGATCTGCGCGGCGACGGGATTCCCTGCTTCTCGCTCCTCAACGATTTTGCGCAAGGCGTGCGGCAGAACTACGTCGGGCTGAACAACCTGAAAGTGGGTCGCATCGCTGCGTCGATGATTGCCACCGCGACGCGCAAGCCCGGCAAGATCGCGGTGTTCGTGGGCGGGTATCGCTGGCATGGCCATGAACTGCGGGAAACCGGATTCCGCAGCTTCTTCCGCGAAAACGCGCCGCAATTCACCGTACTCGACACGTTGGTGAACCTCGAGACGCGGCAACTGACCTATGAGGCGACGCTCGACCTTCTGGCGCGCCACCCCGACCTGCGCGGCATCTACTGCGCCGGCGGCGGTATGGAGGGCGCCATCGCCGCGTTGCGCGAGGCGCGTGCGCCGGGCGACGTCGCGCTCGTCGTCAATGAGCTTATCCCCGAAAGCCGGGCGGCGCTTCAGGATGGATACGTCGTCCTGGTGATCGCGACGCCGCTCTCGACGCTGTGCCGCGATCTCGTATCGCTCATGGTTTCGGCGGCTCGGCAAGGGCCGTCAGAAATTCCCGGCCAGCACTTCCTCCAGCCGGAACTCTATCTTGCCGAAAGCATATGATGATGGAATATCGTCACCCCCGATGAGCGAATTTCGTCAGGAATGATGGAAAGTGGGGTTCGGAGCGTTGACGATTCGGGCCTGCGCGGCGCACCCTCCGCGCCATCCGATAGGCCGGGTTCGGACCGCGCGGGGTTCGTTGGGAGGAGACGCAAACATGCTGCCTTTTGCGCTGAACCACATGACCGTGGCAGGTCTGGGCTATATCGAATGCGTCGATCTCGCGGCCGATCTCGGCTGCGTCGGGATCGAGGTCAGGAACGACCTGATTCAGCCGACGTTCGGCGCGATGACGCCCGAAGCGGCGGGCGATCTGGCCCGCGCGAAGGGGCTTCGCCTGCTGGCCCTGGCGCAGATCAACCGCTTCAACGACTGGTCCGGGGACAGGGCCGACAGTGCGCTTTCGCTCATGAAGATCGCGCGCGCCGCAGGGGCAGAGACGGTGTGCCTCATCCCGCGCAACGACGGCATGGGCATGGGCAATGGCGAACGGCAGGCCAATCTGCGCCTCGCGCTGAAGAATCTGAAGCCGATGCTTGAGGATCACGACCTGATCGGCATGGTCGAACCCCTCGGCTTCGCCATTTGCTCGCTGCGTCACAAATCCGAAGCCGTCGAGGCGATCGAGGCGCTGAACGCCACCGACCGCTTCCGGCTTGTGCATGACACCTTCCACCACACGCTCGCCGGGGGCGGAGACTATTTCCCCGAGCATACCGGCATCGTCCACATCTCCGGCGTCGTCGATCCCGCGCTTGCGGTGGACGAGATGGCGGATGCGCACCGTGTCCTTGTCGACGGCAGGGACAGGCTCGGTAACATCGAACAGATCCGCGCCTTGCGCGCGGCGGGTTTCAAGGGCGGCATCTCGATGGAAAGCTTCGCCCCCGAAGTCCACGCATCTCCGAATCCGAAGGCCGACCTCGCCCGGTCCTTCGAATTCATCGCGGCCCAGGTGGCCGAGGTGGAAGCCTGAGGCGGGGCGCTCAAAAAGAAATGCCCGGAGGAGGGCAGCCGGCATTCGTTTCAGGGAGAGAAGGGGTGCGCCGGACACCCCGTTCAGGAGGAAGAGAATGAAGAAGATCGTATTCGCGGCCAGCTTCGCCGCGCTCATGGGCACGACCGCCATGGCCGAGAACGTCGGCGTGTCGATGGCCAAGTTCGACGACAACTTTCTGACGGTCCTGCGCAACGGCATCCAGAAATATGCCGACGATCAGGGCCACAGCGTGCAGATCGAAGATGCCCAGGACGATGTCGCCAAGCAGCTTGACCAGATCAACAACTTCATCGCGTCCGGCGTCGACGCGATCATAGTCAACCCGGTCGATACGTCGGCCACCCAGGCGATGAGCGATGCGGCGGCGGCTGCGAATGTGCCGCTCGTCTATGTCAACCGCCAGCCGATCAACGTCGACACGCTGCCCGACAATCAGGCCTTCGTGGCGTCGAACGAAGTCGAATCCGGCACGCTCGAAACCATTGAGGTCTGCCGCATCTTCGCCGAGGATCAGGGCAAGACCGAAGCCAATGTCTACGTCATGATGGGCCAGCTCTCGAACCAGGCCGCGCAGCAGCGGACGGCGGACATCCATGACGTGATGGACGGCGGCAAATGCGCGGTCAAGCTCAACATCATCGATGAGCAGACCGCGAACTGGTCGCGCGACGAGGCGCAGAACCTGATGACCAACTGGCTCTCGACCGCAACCGCCTTCGATGGCGTGATCTCCAACAACGACGAGATGGCGATCGGCGCGATCCAGGCGATGAAGGCCGCCGGTCTCGACATGGGTACCATCGTCGTCGGCGGCGTTGACGCGACGCAGGACGCACTCGCGGCAATGCAGGCCGGCGATCTCGACGTCACCGTGTTCCAGAACGCGGCGGCGCAGGGTTCGGGCGCGCTCGACGCGGCGATCAAGCTCGCCAAGGGCGAGGCCGTGGATCAGAAGGTTTACATCCCGTTCGAACTGGTGACGCCGAAGAACATCGGCGACTACCTCGCCAAGAACTGATCCCGTATGGTGTCCGGGGCGGCGCCTCTGCGCGCCGCCCCCTGCCGCCTACGATCTGGAACATCCCGGCCGCCGCCCGCGACCGGGCCCATCGGGGGAAGGAAACACCTTGGCACACACGTCGCATGGCCTCGGAGGTCTGAAATACGATCCGGCAAAGCGCGAGCGACCGCAGGAGCTTAACGTCTTCATCGCGCTCGTTCTGATCGTCGCGGCGTTCGAGATACTCGGGCGCCTGTTCCTGCACGACAGCTTCCTGTTCAACACCCGCGACAATATCGACGCGATCTTCAACTGGGCGCGGCTGAACATCATCATCCTTCAGGTCTCCATCGTCGGGATCATCGCCATCGGCGTGACGCAGGTCATCATCAACGGCGGCATCGATCTTTCTTCCGGCTCGATCGTCGGCGCCACCGCGATGATCACCATGAGCTTCGCGCAGACCGCGATGGTGAACGGCAACCCGAACCCCAAGGCGATCTTCGGTGACTGGGCGATGGATCTTCCGGTGATCGTGCCGGTCGTCGTGGGCCTTTCCTGCGGCATCGTCGCGGGCGTGATCAACGGGTCGCTCATCGCCTACACGCGCATACCGCCGTTCATCGCCACGCTCGGCATGATGGTGACGGCGCGCGGCCTGTCGAAATGGTGGTCGAACGGCAATCCGATTTCCTTCCCGACGCAATCCTATGCCGCCATCGGCAAGGGGCTCCTGCCGGTCATCATCTTCGTGGGTCTCGCGATCCTCTTCCACGCGGTCATGACCTATACGAAATACGGCAAGCACTGTTACGCAATCGGTTCGAATGAACAGGCGGCCCGGATGTCGGGCATTGGCGTGAACCGCCACAAGGTGATGGTCTATGCCATCGCCGGGATGCTGGCGGCGCTTGCAGCCATCGTGCTCAGTTCCAAGAACCTTACCGCGCAAGCCGGCATGGGTGTCATGTACGAGCTTGACGCCATCGCGATGGCCGTCATCGGCGGCGTCAGCCTGCAAGGCGGGCGCGGCTCGATCCTCGGCACGGTGATCGGCGCGCTCATCTTCGGCGTCATCATCTCGGGCTTCACATTCCTTCGGCTCGACGCCTACTACCAGGAGATGGTGAAAGGCGTGATCATCGTCGGTGCCGTGGTCCTTGATCAATGGCGCCAGCGCAGTCGGTCGCGCGGATAGGGAAAAGTCATGAACGACATCATCCTCGAAACCCGTGGTCTGACGAAGCGCTATGGCGGCGTCCACGCGCTTGAGGACGCGAATTTCACCCTCAAGCAGGCCGAGCATGTCGCCATCGTCGGCGATAACGGCGCGGGCAAGTCCACATTCGTGCGCCAGATCACGGCCGTCGAGAAGCATTCGGCGGGCGAGATCCATTTCGAGGGGCGCAACGTCGAGTTCCAGGACCCGCTCGAGGCGCGCGAGGCCGGGATTGAAACGGTGTTCCAGACACTGGCGCTCGCCGACGATCTCGACGTGCCGTCGAACCTCTTCCTCGGGCGCGAACTGTTCAAGTTCCGCCTCGGCCCGTTCTCGTGGCTCGACCGCAAGGCGATGCGCGAACGTACGCTCGAGGCGCTCCAGACCACGGCGGTAAAGATCCCGAATGTCGACAACGCGATCCGCAACATGTCGGGCGGCCAGCGGCAATGCGTTGCCATCGCAAGAACGGCGGCCTTCGCGTCGAAGATGGTTATCATGGACGAGCCGACGGCAGCTCTTGGAGTGCAGGAAACCGCGCAGGTCGAAAACATCATCCGGGGTCTGAAGGATCGCGGCGTGCCGCTGATCCTGATCTCGCACAATCTGCGCCAGGTCTTCGACCTCGTCGACCGGATCGTGGTCTTCCGGCGCGGGCGCATCGTCGCCTCGCTCAACAGGGACGAGACGGATGGCAATGACATCGTCTCCTATATCACCGGGGTGAAGGGGCAAGGCGATGTCGCCGACGCCTGAGGCGCGCTTGCACGACGATACCGTCGCGGTCATCACCGGCGGTGCGCAGGGTCTTGGCCGCGCTGTGGCCGAACGGCTGATCGCCGAAGGCTGCACCCGCATCGTGATCGCAGCGCGGAGCGAGGGGCCGGGGCAGTCGGCGGCGCATGCCTTGTCGGCGTCTGGCGCCGATGTACACTTTATCCGTACCGATCTTTCCGACGCGCAGGACGCTATCCAACTGATCGACCGCGCGGCCGAGGCCTTTGGCCGCGTCACGGCACTGGTGAACGCCGCCGCCGCCTGTGACCGGGGCTCGATCCTCGACACCACACCCGCGGTCTGGGACCATCTCATCGCGGTGAACGCCAAGGGGCCGTTCTTCGCCCTGCAACGGTTCGCAGAGCGTGCCATCGAAGCGGACCACCCTGCCTCCTGCGTCAACATCCTCTCGATGGTCACCCATTGCGGGCAATCCTTCCTCGCGCCCTATTCGGCGTCAAAGGCGGCGCTGGCGAATGTCACCAAAAACGCGGCGCAAGCGCTGCGGCGCCACCATATCCGGGTGAACGGGGTCAATTGCGGCTGGATGGACACGCCCGGCGAGGATGCGACCCAGCGCAAATGGCACGGCGCGGGCGATGACTGGCTGGCAAAAGCCGAATCCGCGCAACCCTTTGGCACACTTGTGAAACCCGCCCATGTCGCGGGCCTCGTGACCTATCTTCTGGGGCCGTCCTCCGGCGTGATGACCGGCGCCCTCATCGACTTCGATCAGAATGTGGCCGGCGCCTATCCAGAGTGACCGGCGGTTAAGGAGAGCAGATATGACAGTCAGGTTCGGACTTTTGGGCGCAGGCCGCATCGGCAAGGTGCATGCCAGGGCCATCACCGGCGACGCGAATGCGCGGCTGGTGGCGGTCGCCGATGCGATGGCCCCGGCGGCTGAGGCGGTTGCCAGGCAATATGGCTGCGAGGTCCGCACGATCGACGCGATCGAGGCGGCCGGCGACATCGACGCCGTGGTGATCTGCACGCCCACCGACACCCATGCCGACCTCATCGAACGCTTCGCCCGCGCCGGCAAGGCGATCTTCTGCGAAAAGCCGGTGGACCTCAGTATCGCCCGCGTCAGCGACTGCCTGAAAGTCGTCGAAGAAACCAAGACCAGGCTGATGGTCGGCTTCAACCGCCGCTTCGATCCGCATTTCCGTGCTGTCCGCGCCGCGATCGACAATGGCAGCATCGGCAAGGTCGAGATGGTGACAATCACCTCGCGCGATCCCGGCGCGCCACCGATTTCGTACATCAAGACCTCGGGCGGCATTTTTCGCGACATGACGATCCACGATTTCGACATGGCGCGCTTCCTCCTCGGCGAGGAGGTGGAGACGGTCATGGCCACTGCCGCCGTCCTGACCGATCCCGAGATCGGCAAGGCAGGCGACTACGATTCCGTCTCGGTGATCCTGGCCACGAAGTCGGGCAGGCAGGCCGTCATCTCCAATTCCCGCCGCGCCACCTACGGCTACGATCAGCGGATCGAGGTGCATGGGTCCGAAGGCATGGTGGTGGCGGAAAACCAGCGCCCGGTCTCCATCGAAGTCGCTTCGGGCAAGGGCTATACCCGACCGCCGCTGCACGATTTCTTCATGACCCGCTATACCGAGGCCTACGCCGCCGAGATCGCCGCCTTCATCGCCGCGATCACCGAGGCCACGGCGATTTCCCCCGACGGTCAGGACGGTCTGGCCGCGTTGGTGCTGGCAGACGCGGCGTTGAAGTCGGTCAGGGAAGGCCGCGCGATCAAGGTTTCGGAAATCCGCGGCTGAAGCTCATGACGATGCGGCTGGATCGCACGGCGCCGGTGCCGAACCGTCACAGCGGTTTTTGGTGAGAAACGAACGGCAAGCGTCTGAAAAGGTTTTGAAAGTGAGATAATGGAATGATCCTTTACGGGACCAACCCAGTCGCTTGGGCGAATGATGACGACCAGAGCCTTGGCGCAAATATCCCGACCGAGCAGATCCTGCGCGAGGCCGGTCAGATCGGTTTCGACGGGATCGAGAATGGCCACCGCTTCCCGACCGACCCGGAGGCGCTGAAGCGGACGCTGGGTGCCCATGGGCTGACCTTCATTTCGGGCTGGTATTCGACCGAACTTCTGACGCGCCCGCTCGACGACGAGATCGCCTCCTTTCAGCCGCATCTCGCCAAGCTCAAGCACAACGGCTGCAAGGTCTGCGTGACCTGTGAAACCTCGAATGCGATTCACAGGTCCGACAGGCCGCTGTCCGAACGCCCGGCGCTGAGCGACCCTGAGATGAGGACATTCGGAGAACGCATTGAATCCTTTTCCGAATATATGGCCGGGCAGGGGATTGACCTCGTCTATCATCACCATATGGGTACGATCGTCGAGACGCCGGCGGACATCGACGCCTTCATGGCGGCGACCGGTCCGGCGACGAAGCTTCTTTTCGATGCCGGCCATTACTATTTCGGCGCGAATGGCGGCGATCCTGCGCCGTCTCTTGCCCGCCATGCCGGTCGAGTCCGGCATTTCCACGCCAAGAACGTGCGTCCCGCGATCATGCGTCAGGTGCGGGAGGAAAACCTGAGTTTCCTCGACGGCGTGCGGCGCGGCGTCTTCACTGTGCCGGGCGACCCCGAGGGTGGCGTGGACTTTCCACCGCTTTTGTCTATTCTGGCGCAGGCAGGCTACGAGGGCTGGTTGGTGATCGAAGCTGAACAGGACCAAGAAGTACGCAATCCGTATGAATATCAGTCGCTTGGACTGAGTAGCTTACGTGAGTTCGCGCGTTGTGCGGGCCTCGACATGGCGGTCCGGCAGTGAAGCTGATCGACCCGACGCATCCGTTCTTCCGACCCCTCTGGGTCAGGGTTGCCGTGGTCGGCGTGGCAGTGGTCTGGGCCATGGTGGAACTGATCTTCGGGTCGCCCGGCTGGGCGATCCTCTTCGCGGCGGCGGGGTTCTATGCGCTCTGGGTTTTCGTGAACCACGCAAGACGTTCCGTGCCGCCGGCCGACGACAGCGAATGAATCGCACCCTCCCTGCCGCGCACCCTTACGTGATCCGCTTTCCCTGCGCCTGAGCCGGCGTATAGTGCGCGCGGGGGGGCGCCATGGCGACGGAACTGGTGATCTTCGATTGCGACGGGGTGCTGATCGACAGCGAGATCATCAGCGCGCGCATGTTGGTCGACGAATTGGAGAAGCTTCATGTCCGGATCGACCTCGACTATGTGACACGGCATTTCCTGGGCCGCAGCTATCCCACGGTGATGAAACAGATCCGTCACGAATTCGGCCTCGACTTGCCGGAGGAGTTCGAGGAGCAATACCGCAATCGTCTCCTTGCTGCGTTCGAGCGCGACCTGCGGGTCATGCCGGGCATTGAGGCGGTGCTCGAAACGCTTGCCGTGCCCTATTGCATCGCCACGTCCTCCAGCCCGCGTCGTGCCGGACGCTCGCTGGAAATCGTGAATCTGCCGCAGCTCGCCAACACGTCGCTTTTCACGGCCTCGATGGTTGAGCGCGGCAAGCCCGCGCCGGATCTGTTTTTGCATGCGGCGAAACAAATGGGGATAAAGGCAAAGGATTGTTTGGTAATTGAGGACAGTCTGAACGGCGTCCGTGCCGCCCTCGCCGCCGGGATGGAAGTCTTTCGTTTCACGGGCGGAACGCACCTGAAGGGCCGCGATCTGACGGTCCCCGACGACGCCCGCCCCGCCATGACATTTGATTCCTTCGACGGTTTCTTCCAGATTGTCCCGCATCTGCGGAGAGGCGCATGAACCTGATCGACCCCGAAACCTCCAAGCATGACGACGCCGCACGGGCCGGATGGATGTACTACGTCGGCGGCATGACCCAGGATCAGATCGCCACCGCGCTTGGCGTCTCGCGGCAGCGCGCGCAACGGCTGGTCAGTCGCGCGATGTCAGAGGGGCTGATCCATGTCCGGCTCGAACACAAGATTGGTGCCTGCCTTGCGGCCGAGGCGTCGCTGAAGCGGCGCTTCGGCCTGTCGGTGGCGCGCGTCGCGCCGTTTCTGGGCGAGGGCGTGGACCCGGCTCGGGCGACCGCAGCCGTCGCGGCGGAGCTTCTGGAAAGCTACCTTGCCCGGGCCGAGCCGCAGGTCTTTGCCTTCGGCACTGGCCGCTCGCTATCCGCGATGGTGTCGGAGCTTACGGCGATCCCGAGCGAGCGGCACAAGGTCGTCTCGCTCATCGGCAACATCGCGCCGGACGGTTCTGCCTCGTTCTACGACGTGATCCTGAGAATCGCCGACAAGCTGCACGTCCCGCACTACCCGATGCCGGTCCCTGTGATCTCGGAGACCCCGAAGGAACGCGAGCTGTTCCATGCGCTGGCACCGATCCAGGAGGTCGTGAAGCTCGCCCGGAACGCCGATGTCAATTTCGTCGGCGTCGGCCAGATGGGCGACGATGCGCCGCTGTTCAAGGATGGCTTCGTGACGCGCGCGCAACTGCGGGAGATGCAGACGCGCGGCGCGACGGGAGAACTGGTCGGCGGGGTCTTCAACGCCGAGGGCGTCTACCTCGACACGCCCCTCACGTCGCTGCTTGGTGGCGTCAGGATTGAGCCGGGGCGGACGGAGCCGGTGATAGGTGTCGCGGCGGGCGCGAGCAAGGTCACCGCCATCCGCGCGGCGTTGAGGGGCCGAACTCATCAACGGTCTCGTGACGGACGAGCGCACCGCTGCCGCGCTTCTGGCGTAACGTTCGGCCAATTCTTTCATCCAAAAGGCAAAAAATTTCCGGGTTGACAAATTGCCGCATGGGCGTGAGCATATGCGCGCTGGATGAGCATATGCTCACGTCCTTGGGAGGAAATCATGAATAAGACGATGCGGGCGCTTCTCGGCGCCTCGGCGGTTTGCGCGCTTGGAACAGGCGTATTTGCGGAATCCATCACGGTTGCCACGGTGAACAATGGCGACATGATCCGGATGCAAGGGCTGATGTCCGCTTTCAACGAGAAGTACCCCGACATCGAGGTGAACTGGGTCACGCTGGAAGAGAACGCACTGCGCCAGCAGGTCACGACCGACATCGCAACCGGCGGCGGTCAATACGACGTCATGACCATCGGCACCTATGAGGTCCCGATCTGGGCGAAGCAGAACTGGCTGGTGCCGCTGAACGATCTGCCCGCGGAATACAACGCCGATGACCTTCTGCCGTCGGTGCGCGGCGCGCTGTCGGTCGATGGCACGCTCTACGCGCTGCCGTTCTACGGCGAATCCGCGATGGTCATGTACCGCACCGATCTGGCCGAGAAGGCAGGCATCACGATTCCCGACAGCCCGACCTGGGATGACATCAAGGCCGCGGCCAAGGGGATGACCGACAAGGACAACGAGATCTACGGCATTTGTCTGCGTGGCAAGCCGGGCTGGGGCGAGAACATGGCCTTCATCGGCGCCATGAACAACAGCTATGGCGGCCGCTGGTTCGACATGGACTGGAAACCCCAGTTCGACAGCCAGGAATGGAAGGACACGATCGCCGACTATCTCGACCTGATGAACAACTATGGTCCTCCGGGCGCATCCTCGAACGGCTTCAACGAAAACCTGACTCTGTTCCAGCAGGGCAAGTGCGGCATGTGGATCGACGCCACGGTCGCCGCGGGCTTCGTGACCGATCCGAACAACTCGACCGTCGCGGACAAGGTCGGCTACGCCCAGTTCCCGAACAAGGCGGGCGTGGAAAATCATGGCAACTGGTTCTGGTCCTGGACGCTCGCGATCCCGGCCTCCTCGACCAAGAAGGACGCCGCGATGAGCTTTATCGAATGGGCGACCAGCCAGGCCTATACGGAACTCGTGGCCTCGAAAGAGGGCTGGCGCGCTGCCCCTCCGGGCACGCGGACCTCGCTCTATGAGAACGCGGACTACCTGGCGGAAGCTCCGTTCGCCAAGATGACCCTCGACTCGATGAACGCGGTCGACTTCTCGAAGCCGTCGGTCCAGGAGATACCCTATACCGGTGCCCAGTTCGTCGCGATCCCCGAATTCCAGGGTATCGGCACGGCGGTCGGGCAGGAGATGTCGGCGGCACTCGCCGGACAGGAGACGGCGGAAGAGGCGCTGGCCAAATCCCAGACCCTGACCGAAGACGAGATGAAATCCGCTGGCTACATCCAGTAGGGGCCTGACCCTTCCGTGAAGCTGCGTGAGGGCGCCATGATCCGCGCCCCGCGCATCCCGACCGCGCCACAGCTTGATGTCCTCCTATGGCGCGGTCGTTTTGGCTCACTCATCCACAGGAGCGTCCAATGGCTACGCAAGCATCCCGGTCCTCCGCGCGCCTGATGATCTCTCCGTCCGTCATCCTGCTCCTGCTCTGGATGGCCGTACCTCTGGGAATGGTCATCTACTATTCCTTCCGCCGCTATCGCCTTCTCAATCCCGAGCGCGCGGGATGGGCGGGCTGGGGCAACTATTCGAACTTCGTCTTCTCGCCCGATTTCGGCGGTGCGCTGGTCAACACCCTGATCCTTGTGCTGGGCGTTCTCATCATCACGGTCGTTCTCGGCATCCTGATCGCACTTCTGATCGACCAGCCGATCTGGGGGCAGGGGCCGGTACGGATCCTCGTGATCTCGCCCTTCTTCATCATGCCGCCGGTTTCGGCGCTGGTCTGGAAGAACATGTTCTTCAATCCGTCGAATGGCCTGTTCGGGGAACTTTTCAAATATCTCGGGATGCGGCCCTACGATTTCCTCGGCCAGGCGCCGCTTGCCTCGATTGTCACCATCGTCTCGTGGGAATGGCTGCCCTTCGCCACGCTGATCCTGCTGACGGCGTTGCAGTCGCTTGACGGCGAACAGCTTGAAGCCGCCGAGATGGACGGCGCGCCGCCTCTCAAGCGATTCTGGTACATCATGCTGCCGCATATGAGCCGGTCGATCACCGTGGTGATCCTGATCCAGACGATCTTCCTTCTGGGCATCTTCGGCGAGATCCTGGTCACCACCGCCGGCGGGCCGGGCACCGCCTCGACGACGCTGCCCTTCCTGATCTTCAAGGAAGCGCTTCTCGACTTCGACGCTGGCACTGCCGCCGCCGGTGGCGTGGTCGCCGTCATCCTCGCCAATATCGTCGCCATCTTCCTGATGAAGGCGATCGGCAAGAACCTGGATTGAGGGAGCAAAGACATGGCACGCGCCGTCACACCCGCCCGCAAGTCGATCAACACCGCCGCCGCATGGGCCGTGGCGCTGATCATCTTCTTCCCGATCCTCTGGACGATCCTGACCAGCTTCAAGCCGGAGCCGGTCGCGGTCGCCTCGCCGCCGGTCTTCCTGAACTTCGACTGGTCGTTCCAGAACTACGCGACCGTGATCCAGCAACGCGGCTATGGTCAGTTCTTCTGGAACTCGGTGGTCATCGCCTTCGGCTCGACGATCCTCGGCATGATCATCGCGATCCCGGCGGCCTGGGCGATGGCCTTCGTCCACGGGCCACGGACCAAGGACCTTCTGATGTGGATGCTGTCCACCAAGATGATGCCCGCCGCCGGCGTCCTCGTGCCGATCTACCTGATCTCGGTCTATTTCAAGATCCTCGACACGCAGTTTCTGCTGACCATCGTGCTGATGCTGATGAACCTGCCGATCATCATCTGGATGCTCTACACCTATTTCCGCGAGATTCCGGTCGATATCCTGGAGGCCGCGCGGATGGACGGGGCGAGCCTCTTCAACGAGATCGTCTATGTGCTGACGCCGATGGCGGTGCCGGGGATCGCCTCGACCCTGCTTTTGAACGTGATCCTCGCCTGGAACGAAAGCTTCTGGACGCTGAACCTGACCGCCTTCAACGCGGCGCCGTTGACCAAGTTCATCGCCGGATTCTCCAGCCCGCAGGGCCTGTTCTACGCGAAGCTTTCGGCGGCGTCGGTCATGGCCTTCCTGCCGATCCTGATCCTCGGCTGGTTCAGCCAGAAACAACTTGTCCGCGGCCTGACCTTCGGCGCGGTGAAATAAGGGGGACGACCATGGGCAAGATCAGCCTTCAGAAGGTGACCAAGCGGTTTGGCGATGTTTCGGTCATTCCGCCCCTGGATCTCGAAATCGAGGATGGCGAGTTCGTCGTCTTCGTCGGCCCCTCGGGCTGCGGCAAGTCCACGCTCCTGCGCCTGATCGCGGGGCTGGAGGATACCAGCGAGGGCAAGATCTTCATCGACGGCAACGACGCCACCCAGCTCGCGCCGGCAAAGCGGGGCCTCGCGATGGTGTTCCAGTCCTATGCGCTTTACCCGCATATGTCGGTGCGCAAGAACATTGCCTTCCCGCTGAAGATGGCCGGCGCCTCGCAGGCGGAAATCGACGAGAAGGTGAACTACGCTGCGCGCGTCCTGAACCTTGCCGACTATCTGGAGCGGCGGCCGGGGCAGCTTTCGGGCGGCCAGCGCCAGCGCGTCGCCATCGGCCGCGCCATCGTGCGCAGCCCCTCGGCGTTCCTCTTCGATGAACCCCTGTCGAACCTCGACGCAGCACTTCGGGTGAACATGCGGCTCGAGATCACCGAACTCCACCAGAACCTCAAGACCACGATGATCTACGTCACCCACGACCAGGTCGAGGCGATGACCATGGCCGACAAGATCGTCGTCCTGCATGCCGGCGTGGTCGAACAGGTCGGCAGCCCGCTTGAGCTTTATCACCGTCCGCGCAACAAGTTCGTCGCCGGATTCATCGGCAGCCCGAAGATGAACTTCGTTGAAGGCGCCGAGGCGGCGAAGCACGATGCGACGACCGTCGGCATCCGGCCCGAGCATCTGACGATCAGCAAGGATGGCGGCACCTGGAAAGGCACAGTCACCGTCAGCGAGCATCTTGGCTCGGACACGTTCCTGCATGTCGAGACCGAGTACGGGCTGATGACCGTCCGCTCCGGCGGAGATGTCGATGCCCATCATGGCGACACCGTCTGGCTGACGCCGCTTGGTGGGCAGATGCACCGCTTCGGTGCGGACGGGCTGCGGCTCGGATGAAGCGACTGGGTGGCAAGTCGGCGGTCGTCACCGGCGCGGCGCGCGGTATCGGCAAGGCCTTTGCCCGCGCCTTTGTCGCCGAAGGCGCGACCGTCGCCATCGCCGATATCGACCTCGGCGCCGCCGAGGCCGCCGCCAGCGAGATCGGCGAGGGGGCGTATGCCCTGCACCTCGACGTGGCGCGGCAGGACAGTATCGACGCCGCCATGGCGGCGGTCGAGGCGCGGACCGGCGGCGTGGACATACTTGTCAACAATGCAGCCCTTTTCGACCTTGCCCCCATCGCCGATATCACGCGCGACAGCTACGACCGGCTGTTCTCGATCAATGTGGCGGGCACGCTTTTCATGATGCAGGCCGCGGCGCGGGCCATGATCGCGCGGGGTCAGGGCGGCAAGATCATCAACATGGCAAGCCAGGCAGGGCGTCGCGGGGAAAGCCTTGTCGCCGTTTACTGCGCGACAAAGGCCGCGGTGATCAGCCTGACGCAGTCGGCGGGCCTGAACCTGATAAAGCACGGCATCAACGTCAACGCCATCGCCCCCGGCGTGGTCGAGGGCGAACATTGGGACCATGTCGATGCGCTCTTTGCCCGACATGAGGGCCTGACGCCTGGCGAGAAGAAGCGGCAGGTCGAGGCTGCGGTTCCCTTCGGCCGGATGGGCCGCGCCGAGGATCTGACCGGCATGGCGGTGTTCCTCGCCACCGCCGAGGCTGACTACATCGTCGCCCAGACCTTCGGGGTCGATGGCGGAAACTGGATGGCATGAGATGAAACTTTCCAATGCAACGCTGGCTGATCTTCCCGACACCGTGGCCGCGCCGAACTATGACCGCGCGAAGCTGACGCCCGGCATCGTCCATATCGGCTGCGGCAACTTCCACCGCGCCCACATGGCGGTCTATCTCGACGACCTCTTCGGTCTGGGCAAATCTCACGATTGGGCGATCGTCGGCGCCGGCGTCCGATCCGGCGACGCGCGGATGCGCGATACGCTGGCCGCGCAGGACTTCCTGTCGAGCGTCATCGAACTCGCCCCAGGCAATTTCACGGCCCGGGTCATCGGCGCGATGACGGATTTCGTGCCGGTCGAGGACGGCAATGGTGGCCTCATCGCGGCGATGAGCGATCCCGCGATCCGCATCGTCTCGCTGACCGTGACCGAGGGCGGCTATTTCATCGACCCCGATACCGACACGTTCAGCAGCGATCATGACGACGTCCGGCATGATGCGCAGCATCCCGACGCGCCGCGCACCGCCTTCGGTGCGATCGTTCGGGCGTTATCGAACCGCCGTAAGGCGGGGATGCCGCCCTTCACCGTGATGTGCTGCGACAACCTTCCGCACAACGGCCATGTCACCCATGACGCCGTGGTCGGCGTGGCGCGGCAGGCCGATCCCGAACTTGCCGACTGGATCGACGCCAATGTAAGCTTCCCGAACGCGATGGTCGACCGGATCACGCCCGCGACCGGCCCGCGCGAGGTGGCGCTGGCGAAGTCCTTCGGCATCGACGACGCGGCCCCGGTCACCTGCGAACCTTTCCGGCAGTGGGTGATGGAGGACAAGTTCCCCCTGGGCCGTCCCGCGTTCGAAGCGGTCGGCGTGACCTTCAGCGACCGGGTGGATCTCTTCGAGACGATGAAGATCCGCATCCTGAACGGTGGCCACGCGATCATTGCCTATCCCGCCGGTCTGGCGGGGATCGAACTGGTGCATGAGGCGATGGCAGACAGGCAGATCGTCGCCTTCCTCGACGCCATTCTGACGAACGAAGTTCTGCCAATAGTACCCCCGGTGCCGGGGACGGACCTGAACGACTACAAGATCCTCATCATCGAACGCTTCTCGAACCCCGAAGTCGCCGATACCGTCCGTCGCCTCTGTCTCGACGGGTCGAACCGGCAGCCGAAATTCATCATCCCCTCGATCCGCGACGCCTACAGGATGGGCACGCCCTGCGACGGGTTGATCCTGCTGTCGGCGCTTTGGTGCCGATACTGCCACGGCGAGGACGAAACCGGCGCGGAAATCGCGGCGAACGACCCGAACTGGGATATGCTGACCGAACGCGCCAAGGCCGCCAAGGACACCCCATCGCGGTGGCTGTCGATGAGTGCGGTCTATGGCGACCTCGCCGGCAACGAAGACTTCGCCATGCGTTTCGGCCAGGCGCTCAAGGACGTCTGGGCACGGGGATCGCGGGCGGTGATGGCCGACTATATCGCCCGTCACAGGCTTTGAGGCAACGCAGCACTGCAGGCAGGAGAGGCGTCGGCCCAGGCGGGTCGGCGCCTTTCGCCTTGCGGTCTAGATACCGAGGAACTTCGCATAGTCCGAAACCAGCAGATGCACCGGGGCGGTGTCCTCGGTGATCTTTGTGTAGCGCGGAATTTCCATCTCGAACCAGTTGTCGGTGGTGTCGTCGTTGACGGTAGAAACCTCGCCGATCAACACGTCGCCCTTCTCGCCCCAGAAGGCGTGCCAGACATTCGGCGTCAGCGTGACGCTCTCGCCGGGCTTGAGACGCAGGTGATCGCCGCCTTTCATGTTGCGCCGCGAACCGTCGACAAGGACGCTGACCTCGGCGGCGCGGTCGATGGTGCCATCATCGCCAGCTGCGAAAAGCTCCAGCACCAGATCGCCGCCGCCGCGGTTGATGATGTCCTCAGTCTTGAGAAAATGCCGGTGCATCGGCGAGATCTGCCTGTCGCGGCTGATCATGATCTTCTCGGCATAGACCATGCCGCCGCCGCCTTTCAGGTCCGAAACGAGGCCGTTCCGGACGGTGAAGAGGAAAAGTCCGAGTGCGTCGAACTTGCCCTGACCGTAGTCGGTGATGTCCCAACCCATCGCGCGGCGAACGATCTCGCCATGCGGTGCGGCCTTCATCTCGTCCGGCGTCCAGTAGGCGAAGGGCGGCATGACGTAGCCGAACGACCGGATGAAGCGGTCCCCGGCAACAAGGATTTCATTGACGTCGGAACGGTTCATGAGTGGGTCCTCCTAGCGCAGCCGTTCTTCCGAGGTGGGATCGAAGAAGACGGCCCGCCCCAGATTGAGCGCGAGCCGTGTCGTCTGGCCTTCGCGAACCGAGGCGTTCGGCTTCATCCGCGACGTCACGGGCGTGCCGTTCAGCACCGTTACGGCGAAGACATCGGCGCCCGCGGGCTCCACCACGTCGATCAGGAATTCGTCTTCGAGGATTGCGCCGGCCTCCCGGTCCGCGCTCGCCGGATCGGTCAGCGCCTCGGGTCGCAGGCCGAAGATCACCGGCTTGCCGATCCGGGCGCGCATCGCGCCATTGTCGGGGAGGGGCAGGCGGATCGCGGTGGCGTCCTCGCGCTTCAGCGT
Source organism: uncultured Alphaproteobacteria bacterium (assembly GCA_963847935.1). Taxonomy (GTDB): domain Bacteria; phylum Pseudomonadota; class Alphaproteobacteria; order Rhodobacterales; family Rhodobacteraceae; genus Albidovulum. The sequence goes on along the minus strand of CAWKBV010000001.1, from coordinate 164,193 downwards.
CATGAAGAGACCCTTCGTATCCTGCTCGACAGGCAGCGGCAGCATGTTCATCGAGGGCGAGCCCATGAATTCCGCCACGAAGACATTAACAGGGTCGTTGTAAATCTCGTCCGGCGTGCCGAATTGCTGGAGCGAACCGTCCTTCAGGACCGCGATCTTGGTGGCGAGCGTCAGCGCCTCGATCTGGTCGTGGGTGACGTAGACCGTCGTCGTCGCCATGCGCAGGTGCATCCGCTTGATCTCGGTCCGCATGTCCACCCGCAGCTTGGCGTCAAGGTTCGACAGCGGCTCGTCGAAGAGGAATACCTGCGGGTCGCGTACCAACGCCCGGCCCATCGCCACGCGCTGCCGCTGACCGCCGGACAACTGACTTGGCTTGCGCTTCAGCAACTGCGAGATTTGCAGCAGGTCCGCCACCTTCGCCACGGCACTTTCCCGCGCGGCCTTCTCGACGCCGCGCATTTCCATCCCGAAGGAGATGTTCTGCGCGACCGACATGTTGGGGTAGAGCGCGTAGCTCTGGAAAACCATCGCGATGTCGCGCTTCGACGGATGCAGCCCCGCGATGGACTGGTTTCCGATCAGGATGTCGCCCGAGGTGATGTCCTCAAGTCCCGCGATCGTATTCAGAAGCGTGGATTTGCCGCAGCCCGAGGGGCCGACCAGCACCAGGAATCCGCCATCCTCGATCTCGATGTCGATCCCTTTCAGGATCTCGACAGCGCCGTAGTTCTTTTTCAGGTTGCGAATGGTCAGAGACGCCATGACTTATCCTTTGACCGCGCCCGCCATCAGGCCGCGCACGAAGTAGCGGCCCGAGGCGACGTAAACGATGAGGGTGGGAAGCGCGGCAAGGATCGCGCCCGCGAAGTGGACGTTGTATTCCTTCACGCCGGTCGATGAGTTCACGAGGTTGTTGAGCGCAACCGTCATCGGAACGGAATCGACGTCCGAGAATGACGCGCCGAACAGGAAGTCGTTCCAGATGTTGGTGAACTGCCAGATCACCGAGACGACGATGATCGGCGCGGAAGAGGGCAGGAGGATGCGGGTGAAGATGCGGAAGAACCCCGCCCCGTCGATCTGCGCCGCCCGGACCAGTTCGGTCGGGAAGGCGGCGTAGTAGTTCCGGAAGAAGAGCGTGGTGAAGCCAAGCCCGTAGACGACATGGACGAGGACAAGGCCCGGTATAGTCCCCGCCATTCCCAGAAGGCCGAGAATCCGCGCCGTCGGAATGAGGACGATCTGGAACGGGATGAAGCACGAGAGAAGCATCATGCCAAAGACGATCCCGTCGCCCTTGAAGCGCCATTTCGTCAGAACATAGCCGTTCATCGCCCCGAGCAGGGTGGAGATCGCCACGGCGGGCACGACCATCAGGATCGAGTTCAGGAAATAGGGCCTCAGACCCGTTGCCTGAACTCCGATCTGCGCCTTCGACCAGGCTTGCCGCCAAGGCTCGATGGTCCAGTCGGAAGGCGTCGCAAGCATGTTGCCGCCACGGATTTCGGAGAGTGGTTTCAGCGAGTTCACCAACATGACCCAAAGCGGCAACAGGTAGTAGATCGCGAACAGGAAAAGCACGGCATGGATGACGATACGCGCGACCCTGTTCCCCCGGATCGCGACATCCTGGCTGACAGCGCCGCTCATCTCTGGCCTCCCTTGGAAAGCTCGCTGTAGACGTAAGGCACGATGATCGCGAAGATCATCATCAGCATGATGACCGCCGAGGCCGCGCCGACGCCCAACTGGTTGCGGGTGAAGGTGTAGGAATACATGAAGGTCGCGGGCATCTCGGTCGCCCGGCCCGGCCCGCCGCCGGTCATCGCGACGACGAGGTCATAGACCTTGATCGCAAGGTGCATGAGAACCACGAAGGCCGACAGGAAGACCGGCCGCATCATCGGGATGATGATGCGGGTATAGATGCGCGTGCCCGTCGCGCCATCAATCTGGGCGGCGCGGATGATCTCGTTATCCACGCCGCGCAGGCCGGCGAGGAACATCGCCATGACGAAGCCCGACGACTGCCAGACCGCCGCGATTACCAGCGTGTAGATCGCGAAATCGCGGTCCTTGATCCAGGTGAAGTGGAAGCTTTCCCAGCCCCAGAGGTGCATGACGCTTTCCAGCCCGATACCGGGATCGAGAAACCATTTCCACGCGGTGCCGGTGACGATGAAGCTCAGCGCCATCGGGTAAAGGTAGATCGGGCGCAAAAGCCCTTCGGCCCGGATCTTCTGGTCGAGGAGGATGGCGATGAAAAGCCCCAGGCAGGAACAGACCACGATATAGAGCGTGGCGAAGATCGCGAGGTTCTTCAGGGCGATCTGCCAGTTTGTCAGAGAAAAGAGCGTGGCATAGTTCTTGAACCCCACGAAATCGTAGCTGGCGAGCATCTTGCTGTTCGTGAAGGACAACACGCCGGTATAGACGATGAAGCCGTAAACGAAGATCAGGATGACGAGGAAGCTCGGCGCGAGTACGAGCCGGGGCAGCCACTGCTGCAAACGGTCGATCATGTCCCTGTACCTCCCGGAGGGTGGGCCGGCCTCCGGAGAGAAGGCCGGCAAGGCTGCGGGGCCGGGAGCGGGCCCCGCAGGAAGCGCGTCACTGCGCCGACGCGACCGCGTTGGCGAGTTCCTTGGATGCCGTCGCAGCATCGTACTCGCCGTTGAACTCGGCGGTCACGACGTCATAGACGGCATTCTTGATCGCGGCGGGCGCCGCGTGGCCGTGCGCCATCGAGCCGAAGAGCATACCGTTCTGGCTGGCTTCCGCGAGGTCGGCCATGCCCTTCTTGCCGCAATCGTCGAAAGCGTCGTTCGGCACGTCGGTGCGCGCCGGGACCGATCCCTTCACGACGTTGAAGGCCGACTGGAAGCTTGGGTCCTCGACCGCCGAGGCCATCTTGGCTTGGGCAGATTTGGCATCGGCGTCGGTCACGTTGAACATCGCGAACTGGTCGGAGTTGAAGGTCACCATGCCTTGCGTGCCGGGGAAGCGGATGCAGACGAAATCCGTGCCTGGCACCTTGCCGGCTTTGAGGAATTCGCCCTTCGCCCAGTCGCCCATCATCTGCATCCCGGCCTGGCCGTTGATGACCATGGCCGAGGCGAGGTTCCAGTCGCGACCCGAGAAGTTGTCATCGACGTAGGAGCGCAGCTTGGTCATGCGGTTGAATACTTCGACCATTTCCGGGCTGTCGAGCGCGGCGGGGTCGAGGTCGATCATCGACTTCTTGTAGAAATCGGCGCCCATCGACAGGACCACCGCGTCGAATATCGTCGCGTCTTGCCAGGGCTGACCGCCATGCGCCAGCGGCGTGATGCCGTTGGCCTTCATCGCGTCGAGAACGGCGACGAGTTCGTCCCAGGTTTCCGGCGCCTTGCCGCCCGCGGCATCGAGGGCGGCCTTGGAAATCCAGACCCAGTTGGTCGAGTGGACGTTCACGGGTGCCGCGACCCAATGTCCGTCATATTTGGAGAATTCCTGCAAGGCGGCGGGAATGACCCCGTCCCAGCCTTCGGCACTGGCGACATCGTCGAGGTTGCCGAGCGCCCCTTCGGCGGCCCAGTCCTTGATGTCGAAGCCAAGCATCTGGACGGCGGTCGGCGGGTTGCCGGCCGTGACGCGGGCGCGCAACGCCGTCATCGCGGCTTCACCGCCGCCGCCGGCGACGGGCATGTCGAGCCATTCGACGCCCTTCTTGGCGAGGTCTTCCTTCAGGACGTTGAGCGCGGCAGCCTCACCGCCCGAGGTCCACCAGTGGAGCACTTCGACCTGTTCGGCGGCGTAAGCGCCCGTGAATGTGCTCATCAGTGCGGCGACAGCGCCGCCGAGAGCGAGCTTGCGAACGAATGCCATTTTTTCCTCCCATTGGTTTATGGCGTTTTAAAACGTTACAAAATCTCTACGCGACCATCAAGCAAAATTTAGAACGTTTCATTGAAGTCTTTGCTGACTCCGGTATAGCATGATGAAATCGCAACCGAGGCGGAATTTCCGCCCCGGAATCAATGCCACGGAGGAGAGCGGCGTGTCGGGCGAATCCAGAGGGCCTCTCAGTTCCGCCGGGGCGAGACCGACCCTGCGGACATTGGCGGCCGAAACAGGATTTGCCGTGGCGACGGTGAGTCGCGCGCTCGCCAACGATCCGAAGATCGCCGAATCGACGCGGGAGATTGTGGCGGAGGCAGCGCGGCGGCTGAGTTACGTACCCGACCGCGCGGCGCAGCGTCTCAGGACCGGACGTACCAAGGTCATCAGCCTGATCCTCGATCCGCACCATGAGATCCTTGGCTTCACCAACGAACTGATCGACGGCCTGAGCGGCGTTCTGGTTGGCACGGGCTATCACCTGACGGTCTTTCCGCAGACCGTGGGGGCCGACACGCTCGCGCCGATCCAGCATGTCGTGCGCAACAACCTTGCCGACGGCGTCATCTTTTCGCGCACGCGGGAAGACGATCATCGCGCGCGGTTCCTCATGGAACGTGGCTTTCCCTTCGCCTGTCACGGGCGCACACATCTTCCGACGCCGCATACTTTCGTTGACTTCGACAACGAGGCCTTCGCCTATGAGGCAGCGACACGGCTCGCCGATCGCGGCGCGCGGCGCATCTGCCTGATCTCGCCACCGCGTCATTACACTTTCGCGGGCCATCTTCAGGCCGGCGTCCGGCGCGCCGCCGAAGAGCGCGGGCTGAGCGTCGAAATCCCCGAGCATCTGTCGATCGATTCTCCACCTGAACAGGTTAGCAGTTGGGCAGAAAACCTCAAGACCGTGCCAGAAGGGTTTGTTTTCCCAGGAGAAGTTTCATTCCTCGCAGCCGCGGCAGGACTCCGGAAGCGCGGGCTGCTGCGCGGGCGTGACTACAGGGCCGTCGTCAAGGTCTCGTCCACACTCCTGAGCCTCATCGATCCCGAGACGGACCGCATCTACGAGGACATCCACGAGGCGGGCCGACTTCTCGGCGAAACCGTGCTGGCCGCAGTGAACGCGGAAAAGGGCGCGATGCCCGAAGGCATCATCTACGCGCCGGAACTCCTCTACAAATCGGGTTCCTGACCGCGCTCAGGGGATGAGCTGCGTTGGCGAAAGGCTTCCGGCCGCGATCTCCTGCCGCCAAAGTTCCGTGCCGTCCGCACCGACCAGCCCGACTGTCAGCGACTTCAGATCGCGGATATTCGGGGCGAGCGCAAGGGTCGCGCAGGTGTCGCCCATCCTGACCGGAAAGCTTTCGGGGATGAAATTCCGCTCGGGGACGATGGCCTGACCGGCGCCGTGAAAGGCAACCCTGAGGTCCGGATCGTTCGCGCCCGTCGGAAGGCAGTCCGCGCCGAGATGCACCATGATCTTGGGGCCGAGGCACAGAAGCTGGCCTTCCGCCTTGTCCAGCGGCGCACAGGTCAGCGTCTCTGTGAAGGGCGGGAAATCCTCAAGGCAGACATAGGCCATGCCATCCTGGAAGAAGGTGGAATCCGCCGCCGGGAAGGCGTGGCAGGCGCGCGGGCTCGCGGGCAGCGAGACGACGTAATCCGTCTGGCCGTAAAGTTCGCGGAAGATGCCGATCGAGGGGTTGCCGCCGTGGAAGCTCGACCAGCTCGCCAGCGTGCCCCAACTCAGTTCGTCGTTCTTGATCCCGCCGACGAGGCGGAAGGTGCCCCCGTCATAGCCCGGCAGATTGGAAAGGCGCGCGTAGATTGCGCGGGCCAGTTCCACGTCGCGCTGGCCGGAACGCGCCGTGTCCGACCAGAACGCGCTTGCGGTGAAGGCCAGGACCAGGGCGGTCAGGCTCAGCGCGCCATGGACGATCCGGCGCCACGCCGCGCCAGACAGCGCCATGGTCGCGCAAGCCAGCAGCAGGGACGCGACCCAGAAGCCGAAATAGCCGAAGGCGCGGGCCGGGGCGCTGTCGCCCTCGTAACCGATCCAGAACAGCACCGGGAAGATCAGAAGCGCCAGCGCCGCACCGACGCCAATGCGCAGCGGACCAAGAATGCGCCCGCCCGGCAGTGCGCCACGCAACATCCTGACCGCCGCCAGAACGCCCAGCGCGACGGTGGCAAGCGAGAGGCAGCCAAGGAGAATCCGAAGTCCGGTGGGCAGGTACATCAGCGTCCCGGTTTGCAGGTTCCGCATCAGGTGGGGCAGGGCGGCCACCTTCTCCGAAAAGCCGGCAGCCGTCGCTGCGCGAAACCTGTCTCCGCCAATCGCCACGCCCTGAAGCTGGGCGTACATGCGCCACTCCACGAGATAAAGCGCGATCGCCGCGACCGAGATCGCGATGCCGACAAGCGCCAGCCTGAGCGCGGAGCGGAAGCTCATCCGGTCGGCTCGGATCAGGGCGAGGGCGGGAATGATGAGTCCCGCGACGGCGAAGGTCTGATAGATCGAAACGCTGAAGGAGAGAAGCAGCGCGGCCAATGCCGCCGCCAGCATTTGCCGACCGAGGGGCTGGCCCTCAGCGCGTTCCAGTACCACGAAGGCGCCGACCGACAGCGCAAGTGCGAAGGGATAGGCGAAGACGTTGGATTCGAAGGTCAGGATGTCCGACATGTAGGGGTGATTGACCCCCACCGCGAAGATCAGCAGCGTCGCCAGCCCGCGATGGGCCGCTTCCACCGACCGCGCTGCAAGGATCGAGGCGACCCAGTAGAAGCAGGGGAAGGCGAGCGTGAGTTGCAGCGGCAGCAGAAACCGTTGGCCCAGCACGAAGCGATAGAGGAAGTCGAGAAGCCAGCGCCCTTCCGAGGCGACCCAAAGCGGCGAGGCGCCGGTCAGGTGACGCCAGTCGTCGGAATGGTAGCCGTCATTGACGACGCCGTAGCAGGTCACGATCAGGTAGAGCCCCACCGCGACGAGAAGGCTTCGCCGCGGCGTCAGCCAGCGCGCCGGATCGGCGTCACGATAGATCATGAATCGCTCTCCTGCGGCACAAGCGTCGAAATGGGCCGGACCTCCGCCCCGTCGAGGCCAAGCACGCGGTCCACGATGTAGAGCGGTCGCTGCTTCGCCTCGCTATACATCCGTCCGAGATATTCGCCGATGATGCCGAGCACCACGAGCTGAATGCCCCCGATGAAGATCACCGCGACCATGAGGGAGGCATAGCCCGGCAGATCGGCGCCGAAGATCATCGTGCGCACCAAGAGGAATGCGCCGTAAAGCATTGCGATCAAGGCGAACAAAAATCCGAAATAGCCCGCGATCCTGAGCGGCACGGTGGAATAGCCGGTGATCCCGTCCAACGCGAAGTTCCACAGCTTCCAGTAGTTGAACTTGGTCTTCCCCGCCGCACGTTCGGGGCGCTTGTAGCTGACCGAGGTCTGGCGGAAGCCGACCCAGGAAAACAGCCCCTTCATGAATTTGTTACGCTCTCGAAGCTGCTTGAGCGCGTCGACGACGCGCCGGTCCATCAGCCTGAAATCGCCGGCATTGCGCGGGATCTCCACATTGGAGAGGCGTCCCAGCATCGCATAGAACATTTCTGCCGTGCGGCGCTTCAGCCAACTGTCGGTCTCGCGGTCGTTGCGCACCGCATAGACGACGTCGAAGCCCTCGCGCCAGAGCCTGAGGAAGTCCGCAATCAGTTCAGGGGGGTCTTGCAGATCCGCGTCGAGCGGCACGACGGCATCGCCCGTCGCGTAGTCGAGCCCGGCGGTCATCGCCAGTTCCTTGCCGAAGTTGCGCGCCAGATGCACGACCTTGATCCGTGGATCGGCGGCATGGGCGGCGTTCAGGATCCCGGCGGTGCGGTCGCGGCTTCCATCGTTCACACAGACGATCTCATAGGTCTCGCCAACTTCGGCGAGCACCGATTGCAGCCGCTCGAAGAAGATGTGCAGCACATCCTCTTCGTTGTAGGCGGCCACGACGATGCTGAGTACCGGGCGGGTCGTCATGATCACTTCCGGCCTCGCCCCTTGCCGGCTGGCGGGGTGCGGCTGTCGCGGGTCATGGGATGTAAGCACTTGGACATGAACGACCTTTGGCAAAAGCGTTCCGCAGACAATAGCGGTATTCTTTCAGGATTGCAGCAGTTTCAAGCCGCTGTTCTCCGGTTGCATCAGTCGCGGCGTCAGAATGAGATTGTCGCCAGAAGATTGATGTTCAGCCCGATGATCAGCACCGCGATGGCTCCGCAGGCGGCGGTGAGCCAGCGCGGCGCGACAAGTTCGTCCATTTTCGTGCGGTTCGCGGTGAACATCACAAGCGGCACGATGGCGAACGGCAACTGGAAGCTCAGCACGACCTGGCTGAGAATCAGGAGCTTTCCCGTGGCTTCGGTGCCGTAGATCAGGATGACCGCCAGTGCCGGGATGATCGCCGCCAGCCGCGTGGTGAGCCGTCGGAGCCACGGGGCGATTCTCAGCCGCAGGAAGCCCTCCATCACGATCTGACCGGCCATGGTCGCTGTGACGGTTGAGTTCAGGCCGGAGCAGAGCAATGCGATGCCGAAGAGAATCGGCGCCAGCGCGGAACCAAGCAGCGGCTCCAGCAACATCTGCGCCTGATCGATTTCGGCGACGTCGGTATGCCCCGTGCGGTGGAAGGTCGCCGCGGCGAGAATGAGGATCGAGGCATTGATCAGCAGCGCGAAGCAAAGCGCGATGGTGCTGTCCCAGGTCGCCATCCTGAGCGCATCGCGTTTGGAGCGCGGGTCAAGACCGTAGGCGCGGGTCTGCACGATGCCGGAGTGCAGGTAGAGGTTGTGCGGCATCACCGTCGCCCCGATGATGCCGAGCGACAGGTAGAGCATCTGGGGATTGCCGACGATCTCGCGCGACGGCGCGAAGCCCGCGATCACCGCGGCCCAATCGGGATCGGCCATCGCGATCTGGATGCCGAAGCAAACCGCGATGACCGCGAGAAGCGCGATGATAAAGGCTTCCACCCAGCGAAAGCCGCGGTTTTGAAGCCAGAGTATCAGGAATACATCCGCCGCCGTGATGGCAACTCCAAGCTCGAGCGGAATCCCGAACAGGAGGTTGAGGGCAATGGCCGTTCCCAGAACCTCGGCCAGATCGGTTGCGATGATGGCGCCTTCGGCAAGAACCCAGAGCGGGACGGACATCCAGCCGGGATAGGCGTCGCGGCACGCCTGGGCGAGATCGCGGCCCGAAGCGATGGCAAGACGCGCACAGAGCGACTGCAAGAGGATCGCCATGACATTCGACAGGAGCGCGACGAAAAGAAGCGTATAGCCGAAGGCAGCCCCGCCGGCGAGAGAGGTCGCCCAGTTGCCGGGGTCCATGTAGCCGACGGCGACAAGATAGCCCGGCCCGATGAACGCGAGGAACCGGCGGAACGGCGTCGCGCGGCTCGAGACGGTGACGGTCCGGAACACTTCGGAGAGGGAGGGGGTATCGACGTTCTGCAGCCAGGCGTTCGAGGGCATGATATTTCTAATAATGAGTTGCAACTGCAATTAGTCAGGCCGGAAGCAGACTGTCAACGGGCAAAGGCGATTTGTCACGGATGTGAGGCTGCGGTGGTGCAGGCCAGCGGTCCGCCGCATTGTGCGCCCGCGCGGGGTATTGACGTCGGGTACTCCCGATCGGGGATGCAACCCGGCGCTACGCTGCCATTCAGGCGCGGCACGGCGTCGCGGACCGGGTGGAGGCGGTCAAACGGAGGTGTGGCCGGACCATGGCGGCCTGGCGGCGCGTCCTTCGAAGCGCCGAGCAATAGCCCGACGATCCGACTGGACATGCGCCGGCTCCGGGGCGACCTTGCCTTCGGAATGAGAGTCGCGCAAGTCGTGCGGCAGAATGGCCGGGATGGGCCGGATTGCGGATGCCGTCATGGCCTCCGTATGACGTTCGAAGGGATGGGCATGAGCTTTCTCGGCATTGACCTCGGAACATCGGGGCTGCGCGCGCTGCTGGTTGATGACACGGGAACGCCCATTGGGTCGACCGAACGGCACTACACGGCCCAGCACCCGAAATCCGGCTGGTCGGAACAGGACCCTGCCGACTGGATCGCCGCGCTGGAGGCGGCGGTCGGGGACCTGCGCGTCGCACATCCCGAATTTGCCGGACTGACCGGGATCGGCATCGCCGGGCATATGCACGGAGCGACCTTGCTTGACGCCGACGACAGGGTGATCCGGCCCTGCATCCTGTGGAACGACACCCGCTCCCATGCCGAGGCGGCGCGGCTCGACGCGACGGCGAAGGTTCGCGATCTGTCCGGGAACATCGTCTTTCCGGGCTTCACGGCGCCAAAGCTCGAATGGGTCCGTACGCATGAGCCCGAGGCGTTCGCGCGGGTCGCGAAGGTGCTGCTGCCCGCCGCCTATCTCAACCACTACCTGACCGGCGATTACGTCGCCGACATGTCCGACAGCGCCGGCACCTCGTGGTTCGACGTGGGCCGCCGGGAATGGTCGGATTACCTTCTGGAGCAGGGCCATATGCGGCGCGATCAGATGCCGCGCGTGGTCGAGGGGTCGGAACGGGCCGGAACGCTCCGCGCCGATCTTGCCCGCAAGTGGGGTGTGGCGGGCGAAGTCGCCATCGCAGGCGGGGCAGGCGACAACGCCGCCGCCGCCTGCGGGATCGGCGCGATGGATGAAGGTCAGGGCTTCGTCTCGCTCGGCACGTCGGGCGTCATCCTCGCCGCGCGGCGAGGGTATGCGCCTGCGCCTGAAACCGCCGTCCATACCTTCTGCCATGCCGTGCCGGAACGCTGGTACCAGATGGGGGTGATGCTCTCGGCGACCGACAGCCTCAACTGGCTTGCCGGCATCGTCGGCGAGAAGCCCGCCGCGCTGACCGCCGCGCTTGGTGAAGAGGTGAGCGCGCCCGGCGGCGTCCGTTTCCTGCCCTATCTTTCGGGTGAACGCACGCCGCATAACGATGCCGCGATCCGCGGCTCTTTCACCGGCCTCGGCACCGACACGACGCGGGAGGATATGACCCGCGCCGTCCTGGAAGGCGTCGCCTTCGGCCTCCGCGACAGTTTCGAGGCGCTGAAGGCAACCGGCGCGCGTGTCGACAGCCTCATCGCCATCGGCGGCGGCACCGGCTCGCGCTACTGGCTAAAACTCATCGCGACCGTGCTCGGTGTGCCGCTGCGCCTGCCGGGCGGGGGCGAGTTCGGCGCAGCGCTCGGGGCAGCGCGGCTGGCCATCTGCGCAGCCACCGGCGCCGATCCACAAGTGGTCATGCTGGCCCCCGATCTTCGACATCAGGTCGAACCCGATGGCGCGCTCGCTGGCGCTTGTGACGAGGCGTTCGAGAAGTTCCGCTCTGCCTATCCGCTTATAAAGTCGGCACAATAGGCCGTCGGAACTTCGCGGTCCCGCACCTTCCAACTGCTCAAACGCTCTGCGTCACCGGGGCGCGGTCCGTCAAATTCCCGCGACAGCCTCCGCCCGCGTTGCATCACGGCGCCAATCCGCCCATGATCGCGCCATGTATGCATCACATGGCTTTCTTCAGTCCGACATTGGGGACGTTGACGTCCTCCATCACGACGGGCTCTTTCACCTCTTTCACCTCGTCCTGCCGAACCATGACTTCATCGCCCATGCGGTGAGCGAGGATGGCATGACGTGGCGGCGCGTCCGCAACGCACTTTTCGTCGGTGATCCGGGCAATTGGGACGACGACATGCTCTGGACCATGCATGTCACGGGGGATCCCGAACGGCCGGGTTGCTGGCGGATGTTCTATACCGGGCTGTCACGGTCGGAATTCGGACGGGTGCAGCGCGTCGGTCTTGCGCGCTCCGACGACCTTTACACCTGGACGCGTTGCGACAGCGGCGTCTATCCGCTGGAGGTGGACGGCAAATACTACGAATCCAGCTCCGACGAGGGGCGAAAATGGGTCAGTTTCCGCGACCCGTTCTTTTATCACGACCCCGAGACGGGTGACCGCCTGCTTCTCGCCTCGGCCCGGATCAAGGACGGCCCGGTGATAAGACGGGGCTGTGTCGGCCTTGCCCGTGAAGTGGCGCCGGACCGGTTCGAATTCGGCCCGCCCCTGCACCGGCCCGGCCTTTACGACGATGTCGAGGTGCCGAACCTTTTCCGCATGAATGGTACCTACTACCTTCTGGGCTCCATCCGCGAGGACACGAAGGTCCATTACTGGCATTCCGATGATCTGAACGGACCCTACGTGAACTTCTTCGACAATGTGCTTCTGCCCGGCGGCAACTATGCCGCCCGCGTCTGCCGGGTCGGCGATCGCGTGCTGCTCTTCAATTTCTTCGCCCGCAAGACCGTCCACTACGGGCGCGAAAGCGTCGCCCGTCTTTTGCCGCCGCCGAAGGAGATCTTCAAAAGTCCGCATGGCCGGCTGCTTCTGAAATCCTTCTCGGGGTTCGACAAACTCGCCTACAATCCGTTCACCGTCACCAATCCGGCGGAGTTCGATACGCTTTTCGGCAACCCGCATGCGACCGTGGCCGTCGATGACGCGGGCCTCCATGTTGGTTGCCTAAGCGGATACGAGGCGTTCCTGCTGCCCGGAGAGCACGAGGATTTCCGCCTCCGTGCCCGCGTCGTGATGGAGGGCCGGGGCAAATGCGGCCTCGTGATCCGCGTGTCCGAGGAGGGCGACGGCTACTATCTTTCGCTCGACCTCATCAAGGGCTACGCGCAGCTTCGCCACTGGGGCGTGAACGCGAATGCGGAGTTCGAATACGCGTTCCGCTACGAAACGCTCCAGACCGGAAATTTCGTGACCGATTCCGAGAAAATGAACTGGGATATCGAGGTCGTGACCCATGGCATGTACCTGGAACTTTCGATCAACGGGCAGGTGACGCTGAGCCTCGTCGATGACGGGTTCCAGAAAGGCCGCGCGGGTTTTTATGCTGAATCGGCGCGACTCGAACTCAGCGACATCCAGATCGAATCGCTGACACGGCGCGTCGCCGAAGAGCCGGTCTATACCGCGACCCGTCCTGCGGCGCTCCAGGCCGTCGGGCCGGATCATCCCGGGCCGTGACTGTGGCGACCAAATATCCAAGCCGCCGCTGGCTATTCGTCAGCGACATCGACGACACCCTGACGGGCGATCCGAGGGGGATGGTTGCCCTCGGCGCGGTCGTGACCGCGCAGCGCGACAGGCTCTGGTTCGCGGTCAATTCGAGCCGTCCGTCCGGCAGCGTCGCGCGGACGCTGGCGGAAGACTTCCCCGATACGCTGAAGCCCGATGCCGTCATCACGGCACTCGGGACCGAGATCGCGCTCGAGGGTCGCCCTCTTGCCGCGTGGCAGGCGCGTTTCTCGGGCTGGCCGCGAAACGGCGTGTTCGAAACGCTCGCCTCCCTTGGCCACCGCCCGCATGACGAAGCGTTCCAGACCGCGCTCAAGGTCAGCTTCGCGGTGCCGCAGGACGCTCAGGGCGACGCGCGGGCGGCGCTACAGGCAACCGGCATTCCCTGTATCACAATCGCTTCGGGGCGCGACGATTTCGATGTCATCCCGCTGGGTGCGGGCAAGGATTCGGCGCTCAACTTCCTCGCGCAAACGCTTGGTATTTCGCGCGAAAACACCGTTGTCGCGGGCGATAGCGGCAATGATCTCGCGATGTTCCACGCTGCGGGGAAGGCGATCGCCGTGGGCAATGCGCGGGCGGAATTGCTCGCCGCCATGCCCGCCGCGACGAGTTTCCATGCAACCAAGCCCCATGCTTTGGGCGTTCTAGAGGGATTGATACATTTCGGCGTGCTCTGCGCCTGAGCCTTCGAGCGCCCGACCAGACCAAGAGGAACACCACAATGTCCAACAAATCCATCGGATCGCTGATGATGATCTCGCTGCATGGTTATGTCGCCGGATCACCGGAACTCGGGAAGCCGGACACCGGCGGGCAGGTCGTCTTCGTTCTGGAACTCGCCAAGCGCTTCGCCCGCCTCGGCTACAACGTGGATGTGGTCACGCGTCGGTTCGAGGGGCAGCCCGCCGAAGACCGGATCAACGAAAACCTCCGTGTCTGGCGTATCCCCTTCGGCGGCCCCGATTTCATCCGCAAGGAGGACATGCACGACTGGTACGGCGATTTCGTCTCGAACCTGCTGGCCGCCGTGCGCAAGAACAAGCTGCACTACGACGTGGTGAACAGCCATTACTGGGATGCAGGGGTTTCGGGCCAGAAGATCGCCGAGGAGCTTCAGATCCCGCATATCCACACGCCGCATTCGCTCGGCTGGTGGAAGGCCAAGGACATGAAGAGCCTCGGCGAAGGCGAAAAGGCCAACTACCGCTTTGACGAGCGCATCCAGAAGGAATTCGTCCTCTACCGAACCTGCGACCATGTCATCGCGACCTCCGAACAGCAGGTGCAATTGATCGAGGATGAATACGACCTGCCGCAAGAGCATATCACCATGATCCCGCCGGGGATCGACGAACAGCGTTTCACCGCCGTGACGCCCGCGCGGCTGGCCGAGATCAGGCAAAGGCTGAACATGTCGCGCCACGACGTCTATGTCGTCGGCCGAGCGGCGACGAACAAGGGCTATGACCTCATCATCGACGCGCTGCCGCATCTCTTGAAATTGCAGCCGAAGACCCGGCTGGTACTGGCGGCAGGGGCCAATTCCGATGACGACATCAAGCTCGTCGAAAGCTGGAAAAAGCAGGCACAGAAACTCGGCGTCGCCGATTCCATCGACTGGCGCGGCTATGTCGCGGACGAGGATATGGCCGACTGCTATCGCGCGCCCGGCGTGTTCGCGCTGCCCTCGCGCTATGAACCTTTCGGCATGACGGCGGTTGAGGCGATGGCCTGTGGTACGCCGACGGTCCTGACCATGCGCGGCGGGCTTCACGAACAGATTGAATTCGGCCGCCACGCCCTTGTCGCCGACCCGACCCGCCCCGCCGAGTTCGCGGCGATGATCAACATGCCGTTGCAGCATCCGTGGCTCAGGGAAAAGCTGATGGTCGAGGGCGCCCGCTTTGCCCGTCGCGCCTTTGGCTGGACCGGCATCGCCAGACGCACCATCGACGTGTTCGAGCGGTTCCGGGGGCGCTACGTGACACCCGATCTGGCGCTGGAGGCCTGACTACCCGCCATTCGCGGACCGCTTGACAGGCTCAAGCCGCGTGATCCCCGTCGCCGCCGCGCGCGCCAGTTCAGGATCAAGCGACATGGGTACGTATTCGCCGCGCCGCCACAACTCACTCATGTCGTCGTAGTAGCGACTGAGCGGATGGCCCGACTGCCCGGTCGAAATGATGAAGACCGAGCTGTCCGGGTCCGCAAAGTCATAAACGCCGCGATAACCCGCACCGTTGACGTTCAGAAAGGGGTCCGGCCCGGTCCCCGCGGTCAACCCCCGGTTCAGCGTGTTGTCCCCGCCGCTTGTCGACTGGCGGATGTTGACCACCCATTTCAGCACCGGGATTTCACCGAGAACCTCATGATCCTGGCGCGCCTGATGGGCGTCGCCCCAGCGCCAGCTTTCGACATTCCGCCCGTATTTCTCCGACAGTTCCAGAAGTGCGTCATCGAGCGCCATGCGGGAAATCTCGGTACAGGTCTCCTCGGGCGCGGATTGCTTGATGTCGCACCAGCGGGCCGCCCCGCCGATATTGCGATACACCCGTTCGATGAAAAGCGGCTGAACCGAGGTGATGCTGTCGGCCAGCGGCCCAAGCTCGTCCCGGATCAGCCGGTTCTGAAGTGCCCGCACCCAGGCGGCATAGATCAGCGGTTCCGGCAGGTGCTCGTTCATGTCGCCATCCCATTCGGCGAGAATCTGAAGCGCGCGCTGGCGCAGGCGTTCGGGTGTCCCCTCGGGTGCCGCCTCGCCGGTGAACCAGAGATCGGCCGCGATGAGTGGCAGAAGTGTCCGAGCGGTGGGCGAGGTGGTGTCGAGCTGTGCCGCGATGAAGCTTTCGCGGCTATGGACCTCGCGTTCCTGCATCAGCCGGGTCCAGCGCTGAACCCGCTGCGTATCGCCCCAGTCGAAGCTGACATGGCGCGGAAAGGGTCGGTCCACGGTCTTGTTGTTGGTGTTGCCGACGATGCCGCCCTTCGGGTCGGTAAAGCGGGGGTTGTCCGAATAGGGCAGACGGTCGCCCCAGCGGTTTTCCGCCATCCAGCCGAGCGACGGCAGCCGCCCTTGTCCTTTCATCTTCGGATCGCGTCCCGGCATCGCGCCGAACATCGCCATCGCCACGCCGCTGTGATCCGCCATCACCACGTTCTGGGCGGGCGCTATGAATTCCTCGCCCGCCGCGATGCCCTCATCCCTGCTTTTCGACCGCATCAGCTTGAAGGCCGAGGTCATGGATCGGTCGGCGGGGTCGAGGGCCGTCCAGCTCAGCGCCGCGACATGGTTCAGCGGCGTGATCGAGGCGAGGTCGTAATGCGACCCCGGCAGAACCGGCCCGTTCTCCGTCCAGCGCAGGGTGACGGTGATCGGCTGTTCATCCTTCACCGAGATGATCGACTTCCGCGTGACGAAGGGTTTCCAGCCATCCGGCGTGCGGTAGCGCGTCGGGTCGGCGGGGTTCAGTTCCTCAAGCTTGACGTCCTGATCGTCCGCCCATGCCGCCGTGATGCCCCAGCCGAATTCAGCGTTCCGCCCGGCAAGCACCGCCGGGATTCCAGGGATCGTCGCGCCGATTACTCCGCCCGAGGAAAGCTCCAGCCGCGCCAGATACCAAAGCGACGGTGCGGAGAAATCCAGGTGCGGGTCATTCGCCAGAAGCGATCCCCCCGCCGCCGAGCGCGCGGGTGCCGCCGCCCATGCGTTCGACGCGCCGCCGAACGGCGGCATCGGATGCGGCAGGAAGGGCAGGTCTTCACCCTTCAGCGCGGCGTAGCTGTGTGGCACGCCGGGTACGAGGCTCGCATAGGGCGGCAGCGCCGCCGTTCCTGGACCGGGGATTGCCGGCATCACATCCTCGGCCCAGCCGGTGTCGAGAAGCGACAGCCGCGCCCGCAGCACCTCGGTCCCGATCTGCGTCGCGGACTTGAAGGCCATCAGCTTCAGGATCGCGAGGCTGTCGGCGGGCTGCCAATAGGCGATCTCGTTGTTGAAAAGGAAGAACTCGGGCGCGCCACGTCCGCGCGCCTGCGAATTCACGATGCCGATCCAGGCGTTGACGCCCTTGGCATAGGCGTCGAGCGCCGCCTTCACGTCGGGGTCCTGCGCCGCAACCGACTTCGCCGCGAGGCCGTAGAGATCGAGCCGCCGCATCAGCTCGTCGGTCTTGACCGTCTTCGCCCCGAACACCTCAGAGAGCCGCCCCTGCACCGTCCGGCGCAACACCACCATCTGCCAGAGCCGGTCTTCCGCATGCGAAAAGCCGAGCGCGAAATACACGTCCTCATCCGATTTGCCGAAGATATGCGGCACGTCCGCGGTATCGCGCACGATCTCCAACGGGGCGGAGAGGCCGTCCACGTCGAAACGCGCGTTGTAGTCGGGCAGCGAGCGCGAGGCGAAGTAATAGGCAAGCAGAAGCGCCGCGACGGTCAGCACCGCCATCGCCGTGAAGATGCGCAGAAGCCAGCGAAAGGCTGTAAGCATGTCGAACCGCGAAACTCGCTCTGGCCGCTTCGTTGGACCGCTCTGGCCGCGTCGCGGCGGTTGACGGCCCGGTCAGGGCGGTTAACTAGGGCAGTTGAACACGTTCCGCAATGCGAATGGGAGAGGGACATGGCGAAGGTAGCGTTTCTTGGCCTTGGGGTGATGGGCTTTCCGATGGCGGGCCATCTGGTGACCGGGGGGCATGAGGTGACGGTCTATAACCGGTCCCCCGAAAAAGCCTTGCGGTGGACCGAAAGCCACGGCGGCAGGGCCGCCGCCACACCCGCCGAGGCCGCGAAGGGCGCCACCTTCGTCATGGCCTGTGTCGGCAATGACGACGATCTGCGCGCGGTATGCCTGGGAGAGGACGGAGCCTTCGCCGGTATGGAGAAGGGCGCGATCTTCGTCGATCACACCACGGTGTCCGCCGCCGTCACGCGCGCGCTTTCCGAAAAAGCCGCCGCCGCAGGCTTCGGATTCGTCGACGCACCCGTCTCGGGCGGTCAGGCGGGGGCCGAAAACGGCGTCCTCTCGGTCATGTGCGGCGGCGATGAGGCCGACTATGCCACGGCCGAGCCGGTGATCGCCGCCTATGCCCGCATCTGCCGCCGCCTCGGGCCTTCGGGTGCGGGGCAGATGGCCAAGATGGTCAACCAGATCTGCATCGCGGGCCTTGTCCAGGGACTCTCCGAAGGCCTCAACTTCGCGGAAAAAGCCGGGCTCGACATCGAACAGCTGGTCGAGGTCATCTCCCAGGGCGCGGCCGGATCGTGGCAGATGGCCAACCGTCACAAGACGATGGCCGAAGACAAGTTCGACCACGGATTTGCCGTCGACTGGATGCGCAAGGATCTCGGCATCTGCCTGAGGACCGGCGACGAGATCGGCGCGAGCCTGCCGGTCACCGCACTCGTCGATCAGTTCTACAAGGATGTCCAGGCGATGGGCGGAAGACGCTGGGACACGTCGAGTCTCATCGCGCGCCTGCGCAAATTCCGCTGATCCGGTGCTTCTTCGTTGCCGAAATACCCCGGGGGTGTGGGGGCAGCGCCCCTACCGCGCCGTCCCGGCCACGCCGGGATGACAGCATCAGGGAATGATGCGGGTGTATTTCGTGCCCTTGACCGTCGCGCCGGCGATGAAACCGGACTGGCCAAAGACGAAGCCGACGACGGGCGCGAGCGAGGTCGTCGTATCGACGCCGGCGGCGCCGCCGCGATCGGGCAGGGCGTAGACGATATCCGCCCCGGCCTCCCAGCCCTCGGCGCTGCGGAAATTGGCCAGAGCTTCCGGCGTCATGAAGAAGAGCGCATGGGCGTATTGCTGCGCGCCGACCTGCAACCCCCAGCTCGCCTGGGTCGCGGAATAGTAGTCGACCGTGACGTCGTTGATGCGAAGCGCACCCTGCCCGAAGGAACCGCCGAAGATGAATCCGGCCTCGGTCACGAGCGGCATGTAGAGGATGCCTACGGCCCTCGGCATGAGTTCGGCCGCGCTCGGGAAATTGTTCCTGAGATAGTCGCGGGTCGCATCCACGCGTGCGTCCAGCTTGGTCGCGCCCTGACTGCCGATTCCGTTGCCACAGGCTGAAAGCCCAAGCAGCGCGCTTCCGGACATAAGCAATCCGCGACGTGAAAAATCGCTCATCTGATATCTCCGCTCTTGCCTCGCCCCGGCCTTTGCGGCCGGTTTTTCCATACCATCTATAGTTTATGCAGGCGCGCCTGTCATTACTTGTTGTATTCCGGCCAACAACAATCGGCGCTCACGCGCCGAGTGCGCGCGCCGCTTCCGGGGCGAAATATGTCAACACCCCGTCGCATCCCGCACGCCGGAACGCCATCAGGCTTTCGAGTATGACGTCCTCCTTTACCCAGCCGTTCAGGACCGCGCCCTTCAGCATCGCGTATTCGCCCGAGACCTGGTAGGCGAAGGTCGGCACGCCGAACGTGTCCTTCACGGCGCGACAGATGTCGAGATAGGGCATCCCCGGTTTCACCATGACCATATCCGCGCCCTCGGCCAGATCGCGTGCGACAAGCCTCAGCGCCTCGTCGCGGTTTGCCGGGTTCATCTGGTAGGTCTTCTTGTCGCCCTTGAGCGCGCCCGAGGCGCCCACTGCGTCGCGGAACGGTCCGTAGAACGCGCTGGCATACTTCGCGGCATAGGACAGGATTGTCACGTCCTTGTGGCCCGCCGCCTCCAGCGCGGATCGCATCGCGCCGATCCGGCCGTCCATCATGTCGGACGGGCCAAGGATGTCGGCCCCCGCCTCGGCCTGCGCCAGCGCCATCTTCACCAGCGCCTCGACGGTTTCGTCGTTGAGGATCACGCCGTCCCTGACCAGCCCGTCATGACCGTTGGCATTGTAGGGATCGAGCGCGATATCCGTCATTACCGCGATCTCCGGCACCTCCGCCTTGATCGCCCGCACGGCACGATTGCTGAGGTTCTCCGGATTCCAGGCCTCCTCGCACGATTCGGTCCTGAGCGCGGGGTCGGTATAGGGAAAGAGGCAGATTGCCGGAATCCCGAGCCTCGCAGCCTCTTCGGCCGCCCTTACCGTGCCTTCGACGGTCCGGCGCGACACACCGGGCATCGACGGGACCGGTGCGTCCGCGCCCGGAACGTCGGTCACGAAGACCGGCCAGATCAGGTCTTTCACGCTCAGCCGTTCTTCCGCCACCAGATCCCGCAAAGCCTGATTGCGGCGCAACCGGCGGAATCGCGCAGCGGGGAAGGGGGTGTGAAGCGGCGTCATGGCGGGACCTCGTCAGGAATTTCCCTTCTCCTTCCATGCTTTTTCACGCATCTCAAGGGTGGAAACCGCCGCAGCGCGACGGTAGCATCACGCGAAACGCCGCTAAAGGCGGGCCCGGGGGCAGGACGTGGATCTGACGAAGCTTATTTTTGACCTGATCGACCTCAGGTCCTTTTCCAACCTCTGGTACTGGATCGCACTGGCCGTGACCTGGTCTTCGGCCTCGCACTGGGTGCTGGGTGTCCCATACGACATGGTGCTGCGCGCGCGCCGCGTGGGTGGCCAGGCCGAACAGGATCTGATCGACATCGTCCGCGTCAATGTCTCGCGCATCCTCTACATCTCGGAAGAGGCGGGGCCGATCCTGCTGGCGATGGCGGCGTTCATCCTGTCCTCTCTCATCCTTCTGGGCTTTTACTACGGCTCCGAGTTCTGCCAGGCGCTCGTCCTGATCCTGCTGCCGCTATCGCTGGTCGGCCTGATGACCATTTCGACGGCGCGAAAGATCCGCGTGTCGGGCGCTGTCGGCGAGGCGCTGCATCGCAGGCTGTCGCTGCACCGGGTGACGGTTCAGGTGCTCGGCATGCTCTCGATCTTCGTTACGGCCTTCTGGGGCATGCTCCAGAACTTCAACGTATCGATCCTGCCCGGTTGACACCGCCGCCGGGAAGGCTAGGTGACGCGCATGAACCCTGCCGACCACATCACGCTGTCCGGCGCGCCCGAGGGCTTCGACGCGCGCCTTCTCGCGCGCGAGCTCGCCAAGGGCGTGCCCGTCGCCCATGTCGCCCGCGACGACCGGCGGATGGAGGCGATGCGCGCGGCACTTGCATTCTTTGCGCCGGATGCGCTGGTCCTGACGTTTCCGGCCTGGGACTGCCTGCCTTACGACCGCGTGTCGCCCAACGCCGACGTGTCCGCCACGCGGATGGCGACGCTCGCGGCGCTGGCGCAGGGGCTGCCGCAGCCCTTCATCCTGCTGACCACGCTGAATTCGGCGACGCAGAGGCTGCCGGCGCGCGCCGTGCTGAAGTCCTCGGCCTTCACCGCCCGCGTCGGCCACCGCGTCAATGAGGCGGCATTGCGCGATTTTCTCGTCCGCATGGGCTTTTCGCAGGCGACCACCGTCACCGAACCTGGCGACTATGCCGTGCGCGGCGGCATCATCGACATCTATCCGCCGGGCGAGGGTGGGCCGGTGC
The DNA here is from genome assembly GCA_963847935.1 of uncultured Alphaproteobacteria bacterium. GTDB lineage: Bacteria > Pseudomonadota > Alphaproteobacteria > Rhodobacterales > Rhodobacteraceae > Albidovulum. Next base: position 142,712 of record CAWKBV010000001.1, on the reverse strand, counting down.
GGCTTGACCTTTTCGGCGACGTGCTGGACGGCGCGCGGCGCTTCGATCCGGCGACCCAGAGGACGACCGAAAAGCTTGCCGTCGTTGAACTCGCGCCGGTCTCCGAGGTCATCCTCGACGAGGCTTCGATCACCCGCTTCCGGCAGAACTACCGCGTCGAGTTTGGCGCGGCGGGCACCGACGATCCTTTGTACGAGGCGGTCAGCGCGGGCCGCAAACATGCCGGGATGGAGCACTGGTTGCCCTTCTTCCACGACCGGCTTGAGACGTTGTTCGACTATCTCCCCGGCGCATCCGTGATGCTCGACGACCAGCTCACCCCGGCGCGCCTCGCGCGTTGGGAGGGGATCGAGGACCAGTACGACACCCGCCTTGAGGCGATGAAGCGCAGGGACCGGCTCGATTCGGTTTACAAGCCCTGCCCCTCGGGGCTGCTTTATCTCGACGATGCCGGGTGGGAGGCCGCCATTGCCGCGCATCGCGTGGTTCGACTCGTCGCCCTGCCACAGGCGACCGGCCCCGGCGTTCTGGACGCCGGCGGGCGGATCGGGCGCAATTTCTCGCCCGAAAGGCAACTTGAAAACGTCAACCTTTTTGGTGCTTTGGCCGATCATCTCAATGCGCGTCGGTCGGAGGGGCAGGTCGTCGTCGCCTCCTATTCCGAAGGCGCACGGGAACGGTTGACGGGGCTTCTGGAGGATGAGGAGGTCGTCGGCGCGAAGCCGATCCGCGATATCCGCGATGTGCCGGTGGGCAAGGGCGGCCTATACCTCACCGTCTGGGCGCTGGAACACGGCTTCACCGCGGCCGACCTGACCGTCGTCTCCGAACAGGACGTGCTTGGCGAACGTCTGATCCGGGGCGCAAAAAAACGCAGGAAAGCCGAGAACTTCCTGACCGAAGCTCAGACGCTCTCGCCGGGTGATCTCGTCGTCCATGTCGATCACGGCGTGGGCCGCTATACAGGGCTCGAGACGATCACCGCGCTCGGTGCGCCGCATGATTGCGTGGCGCTGGAATATGCCGGCGGCGACCGGCTTTACCTGCCTGTCGAGAATATCGAACTGCTGAGCCGCTACGGCCATGAGGAGGGGTTGCTCGACAAGCTCGGCGGCGGCGCCTGGCAGGCCAAGAAGGCACGGCTGAAGGAACGCATCCGCCAGATCGCGGAACGCCTGATCCGCGTCGCCGCCGAACGCTACCTGCGCAAGGCGCCCATTCTGGAGGCGCCGCATCACGAATACGATGCCTTCTCCGCCCGCTTCCCCTATCAGGAGACGGACGACCAGCTGACCGCTATCGATGAGGTCGGCACCGACCTGACCGCGGGCCGCCCGATGGACCGGCTGATCGTCGGCGACGTCGGTTTCGGCAAGACCGAAGTGGCGATGCGCGCGGCCTTCATCGCCGCCCAGTCCGGCGTGCAGACGGCGGTGATCGCGCCGACGACGCTTCTGGCCCGCCAGCATTTCAAGACCTTTTCCGAACGCTTCCGGGGCACTGCCATCACCGTCCGGCCCCTGTCGCGCTTCGTCTCCGCCAAGGACGCCGCCAGGACCCGCGAGGGGTTGGCCGAAGGCACCGTGGACATCGTCATCGGCACCCATGCGGTACTGGCGAAACAGGTGAAGTTCCGCAACCTCGGCCTTCTCGTCATCGACGAGGAACAGCATTTCGGCGTCAGCCACAAGGAACGCCTGAAGGAAATGCGGTCGGAGATTCACGTCTTGACCCTCACCGCCACGCCGATCCCGAGAACACTTCAACTTTCGCTCACAGGGGTCCGGGATCTTTCGATAATCGGCACCCCACCCGTCGACCGGCTGGCAATTCGCACCTATGTTTCGGAGTTCGACAGTGTCACCATCCGCGAAGCTCTCTTGCGCGAACGCTACCGGGGCGGCCAGTCTTTCTACGTCGTCCCGCGCATCAAGGACCTGCCGGAGATCGAGGACTTCCTGAAAAGCCATGTTCCCGAAGTGAGTTACGTCATCGCCCATGGCCAGATGGCGGCCGGCGAATTGGACGAGCGGATGAACGCCTTCTATGACGGCAGATACGACCTGCTACTTGCGACGTCGATTGTTGAGAGTGGATTGGATATTCCGGCGGCTAACACGATGATTGTCCACCGGGCAGATATGTTCGGGCTGAGCCAACTCTATCAGATCCGTGGCCGGGTCGGGCGGTCGAAGCTTCGTGCCTATTGCTATCTGACCACCAAGCCGCGCGCTCCGCTGACGCCGAATGCACAGAAGCGGTTGCGCCTTTTGGGCAGTCTCGACAGCCTCGGCGCGGGCTTTTCACTCGCCTCCCAGGATCTCGACCTGCGTGGTGCCGGCAATATCCTTGGTGAGGAACAATCCGGTCATATCAATGAGGTAGGCTACGAACTTTATCAGGCGATGCTGGAGGAAACGATCTCTCGCATCAAGGCGGGCGATCTGGAAAGCGCGACCGCCGACGATGGCCAATGGTCACCGCAGATCAATCTCGGCGTGCCGGTGATGATCCCGGAAAGCTACATCACCGACCTCGATGTCCGGCTCGGCCTTTACCGGCGGCTCTCCTCGCTGACGACCAAGGTCGAACTTGAAGGCTTTGCCGCCGAACTGATCGACCGGTTCGGGCCGGTCCCGAAAGAGGTCAACACGCTTCTCCTCGTGATGCGGATCAAGGCCATGTGCCGCCGCGCCCATATCGCGCGGCTCGACGCCGGACCGAAGGGCGTAACGATCCAGTTCCACATGGATAAGTTTCCCAATCCCAGCGGGTTGGTGGACTTTCTTCAGGACCAGAGGGGGCTTGCGAAGATCAAGGACAACAAGATCATCGTGCGCCGCGACTGGGAAAAGGACAGCGACAGGATCAAGGGCGCCTTCGCCATTGCCCGCGACCTCGCCGAAAAGGCCGGCACCGTGAAACCCGCCCCGAAGAAGCGGGCTGAGGCCTAGAACTTTTCCGACCGGGTCATCAACCATAGTGCGAGCACCGAACAGATCGCCGCCGCGACGATTGCCGGCATCGCCGTCCCGTCGAATGCCAGCCCCACCGGCCCCGCAATCAGCGTCGCGAGCACCGTCGAGATCGCCGTGATGACCGAGGTTGCCATCCCGGCGATATGGCCCATCTTCTGCACCGCCAGCGCATTGAGGTTGCCAAAGGTCAGGCCCGCGATGAAGAAGACGCTGGTGCCCCAGATGTAGAAGGTGAAGAACCCGACCGTGCCCGAGACGATGCCAAGTCCGATCAGCCCGAGTGCTGCGAACGACAGGATCGAAGCGCCGATATAGGCCAGGATCACGATCCGGCGCATCCCGAGACGCATGACGAAGCGCGAATTGATGAAGGAGCCGCTCGCGGAAACGACGGCTATGCCCGCGAACCACAACGGAAAATGCGCGCCACGGTCATAGGTCTGGTCAAACACCTGTTGGATCGACGACAGCAGCGCGAACATCTGACCGTAACCCAATGTCATCGCAGCAGTATAGAGCCGCACCTCCCGGCTCCCGACGACCTCGCGGAAGGCGGACCAGAGGTTCGCCGGAGTCAGCGGCCGCCGCGCCTCGGGGGCCAGCGTCTCGGCCTGACGCATGAGAAGCCAGCTCAGCGCGAAGACGGCGAAGATCACGTAGACGAGGAATATTGCGCGCCAGCCAAAGGCCAGGATGATTGTCTGTCCGATCAACGGCGCCATCGCGGGTACGACCATGAACACCATCATCACGAATGACATGATCCGTGCCATTTCGCGGCCGGAATAGAGATCGCGCAAGAGCGCAACGCCGGCGACCCGCGGGGCCGATCCACCCATTCCCTGCAATACCCGCGCGAAAAGCAGGACTTCGAGGCTTTGCGCATAGTGCGCCGTGATCGATGCCGCGACATAAAGCGCGAAGCCCCCCGTTATGGTGATCTTGCGGCCGATCGCGTCAGAGATCGGCCCGACGAAGAGCGTGCCGACACCGAGGCCGAGCACGAAGGCCGACAGCACCAGTTGCGCGCGGTTCAGCGCACCGGGCGAAAGCTCGGCTCCGATCTGGGGCAGGGCCGGCAGCATCGCGTCGATGGAAAAGGCGAGCGTCGCGAAGAGAACCGCAAGCATGGCCGTGAATTCGACGACGGGAAGACGCCGGATCGGGGTAAGGCTCGCGTCACTCATCCGGCGTTTCTTTCAGTTTTTCAGTCAGTTCATCAATTATGCTCAACCAGGAATCGGTCGGCTGGGCGCCCTGGACGACATGACGGTCGGCAATGACGAAGGTGGGCACACCGCTGACACCCCGCGCACGGGCATGGGCGTCGCGGTCCCGGATCGCCTCGCGGTCCGCGTCGCCCTGCAGGAGCCTCTCCATCATCGCGCGGTCGAGGCCGACCTCGCCCGCGACGTCGGCCAGAACCTCTGTATCGCCAATATCGCGGCCCTCGGTCCAATAGGCGCGGAAGAGCGCGGAGACCATCGGCGTCTGTCGCCCTTCAAGCCCCGCCCAATGGATCAGCCGATGCGCGTCGAGCGAGTTGGGGATGGTCCGGATCAGGTCGTGGTTCAGCGCGACACCCGCCGCCTTGGCATGGTCCACCAGCGGCGCATAGGCGCGCGCCGCACCCTCCTTGCCGCCGAACTTCAACTCAAGGTAGTCGCGTCGGTCCATGCCTTGCGGCGGCATGTCGGGGTTGAGCTGGAACGGATGCCATTCGATTGCGAAGGGATGATCTGCCCGCGCCTCCAGTGCGCGGTCGAGATAGGATTTTCCAACATAGCACCAGGGGCAAACCACATCCGAAATAATATCTAGCCTAATCATTTGTTTACCATCCATTCTTCACGAAGTGCGCGGCGGTTGATCTTGCCGTTGGCGGTCGTCGGCAGGCCTTCGCGTTGCAGATAGATGCGCGGGCGCTTGTAGGGGGCGAGCCGGGTGGCCGCATGGACCTCCAGTTCGTCGGGCGTCGCGGTGCCGGCATAGGCCAGTGCGATGACGGTGACATCGGCCTTCACTGGCAGTTCCACCGCCGCGCTCGCCGTGACGCCGGGATGGGCATTGATCGCGGCCTCGATCTCGGCCGGCGAGACGCGGAAGCCACCGGCGTTCAACATGTCGTCGCCGCGCCCGAGGCTACGGATCGCGCCATCGTCATCCATCGTCACAATGTCGCCGGTTTGGAACCAGTCGCCTTTCGGTGTGTCGATCGATTCGCCGATCAGATAGCCGAGGAAGAGTCCGGGATCGTCCGACCGGATCGACAGGATGCCCGCGGTTCCGCGCTCCACCGGCTGCCCCTCGTCGCCCAGAACCGCGATGTGGCGGCCGGGTTGCGCATATCCCGTCGCGCCGTCCGGCGCGCAGCGGGGCGGTGAGGATGAGATGAAGGTCGAACATTCCGACATCCCGAGCGCCTCGTGCAGGTCGGTGCCGGTCGCGGCGCGCCACGCCGCGCGAAGCTGTGGCGCAAGCTTTTCCCCGGCGGAGAGACCATGGCGCAGTTGGTCAAGCGACAGGGTCGGGTGTTCGTTGAGGATCTTTCGGTAAACGCCTGGAACGGCAGCAAAAACCGTAACGTCATGGCGTTTCAGGAGCAGCGGGATCTGCGAAATGTCGGTACCTTCCTGCATGACCATCGCGGTCGCGCCGACCGACCACGGGTCAAGCAGCCCGGTGCCGAGCGTATAGGTCCAGTTGAGCGCACCGGCATGGAACAGCCGGTCGGAGGGCACGAGACCCTCCCAGCCATCCCGCATCATCCGCCGCGCCCAGACCGCGCGATGGGCATGGGCGACGGCGCGCGGCGTGCCGGAGGTGCCGGAGGTCATCACGACGTAGCCGAGCCGGTTCGGGTCGCCCATCGCCCAGTCCGCGCGCGGCCCGGATTCGAACGCCCGCAAATCCGCCTCGGTCAGTATCGGGCAGGGGGCGGGATCGGGGAGCGCGATGCCGGGACCCGCGACGATCATCGCCGGCTTTACCAGGGCGGCGATTTTCGCAACTTCCACGGCGGTCAGACCGGCCGGCGTCGGCACCGGCACGATCCCCGCCGCGATGGCGCCGAGAAAGGCGAGGGGAAAGCTCACGCCGTTGCCGAGCCGCAGGAGAAGCCTGTCACCGGGCTGCAACCCACGCTCCAGAAGCCCGCCCGCGACGCCGAGGACGGTCTCCGTCAGCCGACCATAGCTCCAGCGCTCCGCGCCCGAGGCGCGCAGTATCTGCAACGCGATGCGATCCGGCACGGCGCCGCCGGCGGCAAGCACATAAGCGGCCAGATTGAACGAGGCAGGGCAGGGCGCGGATGCGCCGGTTTCGATGACGGACAGCATGGGCCTTGGCTACGCGTCGCGCCGGGGCGTTGCAACCCATTGCGGAATGGCGCTATTGCACAGCATCACCTTCAGGATCGAACAGATGAGCGATATCGACCCGGCCATCCGCATCGCCCGTGCCAGCGGCGCCACGGCCGAACTGGCCGAGCCGCTTGATCTCGGCCAGCGCGTACGGGGGCTGCGCAAGGAACGCGGCTGGACGCTGGAACAGGCGGCGGTTCAGGCCGGGCTCGCGCGCTCGACGCTGTCGAAGATCGAAAATGGCCAGATGTCGCCGACTTACGAGGCGTTGAAGAAGCTTGCCGAAGGGCTGCACATCACCATTCCGCAGCTTTTCACGCCGCCGGAGAAGGCGCAGGTCTCGGCCCGCATGGCAGTGACGAGAGCCGCCGAGGGTGAGGGCCACGTCACGGCGACCTACGAACACCGGCTGATGGCAGGTGCGTTGTCCACGAAGAAGATGCTGCCCTATTCGGCGCGGGTGCGCGCCCGAAACCTTGAGGAATTCGGTGGCTGGGTGCGCCATGACGGCGAGGAGTTCCTGATGGTGCTGACCGGCGTGATCCGGCTTTACACCGAATTCTACGAACCCATCGAACTGAGGCGCGGCGACAGCGCCTATTACGACGCGACGATGGGGCACAATGTCGTCTCGGTCAGCCCGGAGGATGCGACGATCCTCTGGGTGACAAGCCTTGCCTGAACGCCGGACCTAGCGAAGTCGCTTGCCGTCCCTGTCAAAGCGGTAAACATGCGCCGCGTCATAGGCGAGCATGATCGTATCACCCAACTGGTGCGGATGCTGGCCGAAGAGCCGCACCGTGATGGCGCCTTTCGGCGTCTCGACCAGAAGGTTGGTGTCGCTCCCGAGCATCTCGACATGGGTGACGCTGCCCGGAAGCCGCCCGTCCGGCGCAACGGAGAAGTTTTCCGGCCGGATGCCGATGGTCGCGGCCTCGCCTTCGCCGGGCAGAAAGTTCATCGCCGGGGAACCTAGAAAGCTTGCGACGAATTGGTTGTCGGGGTCGTTGTAAAGCTGCATCGGGCTGCCGACCTGTTCGATCCGCCCGTCGCGCAGGACGACGATGCGATTGGCAAGCGTCATCGCCTCGATCTGGTCATGGGTGACGTAGACCATGGAGGCGCCAAGCTGCCGGTGGAGCCGCGCGATCTCGACCCGTGTCGCCATGCGCAGCGCGGCATCGAGGTTCGAGAGCGGTTCGTCGAACAGAAACAGCTCAGGTTCACGCACGATGGCGCGGCCGATGGCGACGCGCTGGCGCTGGCCGCCGGAAAGCTCGGAAGGACGCCGTTTCAGATAGTCGCCGAGCGAGAGCATCTTCGCGGCCATCGCAACCCGCTCCTCGATCACCGACTTCGGTTCACCCGCCTGTTTCAGGCCAAGCGTCATGTTGCCCGTGACATCGAGATGCGGATAGAGCGCGTAGGACTGAAAGACCATCGCGATGCCGCGCTTGGCCGGCGGGGTTTGGGTCACGTCCTCGCCGCCGATGCGGATGGTGCCGGAACTCGCATCCTCCAGCCCCGCGATGACACGCAGGAGCGTGGACTTGCCGCAGCCGGAAGGGCCGACGAAGACGATGAACTCGCCTTGCTCCACCTCGAGGTTGATGTCCTTGAGGACGTGAACGTCTCCGAAGGATTTGTTTATGTTTTCAAGGGAAAGTGCGGTCATCTTCAAGCCTCAAGTTCTACGGGGCGGCCGGTGCGGATGCTCTCATCCGCGGCGAGGCAGACGGCGAGCGAGGCTATGGCGTCGGCCATGTGGCGGGAAAGGTCGGTGTCTTCTTCGATGGCGCGGATCAGGAAGTCCTGCTCAGCATCGCAAAGTTGCTGATGGCCGGGCTCGCTGGGGAAGTCGATGTCCCGGTCGGCTTCGCCCACCCGATGGACGCGCAGCGCGCCGACCTTGGTGTGGCCTTCGACGCTGTCCGAGGCCGGGTGCATTCCGGACATGATCGAAACGGCCCCCTTGGGCGAGATCACGTCCTTCACGAAAAATGCGACCTCGGACATCATCGGCCCCCAGCCGGCCTCGTACCAGCCGACCGATCCGTCCTCGAAGACGACCTGGAACTGCCCGTAATTGTACATGTTTTCGGCGATTTCCTCGGACAGCCGCAGGCCCATGCCGTTTACCCGCAGAGGCCGCGCATCGGTGATCTGGCACATCACATCGACATAATGCACACCGCAATCGACGATCGGGGGGGTGGTCCGCATGAGCTGCTTGTGCGTCTCCCATGTCGCCCCGGTCGATTGCTGGTTGAGGTTCAGCCGGAAGACATAGGGCCCGCCCAATGCCCGCGCCTCGGCGATCATGCGCTGCCAGCGACGGATGATGCCGCAGGATGTAGCCGACGACGAGCTTGCGGTTCAGCCGTTTCGCGCAATCGACCACTCGGCGGGCATCCATCACGCTCGTCGCGAGTGGCTTTTCCACGAAGACATCGGCGCCGGCCTCCATCGCCGCGACGGCGTAGTCGGCATGGCTGTCGGAATAGGTGGCGATGATCACGACCTCCGGCCTTGCCGCTGCAAGAGCCTCGGCGAAGTCATTGAAAAGGGGATAGGAGTTCAGTTCCTCCGGCAGGTCGGGCAGAGAGCGGTTCACCAGCGCCACGATCTCTGCCTTCGGGTGATGATGATGGGCGAGCGCGTGGCTCATCCCCATATTGCCCAAGCCCGCGATCATGACCTTCATTTCACGGCCCCTGAAGTTATGCCGCGGATCAACTGCCGCGAGAAGATGACGTAGAGGACGAGCACCGGCAGGATCGCCAGCGACAGCGCCGACAGGACCGCGTTCCAATCCGTCACGAACTGCCCGATGAAGACCTGCGAGCCGAGCGTCAGCGTCTTCGTCGCCTCCGACGGCGCCAGGATCAGAGGAAACCAGAGGTCGTTCCAGATCGGGATCATGTTGAAGACCGCGACCGTCGCCATCGCCGGGCGCACCAAGGGCAGCACCAGTTTGAAAAAGATCGCATATTCGCTCATCCCGTCGATGCGGCCGGCATTCTTCAAGTCATCGGAAACCTGCCGCATGAACTCGGAAAGGATGAACACCGCGAGCGGCAGCCCTTGCGCCGTATAGACGAGGATCAAGGCCGTCAGCGTGTTCACCAACCCGGTCGCCACCATCATCTGCAAGATCGCCACGGTGCCGATGCGGATCGGGATCATGATCCCGAGCGCGAGGTAGAGACCCATCAGCGCGTTGCCCCTGAAGCGGTATTCGGACAGCGCAAATGCCGCCATCGCCCCGAAGAGTAGGATGAGGAACAGCGAGCCGACCGTCACGATCATGGAATTCTGGAAGTAGAGAAAGAAGTCACCCTGCTTCATCACTGTCTGGTAGCCGACCATGGAAAAGCTGTCGGACGAGGGCAGCGCCAGCGGCTCGCGGAAGATCGCCTTCCGGGTCTTGAAGGAGTTGACCAGGATCACGGTGACGGGAAAGAGCGCGATCGCTGTCCAGGCCAGCAGCGCGGCATGGGCCGCGATGGAATTCAGGGGATTGTGGCGGGCCTTGTTCATTGTCTCACCTCAGAACTGATAGCGGCGCATGCGGGTCTGCACCCCGAAGAGATAGATGCAGACGCCGGTGAGGATGATGAGGAACATCGCGGTGGCGATGGCCGAGCCCATATATGGGTCGCCGAGCTGAAGCTGGAAGCCGAAGAAGGTTCGGTAAAGGAACGTGCCGAGGATGTCGGTCGAGAAATTCGGTCCCGCCAGCGCCCCCTGTGCCGCATAAATCAGGTCGAAGGCGTTGAAATTGCCGACGAAAGTCAGGATCGAGATGATCCCGATGGAAGGCAGGATCAACGGCAGCTTGATCTTCCAGAAGGCCGCCATCCCGGTGATCCCGTCGATCTCGCCCGCCTCCAGCACCTCCTCAGGGATCGACAGCAAAGCGGCATAGATCAGCATCATCGGGATGCCGACGAACTGCCAGACCGAGATCAGTGCCAGCGTCGTCAGGGCATATTGCTCCTTGCCAAGCCAGGGCGCGAAAAGCGATTTCAGCCCCACCGCATCCAGCATCGAAGGTGCGATGCCCCAGATCGGCGACAGGATCAGCTTCCAGGCGAAACCGACGATGACGAAGGACAGGATCGTCGGAATGAAGATCGCCGAGCGGTAAAGCGCCGCGAAGCGGAGCCGCGGATGCGACAGAATCGCCGCCAGCGCCACGCCGATCGGATTCTGCACCAGCATATGGATGAAGAAGAACCAGAAGTTGTTGCCAAGCGCGTTCCAGAACGACGCCGACCAACGCGGATCGCCGAAGAGCGTGCGAAAGTTCTCAAACCCCGCAAAGGTCGGCCCGCTGCCGCCGCCGGTGTAAAGCGACAGCCGCAAGGTATTGAAAAGTGGCCAGATCATCACCGCCGTATAGACGAGGACGGCGGGTGCCAGAAACACCGCGATATGAAGCCGCGCGCGGGACGCCATGCCTGCTCCTCCCTTTCATTTTGCCGGAAATACCTTCGGGGGGTCGGCCATTGGTGCGCCATTGGTTCGAGCCCCAATGGACGACGGGCAGATCGCCCCCCGGCGGGTCGCCCCGGATCGTGTCCGGGGCGAAACCGCTATTTCTGCGGCTCATACCAGGAGGCGAGGCCGTCCTGCAGCCGCTTGGACGCGTCCTCGGGCGTCTCGGTGCCCTTGATGACATTGGCCGACGCGTTCCAGGTCTCGTTTTCAAGGTTCGGCGTGCCGCGCGACAGGATCTGGTAGGTCGAGCGGATCGTCGATTTGCAGGTGTCGCGCCAGCTCACGAATTCCTGCGCCAGCGGATCTTCCATCTTCACCGGCGTGGAATTCAGCGAGAAGAAGCCGGGCAGGGCGTTCGCGTAGAGCGTCGCGAATTCCGGCGAGCCGACCCATTCGAGGAACGCCTTGGCCTCGTCCGCATGCGCCGACGCCGCGTTCAGGCCGATGGCGATGTCGGTGTGGTCGGAGATGTAGCATTCATCCCCGGCGGTCGGGACCGGCGGCGGGAAGGCGCCCATCGTGAAATCGGCTTGCGTGTTGAAGCCCGAGATTTCCCACGATCCGGCCGGATAGATCGCCGCGCGGCCAAGCGTGAAGAGGTTCTGGCTGTCGGGATAGGTCTGCGCCTCGAAGCCGTCGCCAAGGTAGTCCTTCCACTTGGCAAGCTGGCGGTAAGGCTCCACCCAGTCGTCGTCGGTCAGCTTCTGTTCGCCCTTGATGAGCGCGAGGCGACCCTCCTCGCCCTTCCAGTAGTTCGGCCCGATGTTGTTGTAGCCCATCGTCGCCGCTTCCCACTGGTCGTTGGTGCCCATCGCCATCGGGATATAGGTGCCGTCCGCCTTGATCTTGTCGAGAACGGCATAGAACTCGTCCACCGTCTTCGGCACCTCGAGGCCAAGCTCGGCGAAGGCGTCCTTGTTGTAGATGAAGCCGTGGATCACGCTCGCCATCGGAACGCAGAACGTGGCCGCCCCGTCGTCGGTCTGCCAGGCGGATTTCGCAACGTCCGAGAAGTTGGCCATCGCCGCAAGCGATGTCAGATCGGCCAGCTGTCCCTTGTCATAGAGCGCGAGCGATGCGTCGAAGGGGCGGCAGGTGATGAGATCGCCCGCGGACCCTGCGTCGAGCTTCGAATTCAGCGCGGCGTTGTATTCGGCGGGCGCCGAGGGCGTGAAGTTGATCTTGATGCCGGGATGGTTCGCTTCGAAGGCCGGAATGATCTTGTCCTGCCAGATCGAAAGATCGTCGTTCCGCCAGCTTTCGATGGTCAGTGTCACGTCTTCGGCCTGGGCCATGCCTGAGCCAAGGACGGTCGTGGCCAGAAGAAGGCCAAGAAGTCGGTTGCGGGTCATGTCAGTCTCCCTGTTGCGGTTGTTTTTCGCCGGTCGTTTCCCGGCCTTCCTCTTCCCATTGCGCCAGCGCGGCGCGGAGAAATCCATTGTTTTCCTGAAGCAGGTCCGCCGCGCGGGACGCGGTCGCGCCGCGTGCGATCAGGACGGCCGGCTTCACCGCACCTGCCGCGGCGGCGAGCGCCTTGGTGGCGCTCATCGCGGAGACGCCGGCGATGTCCGCGACGATGCCCTCGGCCCGGCCCTTCAGCTTGGCGTTGTCGGCGACGAGGCCCACCATCCGCCCGTCATGGACCTGGCCGAGCCGTATCCCCGCCAGGGTCGAGATCATGTTGAGCGCCGCCTTCTGCGCCGTGCCCGCGCCCATCCGGGTCGATCCGGCGATCACCTCGGGCGGCGTCGCAAGGCAGATGGCAATGTCGGCCATGTCGAAAAGCGGTGCGTCGGGTGTATTGGCGATGGCGATGACCTTCGCACCCCGCGCGCGCGCCGCCTCGACGATCGCGATGGGGTAGGGCGTCCGGCCCGACGCGGCGACGGCGATCACCAGATCGCCTTTCCGGATCGCCTCGGCATCCCGCGCAGCCGATTCCATATCGTCTTCGGTATCGCCCGGCATGCGCGCGTCGCGCGGCAATCCGCCCGCCATCAGAAGAAGGATGCGCCCGGTCGGGATGGCGAAGGTGCCGTAGAGTTCAAGGCCGTCCGCCACCGCCATCAACGCCGAGGAACCGGCCCCGGCATAGATCAGCCTGCCATCCGCGCGGACGGTTGCGGCCATGAGGGCGGCGGCGTCGGAAATCGCCTGGAAGGCGGGCGCGATGACGTCCAGCGCCGCATGCTGCCCATCAAGGATATGCCGCAAGATCGCCGCGTCCGGGAGAAGGTCAAGCCCCCTCGCGGCGGGATGCAGGCGTTCTGTCGCGGCTTTGTCCATCGAATCTCCCCGGTTCAGTTGATAATACCTATATGATACCTTTTGTCCAAGAAAAATTTTCCAGATAGCATTTGCGGGCGCTTTCCAATCATTTTGACGGTGTTTTTGCTTTCAATCATAAAAAAGGTATTATAAAGGTATCTCCATGACTGGAGCGCCTCACCACATCATCGCAATCGACGGCGGCGGCACGGGCTGCCGTGGCGCGCGGATAGATCTGCGCAGCGGCGCGCGGGTCGACGCGGTCGATGGACCGGCGAACATTTCGGATTTCGAGAACGCGATCGGGCGCATCTCCGCGCTCGTTTCGCAGCTTTGCGACGGGGTGGGACCGGATCTCGTCGCCGCGCATATCGGCCTTGCGGGGGTTATCGACGATGCCGACGCGAAAGCGGTCGCCGCGCGCCTCCCGTTCGGGCGCGCCCGTGTGACCAGTGATCAGCCGACGACGATCGTCGGCGCGCTCGGCGGGCGCGATGGGGCGGTATCGGCAATCGGCACGGGATCGTTCGTCGGCATTCAGGCCGAAGGCGCGGTGCGCGTGATCGGCGGCTGGGGGTTTGCCGCCGGCGATCAAGCCTCGGGCGCATGGCTTGGGCGCGCGGTCCTGACATACGCGCTTCTGATGGGCGACGGGATCGAAGCGCCGACGCCGCTCGCCGAACGGATGCTCGAAGCCTATGGCGGTGTGGCGGGGGTGACACGGTTCAGCCTGACCGCGCGGCCCGCCGATTATGGCCGTCTCGCGCCGGACGTCGTGAGGGCCGCGGAGGATGGCGACCCGCTCGCGGTCCGGCTGATGGAAGAGGGCGCCGCGTATGCCGCCGCGGCTCTTCGTGTGCTCGGCTGGCGGCCTGGGCAGCGGCTCTGCCTGACCGGCGGGCTCGGCCCGGCCTATGCGCGCTGGCTGCCCGAAACCATGAATAAGGGCCTCGCCGCGCCGGATGGCACCGCGCTCGATGGCGCGCTGATCCTCGCGCGCAGGCTGGCGGAGGAGGCGGCATGACGGTGGAGGACTATCTCGCCCCCGAGGGCTGGATGAGCCCGGCACACGGCCCTCTCTACGTCCAGTTGCGGCGCCGGATCGAGGCGGGGATCGCCAGTGGCTTTCTCGCGCCCGACACCGCGCTTCCGCCGGAACGGGAGATCGCGGCGCTCACGGCGCTCTCCCGCGTCACGGTCCGCAAGGCCATCGCCGATCTTGTCGAGCGCGGCATGATCGTGCAGAGGCAGGGCTCCGGTTCTTCGGTCGCGCCGATGCGGCCCAAGGTCGAGCAGTCGCTCTCGCGGCTCACCTCCTTCACCGAGGACATGGCGCGCCGGGGCTTCAAATCCGAGGTGGAGTGGCTTGAACGCGGCCTCGTGGTGCCGTCGCCGGAAGAGGTTCTGGTGCTTGGATTGCGGTCGGGCGATCCCGTCGCGCGGCTCTCGCGGCTCAGGAAGGCCGACAACCGCCCGATGGCCATCGAACGCGCCTCGCTGCCGCATGACATCCTGCCCGCGCCGACCGAGGTGACTCAATCGCTTTACGAGGTTCTCGGCCGTCTCGGCAAACGCCCGGTTCGCGCCGTGCAGAAGATCAGTGCGGTGAACCTGTCCGAACCCGATGCCACGCTTCTTGGTGTGCCGACGGGCGCCGCCGGGCTAAGGATCGAACGCACATCCTATCTGCCAGAGGGGCGCGTGATCGAATTCACCCGCTCGCTCTATCGCGGCGACGCCTACGATTTCGTGGCCGAGCTTCGCCTGCCGGAGACACTTGCATGACCGACCATAGAAGCCTGATGCACCAGGAAATCCGCGAAATTCCGGAGGCTGTTCAAAGGCTTCTGGACCGAAGCGGCGTCGATATCCGCGCCGCGGCAGACGCCGCGCGCGACCTCGATCCTTCGGTCATCGTCACGGTGGCGCGGGGGTCGTCGGACCACGCCTGCACCTATCTGAAATATGCAGCCGAACTGATGCTCGGCCTGCCGGTGGCCTCGGTCGGGCCGTCGGTGACCTCGATCTACGGCGCGAAGCTGAGACTGCCGAAGG
The DNA here is from genome assembly GCA_963847935.1 of uncultured Alphaproteobacteria bacterium. Lineage (GTDB taxonomy): Bacteria > Pseudomonadota > Alphaproteobacteria > Rhodobacterales > Rhodobacteraceae > Albidovulum. The sequence goes on along the minus strand of CAWKBV010000001.1, from coordinate 127,546 downwards.
CGGTGTGCATTTCAGTTTCGCAATCGGGCAAGAGCCCTGACATCGTCGATCTGGCAGGCAAGGCGCGGGCAGGGGGCGCGATGACGCTGGCCGTTACGAATGATCGCGCCTCGCCTCTTGCCAGGGCGGCCGACAGGGTGATCGACATTCAGGCCGGGCCGGAACGCAGTGTGGCGGCCACGAAGACCTTCGTGACGTCCGCCGTGGCGGTCCTCGCGCTGCTTGCCGAGTGGAAGCGGGATGCGGCGCTTCAGAACGCCATCGCGGCGCTGCCCGAGCGGCTTGCAAAAGCCTGCGACGCGGATTGGAGCAGCCTTGCCGGCTTGATGACGACAGAGGAATCGCTTTTCACCATCGCCCGCGGCCCGAGCTTTGCCATGTCGGGTGAGGCGGCGCTGAAGTTCAAGGAAACCTGCCAGATCCACGCAGAGAACTATTCGTCGGCCGAAGTGATGCATGGACCCGTGTCCATCGTCGGGCAGGGCTTCCCGGTCCTGGCGCTCGCGGCCGCGGACGCCGCCGAGTCCACGGTCTGCGAGATCGCCGACGCGATGGCGGAAAAGGGTGCGGCGGTCTTCGCGACATCGGATCGTGTGAAGAAGGCGACGCGCCTGCCGGTCGTGCGCACCGACCACTGGCTGACCGACCCGCTCACCCTGATCGTCGCGTTCTACGCGATGGTGGAACGGATCGCGATCGCAAGGGGGATCAATCCCGACGAACCGCGGCACCTGCGCAAAGTGACGGAGACGCTCTGATGGCGACGCTCTACACCGGAGCGCGGATATTCGACGGGGAGCGGCTGCTTTCCGGCGATCTTTTGGTCGAAGGCGCTGAAATCGCCGCGATCCTGCCCGAGCAAAGTGCCCGTCAAGGCGCAGATACTGTTCACCTTTCCGGCGGCATCCTCGCGCCCGGATTTGTCGATCTGCAACTGAACGGTGGCGGCGGCATGATGCTGAACGACCGGCCCGATCTGGCGACCGTCGAGCGGATGGCGATGTCGCATGCCGGTCTCGGCGCGCTGACGATACTCCCGACGCTCATCACCGACACGCCTGAGGTCACGCGGCGTGCCGTCGAAGCGGTTTCGAAGGCGGCAACGCAAATGCCGGGCGTCGCCGGCATCCACCTCGAAGGCCCGCACCTGAGCCTTGCCCGCAAGGGAGCGCATGATCCGGCGCTGATCCGGCCGATGGGGGACGACGATCTGGCCTTCCTTCTGGCGGCCTCCGAACGCCTGCCGAGGCTTCTGGTGACGCTCGCGCCCGAAAGCGTGACGATGGAGCAGATTGCGGCGCTGGCGCGCGCCGGGATCGTCGTGGCGCTCGGCCATACCGATTGTGGCTATGCGTTGGCCCGCGACGCCGTTCGTGCAGGCGCGCGCGTTGCCACGCATCTGTTCAATGCGATGAGTCAATTCGGAAACCGCGAGCCGGGTCTGGTCGGCGCGGTTCTCGACGATGGAACACTGTCCGCCGGATTGATCGCCGACGCCGTCCACGTCCATCCGGCCGCAATGCGCGCAGCTTTGGCGGTCAAAACCGGGCCGGCGGAGATCTTCCTTGTCACCGATGCGATGGCGCCGGCCGGAACCGACATGGCGGAGTTTACGCTGAACGGCCGCACGATCCGGCGTGAGAATGGCCGGCTGACATTGGCGGATGGCACGCTCGCCGGGGCCGATCTCGACATGGCGCGGGCGCTGCGTGTTCTGCGCGACGACGTGGGGCTGCCGCTCGACCGGTCGCTGAGGATGGCGACTTCGGGTCCGGCGCGTGTTCTCGGGCTCGCGGATCGCGCGGGACATCTCGCTGAAGGCCGTCGCGCGGACATGGTGCATCTGTCGGACACACTGGAGCTGCGGTCGGTGTGGCAGGGCGGCGTTCCGGTGCCTCTGGCTCCGGTATTTCGGCTTTGAACGTCCGGCGGGGCGGCAGAAAACCAACCATCTAATTATCTGATAAGCAGAATTATGTAATATATCTGCACACCCAGAGAGCCGTCATGCCGCGCCCTCGATGTATCTGGACCCCCGGCCCGATTTGGCGCTAAGAAACGCCAGCCATCAGTTTGACCGGAGTTGTCCATGTCCTTCGATCGCCGCATCAGGATCGCGCCGTCTATCCTTTCCGCCGATTTCGCCAATTTCGGACAGGAAATCCGCGCCATCGAGGATCAGGGCTGCGACTGGGTGCATGTCGACGTGATGGATGGCCATTTCGTGCCGAACCTGACCTTTGGCGCGCCTGCGGTCGCGGCGTTCCGCAAGCATGTGACGACCTTCATGGACGTGCATCTGATGATCGCGCCGGTCGATCCCTATATCGACGACTTTGCAGAAGCTGGCGCCGACATGATCACCGCGCATCTCGAGGCCGGGCCGCACATTCACCGGACGCTGCAAGCCATTCGTGCGACTGGGAAAAAGTCGGGTGTTTCTCTCAATCCTGGTACGCCAGCCGTGGCGGTCGAGAACCTGCTGGACCTTACCGACATGATCCTCGTGATGACGGTGAACCCCGGCTTTGGCGGCCAGAAGTTCATTGAGAATCAACTGGATAAGATACGTTCCTTGCGCGCTATGATCGGTGACCGCCCGATCCATATCCAGGTCGATGGCGGTATTACCGTAGAGACCGCGCCTAAGGTCGCCGCTGCCGGGGCCGATGTGCTCGTCGCCGGATCTGCGGTATTCAAGGGCGGTTCGGTGAACAAGCCCGAGATCTATGGCGCGAACATCGCCGCGATCCGCGCCGCAGCCGAGGCCGCCCGGTAAAACGCATCTTGTCCCGAAGGGAATGCGGGTACATATTCGTCTGCGTGAATATCTGATCGGGAGGAGAGGCCATGCGGATTTCCAGACGCCGGGTTCTGAGCGGAGCCGTCGCATTCGGGGCGGCGAGCACCCTGCCCCGGCTGAGCTTCGCCGCGACGACGCTGACGCTCGGCCAGATGCGGATCGATACGCTGTCGGACGGCCATCTGGTGCTGCCGATTTCCTTCGTGAGCCCCGATCCGCGCGCGCCGGAGCTGCTCGCCAGCTTCGGCATCACCCAGCCGCAGGTCGAGGCGCCGTGCAACGTCACGCTTCTGCGCGACGGCACGAATACGGTGATCTTCGACGTCGGCGCGGGCCCCGATTTCATGCCGTCGGCGGGCAAGCTTGCGCCCGCGCTCGACGCGCTCGGCGTCGTACCGGAGGATGTGACGCATGTCGTATTTACCCATGCCCATCCCGACCACCTCTGGGGCGTTCTCGACGACTTCGATGAACCTGTCTTCGTCAACGCGCAGCACATGATGGGAAAGCGCGAGTTCGATTTCTGGATCGATCCGGGCGCCGCGGATACGCTCGACGAAGGCCGCAAGGTCTTTGCGGCGGGTGCGTTGCGGCGCCTTCAGGCGCTTGAGGACCACATTCTAACATTCAGTGAAAACGACGAAATCCTGCCCGGCATTCGCGCTCATGCAAGCTTTGGCCATACCCCAGGCCATATGAGCTTCCTGCTTCGGCAGGGCAATGACGTCTGCCTGGTGGCAGGCGACGCCATCGGCAACGGCCATCTGGCCTTCGCCGCACCCGACATGACCTCGGGCGCGGATCAGGATGCCGAGACCGCAATCGAGACCCGCAAGGAACTTCTCGACATGCTCGCGGTTTTGCAGATGCCCATGATCGGCTATCATCTGCCCGATGGTGGCGCGGGCCGGGTCGAGCGGAATGGCGCGGCCTATCGTTTCGTCGCAGAAGTCTAGGAATACAAAGGAAAAGTCATGGCAGTATCGACCCCCGTCTGCGATTTCGGCTGGAAGGCCCCCGCCTTCACGCTGCCCGGCACCGATGGCCGCGACTGGTCGCTGGACCAGATCGCCGGACCGAAGGGCACGCTCATCATGTTCATCTGCAATCACTGCCCTTACGTGCAGGCGGTGGTGGACCGGATCATGCGGGACGCGAAGGACTTGCGGGCACTGGGCGTTGGCGTCGCCGCGATTTCGGCGAACGACGCCAAGGAATACCCGGCGGACAGCTTCGACAGCATGAAGGCAGAGGCGGCGAAACAGGGTTTCACCTTCCCCTATCTCTACGATGAAAGCCAAGCTGTCGCAAAGGCTTATGGAGCGACGTGCACGCCGGACTTCTTCGGATTCAACGCCGATCGAGGGCTGCAATACCGGGGCCGCCTGGATGCGTCGGGCCGCCAGCCCGCATCACCGGACGTGCGCCGCGATCTTTACGAAGCGATGAAGCAGGTTGCCGAGACGGGTAAAGGGCCGCGCGATCAGATCGGCTCGATGGGATGTTCGATCAAGTGGAAGGCCGCGTGAGCGCCCCGCCCTCGGTCGTCTTCGACTTCGACGGCACGCTGATCGATTCCGTTCCCGACCTCGCGGCGGCGGTGAACCGGCTCCTGATCGCCGAGCGGCTGCTGCCGATGGAGCGTGCCGAGGTGCAGAGCTATGTCGGCGACGGTGCGCCGGTGCTGATGGCCCGCGTCATGACAGCGCGCGGCATGGAAATGACGCGGCACGAGGAAATCACCGCCCGCATGGTCGCCGACTACACCGCGCGGTCCTGTGAAGAGACGGTGATCTACCCGCATGTCCCGGAGGTTCTGGAAAGGCTGAAATCCTCCGGACACCGGCTCGGCCTTTGCACCAACAAGCCTGGATCGGCGACCCTCGCGATTCTGAAGGAACTGGGCCTTGTCGGGTTCTTCGATGCCATTGTCGCCGGGGATACGCTGGCGGAGAAGAAGCCGCACCCGGCCCCGCTTCTCCACGCCGTAAAGGCGCTTGGGGCTCCTCTCGCGGTCTATATAGGCGACAGCGAGGTCGATGCCCGCACCGCAAGGGCGGCGGCCCTGCCCTTTTTCCTCTTTACCGAGGGATACCTCCGCGTACCCCGCGCCGAAATCGCCCCACTTGCGGAGTTTTCCGATTTTCGTGAAGTCCCGGAGCTGATTTCGGCGCATGTCTTCGCCGCCTGACCGGCGGGACGCCCCCGCCATCCTCACATTCAATCCTTGATACGTATTTGTGCAGCCCCATATTTTGGCGGACAATATTACGGGAGGTGACGCAATGGCGACTGAGATCAAACCGCAGGTCCACGGCTTTTTCGACGAGGCGACGAACACCGTCACCTATGTCGTGCGTGATCCTCTCGGCAAGTCCGCCGCAATCATCGATTCCGTGCTGGATTTTGACTATTCCTCGGGCCGCACCGATACCAGCTCGGCCGACCGCGTGATCGACTATGTGACGGCCGAGGGACTCGATCCGGTCTGGATTCTTGAAACCCACGTCCATGCCGACCACCTTTCGGCTGCACCCTATATCCAGCAAAAGCTTGGCGGGCGCATAGGTATCGGCGAGAAGATCACCGTCGTTCAGGACACCTTCGGCAAGATCTTCAACGAAGGCACCGAGTTCCAGCGTGACGGCAGCCAGTTCGACAAGCTCTTCCGCGAGGGCGATAGGTTCGCGATTGGCGCGCTCGAAGGCTATGTGCTGCACACGCCCGGCCATACGCCGGCCTGCCTGACCTATGTGATCGGCGATGCGGCATTCGTCGGCGATACGCTTTTCATGCCCGATTTCGGCACGGCGCGCTGCGACTTTCCGGGCGGATCTGCCGAAATGCTCTATCACTCCATCGAGAAGATTCTTGCCCTTCCGGGCGAGACGCGCGTCTTCGTCGGCCATGACTACAAGGCTCCGGGGCGCGAGGACTTCGCCTGGGAAACCACTGTGGCCGACGAAAAGGCGCGCAATGTCCATATTGGCAGCGGCACGTCCGAAGGCGAATTCATTGCCATGCGCGAGGCGCGGGACAAGACGCTGGGGATGCCCAAGCTCATCATTCCGTCCCTGCAGGTGAACATGCGCGCGGGCCAGATGCCGCCAAAGGACGACGAAGGCAAGACCTACCTCAAGGTGCCGGTGAACGGCCTTTGATCGTCAGACGATCGCGCGTTCCAGGAAGGGCGCTTTCGCGAGCACCCGCGCCGGTGAGAGCGGCGAAAGGTCGATGCTCCGGTAGCCGCCGGTCAGGATAAGCTCCGACAAGCCCCGCCCGACCGCCGGCGCCTGTTGCAATCCGTGGCCGGAAAAACCCGCCGCGACGTAGAAATTCTCGTAGCCCGGCCAAAGCCCGATGATCGCATTCTGGTCGAGCGTGTTGTAGTCATAGTGCCCCGTCCAGAACCGCATCACCTTCACCGCGTCGAAGCCCTCGGCGCGGTTGTAGAGGCGTTGCCAGATCAGGTCTTCGAACTGGGCGTGATCCGGCTCCCAGTCGTCCTCGGTGCAGGGGCCGTCCTCGTCCGGGACCGTCGCGGTGATCCATTGGCTGTGCTCGGGGCGCAGGTAAATGCCCGAATGGTCGATGATGAGCGGCGCGTCCGGGTGGCGTGCGTTCGGTGCGTCGATCAGGAAGACCGTGCGCTTGCGGGGTTCGACCGGCAGGTCGATGCCCGCCATGGCGCAGACCGCGGTGCTGCCGGTACCGGCGGCGCAGAGGACCGCTCCGGCGGCGATCTGGCCCCCACCCTCCAACACCACGCCGGTGATCTTGCCATCCACCCGGACGAGGCCGACTGCCCGGTCGCGGACAACGACCGCGCCCCGCGCGATGGCGGCGGCGCGAAAGCCGTTCAGAAGACCCATATTGTCGAACCAGCCTTCGTCGCGCGGCCCAAAGCTCCCCGCCACCACGTCTTCGAGCGCCATCCACGGGAACTTCCGCCCGAGGGCCGCGCGGTCCAGCACCTCCGTTGCCGCGCCACGTTCGCGTTGCATCGCCGCGATCTCTTCCATCACAGCGCGGCCGCTCTCGGTTCCGGTCAGGAACAGATAGCCGTTTTCCTTGAGGCCCAGCGATGGCACGCCGCCCTCCGGCCCGACATGATCCGCGAAGGCGCGGATGAAATCCACGCCAAAGCGCGAGATCTCGACGTTGACCGGGTTCGAGAACTGCTGCCGAACCGAGGCCACCGACAGGGCCGTCGCGGCGCGGGCGTAGCTCGGATCCTTCTCGACCACGAGCACGCGCAATCCGGGCGATGCTCCGGTCAACCACCACGCCGCCGAGGCGCCCATCACGGCGCCGCCGACGATCACCACGTCCCAGGTTTTGCGCATCTGTTTCCTCGCGGATCGTTGCCCTTGCGTCAACATCTCGACAGACGTGACTTCACATGGCAAAAAGCTATGGGGATTCTGTAGTTTGTTCGATATGAACTTTGCCGATACTGGGCACGGTTCTTTCACTTTTCTCCCGGCGGCTTGCCGCATCCGGACCCGTAGTTGACGTCCCCGGAACTGTGTCAGTAGTCGAAGGGCTGATTTGATGGCGGAGATCACCCCGCTCGTTGCGCATCTTGAACGTGTTCTGGACGCCAAGAGCATTCAGGCGATCTGGGATATCCATCTGACCAAGATGGCGGAGTACGGCTTTGATCGCCTGCTTTACGGATTCACCCGGTTCCGCACGTCCCAGCAGGTATTCGGCAGCGCCGATGACGTGCTTTTGCTGTCGAACCACGATCCGGATTACCTTGACGCTTTCGTCAAGGGCGGGCTCTACAATCACGGCCCGATGGTGCACTGGGCCCTGGAGAATGAAGGTCCGGCGTCCTGGCGACTGATTCAGCAGATGGTTGAGATGGATCAACTGACGCCGTCCGAACGCAAGGTCATCGAGCTCAACGCGCGTTTCAACGTTCGCGTCGGCTATTCGATCAGCTTCCGCGATCTGTCGGCCCGCGCGAAGGGCGCGATCGGGCTTTGCGCCCGACCGGGCCTTACGCAGAAAGAAGTGGATGCGATGTGGGAGAAACATGGCCGCGAGATCACGGTCATCAACAATGTCGTTCATCTCAAACTGACCGCGATGCCGTTCGCCTCGTCCCGCCGGGCGCTGACGCCGCGGCAGCGTGAGGCGCTGGAATGGGTCGGTGACGGGAAGACCATGCAGGATATCGCCACGATCATGGGCCTGACCTCTGCGACGGTCGAAAAGCACCTGCGGCTCGCGCGGGAGGCGCTGGACGTCGAGACGACGGCGCAGGCCGTGCTGAAGGCGTCGTTCCAGAATCAGATCTTCATCGTGGCGAATTGATCCATGAAGTTTATGAATTTTTCGGGCGATTCCTCTATAAACATCTGAATTTGTAACAGTTTTATGGACAACATCGCAGCAATCATCGTTCAAAAGGCGGATCCGGGTAAGGATTCCCGTACTTCCCTTACCTAGCGTAAATCGGCAACCTCCACATTGTTCCGTGAGTGGTGGCATTAGCCAGGAACATGCGACCCCGACCAGCCCGCAATTTACGGGGGAAGGGTGAGCACCGGGAAACCGGAAGCTGGGCCTGTCGGGTGCATTTTCCGCCTGGCAGGTTCGGCACCAGACGCGCCCTGTCCTCATCCCCAACAGGTGCGGCGCGCTAAAGGGAGCGGTGTGTGCTTGGTCGGCGCACGCCGCTTTCCTGTTTGCGGCATAACCTCACGCCGGGCCGTGACAGACCGCCTCGATCCGGTTGCCGTCCGGGTCTTCGAGATAGGCGGCATAGTAACCGGGGTGGTATTCCGGGCGAAGACCCGGTGCGCCCCCATCGCGCCCGCCAGCCGAGACGCCTTCGGCGTGAAAGCGATCGACGCTGTCACGGTCCTCGGCGCGAAAGCAAACATGCGTGCCGCGCCGCGCCTTGCCTGTGTCTGCCGAGACGCCGAAATCGAGATCGCCGCCGTCGCCATAGCAGAGACCTTCCGCGGTTTCCCATTGCAGCGTGATGCCAAGGGTCGTCAGGACGCGGTCGTAAAAGCGGCGCGCCGCCGCAATGTCTGCAACACCCAGTATAACGTGATCGAAGATGAGGGGTATGGCTGGCCTCCTACTGGCAACGGCAACAAGACTAATCACCAGGTATCGCGGCGCCAGCTCAAACGTGCCCTTCTTGAACTGAAAACGGCCGGACACAAGGCCCGGCCGGTTCCGATTGAAGTCGTAGGACCTACGCCCCGCGGGTCTTGGCGACCTCGGCGGCGAAATCTTCCTTTTGCTTCTCGATCCCCTCGCCGACGGCGACGCGGACGAACCCGGTGATCTCGATGCCACCGTCCTTGGCAGCCTGACCAACAGTGGTCTTACCGTCCGAGCTTTTCACATTTGCCTGATTTACCAGCGTCACATCGGCAAGGAACTTCTTCATCCGACCCGGGATGATGTTTTCCCGAATCATATTTTCCGGCTTCGGCTTGGCCGAGTTGGAGTTTTCCTCCAGGGCGGTTGCAATCTGCACTTCGCGCTCTTTTTCCACGACGGCAGCGTCCAGTTTGCTCTCGTCAAGAGCCAGCGGATTGATTGCGGCGATGTGCATGGCGATACCGCGCGCCAATTCCTCGGCCATCTTCGAACCCTTGAACGCCACCAGCACGCCGATCTTGCCCATGCCGTCGGCGGCCGCGTTGTGGACATAGGAGACGACCGTGTCGCCCTCGACCGAGCCATGCGGCGCAGCGTCATGTTCTCGCCGATCTTGGCGATGGCGGCGGTCAGCTTCTCCTCCACCGGCTTCCGCTATCGACCTCGGTCACCTTCAGCGCTTCGAGGTCTCGCGGCCTTCAGCGCGGCATTGGTGATGGCCGCGACCATCGACTGGAATTCCTCGTTCTTGGCGACGAAGTCGGTTTCCGAATTCATCTCGACGGCAACGCCCCGGCCGTCCTTCACGGCCACGCCGATCAGGCCCTCGGCGGCGACGCGGTCGGCCTTCTTGGCGGCCTTGGCAAGGCCCTTGGTGCGCAGCCAGTCGACGGCGGCTTCCATGTCGCCATCGGTTTCGGTCAACGCCTTCTTCGAATCCATCATGCCCGCGCCCGTGGAATCGCGCAGGTCCTTCACCATCTGTGCGGTGATCGCCATAGCTGGCTCTCCTTCAATTTCGAATGGGTCAGGCGGGGCATATCCCCGCCTGATGAACGTCAGATGACAGTGGGCGCGGGCGCCCCTGCCCCGATCACGCCCCGGCGTTCTCTTCGACAACCTCTTCCGCAGGCGCCTGTTCCAGCGCGCCAAGGTCGATGCCGGCGGCGCCCATCTGGGCGGTCATGCCATCAAGGGCGGCCCGGCTGACGAGATCGCAGTAGAGCGCGATGGCGCGGGCGGCGTCGTCGTTGCCTGGAATGATGTAGTCAACGCCGCTCGGCGAACAATTGGTGTCGACGACCGCGACGACCGGGATGCCAAGCTTCTTGGCTTCGAGGATGGCGAGGTCTTCCTTGTTCACGTCGATGACGAAGAGAAGATCCGGCACGCCGCCCATCTCGCGGATACCGCCGAGCGATGACTGAAGTTTCGCCTGCTCGCGCTCCATGCCCAGACGTTCTTTCTTGGTCAGGCCCTCGGCGCCGGAACCCAGCACCTCGTCGATCTGCTTGAGGCGGTTGATCGACTGGGAGACGGTCTTCCAGTTGGTCAGCGTGCCGCCAAGCCAGCGGTGATTCATGTAGTACTGCGCGCAACGCTCGGCGGCGTCGGCCACGGCCTTCTGAGCCTGCCGCTTGGTGCCGACGAAGAGGATGCGGCCGTTCTTTGCCACCGTCTCGCGGATGACGTTGAGGGCCGCGTCCAGCATGGGCACGGTCTGCGTCAGGTCGATGATGTGGATGCCGTTGCGGTCGCCGTAGATGTATTCGCCCATCCGCGGATTCCAGCGTTGCGTCTGGTGACCGTAGTGAACGCCCGCTTCAAGAAGCTGACGCATGGAAAATTCTGGCAGTGCCATGTCCGTTGTCCTTTCCGGTTTCTACCTCGGCGAAGCCATGAGGGATTGCTCCCAACCGGCGGACCATTCGGGATTTCTCCCCGAAAGGCCCAAGCCTCGCCTGTGAAGTGGCGTGCGTTTAGCCCATACCCGCGTCGTTGGCAAGGGGCTGCTCGGACAGGGCGCGGGCGCGGGTCGATGAAAAATGGGCGCACGGCCTTTGCCATGCGCCCCAGGATCCTGAAATGTCGCGGATGGTCAGTGCCCCGACCAGCGGGCGTGGCGCGTGACGGCCCTGCCGGTCCGGTCGCGTACAAGCCCGATATCGCGCAAGAGATGGTCGGGGAGTTCGACAGCCTCGCGGCGAAACCGGCGCTCGGCTTGCGACCTGCGCCAGGAATTGAGAAGGGATTCGATCATGAAACTGCTCCTTGGGAAAAGGGGTTTGTGCGGTCAGGCCGAGATAGGGTGGCAGCGGTGGCCGATGGCGGCGACATGGCTTACATCGGTGCCGCAGCAGCCGCCGAGGATGCGCAGCGACGGCAGCACCTCCATCAGCGCGCGGTAGTCGGCGGCCAGTTCGGACGCATCGCCGGGATCGAGGTCGGTCGAGTTGTCCAGTTCGGCATGGCTCTTGCGCGACGCATTGGCGCGGACCAGCCGGATGCGGTCCAGCCAGTCGCCCGCCAGCGCGTCGCGGAAATGGTCCGGATGGGCGCAGTTCACGCCGTACCACGCCACATTGCCGCCGGTCGCCGCCTCGGTTTCCGCAATCGCGTCGCCAAGCGCCTGCCCGGTGACGAGCCGACCGTCGGTCTCGACCGTGAAGGACACCGCGACCGGAACCTCGGCCTTTAGCGCCGCCCGGGCGATGCCGATGCCCTCCGCCACGTTGGCGATGGTGGTCGCGGTGACGATATCCACTTCGGACGCCGCGAGAACCCTGACCTGACGTTCATGCGCAGCTTCCGCTTCTTCGGCGTCAAGCAGGCGCTCAGGCGCATAGGCGTCGCCGTGCGGCCCGATGACACCATTCACGAGAATGTCGATGCCGCCTGCGTCAGGCGCGGCGGCAATCTCCCGCGCGAAGACCACCGCGTCGCGGTTGACGGCATCGATATCGTCGGGCGCGATGCCCATGATTTCGCTCCAGCCCTGGCCGGACCGCCAGGTGACGGTATCGAGCATGAAGCCCGTGCGGTGGCGGCGCGCCTCGGCGATGAACCCGGCGAAGTAGCGGGTGAGCTGGGCGCGGCCCGCCGCGGTCGAAAGAAGCGGGAACGAGGCGAAATGCGGCAGGTCGATGCCGTGGTGAAAGATCAGCGTCGTCTCGAGCCCGCCATCGGCCAGCCAGATACCCTCCGCAGTGCGCTGACGAAGGACGTTCGTTCTATGACTTTGCATGTCAAGATTCCTTGGTTTCAAGATGCTGACTGGATACGGGATCGGCGCTTTTCGGAATACCGGGAAAGTGGTATAGATAGGTGAATTGAGAAATTTTATTTGATTATCAATGCTGTAACGAGTGCGTTCTGGCGCTGGCGGATCGCCGGAGGCCGGAAAACCTTACCGCCGGTACAGTTTAGCACGGAGACGCGCACACATGCCCCGTTCAGCCGCGAAAGGCCCGGATACCCGGACCCGGATTCTCGATGTCGCCCAGCACGCGATCCTGCAGAAGGGCTTCGATGCAACCTCGATCGAAGAGATCGTCGCGGGAGTGGACATCACCAAGAGCGGGTTCTTCTACCACTTCCAGGACAAGAACGCCCTCGCGCGGGCGCTGATCGAGCGCCATATCGAGGTCGAGGACCGCATCTTTGACGATCTCTGGGCACGGGCGCGGGACCTGCACGAGGATCCGCTGCATTCGGCCCTGATCGGCTTCAAGCTTCTCGCCGAAATGCTCGCCGACATGCCGAACGGCCATCCCGGCTGCATCGTGGCGACGGCGGCCTATCAGGAAAGGCTGTTCGACGCCGAGGTGCGGGCCTTGAACCGCCGCGCGGCACTGGGCTGGCGGCGGCGGTTCCGCACCATCTTCGACGACATTATCGCGATCTACCGGCCGCGCGAGGAGGTCGATCTCGATGCGCTTGCCGACATGGTCTCGACAGTGGTCGAGGGCGGCATAGTGATGGCCAGGTCACTGGGCGAGCCGCAAATGATCGTCGGTCAGATCCTTCTCCTGCGCCAGTTCGTGAAGCAGACCTTCCAACCGGCGCTGCACTGATCTCAGAGGTCGTGAAGCCACGCGATGAGCGGCATGAGCTTCCTGCATCGGTCCAGAACCTCGTCCACCGCCTCGGGGCCGGAAATCCACGCAGGCATGATCTGTCCGTCCATCGTGCGGACGACCAGGCCCTTGTAGCGCAACAGGAAGTCCCATTCGGGCGACGCGTCAATTCCCTTCGGCACCGTCTTCAAATGTGGTTCGTCGAGGTAGCAGCCGATGGTGCGCGCCTGCTCGATGGCATCAAGCAGCCGGTTGCGCTTTGCCTCGTCCTGAAGCTTTTGCCGGTAATGACCGAGGACCTGACCCGCAAACGCATAGCGTCCCGCGCCATAGCCAATTCCGTCCGGGCGCAAGACGAAGTGAAAGCCCGATCCATGCGTGGGCCGCTCACCCGGCCAGAAGATGAGGTGCAAGTAGGGCTCATAGGGGGCCTTGTCCGGGGAAAAGCGCGTGTCCCGGTTGATCCTGCGGAGCGATGCATTGACCTTCGGCTCCGCTTTCAGGGGCGGTTCCATCGCCGCCATGCCGGGTCCGAGCGCCTCGATGAAGGCAAGCGCGGGTTCGTGCCAGGAGATCTCATAGCGGTCTCGGTTCGCCTCGAACCAACTGCGCCGGTTATGTTCGGAAAGCTCGGACAGAAAGGCGAAGGTCTCGGGCGGGAATCCAGTGAATCGCGACATGACCGCGCGTCCTTTCTTGTCTGACGGGATCGTCGTCGGCACTATACCCCGTCTTGAGGAAAGGACCAAACCATGCCGCTGCCCGATTTCATCCGCGCGATGCCCGCCATCGACATCCCCTTCCCTGCTGACGTGGTGACGTGGTGACAACCAGCGCGCTGCGTTCCATTCATGGCGTGAAGGCTTACGCCGGAACCATCGCTTTGGACGTCTTCGAGGAACCGGACCGCTTTCCTCTGCGGCGCTGAGCCCCGGCTATTGCCGGTCCTGGCAAAAGGCGGCAAGAGAGGCGGATGAGCGCGCCAATCGACATCCTCTGCATCGGCTCGGTCCTCTGGGACATCATCGGGCGTTCGCCAGCGCATATGGCGACCGGGGCGGATGTGCCGGGACGGATCACGCGGCTGCCGGGCGGCGTCGCGCTGAACCTCGCCATGACCTTCGCGCGCTTCGGCCTGCGTCCCGCCTTGCTCAGCAGCATCGGGCGCGACGCGGAAGGCGAGGAACTGGTCGCCGTCTGCGCGCGCCTCGGCCTCGTGACAGATCACCTTTATCGCTCGGACGACCTGCCGACTGACCGATACATGGCGGTCGAGGGCGCGAACGGCCTGATCGCGGCGATTGCGGACGCCCATTCGCTCGAGGCGGTCGGGGCGAAGATCCTGCGCCCGCTCGGGGACGGGACGCTGGGCAGCGCCGATGCGCCCTGGAGCGGGTTGATTGCCCTCGACGGGAACCTGACGCTTGGGCTCTTGTCCGACATCGCCCGTTCCGCGCTCTTTGCCGCCGCCGATATGCGTGTGGCCCCCGCCAGCCCCGGCAAGGCCGAGCGGCTGCTGCCGCTTCTGCCGCTGACGAACGCCACTTTCTACGTCAATCTCGAAGAGGCTGGGCTGCTCTGCCAGCGCCGCATGGCGACTGCGCCCGAGGCCGCAGAGGCGCTGCTGTCGCGCGGGGTGAAGCGCGTGCTGGTGACGGATGGCGGCAACGAATCCGCCGATGGCGCAGCCGACGGCATTCTCGCCGCCAGCCCGCCGCCGGTTCTCGTCACCCGCGTCACCGGCGCCGGCGACACGTTCATGGCTGCCCATATTGTCGCCGAAAGAAGTGGTGCGGGGCGCATGAAGGCACTACAGGCCGCGCTCGATGCCGCTGCGGCCCATATCTCGGGAGATATCGGATCGTGACAGCCCTGCCCCTGCAGTTTTCCCGCGAGGTCGCCGAGGCGCGGTCGAATGGCGCACCAATAGTTGCGCTGGAATCAACAATCATCACCCACGGCATGCCATATCCACAAAATTTGGAAACAGCGAGGCATGTAGAGGCCGCGGTCCGCGCCGCTGGTGCCGTGCCCGCGACGATAGCTGTCGCGGGCGGCTGCATCCATGCCGGGCTTGATGCGGGGGCGCTGGAGAAGCTCGCGCGGACGACCGACGCGATGAAGCTTTCCCGCGCGGATCTGGCCGCATGTCTCGGCTCGGGCCGGACCGGCGCCACGACCGTCGCGGCGACGATGATCTGCGCGCATCTCGCCGGGATCGAGGTCTTCGCCACCGGCGGCATCGGCGGTGTCCATCGCGGCGCGGCGCAAAGCTTCGATATCTCCGCGGATCTCCAGGAACTCGCTGAGACTCCGGTCACGGTGGTTGCCGCCGGGGCCAAGGCGATCCTCGACCTGCCGAAGACCTTCGAAGTGCTCGAAACGCTGGGTGTTCCGGTGATCGCGGTCGGGCAGGACGAGCTTCCCGCCTTCTGGTCCCGCTCCTCCGGCCTGCCTGCGCCGTTGCGCATGGACAGTGCGGCCGAGATCGCCGCCGCCCACCAGATGCGCGCGCGCCTCGGACTGAAGGGCGGCCAGCTCGTCGCCAACCCGATCCCGGCCGAGGCCGAAATCCCGCGCAATGTCATCATGCCCCATATCGAGGCGGCACTGGCGGAGGCCGCGGCGCAGCACATCGCCGCCAAGGCCGTAACGCCATTCCTGCTTCAACGCATGTTCGAGATGACCGAAGGCCGCTCGCTCGTCGCGAACATCGCGCTGGTGCTCAACAATGCATGCCTCGCGGCCCGGATCGCCGCCGAACTGGGCAAGCTGAAATAACGCCCGGCAACGCCGCCGCAGCCCATTGTGGGCCAAGCGCGCAGCCCCTACATTCAGCCCTGTCCTTCGGGGATGGGTAAGGAATGAGCGCGGAACGCGACAATCAGGATCAGGGGCACCACGCGCCCCGGCGGCGGGGCTTGCTTGCACGCCTGCGCGCGAATTTCCTGACCGGCGTCGTCGTCATCGCGCCGATCGGGCTGACGCTGTGGCTGATCTGGACGGTAACCGGCTGGATCGACAGCTGGGTCTGGCCCTTCATCCCGGGCGCCTACCGCCCCGATGCGCTGATCCGGACCTATTTCTGCGATCTCAGCGATCCCTCGAACCTCGCCTTCTACTGCCAGCCCGACGCGATCCACCTGCGCGGGATCGGCGTCGTCGTCTTCCTGATCTTCACCGTGTTCGTGGGCTGGATCGCCAAGGGCATAATGGGCCGATCGCTTCTTGCCTGGGGCGAAAGCCTCGTCGACCGGATGCCGGTGGTCCGGTCGATCTACAACGGTGTCAAACAGGTCGCCGAGACGGTCTTCAACCAGACCGAGGCAAAGTTCGACAAGGCCTGCCTTATCGAATATCCCCGCCCCGGTATCTGGGCAATCGGCTTCGTCTCGACCGTGGCCAAGGGCGAGATCCTCGCCAAACTGCCCGAGGACGAGGTGATGACCGTCTTCCTTCCGACGACGCCGAACCCAACCTCCGGCTTTCTGCTCTATGTGCCGAAACGCGACGTGAAGCTCCTCTCGATGTCGGTCGAGGATGCGGCCAAGCTCGTCATCTCCGCGGGTCTCGTCTATCCCTCGGGCAAGGAGAACGGGCAACCGCCCGCCGTGACGCCCGGCGTCACGAAGCAACCGCTGCCGCAGTCAGCCGAATAGCGTCGGCAGGTCGACCGAGCTTTGCTTGTTCAGATCCCTGCCGTGGTCCGCCAGGAACCGTTCCGCCGCACTCTGCCCCGCCTGCTTCAGCGCGAAGAGAAGCCCCGGCCAAGGTGTCAGCTTGCTCGACGAGGTGAGCGAATCCATCAGGTCGTCATCGCCGATGATGTGGACGAGGACATCCTTCATCGTGTCTTCCTTCAGATTGCCGCTCGCGATCAACTTGTTGACGAAGCTGATCGCCCGGAACTCCCGCAGCAGCGACGAATTGAAGCTTATCTCGTTGATCCGGTCCTGCACCTCGATCACCGAACGCGGCACCGCGTCACGGACCAGCGGGTTGATGTTGATGACGACGATATCGCGCGGCAGGGCCGGATCGAAAAGCGGGAAAAGCGCCGGATTGCCGGTATAGCCGCCATCCCAATAGGCGTCGAGCGTGCCGGTCGCGGGATCTTCGATCTCCACCGCCTGAAACAGCGTCGGCAGGCAGGCCGAGGCGAGGATCGCGTCCGGCGTGATGTCATCGCCCGCGAAGACGCGGATCTTGCCGGTGCGGACATTGGTCGCGGCGACGTAGAAGGCCGGGCCGGCGGTGTTCCTCAGGTGGTGAACATGGAACTTCGCCGCGATAGGTTGAAGTGGGTTGGAATAGAACCAGCCGTAATCATAGGGGCTGTAAAGACGCGTCCAGGTCTCCAGAGGCGAAAACGGCGCCAACCGCTCGGTAAGCTCGTTCCAGAAACCCGTCAGCGGCAAAAAGGCTCGGAACCAATGCGCAAGCCGCATGTCTCCGACCGCTCCGACCTGTTCCCAGAGCCAATCGAGATTCTCGCGCGCGGCTTCGCGCCCGCCCACCATCAGGCCCGCTTTCAGCGCGGCCCCGTTCAGCGCCCCCGCCGAGGTGCCGGAAATCCCGGCAATCTCGATCGTATCGTCCTGCAACAAGCGGTCGAGCACACCCCATGTGAAGGCGCCATGCGCGCCGCCGCCCTGAAGGGCGACGTTGATCCGCCGGACCGTCATCTCCTGCCCCTTTCATCTTGCCGAAAATACCTTCGGGGGGTGCGGGGGGCAGACGGCCCCCCGCGCGGGTCGCCCGCAACGCGGGCGAAAGGGGTCACATCGCGGTCCAGCCGCCATCGACGCTGATCGTCGTGCCGGTGATTTGGGCCGCCGCAGCCGAGCAAAGGAACACCGCCGTTCCGCCGATCTCCTCGACCGTCGCGAATTCCCGCGACGGCTGACGGTCGAGCATCACTTCGCGGATCACCGTCTCGCGGTCCATGTTGTGGGCCTTCATCTGGTCGGGGATCTGCGCCTCGACCAGCGGCGTCAGCACATAGCCCGGACAGATCGCGTTGCAGGTCACGCCCTTGCCTGCGGCCTCCAGCGCCACCGTCTTGGTCAGCCCGACGACGCCGTGCTTCGCCGCGACATAGGCCGATTTGAACGGCGAGGCGCGCAATCCATGGGCCGACGCGATGTTGACGATCCGCCCCCAGCCCCTGTCGCGCATCCCTGGCAAGGCGGCGGCGATGGTGTGGAACGACGAGGACAGGTTGATCGCGATGATCGCGTTCCATTTCTCGACCGGGAACTCATCGATGGGCGCGACATGCTGGATGCCCGCATTGTTCACGAGGATGTCGCAGCCGCCGGCCTTCTCGATCAGCGCGCGGCACTCCTCGCCCTTCGACATGTCGGCCCTGATATAGCGCACCTTGACGCCGTGCTCCTTCGCCAGATCCTCGGCCAGCTTGTGATCGTCGTCGCTGTCGGTGAAGGAGTTCAGCACGATATCGGCGCCGGACCGCGCCAGTTCATGCGCGGTGCCAAGCCCGATGCCCGATGTGGACCCGGTGATGATGGCGGTCTTTCCGGAAAGCATTGGGAAACCTCATTGGTGACGATAGCTGCAACTTAGGTAATTGCTGCACGCGCGAAATGCACCCGCATTCGCTGTCACATCTGTCACGTTCGCACGACTGGCCGATTCTCTGCCGCGAGGCGATATGCACCGGAAGAGTTCCACGCTCCGAAAGGCCAAAAAAAAACGCCCGCACGAAGCGGGCGTTAAGTTATTGAGGCAGGTTTCATACAGGCAAGAAACCTATCGAGCAGTGCCTTCTTTATACGCGGTCCTTCGCCGCTATCCAAGCTAAAAGTTTGAAAAGCCAAGGAAGCCCGGCTAGCTTCGGGGTCAACGAGACAAGAACAGAAGCAGTGTCACCGAAATGAAAACGGGTTTGTTCCGCGTCCTGCGCCGCGCTGCCGTTGCGGCAGTATCTCTCATCGGGACGGTTCCGGCGCTGGCCGCGCCACAGCATGGCATAGCTATGTATGGCAAGCCGGCACTTCCACCCGATTTTGTGTCCCTGCCCTATGTCAACGCCGATGCGCCGAAGGGCGGGCGGATCGCCTTCGGTGTGGGCGGCAGTTTCAATTCGCTCAATCCCTTCATCGTCACCGGCGCGCCAGCCGAGGGGCCGGCGCTCTTTACATACGAGACGCTGATGGCGCGCTCGATCGACGAACCCTTCAGCCTCTACGGCCTTCTGGCCGAATTGGTCGACACCGATGAGTCACACACCTGGGTCGAATACACGCTCAGAGCCGGGGCGAAATTCTCCGATGGCAGCCCGGTGACGGTGGGGGACGTGATGTGGAGCTACGAGACGCTCGGCACCAAGGGCCACCCGCGCTACCGGGGCGCGTGGGCCAAGGTCGCGAAGATGGAGCAGACCGGCCCGCGCACGATCCGCTTCACCTTCACCGAGCCCGACCGGGAACTCGCGCTGCTCATGGGGATGCGGCCGATTCTGAAGAAGGCAGAGTGGGAGGGCAAGGATTTCGAGCAGAGCACGCTCGACCTGCCGGTCGGATCGGGGCCTTACGTCGTCGATGCGGTCGAGCCGGGTCGCTATATCAGTTTCCGGCGCGATCCCGACTATTGGGGCAAGGACCTGCCCATCAATCGCGGCCGGTACAACTTCGACGAAATCCGCTACGACTACTTCGCCGATGAGAATGGCCTGTTTCAGGCCTTCACCGCCGGGCTTACCAACAGCCACCGCGAGACGAACGCCGCGAAATGGCAAAGCCAATACGATTTTCCGGCCGTCCAATCGGGCGAGGTCGTGAAATCCGAAATCCCCCATCAGCGGCCTTCGGGGATCATGGGCTTCGTGATGAATACCCGCAATCCGATCTTCGCCGACTGGCGGGTGCGCGAGGCGATGATCGACGCCTTCAACTTCGAATTCATCAACAACACGCTGAACGGCGGGACCGAGCCGCGCATCACCTCCTATTTCTCGAACTCCGTTCTCGGCATGGAGCACGGTCCGGCGACGGGGATGGAGGCGGACCTGCTGGCCCCGTTCGCCGCCGACGTGCCGCCCGGCACGATCGAAGGCTATTCCCTGCCGGTCGGCAACGCCGACCGCGCGCTTGATCGAAAGAATCTCAGAAAAGCCATCGCACTTCTGCAGGAGGCCGGATGGACCGTGCAGGACGGTGTTCTGAAGAACACGGCAGGCGAGCGCTTCCAATTCGAGATCCTCCTCGCCTCGGGTTCGAGCGAGGCGCAGTCGATCATCGACATCTATGCCGAGGCGCTGAAGACTCTCGGCATCTTTCCAAAGGTCACGGTCGCCGACACTGCGCAGTACAAGGAACGCACCGACCGCTACAGCTTCGACATGACCTATATCTGGCGGGCGCTGTCCCTCAGTCCCGGCAACGAACAGTATCTTTACTGGGGTTCCAAGGTCGTCGATGTTCAGGGCGGCCGGAACTGGATGGGACTCCGCTCGCCCGCCGCCGAGAAGATGATCGACACGATGCTGAGCGCCACGAACACCGACGATTTCATCGCCGCGACCCGGGCGCTCGACAGGATACTGACGGCCGGGCGTTACGTCATTCCGATCTGGTTCTCGAAGACCGGCAAGATCGCGCATTCGGCGCACCTTCACTACCCCGAGCGAATTCCGCTATACGGCGACTGGCCGGGTTTTCAGCCCGAGGTCTGGTGGTATGAGGACTGAGCGAATGAAGAAGATCGCCATTTTGCTGATGCTTTCCGCGCTGGCTGGCTGCAACACCATCGCCGGTGTCGGTGATGACGTGTCATCGGGCGCGCGCACCGTGCAAGGCTGGTTCTGAGCGGAGCCGCGGCGCATCGCGTTGGCGGATGAAGGTGCCCTGGCGACGCGCCAAGAAGTGACCGGACCCCCTTTTCCGGTGTGGCGAACGGGTGCAGACTAAGGGCGGAAGGCAACTCAGGACAGGACGGTCCCGATGAAATGGCATCACGTTCAGGAAAATTGGGCCGCGTTCTACGAGGCGATCACCGACCGCTGGCCGGACGCGGATGAGGCGGAACTCGATGAGATCGACGGCGAGCAGCGGGCCTTCATCGCCTATATCGCCGATCTCACCGAACAGGAGCCTGCCGATGCGCGCGAAGAGATTCGCGAATGGCTGACGGGCGAACTGCCGTCGGATGTCGTGATGGACCCGCGTCACGACGACCAGTCGATTCGCCTTTCGGGCAAATACCTGCCCGAGGGTGAGGATGAATCGGATGACGACGCACGTTACGGCGACGACGAATGATCGCGCTCAGCCGAGCGCATAGCCCGCGCCGCGCACGGTCCTGACCGGATCGTTCCCACCCTGCGCGCAAAGCGCCTTGCGAAGCCGCCCGACATGCACGTCCACGGTGCGCGTATCGACATAGATGTCACGTCCCCAGACCCGGTCGAGCAGTTGCTCGCGGCTCCAGACCCGGCCCGGCTTTTCCATCAAGGTCGTCAACAGGCGGAACTCGGTCGGTCCAAGCTTCAGCAGACCACCATCGCGGTGGACGCGGTGGGTTTCGGGGTCGAGCGTGATGTCCTGAAACTCCAGCACCTCTCCCATCGTCGAAGGCCGCGTGCGGCGAAGCTGCGTACGCACCCGTGCCATCAGTTCGGCCACGGAATACGGCTTGACCAGGTAGTCGTCGGCCCCGGTTTCGAGCCCCCGCACCAGGTCGGTTTCCTCCGAGCGCGCCGACAGCATGATGATCGGAACGTTGCGCGTCTCGGTCCGCGATTTCAGGCGGCGGCAGACCTCGATCCCCGAGACGTTGGGCAGCATCCAGTCAAGCAGGATCAGATCAGGCGTCTCCTCCGAGACGATCAGCAGCGCCTCTTCGCCGTTGTCGGCCTGGTGCACGCGGAAGCCCTCGGCTGCAAGGTTGTAGGCGAGCACCTCGCGCTGGGCGGGTTCGTCTTCCACGAGAAGGACAGAGGGTGGCTGCATCGTCACTTCGCCTCAACTCCGATATTGGTCACGCTTTCGGCCTTCGGACGGCTTTCCTCGGGCATCTCGCCGGTGACGAGGTAGATCACCTGTTCGGCAATCGTCGTCGCGTGGTCGCCCATTCGCTCGATGTTCTTGGCGATGAAGTGCAGATGCATGCAGGCCGTGATGTTGCGCGGGTCTTCCATCATGTGGGTGAGGAATTCGCGGAACAAGGCGTTATACATCTGGTCGACCTCGCGGTCGCGGTTGCGGACATCTTCCGCCAGCGCGACGTCGCGGTGGATATAGGCGTCAAGCGCATGACCGAGCATCTCGACGACCGCCTTTGACATGCGCCGAAGCGATCCGCCTGCGCCGCTGATCGCGGACATCTGGCCAAGCACATGGGCGCGCTTGGCCATGTTCTTGGCATAGTCGCCGACGCGCTCGAGGCTTGCCGCGATCTTCATGACGCTGAGGACCGTCCGCAGATCGGACGCGGTCGGCGCGCGCAGCGCGATAAGGCGCGCCGCCTCTTCGTTCACGCGTTCTTCCAGCGCGTCGATGGCCTTGTCGCCCTGACGGACCTTCTCGGCCAGCTCCTCGTCCCGGGTTTCCAGCGCCTGCGAGGCATCGGTGATCGCGGTTTCGACCATGCCGCCCATTTTGATGATCATCGCCTGGATCGCCTCAAGATCGCGGTCGAAGGCACTCAGGATGTGACGTTCGTTCATTCCGGTTCCCCTTAGCCGATGCGGCCGGTGATGTAGCTTTCCGTCCTGGGATCGCTGGGATTGGTGAAGATCCTTTCGGTCTCGCCGAATTCGACGAGGCTGCCGAGGTGGAAGAAGGCGGTACGCTGGCTGACGCGCGCGGCCTGCTGCATGGAGTGGGTCACGATCACGACCGAGAACTGGGCGCGAAGTTCGTCGATCAACTCCTCGACCTGTGCCGTGGCGATCGGGTCGAGCGCCGAACAGGGTTCGTCCATCAAAAGCACTTCCGGAGAGGTCGCAACCGCGCGCGCGATGCACAGGCGCTGCTGCTGACCGCCCGAAAGGCCGGTGCCCGGTTGGTGCAGGCGGTCCTTGGCCTCGTTCCATAGCGCGGCGCGGCGGAGCGACTTTTCCACGACCTCGTCCAGTTCCGCCTTCGAGCGGGTCAGACCGTGGATGCGCGGACCGTAGGCGACGTTATCATAGATCGATTTCGGAAACGGGTTCGGCTTCTGGAACACCATCCCGACCTTGGCGCGCAACTGCACCGGGTCGACGCGCCTGTCGTAGATATCCTCGCTGTCGAGGGTGATCTTGCCCTCGACCCGGCAGATCGGGATCGTGTCGTTCATCCGGTTCAGGCAGCGCAGGAAGGTCGACTTGCCGCAGCCCGACGGGCCGATAAAGGCCGTGACCATGCGGTCGTTGATGTCCACGTCCACATCCTTGATGGCGTGGGTGTCGCCATAATAAACCTGCACCTTGCGGGCAGAGATTTTCACATCCTTGACGTCCACGGAGGACTCCAGTCGGGTCATATCGTTCATTGTCAACACCTCCGCCGACATATTACCAGCGCCGTTCGAAGCGGCGGCGCAGAAGGATCGCGACCGCGTTCATGGCGATAAGAAAGACCAAAAGCACGATGATCGCACCGGAAGCGCGTTCCACAAAGGCCGGATCGGCACGCTGGGTCCAGTTGTAAACCTGCACCGGCAGGGCCGAGGCAGGATCGAAGAAACCTTCGGGCGGCGCGCCGGGATAGTCGCGCACGAAGGCCACCATGCCGATCAGCAGAAGCGGCGCGGTTTCGCCAAGCGCCTGAGCGAGCCCGATGATCGTGCCGGTCAGGATGCCTGGCATGGCGAGCGGCAGGACATGGTGCGTGACCGACTGCATCTTGGACGCACCGATCCCGAGTGCCGCATCGCGGATCGACGGCGGCACCGCCTTGATCGCGGCGCGGGTCGAGATGATGATCGTCGGCAGGGTCATCAGCGTCAGGACAAGGCCGCCGACGATGGGCGCCGATTGCGGTAGCCCCGCGAAATTGATGAAAATGGCGAGGCCGAGGATACCGAAGACGATCGAGGGCACGGCCGCGAGGTTCGAGATGTTGACCTCGATCAGGTCGGTCCAGCGATTCTTCGGCGCGAATTCCTCAAGATAGATCGAAGCGGCGACGCCGATGGGCAGCGCAAGGAACAGAACCACGATCATCATGTAGGCCGAGCCTATGATCGCAACGCCCAGGCCCGCAGCCTCGGGGCGCAGTTCCGAGGCGTCGGGCGCGGTGATGAAGGCCCAGTTGAAGGATTTGCCGATCAGCCCCTTCTCCTTCAGCGCGTCTGTCAGGCGAAGCTGGTTCGGCGACACGTTGCTGTCGCGCTCGGCACTTTCCATCGTCACCCGGCCCTTGAGGTAGCCATCGACCCGGCCATTGGCCAGAACCTTGAATTCGACGGTCTGGCCGACCAGGTTGGGATTGCCCAGGACGCGGTCGCGGACCTGCGCTGCGGCATCCTTGGAAATCATGTCCTTGATATCTTTCGCATTCAGTCCCTCGACCTGAATGCCGCTATCCGCCACCAACTTGCTCAGCGCGGTTTCGATGAGCTTGCCGTAGCCGATGGTCGTGACCTTTTTCATCGCCTCGGGATCGCGGGCGCCAGTCTTGTCCAGAACGGCGGCGTCAAGCTGGACCGGGACGTAGATAAAGGTCTGGCGGAAGGCGCCGAGGCCGTTCACGAGAACCGAGGTCAGAAGCGCAATCAGGGCGAAGATGCCGATACCGATGGCGATCTGACCGTATAGGCGGAACCGGCGCTCCGCGGCGTTGCGGCGGCGCGTCCGCGTATCGAGATCGAGCAGCGAACCGGAATGCGGTGTGGGAAGAGCGGTGGCGTCGGTCATTCGTACTGTTCCCGATATTTGCGGACGACGACAAGTGCCACGACGTTCAGCCCCAGCGTGAAGATGAACAGCATCATGCCGAGCGCGAAGGCGACCAGCGTCTCGGGCGAGGCGAATTCGGTGTCGCCGGTAAGCTGGCTCACGATCTTCACGGTGATCGTCGTCATCGCCTCGAAAGGGTTGAGGCTGAGTTTCGCGGCGGCCCCCGCGCCCATGACCACGATCATGGTTTCGCCTATGGCGCGGCTTGCGGCAAGAAGGATGGCGCCGACGATGCCGGGCAGCGCGGCGGGCAGGATCACCTGCCGCACCGTCTCGGAATGCGTCGCGCCAAGCCCGAAGGAGCCGTCGCGCATGGCCTGCGGCACGGCGTTGATGATGTCGTCCGACAGCGACGACACGAACGGGATGAGCATGATCCCCATGACCAGACCCGCCGTCATCACCGACGACGAACTCGACCCGATGCCGAGCGGCTGAGCAATGTAGTCCCGAAGCATCGGCCCCACGGTGACGAGCGCGAAGAGACCGTAGACGATGGTCGGGATGCCGGCGAGGATCTCGATGGCGGGCTTGACCCAGGCGCGCACATACCGGGAGGCGTATTCCGACAGGTAGATCGCGCTCAGCAGGCCGATCGGCACCGCGAAGAGAAGCGCCACGAAGGAAATGTAGAGCGTGCCCCAGAGCAGCGGCCAGATGCCGAGATCGGAGCCGCCGCGGAACTGCGGGTTCCAGGTCAGGCTGAAGAGGAAATCCTCGATCGGATAGAGGCGGAAGAAATGGACGGATTCCACGAGCAGCGACGCGACGATGCCGACCGTCGTCAACACGGCGACGAAGGATGACGCGATGAACAGCAGGAGAACGAAGCCTTCCGACACATTCCGCGCGCGGAAATCCTCCCTGATGCGGGACAAGGAGAAGGCGAGCCCGGCCACTGCCAGAAGAATGGCGGCGATCCCGAGGACCGTCTTGCCGGTGTTGTTCAGCCTGCGGTATTCCTTGGCCGCCTCGAAGACGTTCGGTCGTAGGTCACCGGCCAGTGCCACGCCGACATCGCCGAGGCGCGAACGCACATCGGACATATCGGCGCGCATCCTGGAAATCTGATCCTCGCTCAGACCGTTCCCGCCAGCGACGAGGTTCAGCCCGTCGGCCACGCGGCGCACGTCGCTCATCACCAGGCTGAGGCTGCCGCCGTCAGGAATGTCCTGCGCCGCTATCATGCCCTTCACGCGGCTTTCGATCAGCATCGGCTGAAGAAGAAGCCACAGTGCGATCAGAAGAAACGCGGGGACAGCCGTGAAGAGGAAGACGGTTTGGCCGTGGTATCCGGTCAGCGAATGCAGCCGCCGCGTGTCACCCCCCGCCTGCATCTTGGCGCGTTGGCGGCCAAGGACATAGCCTATGGCGGCGATCGAGAGAATGATGAGAAGCAACAGCCCAATGCTCATCGTGGTACCTGACGTTTGAAAGGGACGGACGGCAGCCGATGCCGCCGTCCGAACGTTTCGTTTAGTTCAGCGGCGGCATCGGGGTGCCGGCGGCGACCATTTCCTGCGTCTTCGCCAGTTCCGGGTCGGAGACGAGGCCATAGGCCGCGAGCGGGCCGTCCGGGCCGGCCATGTCGTCGGACACGAAGAAGTCGATGTATTCCTGCAGGCCGGGGATCACGCCGAGATGCGCCGTCTTCACGTAGAAGTAGAGCGGGCGGGACACCGGATATTCGCCGGAAGCGATCAACTCGGTCGAGGGCACGACGCCGCCCATGGTGGCAACGCGCAGCTTGTCGGTGTTGTTCTCGTAGAACGACAGGCCGAAAACGCCGATGGCGTTCTTGTTGGCGTCGAGGCGCGACAGGGTTTCGGTGTAGTCGCCGTCGATGTCGACCGACGCGCCGTCGGTTCGCAGCGCGAGGCAGGCCTTCGCTCCGTCCTCTTCGCCCTTCGCGGCGGCGAGGGCCTCTTCCGCGCCGCTATCTTTGCAGCCGGCTTCCAGAACCTTCACGTCGAACACTTCGCGGGTGCCGTGCTTGGTGCCCGGAATGAAGGCGAGGATGTCCTGCGCCGGAAGCTCCGGGTTCACGTCGGCCCAGGTCTTGTTCGGATTGGCGACCAGCGCGCCGTCTTTCACGACTTCGGCGGCCAGGGCGTTGTACCAGTCGGCGGGGGTGAAGGCGAATTCCGCGCCGTTGATGTCCGAGGCGAAGACGATGCCGTCGTAACCGATGCGGACTTCCATGATCTCGTTGACGCCATTGGCTTTGCAGTTGTCGATGTCAGACTGTTTGATGCGCGACGAGGAATTGGCGATGTCGATCGTGTTCTCGCCAACGCCTTCGCATAGCTTCTTGCGGCCGGCACCCGAACCGCCGCCTTCCACGACCGGGGTCGGGAAGTCGAAGTTTTCGCCGAAGGCCTCGGCGACGATCGTCGCATATGGCAGCACGGTCGAGGAACCGGATATCTGGATCTGGTCACGGGCTTCGGCGACGCCGGCGGCAGCGGCCAGCGCGAGAACCGAAGCGGTGAATTTCACGGATTTCATTGCACTCTCCTGCAAGTCTTTATCGGCCGCCCAGGTGACGACCACGCCTGCCGTCTAGGCCCTTGCCGCTATGCTTTTGTGACAGGTGCGTAACACTTTTATGACATAGGCCGGGCGCAAGCAGCGCGGGACGCGTGCGATCGCGCTAGCCCGCCGGAAGGATCACGATGAAATTGCTTCCTTTTCCCGGCTCGCTCTCGATTCGCAGCCGCCCCCGGTGACGGTTGACGATATGCTTGACGATGGCGAGGCCAAGGCCGGTACCGCCCTTTTCGCGGCTGCGATGGGCATCGGCGCGGTAGAATCTCTCGGTGATGCGCGGCAGATGCAGGGCGTCGATTCCCTCGCCCCGGTCGATGAACTCTATCTGCACGGCAGGACCGCGCAGCACCGGCTCCCGCTCGATCTCGCTGAGGCGAACAGTGACTTGCCTGCCCGCCGCGCCGTACTTGATCGCGTTCTCGATGAGGTTGTAGCAGACCTGCGTCAGTTGATCGCTGTCGGCCCTGATCTGGACGGGTCCCTCGCCCGCCTCCAGCAGCAACTCGACGCCAGCCGACCGGGCCTGGTCGCGCTGCGTCGCTATGGCGGAACCCAGAAGTCCGATCAGGTCAATCTTGTCGTCGGGGCGCCGGCGTTCGTCGGCCTCGACGCGCGACAGTGAAAGAAGATCGTTGACCAGGCGGATCATCCGCGCAGCTTCGCGTTCCATGATGGTCAGGAACCGGTCGCGCGCCGCGGGGTCGTCCCTGGCCGCGCCGCGCAAGGTGTCGATGAAACCGACAAGGGCGGTCAGTGGCGTGCGCAGCTCATGGCTGACATTGGCGACGAAATCGCGCCGGATGGAGGCGGCCTGCTCCACCGCCGTCATATCCTCGAACGCGACGAGAGCATCGAGACCGCCTGCCCCGCCCGCCGCAAACGGTGAGATCGTCACCGACAGATGGCTTTCCCCGGACTGCGCGCCGACGGTGATACGATTGTCGACGCGGGCATTCTCGTTCAGACACCGTTCAAGCCCGTCCAGAAACGCCGGGTGGCGCAGGAAGGCTCCGGCGGTCTGGCCGGGCAAGGATTGGCCGAAAAGCGCATCGGCCGATTTGTTGGACGCGATCACGCGCCGATCGCGACCTATCAGGACCAGCGGCATCGGCACGGCTTCGATGCAGGCGGTGACGGTCTGAGGCTGCATGCACGGTCCTTTGCGAGGTTTCGGCAGTAAGCTGCGGGATTGGCCGAAAAATGTAAATCCGCTCGCGCCGCCTCTTTCTTCGGAGGATGCGCTCGGTTAAACCTATGAGGGAATGGGATTGCCCCAGACGAGTTATGGGGAACGGGCCGGGCTTCTGTGAAGGCATACGGAAGGACCAGACATGGCGTATCGCCGCCTGCCGAGCGCGGAGACCCTGTTTTCCGCGCGTGACGAGAATTTCGACGGCCGGCGCGTCCTGCTCATCGACCTGCCGCCCGAGCTTCTGGCGGCGACACCCGGTCTTTCGCGGATGGAGCAGCTGAGTGCGCGGTTCGACGAGGTCGATATCGACCTGATCGCGCGGCACGATCCGGAACTTGTACTCGCCCCGCTCGTCGGTCCCGGCTTCGACATCATGGATGTAGGCACGCTTTTGCTGCGCTGCGGCTTTCTTGGCCCCCTGCGCGCGCTGACCGCGCCGCTGCCGAACCTTCAGACCGTCCGGTCAGAAGTGCGCAGTCATTGCGTCGGGCTCGATTTCGATCTCGTCGTGCTCAGTCCGCCGGCCAACAGCGGTCACTAAGCTTCTTCGACAACCATCAGATCGCGCTCGGACGCGCCCTTGGCATGCGCGAGTGCGGCCTGATATTCCGCGCTGTTGTAGCAGGCGACAGCGGCCTCCAACGACGGGAAGCGGGCAACCACATTCCGTGGGCGGTCATTGCCTTCAAGCTGAACGTAGCGCCCACCGCGCGCGAGGAAAACCCCGCCGTGACTGGCGATGGCGGGGCCGGCGAGTTCGGCATACTTGCCATAGGCCGCGGCGTCCGTGACCTTCACATTCGCGATCCAGAGCGCCGATTTCGTTTCTGTCATGCCGTCCCCCCGATCACCGCTTCTGCGGCCTTTACCGCCTCGTCCGCCTTCGATACGTCCACCCCGCCCGCCTGCGCCATGTCGGGCCGGCCGCCGCCGCCCTTGCCGCCGAGCGCCGCCGCCGCCGCCTTGACGATATCGACGGCCGAAAGCTTCCCGGTCAGGTCGGCGGTCACCCCGGCGGCGACCGCCGCCTTGCCGCCGGTATCGGCGACCACGAGCACCGCGCCCGACCCGACGCGCGCCTTGAGTTCATCGACCAAGGCGGGCAGATCCTTGCCGAGGACGCCCGAGACGACCTGCGGCAGGAATTTCACCCCCGCGATCTCGCGCGCCTCCGGGCCGCCAGAAGCGCCGCCGCCCATCGCCAGATCGCGGCGAAGCTGCGCCAGCTCGTTCGAAAGGCTCTTGCGGTCGTCGATCAGCGCGCGGACACGCTCCACCACGTCGCCCGGCTGCGCCTTCAGTGCCGCCGCGATCTCGGCCAGCCGCAGGGACTGTGCGTTGAGGTAGTCCAAAGCCGCCTGCCCGGTCAGCGCCTCGATCCGCCTTACGCCGGCTGCCGAAGCGCTGTCGCCGAGGCAGACGAATGCGCCGATGTCACCCGTCCGCGCGACATGCGTACCGCCGCAGAGTTCAAGCGAGTAGGTGTCGCCATTGGATCCCTTGGCGGAGCCGCCCAGGCGGCCCATCGAGACCACGCGCACCTCGTCGCCGTATTTCTCGCCGAAAAGCGCCTGCGCGCCGAGCGCGCGGGCATCGTCCGGCGTCATGATCCGCGTGTCGACCGGCGCGTTCTGCCGCACGTATTCGTTGACCTCGGCCGAAACGGTGGCCAGTTCCGCGTCGGACAGCGCCTTGGCATGGCTGAAATCGAAGCGCAGCCGCTCCTCTGCATTCAATGAGCCGCGCTGCGCGACATGATCGCCAAGCGCGCGGCGAAGCGCCTCGTGCAGCAGGTGCGTTGCCGAGTGGTTCGCCCGGATCGCCGTGCGACGGCTGTGCGACACTTCCAGCTTTGCCGGCTGGCCGCGCGCGATCTCGCCTTCCGTCACCTCGCCGATATGGATGAAGACGCCCGCCGATTTCTTGGTGTCGCTGACCCGGACCATGCCGGTATCGGTGCGGATGAGGCCGCTATCCCCGACCTGCCCGCCGGATTCCGCATAAAACGGCGTCTGGTTGACGACAACCTGAACAGCATCACCGATCTTCGCCGAGCTAATGGCCTTGCCGTCCTGCACCAGCGCGACAATCTGACCCTCCGCCGTCTCGGTGTCATATCCGAGGAATTCGGTCGGCCCGTGCTTCTCCGCCAGGTCGAACCAGATCGCGGCATCCTTTGTCTCGCCCGAACCTGCCCAGGCGGCGCGGGCCTTGGCCTTCTGCTCCGCCATCGCGTGGTCGAAGCCCTTGACGTCCACTGCGCGGCCCTTTTCGCGAAGCGCGTCCTGCGTCAGGTCCAGGGGGAAGCCGTAGGTGTCGTAAAGCTTGAACGCCGCAGCGCCTGGCAGGGGCTGGCCCTCGCCGAGATTGCCAAGCTCGTCATCGAGCAGCCGCAACCCACGGTCCAACGTCTGCTTGAACCGGGTTTCTTCCTGCTTCAGCGTTTCCTCGATCAGCGCCTGCGCGCGGGTCAGCTCCGGATAGGCCGTACCCATCTGGCGGACCAGCGCCGGGACCAGCCGGTACATGACGGGGTCCACCGCGCCGAGCATGTGGGCGTGGCGCATCGCGCGGCGCATGATCCGGCGCAGGACATAGCCGCGGCCTTCGTTCGACGGCATGACGCCGTCGGCGATCAGGAAACTCGTGGACCTGAGATGATCCGCGATGACCCGGTGATGAACTTTGCCCGGCCCGTCCGGATCGGTCGAGGTCGCATGCGCCGACGCCTCGATCAGCGCCCGCATCAGGTCGGTGTCATAGTTGTCATGCTTGCCCTGCAGGAGTGCGCCGATCCGCTCTAGGCCCATGCCGGTGTCGATCGACTGCATGTCGAGCGCCCGCATCGAGCCGTCCTCGAACTGCTCGTTCTGCATGAAGACGATGTTCCATATCTCGATGAAGCGGTCGCCGTCTTCTCCGGCACTACCCGGAGGGCCGCCCCAGATGTGGTCGCCGTGGTCATAGAAGATCTCGGTGCAGGGGCCGCAAGGGCCGGTCGGCCCCATGCGCCAGAAGTTGTCGTCGGTCGGGATGCGAATGATCCGGGTTTCCGGGACGCCGACCTTCTTCCAGATGTCGAACGCCTCGTCGTCGGTATGGTAGACAGTCGCGTAAAGACGGTCCCTGGCGATGCCGAAATCCCTGGTGATAAGCTCCCATGCGAAGGGGATCGCCGCGGACTTGAAATAATCCCCGAAGGAGAAATTCCCCAGCATTTCAAAGAAGGTATGGTGCCGCGCCGTGTAGCCGACATTGTCGAGGTCGTTGTGCTTGCCGCCGGCGCGGACGCATTTCTGCGCCGTCGTGGCGCGGACATAGTCGCGCTTCTCGACGCCGGTAAAGCAGTTCTTGAACTGGACCATGCCGGAATTGGTGAACATCAGCGTCGGGTCGTTCCTGGGCACGAGCGGAGAACTCGGCACGACGCGGTGATCGTTGCGTTCGAAGTAGTTGAGAAAGGTCGAACGTATGTCGTTCAGGCTGGGCATCGGGGCGGTCCTCTGGGCGGAAGGGATCGGCCTTGGCGTGTTATCCCGTGTCGCCCCCGGTGTCCATATTCCTGCGTCGCGAGCGTGGATTGCCCGGTTCTCCGGTCCTCTGGAACTCCGGCGCCACCCGCTCTGGCGACGCCGGAATCCTCGGCGGTCGCGGCGCGCGCTGTTCAAAATGCAAACGCGGCCCGTCGGGGGCCGCGTTCAGAGCCTTGCTTGCCGGCCGGAGACCGGACGCGAGGGGCGCTCAGGCCTCCATCACATCTTCGCTCGGCGTATCGTCGGAGGCACCAAAATCCAGCCCATGACCTGCGCGGATCTTGTCTTCGACCTCGAAGGCCATGTCGGGATTGTCCTTCAGGAATTGCTTGGCGTTCTCACGCCCCTGTCCGATCCGTTCGTCGCCGTAGGAATACCAGGCGCCCGACTTCTCGATCACGCCGGCCTTGACGCCAAGGTCGATGAGCTCGCCGGTCTTGGAAATCCCCTCGCCATACATGATGTCGAATTCGACCTGCTTGAAGGGCGGTGCGACCTTGTTCTTGACGACCTTCACGCGGGTGGTGTTGCCCACCACCTCGTCGCGGTCCTTGATCGCGCCGATGCGGCGGATGTCGAGCCGGACGGAGGCGTAGAATTTCAGCGCATTGCCGCCGGTCGTCGTCTCGGGCGAGCCGAACATCACGCCGATCTTCATGCGGATCTGGTTGATGAAGATCACCATGCAGTTCGACCGGCTGATCGACGAGGTCAATTTCCGCATCGCCTGGCTCATCAGGCGGGCGTGGACGCCGACGCTCGAATCGCCCATATCGCCCTCAAGCTCCGACTTCGGCACCAGTGCGGCGACCGAGTCGACGACGACAAGGCTGACCGCACCCGACCGCACCAGCGTATCGACGATCTCAAGCGCCTGTTCACCGGTATCGGGCTGCGAGATCAGAAGCTCGTCGAGGTTCACGCCCAGCTTCTTGGCATATTGCGGGTCGAGCGCATGCTCGGCGTCGACAAACGCGCAGACACCGCCCTTTTTCTGCTCTTCCGCCACGACATGCAGCGTCAGCGTCGTCTTGCCCGAGCTTTCCGGACCGTAGATTTCCACGACGCGGCCCTTCGGCAGGCCGCCGATCCCAAGTGCGATGTCAAGGCCGAGCGAGCCGGTCGAGGTCGCCTCGATCTCCATCACCGGGTTGTCGACGCCGAGCCTCATGATGGAGCCCTTGCCGAACTGCCGTTCGATCTGCGCCAGCGCGCTATCGAGCGCCTTTTGCTTTTCCGCGGAGCGTTTGTCGTTCATGTCGAGAATATTCGTCACTGCCATGGGTCGATTCCTTATTTCACACCCTGCCGGGCGCAGCAATCATTGCCTGTGTTCGCCTCTTGTTCTCGTATCTATGAGATCAAAAAGAGAACATTTCAACCATCTTTTCTGAAAATCAACCTTTTCTTCTCTTGGTAAATCTTTAGTTAATGCCGCCGGTCAAAAGCGGCCGTTGGGGCGGAAAGGTCTGAAATGCTGGTGTTCTGGAAGGAACGGCTCGTTTATCTGGCGACGCCGAAGACGGGTTCAACCGCGATCGAGGCCGCGCTCGAACCGCTCGCAAGTGTCGTCATCCAGCGCCCGCCCGCCCTCAAGCACACCAATGTCCGCCGCTACTGGCAGAGCTTCGCGCCCTTCCTCGAGCGTGCCTCGGGCGAAGGTTTCATGGTCGTGGCGATGATGCGCGAACCGGTCGACTGGCTCGGGAGCTGGTATCGCTACCGGCGGCGCGACGGCATGGCGCGGCCGCAGAACAGCACGAAGGACATCAGCTTCGATGATTTTGTCACCGCCTATCTCGGCAGGGAGCGCCCGCCCTATGCGGATATCGGGCGGCAGAGCGCCTTCCTCGCGCCGGATGGCGACCATGGGGCCGACCGCATTTTCCGCTATGAACGCATTGCAGCCTTCGTGGATTTTCTCGAAGACCGGCTGAATTGCGAAATCACGCTGCCGCATCTCAACGTCTCGCCCGAAGGGCCCGTCTCTCTCACGCCTGAGACGGAGGAGCGGCTTCACCAGGAGCTGTCCGGAGACTTCGCGCTTTACGCGACGCTCGACTGAGTATCCCGGTCCCGCGAAAGGCTATGTGCCATCGATGCCGCCATCGCCGGGCGGCGCAGGGGATCAGTGAATTTGCCCCTGCACCGTCGCCGTCAATTCGCTGAGCGAGAACGGTTTCGGCAGGAAGACCGAGTTCGGGATGCGTTCCCGCGTTTCGGTCAGGCTTTCCTCGGAATAGCCGGAGACGAAGACGACGCGCGTATTGGGCCGCGTCTTCAGCGCCTCCTTCACCCAGGACGGACCGTCGAGACCCGGCATGATCACGTCGGTCACAAAGACATCGACGTTGAGGCCGTCATCTTCCAGCATGTGAAGCGCTTCTTCGGCGTTTCCCGCCTCGATCACGGTATAGCCGCGCAGCCGCAGCGCGCGGCTTGCGAAGGCGCGCACCGGAGCTTCGTCCTCGACCAGCAGCACGACGCCGTCGCCGGTGCGCTGCGGCCGGCGCGGCGGCGCGGCGGATTTCACGGTGTCTTCGGTATCGGCGACGGGCTCATGGGCGGGGAAATAAAGCGTGAATGTCGTGCCCTGCCCTACGATGCTGTCGCAGAAGATGAAACCGCCGGTCTGCTTGACGATGCCGTAGGCAGTCGACAGGCCAAGTCCGGTTCCTTCGCCCTGACGCTTCGTCGTGAAGAAGGGCTCGAATATCTTGGTCAGCTTGTCCTGCGGGATCCCGCAGCCGGCGTCGGTGACCCGGACGACGACATAGCGGCCCGGAAGAACGGTCGCGCGGTCGCGCGTCAGCGCCTCGCGCAGCACGACGGTTTCGGTCTCGATGCGGATCTCGCCGCCCTCGGGCATCGCATCCCGGGCGTTGACGACGAGATTCATGATGACCTGTTCGAGCTGGCGTTTGTCGACGCGGATAATGCTGAGTTCGGGGTCGTGGGCAAAGTTCAGCCGCACCCGCTCGCCCACCAGGCGGTTCAGGAGATGGGTAAGATCCGCCAGCGTGTCGCGCAGGTCCACCGGCTGCGGTTTCAGCGTCTGCTTGCGGGAAAAGGCCAGAAGCTGTCCGACAAGGCTCGCCGCGCGGTTGGCGTTCTGGTTGATCTGGACAAGGTCCGCGTAGTCCGGATCGGTCCTGTCATGGCGCAGGAGGAGCAGGTCGCAATGCCCTGAAATCGCAGTCAGAAGATTGTTGAAGTCATGGGCGACACCACCGGCGAGCTGACCGATGGCCTGCATCTTCTGGCTCTGAACGAACTGCGCCTCGAGCGTCTTGAGCTGGGTCGCATCGGACAGGATGGCGACAAGGCTGGGGCGGCCCTGCTCGAGCGTGCGCGAAAGCGTGACCTGAAGATAGATGTCCTGATCGCCCGTGTGGAGGCGCAGCACCTCCGGCCGGACGCTGCCACGGCCCGCGGCGGCATCGGACAGCCAGCCCGAAATCGGGCGGCCGAGGCCCTCCAGGAGCGCGCCAAGCGGGCGACCGGTCACATGCTCGCCCAGAAAGGCCCTGGCAGCGAGGTTCGCTTCGCGGATTTCGCCGTCGGGGCCGAGCCGCACCAGAGCGACGGGCAAAGTCTCGAACCCCGTCGGATCGGCGTTCTGAAGCGTGGTGGCGAGCGCCGGCAGGAAATAGATCTCTCGCCGCCCGCCAGGACCCTCGATCTCGGTCACGAGCGTCCGCACTACGCCCTCGACGCCGCGAATTTCATGCTCTTCTCCGGAGCGAATCGGCAAGTCGGCAAAGATCCGGTCGAGCGTCTTCAGTCGCTCGCCGGTGAGGCGCCGCAGCGCCTCGTTCATGAACAGGATCGTGCCGCTGCGCGACGCGGTCAGCATCGGAATGCTGATGGTTTCCGCCCCGCGCCCGCCGATTGCCCGCTCCGTCATGTCCTCGAGCCGCCAGAGGAAGGCGGTCGCCCCGACGCGGTGAACCGAAAGCCGCACATGGCCGCGCCGCGTTACCATATCCTCACGCGCCGACCCGATGTTTTCGGCGCGCGTCTGCAACCGGTAAAGAACCGCGGCAGGATCGGCGAAGAGCTCGCGCAGCGCCCGCGCGAGCGTCTGGCCCTTGCGCGTTCCGAACCGGTCGATCGCGGCGCGATTCTGCATCTCGACCTCGCCTGCCGCATCAGTGGTGAAGCTTGGCGAGGCGTCATGCTCGATAAAGGAGGAAAGCTGTGAGTTGACCCCCCCGCGCACCGCTTTCGCGCCCGCACCGAAGGCGCTGGCGACGAGCGCCAGCGCCGCGAATCCGGCGGCGCCGGACAAAAGCGCCATGGCGGCAATGCCAGCTCCGAAGAACATCGCCGCCGCACCGCAAAGGATGGCGGCCGCAATCAGCATCATCGAACGCGGGGCGAGCGACAGGGCGGTGCGGGTCACGGGATCGGGATAAAGCGCCGGATGCGACACCGGGGGACTCCTTCAGGTTCGGTTCCTTCGCATTCGCGCGAGAATTCCTTAAATGCGGCTTAACCGCATTCGTCTCTCAATCTAAAATTGTGTAAATAATAAGTCACGCACGCGACAGATGTGCCGCATAGAATCCGTCGCCGCCCTCGGCGGGCGTGAAAAGCCGATCGTGCCGAAGGGCAAATGTCTCATGCGCCGACAGAAAGGCATCGATTCGATCCCGGTTTTCGCGGCGAAGCAGCGAGCAGGTCATGTAGATGAGCCAGCCGCCCGGCGCGACTAGACCGGCGGCGTGCCCGAGAAT
Source organism: uncultured Alphaproteobacteria bacterium (assembly GCA_963847935.1). Lineage (GTDB taxonomy): Bacteria > Pseudomonadota > Alphaproteobacteria > Rhodobacterales > Rhodobacteraceae > Albidovulum. Next base: position 90,616 of record CAWKBV010000001.1, on the reverse strand, counting down.
ACGGTCCTGGGTTTCGGTCAGTGCCGCCAGCCGGTCCGCCGTCAACGACCATTTCGCCTCGGGCGCGCGTCGCCATGTGCCGCTGCCGGAACAGGGAACGTCGGTCAGAATGAGGTCGAAGGGACCGTGGCGGTCGAGTTCGCTTGTCGCAACCTGGCCCACCTGGATGCCTGCGCGTGCGGCGCGTGCGGCGAGGTCCTTCATCCGCTGTGGCGCCGCATCATGGGCGAAAAGCCGAAGATCGGCACGCGCGGCCATGGCGAGCGTCTTGCCGCCGCCGCCCGCGCAATAGTCCAGGACGCGCATCCCGCTGCGGAGAGGAAGCGCCTCGACGGCGGCCTGGGGGGCTGCGTCCTGAAGCTCGACCATGCCGTTTGAATAGCCCGAAGATGATTTTATTTTATGTTCATTATCGGTCGCTTGGAGGGCGAAGCTCGCAAGATCGTGCGGCTCCGTCCCGATTCCGTCGGCGGAAAGCGACCGCGCGGCCTCCGCTCGGGTGGCGCGACGGGCGTTGACGCGCAGGATCGCCGGGGCGCGGTCGCGCATCCGGGCGAGCACCGTATCGGTCGGCGCACCGAGCGACCGCTCAAGCTCCGGAATCAGCCAGTCCGGCACGTCGAGCGCCACCGGGCGCGGTATTGCCCCGGCATCCGGCACTGGGTAGTCGCGTTCGGCCTGCGACAGCGCGTCGGGCGCATAGTGTTCGCCCGTGAACAGTGTCTCGGGGCTTGCGCCGCGCGCCCGCAACGCGCCGAGCATCAGTTTCCGCCCTGATGGTGCGCCGCCACCACCCAGCGCGGTGAACGACCGCAGGCAGCGCAGCGCGTCGAATACATGATCGCGGATCGCCGCGCGGTCCTTCGATCCCGCGAAGCGGCTCATCCGCGCCCAGCGGGTCAGCGCCTGTTCGGCGGGTGCCCCCGCGATCACGGTATCGAGAATCCCGATAGCGGCGGCGATGCGCGCGGCTGGAGTCATCGCACCGGTCCGCCCATCTTGCCTGAAGTTTGACCGCTTGGGGCTATGGTGTCCTGTCCGCAGCTGGTGAGCATTGTCAGCCTTTCAATGTGGCGCCTTGGTATCATTGTCATTTTTGATGACCGCGAGGGTCAGAAACCGCCGATGAGCGCACGCCAGAGAAGCGCGCCGCGCTTCCTGAAATCGGATGCACCAAGTTCGCCCGAGGCGACGCGGACGGGATCGCGGGCGGCCTGGCGGAGGATGGTATCGGCCACAGCACCCGGCCAGAGCGCGGGCCGCGCATGCCGCGGGACACTGGCTGCGGCGGCGCGCGCCCTGGCGATCCTGCCCTGACCATCCCGCGCGAGCGCGGTCAGCGCCTCGGGCCGGGCATCGGTGAAGGGCATGCGTCCCCGCGCCTCGAGTTCGGGTGCGGCGCGGAACCATTGGGCAAGCCCCGCGCCCCAGGCGAAATCGCGGACGGGCTGCTCCGCCGCATCCGGCGCTCCGAGGGCGCGGGCCACAGCCCACATGAGGTTGCCCGAGGTTGCGTCGAGATAGCTGTCGAAGGCCGCGCGATCCTCGAACGCGTCGCGCCAGCAATCCCAGCGCCGCGCCTCGGCCAGTGCGCGCATGAGGCGGGCGGTTTCGGGGTCCGCCGCGAGCATCGGGGCGAGCGCCTCCGTCACCGGATGGCCGCGCCTGACCTGTCCCTTGGCCAAATCCCCGAGCGTGTCGATCCACCATTGCAGCCGCATCTCTGCCACCAGCGGCTCCTGCGACGCCCAGGGGGCGCGGGCGATCTCGAGGTTTGCCGCGTAGAGCGGCCAGAGCTTTTCCCGCGCGGAGGGCGGTGCGGCCATCGCGGCGGCGAAGCGCTCCGGGTCGCCCTTTTCCACCAGTTCCGCGCAGGCGGCGAGGTTCATGCCGCTTTCGCCCCGTCGCGGACCAGCTTCCAGGTGATCGCGTCAAGCAGTGCCTCGAAGGAGGCGTCCACGATGTTCGGGCTGACACCCACGGTGGACCAGCGATGCCCCGCGCTGTCCTCGCTGTCGATGATGACGCGGGTGACCGCCTCGGTGCCGCCTTGGGTGATGCGCACCTTGAAATCGACGAGCTTCATGTCGTCGATGCAGCCCTGATAGGGGCCGAGGTCTTTCGCCAAGGCCTTCGACAGCGCGTTGACCGGGCCACGGTCGCTGCCCGTCTCGTCCATGCTCTCGCTGACCGACAGCATCTTTTCGCCGCCGATCTTCACCACGACGACGGCTTCGGAGAGCGTGATCATCCGGTTGTACTTGTTCTTCCGCCGCTCGACCGTCACCCGGTAGCGCTTGACCTCGAAGAAGTCCGGCAGCAGCCCGAGCTCGCGCCGCGCCAGCAGTTCGAACGAGGCCTGCGCGCCGTCATAGGCATAGCCCTGATCCTCGCGCGCCTTGATTTCATCGAGGATGCGTGGAAGTGCCGGGGATTTCGGATCGACCTCGATCCCGGCGGCGGCAAGGCGGGCGCGGAGGTTCGACTGTCCCGCCTGATTGGACATCGGGATGACGCGGTCGTTGCCGACCAGCTCGGGTTCGATATGTTCGTAGGTCGCGGGGTCCTTCAGGATCGCGCTCGCATGGAGTCCCGCCTTGTGGGCGAAGGCCGAGGCGCCGACGTAAGGTGCGCTGCGCAGGGGCACGCGATTGAGGATGTCGTCGAGCATCCGGCTGGCTTTTGTAAGCCCTTTCAGCGCCTTGCGGGTCACGCCGGTCTCATAGCGGCTGACATAGGGTTCCTTCAGAAGCAGCGTCGGGATCAGCGTAGTCAGGTTCGCATTGCCACAGCGTTCGCCAAGGCCGTTGAGCGTGCCCTGGATCTGCCGCGCGCCGGCATCGACGGCGGCGAGCGATGCGGCGACCGCGTTGCCGGTGTCGTCATGGGTGTGGATGCCGAGGCGGTCGCCGGGGATGCCGGCGGCGATGACCTCGGCGGTGATGCGGCCGATATCGGCGGGCAAGGTGCCGCCGTTGGTGTCGCAAAGGACGATCCAGCGCGCGCCTGCCGTGTAGGCGGCGTGGAGGCATTTCAGGGCGTAATCGCGGTTGGCCTTACAGCCGTCGAAGAAATGCTCGGCGTCGAAGAGCGCCTCGCGGCGCTTGGCGACGAGGTGGGCTACGGACGCCGCGATGTTGTCGAGGTTCTCGTCGAGGGTGATGCCGAGGGCGGTCGTGACGTGGAAATCATGGGTCTTGCCGACGAGGCAGACGGCCGGGGTGCCTGCGTTCAGGACGGCGGCGAGGACGTCGTCATTGTCTGCCGACCGCCCCGCCCGCTTGGTCATGCCGAAGGCGGTGAAGGTGGCTTTTGTCTCGGGCCGCGCGGCGAAGAAGTCGCTGTCGGTCGGGTTCGCACCGGGCCAGCCGCCCTCGATATAGTCGAGGCCGAGGGTATCGAGGGCCGCCGCGATCTGGACCTTGTCGGCGACCGAGAACTGGACGCCCTGCGTCTGCTGCCCGTCGCGGAGGGTGGTGTCGTAGAGGTAGAGGCGTTCGCGGGTCATGTCCGGGATTAGCCTCTCGTAATCGGCCGATACACCTCGCGTACCATCCCGTGCGCCGGACGTGCAACTGCTCATCAGAGCCATCGATCTGGAGGCCACAGCTGCGAAATGCATCCGCCAGATCCACGGCGCAGTGCCCTTTCTTGCATATCGTTGCTATCTCTAATTTCGAGCATTGCATCGATCCATGCGACCGATCCGTTCCTCCAAACGGGCGTTCCGCCCACCTGCTCAGGTGTCAATGACGCTGTCGATGCAGAGTGCCCACTACCGATCGGTTCGACGCACTGCACTCATCTCAGCGCCTCCAGTTTGGCGGGATCAATGTTGACACCGGGAACGATGTCCGCTTGCGGCGCTCCCGCAGTTGACCTCACCTCAATTCCCATTTGCTTTAGCGCATCGCGAATTTGATCCGCAGCCCCATAGTCCTTGGCATTTCGCAGAGCTTGCCAGCGAAGAAGAACCGGGCCGAGCAAGTCCATCGCTTCGGAAAGGTTGCCACTGCCAACCAAGCTGACTCCGATATTTCTCGGTTGTTTCCCGTCGGAACCATTCGACGTCCTCTGAGGCGGCAAGTCCAATCAAGCCCATCGCAGCCTTGAGAGATGGCGCCGACATCTGCTCCATTTCCGCCAAGGCAAGGTGAGTGTTCAGGTCGTCAGCCAACGCGGCCTCAAAGCGTCGAAGGAATAGTCGGCCGCCGCCTCAACGCCGTCCGTCTTCTCGAACCACTGAGACAACTTCTTTCTGGCCGCCCTCGCCTTCTCCTCCGTCCAATCCATCGGCTTGGAATAATGCGTGGACAGAAACACGAACCGGATCACCTCGCCCGGCACGCCCTTGTCCAGCAAATCCCGACCGTGAAGAAGTTGCCCAAGGACTTGGACATCTTCTTTCCCTCGACCTGCAACATCTCGTTGTGCATCCAGACCCGCGCGAAATCCGCATTGGGGTAGGCGCACATGGACTGGGCGATCTCGTTCTCATGGTGGGGGAACTGGAGGTCGATGCCGCCGCCGTGGATGTCGAAGGACTCGCCCAGAAGCTCGTCCGCCATAGCCGAGCATTCGATGTGCCAGCCGGGTCTCCCCCGTCCCCACGGGCTGTCCCAGCCCGGCAGATCGGCGTCGGAGGGTTTCCACAGGACGAAATCCATCGGGTCTTCCTTGAAGGGCGCGACCTCGACCCGCGCGCCTGCGATCATGTCGTCGACCGAACGGCCCGAGAGCTTGCCGTAGCCGGCATAGCTCCGCACCCGGAAGAGGACGTGGCCCTCCTTCGCATAGGCATGGCCGCTTGGCGATCAGGCCCGCGATCATCGCGATCATCTGGCCGATGTAATCGGTCGCGCGCGGCTCAAGCGTCGGCCTGAGGGCGCCGAGCGCGGCCATATCCTCGTGATACCAGCGGATCGTCTCGTCGGTCCGCTCGCGGATCAGTTCTTCCAATGTCCGCGGATCGCCCGCGTCCTTGCGGCGCTGGGCCTCGGCGTTGATCTTGTCGTCGACGTCGGTGAAATTGCGGACATAGGTGACGGAGCCCTCGCCATAGACATGGCGCAGGAGGCGGAAAAGCACGTCGAAGACGATGACGGGGCGGGCATTGCCGAGATGGGCGCGGTCATAGACCGTGGGGCCGCAGACATACATCCGCACGTTCGTCAGGATCGATCGGGGCGAAGTCCTCCTTCGTCCGCGTCCTGGTGTTGTAAAGCCTGATCCTGGTCATGCCTTCCCCTCGCGCACGCGTCCCGGCGGCGGGCTTACCAGTCTCTTTTCAGCTTGGAAACAGAAGAGCGGCCCGCCTGAGAAACTCAGCCGGTAATGCAGCAAATGATGATGCCGTTGGTCTTCATGGCGCCGTTGATAGCGCCGAACCGCGTCCGGTGCAAAGCCTTTCGCCTCGCGCCCGTTGCTGGCATCATCGCGCCCATGATCCGCATCCTGACCCGCCAGATTTGCGAGACGCTGCCCGGCGCCGAAGTTTCGGACCCCTGGGGCGGCGGCCATGACGCCTGGAAGGTCGGCGGCAAGATGTTCGCCTGCATCGGTGCGGTGCGCGAGGGGCTGAACGTCAAGACCGACAGCGTCGAGACCGCCGAGATGTTGATCGCGGCGGGCGTCGCCGAGAGGGCGAAGTATTTTCACCGCTCATGGGTCTATCTGCCGGAGGGCGCGGAGGACGGTGAAATCCGCCACCGCATCCTTCAGTCCTATGACATCGTCCGCGCGGGCCTGACAAGAAAGGTACAGGCCGACCTGCCGCCGCGCCTGAACGGCTAGGCGCCGAGTCCCGAGAACGTCTCACGCGCATCGGGTCCAAGTCCGAGAATCCCGCGGATGGTGGCGGCGACATGGGCCGTGATCTGGCTCTTCTGAGTCTCGCCGGCGAGCCGCGCGCGAACCATCTTGTCGCCGGCCATCGCCGGAAAGGACGCCTCGACATGTTCGGGGCCGAACAGCACCGCACCGGTCGTCGCGTCACGGACCTGCAGATCGAATTCGACGTCGTGGACACCGCCGGGGGCTTTCCTCTCGGCGAGGAAGGTCATCGCGTGAAAGCGTGTCACGGTGGCCTCGATCGTCACCGGCCGGTCGCCAGTCAGCCCTTGCGCGCCCTTGGAGATCGCATCCTTCATGATCTTCTCGACCTGCTGATAGCGGTTGCTGCCCTGATCCTCGCGCCAGACGATGTCGGCGCGCGGAACGAAGGTTTCAGCCTCGGACACGGCGAGGCTGCGCGGCACGGTGACATTGACCGCAGACAAACGCCAGGTCGCCGATTGCGCCGCCGGTGCGGTCTCGGGGTAGTAGGTACGGAACGTCCCGCCGCACCCCGCCAGAAGCGCGAGCCCCATAATGCCGATGAGTTTCGTCAAGCCGGTCGAAAATCGCATGTACCACTCCACTCTCGCAGGACCAGCGAATCGCGGAGGTCCGGCAGATTTCTCGCCGCACTATGCCGCCATTGGGTGTGAATGATGGCTCAATCGCGATTATTCTTCGGCATATTACCTGAGGGCGTGGCCCGGCTGCCACCGGGGTTCGCGTTCAGGAGCAGAACCCGGCGATCATTGCACGCACCGCGATAATCACCCGGACTCCAATCTACGGCGGCGCCAGTGTGATTTGACGCGGCCCGCAGGATGGTCAAGATGCGCCTGACGGATTTGCTACGCATGGAGTGAGATATGCCGCGCCTTGTCGCGCTTTCGATGGTTTTGTGTTGCCTGCCCCTGATGCTGAGTGCGGAAGAATATCCTCTCCCTGCAGACCCCTATGTGACCGACATCGCCGGGATCATCTCGGCCGGTGCCGAGGTTCGGTTGCGGACCGAACTGAAATCGCTGAAGGAAGAGACCGGGATCGAGGCAGCGGTTGTCACCATACCGACCCGTAAAGCCTATGAGCCGCCCTCGGATTCCCTTGAAAGTTTCGCCACCGGGCTGTTCAACTCCTGGGGCATCGGTGATGCGCAGCGGAACGACGGGCTCCTGCTGCTGGTCATTCCCGGTGACCGTGAAACGCGGCTCGAACTCGGGGCGGGCTACGACCAGGGCTATGACGTTCTTGCGCAGGATATCGTCAACCGCTGGCTGGAACCCGCCTTCCGCGATGGTGAGTATTCCGATGGAATAGAGATGGGGATGCAGGCCGCAGTGGACCGCGTCGCACGGCGGCACCACGCGCGGCTTGCCCCGCAAGCCCTTCCCGCACGGCCGAGCGAGACGGAGGAACATCTGGGAAGCTGGATCGTCGGCATCCTGTTCACCGCCATCGCCGGTTTCGCCATCTTCGGGCGCAAGCTCGGCGATCTCGCCGCCGGCCTGAGGCGCTGCCCGCAATGCGGCCGGCGCCATCTGCGCCGCAGTCGTTCGACGTTGGTCCATGCCGGTCCCGGCACGCCGGGCACCGCGCGCATCGTTACCGAGTGCGGAAGTTGCGGCTATCGCGATGAGCGCGAGGAGCGGATCGGCGCGGCGCGGCGGCGGAACAGGGGTGGTGGCAGTTTCGGGGGCGGACGATCCTCGGGTGGCGGCGCCAGCGGGCGCTGGTGAATCCGCCAAAAGCAAAGGGCCGCCCGGATGATGGGGCGGCCCGATGTCGTTTGGAGTCCGCAGGTCCGCCTAGAAGCGGAAGCCGACATTGACGGTTGCCGTCGTGGTTTCCAGATCGGAACCGGTATTGTCGAAGTCGTCGAACTGGTTCGTCAGAACCTCGCCGCCGACCGTCCAGCGGTCATTGATCGCGTATTCCGCGCCGACACCGGCGAACCAGCCGTTGTCGGACCGGCCGACGCCCGCGATATCGGCTTTCGCACGCGCACCACCGGCCGTCGCGTAGACCAGCGTGCGGCCAAGATCGGCGCCGGCGCGCAGCTTCAGCCGTGCGATGGAGTCGATGCTCGTGCCGGCACCAAGGTCAGTGTCGATCTTGTCCCAGTCAAGACCGGCGCCCACGACCCATTTGCCGAAATCCCAGTCATAACCGGCATGCACGCCGTAGGTGCCGCCGTTGCCGTTCGTACCGGCGTAGGTGCCGTCGGAATAACCGATCTGGCCGCCGACATAGCCGCCGGTCCAGTCCTGGGACGGCGCGATCTGAACGACGGGTGCCGCGGGCGCGGGTTCCATGACCGGTTCGCTGAGGCCGCCGGCAAAGGCCGGGACGGACAGCGTGGCGCCAAAGGCGGCGCCGATAAGGGCTTTCATAGGGGTATTCATATTTCTGTCTCCAGTTCTGCTCTTTACTGTACGCGCGGTCCATGACCCGACCCTCCCGTCACAGGTGGCGCGCGCAAAGGTAGAACTAACGCCGCCACATTCAGTTCCAAGTGGCCTTCACACCGGGTTGATCGACAATCGCGCAGTTGCGAACAACCCGGCGAAGAATAGCTGAGGCATTGCGGCCAACTCGGCTGGTTTCCCCGCTGGACTTCACATCTTTGTGCAAACAAACTGGTGAAAGAGCGTTCAGAAGCGGGGATCCAATGAAAATCGCGGGCGCAGCGGCACTTGTCACCGGAGGTGCATCGGGGCTTGGCGCGGCCACGGCCACCGCCTTCCGCGAAACCGGCGCGCGCATCTGCATCGCCGACAGGGACGCCGAAACGGGCCGTGCGCTGGCGTCGAGGATCGAGGCGCATTTCGTCGAGGTCGATGTCACCGACGAGGTCTCCGCCAGGCTGGCGGTTGAAACGGCGGCCGAGGCGATGGGGGGATTGAGCGTCCTGGTCAATTGTGCGGGGATCGCGATCGGGGAAAAGACCCTCGGCCGCGACGGGCCGCACAAGCTCGACAGCTTCCGCCGCACCGTCGACATCAACCTTGTCGGCTCCTTCAACATGATGCGTCTCGCGGCCGAGGTCATGGCGCGGAACGACGGTGAGGAGAAGGGCGTCATCGTCAACACCGCCTCGATCGCGGCGTTCGACGGGCAGAAGGGACAGGCGGCCTATGCGGCGTCGAAGGGCGGGATCGTCGGGCTGACCTTGCCCGCCGCGCGCGATCTGGCGAGCGTCGGCATCCGCGTCTGCGCCATCGCCCCCGGCATCTTCGCCACGCCAATGCTGCGCGGGCTGCCGCAAGAGGTGCAGGACAGCCTCGCCACCGAAGTGACCTTCCCCAAGCGCCTCGGCGATCCGGCGGAATACGCGGCCCTCGCCCGCTTCATCGTCGAATGCGGCTACCTCAACGGCGAGGTGATCCGGCTCGACGGCGCGCTTCGGATGCGGTGATGGCAAGGCGGAACCGCGTGACGCCGGAGGGAGAGATCATCGCCGACCCGGCGCGTGGGAATTTCACCGGCAATCGCGGCGTACTTTGCGATGAAACGGGCCAACTGCGTGCGCCCTTCCGGCACCGCGCCTGGATCTGCTGCGTCCTGTGCTTTAGAGGCAACCGTCAGCCGCTTGCCTCGGCCCACCATTGGACGCCGCTCTTCTTCCTCGACGAGGCGACGGCATTCGCGGCGGGCCACCGGCCCTGCGCCGCGTGCCGGCGCGCGGATTACAAACGTTTCCGCGCGGCATGGGCGGCGGCGACCGGGGCGGTACCCTCGGCGAAGGAGATGGATGCGGCGCTCCATGCCGCCCGCGTCGTCCCGCGCCTGCGCGACAAGCGCACCCATGAGGCGGCGGTCGACGGGCTGCCGGACGGCGCGTTCATACGCCGGGATGCCGGGTCGGTGCTGATCCTCGGGGACCGTCTCCTGAGCTGGACGCCCGGGGGCTATGACGTCGGGGTCGCCCGCCCCGCATCGGGCATGGTGACCGTCCTGACCCCTGCCCCGATCATCGCGGTGCTGGCGGCGGGCTATCGGCCGGCGCTGCACCGAAGCGCGCTCTAGCGTCCCTTCCAGACGGGATCGCGCTTTTCGGCGAACGCACGTGCGCCTTCGAGCTGATCGTCTGAGGAATAGAGCCGGTCCACGCTCGGTATCTGACGTTTGGTGATCCGGTTGAGCGCATCCTGAAACCGCATGTTCTCCGCCTCGCGCACCACCTCCTTGATCGCGGCATAGACGAGCGGCGGGCCGCTTTCGAGAAGCCGGGCAAGCGCCCATGCCTTCGGCAGCAGGTCTTCCGGCGTCGTGATCTCCTTCACTATGCCCCAGCGATGCGCCTCCGCGGCGTCGAACCAGCGCCCGGTGAGCAGGAGGTCCATCGCGACGTGATAGGGAATGCGCTTCGGCAGCTTGACGCTCGCGGCATCGGCCACGGTGCCGGAACGGATTTCCGGCAGCGCGAAGGTGGCGTTGTCCGAACAGAGGATCAGGTCGGCGGAAAGCGCGAGTTCAAGGCCGCCGCCGCAGCAGATGCCGTTCACCGCCGCGATGACCGGCTTGTTGAGGTTCGGAAGTTCCTGAAGACCGCCAAAACCGCCGACGCCGTAATCGCCGTCCACGGCATCGCCGTCCGCCGCCGCCTTCAAATCCCAGCCGGGGCAAAAGAATTTCTCGCCCTCGGCGCGCAGGATGCAGACGCGGAGCGAGTCGTCGTCGCGGAAATCGCGGAAGGTCAGCCCCATGATGCGGCTGGTCACGAGATCGATCGCGTTGGCCTTGGGCCGGTCGAGCGTGACCTCCAGCACCGCACCCTCGACCCTGGTCCGGATCGGTCCATCGGTCCGCATCGCCATCGTCGCCATCACACAGCCTCCCGTATCAATGCGTCCACCGCGACCGCGCCCTTTTGCCGGACGAGGACCGGGTTGATCTCGATCTCTTCCAGTTCCGGCCGGTCGAGCATCATCTGCCCGAGCCCGACCGCGATCCGCGCCACCGAGTCCATATCGGCCCTCGGGCGGCCCCTGTATCCGTCGAGCAGAGGCCAGAGTTTCAGGCCACGCATGGCCGCGAGGATGTCATCTTCCGTGACCGGCAGCACGAGCGTCACCGTATCGGCCAGAACCTCCGCCGTCACCCCGCCAAGGCCAAGCGTCAGCGTTACCCCATAGATCGGATCGCGGCGGATTCCGAGGAGGACTTCCGCAATCGCCCCGGCCACCATCTCTTCGACGAGATAGCCGGTGGCGCCAGAGATTTCCGCTTGTCCGTCAAGACTTTGCAGGCCGAGCCTCACCGCTCCGGCCTCAGTCTTGTGGGCAAAACCGAGGCCCTTCAGCACATAGGGCGGCGTCAATCCCGCCGCCTTCGCGCGGACCTCATTGAGGGTCAGCCCAAGCACGCCGCGCGGAATCTCGACACCCGCCGCGTCGAGAAGGGACTTGCCCTCATGTTCGTCCAGCATCCGCGTCTCGCGCGGACCGATTGCGGTCGCAGGCCGCCATCCCGCCCGGCCCGGCCCCGTCTGCGCGGCCTTGATCGCGCCAAGCGCGGTTTCCAGTCCCATCAGCGGAGCGATGCCTTGGTCCAGCATGGCGATCGCGCGGTCCTCATCAAAATTCTCCGGCAGCGAGGCGACGGGGAAAGCCGGTTTCCCTGTCGTCTTCGTCGACGAAACAATCGCATCCAGCGCCGGCTGAAAGGACGAAGGGTCGCAACGATCTGGCCGCGGGGGATCGATGATGTAGATACCGGCGTCGTAGCCTTGAAGCATCGTGGTGAAGACCTTCGTCGTGCGTGGCCCGTCACCCCAGATGAATGTGTGATAATCCAAGGGGTTGGCGATGGTGACAATCGGCCCGAGGATCTCGCCTAGGCGTTGGCGCTGCGCATCCGAGGGCGGCGGGAAGTCGAGGCCGAAGGGCTGGGCGAGGTCCGAGACCAGCCCCGCCTCACCACCAGAGCAAGAAAGCGAGCAGATCCGGGTGCCGATTTGCGGACCATGAACGTGGAATATCTTCAGAGTTTCAATGAGTTCCGGCAAGGTGTTCACCTCGGCCACCCCTGCCTGCTTCAAAAAAGCGGAGGACGCCGCCCCACCGCCCGCGAGTGCGGCGGTATGCGACGCGGCGGCCGAGCGGGACGCGTCCGTCTTGCCGGACTTGATGCAGACCACCCCCTTGCCCGCCGCGCGCGCCCGCTCCGCGAGTTCTGCGAAAGCGGGTGCGTCGTCGATGCCCTCGACATACATGCCAATCGCGGTAACGCGCTCATCCTCCAAAAGCGCCCCGGCAAGTTCCGCCAGCCCGATCTGTGCCGCGTTGCCGAGGCAAGCGACATAGGCCACCGGCAGCGCCCGGGCCTGCATGGTGAGGTTGATGACGATGTTGGAGGACTGCGAAAGGAGCGCCACCCCCTTCTCGACCCGCCGCCCGCCATGTTGGTCAGGCCAGAGCAGTGCGCCATCGAGATAGTTGATGACCCCGTAACAGTTCGGCCCCAGAATGGGCATTTCGCCCGCAGCGGAAACAAGCCGTTCCTGCAACTCCGGCTTTCCCGCCTCGGTCCACCCACTTGCGAAACAGATAGCCCCGCCCGCGCCCACAGCCGAAAGCTCCGACACGACATCGATCGTTGCATGGCGGTTGACGCCGATGAAGCTGGCGTCGGGTGCGTGAGGCAGGTCGGCGAGTGCGGCGAACGCGGGCAGCCCGCCGATTGTCGGTTTCGTCGGGTGAACCGGCCAGACCGGCCCCTGAAACCCCATCTTCCGGCACTGCGCGATGACGTTCTCCGCCCAGACCGATCCCAGGACCGCGATGGAGCGCGGGCGCAAGAGGCGGGAGAGGTCGCGGGTCATGCGCGGCTTCTCTGGGCATAACCAAGGCCGGGGCGCTGCCCCGGACCCCGGAGTATTTGCGAACAGAAGAAGGGGAAGTCAGCACCCCGCCCCAAAAGAGGAAACAGGGTGCCTTCTCCTGTTGCGGTCATCGGCGCTCCCGTCTGTACCGCCGAATTAGATTGCGGGCAGACAGTTAACCAAGCGTTACTTCTTCTGTTCATAAATACTCCCGCCGGAGGCATTCATAGTTCATGCGCCAAGCGGGCGCAAAAGCTCGCGGCTGATGATGTGGCGCTGTATCTCGGATGTGCCTTCCCAGATGCGCTCGACGCGGGCATCGCGCCAGATGCGCTCCAACGGCAACTCGTCCATCAGGCCCATGCCACCGTGGATCTGGATCGCCTCGTCGGCGATAAAGGCCAGGACCTCGGTCGCCTTGAGCTTGGCCATCGACATGTCGGCTTCGGTCACGCTGCCCTGATCGTATTTCCAACCGGCCTCGCGCGTCAGCAGTTCCGCCGCTTTAAGTTCCATCGCCATGTCCGCGAGCTTGAACGATATTCCCTGGAACTTGCCGATCTTCTGGCCGAACTGCTCACGCTCCGCCGCATAGGCGACGGCATGGGCCAGAGCGCGTTCGGCGCGACCAAGGCAGGTCGAGGCGACCTGGAGCCGGGTTGCGCCAAGCCATTGGTTCGCGACCTCGAAGCCCTTGTGGACCTCGCCCAGCACCTGCCGCTTGTTCACCCGGCAATCATCGAATTCAAGGACGGCATTGGTGTAGCCCCGATGGCTGACATTGCGGTAGCCGTCGCGGACGGTATAGCCCTTCATGCCCTTGTCGACGAAAAAGGCGGTGATCCTCTTCTTCGGGCCGCGGGGGGTCTCCTCCTCGCCCGTCGCCATGAAAACGATCGTGAAATCAGCAAGATCGGCGTGAGAAATGAAGTGCTTGGTGCCATTGAGGATGAAGTCGTCGCCATCCTCGCGGGCGCTCGCTTTCATGCCGCGCAGGTCCGACCCGGCGCCGGGTTCGGTCATCGCGAGGCAGTCCCATTTCTCGCCGCGCACGCAAGGGTAGAGGTACTTTTCGCGCTGCTCCGCGTTGCCGGCCAGAAGGATGTTTGAGGGTCGCGCCACGCAGGTCCAGTGAAGCGCATAGTTGGCGCGGCCGAGTTCCTTCTCGTAGAGCAGCCAGGTCAGCGTATCGAGGCCCGCGCCGCCGACCTCCTCGGGCAGGTTGGCGGCATAAAGACCGGCCTCTATCGCCTTGGCCTGCAGCTCTTTTATCAAATCCATGCGCAGATGGCCGGTGCGCTCGACCTCGGCCTCGTGCGGGTAAAGCTCGTTTTCGACGAAGGCGCGCGTCGTCGCGACGATCATCTTCTGTTCATCGCTGAGGCCGAAATCCATGACTTACCCCTTTCTCTGGCCGACGTGGCGGCCGGCGCTGTCGGGTCGTGGCAGCGCCTTGTGGGCTTCGGCGATGGGCATCAGCCGGGCCAACACCTCCTTCGATGCAGGGCAGGTCTTGCCGGCCTTCATGTCGACATGGAGGAGCATCTGTTCGATGGTCGCCACCGCCTCATCGCCCCTGAGGATACGAGTGAAAATGTGGAGCCGCTTGTCGTCGGCGTGAAGTACCTGGAGCGTGCCGGTCAGGCGGTCGCCGAGCTTGGCTTCGCCGAGATGCATGATATGGGATTCCGCCGTATAGTAGGAATGGCCGCCCTTCACATAGTCCATATCGGCGCCAATCAATCTCAGGAAGTTGTCGCAAGTCTCTGATCCGGCAAAGAGATAGCGGCTTTCGGTCATATGGCCGTTATAGTCGATCCAGCCCGGCAGGACCTGCATCCGCGCCATGACCAGCGGTTCGGCTTTTGGCGGCGTGGGTAGTTGCGCGGCGAGCATCTTGTCGTGGTCCTTCAGTACCTTGCCCGCACCCCAGTCGCGGTCCTTGAGGACGCGGAGGAAGCCGATGAGATTTGAATCGCGGATGCGTTCAAGTTCGCGGATCGTGTGATGGCCCGATTGCGCGTCGGATTGTCCGGCGATCAGATCGACCAATTCATCATTGAATTCAGGCACATCCATCAGCTTCGTCCAAGGCCAGGACAGGGCCGGACCGAACTGGGCCATGAAGTGCTTCATGCCGGCCTCGCCGCCCGCGACGCGGTAGGTTTCGAAAAGGCCCATCTGGCCCCAGCGAAGGCCGAAGCCCATGCGGATCGCCTCGTCGATTTCCTCGGTCGTGGCGACGCCGTCCTTGACCAGCCAGAGCGCCTCGCGCCACACCGCTTCCAGGAAGCGGTCGGCGATATGGGCGTCGATTTCCTTCCTCACATGGAGCGGGAACATGCCGATCTGGCGGAGGATTTCCTTTGCGTTTTCAATGGTTTTTGCGTCCGACTTCGGGCTGGGGACGACTTCGGCGAGCGGCAGGAGATAGACCGGGTTGAAGGGATGCGCCACGAAGATCGTCGTGGGGTCGGCGGCGTTCTGTTGCAGCTCCGACGGTTTGAAGCCGGAGGTCGAGGAGCCGATGGGGACGCCGTGGCTCGCCTGCTGGATCTGGGCGAAGACCCGGTGCTTGAGGTCGAGGCGTTCGGAGACGGATTCCTGAATGTAATCAGCATCTTCTACGGCTTCTGTGATGGTCGCGGCAAAGCTGAGCCTGCCCTCGGGCGGCAGCGGCACATCGGACAGCGCGGGCAGCGAAGCGCGGGCGTTCGACAGCACCTCGCCGATCTTGCGTTCGGCCTCCGGGTCGGGGTCGAAGACCGCAACGTCCCAGCCATTGAGGAGGAACCGCGCGGCCCAGCCGCCGCCGATCACGCCTCCGCCGATGATTGCCGCCTTGCGTGTCATTGCGCCGTTCTCCCTGTCCTTCACGCCGGAATCCGGCGTCTGATTTCCGTGCACCTTCCGTACACACCCCGTACAGACGCGATGCGCCTAGCGGGTGAGGCCGAGCACCCTCACAACCTTCGCCGCGATGGCGGCCCCAAGCGCCGCATGGGCTGCTTCGTTCAGATGAACACCGTCGAGCGGATCGACGGCAATGATCTCACCGGCATCGAGGAAATCGACGCCACATTCTTCCGCCATCGTCCTCATGTTCGCGGCGACCGACGTGCCGCGCGCCTCGGCACCCTGGAACATTTCGGCCAGACACCCGCGCTCAAGGGGCCGCGGCGGGCAGATCCAGAGGATGTGTCTGACGTGGCCCGAGCCCTGCATGACCTCGATCAGCCGGCGCGCTCCGCAGGCGATGTCGTAGCCGGTGAGGCTGAAGCGCTGCTTGTGGTCGTTGGTACCGAGCATCAGGACGGCGACGTCGATCGGCCGGTGGCTTTCGATGATGGCGGGCAGGATGGTCAGGCCGTTCCGATGCGCGCCCTCGATCGGATCATCATGGACGGTGGTGCGGCCGGGATGGCCCTCGGCGATGACATCGACGCCCTGCCCCAGAGCAGCCGCCAGAACGCCCGGCCAGCGGGTCGCGGCGTCGAATCGGCGATCCTCGCCCAAGGCGGCCATCGGCGGGGTGCCGAAGGTGTTGCTGTCGCCGTAGAGGAGGATGGTCGGCATCGATCAGCGCGCCTTCGGCGCCCGCTTGGTCAGCCCGAGCTTGGCCCGCACTTCATCCGGCCCGATGACCCGTGCGCCCATGTTTTCGATGATCGAGACCGCGCGTTCGACGAGTTGGGCGTTCGTCGCAAGCTGGCCCTTGCCGAGCCAGAGGTTGTCCTCGAGCCCGACGCGGACGTTGCCTCCGGCGAGGACGGCCGCCGCCACATAGGCCATCTGGTCGCGGCCGAGGGAGAAGGCCGACCAGTTCCAGTCGGAGGGTACGTTGTTGACCATCGCCATGAAGGTGTTGAGATCGTTCGGCGCGCCCCAGGGGACACCCATGCAAAGCTGGACGAGCGCGGGGTTCTTGAGGACGCCTTCCTTCACCAGTTCCTTGGCGAACCAGAGATGGCCGGTATCGAAAGCCTCGATCTCCGCCAGCACGCCGAGTTCGGTCATCATCGCGCCCATCGCGCGGAGCATGCCGGGGGTGTTGGTCATCACATAGTCGGCCTCGGCGAAGTTCATCGTGCCGCAGTCGAGGGTGCAGATCTCGGGCAGGCATTCGGCGACGTGTTTCACCCGCTCCGACGCGCCAACCATGTCGGTGCCCTTTTCCAGCAGGGGCAGCGGCCGTTCGGTCGGCCCGAAGATCATGTCGCCGCCCATTCCGGCGGTGAGGTTGAGGACCACGTCAACCTCGGATTCCCTAATCCGTTCCGTGACTTCGCGGTAATACTTCGGATCGCGCGACGGCTTGCCGGTCTCAGGGTCGCGGACGTGGCAATGGACGATGGCGGCCCCGGCGCGGGCGGCGTCGATGGCGGAACTGGCGATCTCGGCCGGCGAGCGCGGGACATGCGGGCTGCGGTCCTGGGTGCCGCCCGATCCGGTCACGGCGCAGGTAATGAAGACCTCACGATTCATGGCGAGCGGCATGCGATTCCTCCCCTTGGTGCGCTGAGTATAGCGGGGTAGCCGGGCGGCAATTCACCAATCACGAAAGCCAATTCGCTAAAAGCGAAATGGATGCCTCGGGCAGCATTGTCCCCCTCGCGACGACAATGCGCGATCCCCGCAAAATTTGACCGCGCCGGGTAGCGCGGCGCGACTAGCCCGCTGATTTTGCGGGGATTCGGGGTGTGCATGGGCTAGAGTTGCATGGCCTTGAGTTGGTTTCTGCGTTTCGCAGAAATAGTTTCACGCCGTAAAGGATGGACGGATTTCACGATCATGAAAAAAATTACCGTCGTTTCCCCCTGCTACAACGAGGAAGACAACGTCGAGACCTGTTACGAGACGGTCAAGTCGATCTTCGAGCGCGAGATGCCGGGCTATGCGCGCGAGCATATCTTCGTCGACAACGCCTCGTCCGACCGGACGGTGGAGATATTGCGCGGGATCGCCGCGAAAGATCCTTCGGTGAAGGTCGTGGTGAACGCCCGCAATTTCGGGGTCTACAAGTCCACCTTCAACGGCATGCGCCATTCCACCGGAGATGCCACGCTCTGCATGTTGCCGGTCGATCTACAGGACCCGCCCGAGCATCTGCCGGAATTCGTGAAGCTGTGGGAAAGCGGCTATGAAGTGGTGGCCGGCGCCCGGTCGACGCGCGAGGAAGGCTTCGTGCTGCGCTCCGCCCGCAAGGCGTTCTACCGGATCGTCAACTGGCTGTCGGATTTCGAGCTGTCGCCCGATGTGGGGGAATTCCAGTTGATCGACCGCAAGGTGCTCGACGCGGTTCTCGCCCATAACGACCACTACCCCTATATCCGCGGCATCATCGCTTCGGTCGGGTTCAAGAAGGTCATCATCCCCTATACCTGGAAGGCGCGGAAGCGCGGCGTCAGCAAGCACAACCTGCTGATGCTGATCGACCAGGCGCTGAACGCGATCTTCGCCTTCACCAAGGCGCCGATGCGGTTCTGTACCTTCGTCGGCATCGGGATCGCGGCCGTCTGCATCCTGATCTCGGTCTCCGAGGTGTTGTTGTGGTTCCTCGGCGTCGGCAATCCGCCGCGCGGGACGACGACGATCATCGTGTCGCTGTTCTTCCTTTCGGGCATCCAGCTCCTGTTCATCGGGATGCTCGGCGAATACATCACCTCGATCCACAACCAGGTCCGCGGCGGCCCGATGGTGATCGAGAAGGAGCGCATCAACATCGACGAGGCCGCGACTGAAAACACCGACACGACCGGCCGAGTCACCCCGCTGAACTCCGCGCAAGGCATGACGACAGGACCTTCGACGATGCTGCGGCTGGGTGCTGCCCTTGCCATGATCGCCGCGCCTGTGATTCTGGCGGGTGTGTTTTTCGGGCCACCGCTCGATCCGGGCGCCTTGCGTGGTGTGCAGGTCCTGCCGCTCGACAAGTGGGCGATCTCGGTGCTGGCCATCGCGCTCTATGTCTTCGGCTATTCGGTGCGCCGCGGGGCCGTGGTTTTCGGCGCCCTCGCCTTCGTCTTCGTCATGGGCGGCGCCGCGCAGCTTTACATGACCGAGTCTCTGTGGTTCCCGAACCTGCGGATACGGCCTGCGGACCCCAAGGAATGGCTGATGATGGCCTTCCTGACGCTTGAGGCGGCAGTGGCACTGTCGGTTCTTCTTCGGCTGGGACCCGGCCGCCTGATCGCTGAGGCGCGGGCGCGGCTCGGTTTTGGCCGGGTGGGCTTGTTCCTTGCGCTGTCGGCGGCCTTTTCGGTGCCGATCCTCGCCTTCATGTCGCATGGATCGATCACTTCCTACCTTCTGCACATCTTCGTCGGCGGCGCACTGGTCGCGCTGCATATCCTGGTGCTGGTCGAGATGACGCAGGTCATCAGCCCGATGTCGGGGATCACGCGGATTGCGCCGATCGCACCGGCGGTCCTGACCGTGATCGCGTCGATGCTCATGTCCTATTTCGCCTTCCAGCACATGCCGCATGTCGAAGACGAGATCGCCTATCTCTTCCAGGCGCGGACCTTCGCGAGCGGCGCGCTGACATTGCCGGCGCCGCCCGAGGCGGCCTGGCCTGGCCTCGACTACTACCTGATCGAGGTCCAGCATGGCCGCTGGTTTTCCGCGTCCCAGCCGGGCTGGCCGGCGGTTCTGGCCTTCGGCGTGCTGATCGGCGCGCCGTGGGTCCTGAACCCGCTCTTCGCCGGCATCTCGGTGCTTCTGGCCTATGACATCACCCGCCGCCGCGCGGGGACCGAGGCGGGCGACATGGTGGCGCTGCTCATGGCGACCTCGCCCTGGCTGATCGAGGCGGCGGCGTCGCTGATGCCGCATACGCTGACGCTGACGCTGATTCTCTTCGCCTGGTGGAGCATACTGAGGTCGGAGGATCGCGGCCGGGCGCGCAGCCGTTCGATGGTTCTCGCCGGTATGGCGATGGGGCTGATCTTTGCGACGCGGCCGCTCGACGGAGTGATCATTGGCGTCCTGACGGGGCTTTGGGTCGTCACCGGGCGCGGGCGGCGCTGGCTGCGCACGATGCAATATGGCGCGGGCTGCATCCTCGTCGGAGGGCTGCTTCTGGCCTATGACGCCTATATGACCGGCAATCCGCTTTTGATGCCGCTGACCGATTACCTGAACCGCAACTGGGGCGTCGGCGCGAATGCCTTCGGCTTCGGGCCGAATATCGGCCCGCCGGGCGGCTGGCGCAGCCTCGACCTCTGGGTTGGACACAGCCCGCTCGAGGCGCTTCTGAACACCATCAACTCGCTCGCCAGCCTTCAGTTCGAGTTGCTCGGCTGGTCGATCGGGTCGCTGGCGCTGGTCTATGCCTATTTCCTCTGGCAGAAGAAACACGGCTTCGATCTGGCGATGATGCTGGTCGCCGGCGTGGTAATCTTCGTGATGTCGCTCTACTGGTTCGCGGACACCTATTACATGGGGCCACGCTACTGGTTCGTCGCGGCCTTTCCGTTCTTCTTCATCGCCGGGCGCGGCTATCTGGCGCTTCGTTCGCGGTTCGCGGATGCCGACGAGATGAACTTTGTCCGCATCGACGCGGCGCTGGTGGTGTGCTGCTGTTTCGGGATGATGGCCTTCACCTCATGGCGCGGCGTGACAAAGTATTACGAATACAACAAGTTCTACACCCTGTTCCGCGATGAGACGGCGAAGGGCACCTTCGGCAACGACGTCGTGCTGTTCAAGGAGATCGGCGACGAGGGGAGCGCACTGATGCTGAACGATCTGCGGCTCAAGGGTGACGGGCCGGTCTTTCTGCGCGACACCGGGACGATGGATGTCAAGGCGCTGGCAGACGCCTTTCCCGGCCGTCGCATCCTGCATTACGTTCCGAACTGGACGCCGCCGGAGCGCTGACGCGTCCCGCAGGAGCGCGCGGCGCGGTCTTTAGTCTGTCGGTGAAGGTCCGGCCGTGCGATCAGCCGCCGGATTTCCGCACGCCCTTTTCGCCCAGGAACGGCATGGAACCGGTCAGCGCAAGCGAGACGAGGAAGAAGGCCACCATCGCCATCGGCAGGACCATGAGCGCCTGCGCCCAGAGATCGGACATTCCGATGTCGTCGATCAGGACATGCAGCGCCAGCTTGTTGATCATGTAGATCACGACATATGCGAGGACGTAGAGCGGAAGGCGGCGCAGGCCTTGCGTGAGAAAGACGATCTTGCCGTGGGTCATGAAGTTCCACAACACGCCGCAGACATAGGAAAACGCCAGTGCCCATTGCCAAGGCAGATGCACGACGCGCAGGAAGAAGGCATAGGCGAGGAAGCCGAAGGCGGTGTTCAGCACGCCGACGAAGAGGAACTTCACGAAACGCCAGAGATGGGGGCGCGACTGCAAGAGCGCGATCATGCGGCGGTCCTTTCGGCGTCAAGCACGGCTCGGATGCCGCTTTCCATGGTATAGCGCGGATGGTAGCCGGTGTCAGCGAGGCGTGACACATCCGCTTCGATCACGGCAGGATCGTCACCGGGGCGTTGCCGCGCGCCGAGGCGGATGAGGTCTTCGCGGCCCATGGCGCGGGCGAGCGTGCCGATCATCTCGCGCACCTCGACCGCGTGGCCGGAGCCGACATTGACCGCACCTTGCGTCTTGCTGGCGAGCAGGCGGGTGAGCGCACCCGCCACATCGGCCGCATGCAGGAAGTCGCGTTTTTGCAGGCCGTCGGTGCAGTCGACCGGTTGCCCCGCCCTGAGCCCTTTGATGATGTCGCCGAAAAGCCGGCCCTTCGGTTCGTCCGGGCCGTAGATGAAGAACGGCCGCGCCCAGACCAGCGAGAGGCCGAGCGACGAGGCCATGCCGAGGGCGGCGATCCCGGTCGCGGCCTTGGCCGCGCCGTAGGGCGTCGCGGGCCGCAGGGGCGCATCCTCGGCAAGGCGCCCTGCCCCCGTCCAGTCGTATTCCGCGCAGCTTCCGACAAGGACGGCGCGCTTGCCGCCGTGGCCGGCGAAGGCCCTGAGCAGGCGCAGCGATGCCACCACCCAGTCGAGGTTCTCGGGCGCCGTCCAGCGACCCGTGGGCGCGTCGTGCCAGGCGAGGTGGATCAGGTGATCCGCCCCGCTGCGTTCGGCGATGCCCTCCGGATCGGCCAGAAGATCGCCGCTCAGGCCCCCGCCGTGCCGCGACAGCGCCACGACCTCGTACCCGCGTTCGACCAGGGGGGCGGCAATGTGCCGCCCGATCAGGCCGGTCGCACCGGTAACGAGGACGCGGCCACCGCTCATGCCGAGACGGTCGTCTCGGGCACGGCGGTGACGAAGCGCGTACCGCCGGTGCGGAGGTCTGAAAGCTGCCCGATCACCTCATCCTTCAGGTTCCACGGCAGGATCAACACGAAATCGGGCGGTTGCTCGTACAGGTGATCGACATCGTGGACCGGAATGCGGCTGCCGGGCAGAAGCGTGTTCTGCTTCGCCGGGTTGCGGTCGACGCAATAGGCGATGAGGTCGGGGCCGATCTGGCAATAGTTCAGGAGCGTGTTGCCCTTGGCCGCAGCACCATAGGCCGCGACGGACTTGCCTTGGACCTTGGCGCTGTTGAGAAAGTTCAGAAGACCGTCCCGCACCGCGTGCACCTTGTCGGCGAAACCCTCATAGCCTTCGGGCCGGTCGAGTTTGGCATGTGCTTCGTCGGCGCGCACCTTGGCGACGCCGACCTGTTCGGCAAGGCCCGCATCGTCGCGGCAGGCATGGACACGCAAGGAGCCGCCATGCGTCGCCAGTTCCTCAACGTCGAAGACGCGCAAGCCCTTGGACGGCGAATACCTTTTCGACCGCCAGAAGCGACAGGTAGGAATAGTGTTCGTGGTAGATCGTGTCGAATTGCACTTGCTTGATGAGACGCAGGAGATGGGGAAATTCGACCGTATAGATCGCGTCCCCGGTCAAGAGCGTCGCGACACCGGCGACGAAATCGTTGATGTCGGGGACATGGGCGAGGACATTGGCCGAGCAGATGAGGTTCGGGCGCCTGCCTTCGTCATAGAGCCGCTTCGCGAGCGCCTCGCCGAAGAATTCGACGATGGTCGGGACGCCGATCTTCTCGGCCGCCGCCGCGACCGAGCCGGACGGTTCGATCCCGAGGACGGGGATGCCCGCGGCGACGAAGTTCTTCAGCAGATAGCCGTCGTTCGAGGCGATCTCGATCACCAGGCTATCGGGGCCGAGGTGAAGCCGCTTCGTCATCTTCTCCGCGTAGCGGCGGGCATGGGCGAGCCAGCTTTCGGAGAACGAGGAGAAATAGGCGTAATCGCTGGTGAAGATCTTGTCGGCCGGCACGTCCTCATCGACCTGCACCAGCCAGCAATTCGGGCAGACGCGGGTGTGGAGGGTATATTTCGGCTCCGGAGCGTCGACCTTGTCCATCGGGACGTAGGAATTGGCGACCGCCGAATATCCGAGATCGACGAAGGTCATCGGCATTTCGGTGCCGCAATGGCGGCATTTCGGGAACGTCACACGTATCTCCTGCATGAAATCAAGTCCTTACCAAATCTTCCAGGGCGCCTCGCCGGTCGCCCAATGCGCCTCAAGCTCCTGCTTCTCGCGGATCGTGTCCATCGGCTGCCAGAAGCCCTTGTGTTCATAGGCCATCAACTCGCCTTCGCGGGCGAGGCCCATGAGCGGCGCACGCTCCCAGATGGTTGCGTCGTCTTCAAGGTATTTGGCCACTTTTGGCGACAGAACGAAATAGCCGCCGTTGACGACGCCGCCATCGTCGGCGGGCTTTTCGGAGAATTCGCGAACCCGGCCATCCTCGATGTCAAGCCGGCCGAACCGCGCGGCGGGCGGCACGGCGGTGACCGTCGCCATCCTGCCGTGGCCCTTGTGGAAGGCGATGAGCGATGACACGTCCACGTTTCCCACGCCGTCGCCGTAGGTCATGCAGAACGCCTCTTCGTCCTTGAGGTGGGGCATCACGCGGCGCAGGCGCCCGCCCGTCATGCTGTCCTGCCCGGTATCGATCAGGGTCACGCGCCAGGGTTCGGTCTGGTTGTTGACGATCTCGGTCGTGCCCTGCCTGAGGTCGAAGGTCACGTCGGCGCCGTGCAGGTAGTAGTTGGCGAAATACTCCTTGATGACATAGCCCTTGTAGCCGCAGCAGACGACGAAGTCGTCGATGCCGTGGGCGGCGTAGATCTTCATGATGTGCCAGAGGATCGGGCGGCCGCCGATTTCGACCATCGGCTTCGGAATGCGGACCGTTTCCTCCGCCAGCCGGGTGCCAAGCCCCCCGGCCAGAATGACGCACTTCATGAAAACGCTCCTTACAAATTCCGGCAGCTGGCACCGCCGCGACCGGCCGGTCCGGACCTGCCTTCAACATCGACAGCCCGGTGAGCGGGGTAGCACAAAGTCCGCCGCTTCGCTACAGCTATGCCATCGCAGGCCATTGACGAGACACGATTTGTCGTCAGTCTGGGTGCCGACTGCCGATCGTTTCGCGGCTGCGCATTGTTTGGAGGATGTTTTCGAAAATGAAGATTTTGCTTGTCGGTCACCGGGGCTATGTCGGGCCGGTCGTCGCGGTGCATCTGGGCCGCGCCCTGCCCGGCGCGGAAGTGCATGGAATCGATGCACATTGGTTTGAGGGATCGGAGGCCGCGGGCTTTCCCGACGGCGCTTTCGCCAGCCAGCGCCGGGCCGATGTGCGTGATCTGGAGCCCGCCGATTTTGCAGGTTTCGATGCCGTCGTGGCGCTGGCCGCGGTGTCGAACGACCCGATCGGCAAGGAGTTCGAGGCTGCGACCGCGGACATCAATTCGGACGCCGTCCTGAAGGCCGCGAAGGCGGCGAAAGCGGCGGGTGTCGCGCGGTTCGTCTTTGCCAGTTCGTGTTCAATGTACGGCGCAGGGTCGGACAGTTTCCGGAGAGAGACCGATACGCTCAACCCGCTGACCGCCTATGCGCGATCCAAGGTGGCGACCGAAGTGGGTCTGCGTCCGATCGCGGGCGACGGATTTACCGTCACCTCGCTGCGCTTCGCCACGGCCTGCGGGGCGAGCCCGATGCTGCGGCTCGACCTCGTGCTGAACGATTTCGTGGCGACCGCCCTGCGGACCGGCGCGATCGAGGTCCTGTCGGACGGCTCGCCGTGGCGGCCCTTGATCCACGTCGAGGACATGGCGCGCGCCATCGAATGGGCGGTCAGCCGCGAGGGCGATCCGATGGTGGAGGTCAATGTGGGTTCGCAGGCTTGGACCTGGCAGATCGGGCAACTCGCCAAGGACGTGGCCGAGGTGCTGGGCGGCGTCGCGGTCGAGATCAACACAAATGCCGCCCCCGACAACCGCTCTTACCGCGTCGATTTCTCGAAATTCGCGGACCTCGCGCCCGATCATCAGCCACAGAAGGACTTCGCGGCAGCGGTCAGGGAACTCGCCGACGAGGTCCGCGCCATCGACTTCGCAGGCAAGGCGGTCCGCGAATCCCGGTTCATCCGGCTCAACATCCTGCGGGGCCATGTCCGCGATGGGCGGCTCGACGGCGAATTGCGCTGGACACGCTGATCCCTTGCGTGGCCGGGCCGATCCGCCTGCCCCGCCAGACGCTGCCGATTGCGACTTTGAGCTTTGTCGGCAGGGTGTTAGGCTCAGCTCTGGTAGTTGACGAAAGCATTGGGGGCTGAAGTGCGAAATATTCTTTTCGCGAGAATAGAACTTTGGCTTGTCATACTTCTTGCGCTGCTGGCACTGCTTGGAATGGTGGCCTTCGGGATGCTCGTACTGGACGGCGAACGCGAAACCAATCGTTTTGGTGCGCTCGGCGCGGCGGCGCTCGATGTCGCCGAGATTCCGGACACGGTAAAGGAACTCGCCAAGGGCGACACGTCAATGCAGGCTTTCCAGCCGGACCGCTTCGCCGACAAGCCGGCGGGCTGGACCTTCGCCCCGGATGCGGGTCTGACGGGTTATGTTCTTCTCAGCCACTATGATGGCGACCGGCAGCGGCATGTCGTGCAGCTTGTCTCGCTTGCCGACGGGGCGGTGAAGCACGAATGGCTGCCCGACGCGGATACCCTGCTGCAGGGCTCGCCGCGCGAATCGCACCTGATCGAACCGACGCTCTGGAACACCAGGCATTATCGCGCGATTCACCCCTATCTGACGCCATCGGGCGAATTGTTGATCAAGGATCACCAATCCTATCTCTATGCGCTGGACGCCTGCGGCAAGAAGCTTTGGGAACAGACCGGCATCCTCTTCCACCATTCAACCGAAAGCGACGGCGAAGGCGGCTACTGGATCCCCGGCTACGTCGACCCGAACGAGATCGACCGCGCCGCGCCGGATTTCGTCGACGACGCGCTGGTCCATGTCGGGCCGAAGGGCGAGATCCTGTGGAAGAAATCGGTCACGCAGATCCTGCTCGACCACGGCATGGAATACGACGTGTTCGGCGCCGGCCGCTATCAGAAGGACCCGGTCCACCTGAACGATATCGAGCCGGTTCTGGCGGATGGCCCCTACTGGAAGAAGGGCGACCTGTTCCTGAGCTTCCGGCATCTGTCGATGATCATGCTCTATCGCCCCGCGACCGATGAGGTGCTGTGGTATCAGCAGGGACCGTGGCTGGCGCAGCATGACGTCGACATCCTCGACGATCACCGCATCGGCGTCTTCAACAACGACGCCTATGACAAAGGCACCGGCGCGCGGGTTTACGGCGTGAACGAGATCACCGTCCATGACTTCACCACCGGAGCCGACAGCGATCCGTGGAGCGCCGCTTTCGAGGGTGCGGATGTGCATACGCTGTTCGAGGGGTTGTTCAGCGTCCTGCCGGGCGAAGTTGCCATGATCGAGGAGGAGAATTCCGGCCGCCTGCTTTTAGCGCGGACGGACGGCACCGTGCTGGCCGAGTTCGTGAACAAGGGCAAGGATGGCAAGGCGTACCGGATGGGGTGGAGCCGTTACATGGCGCGGGCGGACGGTGATGCCGCGCTCGCCAATCTCACAGGGGGTTGCGATGGCAGTTGAGCGGGTCGGCTGGCTCGCGGCCGGTGCCGCGGGAATGATCTTCGCCTCGGGCGGGGCGCTGGCCGATGCCGCGCGGATCACCTTCGACCGCGACGAACGCCATCAGACCTTCAGCGCCTGGGAGGCGTCGGTCGATCTTTTCTGGCCGTCGTCGCTCGATCCCTACCGCGACCGGATCTTCGACAGCCTTCTCGACGAGGTCGGCATAACGCGGCTCGCCGTCGGCATCTTTTCAGGCACCGAGAACACCGATCGTTCGTTCGAAAATTATGTCGGCGCAAAGATCAGCAACGACGAATGGCGTGGCAGACGCTTCGTGACGGTCAATGACGATGATGATCCCTTCCACATCAACTGGGACGGCTTCGATTTCGCCAATCTCGACTGGCGCATCGACAAGACGGTGCTGCCGCTGATGAAAAAGGCGAAGGCGCGCGGTCGCAAGCTGGAGGTGAGCCTCACCTATGTCGCCGCGACGCAGGATAACGTGGGGGGCACCTATATCCATGGTGAGCCCGAGGAATATGCCGAATTCATCCTCGCCACCTTCCTTCACATGCGGGAAAAGTACGGCTTCGTGCCGGATGCGGTCGAAGCCATGGCGGGGCCGGAAAACTCGCCGGACTGGACGCCGGAGAAGCTTGGCCGTGCCATTGCCGCGGCAACCCGGCGGCTCGATGGGGCGGGGTTCCGACCCCTCTTCATCGCGCCGTCGGTGGAAGACGCGCGCGACGCCGTGCCCTGGATCGAGGGCATCGCGGCGGTTCCGGGGGCGATGACGGCCTTGAAGGAGTTGTCATACCATCGCAATCGGGGCGGGCGGAACGCGGTCGTCGAGGAAATCGGTGGCGCGGCGGAGCGGCTTGGGATCGACACCGGGATGGTGGGGCTTTGGGCCGGTGGCGCGGGCGCCGAGGAGCTGTATTTCGACCTGGCGCGCGCCAATGTATCTGTCTGGGAGGGTGACACCGTCTGGACCCACCATGAGGTCGACCCGGCCCTTCCAACGGCCAACAAGCTCGTGCTGAGGGAAAACGCGCGCTACTTCCGCCAGTACACGGCCTATATCCGGCCGGGCGATGTCAGGCTCGGGGCCGTCAGCAGCGATCGCAGGTTCGCCGCGCCGGTCGCATTTCTGGGACCGGAGGGCGCGATCACCATCGTCATCGACGCCGATCACGCGGGTCAGATCGAGATTCCCGGCCTGCCCGCCGGAACCTACTACGTCTCTTATGCGGTAGAGGCAGGATCGGGGCGGATCGAGCAGCCGTTCGCGGTGGTCGCGGATACCCCCCTGATAATCGAGATGCCCGGCAAGGGCGTCATCACCGTGACCTCGCGCCCCGACTGAGAAACCTCAGCCGACGGTGGCAAGGGCCGGGAAGGTTTCGAGCAGCCAGTAGGAGAACTGGCTGAACCCGCCCGTCAGCATCAGAAGGCCGATGGTCCAGAGCAGAAGCCCCATGATGCGCTCGATCCGCTCCATGTGGCGCTTGAGAAAGCCCATGGTGCCCGTGAGGCGCGGGAAGAAGGCGGCGACCAGCAGGAACGGGATGCCGAGGCCGATGGCGTAGATCGCCAGCAGGCCGAGGCCACGGCCGACGGAATCGCCCTGTGCGGCGAGCGACAGGATCATGCCGAGCTGCGGTCCGATACAAGGCGTCCAGCCGAAGGCGAATGCGAGGCCGAGAACATAGGCACCGAAGGCCGAGCCGCCCCTGTCGCCCACGTCCATCCGCATCTCGCGGTCGAGAAAACCGATCCGGACCACCCCGAGAAAATGCGCGCCGAAGATCATGATGACGATTCCGGCGATGAGATTGAACCAGTCCATCCAGCCGGCGATGACGCGCCCGAAGGCGGAGGCCGCGAACCCCAGAAGCAGGAAGACCGTCGAAAGGCCGAGAACGAAGAACATCGCCGCGACAAGGGTGCGCCTGCGCGCGGCGCGCTGGTCCGTTTCGTCCGTGGCGAGGTCGCGCATCGAAATTCCGCCCATATAGGCGAGATAGGGCGGCACGATGGGCAGGACGCAAGGACTGAGGAACGACAGGATTCCCGCAGCCAGCGCGATCAGCGCGGCAAGGGCGAAACCGCCGGTGATGATCCCTGTCTCAAGCATGTCTCAAGGCTTAGTGAAAGGCTTCGGGGGCGTCACGTCGAACCGTCGGAGGTCACGAAAACGTGGCGGCGCGTGTCCTTCGGGACCGCGCCGCCCCTGTCTTCGGGTCTCAGCGACCGAGCGACCACCAGCCGCGTCGCTTGGGCTTGTCGTCGGCCTCGCCCGCGTCCTGCTCCGGATCGGCTTGCGGCGCGTCGTTGGCGACGTGCGGCGATGGTTCCGGCATCGGTATCGGGGCCGGGACGCTGGCGACGGGTTCAGGCGCCGTCGTTTCCGCCGCTGCAGCGGGTTGCGGCGCGGTCTCTTCGTCGGGCGTCGCATCGGTGGCCGACGATGCGGCCACGGCGGGCGCGGGCTCCACCTTCTTGCGGCTGCGCGAGCGGGTCGGTTTGGGTTTGGCGGGGACTTCCTCGACGGCAACGTCTTCCGCCGGCGCTTCGGCGGTTTTCGCTTTCGACCGGCTGCGCGATCTCGGTTTGGGCGCCGCCCTTGCCTCGTCCGTGGCCTCCGCTTCCGTGGTGTCGGCACTCGTCGCGACTTCGGCGGAGGGCGCGGCGGCGTCGGTTTTCTTGCGGCTGCGGGAACCGCGCGCCCTTGACTTCGGCGCGTCTTCCGTCGCGGCTTCGCTCACAGGCGCGTCGGGCGCCGTGGCTTCGACCGCGTCACTCTCGCCTTCGCTCTCGCCTTCGGTTTCGCCGTCGGCGGCGTCAGAGGCGTCAGCTTGCCCGCCACCCGCGCCGCTGCCGGACTTCCGCCGCCGCCGCCGCCGCCGCTTCTTCTTGCGGGGCGCGTCGCCGTCGGAGGCCGCCTGAGGCGTTTCGCCGGTTTCGCCGGCTTCCTCGGCTTCCTCGGCGTCGTCGGTTTCGTCGATCTCCTCGTCCTCGACGTCATCCTCCATGCGGAGGGCATCGACCGAGACCACCTGGGAAACCGCTTCCGGCACATTGCGCGTCGCGGTCTTGAACTTCTCGATGTCGAAATCCGGGCTGATGAGCGCGGGGTCGGCCTCGAGCCGGACGGCCATGCCGTAGCGGAGTTCGATCTGCGCGATATGCTCGCGCTTGTAGTTGACGAGGAAGTTGATGACCGCGACGGGGGCCTTCAGCAGCACCTCGCGCGAGCGCTTGCGGGTCCCCTCCTCTTCCAACTGGCGGAGGATTTGCAGCGCGAGGCTGTCGTCGGAGCGGATGATGCCGGTGCCGTGACAATGGGCGCAAGGTTGCGTGGTCGATTCAAGCATCCCCGGCCGCAGGCGCTGGCGGCTCATCTCCATCAGGCCGAAGCCCGAGATGCGGCCGACCTGAATGCGGGCACGGTCGGTCTTCAGCTTGTCCTTCAGGCGCTTCTCGACGGCGGCGTTGTTCTTGCGCTCTTCCATGTCGATGAAGTCGATGACGATGAGGCCCGCAAGGTCGCGGAGGCGGAGTTGTCGCGCCACCTCCTCGGCCGCCTCGAGGTTGGTCTTGAGCGCGGTGTCCTCGATCGAGCCTTCCTTGGTCGCCCGGCCCGAGTTCACGTCGATCGCCACCAGCGCCTCGGTCACGCCAATGACGATGTAGCCGCCCGAACGCAGTTGCACGGTCGGGTTGAACATCGCGGCAAGATAGCTTTCGACCTGATAGCGGGCGAACAGCGGCAGGCCTTCGTTGTAGTTCTTCACGTTCTTGCCGTGCGACGGCATGATCATCTTCATGAAGTCCTTGGCGGCGCGATAGCCTTCGCCGCCCTCGACCAGAACCTCGTCGATGTCCTTGTTGTAAAGATCGCGGATCGACCGCTTGATGAGGTCGCCTTCCTCGTAGATCGGTGCGGGCGCGATCGATTTCATCGTCAGGTCGCGGATCTGTTCCCAAAGCCGCATCAGGTATTCGTAGTCGCGCTTGATCTCGGCCTTGGTGCGCTGGCTACCGGCCGTGCGGATGATGAGACCGGCGCCCACCGGCACCTCGATCTCGGACGCGATTTCCTTCAGCTTCTTGCGGTCGGCGGCATTGGTGATCTTCCGGGAAATCCCGCCACCGCGCGCAGTGTTGGGCATCAGGACGCAGTAGCGGCCCGCGAGGCTGAGGTAGGTCGTCAGCGCCGCGCCCTTGTTGCCGCGTTCTTCCTTGACGACCTGAACCAGCAGGATCTGCCGGACCTTGACGACTTCCTGGATCTTGTATTTGCGCGGCCGGGCCTTGCGCGGCTGGCGGATTTCCTCGGTCACGTCCTCATCGGCGACGGATTCGATCTCGTCGTCTGTATCGGAAGCGTGATCGGCTGCGACGTAGGGCGCATCTCCCGTGTCGTCGCCCGTCTCGGGCTGCTCGAAGGAGTTGTCGGAGGTCTCCGCCGGCTCCTCGACCGAAGCGTCCTGCGGCGCATCGGTCGGGGCATCTGTTTCGACGCTTTCGGCGTCTTCTTCGGTCAGATCGACGACCCCCATTCCGGGAATGTGATCGCTCGAAACCACGTTGTCGTCGCTCTGGACGGCTTCGGCCCTGGCTTTGCCGCCGCGATGCGACCTGCGGCGACGGGAATCCTCCGCGTCGGCCTCTTCGGCATAGGCGCGCTCCTCTTCGAGCAGCGCCTGCCGGTCGGCGACCGGAATCTGGTAGTAGTCCGGATGGATTTCCGAGAACGCGAGGAACCCGTGGCGGTTGCCGCCGTAATCGACGAAGGCCGCCTGAAGCGATGGTTCGACCCGCGTGACTTTCGCTAGATAGATGTTGCCGGCGAGCTGGCGTTTGTTGACGGTCTCGAAGTCGAATTCCTCGACCTTGTTTCCGTCGACCACCACGACGCGGGTCTCTTCCGCGTGGGTGGCATCGATGAGCATTTTCTTGGCCATGAATACTTTCCGAACGCAGGCAATCGCCGCGCCCCGCCGGGGCCGGTGAGTGACGTGCGTTCAATTGCTGAGGCGATGAGGCCTGAGGAAAGCATGGCGACGGCGGGCAACGGCCCGTCCCTGTCTTGCTGCTCTACCCTCGCGCGAATCATCGCGGTTCTTTCCCGAACGCCTTGTGGGCGTCCATTTTGGGCCCCTGCCTTGTCGGAGCGCGGGGCGATGAGTGCGGCCTTTCGGCCATTCGGCCTGCCGATCCCGCGTCCGCAGGGCTGTGTGCCCGGACGCCGAATGGCAGAGAATCTGGTGATGCGGACGATGGCGGAATACGCCAGATCAGCAGGGCCGCACCTTAGCGGGGATCACAACAGAATGACAATGGGTATTTCTGCCGACAGCCCTGCGGGGCTTGCGGCATTTCTACCTTGAGCGGAATGGCCGCGGTTTCGTGGCGCCTGCCTCAGAGATAGTCGGAGCGCTGCAACCCGTATTTCGCCATCTTCTCGTTCAGCGTGCGGCGCGGCAGGCACAACTCCTCCATCACGGAGGTGATCGAGCCCTTGTGGCGACGCATGGTATTGTCGATCAGCATCTTCTCGAAACTTTCGACATAATCCTTGAGGGGCTTGCCCTCTGTCGTGATCGTGGGTCCGGCCTCCTCGTTCTCCGACATCAAAAGCGAGGCGATGGAGCCGGAGCCGCGGCGGTTCTGCAGAACCGCGCGTTCAGCGACGTTGATGAGCTGGCGGACATTGCCCGGCCACGGTGCCTGCAAAAGCTGCGCCGCCTCCTGCGCCGTGACCTGCGGCGCGTCGCAGCCATATTCGTCCGCGAACTGTTCCCCGAGACGGGTGAAGAGCGTCAGGATGTCCTCGCCGCGCGCCCGCAAGGGCGGCAGCGTGATCTTCAGCGCGGCGAGCCGGTAGTAGAGGTCGGGACGCAAGGCATCCTCGACCGTGTGGCCCTGTTCGTGATCGTTGCAGATCGCGATGATCCGGGTCTCGGCGGGGTTGCCCTGATCGTTGATGAAGGTCAGCAGCCGCGCCTGCAAGGGTTGGCTCAGCGCCTCGACATCCTCCAGCACCAGCGTCCCGCCGCGCGCCTCTTCGACCAGCGGGACCTGGCCGCCGTCGTCCATCGGGCCGAAAAGCCGGGTCGCCAGCATGTCCTCGGTAAAGGCGGCGCAACTGACGACGGTAAATTTCTTGCCGGCGCGCGGCCCGACGGCGTGAAGCGCATGCGCCACCAGCGTCTTGCCGGTTCCCGTCTCGCCGTCGATGAGGACGTGGCCGTCAGCCTGGCCAAGATCGAGGATATCCTCGCGCAGCCGCTCCATCGCGGGCGACGCGCCGATCAGCTTCTTCATGATGGTGGAGCCGTCCGACAGCTCCTTGCGCAACGCGCGGTTGTCGAGCGTCATGCGCCGCGACTGGCTGGCGCGCTTGGCAAGCTCTGTCATCCGGTCGGGGTTGAAGGGCTTTTCGAGGAAGTCATAGGCACCGACACGCATCGCCTCGACCGCCATCGGTACGTCGCCATGCCCGGTGATCATGATGACGGGCAGGCCGGAATCGACGCTCATCAGCCGCTTGAGGAAGGCCATGCCATCCATGCCGGGCATCTTGATATCGCTGACGACCACGCCTGGATAGTCCGCCCCGATCGACTTCAGCGCATCCTCGGCGCTGGAATAGGTTTCGGTATCGAAGCCCGAAAGCGCGAGCCACTGGCTGATCGACTGCCGCATGTCCTGTTCGTCGTCGACGATGGCCACTTTCATAGCGCGCGCCATGTTCACCTCATTCCGCTGCCTGCGAACTTCTGCTCAATATGGGGAGCCGAACCTCAAATACAGCCCCCCCGCCCGGCGCATTGCGCGCCGTGAGCCGTCCGCCGAAATCCTTCACGATGCCGGACGAGATGGCAAGACCAAGCCCGACGCCCTCGCCAGGCTTCTTCGTCGTGTAGAATGGTTCAAAGAGATTATCGAGATCGGTGATCCCGTGGCCATTGTCCCGGACCGACAGCATCGCGGTTTCCCCGGACGACATGAGAATATCGATCAGCGGTTTGTCAGACTCCTTCGTCGCGTCGAGCGCGTTGCGCAGGAGGTTGATGATGACCTGCTCAAGCCGCACGCGATCGGCCCGTACCATGACGGGTGTGCGCGGCAGGGTGCGGGAAATATGGACCGAACGGGTGCGGAGCGTCGGCTCCATCATCGAAAGCGCCGAAGAGAGGCAGACCCGCAGATCGACCGGCTCGAACGCCTCGCCGCCCTTGCGGGCATAGCTCTTGAGTTGCCGCGTGATCGCGCCCATCCGTTCGATCAGGTCGTCGATGCGCTGGAAGGACGAAAGGGCCTCTTCCGGCCGCTTGCGTTGCAGCAGCAGGCGCGCGCCGGCAAGATAGGTCTTCATCGCGGCGAGCGGCTGGTTCAATTCGTGGCTGACGGCCGCCGACATCTCGCCGAGCGCCGCCAGTTTCGAGGACTGGGCGAGGGTCTGCTCGGCGACGGCGAGGTCCTTCTGCACCTTCTCACGTTCCGCGATTTCCAATTGAAGACGGTCGTTTAGCTGACGAAGCTCAACCGATTCGCGCCGAAACAGCGCCGATTGCCGCCGCGCCCGGCGCGACAGGATGTAGAAGATGAGGGCGAGCAGGACGGCAAAGCCCATGATTTCGAGCGCGAGAGCGGCATTCACCTTGTCGCGGATCGAGGCATAGGTCGTGAAACTGATGAGGCGCCAGCCGCGGAACGGAATCCGCGCCTCGTTTCGGATCACCGCCTCGCCGCGAACATAGGCGTCAGGAGACGGCGTCGTCCAGTCCGCGGTGGCCTGCAGCGCGCGCTCCAGCGCCGTCGTCGCGGAGGTGCCCGCCAGCGCTTCGGCCAGCGTCTTGCCGCGCCAGCGCGGCTCGGTCGAGAGGATCACCTTGTTTTCGCTGTCCACCACCGCCACCGCATCCGCGATGCCGTTCAGGACACGCTCGAATTTCGACAGTTCGGCACCGACGACGATGACGCCCGCAAGCCGGTTGTCAGACAGCACGGCGCGGGAATAGGAAAACTCATAGCCCCCCGAATCGCGTTCGCTGACCGTGAAGACAGTGTCCTTCGACCGCAACGCATCGACGAAGGCGGGTCGCTGGGCGAGGTTCGCGGCGATCTGCGTCCGGTCGGTCGCCGCCACGACCCGGCCTGATGCGTCGAGCAGGATGATCGAGGCCGCGCCGATTTCGCCCTGCGCCGAGATCAGGCGTTGCGATGTCACCGAGAAATCGGCGCTGTTCAGCGACGAGATCAGCGCCGGATCACGGGCGAGCAGCAGCGGCACCACCGAATTGCGCTGCAACTCGCTCATCACGTTGCCGGTGAAAAGCGCGAGGCGCACATCGGCGCGGTTGCGCGTGGTTTCCGAGAAGCGGTCGGTCAGCAGGCCGTTCGTGATCCAGATGACACTGACGGCGGCCACGATAAAGACGATGATCGAAAGCCGGATCCACCACGGGCTACGGGCCGACAGGATCTGACCGCTCCGCGCCGCCGGCGCGTCAGCACCGTCCGAAGGCTCATTCCGGGCCTCGGCCTCTTTCTGTTCGATGTCACCCGACATGGCGCAATTTTAGGCCGACGCCCCGATTGCCACAAGCGGTAGCGTGTCAGGCCGCGGCCATCGCCGAGATGAGCGAGCGGAAAAGCACCGATCCATCGGCGCCACCTTGCGCATTCTCGATCATGCGCTCCGGGTGCGGCATCATCCCGAGCACCCTGCGGTTGGCCGAAAGGACCCCTGCAATGTCCGCGACCGAGCCGTTCGGGTTCGCTGCATATGTGAAGGCGATGCGATCCTCGGCGCCAAGCCGTTCCAGCCCCGCGACGTCGATCGTATAGTTGCCGTCGTGATGGGCGACGGGGATGTGGACGCTGTCGCCGGGCTGCCACAGATTGGTATAGGCGCTATCGGCGGTGACGACCTTCAGTTCGACACGCCTGCAGACGAATTTCAGCCCTGCATTGCGCATCAGCGCGCCGGGCAGAAGGCCGGTTTCGGTCAGCACCTGAAAGCCGTTGCAGATGCCGAGGACATAGCCGCCCTTGTCGGCATGGGCCTTGATCGCGGCGGCGACCGGCGATTGCGCCGCGATGGCGCCGCAGCGCAGGTAGTCGCCAAAGGAAAAGCCGCCTGGAATGGCGACGATGTCGGTTCCCGCCGGAAGGCTCGCATCCTTGTGCCAGACCCGGGTGACCGCTGCCCCCGCCTTCTCGAACGCGACGGCGAGATCGCGGTCGCAGTTCGATCCGGGAAAGGTGATGACGGCGGCTTTCATGTTCGTCCCTCTCGCTAGCCCGGCAGCGCCGGGGCTCCGCCCCGGACCCCCGGGGTATTTCGACAACGAAGAAGCCGCGAGCGCCGGGGATGGACCCTCAGGCGATCTCGACGGTGTATTTCTCGATCACGGTGTTTGCGAGGAGCTTTTCGCACATCTTCCTGACCTCGGCCTCGGCCGCCGCCCTGTCGGTCGAGGCGAGGTCAAGTTCGATCACCTTGCCCTGACGCACACCCTCGACGCCGGAAAAGCCCAAGGTGCCGAGCGCGTGCTTCACCGCCTCGCCCTGCGGGTCGAGAACGCCATCCTTCAGCATGACATGGACACGGGCTTTCATCGTCGTTCCCATCACAGGGGGGCCTTTCAGTTGATCAGCGTCGGTTTGGTCATATGCGTCGCCTGGTTCGGCAGGACGCCGAGGCGGCGGGCAACCTCGGAATAGGCGTCGGTCAGGTTGCCGAGGTCGCGGCGGAAGACGTCCTTGTCGAGCTTCTGGCCGGTCTTTATGTCCCACAGGCGGCAGCTGTCCGGGCTGATCTCGTCGGCGACGATCAGGCGCATGAAATCGCCCTCCCAGATGCGGCCGATCTCGATCTTGAAGTCGATGAGCTTGATGCCGACGCCGTAGAAGATGCCGGACAGGAAATCGTTGACCCGAAGCGCGATCTGCACGATGTCGTCCATATCCTGCTGGTTGGCCCAGCCGAAGGCGAGGATGTATTCCTCGCTGACCATCGGATCGCCGAGCGCGTCGTTCTTGTAGCTGTATTCGACGATGGGGCGCGGCAGCGGCGTGCCCTCCTCCATCCCGAGGCGTTTGGACATCGAGCCGGCGGCGAAGTTCCGCACGATGACTTCGAGCGGAATGATCTCCACCTGCCGGATCAGCTGCTCGCGCATGTTGATGCGGCGGATGAAGTGGTTGGGGATGCCGATATTGGTCAGCCCCATCATGAAGAATTCCGAAAGCCGATTGTTCAGGACGCCCTTGCCCTCGATCGTCGCCTTCTTTTGCGCGTTGAAGGCGGTGGCGTCGTCCTTGAAATACTGCACGAAGGTGCCGGGCTCCGGGCCTTCGTAAAGGATCTTGGCCTTGCCTTCGTAGACCTTCTTGCGACGTGGTGCCATGAAGTGCCCCTTCCCGTTTCGAGGCCCGGCGGGACCTTTGCGCCCCTATAGGACAAGGCAGCGCAGCCCGCAAGGATATGCTCGGGCGGGCGGCGCCCGGGCGCGCCAACAGGCTTGTCGGATGGTTGCAACTCTGGCAATAGAACGCCAGATTGAATTGGCCAATACCCTCGCAGACAGGATACCCCGATGACGACCTTTGACGACCGCGAAAACGCCTTCGAAAACAAGTTCGCGCATGACGAGGAACTGAAGTTCAAGGCCGAGGCGCGCCGCAACAAGCTGCTCGGTCTCTGGGCCGCGGGATTGATGGGCAAGGCGGGCGATGCCGCCGCGGCCTATGCGAAAGAGGTCGTCGTGGCCGATTTCGAGGAGGCAGGCGACGAGGACGTCTATCGCAAGGTTGCCGGCGATCTGGGCGACCTGGCGGACGAGACGACGATCCGCACCCGCATGGTCGAACTCATGGCCGAGGCCATCCACCAGGTGATGAACGAGGCCTGAGAAGCCGACTGGCCCTGTCGGCAGCGGACGGCACGCGCGATGGGCCGCCCCGTTTTGGTTCGGCAGGCGGTGACGGGCGCGCCATCTCTTGGCTGGATGCCGCTTCGACAAGGACATATGCTGGCCGCCACCAATTCGCTTTGAAACCGATTTTCAGAAAGGCTCCCGCGATGAGCGACCCCCTCTCCCGGCTCCTCTCCGAGCGCGACTGGCTGATGGCCGACGGCGCGACCGGGACCAATCTTTTCAACATGGGGCTGACGGCGGGCGAGGCGCCGGAGCTTTGGAACACCGACAAGCCCGACAATATCCGCAGCCTCTATCGCGGCGCGGTCGAGGCGGGGAGCGATGTGTTCCTGACCAACACGTTCGGCGGCAATGCCAGCCGCCTGAAGCTTCACGGCGCCGAAGGCCGGGTGCGCGAACTGAACCGAATCGGCGCCGAACTGGCGCGCGAGATTGCCGATGCGGCGGGTCGGACCGTGATCGTCGCGGGTTCCGTCGGGCCAACGGGAGAGATCATGACGCCGATGGGGGCGCTGACGCACGAACGTGCCGTCGAGATGTTCCACGAACAGGCCGAGGGGCTGAAGGAGGGCGGCGCCGACGTGCTCTGGGTCGAGACGATCAGCGCGCCGGAGGAGTTCAGGGCAGCGGCAGAGGCCTTCGCCAAGGCGGATATGCCCTGGTGCGGCACGATGAGCTTCGACACGGCGGGGCGCACCATGATGGGGCTGACCTCGGCACAGATGGTTGCGATGGTGGACAAGCTGCCGAATGCCCCGATCGCGTTTGGCGCGAATTGCGGCGTCGGCGCGTCCGACCTGCTGCGGACGATTCTGGGCTTCGTCGCGGTGGGCCCCGAGCAGCCGATCATCGCCAAGGGCAATGCGGGCATTCCCAAGTATCACGACGGGCATATCCACTATGACGGCACGCCGGATCTGATGGCGGAATATGCCGTGCTGGCGCGCGATTCCGGTGCGACGATCATCGGCGGATGCTGCGGCACGATGCCGGAACACCTCAGGGCGATGCGCGCGGCGCTGGAAAGCCGCCCGAAGGGACCGCGCCCGACGCTGGAGGAAATCACCGGGAAGCTGGGCGGATTCTCCTCGGCTTCCGACGGGACCGGCGAGGAGCCGGGTGCCGGGCGTGAAAGACGGGGCCGTCGACGGGGCTGAGAGGGGCGTGTAAGCGCTACCCCTGTCCCGGCGTCGATCAGGCTCTCCCCTTGGGTATTTCCGGCAACAGAGAAGCTCAGAAGAAAGAGAGCTGATCGCCCGGACGCGGCGGTGGGGTGAAGGCCGTCGCGTCGAGAGGCGGCAGCGGTTTGTCGAGGCCGAGCGAACGGGCCGCGATCGCGAAGCGGCGCGCGATGAGGTCGGCGTATGGCCCCTCGCCCAGCATCCGCTTGCCCCATTCTGCGTCGTAGTCCGCCCCGCCGCGCATTTCGCGCAATCGGTTCAGAATGTGCGCCGCCCGGCCGGGATAGGCGCGGGCAAGCCAGTCACGGAACAGCGGCGCGACCTCGTGAGGCAGGCGAAGGAGAATCCAGCTTGCGGCCGTTGCCCCGGCCATGGCGCTTGCCTTCAGGATGGCCTCAAGCTCCGGTTCGGACAAGACGGGAATGACCGGGGACGCCATGACGCGGACCGGGATGCCCGCCGCGCTGAGTTTGCCGATGGCGGCGAGGCGGCGGGCGGGCAAGGGAACGCGCGGCTCCATGGCGCGCGACAGGCCGGGATCCAGCGTCGTGACGGAGATACCGACATGGACGAGGTTCCGGCGCGCCATGTCCGACAGCAGGTCGATGTCGCGTTCGATCAGCGTGCCCTTGGTCACGATGCCGACCGGGTGGTTCCAGTCGCTGAGAACCTGAAGGATGCCGCGCATCACGCGGTAGCGCTTCTCGATCGGCTGGTAAGGGTCGGTATAGGTGCCGATGGCGATGGGCCGGACCTTGTAGCCGCGCCCCCCGAGTTCCCGTTCCAGCACCTTCGGCGCCTCGGGCCGCGCGATGAGTTTCGTCTCGAAATCGAGCCCCGCGGAAAGGCCGAGATAGCCATGACCGGGGCGCGCGAAACAGTAGACGCAGCCATGTTCGCAGCCGCGATAGGGGTTGATGGTGCGGTCGAACGGGAGATCGGGCGAGGCGACGTAGTTGATGACCGAGCGCGGGCGTTCGAGCCGCACTTCGGTCCTCAGAAGTCGCTCCTCCTCGGGGATGTCCCAACCGTCGTTTTCGACGACCCGCTCCTCATGCTCGAACCGGCCCGCCGGATTGGTGGCGGAGCCGCGCGCCTTGAGGCGCAGGAAGGGATCGGGCGGCGGCAGGGGCATGGCGGTAATATGGAACATAAAGGGAACATTCTGCAAGAGGTCAATGCATCGCCGCCCTCTTCAGGTCGCCACCGCATCGGGCCATGTCGCAAATCGCCAAGTGACACCTGGGTATTGGTCGCATTAAGACAATAAGAACTGCCAGGAGACACGCGATGGCCGACGACGAAATCATCCTCAGCGAACTCGACGACGAAGAGCTGACGCTCCAGATGCACGATGACCTCTATGACGGTCTCAAGGAAGAGATCGAAGAGGGCGTGAACATCCTGCTCGGGCGCGGCTGGGCGCCTTACGATGTGCTGACCAAGGCGCTGGTCGCCGGCATGACCATCGTCGGCGCCGACTTCCGCGACGGTATCCTCTTCGTGCCGGAAGTGCTTCTTGCCGCCAACGCGATGAAGGCCGGCATGGCCATCCTGAAGCCGCTGCTGGCGGAAACCGGCGCGCCGAAGGTCGGCAAGATGGTGATCGGAACCGTGAAGGGCGACATCCATGACATCGGCAAGAACCTTGTCGGCATGATGATGGAAGGCGCGGGCTTCGAGGTCGTTGACCTCGGCATCAACAATCCGGTCGAGAAATACATTGACGCGCTGGAGCGGGAGGATGCCGACATCCTCGGCATGTCCGCGCTTCTGACGACGACGATGCCCTACATGAAGGTCGTGATCGACACGCTGAAGGAAAAGGGCATGCGCGAAGATTTCATCGTGCTGGTCGGCGGGGCGCCCTTGAACGAGGAATTCGGGCGTGCCATCGGCGCGGATGCCTATTGCCGCGACGCCGCCGTCGCGGTCCAGACCGCCAAGGACTTCATGGCGCGCAAGCACAACAAGCTCGCCGCGGGCTGAGCCGAAGCCCCCGGCAACCGGAGCCGGAAGTCGAACTTTCGGGACGCCGGGACTTTGCCTTCCGGGCATCGTCCCGGCCGATGTCCAGGCCCCTGAAGCTGCCACGGGGTCGCGGCAGGTTCCTGCCGGGATCCTCACCCTCGGCAACACGGATTGTAACGA
Organism: uncultured Alphaproteobacteria bacterium; assembly: GCA_963847935.1. Taxonomy (GTDB): domain Bacteria; phylum Pseudomonadota; class Alphaproteobacteria; order Rhodobacterales; family Rhodobacteraceae; genus Albidovulum. The sequence goes on along the minus strand of CAWKBV010000001.1, from coordinate 49,683 downwards.
TCCCGCGACACCGGCCTGCCCTGGTTACCCTGGCCGTACGCCGCCGACACAGTTCGAGTCCGACCTTTTTGCGGTCCTTGGCTGCACCGAACAACTCTTCATTTTCAGGGACATGGCACCGACGGCCCGCGAGATTTGCCCGCGCAGCAACCGCGATCCAAAGACCCGACGCCGGTGACTGATCCATCCGCCATCGCCTGAACCTCACGCCTGTGGCGGTTTGTCGCCGACCTTGAAAGGGCGACCCGCCCGTCCAAATCCGATGGACAAAGAGGCGTCTGCCTCCGGACTCCTCTTTTCGATCGCTGGCATGAACCGAGCCGGTGAAAATTGACAAGAAGGAGAAGATCATGAAACGAAGACAGTTTTTCGCACTGGCCGCACCCCTCGCCGCCGGTTTCGCGTTGTCGTTCGCAGCGGCGCCAATGGCGACCGCACAAACCTCCGGCACGGCGTCCAACATCGTCGTCGGAGCGGATACCACCTTTCCGCCGTTCGAAACCGAAAATGGCGGAAAGGTCACCGGCTTCGACATCGACATGATCGAGGCCATCGCCAAAGCGGAGGATATGACCGTCGCTTTGCGGACGATGCCGTTCAACGGGATCATCCCGAGCTTGCAGGCCGGATCGATCGACGCGGCGGTCGCCGGGATCACCATCAAGACCGACCGGATGAAGAACGTCGATTTCAGCGATGCCTATTACAAATCCGGCCTTTCGATACTGGTCAAGGCTGACTCCGGCATCACCGGCTTCGACGATCTCACGGGCCATGTGATCGCCACCAAGAAGGCGACATCGTCGGTCGACTATCTGACCGGGCACGGCTTCCCGTCGGATCATGTCAAACAGTTCCAGAACATCGACTCCGCCTATCAGGCGCTTATGAGCGGCGGCGCGGACGCGGTGCTGTTCGACAACCCCGTCAACGTCAACTTCAAGACCAGCGAGAGCGGCGTGAAGATCGTAGGCCCGCTGCTGACCGGCGAGTATTACGGAATCGCCATCAGCAAGGACAAGCCGGACCTGGCCGCGAAGATCAATGACGGGTTGGCCAAGATCAAGGCGAGCGGGGCATACGACCAGCTCTTCACGAAATATTTTGGCGGCGACATGAGCGGCGCGGTCGAGGCCGTGAAAGAGCCGGCTGCCGTCGCGGTTTCGAGCTGAGGATCATTCCGCCGCCAGACGGGCGGGCGCAATGATCGGAGGGGGCGCCAGGCGCTGGACCGGAGAGGCGCCCCTTCCCATCCGGCGACCCGTGGCGAGACGGTCGCAATGAGAGGCAGGGTCCATGGATACAATCTGGCAGAACCTCCCCGACATTCTTGTCGGCCTGCGACTGACGATCCAGTACGCGGTGGTCGCCATCGTCCTGATGGTAGTGATCGGCCTGATCGCGGCCCTCATGCGCCTGTCGAGCGTTTCGCCACTGCGCTGGATCGCCACGGCCTATGTCGAGATCTTTCGGTCCACCCCGCTTTTGGTGCAACTCTTCTTCATCGTTCTGGGGCTGCCCGCCATCGTGCCGGTCAACGCATGGTTCGGACAACTGTGGTATCCGATCCTCGCGGCCGCTCTCACCCTCAGCCTGAATGAGGGCGCGTATGTCACCGAGATCATCCGCGCGGGCATTCTCGGCGTCGACCGGGGGCAGAAGGAAGCCGCGGCCAGCGTCGCCATGAACGACTATCAGTCGATGCGCTACATCATCCTGCCGCAGGCGTTCAAGAGAATGATCCCGCCGTTGGTCAACCAGGCGGCGCAGACGATCAAGGACACGTCCTTGCTCGCGCCGGTCGGCGTCGCCGAACTCGTCTACAAGGGCGAGATCGTAATCGCCTCGACCTTCGCATCCTTCACGATCTGGGGGTTCATCGCGGTCCTCTACTTCGTCCTCATCTTTTCGGTGTCGAAGTTCGCGTCCTACCTTGAGAGGAGGCTCCAGGTTGATAAACGTTAGAAACCTTCACAAATCCTTCGGCGATCTTGAGGTTCTCAAGGGGATTGACGCGCATGTGGCAGAAAGCGAGGTCGTTGTCGTGATAGGACCGTCGGGAAGCGGCAAGAGCACGTTCCTCCGCTGCCTGAACGGACTCGAGACGGCGACCAGCGGCGAAATCGAGATCGGTGGCATGACGTTGACAGACCCGAAGACGAACATCCACAAGCTGCGCGAACATGTCGGCATGGTGTTTCAGCAGTTCAACCTGTTCAAGCACCTGACCATTCTGGAAAACATCACGATCGCGCCGCGCAAGGTGAGGAAGGTCGGGATATCCGAGGCCACCGCGACCGCGCGCGAATTGCTGGCCAAGGTCGGCCTTGAGGGCAAGGACGAAAGTTACCCCGACGAGCTTTCGGGCGGCCAGCAACAGCGCGTCGCGATCGCCCGTGCGTTGGCGATGAAGCCCGATGTCATGCTGTTCGACGAGCCGACCTCGGCGCTCGATCCCGAGATGGTGGGCGAGGTGCTCGAGGTCATGAAGGCGTTGGCGGTCGAGGGCATGACGATGGTCGTCGTCACCCATGAAATGGGCTTTGCGCGCGAGGTCGGCCATCGCGTGATCTTCATGGATGACGGCAAGATCGTCGAGGAAGGCGCGCCGAAAGCGCTTTTCGGCGACCCGCAAAGGGCGCGCACCAAGAATTTTCTTGCCATGATCCTTTAGCTGACGGGTCGGGCGTTCCCGAACCGCGCCCGGCTTTTTCATGCGGAGGCTTCACATCGCCGCCGGAAAGGCACACATAGACGCTAAGGAGAGTTTACATGCCGCCTACCCGGTTCATCCTGATCCTTCTGGCCGTTCTGGTGATGGGGGCCGTGACCGTCCTGCTGATGATCGCATTGCCGCCGGACGTCCACATCTCGCTGATCCCCATCCTGATGATAGCCGCCATCGCCCTTCGCGTGGCGCTGGGCAGGCGATGAGACCCGCAGACGAGATGTTGACTGAAACGGGCCACGGACCCGCCCGCAACGGGCGTATCCTGCTGATCGCATGCGGCGCGCTCGCGCGCGAGATACTTGATCTGAAGGAAGCGAATGGCTGGACCCATCTCGATCTGACTTGCCTGCCAGCCAATCTGCACCTCTGGCCCGACAGGATCACCGCCGCGGTCGCCGAGACGGTCGCCAAGCATCGCGATGCCTATGACAACGTCTTCGTCGTCTACGCCGATTGCGGAACCGGCGGCCTGCTCGACGCGAAGTGCCGCGAGATGGGCGTCGAGATGGTGGCGGGACCGCATTGCTATTCGTTCTACGAAGGCAATGAAGCCTTCGCCGCGCGCGACGAGTGCACCGCGTTCTACCTGACCGACTTCCTGGTGCGGCAGTTCGACGCCTTCGTCTGGCGCCCGATGGGCTTCGACCGCCATGCCGAATTGATCCCGATGATGTTCGGCAACTACGAAAAGCTCGTCTATCAGGCCCAGACCGACGATCCGGCGCTCGATGCCAAGGCGCGGGACTGCGCGGACCGGCTGGGCCTGACTTACGAGCGGCGCTTCACGGGCTACGGGGATCTGAAGACGGCGCTGGCGCGGCTTTAGCCCTTCGCGGCGCCGGCGAGTATGCGGATGCGTTCAATCATCGCCCGCAGGCCGTTCGAACGCTGCGATGACAGGTGCCGGTCAAGCCCGAGCCGGGACATCTCGCCCGGCGCATCGACCTTCAGCACCTCATCCACCGTCAGCCCGGAATAGAGCGCATGGAGTATCGCGATCAGCCCGCGTACGATCATCGCGTCGCTGTCGCCGTCGAAATCGAACCGCGCGCGCGTCCCCTGCCCCTCGATCCGCGGCAGGAACCACACCTGGCTCGCGCAGCCATCGACTTTGGTCGCTGGCACCTTCACCGCATCGTCGAGCGGCGGCATCGCCTTGCCGAGTTCGATGACATGGCGGTAGCGGTCCTCCCAGTCGTCGAGAAACTCGAACGTCTCGGCGATATCCTCGAAGGCGGCGCTCGCCATCATCGTCTCCTTGTCATACACCCGAGGTAATGACTGGCGCGCCCGAGGTCCAGTCCCGCCGCCTCTTTTCAGGCGCGTTCAATTCGGCTACCCAAGGCGTAATTGAACGGGGGACCCAGGATGAGAAGACCGATCGCCGCCTTGCTGGTTGCAACGATCGCCGTGACTGGCTGTTCGCGCATCCGCGACAGCAAGCTCAACCCGTTCAACTGGTTCGGCAAGTCGAGGTCCGAGCCGGTCATGGTCGTGGACGGCGTGGCGCAGGATCCGCGCCCGCTCGTCTCGCAGGTGACGGCGCTTGAGATCGCACGTCAGCCGGGTGGCGCGATCCTCCGCGCCGCGGGCCTGCCGCCGACGCAAGGATGGTGGGACGCAACACTTCTGCCGGTGAATGATGGCATTGCTGAAAATGGCGTTCTGACTTACCGCTTCGTGGTCGAGCAGCCGCTGGAGCCGAGCCGGACATCCACGCCGCAATCGCGCGAACTGACTGCCGCCGTCTATCTCTCGGACATCCGGTTGCAGGACGTCAGCAAGATCGTCGTGCAGGGCGCCTCGAACAGCCGCACGGTCAGCCGCTGAGGCCGGCCGTTCCGCCTCAGACCTGAATGACGCGCACCGCGCCGCCTTTGGCGGAAAGCGCAATCTCTCCGTTGCAGAGCCTGAGCGCGTCCTGACCGAACACCTCGGCACGCCAGCCCTTGAGCGCGGGAAGCGTTCGCATCCCTGCCGCCAGCGCGTCGAGATCGGCGGACGAGGCGATCAGCTTCTGCGCCACGCCTTCGGCTTCGGACTTGGCCTTGAGGAGCACGCGCAGAAGATCGGCCAGCGCGGAATCGACCTGCAACTGTTCGCGGCTGGTATCCGGCTTCGGGAAATCCTCGGGCTTGGCCTCAAGCCCCGCCGTCACCGCGGCAAGGATACCCTCGGCGATCTCGGGCTTGCGTCCCTCGCGCAAGAGAAGCCGCGAGCGGCCAAGCTCCTCGACGCTGGTCGGGCGGGTCGAGGCCAGTTCCAGAAGCGCGTCATCCTTGAAGACGCGGCTCCGCGGTACATTGCGGGTCTGAGCGTAATCCTCACGGAACCGCGCAAGCTCGCGCACGACCGCGAGGAAGCGGCCCGATGTCGTGCGTGTCTTGATCCGCATCCAGGCCTCTTCCGGGCGCGTGATGTAGGTTTCCGGATCGAGCAGGATGCCAAGTTCCTCCTCCACCCATTTCTGCCGCCCGGTGCGCTTCAGCTCCTTCGACAGGAATTCGTAGATCACGCGCAGATGAGTCACGTCAGCGACGGCATAGGTCTGCTGTGCCTCGCTCAGCGGACGGCGCGACCAGTCGGTGAAGCGCGATGTCTTGTCCAGCGACTGCTTGGCAATCCTGCGCACCAGCGTTTCGTACCCGACCTGATCGCCGAAGCCGCAGACCATCGCCGCGACCTGCGTGTCGAAGAGCGGCGTCGGGAAGACATTGCCTTCGACGAAGAATATCTCCAGATCCTGCCGTGCGGCGTGGAAGACCTTCACCGTCGCTTCATGGCGGAAGAGATCATAGAGAGGCTCGAGCGACAGATCCTTCGACAAGGGGTCGATCAGGGCGGCGTCGCCATCGGCGCCTGGAAGCGCCATCTGGATCAGGCAGAGATTCGAGTAATATGTGCGCTCGCGCAGAAACTCGGTATCGAGGGTGACATAGGGTTCAGACTTGGCGGCTTCGCAGAAACGGGCAAGGTCTTCGGTCGTGCTGATCGTGCGCATCTAAGGTCCGTGTTGCGCGGGGTCGTCCCGCAGGTCTGGCCCTCATAAGGCAGGCTTCAGGGCTTTAAAAGGGCCATGCCTCGGAATTTTCCACCGAAGGCGCGTTCAAGGCATCACGGGAGTTCGGTCGCCGTCCGCGAAACGGCGCAGGACGGCGGGGTAAAGCCGATGCTCCTGCGTGAGGACGCGGGCCGCGAGCGTCTCGGGCGTATCATCCGGTGCGACCGGCACGCGGACCTGACCGAGGATCGGACCGTCATCGAGAACCGGCGTGACCTCATGCACCGTGCAACCCGCCTCCCGGTCGCCTGCGGAGATGGCGCGTTCGTGGGTGTGCAAGCCGGGATACATGGGCAGCAGCGAGGGGTGGATGTTGAGCATCCGGCCCCTGAACCGTTCGACGAAGGCAGGCGTCAGCACGCGCATGAAACCGGCGAGGCAGACGATGTCCGGCGCGGCGGCGAGGAGCGGTTTGAGCAGTTCCGCCTCGAACGCGGTCCGGTCCCTGCCGAAGGGCCGGTGATCGACGGCTGCGGTCGGGATGCCGCGCTCGGCGGCGCGTTGCAGGCCGGCCGCATGCGCATCGTTCGAAAGCACCAGAACCGGCCGCGCCGGATGATCTCCGGTCATGCTGTCGGCGAGCGCCACCATGTTGGACCCGCCGCCCGAGATCAGGATGGCGACACGCTTCAAGCGAGCGTGCCCCGGTAGGCGACCCCCTGCCCCTCCGTGACCGAGCCAAGCTTCACGACCGTTTCGCCCGCTGCGGAAAGAAGCGCCGAAAGGGCCGCCTCGCGCGCCGCCTCGACGACGACGATCAGGCCGATCCCGCAGTTGAAGGTCTTCAGAAGCTCGGCCTGGCTCATCCCCGCCTCGGCGTTCAGCCAGGCGAAGACCGGCGGCAGGGTCCAGGCATTCAGGTCGATCTCCGCGCCGAGACCGTCGGGCAGGACGCGCGGCAGGTTCTCGGTCAACCCGCCGCCGGTGATATGGGCCAGCCCATGCACGCCACCCGCACGGATCGCGGCCAGCGCCTGCTTCACATAAAGCCGCGTCGGTGCGAGCAGCGCCTCACCAAGCTTCCCCGCGCCGAACGGCGATGCCGCGTCCCAGCCAAGGCCCGACAGGTCCACGATCTTGCGGACCAGCGAATAGCCGTTGGAATGCACGCCGCTGGAGGCGAGCCCGATCAGCCGGTCGCCCTTCACCACGCCCTGCGGCAGGTCGGTGCCGCGTTCCATCGCGCCAACCGCGAAACCCGCGAGGTCGAAATCGCCGCCGTGATACATGCCCGGCATTTCCGCCGTCTCGCCGCCGACCAGCGCGCAGCCAGACAGCGCGCAGCCCTCGGCGATGCCGTTGATGATCCGCGTCGCCTGATCGACATCGAGTTTGCCGGTCGCGAAATAGTCGAGGAAAAACAACGGCTCCGCGCCCTGACAGACCAGATCGTTGACGCACATGGCGACGAGGTCGATGCCGATCGTGTCGAGATGCCCGGTGTCAATGGCGATACGAAGCTTGGTGCCGACGCCATCCGTCGCCGCCACGAGGATCGGGTCGCCATAGCCAGCGGCCTTCAGGTCGAAGAGCGCGCCAAAACCACCAAGCCCGCTCATCGACCCGGCCCGCGCAGTCCGCTTCGCCGCAGGTTTGATCCGCTCCACCAGCGCGTTGCCGGCGTCGATATCGACGCCGGCATCGGCATAGGTCAGCCCGTTCTTCTTGGTCATGCAGTCCCCCGGAATCCGTTGCGCCCGGTTACCGCTTTTGCGCCGCGGGGGCAACGTGTCAGCTTGCGGCAGCGCGCTCCATCGCCTTGAGACTGGCCCCGATGCCGAGACCGAGGGCGGCGATCAGCACGGAACAATAAGGACACCAAGAAGATGGACACCCGACACATGCCAGAAATAGCTCATCAAATCCGCATCAACAATCTCGATGCCCCCGCTAAGCCTGTTGGCGTAAGATCCCCGCGCAAAGCCGATTGACCACGCGCCTTCGGCAACGTAGCTAGAACACGGTCGGGCCTGTAGCTCAATTGGTTAGAGCAGGGCGCTCATAACGCCTTGGTTGGGGGTTCGAGTCCCTCCGGGCCTACCAAACCATCCCCTTGATAACAAAGAAAACCCTTGCAATGCAGGGGTTTCTTCCGTTCTGTGGTTACAGTTTTAGTTACAATCGACAGGCGCATCATGGCAGGCAAGGTCAGGCATCGCTTCGCCACCGAAGATACCCCAACAGGACTTCAACTCGACATTCGCTGAAGTCGCGATGTGCATGTCCGCTGTCATTGGTGTCAACATTCGCGCGGACCGAGGCTGTTGTCTGGCCTTCTCGATTATCGCAGCGGTTTCGGCAACCGACTGTGTTCCAAGCAGAGAAACGCATATCGCGATCAGGGTATCGCTCGAAGCCGGCGCGGTTTGATAGCTGAGCGGCGTGCCATTCAAACGGGAGGGATAACTCGCGCGTGGACGTAGCGGTACATTCTACGTCGCTCGTCCTTTTCGGGATTTGTCGTTCGAGACTTCAAGCAGCGCGAGCAACCCATTGAGAAGTGCGAACGGTTCGGGTGGGCAACCAGGGATGTGCAGATCGACAGGGATCACCGCCTCGACCCCGCCCGCGACGGCGTAACTTTCGGCAAAGCAGCCGCCGTCACATGCGCAATCGCCGACCGAGATCACCCATTTCGGCTCGGGTGTCGCGTCATAGGTCCGCCGCAGGGCTTCGGCCATGTTCCAGGTCACAGGGCCCGTGACCAGCAGGACATCGGCATGGCGCGGCGAGGCGACGAAGCGCAGACCGAAGCGTTCGAGATCGTAGAACGGGTTGCTCAGCGCTTGGATCTCCAGTTCGCAGCCATTGCACGACCCGGCATCGACATGACGGATCGACAGACTGCGGCCCAACCGTGCGCGGGCTGCGCGCTGGAAGGTCCGGCCAAGCTCTTCGGTCCGCGCATCCGGTGTCGGCACGGCCTCGGTCAGAGGCTGGTTCAGCAAGCCTTCGAGGAGAAATCGCTTCATGTCGTCCTCTCATAGATCGTGCCCGGAATATGAGCAGTTGAAGGATTTGTTGCAAAGCGGGAAGTCGGCGATGATGTCGCCCTCGATCGCGGCTTCCAGGAGCGGCCACTGGAACCAGGACGGATCGCGCATGTGGCAGCGACTGATGGTCCCGTCCGCCGCGAGCCCGAGCCAGATCAGGATGTCGCCGCGGAAGCCTTCGACCAGACCCAGCCCCTCGCGGGCCGCTGCGGGCAGCACGATGTCGGCCAGCACTGGTCCAGTCGGCATCCCGTTCAGGAGTTGTGAAATCAGCGAACAGCTCTGTTCGACTTCTCGGATGCGGATCCAGACGCGGGCGTTCACGTCCCCGTCGTTGCGCACCGGAATGTCGAACCGCAGCATGTCGTAGGGCGCGTAGCGCAGATCGCGCCGCGCGTCGAAGTCGCGGCCCGAGGCGCGACCGACATGACCACCGGCGCCGAAGCGTCGCGCGAGGTCCGGTGCGACGCGGCCTGTGCCGACGGTCCGGTCGAGAAGCGATGCGGTGTTGTCGTAGAGATCGACGAGAACCGGGAAGCGGTCGCGGATCCCTTCGATGAGCGCGCGGATAGCCGCGTCTCCCTCGGCATCGAGGTCCACGATCACGCCCCCCGGCACAATCCGGTCGCGCATCAAGCGGTGGCCGAAGGCCACCTGGGCCGTCCGCAGCACGTTTTCGCGAAGCACGCTCATCTGGGCCAGCATCATTGCGAAGGCCGCGTCGTTGCAGATCGCCCCGATGTCGCCGAGATGGTTGGCGAGCCGTTCAAGCTCGGCCATCAGCCCGCGCAGCCAGAAGGCACGTTTCGGCACGTCCGTTTCGAGCGCTGCTTCGGTAGCTTGGGCGAAGGCGATGGAGTAGGCCACGGTGCTGTCACCCGAGGTGCGCGCCGCAAGTTGGGCACCCCGGGCGAGGTCCGCGCCCCGCATCAGGCGGTCGATGCCCTTGTGGACATAACCCAGCCGTTCCTCGAGCCGCACGACGGTCTCGCCCTGCGCGGTGAAACGAAAATGTCCGGGCTCGATGATCCCGGCATGAACCGGACCGACCGGCACCTGGTGCAGGCTCTGCCCCTCGACCGGCAGGAACGGGTACGGCGCCTGGCCGGGGTGCGGGACCGCGGCGCCCAGGGGATGCGCGATCTCCCACCGGCCGTGGTCAAGCCAGGGCCTTGCGTCGTCGGCGCCGACGGGTACCAGCCCGAAGAGATCGGCCGCCGCACGCTCCAGCCGTTGCGCCGCCGCATGGTGATGTCCGACGGCGGGGAAGCCGCCGTTCTTGCACGAGACGCGGGCCACTGCGACCCGCCGCGCATCGGGGTCGTGCAGCGCCATCAAGGCCGCGCTCTCCCCGGCCCAGAGGCTCATCAGCGTGAAGCGGTGCGCCGCCAGCGCCCCGGCGAGCGCCGTCCAGCCTTTCGGGGTGACGGTCGTGACCGGGCACGGGCGAGCGCGGAAGTCTCGGGACCGGGTCCAGCTCAGATCGGGCAATCTCGTCATGCGCGCCTCATCCCAAAAGCGCTGCAACGGTACGGAACCAGTCCGCCATTTGCTGCGGCATGTGCAGGCCGATCAGCAGGACCAGCCCCATATGCAGCCAAAGTGGCGCGAGTGAACCGTGCATCGGTGCATCCTCTCCGGTGGGTTCACCGAAGGCAAAATCGGTCAGTCGCAGCAGCAGTGCCCCGAAGGCCAGGAGAAGGCCAAGGACGAGGACGAGTGCCAGAAGCGGCATCCGGGTGAAGCCGGAGGTGACGACGAGGAATTCGCTCATGAACACGCCTGAGGGCGGCATTCCCGCGATCGACAGGACCGCCAGCACCAGGCCCCAGCCAAGCGCGGGATGGCTTTGGGTCAGGCCGCGGATCTCGGCGATCTTCTGGGTGCCCTTGATCTGGGCGATGTTGCCGACCGCGAAGAAGATCGCCGATTTGGTCAGGCTGTGCATGACCATATGCAAGAGGCCCGCGAAGTTGGCCAGCGGTCCGCCCATGCCGAAGGCGAAGACGATGATGCCCATGTGCTCGATCGAGGAATAGGCAAAGAGGCGTTTGATGTCGTTCCGGCGATAAAGCATGAGAGACGCGAAGATCAGTGACAAAAGGCCGAGCCCCACCATCAACGGCCCTGGCGAGACGGCTGCCGCGTTTGCCGTCATCAGCAGCTTGAAGCGCAACACCGCATAGAGCGCGACGTTGAGCAAGAGCCCTGACAGAACCGCCGATATGGGCGTCGGGCCCTCGGCATGGGCATCCGGCAGCCAGGCGTGGAACGGCGCCAGCCCGACCTTGGTGCCGTAACCCACGAGCAGGAAGACGAAGGCCACGTTCAGCATCGCCGGGTCGAACTTGTCGGCGGACGCGATGAGGTTGGTCCATATCATGGACGGCGTGCCCTCGCCGAGGACCGGCTGCGCCGCCATGTAGACGAGGATCGTGCCGAAGAGCGCCAGCGCGATACCGACCGAGCCAAGGATGAAATATTTCCACGCGGCTTCCAGCGCCTCGTGGGTGCGGTAGAGGCCTACCATGAGCACCGTGGTCAGGGTCGCCAGTTCGATCGCCACCCACATCAGGCCGATATTGTTCGACACGAGCGCAAGGTTCATGCCGAACATCATCAGCTGGTACATGGCATGGTAGAAGCGCAGGTTCGATGGGCTGAGGCGGCCGATTTCCAGTTCGTGGCCGATATAGCTGGCCGAGAAGAAGGCGGCGGTGAAGCCGACGAAGGTATTCAGCACGATGAAGACAATGTTGAGGTCGTCCAGGTGCAGGAACTCGCCTGGCGCGGGGCGGTCAAGCACCAGGAGCGATGCCGCGGCCAGAAAGGTCAGGAGGCTCGACGCAACGTTGATCCAGGCGCTCAGCCGATAGCCCGGCATCAGGACAAGCAGCACCGCCGCGCCGACAGGCAGCACAAGTACGGCGGAAAGAGCGTCAAGGTTCATCATCGCCGCTCTCCGCGGAACTCGTCCAGCGCCGAGTCGTCCACCGTGTCGAACCGCTCGCGGATGCGGAACAGGAAGACGCCGATCACGATCATGGCGATCAGCACCGAGAAGGCGACGCTGATCTCGACGACGAACGGCATGCCTTGTGCGCCGGTCGCGGCGAGGATCAGCCCGTTTTCCAACGACATGAAGCCGACGACCTGTGTGACGGCATTGCGCCGCGTCACCATCATCAGCATGCCGAGTAGGATCACCGAAAGCGAGAAGGCCAGATCCTCGCGCGCGAGCGCGCTTTCGGCAGCTTGGGTCAGTTGCAGCATCAGGAGGATCGACAGCGCGACCAGCCCCATGCCTGCGAGCATCGTCGGCACCACGCCCACGACCGTCTCGACCTCACGGTGGATGCCCAGCTTCTGCACCATCCGGTGCAATGCCCAAGGCACGATCATTGCCTTGAAGACCAGTGCTATCGCAGCCGAGACATAGAGGTGATGCGCCCCTTGGATAAACGCCTGCCAGGCCACGGCAAGTGCCAGGAGCAGCGCCTGAAGCGCAAACGTGTTCAGGAGTGAATAGAGCCGGTTCTGATAGATCATCATGAAGCTGACCAGAACGAGGCTTCCGGCGAGGAGATGTGCGATGTCGAAGGCGTAGCCGTTCATCAAAGGCTCCGGGACACGAATAGAAGCAGCGTTCCGAGCAGGCCCAGCATCAGCGCCGCCCCGAGATAGTCCGGCACCCTGAACACGCGCATCTTTGCGATCGAGGTTTCGAAGACGGCGAGCATCGCTCCGCCGAGCGCGAGCTTGACGAGGAAAATAACGAAACCGGCCAGATAGGCCCCGATCCCGGCGGCTGGGGGCGCGATGCCCCAGGGCAGGAAGATGCAGCCGATCAGTGCGACATAGAGCAGAAGCTTCACCGCCGCGGCCAGTTCGATCATCGCGAGATGACGGCCGGAATACTCCAGCACCATCGCCTCGTGCACCATCGTCAGTTCGAGGTGGGTCGCCGGGTTGTCCACGGGTATGCGGGCGTTTTCGGCGATGGCGACGATAATCAGCGCGATCAAAGCCATCCCAAGCGATACCCTGATGCCAACAACCCCCGACGCCATGAAGTTCACGACGTTCGAAAGCTGGGTCGATCCGGCGACCAGTGCCACGGAAAACACCGTCAGCAGCATCGCTGGTTCGGCGAGGGCGCCGATCATCATTTCGCGCGAGGATCCGATTCCGCCGAAACTGGTCCCGACATCCATCCCGGCCAGCGCCAGGAAGAACCGCGCGCTGCCCAGAAGGGCAACGATGGCGATCAGGTCCGCCGTCCAGCTGAAATGCAGACCGCTGGCGAAGGTCGGCACCAGCGCGGCAGCCACCCAGGTCGCCGCGAAGATCGCGTAGGGAGAGACGCGGAACAGCCACGAGGCGTTCTCGGCCAGCACCACCTCCTTGCGCATCAGCCGCAGAAGGTCGCGATAGGGCTGGATGATCGGCGCGCCGCGCCGGCGGGTCAAACGCGCCTTTATCTTGCGCACGAGGCCCGTGAGACCGGGCGCGAGCGCCAGGACAACGAGCATCTGAAGCCCCTGCAAGACCAGGTCGCGGATCAATTCCATATCGCCAGCCCCATGAGCAGAAGGATCAGCGAGGCGAAGACGAGGCTCAGATATCGCCGGATCGTCAGGAATTGCAGGGCGTTGAACCGTCTCGTTACGAAGCCGACAGCCGCCGCCAGCGGCAGATAGATCCGGCTCCAGACGAGATCCTCGGTCCTTGCCGTGTGGCGCGCGGGGGACATGTCGCCGGGCGCCGGCATAACCACCGTTTCGCGCGCCGCCAGGACCGGCGCCATCACGCGGCGGATCGGCTGGGCGAAGCTGCCGCCACCGTATTGCGTGATCGGATCGGCGTTCGGGAAACCGCAGTCCCATGCCGGCGCACGGCGCAACCGTCGCGACGCCAGGCGATGCACGAGCCAGGCGGTCGCGCCGCCGGAGATTGCAATGAACATCAGTACCAAAAGGCCGCTGTAGCTGCTCTTCACCGCCGTGACCGGGACGAGCGTGAACCATGCATTGGCGCTCTGCGCGGGCATGTTTGCCCCGATCGCAAGGTCGACCGCGGGCGCCACGAGATCGATCAGGACGCCAGGCACAATCCCGGCCAGCACGCAAAGCAGCGCCAGCGCCGCCATAGCCCCGAGCGACCAGCGATCGATTTCCGACGCTTCGCGTGCCTGGTCCGTCCGCGGCCGGCCAAGGAACGCGACTCCGAAGAAGCGCACGAAGCACGCGGCGGCAAGCGCAGCCGCAAGCGCGAGCAGGCCGCCCGCGGCGGGCACCAGGAACTGAAGCCCCGGCTGCGGCAGTTGCGGGCTTTGCAGCACGGCCTGGAACAGCAGCCATTCCGACACGAAGCCGTTGAGCGGCGGCAGCGCCGAGATCGCTGTCACGCCAACAAGCGCGACCAAGGCGGTGACGGGCATCCGGTGGATCAGCCCGCCGAGCGCGTCGAGATCGCGCCGCCCGGTCGCATTCAGCACCGCGCCCGCCACCATGAAGAGAAGGCTCTTGAACAGCATGTGGTTCATGGCATGGATGAGCGCTGCCGTCAGCGCGAGCGCGGCCAGCGCCGACATGTCGTTGGCCCGAAATGCCAGCGCCAGCCCCAGCGCCGCGAAGATCACGCCGATATTCTCGATGGTGGAGAAGGCAAGTACGCGCTTGCCGTCACCGTCCACGATGGCAAAGAGGATGCCCATCACTGCCGTCACGACGCCGACCACAATCACCACCGGGCTCATCCACCAGGCGACCGGACCGAGAAGGTCGAAGGCGACACGCACGAATCCGTAGATCGCCACCTTCGTCATCACGCCGCTCATCAAAGCCGAGACGTGGCTCGGCGCCGCAGGATGCGCCACCGGCAGCCAGACATGCAAAGGCACCAGGCCGGCCTTGGACCCCGCCCCGATCATCATCAGCGCAAGCACCAGTGCCGCGAGCGCCGGACTCCGATCGCCACCGCGCATGGCGCCGAAACCATAGCCGCCCTCGGCTCCGGCCATCAGGCCGAAGGCCAGAAGCAGCACCATCGTGCCGAATCCGGCCATGACCAGATAGATGTAGCCTGCCTGCCGCGCCGCATCCGTCCGATGATGTGTCAGCACCAGCGCCCAGGACAGCAGTGACATCACTTCCCAACTCATGAGAAAGGTGAAGGCGTCGTCGGCCAACACCACGAGCGTCATTGCGCCGAGAAAGGCAGGATAGAATGGCAGGACGCGATATGGCTCATGCTCGTGCCGACCATAGCCGATCGCGTAGACACTTGCGGCCGTACCGCCTGTTCCGAGGAGCGCGAGAAAGAGCGCCGAGAGCGCGTCGAGGCGAAGGTTGGCCCCGAGCCATGGCAGCCCGACCGGAATGTTCAGCGCCGCCGCCTCGGCCCGCGTCGCCAGCACGAGGATTCCAACAAGCGAAAGCCCCAGGCAGAGCGCCGCACTCAGCGCGTAGGTCATTTCGGAGATATGGCGGTAGCGGCGCATCGCAATTGCGGTCGGCGACAGCGCAAGAAGTCCGCCGACAAGGGCGACCGCGACGTCAATCGCGGCCATTGTGACCTCCTGCCGGCGGTGTTGGCCCGTCGCGCGAATGGCCCGCGTCAGACTGCTTGAGCCGAACGCCTCTACCGCCACCGTTGCTCGCGGCGGCGTCACCGATCAGTTCCACGCCGCTCCGCTCGATCGCTGAAACAACGCGGGTGAGGCTTTCGACCACTCCGCGTACGGTCCCCTCGCTGGCCTCCATCCGCTGGACCGTCGGCACCGACACGCCAGCCAGGGCTGCGAGTCCCTTCTGGTCCAGCCCCAACAGGGCCCGCGCCGCCTTCATCTGAGGTCCCGTAATCATTCCCGCCGCCGGATAACCTGTGTTTCGCATATCTCACATCTATACTGATATCTCAAGTATCATTATTCGGGTTTACTCTGCACCCTTAAGATGGAGATCACGAGGAATGCCGACAGGGCGCTGCTTTCCATCGCCTGGATGGACATAGCAGTCCCGCGGACTCGATCATGGCTTTGACCTGGTGCGAGAGTACCTCGGCCAGGAGAACGACGGAGAGAAGCGCAAGTGGCAGGAAGAAGATGGCCATGAGAAGGGCGGATCTTGCAAGCGGCTCGTACGGCATCTCGTCGGACATAGAAGAAAAGCCCGGAACCCTGCCATCCCCCAATCTCTCTGGCTACCTGTGGGCCTCCGTCGGGATTTTCCGCGCCGGCGCGCTGCTGCGTTGGGTGACACCAGTACCGGCCGCGACACCGACCTCGGCATTGGACGCTGGCAAGAGCGGCCGCCCTCGCAGCATGTCACTCGCGCGCTCGGCCAGCATGATCGTCGGCGCGTTCAGGTTGGCGTTGGGTTCGGTTGGAAAGACCGAACTGTCGATGACGCGAAGGCCGTCGATGCCGCGCACCCGCAACTCGCTGTCGACGACCGCCATTTCATCTTCGCCCATGCGACAGGTTCCGCAGGGATGATAGGTGCTTTCCAGCGTTTCTCGTACGAAGGCGTCGATCTCCGCATCGCTTTGCACCTCCTTACCCGGCGCGATTTCCTCGCCGCGATAGCGATCCATCGCTGGCTGGGCGACAATCTCCCGCGTCAGACGAAGACATCGACGGAACCCCTCGCGATCTTCCTCGCGGTCGAGGTAATTGAAGAGGATGTCGGGATGTGCTGCCGGATCGGCAGACCGCAGGCGAACGTATCCACGACTCCTGGGCTTGTTGGGCCCTGTCAAGACCATGAAGCCATGCCCTTTCAGCGGCTTCTTGCCATCATAGCGCATCGCTGCCGGCAGGAAGTGGAACTGGATGTCGGGCCAGGCCAGCGAAGCGTCCGAGCGAATGAAGCCCCCGGATTCAAAATGGTTGCTGACACCGAGACCGCGTTTGAAGAAAAACCATTCGGCGCCGATAAGGAACTTGCTGAGGAGCCCCATCTTTCCGTTCAACGTGATCGGTTCCTTGCAGGCGTACTGGATATAGACCTCGGCATGATCCTGGAGGTTTTCGCCGACGCCGGGCAGATCGTGCAAAACTTCGACCTTGGCCTCGGCCAGCACCGCCCCCGGACCGATCCCGGAGCGTTGCAGAAGATGCGGCGAGCCGATCGGACCGGCGGAAAGGACGATCTCGCGTTGGCAGCCCACATTGTGGCGCGCGCCGTTCCAGTCGTATTCGACCCCCACGGCGCGCTTGTCCTTCAGGATGATGCGCCGCGTCATGGCATGCGTGATGACCTTCAGATTTGGCCGGTTCAGCGCCGGGCGCAGATAGGCATTGGCGGTTGACCAGCGCACCCCATCCTTCACCGTCATGTGCATCGCGCCGAAGCCCTCCTGCATGTAGCCGTTCGGATCGTCGGTCTTGATGTATCCGGCCTCATGGCCGGCCTCGACAAAGGCGCCGTAAAGCGGGTTCCTCATCCGGTTGCCGGCGTTGGTCGCCAGTGGGCCATCGCCACCTCGGTAGGTGTCGCCGCCATCGGTCCAGCTTTCGGCCTTCTGGAAATAGGGCAGACAGTTGGCATAGCCCCAACCGCGCGCGCCAAGCGATTCCCATTCGTCGAAGTCACGGGCGTGTCCGCGCATGTAAACCAGACCGTTGATTGACGACGAGCCACCCAGAACCTTGCCGCGCGGGCAATGGATGCGGCGTCCGTCGAGCCCCGGTTCCGGCACGGTTTCATAGCGCCAGTTGTACTTCGTGCCGTTCATCGGGATCGACAATGCGGTCGGCATCTGGATGAAGATGCTCTTGTCGCTGCCACCAAACTCGAGCACCAGCACCGATACATTCGGATCTTCGCTCAGACGGTTGGCAAGCACACAGCCGGCCGAGCCAGCACCGATGACGATATAGTCGAATGTGTCCTGCATTATGCGCCTCCGTCTGGTCGGGTGTGAGGTGGAAATCGGGATTGGAAGGGGAGCGTGGCCCCCCTTCCTGGGTTCGCCCTAGCTCTGGCGGTTGGGGTAAGCGCCCCAGCCCCTGGCAGTTGCGAAGATCCGGGTCAGGACGTAATGGACCAGCCCTGCCGCCACGCAGGACGGGATTGACGCGGTCAGGTATTTGAACGCCGCCGCGTTTGCCAAGGTCTGCGGGTTGAACACCCAGACATAGACGACAAACCCGACCGCAAGCGCGAACAGGCCGATCGGGTTGAACCCGCCGACAAAGCGGAAAGGGCTGCTTGCGAGCGGGCCGTGCAGCGCCGCCAGATCGAGCCTTTGGCCTCGCAGGAAAAAGTAATCGGCAATCCCGATCCCCGCCAACGCGCTGTTCAACGCTGACGTCCAGACCAGGAAGATGAAGAAGCCATCATACATGCCGGGGTAGAAGAGCACGAGGAACACCGGAATTACGCAGAAAAGGGCCAGGATGACCTCCCACTTTATCCGGCGGATGCCGTCGGTCCCTACCTGCCGCAGCCCAACGATCGAGGTGTAGAGGATATTCGCCATCGATGTGATGTTGGCAAATGCCACGAAGCCAAGCGCGATCACCCCCACTCCGACACCGCCAACCCTTGTCATCCAGATCGTCGGGTCGCTTTCGGCCAACGCAACCGCGCCGAAAAGCCCGACGATTTCGCCCAGTACCGCCGCGCCGAAGATGCCGACGATGTTCGGCCAGAAGGCAGTACGCTCGTTTTTGGTCAGCCGGGCCAGGTTGCCGATATAGGGCCACCAGGAAAATCCTGCGGCCAGGTTGACCTCGATCGCGATGATGAAATTCAGGTGCTTGTCCTCGAAGGGCGGGTCAATCGCGGGAAGCGCCAGCAAGTCACCGAGCGCGTGCTGGCTGAGGATCAGGATCAGCATCACCACCATCAGCACCACCAGCGCCGGCGACACGATCATGTTGAAAACCTTGATCGAGGTCGGACCTCGCGCGACGATGAACCAGGTCAGGCAGATCGCGCCAAGGGCGGCAATCACCATCTTGATGCCCGTGGGTGACGCTTCGCCTCCGCTGACGATCGCGGTCATTCCGTCGATCGAGCGGCCGAACATCATCGCCAGAACCGCGAGCCAGCCCATCGTGAGGAAGATGACCGCCAGAAAATACACGAGGCGGCTGCCATTGGTGCCATATTGGCTGCGCAGCATCACGAATTGTTCGATGCCGTATTTGCCGGCGGGCACGCAGGTTGCCAGCGCGGTCAGCACAACACCTATGATATTGCCAATGACGATTGCGGCGATGCCCTCTTTCGGGCCGACGAAAAGTCCGACAGCACCGCCAATCAGAAATGCCCAGGTGGCGATCGCCAGCGCCGAATTCGCATAGGTGAACTCCCAAAATCCCCAAAGGCGTTCGGCGGGCAAAAGTGGGGCATCGCCACGCTCGGCGGCGGCCCGGAATTCGGTTTCCTGATTGCTCATGTCACTTCCCCCAACCCCAGAAACTCGCGACCAGAACGACGACCAGGGCCAGAAGCCCAAGATAGTCGGTTGCCTTCATCCGGCCCTGCCACGCTCTCCGCGCCTCGATGTCGTCGTAAAGCCGGGCTCGGCGGTCGATCTCATCCTGCCAGGCATGATCCGTGTCTTTCATTTCCGTCCTCCCCTAGTGTCGCCTGTCAGATTCAGGCCGTCCTCAAGCCACCCTTACCGGCGCGCTGTAATAGGGCAGCTGATCGATCCGCGGCTGCCACTGTCCATTTGCCACGATCGCGCGCACATGGGCGGCGATTTCCTCCATCGGCGCGAACCAGACGTCGCCCCGGGACCGAAGCTCCTCCAGAAACCGATGCCAGACATGCCAGCGCGCCAGTCGGCCGGTGGCAAAGGGATGCACAACCGGCACCCAAAGGCCGCCGTGGACGTAGGTCGCCTCGAATTCCTGGGCGAACGCTGCCAACCCATGTTCGGGCGCGCGGATCGGCATCATGTAATCGAGATCCATCGACTGGACATATTGCGGCCAGTCATCCAGCCCCCAGTGCGAGGGAAGCTCGACCAGCCGACCGCCGGCGCTCTCCAGAAAATAGGGCTGGTCATCGCCCATGAGCGATGCGTCGTAAGCGAAACCGCGCGCCGCCAGGAGATCAGCCGAGCGATGCGAAAAGTTGTAAAGCGGCGCACGCCAGCCGCGCGGGCGCTGGCCGGTCGCCTTGACGATCACCTCGATGCCGCGGTCAAGCCAGTGTTCCTCATCGACGTCGGTCAGCTCGCGCGGGTGTTCATGCAGGAAACCGTGATGGGCGATTTCATGCCCGCCAGTCAGGATAGCCTCGATGGCTTCGGGATAGGTTTCGATGCACCATGCGGGAATGAAGAAGGTCTGCTTGATGCCAAGCACCGCGTAACTTTCGAGGATGCGCGGGATAGCTATCTTCGGGCCATATTGCAGCATCGAGATTGCAGACACTCGGCTGTGGCCATCGGTTGGGTGGCCGATGTGCACGAGGCTGTCGGCATCCATGTCGAAGGTGACACACGCAGCACAGCGCGCGCCGTTCGGCCAGGGAACAGGGTTGCGGATCATGGCATGACGCTCCCGCCATTGATGCCGATGCCCTGGCCAGTGATATAAGCGCCGCCCTCGCTGGCAAGGAACAGCGCAAGCCGCGCGACTTCCTCGGGTTGACCGAAGCGCGCCAGCGGAATCGCCAATTCCTTTTCGCGCCACCTGGCGCTCATGTTTGCGGCACCCAGCATTTCGGTATCGATGGGGCCGGGGCAAAGCGCATTGACCAGAATGTGCGGCGCAAATTCTCTGGCCCAGGACCGGGTCAGCCCCAGCACGCCATGCTTTGACGCAACATAGGGCGAGAACGTTTCGCGCCCGTAATAGGCCATATCGGACGCGATCAGGATCACCCGCGATGGGGCTGCCGTAGTGCCAGACATCATGCGGATTGCGGCCTGACCGACAAGAAAGCTGCCGCGCAGGTTGACGGCGATCACCCGGTCGAAGTCGGCGACCGGCGTGTGCAGAAGCGGCGCTTCGTGAATGATCCCCGCGCAGTGGACAAGCACATCGAGGCCGCCGAATGCCTTGTCTATCCGCTCAGCCATCGCAGCCACGGCAGTGGCGTCGGACACATCGCAGGCCAAGTCCAAGACATCGGCTGCCCCGGCGTCGCGCGCTTGTCCGGCTGTCGCCTCGGGCGACTTGAGGTCAACCAGCGCCAGCCGCGCCCCCACCCCGGCAAAGGCTTGTGCGCAGGCGGCGCCGATGCCGCGATTGGCGCCAGTGATTAGAATCCGGCTCATGCCATCACCTCACC
The DNA here is from genome assembly GCA_963847935.1 of uncultured Alphaproteobacteria bacterium. GTDB lineage: Bacteria > Pseudomonadota > Alphaproteobacteria > Rhodobacterales > Rhodobacteraceae > Albidovulum. The sequence continues at coordinate 28,638 of CAWKBV010000001.1, read as the reverse complement.
CCGGTCCAGCATCATCGCTTGACCGGTGATGTCGCGTGCTCCATCGGACGCCAGAAACAGGTAGAGCGGCACCATGTCGTCCGGCTCCAACAGACCCGGAAGCACTTGCGCAGCGACGATTTCGGCCAGCAGATCAGCCTCGCTGCGCCCGGTGCGAAGCGCCATGTTCCTGAGCGACAGCATCGCTGCTTCGGTCCTGACCCAGCCGGGGCAGACGGCGTTTACCCGGATGCCCCTCGGTCCCAGTTCCTTGGCCATTGCCCGCGTGAACCCGAGGTTGGCGTGTTTGGACGCGACGTAGGCAGAAAATTCCGGTACCGCGACGCGGCTCCAGATCGAAGCGGTCAGGATGATCCGCCCCCCTGCCCCCATCTTCGGCGCCGCGTGGCGCGTTACCAGAAACGTGCCATTGGTGTTGATGTCGGTGATGCGGCGAAAGGTATCCTCGACTGAGTCATCGGGCTCCTGAAGCGGTGTGATCCGTTCCAGACCGGCATTGTTGACAAGAATGTCGATATGCGCGATCCCGGCCAGCTCAGTCTTTACCGCCCCTGGATCAGTGATGTCACATTCCAGCGCCCGGCAGGGCCGCCCGGTTTCCGCCGTGATGCTTTCGGCAGCTGCGTGAATGCCCGTGCCGCTCGACAGGATGGTGACATTGGCTCCGGCAAGGGCAAAGCCGCGCGCCACCGCGTAGCCGATCCCCCGGCTGGCGCCGGTGACCAGCACGGTTTCCCCGCTGAAGTCATGGGATATGCGGCCCACCCCTCAGATTCCGCGCACGTGCATCACGCGGCCGATCAAATTCATCAGAACTTGCGCCGCAAGAATGGAGGTACCGCCAGTATGGTCGTAGTCCGGGGCGACCTCGACCAGATCGATCCCGACAACTCTTCCTCGCTTGGCAAGCCCCGCCAAGAGTTCCAGCACCTCGTAGTATATGAAACCGCCATGCGACGGCGTGCCAGTACCTGGCGCGATCGACGGATCGAAGCCGTCAATGTCGATGGTGACGTAGTAGCGAGCGCCCGCAGGAATGCGCGCCAGGACCGCTTCATTGCCCAGCTTGCGGATCTGACGTACCGACAGGATGTCGGAACCCATCCCGCGCGCGGCGTCGTAGCCGTCTTTCGCGGTGGACGAGACGTTACGGATACCCAGCTGTGACAGCCCGCTCACATAGGTCTTTTCCGCCGCCCGCCGCATCGGGTTGCCGTGGCCGTAGCGCACGCCGTGGCGGACATCGACAAAATCCAGGTGCGCATCGATCTGGATGATATGGATCGGGCCATTCGCAGCGCAATCCTCGTCAAAGGCGTTGACGCATGGGATGTTGATCGAATGATCGCCGCCGAGCACGACGGGCAACGCCCCGGCCGCAAGGATCTTGCGGACCCCAAACTCGATATTGGCATGCGAGCGTTCCGTATCGGTGTGGACGATGTCCGCGTCGCCCAGATCCACCATTCGAACCTTGTCGGCCGGCAGATAGGTTACGTCGTCCTCATGGTCATAGGCGCCGCCATGCCCGAACGAAAACAGCGTCGAGGCTTCGCGGATGCCACGCGGCCCAAAACGTGCACCGGCCCTCCATTGTGTTCCGAAATCGTAGGGCGCGCCAAGGATCGCGACATCGGCGTCGATCCGGTCCCAATCGGGTTGATAGGGGCATTTCCCAAAGGTGCAGATCCCGACGAAGGGCAGGTTCAGCCGTCCGCTATCATAGCTATTGTCTGTCATTTTCTGCTCCTGCGACTGCTAGGCGCCGACAGGAGGCCATGCTGCAACGATTCATAGAATACCTATGTTTCGATGCTCAGTTATGTTTCTATCTATGTATGAGCAAAGTCAGCGCACCATCCGTCAAGTCCCGCCGCGACGCCCTTGGCGACGTTGAACTGCGTCTACTGCACGTTTTTGCGGAAATCGTACGCGCGAACGGATTCACAGCGGCGCAGGCGAGCCTGGGCATGACCCAGGCAACCATTTCGGCACACATGCGGCATCTGGAAGAACGGCTGGGACTCCGGCTTTGCGAACGGGGACGGGGCGGTTTTTTCCTGACCGAGGAAGGGCGTCAGGTTCATTCGGCGATGCTTGATCTCCTTGGTTCGATCGAGCGGTTCAAGGGTGCCGTCAGCGATGCACAGGGAGATCTGACCGGCCAACTGGCATTTGGAACAGTTGACGCAATTGTTTCCAACACCTCGCTGAACCTCAAAGCTGCCTTGGCCGAGTTCTCCCGTCTTGCACCGGCGGTTCAACTGCACATCGACATCGTTGCGCCGCAGTTCCTTTCCCAGAGTATCCTGAACGGGCGCTTCCAGATCGTCCTGATGCCAGAGCAGAAACACCTGGCGCAGATGCGCGCGATCGACGTCTTCCCGGAACGGCAGAACCTCTATTGCGGCAAGGGACATCCGCTGTTCGATACGCCAGAAGAAGGACTTTCCGATCAGGTTTTGGCGCGGCAGGCTTTCGCCGGGCGCTCATATATGCCGCAGGCGCCGATCTGCGGCATCGATTTCCGTTGGAGCGCCACGACCGCACACATGGAAGGCACCCTGATTTTACTGCTGTCGGGTGCTTACATCGGATTTCTGCCGGACCACTATGCCGCCAACGCCGTCAGAGAAGGTCATCTGCGCGCCCTCGCCAAAGACCGCGTGACATTCGATGACATGTTCCAGATCGTGTATTCGCGCGACCGTCCGACGCGGGCGGCTGAGCTGTTGGCCAGTACAATATTGCGGGCTTGCGCAGTTTAGGGAAATCGCACCGGTCTGGCCAAAGCCGCGCCGGCTGTTCATATGTTACTTGAATTAACCGGCACACCCCTTTGGATATCATCAGGGATTTGTTGTTAATTCCGCGCCCTCCGCATCCACATTGCTCATCCGGCAACCACTGGCCCTCAGTTCCTGCCGAAGGACGGGCGCCCGGATAACGGCAAGAACATCTCCGGTGCTGCCGCCTCGTAAACCCTCGCCGCGCGGAAAACCGTGAGGTCGTCGAATGTCGGCCCGATGATCTGGATGCCTGTCGGGACCCCGTGCGCATCCCTGCCGGACGGCAAGGACATCACCGGGCAGTTGTGCAGCATGTTGAACGCATGCGTCAGCACCCAGCCATATTCGGCGTCGATGCGCCGCCCGTCGACCTCGAAGCCTTGCGACAGCGGATCGTGGTCGGCGCGAACGGCACCTATCGACAGCGTGGGGCACACCAGCACGTCGAAGTTTTCGAAGAGCCGCCCTACCACCTGATACATCTCGTGCTGCACCTCCCAGGACCGCGCCACGTCATCGGGGCCATGCCGCGCCGCGAGGTCGGCCTGGGCGCGCGCGTAGTCGGTCAGAAGGTCGGGACTCTTTTGAGCCGCCCAAAGTGGCGCGCGACCGAAATGCATCGCACAATACCAACGATTGGCGGCGCGATCAGTCTCAAGGCTCCAGCCGATCTCGACCTCCTCGACCGTAGCGCCGGCAGCGCGAAAGCGGTCAAGCGCGGCCCGGGTATTCCGCCGCACGTCGCTGCTGATCGGCACATAGCCAAGGTCCATCGAGCAGGCGACGCGAAGGCTGCGGGGCGCGAATGCATCAGGAATGCGGACAACCTCGCGCAAGCTGTCATGATCGCGCGGATGCGGGCCCGAGAGGATGTTCTGAAGCAGCGCCGTATCGCCGATGGTGCGGGTCAGGACGCCGCAATGATTGTAGCGGTCGAAATTCGCGGGCGGCCCGTCCGGATTGCGGCCGTGAGGCGGCTTGAACCCGACAAGACCACAGGCGCTGGCCGGGATGCGGATCGAACCGCCGATATCCGTCCCTGTGGCAACCGGAGTCATGCCCGCGGCAAGGGCTGCCGCCGATCCGCCTGACGATCCGCCGGGGCCGAAATCGGTGTTGAACGGGTTTCGCGTTATCCCCCAGAGTCGCGAGGCGCAGGTCGCTGAAAGGCAGAATTCGGGCGTCGTGGTGCGGGCATGCAGGATCGCCCCCGCCGCCTCCAGTCGTTCGATCGCGGGGTCGGAGATCGTATCGACGTTGTCGACGCATGTCAGTGAGCCGTGAGTGGTGCGACGGCCTGCGATACGCTGGGCGTCTTTCACGGCGACCGGCAGCCCTTCAAGCGGACGCGGTGCCGCATCTGCCACCATGTAGACGGCCTCGGCCTTTTTCGCAGCGACGCGCGCCTCATCGAAATAAGTGTCGGCATAGGCATTGATGACGGGGTTGACCGTCTCGGTCTGCGCGAGGAGCGTTTCGAGATACTCCACCGGCGAAAGCTTTCTGGCCCGAAAGAGGCCGAGCACCTCGGTCGCGGAAAGATAGCAAAGGTCAGTCATCTTCTGCCAATCTCCCGCAATTCGAAGGACGATAGCCGGAACGGTAGCGCTGATCCGTTGGCATGGAAAGCGCGGCGCCTACCCCATTCCCTTGAATCGCCGCCACCCCTATCGTGGCGCCGGAAGCCAGACAGCGAGCCTGCCATGATGACAGATTACGATAGCTATGACGCCACAGCACTCGCCGGACTTGTGGCCCGTCGCGAAATAGGCCCCGATGAATTGCTGGACACTGCGCTCGCGCAGATGAAAGCCACGAACGGCGAGATCAATGCCGTCGTGATGCTTGCCGAGGCAGCCGCGCGCCGCAAGATCGCTCAGGGACTCCCCGACGGGCCTCTGCGGGGCGTTCCCTTCCTTCTCAAGGATCTCGGCGCCGAGGCGATCGACTATCCTTCGAACAACGGATCGCGGCTTTTCGCCAATACCCGCTACGCGAGGGATTCAGCCATCTACGAACGGCTCGCTGCCATGGGCCTTGTCATTTTCGGCCGCACGACATCGCCCGAAGGCGGCATCGGGCCTGCGACCGAGGCGGCGGTCTATGGTCCCGCGCCGACCCGCAATCCGTGGGACACCCGTCTGACGCCGGGTGGCTCATCCGGTGGTTCCGGTGCGGCCGTCGCGGCCGGCATCGTGCCCGCCGCTCATGGTTCCGATGGCGGCGGCTCGGTCCGCATTCCGGCCTCGAACTGCGGTCTGTTCGGACTGAAGGCCACACGGGCGCGACTTCCCGACGGGCCCTATGTGGGCGAAGGCTGGGCGGGCATGGCGATAGACGGCTACCTGACGCGCAGCGTGCGTGACACAGCGATCCTTCTCGATGCGACCCAGGGCGCCGATTCCGGCGCACCCTACTGGGCGCCGCCGCTGCGCGGCACGTTCCTTCAGGCAATCGAACAGACGCCAAAGCGGCTGCGGATTGCCTTGTGCGACACCTCGTTCACGGGTCATCCGGTCCATCCGGAGTGCCGCGAGGCGGTTCTCGATGCCGCCGCCGTGCTCGCGGAGATGGGCCATCATGTCGAACCCGCCTTGCCGTCGAGCGCCGATACATCGGGCATGATGCGTGCCTGGACCGACATCGTGGCCTGTGGCACCGCGCTTTCGGTCAGGCGCGCCGTGGACGCGCGGGGCGGACCCCTTGGCGCGGATGAGGTCGAGGGCGTGACCCGCGGCGCAATCGCGCATGCCGCAACGATCTCGGGCGACCGCTATCTCGAATGCGTCAACAGCGTCCACGCCTACGGCCGCGCCATGGCGGCGTTCATGGCCGACTACGACATCCTCCTGTCGCCGACGATGGCCGAACCGCCTGCCGAAGTCGGGCGCTTTGCTCACGAGACGGAGGATTACGTGGACTATCGTATCGGCTCGAACGGCGTCTTTGCCTATTCGCCCTTCACCGCCGCGTTCAATGCCAGCGGTCAGCCCGCCGCGTCGGTTCCCCTGCACTGGTCGCGGGACGGGCTGCCGATCGGGATCCACCTCGCCGCCCGGTTCGGCGAGGATGAATTGCTCATGTCGCTCTGTGCGGAACTGGAGCGGGCGCGCCCATGGTTTGACCGCAGGCCGCCGATGGCGCGGAGAGACGCGACTGCACGCTAGTCAAGGCTTGCCTTTTCGCAACCGCTTCGTCCATCGTGGTCGCCATGGGGACTGAGGAGCGGTGGTCGATGGATGATGCGATCGAGACGCGGTCGGCGCGAAAGGTCTTTGGCATAGGTCAAAACGCGGTGGTCGCCCTCGACAGCGTTTCCATCGCGATCCACAAGGGCGAGTTCTTCACGCTTCTCGGACCGTCGGGTTGCGGCAAGACCACGCTGCTGCGACTGATCGCTGGTTTTGACACGCTGACCTCCGGGCAGATCCTTTTGAACGGCAAAGACATCTCGGCTCAGCCTCCGAACCGGCGCCCGGTGAACACCGTGTTCCAAAGCTACGCCCTCTTCCCTCATCTGACGGTCCGGCAGAACGTCGGATTTGGCCTTCAGATGAAAGGCCAGCCCAAAGCCGACATCGACCGGACCGTCGAACGCGCCCTGCGGCTGGTGAAGCTGGAGGCAATGGCTGACCGCAAACCCCAGCAACTCTCCGGCGGACAACAGCAGCGCGTAGCACTAGCCCGCGCCCTCGCGCCCGAGCCGGAGGTGCTGCTTCTTGATGAACCGCTTTCGGCGCTGGACCTCAAGCTGCGCAAGGAAATGCAGTCCGAGCTCAAGCGGCTTCAGCTTGAACTCGGCATCACCTTCATTTTCGTCACGCACGATCAGGAAGAGGCGCTGACCATGTCCGACCGCATCGGCGTGATGAGCGCCGGCCGCCTGCTACAGGTCGGCGCGCCCCGCGACATCTACAATCACCCCGTGAACCGTTTTGTCGCTGACTTTATCGGCGAGACGAACCTCATCCCGGCTGAGGTGAAGAATGGCGTCGCAACGATAGCAGGCAACATCTCCCTGCCCGTGGACAGCGCCGCTCCGGCAGGCGCGCATACGCTCACCGTTCGCCCCGAGCATGTCAGGATCGCGACGGGTGGGAGCGACGGACAGTTGCTGGCGACGGTCGGCGAAACGATCTATTTCGGCACCGACAGCCATGTGCATCTGCGCCTTTCCGACGGCACCGAGGTCGTCGCGCGCCAGCAGAGCGATGCCACCAACATGGAATTGCTGCCCCCCGGCAGCCGCGTCGGCGTCACGTTCGCCCCCGGTGCAATCCAGGTGCTGGAGGACTGAGCCGATGAGCGCGAGCGAGGACAAGGCAGCGCAGAGAGAAAATCGCGACACCTGGCTTTTGTCTGCGCCCGCGCTGGTGCTTTTGCTGCTTGCCGCAGCGGGTCCCTTGTTGATCATGTTTGTCTATTCATTCCTGACGCCGGGCAAATACGGCAACGTTGTCTGGGATTTTTCGACGGATGCCTGGGTCGGAACGGTTGTTTCGCGCGATATCTTCGACGGCACCTACAGCCTCGCCGACGCGCATCTGACGATTTTCTGGCGCTCGGTGAAGCTGTCGCTGTTCACGACCTTCTTCACTTTCCTCGTCGGTTTTCCCACGGCCTGGTACATTGCCACCCGCGCGCCCCGGACGCGGACGGCACTTCTCTTCCTCATCACGATCCCGTTTTGGACCAACCTTCTGATCCGGACCTTCGCGATCAACCAGATCATCCGCAATGAAGGCTTTCTGAACACGTTCCTGTTGTGGCTGGGCGTGATCGAGAAGCCGCTGGTCATCATCTATTCCGACTTCGCGGTCTTTCTGGGGATGACCTATGTCTACCTGCCGCTGATGGTGCTGCCGCTCTTCGCCGCAATCGACCGTTTCGACATGCGCCTGCTTGAAGCCGCCTATGATCTCTATGCTTCGCGGTGGCAGGTGCTCAGGCGCGTTATCGTTCCCATTGTGAAGCCCGGTATCGTGGCCGGCTCGATCCTCGTCTTCATCCCTGCCCTCGGCGCCTATGTGACGCCGCGGATCCTGGGCGGGGGCCGCAACATGATGATCGGCAATTTCATCGAGCTGCAATTCGGTCAGGGCCGGAACTGGCCGCTCGGGGCAGCGCTTTCCGTCCTTCTCCTGCTCATCGTCGCGATAGCGCTTGTCTTCTATGTGCGCGCCGCGTCGCGGGATGGTGCCGATGGCTGACAGGTCATTTTCAGCTTCCCGCATTCCCGGTTTCGCGACCATCGCCGTTCTGGTGTTCTGCGCGCTTTACCTGCCCATCGCCATGCTCGTCCTCTTTTCGTTCAACGGCGGCGACAGCATTGCCGTCTGGGAGGGATTCTCGCTCAAATGGTATCCGCTTGCCTGGAGCAACGAACAGGTGAAGGACGTGACCCTGCGCTCGCTCAATATTGCCATCGTCGCCGCGCTCATTTCCACGAGCGTCGCGACGATGGCGGCACTGGGGACGACGCGTCGCAGGCGCAGCCGCGGACAGACTTTCATCTACCTGATGATCAACCAGCCGCTCATGGTGCCGGAAATCGTGACCGCCGTGGCGCTCCTGATCTTCTTCGCCTCGATCAAGGTGGCGACGGGCTATCAGGGTCTGGGATACCTGATCGCGGCGCATTCCGCGTTCTGCATTCCCTTCGCCTACCTGCCGATCCGCGCCCGGCTCGAAGGGATGGACAAGACGCTGGAAGTTGCGGCGGCCGACCTCTATGCGACGCCTTGGCAGACCTTCCGGTATGTCACGCTGCCGCTCTTGTTGCCCGGCATCGTCGCGGGCCTTATGCTCGCCTTCGTCACCTCGCTGGATGACGTTGTCATAACGCTGTTCGTGAAATCGGCCGGGCAGGATACGCTGCCGACCTATATGCTTGCGCAGATCCGGCGCTCGGTATCAGCCGATGTCAACGCGATCTCGACTCTTCTGCTGTTGCTCACGGTGATCATGCTCGCCTTGTTCTTCGTGCTCACGCGGAAACGAAACTGAACCGATCAAGAAGAAACGACCAACCTGGAGGATGTAATGAAGAAGATACTATCGACAATGGCCATGTTGCTGGCCGGGACGGCGATTGCCCATGCCGAGGGCGAATTGCAGTTGTTCAACTGGGGTGACTACACCAACCCTGAGCTCATCAAGAAGTTTGAGGCCGAAACCGGCATCAAGGTCACGATCACCGACTACGATTCCAACGATGCCGCTCTCGCCAAGATCGAGGCAGGCGGCGGCGGGTTCGACCTCGTCGTGCCCTCGGCCAACTACGTTCCGATCTATGTGGAAAAGGGACTGATCCAGAAGCTTGACCTGACCAAGCTCAGCAACCACGGCAATATCGCGCCCGAGTGGGTGGACGTGCCTTACGATCCTGGCCGCCAATACACCGTGCCGTGGCAGTGGGGCTCGACCGGAGTGGCGGTAAACGCGGACGCCTATTCCGGGGACATCAACACCTCGGCGATCTTCATGGACCCGCCTCCGGAACTCGTCGGCAAGGTTAACGTCACACCCGAGATGAACGACATCCTGTCGCTGGCGATCATGTATGAGGGCGGCACGCCCTGCACCGAGGATACCGAGGTACTGAAGAAGGTGCGCGACGCGCTGATCGCGGCCAAGCCGAAGTGGCAGTCGATGGATTACGGCATGACCGAAAAGATGGCGGCAAACGATGTGATGGCCTCGGTCTACTGGAACGGCGCAATCTTCCGCGCCCGCCTGCAGAACGACAAGGTACACTATGGCTACCCGAAGGAAGGCTATCCGCTCTGGATGGACCAGGTTGCGCTTCTGACGGACGCCACGCATGTCGATGAAGCCTATCAATTCCTGAACTTCATCATGGTGCCCGAGAATGCCGCACTTATCTCGGCCTTCGCGCGCTATGCCAACGGCATCTCGGGGTCAGAGGCGTTCATGCCCGCAGACATGAAGGACGCGCCCGAGATCGCGATCCCGGACGAGTTCAAGGCAAGCGGCCACTTCCTGCCGACCTGCTCACCCAAGGCGCAGGAATACTACACGGCGATCTGGACCGAACTGCAAAAGTGATCTTCGGCGGGGTCTTTCGGGACCCCGCTGCGCTTCGCCGCTTCGGGTCGCACCGTCGAGACCGCCGTGTGTAAGGCACTGTTGCGTAAATCGCTTGATGAGCGGGCCTCACGTAACATATTGATAATATTATGATTACAGAGGGTCCGAATCCCTCCGGGCCTGCCTGCCCATTCAAGCATCGGTGGTGTCGCCGATCAGAGCGAAGACGCGCCCGATCGGGCGGCGGAACGCGCAGCCGTCATCTCGCTATCCGCTTCGCGGGAAAATGCGGTGAAATAGCCCTATCGGCAAGACACGCCCAATTCTGAAAAGCCATGAGAAGGGAACCGGGAAGTCAGTCTTGAAGCGACTGCCTTTCATGAACGCGACGATATGATCCGCCGCTCTCTCCGGCGTCATCAGGAACGGCATGGTGAAGTCGTTCTTGTCGGTGAGACGGGTCCGGATGAACCCCGGATTGGCCAGTTGAATCTTGAGGCCCGTCCCGCGTGCATCGGCGAGGATCGTCTCGGCAAGGTTCATCAGCGCGGCCTTGCTTGCGCCATAGCCGATGGCGCCCGGAAGGCCGCAATATGCCGAAAGTGACCCGATAATCACGACATGCCCTGCGCCGCGGTTCACCATGTCGGGTACGACGCGCCCCAGGATCCGCATCGCCCCCATGAAATTCACATCGCAGATCGCCTCGGCCTCGACTGGAGTCCATCTGGCGATCGTCATCGGCTCATAGCGTCCGGCGCAATAGATCACTCCGTCGAAGGGCGAGGCGGCCGCGACCGCCGCCGATACGGAAGAGCGATCCGTCACGTCAACCGGAACCGCCTTTGCATCGCCGATCTCGGCAGCGAGCGCCTCCAGCCGGTCGGCTGCGCGCGCCGAAAGCACGACCCGGACGCCAGCGCGCGAAAGCTGCACGGCCAGAGCCCGCCCCAACCCTTCGCTGGCTCCGATGATCCAGTAGGTCTTGCCGGCAAGTTCCGTCATGACTCTGGCCGGATTGTCGCGACCAACTCGGCCACCTTGACTCCGTATTTCCGCATCTCCGAGCGGTTCACGATTGTTCCGTTATCCATGAGGTAAAGCCAGTCGGTGGCGTCAAGGACATGGCCGCCCGACGCTTCGGGCAGACGTATCCGGTAGGTCAGATGCGCGACCGCCCCTGCCTGTTCACCCTTGCCAATGCCGACAATGTCGTCCGCTGTTGCGGTGAACGCACCACCGGGCGTCATGGTCAGATGCCAGAGCCGCTCCTGATTCCCGCCTTCGGAGTATTGAAAGCTTTCCGACAGCGTACCCCTGCTGCCGTCCCATGTACCGTGCATGACCGCGACGAAGCGCGAGGTGGCGCGACCATCCGGCCCGAAGATGACCCCCTCGGAAATCAGGCGACCGGACAGGCGATCGCGGATGTCCATCTTCGGGCCGGTTTCGGCATAGTCGCCGATAGTCTGCGACGCGAAGCTGAAGAAGAATCTCCGGGCGGCAAGCAGCGCAAGAAGCGCGAGCGCAAAAAGAAGCATCACTTTCACGACCGGCCTCCGGGCAAGGGAATGAGCGTGGCAAAGCCGATGGCGCCAGGTTTCAGGAGACAGGGAAGCACTGCAGTCGTCCGCATCGCGGCGAACAGCCCAACCTGGAGATTCGTGCCCAGGACGATTGTCCGCACCGCGCCCCCCGTCGCCATCAGCTCAGATCCTCTGCCGGAGGCTTGGGACGCGGCTGGTAGGGCGCACGCTTCAGCACAAGCTTCACGGCCTGCCAATGGATCAATGCGATCGTGCGCAGCGCCCCGGCGGGCCGCCGAAGGGCGGCGGCAAGGAGCGAGGCGTTGGTCAGCGGACGGCGCGCGCCGCAGAGCGTGGCATGAAGCCCCTCACCGCCATTGCGGAAGGCGATCGCGATGGCGATATGATCGGCATCCACCGAAAACCGGAACCGGTAGGTGCCCGCCACGTGCTGGAACGGCGAGACATGGAGGATCTTCGCCGCTTCGATGCGGTCCTGCGGGCGGATCGGTGCGAAACCGGGATTGGCGCAGAAATAACTGTGGCGGTCGCCGAAGGTGTTGTTGACCTCCGCGATCACGCACACCAGATCGCTGCCCCTCAGCGCCAGCCAGAAACTGACGGGGTTGAAGACGTAGCCAAGAAAGCGCGGCTGCGTCAAGAGAAGGAGCCTGTCTCCGCTGCCAAGGCTCAAACCCCTTGACCGGAACACCTCACGCGCCCATTGCGCGCCGCGCCCCCGGTCCCCCGACCCGCCGTGATCGCGGTCGTGCACGGCGACGAAGTTGAAGCGATTGCGCGAGAAGAGCGTCGGCCCCGAAAGGCTATCCACGTCGATCAGCACATAGTCGACGCCGTAGCGGAACGCGTTGGAAATGCGCCCCCTGCGGGCATGGGTCGTATGTCCGGCAATATGTTCGGGCCAACGGGTCATGCCGGCTGAAGGTTCAGTGCATCGGCGACGCGAACCGCGCTCGCGAACCCGTCCTCGTGGAAACCGTAGCGCGTATATGCCCCTGCGAACCAGGTCCGGTTCCGGCCCTGGATCGCGGCAAGCTCGCGCTGCGCGGCAAAGGCGGCTGTGTCGAAGACCGGATGGCGAAAGACCTTTTCGTCATAGACGAGATGGTCGGGGATCCTGTCGGCAGGGTTCAGCGACACGAATAGCGGATCGCAGTCGGGGATGTTCTGCAGCCGGTTCATCCAGTAGGTCACGCCAATCTGCGAGGTTTCGCGGCGGGTGTCGGCACGATAGACCCAGCTCGACCAGCATGTCTTGCGCCTTGGCATCTGGGCGGCGTCGCAATGCAGCACGACGCGGTTGTCCCGATAGCCGAGCCGCGACAGAATGCGCAACTCGTCCGGCGTCGGCTGTGCGATGAGCCGCAGCGCCTGATCGGAATGGCACGCGAAGATCACCTCGTCAAAGATCTCGGGTTCCGCACCGGACGAACGGACCTGCACGCCTGCCCCATCCCGCGTCACGGCCTGCACCTCCGCGCCCAAGCGCAGATCGCATCCAGCCGCCCGAAGATGGGCGTCGAGCCGGCGCACATATTCGACGCTGCCACCGTCGACCGTCCACCACTGATGCTGGCCCCGCGCGCTCAGAAGTGCGTGATTGCGGAAGAACTGAACCAGCGCACGCGCCGGGAAATAGCCGATCTGATCGGTTGGTGTCGACCATATCGCGCCACAGATCGGCATGAGATAGTAGTGCCGGAACCAGGGACCGAGCCGGAGCCGGTCCACCAGATCCCCGATCGTCATGACGTCATCGGCAACAGCGGCCTCGGCCTTGGCGTTGAAATGGACGATGTCGCGCAACATGCGCAGAAAGGGCGGGCGCAGGGCATTGCGTTTCTGTGCGATGATGGCCGCGAAATCCTTCAATCCGTATTCCACGCGCCCGTCGTCGATCGTGGCGCCGAAACTCATGCAGCTTTTCGCGACAGGCACATTGAGATCGGCAAACATCTTCGTCAGGTTGGGATAGTTGGCGTAGTTGAAGACGATGAACCCGGTATCCACGGGCTGGTCGCCATGCTTGCCCGCAAGGACCGTTCGCGCATGGCCGCCCAGACGGGTGCCGGATTCGAAAAGTGTAACCCGGTGAGCTGGCGAAAGGCGGTAGGCGGCTGCAAGTCCGGAAATGCCGCCGCCGATCACCGCGATGCGCTTGTCGACATGAGATGCGGCGTCAAGGGACATGCAGGTTCTCTCCTCTTTACGCTGATACGCAGCCCGCGGTCGCCCGGATCATTCTTATTGATCCGGATTTCGCCGACGCGCGTATGAACTGCATGTTGAACCGCGAAACGATGCCTGCGACAGTCTTGCCAGCGCCGCCTTCGACCGTCGCCGGACGGCCCATCTTCGATCCAACGGGTGAAAACCGGATGCCGCAACCGCCACGCACGGAGGCCAACGCGCAGACGACATGGATGATCGCGGTGCGCGACAGGCGCGACCGTGCGGCCTTTGCGCGGCTTTTCGACTTCTATGGTCCAAGGCTGAAGTCCGTCGCGATCCGCTCGGGTGCTTCCCCGGCCGAAGCGGAAGACATCGTGCAGGATGTCATGCTGTCGGTCTGGCAGAAGGCCGCGCAGTACGACCCTGAGCGCGCCCATGTCTCCGGCTGGATCTACAGGATCGCCCGCAACCGCCAGATTGACCTCGCCCGGCGCAACGCTCGGCCCGAACCCGAGGAGCTGACGATGCAGTCCGGTTTGCCGCGCGATCCCGACCAGATCCTCGCGATCGAGGAGGAGGCGGCTGAACTCAGGCGCGCGTTGGCAAGATTGCAGCCGGAGCAGAAGCGGATGATCGAGAAGGCCTATCTCGGCGAACTGTCGCATGTCGAGATCCGGGACGATACCGGCCTTCCGCTCGGCACGATCAAGTCAAGGATACGCCTCGGCCTCGATCGTCTGAGACATGAGCTGAAGGGGCTACGCAGGAAATGACGGAGATCAGGCATCACGTTCCCGATTGGATGATGCGCGACTACGTTGCGGGCGCGCTTTCATACCCCTTTGCACTGGTCGTCGCCACGCATGCCTCGATCTGCGATGAGTGTCGCGCGCGCCTTGGGGCACATGAGACCTTGGGGGGCGCTGCGCTGGATCAGGCGGACGCGGAAGTCATTTCCGCGGATTTGCGGCAGATGGTTCTGGCACGGATTGACGACGCGACGCCGTCGCCGCCCCGCCCGCGCGCATCTGGCGTCTACCCCGGACCGTTGGTCGAGGCGCTGAAGGGCCGGCCGCCGCGATGGCGATCGCTGGGTCTGGGCGTGCGTCAGTGCATGCTTCACGATGGCCATGATGGCAGCGCCCGGCTGCTGTTCATACCGCCCGAACAAGCGGTACCCGAACACGGGCACAACGGAACCGAACTTACGCTTGTGCTTCAGGGAAGCTTCCACGATGAAACGGCTCAGTTTGGCGTTGGCGATATGGAGGTGGCCGACAGCGATCTGACGCATATTCCGATTGCAGGCAGCGGTCCGGCCTGCATCTGCCTTGCGGCGACCGATGCTCCGCTTCGCTTCAAGGGTTTTCTGCCGCGCCTTACACAGCGGTTCTTTCGCATCTGACGATCTCGAACGGCAAGCCAGGTTCGTCGAGCTTGGACGTATTCAACGCCCGGTGGTAGTACCCGCCATCCCGCCTAGCCGTGCTTCACCATCACATGCCGGACCACCGTGTAATCCTCGAGCGCGTACATCGACATGTCCTTGCCATAACCCGACTGTTTCAGCCCGCCATGCGGCATCTCGTTCACCAGCATGAAATGGGTGTTGATCCAGGTGCAGCCGTAGCGGAGCCGCGCCGCCGTTTCCATCGCGCGGCCCACATCCTTCGTCCAGACCGACGAGGCGAGGCCATAGTCGCTGTCATTGGCCCAGGAAACGGCCTGATCGACGTCGGAGAAGGGCGTGACCGAGACGACCGGCCCGAAGACCTCACGCCGGACGATCTCGTCTTCCTGCTTCGCGCCCGCGATGACAGTCGGGCGGTAGTAGAACCCCTCCTCCATCACCTCGCCGCCGGTCGTGACCTCGACATGGTTCAACTCGCGCGCGCGGTTGACGAAGGAGGCGACGCGGTCGCGCTGGCGCAGGCTGATGAGCGGGCCGATCTCGTTCGTGGTGTCATCCTCGTTCGCCAAGGCGATGGACGACACGGCCGACGTCAGGTCCGCCACCAGCTTGTCATAGACCTTCTTGCCCGCATAGATCCGGCAGGCGGCGGTGCAGTCCTGGCCTGCATTGTAGTAGCCGAAGGCGCGCAGCCCCTCGACCACTTCGCCAATGTCGGCATCGTCGAAAACCACGACCGGCGCCTTGCCGCCCAGTTCCAGATGCGTCCGCTTCACGGTCTTGGCCGCCGCATCCAGCATCTTCTTCCCCGTCGCCACGTCGCCCGTCAAAGAGATCATGTCTACGCCGGGATGGTTGATGAGGGTATTGCCCACCGTCTGCCCGCGCCCGGTGATGACGTTCACAACGCCTTCGGGCAGTTCCTCGGCCAGTATCTTCGCCATCTTGAGCGCGGTCAGCGGCGTCTGCTCGGACGGCTTGAAAACCACCGTGTTACCACCGCCAATAGCCGGAGCGAGTTTCCACGCCATCATCATCAGGGGATAGTTCCACGGCGCGATACTCGCCACGACGCCAATCGCTTCGCGCCGGATCATCGACGTGTGCCCGGCGAGGTATTCCCCCGCGATCTGCCCGTGCTGGGTGCGCACCGCACCCGCGAAGAAGCGGTAGCAATCGACGATGGCGGGAATCTCGTCGCCCTTTGCCGCGTTGATCGGCTTGCCGCAGTTCAGCGCCTCCAGTGCGGCGAAGGCGTCCGCCTCGGCCTCCACCCGGTCGGCGATCCTGAGAAGCGCTGCGGACCGTTCGGATGGCGTCGTGCGCGACCAGCTTTCGAACGCCTTCCGTGCCGCGAGGACCGCCTTGTCGATCTGCGCGGCCGAGGCTTCGGGAACGTCGAGGATCAGCGCGCCGGTACGCGGGTTCAGGATAGGTTCGGGGGCGTCCTGCCCCGGCTGAAAGTCCGAACCGATCAGCAGCGCTGTGTCGATCTTGGTCATGTCTTGCTCCCTCATTTGCCCGCGCCAGCGGTCTGGTCGCCGCCGCGGGTCAGGTAATAGGCACCGAGGATGGGCAGGAACGTCATCACAAAGACCACGATGGCGACGACGTTCGTCACGGGTCGCTGGCGCGGGCGGACAAGCTCCTCAAGCATCCAGATCGGCAGGGTCGATTGCTGCCCCGCCGTGAAGGTCGTCACGATCACCTCGTCGAACGAAAGCGCGAAGGCGAGCATTCCGCCCGCCAAGAGCGCCGAGCCGAGATTGGGCAGGAGGACGTGGCGGAAGGTCTGGAAGCCGTTCGCACCAAGATCGGCGGAGGCTTCGAGGATGCCGCCCGAGACGCGCCGGAACCGCGCGACGGCGTTGTTGTAGACGATGACGATGCAGAAGGTCGCGTGGCCGAGGATGATGGTCCAGACCGAATAGGGAATGTCCATCACCGAAAAGGCCGAGCGCAAGGCCATGCCGGTGATGACGCCGGGCAGTGCGATGGGCAGCAGGATCAGGAGCGAGATCTGCTCCCGCCCGAAGAACCGGGACCGCGCCATCGCGGCGGCGACGAGAGTGCCGAGTACGATGGCCAGCACCGTCGCTACCGCCGCGACCTCAAGCGACAAGATCATCGGCGGCCAGATGTCGGGACGATGCCAGGCCACGCCGAACCATTTCAGCGTCAGGCCGGGTGGCGGAAACTGGTAGCTCTTCTCCTCGGTCGTGAAGGCGTAGAGGAAGATCAGGAGGATCGGCAGGTGCAGGAAAAGAAGCCCCGCGATGGCCGCGATCCGAAGGCCGAAGGAGGCGCGGTCAGAGTGCATCGAATGCCCCCATGCGCTTGGCGATCGTCAGATAGATCAGCATGATGACAATGGGCACGACGGCGAATGCGGCGGCGAGGGGCGTGTTCCCCGCCGTGCCCTGGAACTGATAGACGGCAAGGCCGATATAGCGGACCGAGGTGCCGATGATCTGCGGAATGATGTAGTCGCCGAGCGTCAGCGAGAAGGTGAAGATCGACCCGGCGATGACGCCCGGCAACGCCAGCGGCAGGATCACCGTCCGGAAGGTCTGCGCGCGGCTCGCGCCGAGATCGGCCGAGGCTTCCAGCATCGAGACCGGCACGCGTTCGAGCGCCGCCTGCATCGGCAGGATCATGTAAGGCAGCCAGATATAGACGAAGACGATGAATGTGCCGAGTTGCGAGGTCGACAGCGAGTTGCCTCCGACGCCCGGCAGGGAAAGCACCGCGTTCAGCAGGAACGCCGTCCCGGTGCCTTCGGCGGCCCAGGTGATGATGCCTTCCTTGGCGAGGATCAGCTTCCAGGCATAGACCTTGACCAGATAGGAAGACCACAAGGGCAGCATGACGCCGAGATAGAAGAGCGCCTTCCAACGGCCGCGCGCGAAACGGGCTGCGAAATAGGCGATGGGAAAGGCGATCAGCGTGCAGCCGAGCGTGACGGAGGCCGCCATCAGAAGCGTCCGGACGATGATGTCGAGGTTCTGCGCCCGGAACAGCTCGGCATAGGTCTTGAGGGTGAATTCCTCCTTCACCACGCCGGAAAACTCGTCGATGGAATAGAAGCTTTGCAGAAGGAGTGCCGCGAGAGAACCGAGATAGACGACGCCGAGCCAGAGAAGCGGTGCCGCGAGGAGAAGCCCGAGGAAGAGCTTCGGTCGGCGCCAGAAGGTCGCACTCAGCCTGTCGGCGAGGCCCTTGTCGGGCAGGATGGCGGGCGCGTCGCGCATCACCCCTCCATCACATGCAGGGCGGCTGGGTCGAAGGCGATGGCGGCCTCGCTGCCGGTTTCAGGCACGGGTTGGCCGGTTGGAACCAATGCCGCGACCTCGGTGCCGCCCATGTCGAGCATCACCCGCGACCCCGCGCCGAGGTAACGGATCGCGGTGACGGTCCCCCGCCCCTGCCCGGTCGGCGCAATCCGCACCGCCTCGGGCCGGAGGCTTGCCCATCGCGCGGGGCCGCCGAGCGCCTTGGTGACCTCTGGCGGCAGGACGTTTGACGATCCCACGAAATCCGCCACGAAGCGGCTGTGCGGGCGGTCATAGACCTCGGCAGGCGTGCCGATCTGGGCGATCTTGCCCTCGCTGAAAACCGCGAGCCGGTCGGCCATGCTCAAGGCTTCGTGCTGGTCATGGGTGACGAAGACGAAGGTGATGCCAAGCCGCTTTTGCAGGGCCTTCAACTCATCCTGCATCGCCTCGCGCAGTTTCAGGTCCAGGGCGCCGAGCGGTTCGTCGAGCAGCAGCACCTTCGGCTCGTTGACCAGCGCGCGGGCCAGCGCCACCCGCTGCCGCTGCCCGCCGGAAAGCTGCGCGGGCTTGCGGTCGCCGTAATCGGGGAGCTTGACCAGCGAAAGCAGTTCTTCGGCCCGCGCCAGTCGTTCCGCCTTGCCGATGCCCTTGACCATCAGCCCGTAAGCGACGTTGTCGCGCACCGTCATGTGCGGGAAAAGCGCGTAGTCCTGAAAGACCGTGTTCACGTTCCGCTTGTTCGGCGGCACAGTCCCCACATCCTGCCCGAAGATGCGGATCGCCCCGCCGCTCGGAATTTCAAATCCCGAGATCAGCCTGAGGCAGGTCGTCTTGCCTGACCCCGACGGGCCGAGCATGGCGAAGAACTCGCCTTCGGCGATGGACAGGTTCACGCCATCCACCGCGCGGATGGTGCCGAAATGGCGGGTCACATTCTGGAATTCGACGGCTGCGGTCATTGGGACCTGCGATTCAAGGAGGTAGAAGGCCCCCGCTTGCGCGGGGGTGACAGCTTCGATGGCTTCGGGGCGACGTCATCCCGGCGAAAGCCGGGATCACCGCCCGCCGATCACGCCGATATAGTCGGAGACCCAGCGGTAATAAGGAACGCACGCCCCCTCGCCCTGCGAGCAGTTGGCGACGGGCGTGGTCCAGAAGCGGATCTTGTCGAAATCCTTCAAGCCGTTCGCGTCGCAGCCTTCCTGCGTCTGCTGACCGCTTCCGTTGGTGCAGGCGGCCGGAACCGAAGGCACCGCGCCGAACCAGACCGAAAGGTCGGATTGCAGGTTCGACGACAACTGATGATCGAACCACATATACGCGCAATTCGGATGCTTGCTGTCGCTGTGCAGCATCGTCGTGTCCGCCCAGCCGGTCGCGCCTTCTTCCGGGATGGTGCTGGCGATGGGCAGCTTTTCGCCCTGGAGCAGGTTCACCTGGAACGGCCACGAGCCGGACGCCACCACGCCCTCGTTCTTGAAGTCGTCGATCTGGATGAACGCATCGTGCCAGTAGCGGCTGACGAGAGTGCGCTGCACACGCAGGACATCGAGAGCGGCCTTGTACTGATCCTCGTTCAGTTCATAGGGGTTGGTGATGCCGAGATCGGGCTTGTGCGCCATCAGGTATTGCGCCGCATCCGCGATATGGATCGGCCCGTCATAGGCCTGCACGCGGCCTTGATTGGGTTTGCCGTCCGGCAGGTCCATCGGCTCGAACACCACGTTCCACGAGGTCGGCGCCTCCTTGAACACATCGGTGTTGTACATCAGGACGTTCGGGCCCCACATGTAGGGCACGCCGTAATGCTTGCCGTCCACGGTGTGCCACGGCGCGTCCTGAAGGCGCGGATCGATGGTGCCCCAGGACGGGATCAGCTCGGGATTGATCTCCTGCACCTTGCCGCCGGCGATGAGGCGCAAGGAGGCGTCGCCGGACGCGGTCACAAGGTCAAAGCCGCCCTCGTTCATCAGCGCGACCATCTCGTCCGAGGTGTTGGCGGTCTTGACGCTGACCTTGCAACTGGTCGCCTCCTCGAATTTCGTAACCCAGTCGTAAGCCGGATCGGTCTCGCCGCGCTCGATGTAGCCGGCCCAGGCGACGATGGAGAGTTCCCCCTCGCCCGGCCCCACCTCGGTCATCTGCGCGAAGGCCGGTGTCAGACCTGTCGCCAGGACCAGTGTCGTGGTCCCGGCGCGTTTCATCCCTTGAATCATTCTCATGCTGAAGCCCCCTGTCAGATTGTGCCGCTCCGCTTCGCCGCGGGCGGGCGCCGGTCTTCCGGTCGCTGATATGCTGCGGCGGCCTCGTACCTTTCGCAAACACAAAAAGGGGATGGGAGGTATCGGTTTTTCCGAACGATCAGCGTTCTGCGAGCCCGCTCTGCGCCGAGCGCACGAAATTCAGCGCCGGGCCCGTCAACGGCGCCCCCCGCCGCCAGGCAAGCCCGACCTGGACCGAGGGCAGATCGCCCGACACGTCGCGGATGTCGATCCGGTCGCCTTCCAGCGACCAGGGCCGGTAGACGAGGCTTGGCAGAATGGCGAGGCCCGCCCCGGTGGCGACGAGCGAGCGCACCGCCTCGACGCTCCGGGTCCGAAAGGCGATGTCCGGCTTCACCGGCAGCGCTGCGGTCAGACGCCGCATGCTTTCCTCGATCTCGTCCACCATCAGCTGGATCATCGGCCGTCCCGCAAGCTCTTCGAGCGCGATCGCCTCCTGCTCCGCCAACGGATCGCCGAGCGGCAGCCACAGCCGGTAGGGCGACACCGTAAGCGTCTCGACATGCAGCGCCATGCGGTCGCGGACCGAGGAGGTCAGCATCACCGCCACATCCAGTTCGCCGCCGATCAGGAGGTGCTGGAGGTATTCGCCGGTATCCTCGATGACATTGAGCTCGATCAGCGGAAAGGCCCGGCGGAAACGCTGGAGGATGTCCGACAGGACATATCCCGCGACAAGGGAGGTGACGCCAAGCGACAACCGCCCCCTGACCTCTTCCGCCTCGTCGCGGAAGGCCGTACGCGCCGCCGCCACGTCGGCGAGAATCTGGCGCGCATGGCGCAGGAAGGCCGAGCCCTTCTGAGTGATGAGAAGCCCGCGCGCCTGCCGGTCGAAGAGGCTGACACCAAGGTCGTCCTCCAGTGCCCGGATTGCCTCGGTCACCGAACTTTGCGAGATCGACAGCCCGCGCGCCGCGCCCGAAACGCTTCCGGCCTCGGCGGCGGCGACGAAGAACTGAAGCTGGCGAAGCGTAAAGGCCATTCCGCTGACCGTTCATGAGGACGACTGCCGCAGCTTTCACGACTGGCACCCCACAATCAATCGCGGATCGCGGACTATGACAGGGCAAGACGCGCTTGGTGGTGCCCCCAGAGAGACTCGAACTCCCGACCCTCTGATTACAAATCTCAAGGTTAGATGTTTCTCCCTATTTCAAGTGCATGCTCGTGATTGATGTTTACTTTTTCTTATAATGGTTTACCTCTAGAATTGTCGGCGCAGCTGCTTCTCATGGTTTCTCATGCTGTGAAAGGCGAGTGGAAGGCAATTTCGCATGACACCACGCATGAAGCTCAACAAAACCAACGTAGATCATGCGGATGTGCGGGATGCTCGCTATACTATCTCGGATACCGAAATCCCTGGCTACAAGCTTGTGGTATCACCGTCTGGGAAGAAGGCCTTTTACTTGAGGTATAGGGTCGGCGGCGGTCGTGGCGGTACGATCCGTGAACCGAAGATCGGTGATTTTGGCATCATAACGGCCGAACGCGCTCGCTCCATTGCTCTTGATTGGCTCGCGATCATTCGACAGGGTGGAGATCCTAGTGGAACGCGACAAGAAGGGCGGAGTGCGCCCACGATGAAGCAACTTTTCCAGCGCTATCTCAGCGATCATGCGCACGTCCACAAGAAGGCAGGCAGCATAGCAAACGATGAAATGCTGATCCGAAACCTGCTTGAGCCGGAACTTGGAAGTCGTAAAATTGCAGAAATTTCCAGAAACGAGATCTCGGCTTTTCACAAGAAGCACGGAAAAACGCCCTATCAGGCCAATCGGGCACTGGCGCTATTGTCCAAAGCATTCAGCTTAGCCGAAGTCTGGGAGTGGCGACCCGATGGCAGCAACCCCACGCGCCACGTGAAAAAATTTCCAGAGGAAAAGCGCCAAAGGTATCTTAGCGCCGCCGAGATTGCACGACTAGGGGATGTCCTGCGTCGTGCCGAAACTGACGGACACTTGCTGGCGCCTAAGCCGCAGAACGACAGCAATCGGAACAGGCACGTGCCGATTTCGCCTTACGTTGTCGCCGCGATCCGCTTGTTGCTGTTTACGGGCGCGCGACGTGGAGAAATTCTTGGTTTGCGTTGGGAATGGGTGAATATCGAAGATGGCCAGGTGCGATTGCCCGACTCCAAGACCGGTTCAAAAACCATCTACCTTAACGAAGCGGCAATTCAGGTCCTTCGCGCGCTTCGGCGGCATCGAGACAATCCTTTCGTCATCGTCGGAGCCAAGCCGGGGCGAAGCCTGGTCAATCTCAAGGACCCGTGGGAAGTCATCAGAACCGCTGCGGCGCTGGAGAACGTTCGGATCCACGATTTGAGGCATAGCTTCGCCTCGATTGCGGTCTCAGGAGGATTGTCGCTGCCAATCATCGGTGCATTGCTCGGACACTCTCAGCCCGGTACGACAGCACGCTATGCGCATTTGGCCGATGATCCTTTGAGGGCTGCTGTCGCGCAAATATCCGCCAAGATTTAACAAAGTATGTAGGAGTTTGACATGGAAAAAGCGGCTGGCAAGAACACACGAGGTCCGGCCCCCAAGACGGTCAGCACCGGCTATATGGACCATGAAGAAGAGGACGACGAAAAAATTGAAGAATTCAAGGCGACAGCGCGATCGGCGTTGTCAGACGTGGAAAAAAGATACCCGTGTCTGCACGTGAGCTTGCTGGACGAAATTTGTGGGGCGTGGGCTTCGTACAAGGTCAGCCTGAGCAGGCCGTCGGCATACGAGTACAAAGCGAAATATCTGGCGAAGCTGCTTGCAGATGAAGAACGGAGGGCCCTGAAAATAGCAAATAGACTGAGGGAAGTGTCTTACGCCAAGGAGAAGGGGGATAGTCCTAGCCCCCAGAATGTAACGAACTTTCGAAGTGCCTTGATCGCGCTGGCAGGCGACAACGGAGAAATGCTGGAGAGCTATGACCGGTGGCGCGCGGATGCAGTTCACGCACTCGAAGAGTTCGCCTGGTCACTGAATGCCTATTCTGGGAAGCTGAAGGACTACGACGGAGACGCCTATCACCCAGCTGAACGTTGGGAGCTATTCGTGCAGAGAACGCACGATGCTCTGTCGCGCGCTGGCCTCGATACTGCAGTCGGATCGTACAAACCGATCATTGACATCATCTATGCACTGGAGCCCGGCGACCAAAAGAATGAAGTGAAAGACCGCGAGCAGCGAGCAGACGAAGTCACTCGAGTTTTGAAGGCGGCGCGGGCGTAGAAACCCAGCAAGAATTTCTCTCCGAGTTTTTACGCCCGGATCTTGTGGACCTGCGAGCTGAGATGCGTATTGTTCATGACTACCCAAACCATGCGGTAGTCACAGATGAAATCAATCGCCAGACCATGGGACAGAAATGTCTCCGACGTAGCCCCGGTTGG
This sequence comes from uncultured Alphaproteobacteria bacterium, assembly GCA_963847935.1. GTDB lineage: Bacteria > Pseudomonadota > Alphaproteobacteria > Rhodobacterales > Rhodobacteraceae > Albidovulum. The sequence continues at coordinate 4,715 of CAWKBV010000001.1, read as the reverse complement.
GCCGGGCCCGGAGTTCGTGCGCACCAACCTGGAAGAGCTTCTATCGCGAGAAGAGATTGAGGCTGAGTACGGGCTTACGCGCCGCTATCTTGAAGTTGCTGCTTGGCGCGGCGATGGCCCTCCCCTCGTGAAACTTGGCCGCCGGACGGTCCGGTATCGGCGAGCTGATATTCTGGAGTTCATCGCGTCCAAGACGGTTCGGTTCGACAAATGAAGCCCATCAAGAAACATGTTCCGCGCCTCATATGGCCAAGAGCCTCAAGAACCTGTTGGCTCCGGAGGGAACACTGGACGGTTCGCCGAAGCGATGCCCTGAGGAAAGCCAGATCACGAAACATCGTTCCGAGGCGCCGGACATGAGCATCAAAGTCATGTCATTGGTATGGGACCATGGCCCCCTCAAGCAGCGCGACAGGTTTGTTCTCTTAGCACTCGCCGACTACGCCAATGATTTAGGCGAATGCTATCCATCCATCCAAGGAATAGCCAAGAAAACGTGCCTCCTCGCCCGGCTGACCGGCCATGATCTTGTCGCCGCCACCATTGGCTGCTCCTACCCGATTTCACCGATCCTCGCCATCCTGGCCGATCTCTCGGTTGGGAGGGTCGATTGATGAGTACCCAGGCGATGACATGGGCCTTCGATGTTCTGAGTACGTCGAAGCTCGGCCCGATTGAACGCTGCGTCCTCACCTTCCTGAGCTTCAGGCACCATCACAGGACAGGCGGTTGCTTTCCTTCGATGGAAACCATCGGCATCATGCCGGTGTGAGCGAACGGCGGCTCGACGGCGATCCGAACTCGAAGCCGCGGGCCTGATCGACACCGCATCGCCGGGTCGGCCAAGCCGGCAATTCCTCGAACCAATATGAGCTCTTCGGCCGGCCGCCAAGGCGACCCAGCCCGGAACAAAAAAGCCGGGCGAGACCGGCACGCACGTTCCGGGTCCAGACCGGCACCGGCGTGCCGACGATAAGAAGGTTACTCCTAACCCTGGCCATGTTCCTTGCCAGGGGAAACACTGGAGCTCTGACTGATGTTGGACCTCCTCACATCTGTGCTTCGCCACGCGAGCTCCGCGATGACCAGCGGCAGGCGATCGAGGCGCTGCGTCTCTTTCTTGGCGAGGGCAACAAGCGCGTCGTTCTTCAGGCACCCACCGGATTCGGCAAGACCGTCGTGATGGCCAAGATGATCCTGTCTGCCTTGGCGAAGGATCGCAATGTCCTGGTGATGGTGCCGCGGCTGTCGCTCGTCGACCAGACGATCACGACCCTCGAGGTGGAAGGCATCTCGCAGATCGGTGTGTTGCAGGGACGCCTTCCGCGGACCGACCGGTTTGCCTCGGTTCTGGTCGCCACGCCCCAGACCCTTTCCCACAGGATCCGGCTTGACCATTTCGGCCTTGTCCTCGTCGACGAGTGTCACGAGGCCCACGCCATCGTGCCCAGGCTGATGCAGCGCTGGCCGCAAGTTCCTTCATCGGCTTTTCGGCCACCCCTTGGCGAAGGGCACGGTAAAATTTGGCAGGATTTTCGCGTCGCGGCAACAACCCGGAACCTGATCGAAAAGGCCCTCTTGTCGCGCTTTCGTGCCTATACGCCCGACGAGCCCGATCTGACGGGCGTCCGGACCGTTGCCGGTGATTCGAGGAAGCGGCGCTCGGGCGGATCATGAGCCTGCAGAACCTCGTTGGCTCAGTCGTGGACACCTGGCTGGAAAAGGGGGAAGACAGGCCTACTCTGTGCTTCGCCGTCAACCGCGCCCATGCGCGCTGCCTCATGGAGCGCTTTCTGTCTGCCGGCGTCGCCGCGGCCTATTGCGATGCGAAGACCGACATCATCGAGCGGGAGCTGATCCGCCGGCGCTTCGAGGCTGGCGAAGTATTCGCATCGTCTGCTCGGTGCGGACGCTGACGACGGGCCTCGACTGGGGTGTCTCGGGGATCATCGATGCGGCCCCGACGAAGTCGGAGATCCTGCTCTTGCAGAAGATCGGCCGGGGGCTCCGCATCAAGCCCGGCACGGAGGATTCCCATCCTCGACCACGCGGGTAACAGCACCCGGCTGGGCTTTGTCTCCCAGATTTCACCACGACCGGCTCGATGATGGAACGAAACGGAAATCGTCCTCGTCACCGCGCGGAGAGCCGCTGCCGAAGCCCTTCCTGGTCTGCCACGTGCTGCATGTAGGGGCGCTCTGCCGGCGTGCGGCCATGTCCGACTGGTCCGGTCATCGATCGTCGAAGCACCGGGTGACCTGGTCGAGGTTACCGGAACTCAGGCCGAAGAACCTTCGCCCGAACAGTTTCAACTCTGGTTCTCAGGTTTTCTCTGGCTGGCGGGGAAAGACGGCCACAAGCCTGGATGGGCGTACATGTCTTTCGCGACAAGTTCCGACGCTGGCCGAACGGGCTCGACCACACCCCCAATCCTTCGACGACCGAAATCCGGAACTACGCGAAATCACGTCTCATCGCGCATGCAAAACGCAAGCAGAAGGAAACCTGAAGATGCAGAAAACCCAGACCTCGCTCGCGGCAAATGGCGTGGCATCCTGATGTCGCTCGGCATCCCCGGCGAGATGCTCGTGAACCGCCACGGCCCCTGTCCGCTCTGTAGCGATGGCAAGGACCGTTTCCGTTTTTCGACGACAAGGAAGGTCGAGGCACCTTCATTTGCAACCGATGCGGCGCCGGTGACGGAGCGACCCTTGCGAAGAAGTTTACAGGTCAGAGCTTCAGGGAGGTGATGAAGCGCATCGACGAAATCCTCGACTCTACGACCCTGAGTCTGAGCCCTCCGCGTGGCGCTCGGGTTCGGAGGCCAAACCGGCCGACTTTCTGGCGCTTTGGTCGGTCGGCAAACCTGTCACCGCGCAGGACACTGCCGGCCGTTATCTGAAAAACAGGGGCCTGAACCTTCCCGACGGTAGCATCCTGCGGTTCGTTCCCCGGGGCTACGACGGAAGCGGTGGCACCCATCCGATGATGCTGGCTCTCCTCGTCGATCCGGATGGCACCCCCGCGAATTGCATCGAACGTTTCTCCGCCCGGACGGCCAAGACAAGGCTCATTGCCGCGCCGCGCCGCTTCATGAAGGGCGAGGTGCCCTCTGGCGCGGCGGCGCGTCTCTATCACTACGAGAATGGCCCTCTTGGTATCGCCGAAGGCATCGAGACGGCGATCGCGGCGGCGGGGCTTCACGAGATGCCGGTCTGGGCGGTGTTGGATGCGGGCAAGCTCGCGAAGTGGCAGCCCCCCGCGCAGTGCCGTTCCGTCGTCATCTTCGCCGACAATGACGCACATGGCAAAGGCATGGAGAGCGCGAAGGTGCTCCGCGACCGTCTCGTCGACGCCGGCCTCGAGGTCACGATCCGCGTTCCAGAGCGCGTCAGAGAGGACTGGAACGATGTGCTTCTCGGTCTGAACTGCGCGGCGCATTAAGGAAAGGTGTGGCCACAACCATGACCAGCAAGCGAGAGAAAACCGCAAGGGCGACCAAGCACAATGCGAAAGCAACGCGCCCCACGCCCCCGCCCGAGGTCCCGGCGACCAAACCGAGGCATCGGGCCACCATCGCGTTGAGCAACCTGACGCCAGAGGAGCTGCTGGAGCGGATTCCGTCGAACGAGAAATTGAAGCAGTTGTTCGGCCTCAAGACCGATTTCGGAGCGCTTGGGCTGATGACTACCTGAACGGTCTCGGGATGGCCGGCGCGACCTACCGCAACTTTGTCTTTGCGCTAGCCGCTGAGCTCGAACCCGAGGATGCGATCGAAGCCATGCTCATCACCCAAATGGGGGTGACGCACACGACGATGATGGCGGCCTCGCAGCGTGCCTGGGACGCCAAAAACGCCGAAGCGCGCGAAGCCTATGATCGGATCATGAACCGGCTGGGGCGCGCCTTCTTGGCCCAGGTCGATCAATTCCGCCGCTATCGATCGCGCGGGGCGCAGATCGTCAGTGTTGAGCATGTCAACGTCAATGCAGGGGGGCAGGCAATCGTCGGCAACGTTGCCGCCAACGGAGGCGGTCGTGAAAAGCGACGCTAACCCCATGCAAAGCGCGCATGAAGCTCCTGTTGCAGCGCTGAGGCAAAGTCGACGCGGCAGCGCTGCCGCGCTCCGGCGGTCTGGGATGGACTGTGTGCCGCATGCACGGTGCGCGCGGTGGCGCAAAGTCTGGGACGTTGCATGCGAACTACCGACATGGGTTGCGCTCCAAGGATTATCTTACGTTGCGCGCCTTGGCACGGAATTTTGGCAAATCGACCAAATCATGATTTGCCTGAGCCTCCCCAACTGAATTGGTCCACCGCTATGTTTAGCAAACGGAGGACCAGGAATGGCGAACAAGCGACACAAGCCGGAAGAGATTGTCACGAAGCTACGGCAGGTTGACGTGCTCGTGGGTCAGGGAATGGCGCGCGTGGATGCGATCCGCGAGGTACGCATCACCGAGCATCAAGGTCATCAGGATGGATCAGTTCTAAAAAGCCCTGATATGACGAGAATGAACTGCTAAAGATCCTGAAAAATTCTTCGGATCCCGTAATTTTATCTGTAATCGAATCCCATTGCCAACTTCCGAGATTGGCGAGCTTTTGTGCTTCGATGAGGAGCAGCTCGCTCTGACGCAGTTTATAATCAATCTCTTTGCGTTCTGTAATGTCGTAGTGGATTCCATCGAAATGCATCGGCATGCCGTCAGCCG